>JAVWTB010000004.1:0-262730 GCA_036667955.1 Comamonas sp.
TTAGTCGGAGCGTAGCGCAGCCTGGTAGCGCATCTGCTTTGGGAGCAGAGGGTCGTGAGTTCGAATCCCACCGCTCCGACCATTCCTTTTGAAAACCTGTTGCATGCAAGTGCAGCAGGTTTTTCATTTGTGCAGCGCGGAAACATCGTTGTGCACACCGTCTGCGATGGCGCCGTCTACAAGCGGTGTTGCCAAGCTTTAAAGCGCTGGCTGTAATGTGCTGAACAGCCCCGCAAGCTGGCGGCCTCCAGGTGCCGCCATGGTGGCGATGGCCGCCCAGAATGCCCGCCCATTTCCCTGGTCTGGGTGCGGTGATAGAAAGCAACTGAAAACATAAAATTATTCAGGCAATGCATGTTGCTTTTCTTGCATTTCCCCTCTGAGCACCGCATTCCCTAGCAGAAATTGGTGCCACATTTTTGCTACCGATAACGCTACAGGTAGCGTACACTCAAGCCCATAGACACTATATGTAGTGTCCACCGCTTTCCCCCACTGGTTGTTGTCCCTGGTCTAGCTCCCGTCTTTACGCGCCTGCAATGTCAGGCGCGTTTTGGCGCGGGACAGGTGCGTCAGCCCGTGGCCCTGCGTCTTTTATCCCATTAGAAACATCGCAAATGAACCAGACAACCACTATGAGAGTCACCAAGCGTGACGGTCGCGTAGAACCCATCGACCTGGACAAAATCCACCGAGTGATTGACTGGGCCGCCAAGGACCTGCGCGATGTTTCCGTGTCACAGATCGAGCTGCAGTCGCATATCCAGTTTTATGACGGCATCCGCACCGATGCCATCCATGAAACCATCATCAAGTCCGCCGCGGACCTGATCTCCGAAGACGCGCCCGACTACCAGTACGTGGCTGCACGCCTGGCCATCTTCCATCTGCGCAAGATTGCCTTTGGCCAGTTTGAGCCACCGCATCTGTACGACCACGTGCAAAAGCTGACCGAGCTCAAGAAGTACGATCCGCACCTGCTGGCCGATTACAGCCGCGAAGAGTACGAAGAAATCAATGGTTTCATCGACCACTGGCGCGACATGGATTTCTCCTACGCAGCCGTGAAGCAGCTCGAAGGCAAGTACCTGGTGCAGAACCGGGTGACCAAGCGCATCTATGAGAGCCCGCAGATTCTGTACGTGCTGGTGGCAATGAGCCTGTTTGCCAAGTACCCGGCCGACCGCCGCCTGCAGTACATCAAGCGCTTTTATGATGCCGTCTCGCGCTTCAAGATTTCGCTGCCCACGCCCATCATGTCGGGTGTGCGCACGCCTTTGCGCCAGTTCAGCTCCTGCGTGCTGATTGAGTGCGATGACAGCCTGGACAGCATCAACGCCACCACCAGCGCCATCGTCAAGTACGTCTCGCAGCGCGCCGGCATCGGCATCAACGGCGGCCGCATCCGCGCCCTGGGCAGCGAGATCCGTGGCGGCGAGGCGCAGCACACCGGCTGCCTGCCTTTCTTCAAGATGTTCCAGTCGGCCGTCAAGTCCTGCTCGCAAGGGGGAGTGCGCGGTGGTGCAGCCACCTTGTTCTACCCACTGTGGCACCTGGAAGCCGAGTCGCTCTTGGTGCTGAAGAACAACCGTGGCGTCGAAGAGAACCGTATCCGCCACCTGGACTACGGCATCCAGATCAACCGCATGCTCTACCAACGCCTGATCAAGGGCCAGAACATCAGCCTGTTCTCGCCCCACGATGTGCCTGGTATGTATGAGGCCTTCTTCGCCGACCAGAACAAGTTCGAAGAGCTGTATGTCAAGTACGAGAACGACGAATCCATCCGCAAGCGCACTCTGCCAGCGGTGGAGCTGTTCTCGCTGATGATGCAAGAGCGCGCCAGCACCGGCCGCATCTACATCCAGAACGTGGACCACTGCAACACCCACAGCCCCTTCAACCCGGCTGTGGCGCCGGTTCGCCAGTCGAACCTGTGCATGGAAATCCTGCTGCCTACCAGCCCGCTGGAAGACATCAAGGACGAGAACGGCGAAATCGCGCTTTGTACCTTGTCCGCCTTCAACCTGGGCGCGCTGGAATCCACCGACGAGCTCGAAGAGCTGGCCGACCTGATCGTGCGTGCGCTCGATGCCCTGCTGGAGTACCAAGACTACCCGGTGGCCGCTGCCCGCGTCGCGACTGAAAAGCGCCGCTCCTTGGGCGTGGGCGTCATCAACTACGCCTACTACCTGGCCAAGAACGGCGTGCGCTATTCCGACGGCTCGGCCAACGGCCTGACCCACCGCACCTTTGAGGCCATCCAGTACTACCTGCTGAAGGCATCGGTGCAGCTGTCGCGTGAATTTGGCCCTTGCACCGCCTTTGCCGAGACCAACTACGCCGCCGGCATTCTGCCCATCGATACCTACAAGAAGGACATCGACGCGCTGACCGACGAGCCCCTGCACCTGGACTGGGAAACCCTGCGCGCCGAGATCAAGACCCATGGCCTGCGCAACTCCACCCTGACCGCACTGATGCCGTCCGAGACCTCCAGCCAGATCGCCAATGCGACCAATGGCATCGAGCCTCCTCGTGGTTTTGTGTCGGTCAAGCAGTCCAAGGACGGCATCCTGCGCCAGGTGGTGCCAGAGATCGACCGTTTGAAGGGCCAGTACGAACTGCTCTGGCAGATGCCTAACAACGATGGCTACCTCAAGCTCGTGGGCCTGATGCAGAAGTTTGTCGACCAGTCCATCTCGGCCAACACCAACTACGACCCGCAGCGCTTTGCCGACGGCAAGGTGCCCATGCAGCAATTGCTCAAGGACTTGCTGCAGGCCTACAAGTTTGGTGTCAAGACGCTGTACTACCACAACACCCGTGACGGTGCGGAAGACATGCAGGGCGCCGCTGCAGAAGACGACTGCGCCAGCGGCGCCTGCAAGATCTAAGCGCGGAGAAGGCCATGGCATACAGCACCTTTTCCAAGGTTGACAATGACCAGCTCAAGGAACCCATGTTCTTTGGCAATCCGGTCAATGTCGCCCGCTACGACCAGCAGAAGTACCCGATTTTCGAGAAGCTGATTGAAAAGCAGCTCTCGTTCTTCTGGCGCCCCGAAGAAGTGGACATCACGCAGGACCGCATCGACTACCAGAAGCTGCCCGACCACGAGAAGCACATCTTCATCAGCAACCTGAAGTACCAGACCTTGCTGGACTCCATCCAGGGGCGCAGCCCCAATATGGCTTTCCTGCCCCTGGTGTCGCTGCCGGAGCTGGAGACCTGGATTGAGACCTGGGCGTTCTCGGAGACCATCCATTCGCGCTCGTACACGCACATCCTGCGCAATATCGTCAATGATCCTTCGGTGATCTTTGATGACATCATGCGCAACGAGAACATCAAGCTGCGCGCAGGCGATATCTCCTCGTACTACGACGACCTGATTCGCGATGCCATGCTGCACGCCCAGCTGGGCGCAGGTAGCCACACCATCAACGGCGTGGTGCACGAGATCAATGTGTACCAGCTCAAGAAGAAGATGTACCTGTGCCTGATGAATGTGAACATTCTGGAGGCCATCCGCTTTTATGTGAGCTTTGCCTGCTCGTTCGCGTTTGCCGAGCGCAAGCTGATGGAGGGCAATGCCAAGATCATCCGCCTGATCGCCCGTGATGAAGCGCTGCACCTGACCGGTACCCAGCATTTGCTCAACATCATGCGCTCGGGCCAGGACGATCCGGACTTTGCCAAGATTGCCAAAGAGACCGAGCAGGAATGTTTTGAGATGTTCAAGACGGCGGCAATGCAGGAAAAGCAGTGGGCCGAGTACCTGTTCCGCGACGGCTCGATGATTGGTCTGAACAAGGACATCCTGAGCCAGTATGTGGAGTACATCACCAACATCCGCATGTCTGCGATCGGCCTCAAGCCCGCGTTTGAGAACGCCAAGAGCAATCCGATCCCCTGGATCAACACCTGGCTGTCGTCGGACACCGTGCAGGTGGCCCCGCAAGAGGTGGAGCTGAGCTCTTACCTGGTCGGCCAGATCAACGCCGAAGTCTCGCTGGATGACCTGAGCGGAATCGAGTTGTGACCACCGTTAGCACCACGGACAGGCTTATACGCGTACTGCCAGGGGAGACCCTGCTGGAGGCGTTGGAGCGCACCGGCCACGATGTGGAGTACCAGTGCCGTGGTGGCTATTGCGGCAGCTGCCGCATCACCTTGCTGGAGGGCGAGGTGGTCTACACCCAAGAGCCCCTGGCCTTTGTGGCGCCGAATGAAGTGGTTCCCTGCTGCTGCGTGGTCAAAACCCCCATCAAGGTGGAATGCAGCCTCAGGCCCGTGGAGACCAGTGCCGAGGACAAGAGCCAGCTGGCTCTGGACCTGTAGGTCTCAGCCATTTTGCGCACAGGCCCCAAGCTTTGCTTGGGGCTTTTTTGTTGCGGCATTCGCCATGTGCGGGCGGCACAGCTTTGTCGCCTCGCGGCGCTTCAGCCTCCAATTTGCGCGCTGTTTTCAAGCTTTACACAAGCATGTTTTAGCGGATCTATAGCGCCTTCTCACCCTGATTGGTGCAGGACCGCGCAGGCCTGGTGCATGCGCCATAAAAACCTGGCATTTTTGCACTGTCGCCGTGCATGCCCACCGGGTTAGCGCGTAATGGTTACTACCCGCGAAGCGCAGCTTGTGCCAGCCCTCGAATTTCTTGTTTGCGCCGACTTGTCTATGCCTCGATCATCGCTGCCAGATCAGAGCTTCTGATCCACACAGCTTGCATGATTCGGAGATACCAAATGGCAAAGAGCCAAGTTATACGCGCCGGGGCAGACATCGGCGGCACTTTCACAGACATCGCGCTGGAGGTCGATGGCGTCCTGTTCAGTGAGAAGGTGCTGACCGACTACGAGAAGCCCGAGCGCGCCATTGTCACGGGCCTCAAGCAGGCGGCAGCCCAGGCCGGGATTGCGCCATCGCAGATCGCTACGGTGATCCACGGCACCACCTTGGCTACCAACTCGCTGATCGAGCGGCGCGGCGCCAAGACGGCCTTCATCACCAGCGAAGGCTTTCGCGATGTGATCGAGATGCGCAACGAAGGCCGTTTTGAGCAGTACGACCTGGCCATCCAGCTGCCCGCGCCGCTGATCGCCCGCAACCACCGCTATACCGTGGCAGGCCGGCTCGATGCCAAGGGCCAGGAGCTACAGCCGCTCGACGAAGCACAGTTGCAGCAGGTGATTGCGCAGCTGCGCGAAGGCGGCTACCAAAGCGTGGCCGTGGGCCTCATGCACAGCTACAAGAACCCGGCCCATGAAAAGCGGGTGCGCGCGCTGATCGCCCAGGCGCTGCCCCAGCTGTCAGTGTCCATCTCCAGCGAGGTCTCGCCGCAGATCCGCGAGTTCGAGCGCTTCAACACCGTCTGCGCCAATGCCTATGTGAAGCCCTTGATGTCTTCCTACCTGCAGCGCCTGGCACAGGCCTTGGTGGAAGAGGGCATGCACTGCCCGCTCTACCTGATCCACTCGGGCGGCGGGCTGATGTCGCTGACGAATGCTGCTGAATTTCCGGTGCGCCTTTTGGAATCAGGCCCGGCAGGCGGCGCCATCTACGCCAGCGATTTTGCGGCCAAGTACGGCCAGGACAAGGTGGTGTCTTTTGACATGGGTGGCACCACGGCCAAGATCTGCCTGATTGATCAGCATGTGCCCAAGACAGCGCGGGTGTTTGAAGTGGCGCGCAGCTACCGCTTTAAAAAGGGCAGCGGCATGCCGATCTCGATTCCCGTCATCGAGATGATCGAAATCGGCGCGGGCGGCGGCTCCATTGCCCATGTGGACGATATGCGCCAGGTGCGCGTGGGGCCGGAAAGCGCGGGCTCGGAGCCCGGCCCAGCCAGCTACGGCCGTGGCGGCGCCCGCCCCACGGTGACCGATGCCGATCTGCTGCTGCACAAGCTGGACCCGGCCCGCTTTGCCGGCGGCAGCATGCAGCTGAACATGCCCGCTGCGCAAGATGCCATGGTCACCCATGTTGGCCAGGCCCAAGGCCTGGACGCGGTGCGCGCTGCCTACGCCGTGGCCGAAGTGGTGGACGAGAACATGGCCAATGCCGCGCGCATGCATGCGGTGGAGTCCGGCCAGGACCTGGAGGCCTACACGATGATCGCCTATGGCGGCGCTGCCCCGCTGCACGCGGTGCGGCTGTGCGAAAAGCTGGGCATCCATCGCCTGCTGATCCCGACGGGCGCCGGCGTGGGCTCGGCCATCGGCTTCCTGCGCGCGCCTTTTGCCTATGAATCGCTGCGCAGCTCGGTGATGCGCATGAGCCAGTTCGATGGCGAATCTGTCAACCAGATGCTGCGCGAGATGGAAGTCGAGGTGAGCGCCTTTTTGCACGACACCGGCTACGACGGCGAAACCGTCAAGGAGCTGCGCGCCTTTATGCGCTACTGCGGCCAGGGTTGGGAGATTCCGGTATCGGTGCCCGTGCAGCACTTTGGGCCGGACAGCGTGCCCGCGCTCAACGCCGCCTTTGTGCAGAACTATGTGGCCTTGTTCGGCCACGCGATCGACGGCCTCGATATCGAGGTGGTGAGTTGGGCATTGTCCTTGCGTTCCAAGACCTTGCCGCCGGCCAAAGCGGAGTTGCAGCAGGGCGGAACGCCCCAAAAGGGGGCTGGCACGGTGCTGGATCGCCGCGAGGTCTTCGACGGCAAGCTCGGGCAGTTTTACGCCTGCGATATCTATGAGCGCCTGGGCTTGCCAAGGGGGCAGGCCGTGCCCGGCCCGGTGGTGATTGTGGAGAAAGAAACCTCGACCTATGTCAGCCCAGGTTTCAAGGTGGTGCTGCAGTCGGACGACTGCATGCTCGTAGAACGCATCGAAAGCGGAGTGTGATCATGGCAAACAATACAGACGTTCATTACCAAATCATGTGGAACCGCCTGATCTCGGTGGTGGAAGAGCAGGCGGTCACCTTGATCCGCACGGCTTTTTGCACCAGCGTGCGGGAGGCGGGCGATTTGTCGGCCGGCGTGTTTGACAAGCAAGGCCGCATGATGGCCCAGGCCGTCACCGGCACCCCCGGCCATGTGAACTCGATGGCCGAGTCAGTGGCGCATTTCGCCAAACGCTTTGAGCGCAGCACGCTCCAAGATGGCGATGTGCTGGTCACCAACGACCCCTGGCTGGGCACCGGCCACCTGCACGACATCACCGTCGTCACCCCCGTCTTCCATGGCCGCGATGGCCACAAAGAGCATATCGGCTACTTTGCCGCCACCGCCCACGTGGTGGACATTGGCGGCCGCGGCTTTGGCCCGGATGGCAGCGATGTCTATGAGGAAGGCCTGTGCATTCCGCCGATGAAGTTCTTCCGCGCCGGCGCGCTCAACGAGGACCTGATCGAGATCCTGCGCAACAACGTGCGTGAGCGCGACCAGGTGATTGGCGACTTCCATTCGCTGGCCGTCTGCAATGCCACCGGCATGCGCCGCCTCAAGGGCATGCTGGCCGAGTTTGAACTGCGCGACCTGGAAGACCTGGCCGGCTTTATCTTTGACAACAGCCAGCGTGCCACCCGCGAGCGCATTGCCGCCTTGCCCGACGGCACCCAGCGCTATGCGATGACCGTGGATGGCTATGAAAAGCCGATCGAGCTGGTGGTGGCCGTAGAGATTGCGGCCGACAAGCTGCGCGCCGACTTTGCCGGCACCTCGGACCCCAGCCGCTATGGCATCAATGTGCCGCTGACCTATACCAAGGCCTATGCCTCTTACGCGCTCAAATGCGCGATCGCGCCGGAGATCCCCAACAACTGGGGCTCGCTCGAACCGTTCGAGATCAGCGCGCCGGAGGACTGCATCCTCAATGCCCACCGCCCGCGCCCCGTGTCCGTGCGCCATGTCATCGGCCACCTGATTCCCGATGTGGTGCTGGGCGCGCTGCAACCCATTTGCCAGGGCGAGATCCCGGCCGAAGGGGCCAGCTCGCTGTGGAATCTGCAGATGCGCTTCAAAGGCATTACGCAAGCCACGCGCAACCAGCAGCACGAAATCCTGATGTTCAACACCGGCGGCACCGGCGCGCGCCCGTCCAGCGATGGCCTGAGCGCCACCGCCTTCCCCAGCGGCGTGCAGGCCATGTCGGTCGAGGTGACCGAGAGCATCGGCCCCATCATCATCTGGCGCAAGGAGCTGCGTCCCAACTCAGGCGGCGCCGGCCGCTGGCGTGGGGGCCTGGGCCAGCGCATCGAGGTGGGCTCGGCAGAGGGCTTTGAGTTTGACCTGAATGCCATGTTTGACCGCGTGCATTTTGCGGCCCGGGGCCACAACGGCGGCGGGGCAGGGGCCCTGGGCCGGGTGGCGCTGGACGACGGCACGGCGCTGCGCGGCAAAGGCAAGCAGCAAATTCCGGCCGGGCGCCGCCTGATTCTGGATTTGCCCGGCGGCGGCGGCAACGGCGATGCGGCACTGCGCCCCGCTGCGCTGGTGCAGCGCGATGTGGCCTATGGCTATATCAGCGCCGAGCAAGCCAAAGCCGACTACGCCCAGGCCAGGCCGCTGAACCCCGCCTGATCGCGTGACCATGGCCAGCGGCAAGGCCCGCTGGTCTGCTCCCATTTTTCTCCCCTGCAGGACACCAAGGACTCTCGATGCACACCCACAATCCCATGGCAGATGGCTTTGCCGCCCCAAGTGCAAGCCCCTCGGACGGGTCGTCCCCATCCTCGACCGCGGCACCCCGCGCGGTGCAATCCAAGGAACTCAACCGCGTGGTGCTGGCTTCCGTCGTGGGCAGCTTTGTCGAGTGGTTCGAGTTCTCCGTTTACGGCTACCTGGCAGCGGTGCTGGGCAAGGTGTTCTTTGCCACCAGCTCGCCCACGATGCAGATCACGGCATCCTGGGCGGCCTTTGCGATTGCCTTTTTTGCCCGGCCCATCGGCGGCATCTTCTTTGGCTCGCTGGGCGACAAGTACGGCAGAAAGCGCGTGCTGACCATCACCATCATCATGATGGCCATCTCCACTTTTTTAATTGGCGTGCTGCCAGGGTATGCCAGCATTGGCATCGCTGCGCCCTTGCTGCTGATCGTGCTGCGCCTGATGCAGGGCTTGTCCGCCGGGGGTGAGGCCAGTGGCGCCGCCATCTTTGTGGCCGAGTACTGCCGCGACCGCAACCGCACCTTGCTCACCAGCTGGGTGGAGGTGGGCTGCATGGCCGGTTTCTTCTTTGGTGCCTCGGTGTCGGCCATCCTCACGGTCTTCTTCACGGCCGACCAGATCCTGGACTGGGCCTGGCGCATTCCGTTTCTGATTGCGCTGCCGCTGGGCGCCATTGGCCTCTATATCCGCAAGTACCTGGAAGAAACCCCCACCTTCATGGCCATGAAGCAGCAGCACGATGCGCTGGCCCAGGCGAGCTGGAAGGTGCTGTTCGCCACCCACAAGAAAGAGCTGTTCCAGTCGGCCGGCATCATCATCGTGACCAATGTCACTCTGTTCACTGTCGTCACCTACATCCCCACCTACTTTGTCAGCGCGCTGCATGTGGATGTGGCCACCGGCCTCAAGCTGTCCCTGGGCCCGCAGCTCTTTTTGGTGGTGATGATCCCCATCATGGGCCTGCTGGCCGATAAGTTCAGCCGCAAGACGATGATGATTGCCGCCAGTCTGGCGATTGCGGTACTGGCCGTGCCTTGCTTTCAGCTGCTGCTCGAAGGCAGCACCGCCGCCAAGATCTCGTCCTTGATGGTGCTGAACTTCTGCCTGGCCATGCTGCTGGGCAGCATCTACTCGATCATCCCGTCGATGTTCGACACCCAGGTGCGCTTCAAGGGCATGGCGCTGAGCTACAACCTGGCCGTGGCCATGTTTGCCGGCACGGCACCCATGATCAATTCCTGGTTGATTGCCAAGACGGGCAACCCCATTGTTCCGGCCTACTACCTGATTGGGGCAGCCGTCGTGGGGCTGATTGCGCTGCTGAGCAGCAAGGACCGCACCGGCATGCCCATGCGCGGGGATCCGGTGCAGTAACGCGGCCTAAGCACCTGGCAAACCGCAACGCATCCGCACTGGGATGCGTTTTTCATGGGCTTGCAGGGCAGGGCGCCGACTGCGGTCAGCACCAGGCTGCCACCTATAATCAGCGCAGCCCGGGCCCTGCATCTCTTCGCCCGGCGCTCCTCCATGAAATACAAGCTCCCGCCCCTGCAGCCGCTGCGGGTGTTCGAATCCATCTACCGCCATGGCTCCATCCGCAAGGCAGCTGATGAACTGTGCCTGACCCCGCAGGCCGCCAGCCAGCAGCTCAAGCAGCTGGAGAGCGTGTTGGATGTGCAGCTGTTCGAGCGGGGGACCCGGGGCCTGCTGGCCAGTGCCGATGCGCAAACCCTGTACCCCTATGTCGAGCAGGGGCTCGATGCACTCAGCCAGGGGCTAGAGGCGGTGCGGGCCAAGCAACGCGACGCCAAGTTCCATATCCAGGTCAGTCCCTACTTTGCCACCCAGTACCTGATCCGCTCGCTGCCGTCGTTCACCAAGGACTACCCCGCGCTCGATCTGCGCATCTCCATCGGCGTGGAGTTGCCGTCGTTTGACGCCAGCGATTTGGATGCCGCCATTGTCTGGGGCTACGGCGGCGTTGACCACCTCGATGAAACCCCACTGCTCGAAGACCTGAAGGTGATCGTGGCCACGCCCCAGCTGCTGGCTGAGCACCCGGTGGAAACCGCCCAGGATCTGCACCAGCACCGGCTGATCTCCCCGCTCAGCCACAACAGCTTGTGGCAGGACATCTATGCCATGCTGGGCCTGGAGCCGGGCGACAAGCATGTCAATCCCATGCTGCTGCACACGCACGACGCCATGCTGCAAGCGGTGCTCAGCGGGCAGGGCGTGGGCCTGCTGTCCTATGTCGATGCGCTCAGCTACATCCACAGCGGCAAGCTGTTGGCCCCTTTCGGAACCGAGCTGCTGCGCGAACTGGCGATGGATAAAACGCCCAAGTTCCACCTGTATTCTCGACGAGGTGCTGGAGAGAGCAGCATTCAGGCCAGCTTTAAACAATGGATATTGAGCCAACTAAGCAGCATGGCATATATCGGATACGAATCGCGCCTGAACCCGGCTTGATGGCTAGCGATTACTATCAAGAATTTTTCTAGTTGCTGACAGCTTGAGGATTGCCCCAAATCGTCAACAAAATCTGCGTAAAGGAAGGCGTAAGAACGCGGTTGCCATGGCCGCTGAGATGATCTGCATCGAAGAAGAGGGGTTTTTCATTGTCGAAGGCGGAACATACCTGCCCAGGACAAAGCATCGGCATCGGATCCCAAACCGTAAGGCCAGGGTATTCTCGCTTTAAACCCTCCAATAGTTTCATTTGTGGCTCGCGCAGTCGTTCTATTTTTGCACGATCAATGGTCAGACCTGGAGAGCACACAGGGTTCATCTTGTTGAACCAGTCAGAACAGCGATTGGCGGATGCCTTGAACAATGGTTTGGGGGCATCGATGATAATCTGTACTTTTATAGCGCTTAGTCTATCAAGAATGGCCTGGGCAGAAGCTTTAGCCACGGCATTATTCTCCCATGTCTGTGTTGATAACATATCATTCATTACAGCAGCCTCTCCGCGTGACCAATCCTGCTCTTTGAGTTCGAGCATTCGAAGAGATGCCAGAAAAACGATGTCGCCCGGCTTTGCTTGCGCCTCAATCTCTTTGAAATAAGCTTCCCGGCGTTCCGCACAATGGGCTGGATCAGGGCCTATGAGCGTCACAACTCCACAGCCACCTTGTTTAGACTCGAGTACATGGATGCCAAGCTTGAGCCGAACCATGTTGAGCATGGTGCGATAAGCAGCAGCATGGGAGTCGCCGACGACAAACAATTGACGCCCATTTATCCGTGGATCGTCAATTTTGATAATCTCTTCACGAGGGAAGTGTTTATAGGCGTGCCATTCATAGGTATCGCGTGTTTGGCTCAGTGATAAGCGATCAGGATGATGAGACACCCACATGGCACCCCACCAGAGCATGCCTACCGCCAGCAGACTAACAGTGACAGTAGCGCAGGCATGGCTTTGCTGCAGCGCCTTGCCAGCGCGAATAGGCGTCTCGATCCAGTGATAAGACGCTGCAGCCAGTGCCATCACAAGGACAGGGTAGCTGAGCTGAACCACAAGAAGCTCTAATCCCGTTGTCCACCTCAAAAAGACCAGCACAGGCCAGTGCCATAGATACAACGAGTAGGACAGGCGTCCGAGATAGACCATCCCAGGCGACTGCATGGCGCGCTGCAGCAGTGAAGGGGCGCCTTCATCCTGCAGTACCACGGCGGTGATCATCAGCAATGTTCCTGCCACCGTGACCAGGGCCCAAGGGAAGGGAAACTGTTCACGGTCCGCAAAAAAGAAACCAGCCATGGCGAGAGCAAGGCCGCTAGGCAGCAGCAAACGCATAAGTGTCTGGTGTCGCAACAAAATGCCTTTTGTTCCAATGGTTTGGAAGAGCATGGCGCCCGCTGCCAATTCCCAAAACCGGCTGGGTAAAAGGTAAAATGCAGAGGGCGGGTTGAAATAGGTCTGGTATGCGCTAATAAATAGCGAAATCAATAGGCAAAGCGGCAATAGACACCAAACGACAGTGAGTCGATCCTTAAAGCGCAGCCATACAAAATATATGACGGGAAACACAACATAAAACTGTTCTTCCACGCCCAAAGACCATGTGTGTAGATATGGATTGAGGTCCGCACTCGGGGAAAAATAAGTTTCTGTATTCCCAGCCAGAACTAGATTGCTTAGGCCAAAAAAGGCTGCAAGCCCAGTGCGATTAAACAGCCCGCTCAGCCAGAATTGCGGAATAAACATGACTGATACAAGAAAGCTGATGGAGAGAACCACTAGCAGCGCTGGTAAAATGCGCAGAAAACGCCGACGATAAAATTCCCATAAATACGCACTCAATCCCCAATCACCTCGTTTGGAAAGAGATTGACTGATCACATAGCCCGATATTACAAAAAACATATCGACCCCTGTGAATCCACCAGGCAGTACATCTAAAAAATCAGAATGAAAGACAATGACTGCGAGAACGGCAAGGGCGCGAAAGCCGTCAATCGCTGGAAGGTATGAGGCAGAGAATTTTTGCATAATTTCAATCGTTGGCAGATCTCTTTGCTGGACTTCCAGATAAGGCGCTCCAATCGATTGCAGGCCTTTTGTGAATTAATATTGACGCTAGCCGTTCGCCAGGATGCAGGGCTAAAAGGTCATCGCTTGGCAGTTGAAGTACAGGCACGATATATGGGCCTGGCAGGCAGCAGGCGTTGCAGCAAGTGATACAAGTCAGTAACAAATCCAGCGATCTTGGTATTGGCAGGCAATCAGAATGCCCCTGTTACTCAGCACTGTCTAGGGGATTTTGTTCGACAGCATTGCATCTCTCCTGTGGTGTTTCGCAAATCAAAGAAACGAGATGGATGTCAGCGGCGAATTTAACAGTTTCTTCAGCATTATTGGTCATGATTTGTTAATGCGCCAATGGCAATAGCTGCATACTATTTCTATAGATTCAGTAAAACCGTCTCGAAAATCAAATGAAGAAATAGAAGAGGCCAATGGGTGATGACAGGAGCGGTCATCGCCGTGGTGTCCTGCCTGCAGCTTCGCGCCTCGTCTCCATCAGAAGCCTGCGGTAGGCAGGGCCGTACTGGGGCCCCCCTGCAAAACCTTCGCCCAATGCGATGGATGCGAATTCGCAAGCGCTGCAAGGCGCCTTTTAAAGCGGCGCACACAGCGGGCGATAGAGAGTTTCCAGAGGGACACTAGGCCCCTGCTGGCTGCTGTTACACTGACTGCGCTTTGAAAAAAGCCTATCTACAGGTGCTTGCCTAGCGCGAGTGAAACGGGAACAAGGTCGGGAGCGTGCTCCCCCAAGCCTTGGCTGCCCCCGCAACGGTAGACAGGAAACGTAGCCGATGCGGCCCGCTCCCACGCGGGCCCAGTCACTGGGGTTGAGAGTGCGTCCATGCCTGTCAGGCAGCAGGTCGCCCACACCTTGGGAAGACCGGTTACCGGGTTAGCGCGTCTGCGCTGTACCGCCTGTGAGCCCGGAGACCGGCCTGTTCCTAGTCGCAGTGCGCCCTGGGCTTTGCCCTGGAGCGTGCTCTCTCAACTGTCTGCGGGGTGTGGACGGCGGTTCTTCGCGCGACCCCTCCCTGGGACCCCTTGCGTGCAGTGCAGCCCTCGCATCAGGCAGTTAGCGCCTTTTGTTGAAATGACTGCAGTTCCTTTTCCGAAAAACCGGCTCCTGGTAGCCCAGCGGCTCTCTTCCTCCTTGCGCCTGGTCGGCAGCTCCTGTGTCCTGTGCTTGCCAGCCTTTGGCATGGCATTAGCCCAGGCCCAGGAAACCTCACTGCCCGAAGTGGTGGTGACCGACCAACGCAGCGAGCCCAATGCGCTCAAGCTCCCCTCGACGTCGGCAAGCAAACTCGACATTCCGATCCAGGATCTGCCCGCCAGCGTCAGCTCGGTGTCTGCCGTGCAAATCCAGGAGCGTGCCGACTACGAAGTGGTCGATGCCGTGGGCCGCAGCGTGGGCCTGAGCGTCAACAGCACGCCCGGTAACGGAGGGTTGTCGTTCTCCAGCCGAGGCTTTACCGGCGTGAACTCAGTGGGCGTGGCCGAAGACGGGCTGAGCCTGGGCGTGGCAGCGGGCACTGTGGCCTATCCCAATTCCAGCTGGGGCTACGAGCGTTTTGATGTGCTGCGCGGGCCCGCGTCGCTGATGTATGGCAGCGGCACCATGGGTGCGACCGTGAACGCGGTGCGCAAGGAGCCCAGCCGTACGCAGTCGTCCGAAGTGATGTTTGGCGCTGGCTCCAACGGCACGGCACGCGCCGGGCTGGGCACTACCGGCGCGCTGAGCGACAGCCTGAGCTACCGGCTGGATGTCTACGGCGATCGGACCGATGGCGAGCGCCAATTGGGCAACAGCGATAGCAAGAAGATCATGAGCGCCATCCGCTGGCAGGCCAGCAGCGACCTGCGCCTGGACCTGACGGCCGACATCAGCGACCAAAGGCCCGAGCGCTACTTTGGCACCCCGGTGGTGGACGGCAAGCCGGTAGCAGCGCTGCGCGATCGCAATTTCAACTTCCTCGACAGCGACGTTCGCTACAAGGACCAGCGCTACAAATTGAAGGCCGAGTGGAATGTGACGGACGCGCTGGTGCTGCGCAACGAGACCTACCACATGAAGGCCGACCGCCACTGGAAGAACATCGAGGGCTATGACTACAACGCCAGCGCCGGCCTGGTCCACCGCTACGACTACCTGGAAATTGGCCACGACCTGGAGCAAAGCGGCAACCGCTTAGGCGCCGTGTTCAAACCCGGTCAGCACGAGATTGCCATGGGCTGGGATGTGTCCCAAGCCAAGTTCACCGCGCTGAACAGCTCGCCCTATACCGGCGAATCCGACGTGCCGCTCGTGGGTGGAACCAATGGCTACTGGAACAGCCCCGACCCCTACAAACCACGCATGACCTCGCGCATCCGCCAGAACGCCTTCTACCTGGAAGACGCCTGGAAGCTGGGCGAGCAGTGGCTGCTGTTGGCGGGTGTGCGCCGCGACCTCTATGATTTTGACCGCATGGACCTGCTGAGCCAGGCCCGTTTTGACAAGACCTTGGGCGGCACCTCCTGGCGCCTGGGCCTGACCTACAAGCTGGACCAGAACACCAGCGTGTACGCCCAGGTCAGCACCGGCCACGACCCCGTCAACAGCCTGCTGTCTTTGACCCAGTCGCAAACCGGCTTTAGCTTGAGCAAGGGTCGCCAGGTGGAAGTGGGCATCAAGCAGCAGCTGCCCAATGACCAGGGCGAGTGGACCTTGGCGGTCTTCGATATCCGCAAGAAAGACATCATCACCCGCGACCCGGATCGACCATCGGTATCGATCCAGGGCGGTAAGCAGTCCTCCAAGGGTATTGAGCTGGCAGGCAGCTGGCGGGCTACCAAGGCCTGGCGCTTTGAGGGCAATCTGGCCTATGTGGATGCGCAGTTTGACGAGCTGCTGGAAGGCGCCACGGCCATTGACCGCTCGGGTAACCAGCCGGCCAACGTACCGCGCTACACGGCCAATGCCTGGGCGCATTACCAAACGGGGGATTGGCGTGCATCGCTGGGCCTGCGCCATGTGGCCAGCCGCTACACCAGCAATGCCAATACCGCGCAGCTGCCGGCTTACACGGTGGCTGATGCGGTCCTGGGCTGGAACCTGAACCGTAGCACCACCTTGAACCTCGTGGGCCGTAACCTGGCCAACAAGCGCTATGCTGCCTCGTCCTATGGCTCGCAATGGCTGATGGGCAACGGCCGCAGCTTTGAGCTGATGGCACATCTGCGTTTCTGAGCAAGGCCCAGGCATGACACGACGCGCGTTTAGGCACTTTCAACATGGGTTGGCGGCAGCGGCGGCTGCCGTCGCGCTGCTGGGTTGTGACCAGCCCGCTGGGCAGGGCGCCAACGGCGGCACAGCACCGCCACCGGTGGCTGCTGCACCTGCGGCCGACCCAGGCCTGCGGGCCACCCCTCTGGTGATCGATGTCTGCGGCCAGCCCCAGCGCTATGACCGGGTGCCGCAGCGCGCCGTCACGCACGATGTGAACATCACCGAAATGTTCCTCTTTCTGGGCCTGGGGCCCAAGCTGGTGGGCTACTCGGGGATCCCATCGCAAAAGGAAATCAGCCCGGAGCTGAAGGACCAGTTCGCACAGGTGCCCAAGCTGTCGTCGCAGGACATGAACCTCGAAGCGCTGCTGGAGGTGCGCGCCGACTTTGTGTTTGGTGGCTGGAGCTATGGCTTTCGACCGGGCGGGGTCACACCCGAGCTGCTGGCCAACCATGGCATCGCCTCCTATGTGCTGTCGGAGTCCTGCATCCGTATCCAGAAGCGCGAGCGTGTTGCCCTCGGTGATACCTTGGCGGATCTGCGCAATGTGGCGCTTATCTTCGATTTCGAGCCCCATGCCCAAGGGCAGATTGAAAAATTGCAGGCCTCCATCGACCAACTGGCCGCGCAGATGCAGGGCAATACACACAAGCCCCGCGTCTTTGTGTTTGACAGCGGAGAGAAGATTCCCACCACCGTCGGCGGCTTTGGCATGCCCCAGGCCATGCTCGATGCCGCAGGTGGCAGCAATATCTTTGCCGATATCCCCAGCAACTGGCCCAAGGGCAACTGGGAAGATGTGATCACCCGCGACCCCGAGTGGATCATCATCATCGACTACGGCCGGCCCAGCGCGCAGGGCAAGATCGATTTTCTGCGCGCCAAGCCCGAGCTGGCGGGGGTGAGCGCGATCCGCAAGCAGCAGTTTTTTGTCATCAGCTATGCCGAGGCAACGCCCGGGCCGCGCAACGTCAATGTGGCGCAGCGCCTGGCTGCTGCCTTGCACCCTGAGCGGGCCATCACCGTGGACCCGGTACCCTGGTTGCGCGCTGCGGAGTCTAAGCCGTGAGCCATGCGCCCGGCTGCGACGGCCTGCATGCCCGCCAGCGGCGCAAGCCCTGGTCTTTGGCGCTGTGCCTGTTGCTGCTGCTGATTTTGTTGCTCACCAGCGGCCTGGCCGCCATCACCTGGGGCTCGGCATCGCTGCATGCATCCACCGTGTGGTCGGTCGTCAGCCAGCAGTTGCTGGGCGGCGGCTGGCAAGCGGATGCGGGGCAGGGTGGCATCAGCCAGCAGCACTACCAGATTGTCTGGATGGTGCGCATGCCTCGCGTGCTGCTCGCCGCGCTGGTGGGTGCCGGGCTGGCCGTGGTTGGCGTGGTGATGCAGGCGATGGTGCGCAATCCGCTGGCTGACCCCTACATGCTGGGCGTGTCCTCGGGCGCATCGGTGGGGGCGGTGTCGGTGCTGGCCTATGGCAGCTTGGCGGCGGCTGGCATTTATGCAATCACGGCGGGCGCTTTTATTGGCGCACTGCTGGCCACCGCGCTGGTCTATGCGCTGGCCCAGCAGCAGGGGCGCCTGCATGCCACCCGGCTGATCTTGAGCGGCGTGGCGATTGGCTACATGCTGATGGGCGTCACCAGCCTGATCACCTTGACGGCCGGCCAGCGCGAGCTGGCCAATGCCTTGCTAACCTGGACCCTGGGCAGCCTGGCAGCAACCCAGTGGAGCGCCCTGGGCCTTCCTGCTGCCGTGCTGGGCCTGGGCCTGCTGTGGCTGCTGCTCTGCGCTCGCCAGCTCAACGC
This sequence comes from Comamonas sp., assembly GCA_036667955.1. Lineage (GTDB taxonomy): Bacteria > Pseudomonadota > Gammaproteobacteria > Burkholderiales > Burkholderiaceae_C > Comamonas. Next base: position 18,230 of record JAVWTB010000004.1, read on the forward strand.
CTTGCTGATAGGCGACGAGGGCGCTGCCACCCTGGGGCTGAACACTGCCAGCCTGCGCCTGCAATTGTTCGTCGTGGTGTCGCTGCTGACGGGCACCATGGTGGCGGTGAGCGGTGCCATCGGTTTTGTCGGCCTGGTCATCCCCCACATCACCCGCATGCTGGTGGGCAGCGACCACCGCCGGGTATTGCCCGTCAGCGCCTTGATGGGTGCCAGCTTTCTGGTGCTGGTCGATCTGGCCGCTCGCACCTGGTTTGCGCCCAGCGAGCTGCCGGTGGGCGTCATCACCGCACTGATTGGTGGACCCTTCTTTATCTGGATGCTGTGGCGCCGCACCAGTGCGATGCCGGGAGGCAGCGCATGATGCTGGCGGCCAGCAACCTGTCCTGGATCGCCGGCCACGGCGCCCAGGCCACGCAGATCGTGCGCCAGGCCAGCCTGCAGGTGGCGCAGGGCGAATGTGTCGGCCTGGTGGGCCCCAATGGCTGCGGTAAATCGACCTTGATGCGCATGCTCTACCGCGTGCTGCAGCCCCAGGCCGGTGGCCGCATAGAAATGCAAGGCCGCGACATCTGGCAGATGAGCGCCCGGCAGTTTGCCCAGCAGGCGGCGGTGCTGGGTCAGGAAACGGCTCTGGGTTTTGACTGCACGGTGCAGGAGCTGGTGATGATGGGCCGCTACCCGCACCAGTCGCGCTGGGCGCGCGACAGCGCCGAGGACAAGGCCGTCGTCAGCGCCTGCCTGGCACAGGTGCGGGCCAGCAGCCTGGCCAACCATCCCCTGTCATCGCTGTCGGGCGGCGAGCGCCAGCGCGTACTGCTGGCCCGTGCGCTGGCCCAGCAGCCCCAGCTGTTGTTTTTGGACGAGCCCACCAACCACCTGGATATCCAGTTCCAGCTGGAGCTGCTCGGCCTGGTGCGCGCCTCGGGCTGCACGGTGCTGATCGTGGTGCATGACCTGAACCTGGCCGCGCAGTTCTGCGATCGCATCTATGTGATGCAAGGCGGGGCCATCGAGGCCGAGGGCATGCCTGAACAGGTGCTGACGCCAGCCACCATTGCGCGGGTGTTCCAGGTTGAATCTCTGGTGGACCGCCACCCGCGCCTGGACAAAGCCCGGGTCAGCTACTGGATGGATAAACCCCATGGCTAAAAAACCCGATGCTTTGTTGCTGCTGGGCCGGGGCGGCCTGGGGTCAGCAGCCAAAAACGAATTGCAGGCCTTGCTGCAGGCCTGCCAGCAGGCAGAACCGGGCCTGGCGATGCAGCTGGCCTTTGTGGACCGCAACCAGCCGGCCTTGCCCGAGGCGCTGAACAGCCTTTGTGCCGCACTCGCGCCTGCCGAACTGACAGGGATGACCATCGTCATCCAGCCGGTCATGGTGCCCGATGAACCCGCGCTGCGGCGCTGGCTGCAAAAGCTTGCCATGCGCTGGCTGGCCAGCCAGGCTGAAGATGCGCGGCCCAGCTTGGTGTTTGCGCAGCCGTTGCTGCAGTTGGATGGCCTGGTGCCCGTCTTGCTCAACAACCTGCCCCAGGCGGCGACGCTGCCCGATGTGGCAGCCGAAGAAGGAGAGGAGGGCTGGCAGACCGACCCGGTGGCCTGGAGCAGTGTGCCCGCGCACCAGCGCCATGTGCTGTGGTGCATGGGGCCGCGCTGCGTGGCCAAGGGTGCGGCGGCATTATGGCCCCGGCTCAGCCAGGCGGTGCAAGCCAGCCCACCACTCAAACAGCAGCTGCAGCTGCTGCAGACCAGTTGCCAGTACCCCTGCAATCAAGGGCCGCTGATGATCGTCTACCCCGATGGCGTCTGGTACGGCAACTTGGATGAAGACAGTCTGCTGCCGGTGCTCAAGAGCCACATTGAAGGCAGCGAGGCCTGTGTTGCACACCGGGTGCATTCGCCTAGGGCACATCCGCCCTTCAGCGACTCAGATGCATGACCGCAGTGCGCTATTTGCACTGCAGCAGCGGATCGGCCGCAAAAATCTCCACCACCCAATCCACAAAGGCCCGCACTTTGGCGCTCAGGTGCGAGTTGGGCGGGTAGACCACATAGACCGGCAGCAGGGGCTGGGTCCACTCCGGCAGGATCTGTACCAGCTCACCGCTTTGCAGGTACTCGCGGGCTTGGTAGCTGGTGATCTGGCCCACGCCCTGGCCGGTCAGCAAGCTGGTCGTGTAGGCATTGGCTTCGTTGACCGCGAGGGTCGAGGGGTTGGCAATCTCGACGATCTCGCCGTTGTGCTGAAACTCTAGCGGGTAGCGACGCTGGGCCACGGGCGAGAAGAAAATCACGCTGTTGTGGCCGTTTTCCAAATCGCGCGGGTGCTGGGGCGTGCCGTGGCGCTGCAGATAGGCGGGCGAGGCCATCGTGAAAAACTCCAGATTGCCCACGCGGCGCGCCACCAGTGACTGGTCGCTCAGCTCGCCGCCCCGCACCACACAGTCCACATTGTCGGCAATCAGGTCCACCGTGCGGTCGGTCACACCCAGGTCGATCTGGATGTCGGGATAGCGTGCCTGGAACGAGGCCAGCTGGGGAATGATCAGCATCCGGGCGATGGAGGTGCCGACATCGACCCGCAGGCGCCCGCGCGGCGTGGCCCGCGCTTGGCTCATGCTGGCTTCGAGTTCGTCAAAATCGCTCAGCAGCCGCACGGCCCGATCATAGTAGGCGGCGCCATCGGTGGTCACGGTAACGCGGCGGGTGGTGCGGTTGAGCAGTTTGACCCGCAGCCGGTCTTCCAGCGCCTGCACATGCTTGGTCACACTGGCCTTGGGCATCTGCAGCGACGTGGCCGCGAGCGTGAATGTGCCCGACTCCACGACCCGCGCGAACACCCGCATTGCCTGTATCTGATCCATAGCTCTCCTTACACCAGCGCGCACGCGCGCGCCAAAGTAGGTGGATTCTCACATGCCAAAGATCCGGCGATTGTTCCTGTTTTGGAAATAGTGCGGCCATAATTTGCGGATTGATCGGCTGCGGCAACGCAACTACATTTACTCATGCCTCTACCACCGGGCTTCCCGTATGTCTGACACCACCGTAAAAACCAGTTCAGCAGCTCCTGACTTTATCGACACCGTCGCTCCGACGGCGTCGGGCGAGTCGGTGGCCGTGCGCTTGTACGGGAGCAAAGGCAAGTCCGGCGAGCCTTCGCCCTTGGTGCTGCATTTTCATGGCGGCGCTTTTGTTGAAGGTGACCTGGACAGTGGCTGCACCGTGGCGGGCCTGCTGGCAACAGCAGGTGCCCGTGTGGTGTCGGTGGCGTACCCGCTCTCGCCTGAGCATCCATTTCCGCGTCCATTGGAGATCGGATATGAAATGCTTCAGTGGAGCTACAAACATCGCACTCGCCTTGCCGGCAAAGGTGCACCGATGTATGTGGCTGGCGAGGAGGCGGGCGCCAACCTGGCTGCTGGCGTGTGCTTGATGGCGCGTGATCAACGCCATCCGCCGCTGGCAGGGCAAATCCTGCTCTCACCCATGCTCAATCCCTGCGCCGGCACGGCATCGCTACGCGCTGCCAATGGCGATGCGACGGAATGCAAGTGGGCCGAGGGCTGGAGCAAGTTCCTGGGCTGTACCTATGACGGCATCCATCCCTACGCCGTGCCTGCGATGGCACAGCGCCTGGCGGGGTTGCCGGCAACGCTCATCATGGTGGGCGATGAAGACCCGATGCACGACGAGGCACTGGCGTATGCCAGCCGCTTGCAGGCAGCGGGCCATCTGGTGCAGCAGCATGTGTTCAAGGTCGCGCAACAGTGGCCCGATGCGTTGCTGGAGCCCCGGGCTCCCGATCCCTGCCCCTGCGCCGGGGCCGTGCTGGAACAACTGGCCATTTTCTTCGAGACATCCCGATGTCGGGCGCAAGCCTGACCCCCTGAACGAAGCGCAAGGCTAGAGCGGCGCCACTCTTCGGTAAAGCCCGGGGAGCGGCGGCGGGCAGCTGCGCCTTCACCACCCCTTCAACACGCTTTCTCGCAACGCATTGCCGCTATGGGCAAGGATTTTCTGTCGGCCTTTGCAGGCCGCTGGGGCATGCCGTTGCCGCAAGAAATACCAAAAACCGCTACACGCACACACCAGGACATGGCCATGAGCAACAACAAAACTTCTTATTCCCCTCAACGCCGCTGGTGGACAGCCGTCGGCCTGGCAGCTGCCGTCGTGGCAGCAGGCGGCACGGCGCTGGACCTGCAAAGCTCTCACGCCAGTGCGCCGGCCGAGGCCGCAGCGCCGCCGGCCATGCCCGTCTCCGTCGCCCAGGTGCTGCAAAAGGATGTGCAGCTTTGGGATGAATTCTCTGGCCGGCTCGAAGCGGTGCAGCGCGTGGATGTGCGCCCCCGTGTGGCCGGCGCGCTGCAGGCGGTGCATTTCAAGGAAGGCGCGCTGGTCAAGGCCGGCGATCTGCTCTTCACCGTGGACCCGGCACCTTTTGCGGTAGAGGTGGACCGCGCCGAAGCCCAGGTGGTGGCGGCCAAGGCCCGCATGGGCTATTCGCAAAGCGAGGCCGAACGCGCCGCCCGACTGTGGGAAGAGCGCGCCATTGCGCAAAAGGAACTGGACGAGCGCACCAACGCCCGCCGCGAAGCGGACGCCAACCTGCGCGCTGCCCAGGCCGCGCTGCAGACGGCCAAGCTCAACCTGGGCTACACGCAGGTGCGTGCACCGGTGGCTGGCCGCATGGGCCGCATCGATGTGACCGTGGGCAACCTGGTGAGCGCCGGTGCCGGCGCACCGGTGCTCACCACCTTGGTCTCCGTCAACCCCATGTACGCCAGCTTTGATGCCGACGAGCAGATCGTCACCAGTGCGCTGCAAGGCCTGCGCCAGGGCAAGAGCGCCCGTGCGCTGATTGAAAGCATCCCTGTGCAGATGGGGGTGGGCACCAGTGGCGCTACGCCTTATGCCGGCCACCTGCAGTTGATTGACAACCAGGTGGATGCGCGCAGCGGCACGGTGCGGGTGCGGGCGGTGTTTGACAACGCAGATGGCGCGCTGATGGCCGGCCAGTTTGCCCGCGTGCGCATGGGCCAGCCCCACAGCCAGCAAGCCCTGCTGATCAATGAGCGGGCCGTGGGCACCGACCAGAGCAAGAAGTTTGTGCTGGTGGTGGGCGAGGACAACAAAGCCGAATACCGCGAAGTGCAATTGGGCGCGCCCTTTGAAGGCCTGCGTCTGGTGACCTCGGGCCTGAAGGCGGGCGAGCGCATTGTGGTCAATGGCCTGCAGCGCGTGCGGCCCGGCGCGGTGGTGGCACCGCAGGACGTGCCCATGTCTAACAAATCTGAGCTCAAGGGCGAAGCGCAGCAGGCAGCTAGCGATGCTTCCAAGCCTGCAGCCTGAACCCCATAAGAAAAAGTCAAGCGTATGAATTTATCTCGATTTTTCATCGACCGCCCGATTTTCGCGGGTGTGCTGTCGGTGCTGATCTTTCTGGCAGGGCTGATCGCCATGCGAACCTTGCCGATCTCGGAATACCCCGAGGTCGTGCCGCCGTCCGTCGTCGTGCGCGCCCAGTACCCTGGCGCCAATCCCAAGGTGATCGCCGAGACGGTGGCCACCCCGCTGGAAGAATCCATCAACGGTGTGGAAGGCATGCTCTATATGGGCAGCCAGGCCACCACCGATGGTGTGATGACCCTGACCGTGACCTTCAAGCTGGGTACCGACCCGGACAAGGCCCAGCAGCTGGTGCAGAACCGCGTCTCGCAAGCCGAGCCGCGCCTGCCCGAAGAAGTGCGCCGCTTGGGGGTGACGACGATCAAAAGCTCGCCGGACATCACCATGGTGGTGCACATGGTCTCGCCCAATGGCCGCTATGACATCGACTACCTGCGCAACTATGCCGTGCTCAACGTCAAGGACCGCCTCGCGCGCATCCAGGGCGTAGGCCAGGTGCAGATCTTTGGCGGCGGCGATTACTCGATGCGCGCCTGGCTGGACCCACAAAAGGTCGCGCAGCGCGGCCTGTCGGCCAGCGATGTGGTGGCTGCCATCCGTGGCCAAAACGTGCAGGCTGCGGCCGGCGTCGTCGGTGCATCGCCAGGCTTGCCTGGTGTCGATACCCAGCTGTCCATCAATGCCCAGGGCCGCCTGTCCAGCACTGAAGAGTTTGGCGACATCATCGTCAAGACCGGTACGGATGGTGCAGTGACGCGTCTGCGCGACATTGCCCGCCTGGAGCTGGGCGCTGCCGACTATTCGCTGCGTTCGCTGCTCAACAACGAGCCGGCCGTCGGCATGGGCGTGTTCCAAGCGCCAGGCTCCAATGCGCTGGAGATCTCGGCCAACGTGCGCAGCACCATGGCTGAGCTGCAAAAGAACATGCCCGAAGGCGTGGAGTTCCGCATTGCCTATGACCCGACCCAGTTTGTGCGCGCCTCCATCGACTCGGTGATCCACACCTTGCTCGAAGCCATCGCGCTGGTGGTGGTCGTGGTGATTCTGTTCCTGCAAACCTGGCGCGCCTCCATCATTCCGCTGCTGGCCGTGCCGGTGTCGGTGGTGGGAACGTTCGCCGTGCTGCACCTGCTGGGCTTTTCCATCAATGCGCTCAGCCTCTTTGGGCTGGTGCTGGCGATTGGTATCGTGGTGGATGACGCCATTGTGGTGGTCGAGAACGTGGAGCGGAACATTGAAGCCGGGCTGAGCCCGCGTGAGGCCACCTACCAGGCCATGCGCGAAGTCTCGGGCCCCATCATTGCGATTGCCCTGGTGCTGGTGGCGGTGTTTGTGCCGCTGGCCTTTATCAGCGGCCTGACGGGCCAGTTCTACAAGCAGTTTGCGGTGACGATTGCCATCTCCACGGTGATCTCGGCCATCAACTCGCTGACTCTGTCGCCAGCGCTGGCAGCCCTGCTGCTCAAAGGCCACCACGAGCCCAAGGATGCGCTGACCCGTGGCATGGACCGGGTGCTGGGCGGCTTCTTCCGCCGTTTCAACTCCGTGTTCCACCGGGGGTCTGAGGCCTATAGCGGCGGCGTGCGCCGCGTTATCAGCCACAAGACGGGCATGTTCGTGGTCTACCTGGCACTGGTCGGTGCCACCTGGGGCCTGTTCCACATGGTGCCCGGCGGCTTTGTGCCGGCGCAAGACAAGCAGTACCTGGTCGGTTTTGCCCAGCTGCCCGATGGCGCCACCTTGGACCGCACCGAAGACGTGATCAAGCGCATGGGCGATATCGTCAAAGAGAACCCCAATGTGGCCGATGCGATTGCCTTCCCCGGTCTGTCGATCAATGGTTTTACCAACAGCTCGAACTCCGGCATCGTGTTTGTATCGCTCAAGCCCTTTGCCGAGCGCACCCGCGCCGACCAAAGTGGTGGCGCCGTGGCGGGCCAGCTGAACCAGGCCTTTGGCCAGATCCAGGACGCCTTTATCGCCATGTTCCCGCCGCCACCGGTGTCGGGCCTGGGCACCACGGGCGGCTTCAAGCTGCAGATCGAAGACCGGGCATCGCTCGGCTACGAAGCGATGGACGGCGCGGTCAAGGCCTTCATGGCCAAGGCCTACCAGACGCCTGAGCTGGCTGGCATCTTCTCCAGCTGGCAGGTCAATGTGCCACAGCTCTTTGCGGATATCGACCGCACCAAGGCGCGCCAGCTGGGTGTGCCGGTGACGGATATCTTCGAGACCCTGCAGATCTACCTGGGCAGCTTGTATGCCAACGACTTCAACAAGTTTGGCCGCACCTACAGTGTGCGGGTGCAAGCGGATGCGGGCTTCAGGGCCCGTGCTGAAGACGTGGGCGCGCTCAAAGTGCGATCGACCACCGGCGAGATGGTGCCCCTGTCGGCACTGATGAAGCTCGAACCCAGCTTTGGGCCCGAGCGTGCCATGCGCTACAACGGTTTCCTGTCGGCAGACGTCAATGGTGGCCCAGCCCCCGGTTTCTCGTCGGGCCAGGCCCGCGATGCCGTGGAGCGCATTGCCGCCGAGACCTTGCCCCAAGGCATCAGCTTTGAGTGGACGGAGCTGACTTATCAGGAAATTCTGGCCGGTAATTCTGCTGCGCTGGTTTTCCCCTTGGCCATCTTGCTGGTGTTCCTGGTGCTGGCCGCGCAGTATGAAAGCCTGACCTTGCCACTGGCCATTGTGCTGATCGTGCCCATGGGCTTGCTCGCCGCGATGACGGGTGTCTGGCTCTCCAACGGTGACAACAATGTGTTTACCCAGATCGGTCTGGTGGTGCTGGTGGGGCTATCGGCGAAGAACGCCATCTTGATTGTGGAGTTTGCCCGCGAGCTGGAGTTTGCCGGTCGCAACCCCGTGCAAGCTGCGATCGAGGCGAGCCGCCTGCGTCTGCGCCCCATCCTGATGACCTCGATGGCCTTCATCATGGGTGTGCTGCCCCTGGTGCTCTCCAAGGGCGCAGGCGCAGAAATGCGCAGCGCCATGGGTATGGCCGTGTTTGCCGGGATGATTGGCGTTACCGCGTTTGGCCTGTTCCTGACCCCCGTGTTCTATGTGCTGCTGCGCAAGCTCGCTGGCAACCGCCCGCTCAAGCAGCATGGCGCACATGTGGCCCCGATCACGGCTCCCGTACCTGCTCCTGCACATGGCGGAGGCTCGGGCCAACCCATCTTGGCCGCTGCGCGCGGACATGACGAATAAGAGAAGAACAACATGCAAGAAACGACTCTTTCTTTCAATACCAAAGCCGGCCATGCCCCCCTGGGCCGGGGCCTGCGCCGCTCACTAGCACCGCTGCGCTTGAAACTGCTGACACCGTTGGCAGCCGCCTTGCTACTGGCCGGTTGCGCCACGGCGCTGCCACCTGCTGCGCCCAACGCCGGTGTGCCGGTGCCGGCCGCTTTCAGCACGCCGCAGGACCAAGCCTCCTGGACCACGGCAGCCCCGGCCGAGGCCCAGCCCCGTGGTGCTTGGTGGCTGGCCTTTGCGGATACGGAGCTGACCCGGCTGGTGGAGCGCGCAGCCGATGCCAACACCGATGTGCAGACGGCAGCGGCCCGCTTGGCGGAGGCCCGCGCGCTGTTGCGCTCGGCCGATGCCCAGCGCCTGCCGCAAGTCGGCGTCGGCGGCGGGGTGGCGCGCCAGGCCGGTGCCAATACCAGCAACGGGCTGCAGCCGGCGACCTTGGTGACGGCCGGGCTCAACCTGTCCTACGAGGTCGACCTGTTTGGCCGCCTCTCGCAAGCCAGCCAGGCTGCCCAGCTTGACGCCGATGCCCGCGCCGCTTTGCTGCAAAGCACGCGTCTGATGGTGCAGTCCGACGTGGCACAGACCTATCTGCAGCTGCGCGCACTACAAGCCGAGCAGCAGTTGGTGCAGCAAAGCCTGACCGCTTATCGCGACACCTTGCGCCTGATTGAGCGCCGCTTTGACGCCGGCGATGCCGCCGAGCTGGACGTGGTGCGCATGCAAAGCGAAGTGTCCGCGACCGAATCCGAGGCCTTGGCGCTGGAACGCCAGCAGGCAACCCTGAACAACGCGCTGGCGGTGTTGGTGGGCGAGGTGGCGACCGGCTTTGTGCTGCCCGCAGCCCAGGGCGAGGTGCGCCTGCCGGTGATCCCGGCCGGCGTGCCCGGCACCGTGCTGGCCCGCCGGCCCGATGTGTCGGCCGCGCAAGCCAGTGTGCTCGCCGCCCAGGCCCGTGTGGGCGTGGCGCAGGCGGCCTGGTTCCCGGCGATCACCTTGACCGGCAATGGCGGCTTTGCCTCGCCCGACCTGGGCGACCTGTTCAAATGGTCGGCCCGCTCCTGGGGCCTGGGCGCGCTGCTGTCACTGCCGCTGTTTGACGGCGGCCAGCGCGAGGCGCAGGAAGAGGGCGCCAAGGCCCGGCTAGAAGCAGCACTGGCGGCACAGCGTGGCCAGGTGCTGGGTGCCTTCCGCGAGGTGGAAGACCAGCTGAGCAGCCTGCGCCTGCTGCAAGGCCAGGCCACGGTGCTGGGCCAGGCAGTGAAGTCCGCCGAGCGCGCCACGCACCTGTCGGATGTACGCTACCGCAACGGCCTGGTCAGCCAGCTCGAGCTGCTCGATGCCCGCCGCAACGAGCTGCGCAACCGCCGCCAGGCGCTGCAGGTGCGCACTGCCCAGTACACGGCCACGATTGCGCTCATTCGCGCGTTGGGCGGCAGCTGGGACAGCGCGGCTTCTGCGGCCGGTTGAGCGGCTGCCGCCACGGGAAAAAAGCAGCCACACTTTGAACCTGCGCGGCTACGCCCGTGGCGCAAATCGCACGACCCAGGAGAGGCTAGGGCGCGTAGGATGAAGAAATCAGTTCTGATTTCTACAAACGCCGCCAAAAAACAGGTTAGAATAGCGGCTTAGTCGGAGCGTAGCGCAGCCTGGTAGCGCATCTGCTTTGGGAGCAGAGGGTCGTGAGTTCGAATCCCACCGCTCCGACCATTATTTAAAAGCCTGTCGCATGCAAGTGCGACAGGCTTTTTCATGTTCGCCGCTACCCACCTTGCCAGGCAAGCTTTGTTTGATCAATACCAAGACGGCAGCACTGGCAGCCCGCCGCCGCCGCAGATGTGGCACGATAGCGCAGCCCTCGTTTTTGATCTATGCCCACCCAGTTCCACCGCGTCACCCCTTTAGCCGTTGCGCCGCGCGCCCAGCGTGATCGACTGGACCGCCTGGATATGCTGCGCGGCTTGGCCATGGTCTGGATGACGGCTTTCCACTTCTGTTTTGACCTCAGCTATCTGCAGCTGTGGCGCCAGGATTTCTACCACGACCCTGTCTGGATCTGGCAGCGCGCCGCAATCGTTAGCCTGTTCTTGCTCTGCGCTGGCTTGGGCCAGGCGGCAGCGCAGACCCGCCCAAGCAGCGCGCGTCGCTTTTACCAGCGCTGGTTGCTGGTGGCAGGCTGCGCTGTGCTGGTTAGCGCCGGCTCCTACCTGGTGTTTCCCAACAGCTATATCTATTTTGGCGTGTTGCACGGCATGGCCGCCATGCTGCTGCTGCTGCGCCTGGTGCAAGGCTGCAGTGACCGCGTGCTGTTTGGCTTGGCGATGCTCTGCATGCTTGCGCCAGGCCTCTATAGCTACGTGGCCAGCGGATTGCCCGCCTCCCTGGTCGAGCTGCTCAACACCAAGCCGCTCAGTCCTTTGGGCTTGGTCACGCGCAAGCCCGTGACGGAAGATTTTGTACCGATCCTGCCTTGGCTGGGCATCATGCTGGCAGCTTTTGCCGTCGGTCGCCAGCAAATGGCCAAGCCCGGCGCATGGCTGCCGAGCTATCTTGCCCAGCCCGCACAAAGCTGGCCCAGCCGCAGCCTGGCATGGCTGGGGCGCCACAGCCTGCCGTATTACATGCTGCACCAGCTGGTGCTGATGGGCAGTTTGATGCTGCTGGTGCTGCTGCTGCCAACGGCGCTGGACTGATCCAAAGCACTCCTCTGTTTTCTCAGCGATCCGTTGGTTCGTCCAGCAAGCGTGCGGCCTTGTTGGCCAGCGGCGCCTCGGCGCGAAAATAGCCCAGCACCGTCGCCGCACTTTGGTGGCCGGTCATGGCCATAGTGTCCGCCAGGGCCATGTTCTGTCTTCCTGCCTCAGTCACAAAGCCTGAGCGCAGCGAGTGCGCAGAAAAGTCCCCTTCGACCCCTGCCAGTGCGCAGCGCTCTTTGACGATGTTGTTGACCGACAGCGCACTCAAGGCGGTATCGCCAACCTTCCCATTTTTGAAAATCCGCCTGAATATCGCGCCCTCGGTGATGTTTGCGGCTTCCAGCCACAGGGCCAGCGCAGCACCGGCCACCCCCACCACGGGCTTGAAGTTTTCAGGACGCGCCGCGCCTGACTGGTTGGTTTTGGACAGGCGCAGGTCGTACAAATACTGGCCCGCCCCCATCTGCTGCAGCCATTCCATGCGGGCTTCTGCCACCTCCGAGCGCCGGCGCCCACCGCTGGCCCAGGCAAACAGCAGCAAGGCGCGGTCGCGCCGGCCTTTGAGGCTGTCATCGCAGGTGGCCAGCAGCTGCTCCAGCAAAGGGCGGGTGAGGGCGGCTTTTTTCTGCTCCAGCATGCCCCGGCGCGCATAGGCCTTGCGCAGGTGCGACAGCGCCTCGCGCACCTCGGCGCTGTGGCAGGGATTGGGCATGGCCTGGTGGCTGTGCGCTTTGGAGAGCACGGCAATCCGGTGCACCAAGGTGGAATGCGCCAGCGCCCCGGGCTTGCCCTTGAACCCTTGCTGCACCAGCTGTGCATCCAACTCGGCCGGCAGGCCTGATTGCGCGCCTTGCTCGGTCAGGTGCTCGCCATGGTCAGCCACAAATTGCAGCACCACATTGGCAGCCAAGGGCAGGGCGATGGCCTTGCCATAGCGCAGCCAGTACCAGGCCGCCCAGTAGCGCAAGGCACTTTGGTAGCTGCTGGTGGTGTTCACAGATGCAGCCTCCAGCCGCAAGGCGCGCAAGGCATCCTCGGCAGCCGCTGACAGCAGCTCCGGCTGCAGCAGCGCAGTGCCCAGTGCTGCTGTAGGCAAAAAATCCATGTGAAATGGCACAGAACGTGGAATGTAAGACTTCATATTGTTTAAATATTACATAACATGTATGATATATTACAGAGTACAAGCATATTACTTGCGATAAATACCTTTTATCGATAGTAATGGGAAAAGGACTACCAAAATGGAAATTTCGCGTGCCACGCGCAGTGTGCAAAAAGAAGATGTCTGGCAGGCGGCCGATGCACTGCTGCTGGAGGGCAAACGGCCCACCATTGAGCGCGTGCGCCAAAAAATTGGCCGTGGCTCGCCCAATACGGTGAGCCCCATGCTGGAAGAGTGGTTTGCCACCCTGGGGCCGCGCCTGGGCGCGGTGGGCGGCCAGACGCTTGCCGATGATCTGGAGACCGCCACCGGCAGCCGCTTGCCCCCCAGCTTGGTGCAAGTGATGCAGCAGCTATGGGACCAGGTGCAGACGCAGGCGGCGCAAGCGGCCGATGCGCAGCTGGAGCCTGTACGTTTGGGTTTGCAAGCGCAACAGCAAGCGCTGGACGACGCCCAGCACAGCCTGGAGCAAGAGCGCAGCCAACTGGCCCAGCAGCGCGCTACCACCGAGCAAGCGCTGGCCATGGCACATGCCCAGATCAAGATGCAAGGCGCGCGTTTGACCGATCTAGAGCAGGCCGGCCGGCAAAAAGACCAGTTTGCCGCCGCGCAGCAGCAGCGCCTGCAGGCCCTGGAGCAAGAGCTGTTTGCCAACCGCAAGGCCCGGGATGACGCCGACATGGCGCATGCCGAGCAGCTGCGCGAGCTGCAGCACAATGCCCAGCTGCAGCAGCACCGGGTACTGCAGGATCTGGATCGCGCGCGCCAGGAAACCAAGCAGGCTATGGCGGCCCAGCGCGCTGAGCAAGAAAAGCTGGCCAGGCTGGAAGCGCAATGGCAGCAAGATCGGCAAGCGCTTCAGGAACAACGCGCGCAACAGACCGAACAACTGCAGCAGTCCCTAGCCCAGGTGCAGCAGCTGCAGCACCGTCTGCAGACCGCAGAAGCGGCCCATACGCAGACCCTTGCGCTGCAAGCCCAGCAGCATGAGAGCGCACTGGCCCAGCTCAGGCTGGAGCTAGCACACAGCGCGGCCACCCAAAGCGCGGGCAGGGGAGGGGATTTAACCCAGGCTGGAGAAGGGGGGGCGGGTGCCAGCCGCCGACCCATGCGCAGCGCCGTGCCGGCGCCACGCCCCATGCGTATGCTGCCTGGCTCGCGCCGCCGCAGCCATAAAAACTAAGCAGCCTGTGCCTGGCCTTTGCTTGCGTAAAGGCAACATCAGGCAACGCTGCCTGCCGGTGCCGCATCCACCCCCGCCACCCGGGGCATGGCGTCACCGCGTGCCAAGGCATCGGCCACGGTGTTTTTGTGCCGGGGAACCCAGCGCACCTCCAGCTGCGCAAAGCCCGAACGCAGTGCGCGCGCCTGCGCGTAAAGCGCGGCCAGGCGGGCAATGGGTTTGGCGGCGGGCTCTGCCATTTGTGCGGCCAAAATGCTGCTGTCGGTGTGCAGCAGCACCTCGCGGGCGCCCCGGCTTTGCAGCCAGCTCAGGGCATGGATGGCTGCAAGCGCTTCCGCCTCGTTGTTGCAGCCCGTGTGGCCCATTGCCTGGCTAAAGCAATGGCTGACTCCATCGGGGGCGTAGGCAATGCCGCCAATGCGCATGCGCCCGGGGTTGGGCAGGGCGCTGCCGTCGATGTAAGCGATCCAGGTGGCTGATGACATGCGAACAGCATAAAGTGGCAGCCAATACACCGGCACCACGACTGGAATGCAAGCGCTGGGCACAGCAGTGACGCGCTCGCCACATGCATTGAGCTGCTTGGTCTGCAGATCGTTGTATTGCCTGCGATACAGCCTACATGCCTGTGCAGCACGGCGCCATCGTGTGTCATCCAAGCTTCGCCAATCCGCCATACCGCTGTCACAAAGGCTTCAGATACTCCATCGATCCTATTAACCCAGGCGAGAGAGTACGCAATGAAGAACTGGAAAAAGCTGGTAGCCGCTGCTGCCGCAATGGCAGCAACGGGCCTGGTGTATGCCCAAAAGACCGAACTGACGGTCTACACCGCCTTAGAGATGGACCAGCTCAAAGCCTACGAAACGGCATTCAACAAGAGCCACCCAGACATCGCGCTCAAGTGGGTGCGTGACTCCACCGGCGTCATCACCGCCAAGCTGCTGGCAGAAAAAGCCAACCCCAAGGCCGATGTGATCATGGGTGTGGCAGCGTCCAGCCTGGCGATTTTTGACAAGAACGACATGCTCCAGGCCTACGCACCCAAGGGCCTGGAAGCCATCACCGCTAAGTACCGCGACAGCAAGAATCCTCCCAGCTGGGTGGGTATGGATGTGTTTGGCGCCACCGTCTGCTTCAACACCGTGGAAGCCAAGAAGCGCAACATCCCCATGCCCACCAGCTGGCAAGACCTGACCAAGCCCGAGTTCAAGGGCCAGGTGGTCATGCCCAACCCTGCCTCCAGCGGCACCGGCTACTTTGACGTGGCGGCATGGCTGCAGCTGTTTGGCGATGACAACGGCAAGGGCGGTGGCTGGAAGTACATGGATGCACTGCACGAGAACATCGCGCAGTACACCCACTCGGGCTCCAAGCCATGCAACATGGCCGCGCAGGGCGAGTATGTTGCCGGTATCTCTTTCGAATACCGCGCGCATGCCAACAAGGCCAAGGGCGCACCGATCGAGCTGGTGTTCCCCAAGGAAGGCCTGGGCTGGGACCTGGAAGGCGTGAGCATCTACAAGGGCACCAAGCACGCCGACGCCGCCCAAAAGCTGGTGGACTGGGCCGTGAGCAAGGACGCCATGGAGCTGTACGGCAAGAACTTTGCTGTGACCGCCATGCCCGGTGTGGCCCCCAAGCTGGCCAATATTCCGGCCGACTACGAGTCGCGCTTGATTCCGCTGGACTTCTCCAAGATGGCCGACAGCCGCGAGCGCGTGCTGGGCGAATGGACCAAGCGTTACGACGCCAAGAGCGAGGCCAAGAAGTGAGTGACAGGGAGACAGCGCGTTTGCCAGTAGCGCAGGGCCTGGCGGCGCAGGCCGCATCCGTGCGCGATACCTCGTATGCATTCGAGTCCAGCGGCCAGGGCCTGCGCCATGGCGAAGAAGAGGGCGGCCCGCCCTTTTTGGAGATTCGCCATCTGCACAAGTCCTTCGGCAGCTTTACCGCTTTGCAGTCAATCAACCTGCAGATTCGCCGGGGCGAATTAGTGTGTTTTCTGGGGCCATCGGGCTGCGGCAAAACCACCTTGCTGCGTGCGATTGCGGGGCTGGAAGCCCAGACCGCTGGCGAGATCTGGCAAGACGGCAAGAACATCTCGAACCTGCCCGCATCCCAGCGGGACTATGGGATTGTTTTTCAGTCCTATGCGCTGTTTCCCAATCTGACAGTGGCTGACAACGTGGCCTATGGCCTGGTCAGCCAGCGCCAACCCAAGGCCCTGGTAGCCCAGAAGGTGCAAAGCCTGCTGGATACCGTGGGCCTGTCGGTCAGTGGCGGCAAGTACCCGGCTCAGTTGTCGGGTGGCCAACAGCAGCGCGTGGCCTTGGCCCGCGCGCTGGCCATGTCGCCCGGGCTGCTGCTGCTCGATGAGCCGCTGTCGGCCTTGGATGCCACCGTGCGCGTGCACCTGCGTAACGAGATCAGGGCGTTGCAGCAGCGCCTGTATGTCACCACCATCATGGTCACGCATGACCAGGAAGAGGCGATGGCCATGGCCGACCGCGTGGTGGTCATGAACCACGGCGTGGTCGAGCAGGTGGGCACACCCCGCGACATCTACCAACGCCCAGCGACCCCTTTTGTGGCCAACTTCATCGGCAAGGCCAACAAGCTGCAGGCGCTGGCCACCGGCAACGGCGGTATCACCCTGGCCGGCCACAAGCTGTACTGCCCGCAGGCACCGCGCCTTTCGCCCGGCCAAGGCCTGAGCGTGTATATGCGGCCTGAGGACTGCAGCGTGCACGATTGCACCGCCTTGCCGCCCATCGGCAGCGCGCCGGCGCTCAATGGCTCACCGGTACTGACCGGGGTGGTGGAACAGCTGGAGTTTTTGGGCGCGCTGTGCATTGTCCATGTGGATGTCCAGCGCCTGCCGGAGCGCCATGTGCAGCTGCAGCTAAGCCCGGCGCAATGCGTGCAGCTCGATATACAACCGGGCCGTTGGCTGCAGTTCTCCATCCAAGCGCAACAGCTGAAGATTTTTGCCCAGGCCGCCTGAGCCCCTTCGCAGGCGCGATGGTCTCCCACCGCCGAAGGCGGCAACGCTGCCGACGATGGAGCCTCAACACGACACTATGACCTCATCCATTTCAGCGCCAGTGGCGCCCATCCGCCATACCGGCCTACGCGCAGCGCCCAGCGACCGCATCGCGCAACTGGCGCTGGTCGCTATCACCTTGCTGCTCCTGCTTGGCTTGCTGGCCCCCTTGGCCGCCTTGCTGAGCCAGGCCTTTGCCCCTGCGTCGGGCGACAGCGGCTCGGCCTTTATGCGCTTTGTCCGCTATTTCCAGTCTCCGGCGCTGCTGGGCAGTCTCTGGAACAGCCTCTGGGTGTCGCTGATGGTGACGGTCGTAGTCATCCCCTTGGCATTTGGCTTTGCCTATGCCATCACCCGCTCTGGCATGCGCGCCAAGGGCCTGCTGCGCAGCATCAGCCTGCTGCCCTTGCTGGCACCATCGCTGCTGTCTGCCATCTCCTTGATCTACTGGTTTGGCAACCAAGGGGTGCTCAAGTCACTGCTCGATACCCTGGGGTTCGAGAGCATCTACGGTGCACCCGGCATCGTGCTGGCCCAGTGCTTTGCCACCTTTCCCCATGCGCTGATGATCCTGATAACCGCGTTGGCTCTGGGCGACCAGCGCCTGTACGAGGCCGCCACAGCGCTGGGGGCCAGCCGCACGCGCCAGTTCTTGACCGTGACCTTGCCGTCTTCACGCTATGGCGTGGTCTCGGCCGCGCTGGTGGTGTTTACCCTGGTGATCACCGATTTCGGCATCCCCAAGGTAATCGGCGGCAATTTCAATATGCTCGCCACCGATGTGTTCAAGCTGGTGATCGGCCAGCAGGATTTCCAGCGCGGCGCCGTCGTGGCCTTGCTGTTGCTGCTGCCGGCCGTCATCACCTACGCGATTGACCGGCAGGTACAGAAAAAGCAGACCGCTGTGCTGACCTCCCGCGCCGTGGTGCTGCAGCCTAGCCGCCATGCCGCCACCGACCGCTTTTGCATGCTGCTGTGCTGGTCACTGGCTGCGCTGATGCTGGCCATGTTTGGCATGGCCATCTTTGCCTCGCTGGTGCAATTCTGGCCTTACCAGCTGGGCTTGACCCTGGCGCACTACACCAGCGGCCTGGTCGATGCGGGCGTGGATACCGCTGTGTTCAATAGCCTGACCATGGCCGCATGCGCCGCCGTGGCCGGCCCCGTGGTCGTCTTCATGGGTGCCTATCTGCTGGAAAAAACCAAGGGCCTGCCCGCCTTGCGCCCGGTGCTGCGCATGCTGGCCATGCTGCCCATGGCGGTGCCCGGCCTGGTGCTGGGCCTGGGCTATATCTTCTTTTTCAACGCGCCTGGCAATCCGCTTAATTTTCTTTACCAAACCATGCCCTTGATGGTGCTTTGCACGGTGATGCACTACTACACCACCGGCCACATGACCTTGGTGACCGCCTTGAAGGCCATTGATGGCGAATTTGAAGCGGTGAGTGCATCCCTGAAGGTGCCGTTCTACCGCACCTTGTGGACCGTCACCTTGCCCATGTGCCTGCCGGCTTTGCTTGAGGTGTCGCGCTACTTCTTTGTGGCCGCGATGACCACGATCTCGGCGGTGGTCTTTCTCTACTCCCCCGAAACACGTCTGGGCGCCGTGGCCATCCTGAACCTGGATGAGGCCGGCGACATGGCCGCCGCCGCCGCGATGGCCGTGATGATCGCCGCCATCAGCTGCGTGGTGACCGTGCTGTACCAGGTACTGGGCTGGTGGCTAAGCAAGCGCACCCAAGCGTGGCGGCAACGCTGATCGCGATGGCAGATACGACAGACTTAGCACAAGGAAAGACAGGAATGATGGTGGGAAGCACTGGTTTTGATGTGATTGTGGTGGGTGCCGGCATTGTGGGCCTGGCCCATGCTTATGAGGCTGCACGCCGGGGCCTGAAGGTCTGCGTGATCGACCGGGATGCCGCTTGCGTGAGCGCCTCGATTCGCAACTTTGGCTTTGTGACGGTAACTGGCCAAGGGGCAGGGGACACCTGGCGCCGCGCCCGCCATGCGCGCGACGTCTGGGCCGAGCTCGCGCCCAAAGCCGGCATTGCTGTGCAGCACCAGGGCCTGAACCTGGTCGCAACACGCGACAAGGCACTGGATGTGCTGCAGGCCTTTATGCAAACCGATATGGCCCAGAGCGTGAACTGCGCACTGTGGACCGCCGATGAAGCGGCCCGCCATGCGCCCGAGCTCCGGCTGGACCAGGCCAAGGCCGTGTTGCACAGCCCCATTGACCTGCGGGTGGAATCGCGCGATGCCATTGCCCAGCTAACCCGCTGGCTGGCCGAGCAACTGCAGGTGACTTTCCGCATTGGAGAGGCGGTGCTGGAAGTGGCCACGCCCAAGGTCGTGACTGCCAAGGGCCAGCTGCATGCCGAGCGCGTGGTGGTCTGCACCAATGCCGACATCCACGGGCTCTATAGCGAATTGTTTGCCAAACACCAGGTGCAGCTGTGCCAGCTGCAAATGCTGCGCGTGCAGCCTGCATCGGC
This sequence comes from Comamonas sp., assembly GCA_036667955.1. Taxonomy (GTDB): domain Bacteria; phylum Pseudomonadota; class Gammaproteobacteria; order Burkholderiales; family Burkholderiaceae_C; genus Comamonas. The sequence continues at coordinate 37,491 of JAVWTB010000004.1, forward strand.
TTTTCGGCTCAACGCATCGGTGATGGGGGACCTGAGCCTGGTGCGTTACCACGGCTACAGCAAGCTGCCCCAGGCGCAGGCCTTGTTGGAACAGCTACAGCAGGAAGAGGGCGAGAGCCTCGCCCAGGGCATCCACCTGATAGCAGTGCAAAGCGCCGATGGCAGCCTGGTGGTGGGCGATTCGCACCACTACGGCGCGGCCGTCCAGCCTTTTGCGCAGGACCACGTCGATGCACTGATGCTGCGCCATATGCAGGAGGCGCTGCACATCGAGGACTACCGCGTAACCGAGCGCTGGGTGGGCATTTACCCATCAGCCCCCCACACCGATTGCTTTATCGAGGCACCGGATACCGCCACCCGCGTCGCCATCGTCACCAGCGGCACAGGCGCGAGCACGGGCTTTGGCGTGGCGCACGACACCTTTGCCAACTGGTAAATCCTGACCACCCAAGTTTTTTGACATTTTGACGCACCCGATATGCACCCTGGCCAGAGGCCGGCGCATGGGGCAGAGGACACCATGACGAATTTTCACAACCCCCAACGCGTTCAAGCCGTTGTTTTTGACTGGGCCGGCACCATTCTGGACTTTGGCTCACGCGCCCCCATGGGCGCCTTTGTACAGCTGTTCAAGGATTTCGGTATCGACATCAGCATCCCCCAGGCGCGCGGCCCCATGGGATCGGCCAAGTGGGACCATATTGCGGCGCTGTGCCAGTTGCCCGAGGTGGCAGCCCAGTGGGAGCGCCGCTACGGCAAGCCCGTGGCCAACAGCGATATCGACCACCTCTACGAGGTGTTCACCCCCATGAACGCCCGCGTGGTGGGTGACTTTGCCGACTTCATCCCCGGCGCACTGGAAGTCGTGGGCCGACTGCGACTCGATGGCATCAAGATCGGCAGCACCACGGGCTACAACCGCCCAATCATGGATATCCTCCAACCCATCGCAGCCAAGGCAGGCTATGCGCCAGACAATATCGTCTGTGCAGGCGACCTGGCCGCAGGCCGCCCCAGCCCCTTGATGATGTACCGCTGCTTTGCGGACCTGGGCATCTGGCCGGCATCGACCGTGGTCAAGGTCGACGATACGGGTGTAGGCATTGCCGAAGGACTGAACGCCGGATGCTGGACCGTGGGTGTAGCGATCAGCGGCAACGCCAATGGCTTGTCATTGTCTGAATGGCAGGCACTGACCTCGGACGAGCAAGCGGAGATCCGCAGCGCGGCGAGCGAACAGCTGCGGGGTGCCGGCGCGCATTTTGTGATCGACAGCGTGGCTGACCTGCTGCCAGTCATCGAGCAGATCAACCAGCACCTGCAACGCCAGGAGCTGCCGGCACAAGTGGCCGCGTAATTTCGGCCCCCAGAAACGACAAAGCCGCTGCGGGCAGCAACCCACAGCGGCTTTTGGCGATGGCGGAAGACCGAGGCTTACTTGGCCTTGTAGGTATCGCCCAGCACCACACCTTCACGGCGTGGATCGGCACCACCGGCCAGGCGTGCCTGGCCCGCAGCGTTGGCCGTACGAATCACGGTGCCCACGCCACTGGACTGTGCATTGACCGACACGGTATGGCCCATGCCGCGCAATGCCAGCACCAGGGGATCGTTGTCACCGCTGTTGGTGGCAATGATGTTGGGGTGCTCACCGCCCAGGTTGGTGGTGCGGCTGTTGGAGGCGCCAAAGTTCACCATATTGGTGGCTTGCTGGGCATCCAGGCCCCAGTCCAGCGCGCCGACCAAGGTCTTGGTCACGAACTGGATGATGGTGGCACCACCGGGAGAGCCGGTGGCCATCTTGAATGCGCCTGGCTTGCCGTCAGCCGTGGCTTCGAACACCAAGGTAGGCGCCATCGAGCTGCGTGGGCGCTTGCCGGCTTCCAGCTTGTTGGCGATCGGCAGACCATCGGCCGTCGTAGGCGCTGCCGAGAAGTCGGTCAGCTGGTTGTTCAAGATAAAGCCCTGGGTCATGTGGTAGGAGCCCATGCCCGCTTCCACCGTGGTCGTCATGCTCACCACGTTGCCCTTGGCATCGACGATGGTCATGTGCGTAGTGCCAGCTTCCGTCACCTTGCCCACGCCCATACGGGTGTTGCCAAATTGGCCGGCCGTGGCGGTGCCCATGCTTTGGGTAGGCGAGATCAGCGCTGCGCGCGACTTCAGGTAGCTCTTGTCCAGCAAGGTGCTGTTCAGCGGGCCGGGCAGGGGGGTGAAGTCGGTGTCAGCCACATACATGTCGCGGTCGGCATAGGCCATGCGCTCGGCTTCGCTCACCAGGTGCACGCCCATGGCGGTAGGCTTGCCGCCTTCCAGATCCAGCGCGGTTGGCTTGTGTGGTGCCAGGTCAAAGTTTTCCAGCACACCCATAGCCTGGGCCACGGCAATACCGCCCGACGATGGCGGCGGCATGCCGCAGATCACGTACTTGGCGCGGTAGGTGGTGCAGACGGCTTCGCGCTTCTTGGCCTGGTAACCGGCCAAATCGGCCAAGGTAGTCACGCCAGGCGTGATGGGCGCGCCCGTAGTCACGTTCTGGCTCACGGCGATCTTGTCGACAATGCCCTGGGCCACGGACCCGGTGTAGAACGCATCCGCTCCGCTAGTCGCCATCTTGGTCAACGTGGCAGCATAGGCCGGGTTCTTGAAAGTTTCACCCAGGCCCTTGGTCGTGCCATCGGCATTGAAGTACAAGGCGAGGGCGTCGGCATCAGCCTGCAGGGCAGTCTTGGCGCCGGCGAGTGCATCGGACATGCGGCCGCTGATCTTGAAGCCATTGGTGGCCAGGTCAATACCAGGCTGGATCAGGTCCTTCCAGGGCTTGGCGCCATGGTCCTTGTGGGCCAGGTCCAGCATGCGCACGGCGCCGGGCGTGCCGATCGAGCGACCGCTGGCACGGGTGCTTGGCAGCGGCGTGGTTTGCGTGCTGCTGCTGATATAGCGCAGGTAGTCGGGCGTGGCAGCAGCAGGTGCCGTTTCGCGGCCATCATAGGCGGTCACTTTTTTGGTCGCTGCATCGTAGTACAGCATGAAGGCGCCACCGCCAATACCGCTGGACTGGGGTTCCACCAGGCCCAGCACCATCTGCACCGCAACGGCGGCATCGACGGCAGAGCCACCCGACTTGAGCACTTCACAGCCAGCCTTGGAGGCCAGCGGGTTGGCCGTCACCACCATGTACTTGTTACCTTCGACAACCTTCTTGCCCGTGCGGTAGCCCGAAGCCAGCTCAGGGAACGAAGGATCGCCAGGGAGACCGGAGCCGACCACCACGGAACCATCCGATGTACCAGCCTCGCAGGCCGTGCTCACCAGATCATCCTGGTCGTTATGGCTGGAGCCGCCGCAGGCGGTCATCGTCAGCGCAACAATGGCCGCCAGCGCAGCCATGCTGTAGCGCGCGGGGACGGCACTCAGCGATCGTTCGTTTTTCATATTACTTTTCCTCGTATCAATTGACACGAAATTGTCTTAGTAAAACGAATGATCGAGAGTCTGTATAAGCCGTGGTTAACCCTCGGTTTGGCCACAAAGTGGCGGCCGTTCCCAACGGCGGTGCAGATTTGAAGTTCTTGGAGAAGTGAGGGTGCAGTGGCTAAGCCAAAATGTGACTTAACATAATATACATCGTATCAATTTCAAAGGCAGGCTAGGCCTGCAGCACGCGCCTCAGCATCCCGCTCTGAATTGCCGATCTCGCGCGTCTTGTCGTTGCGCCCGAATCCATTCCATGGTGCGCACCGACCCTCCGGCTCTGGCCATGCGGTCCAGCTCGTCCACCCGTTGGCTGAGCTGTTCGCAGACTCCTTCATTGGCACGATCGCTGCTTTGCGCCGCTGAGTAATAGCGATTTCGGTTATGGCTGGGTAGCGACGCGCTCTGCGCCCGCTTGCTTTTGGCGATCGCTAACTGTGTGTCCCAGTCCACATTGCTGGGCACCCTGACGCTCTCGACCAAGGTCCATCGCTCTTGCGAGCACGGCCGGTCAATCCACCACAGCTCTGTTTTATCAGGCCTTTTACAGAGGTATATCAGCTGGGTCAGCGGCCCATCCGGGTTGCTGACTGCTGGCGTGACATCGACGGTTTTTGCATTTTTGCAAGGCTCGGAGCTGTAGCTATTGCCGCAGCGGTACACCTCTTGGGCATGTGCTGCGCCGGCCAGCAGCAGACCTAGCACCACCAGGATTCGCATACATTTCCTTACGAATTCTTTGCGCGCATCTTAGCTGGTCGCCCGACTCCTTTGCATAAAAAGGCCTGCGCGACGGCAGGCCTTTGATAACTAGCGCTGTTACTGGCTCAATCCCAGGTCGGGGCCAGCCCCTCGGGATTCACCTCCCGGCCATTGCGCTCCAGCTGGGCAATGCGGGCCATGTCATCGGGATCCAGCACCAGTTGCTGGGCCAGTAGATTGCTGGCCAGGTTCTCAGGCTTGGTCGAAGATGGGATGACGGCGTAACCCAGTTGCAAGGCCCAGGCCAGGGCGACCTGGGCGACAGTGGCTTGGTGCTTTTTCGCGATGTCGGCCAGCACCGGGTCTTGCAGCACCTTGCCGTAGGCCAAGGTCATGTACGAGGTCACGGCAATGCCCTGCTCTTGCAGGAAAGCTGTCAATTGTTGGCTTTGCAGATAGGGGCTCAGCTCGATCTGGTTGGTGGCGATCTGCCCTGCTCCCACGGCGGCGATGGCCTGGCGGGTCAGGTCGATATTGAAGTTGGAGATGCCAATCTCACGGGTCAGGCCCTGGGCCTTGGCTTCGGCCAGCGCAGTCATGAACTCTGGCAACTCCACGCCATTGCCGGGTGCGGGCCAGTGGATCAGGGTCAGGTCCACATAGTCGCTGCGCAGTTTTTTAAGGCTGTCTTTCAGGCTGGGGATCAGTTTGGCCTGGCTGTAGTTGTCGGTCCAGATCTTGGTGGTGACATACAGTGCGTCGCGTGCCACGCCACTGTCGGCAATGGCTTGGCCCACTTCGGCTTCGTTGCCGTAAATTTGCGCGGTATCGACTGCGCGGTAGCCCAGCTCCAGCGCATTGCGCACCGAATCGACGACCACCTGGCCTTGCAGACGAAAAGTACCAACACCAAATCGAGGAATAGACATGAAAAACTCCTTGGGGAAAACACAGACAAAGGGGTGCGGCGGGTCGGCATCGGTACCAACCTGGCTGCGCCCTCACCGGATTGGCAACCAGTTTGCGCTTTTCATACTTGCGGATAAAGCCCTGTATCAGCAATATTCTTTTGAAGAAATATCAACTATCGCAGCCTGCTCTGTAAGCGCGTTGCTGCTGATCTGAGCGATCTGAAAAGCAAAAAGCCCCTCGTGCAGCCAGTGGCCTGCACGAGGAGCTTTCAACCGTACGCTGTTTAGATAGTGCCGGCCACTACCGACGAGGCCTGCCCACGGCGCATGCGCGCCTGAACCCAAACAAGCCCCAGGCCAGCAGCAGCCAATGCCGCGCCTGCCCAAGCCACCGCCGCATAGCCTAGGCCCTGGCCAATAACGACACCTCCCAAGGCGGCACCCACGGCATTGCCCAGATTGAAGGCGCCCACATTGACGGACGAGGCCAGGCCCGGCGCCTCGGCCGCCGCCTGCATCACCCGCATTTGCACGGGCGGCACCATGCCAAAGGCAGCAGCGCCCCAGACCACCAGGCCGATGCCCGCACCCACATGGCTGGTCAGCGCCCAAGGCAACACCAGCATGATGAGGGCCAAGGCCAGCAAGATGAGGCGTGTGGCACCATCCAACGACCAATCGGCCAAGCGCCCGCCCAGGCTGTTGCCGATGGTGAAGCCCACGCCAATCAGCACCAGCGCAAAGGCGATGAAGCCGGGGCTGGCATGGGTAAGCTCGGCCAGCACCGGGGCCACATAGGTGTAGAGCGTGAACATGGCGCCTGCACCCATCACCGTGGTGCCCATCGCCAGCAGCACCTCGGGGCGGGTCAGCACCTTCAGTTCGCGGCGTACATCAGGGCGTGTGCCAGGCGCGCCTTTGGGCAGCACCAGCCACAGCGCGGCAATGGTGACTAGGCCCAGCGCAGCGGTGCCGGCAAAGGCCAGCCGCCAGCCAACTTGCTGGCCAATCCAGGTGGCAGCAGGCACACCGCCGATATTGGCCACCGTCAGCCCCATGAACATGGCCGCAATGGCGCTGGCCTGCTTGTCCTTGGGCACCACGCTGGCGGCCACCACGGCGCCGATACCAAAGAAAGCGCCATGGTTGAGGCTGGTGACCAGCCGCGACAGCAGCAATGTCGTATAGCCAGGGGCCAGCGCCGAGAGCAGATTGCCCACGGTGAAAATCAGCATCAAGCTGACCAGCGCGGCCCGGCGGCCAAAGCGGCTGAACAGCAAGGTCATCACCGGCGCGCCCAGCATGACACCCACGGCATAGGCCGATACCAGCATGCCGGCGGTCGGGATGCTGACATCGACCCCTTGGGCGATAACGGGCAAAAGCCCCATGGGGGCAAACTCGGTGGTGCCAATGGCGAAAGCGCCAATGGCCAGAGCGAATAGAACAGCGGAAGACTTCATAGCCTCTAGTGTGCCCTGCTAATATTTGCAGATTAAGTACCGTCACCACCACAATCTTTTGACGCCAGATCAACAATGAAGACCACGCTCGATGAACTGCAGGCCTTTGTGGCCGTGGTCGATACCGGCTCGATCACAGCCGCCTCCGAGTTGCTGGACCTGACCGTCTCTGCCACCAGCCGCACCTTGGCCCGGTTGGAGGAAAAGCTGCAAACAACGCTGCTGCGCCGCACTACACGCCGGCTGGAACTGACTGAAGAAGGCGCTGCTTTCTTGACGCGGGCCCGGGCGATTCTCACATCGGTCGATGAGGCCGAAGAGCTGATGGCCGCCCGGCGCGTGCGCCCTGCCGGGCGCCTGCGGGTGGACGCGGCCACGCCCTTTATGCTGCATGTCCTGGTGCCGCTGGTTGACAGTTTTCGGGCGGCCTACCCAGAAGTCGAGCTGGAGCTGCACTCGCATGAAGGCATTGTGGATCTGATCGAAAAGCGCAGCGATGTGGCGTTTCGCATTGGTGCGCTCAAGGATTCAAGCATGCATGCGCGGCCTGTGGGAAGCAGCCGCATCCGGGTGCTGGCCAGCCCCGCCTATCTGGCGCGCCAGGGCACCCCTGCGGATACCCAGCAGCTGGCCCAGCATGTATTGCTGGGCTTTACCCAGCCCGAATCACTGAACGATTGGCCCCTGCGTGAGAGCAGCGCTGAGCTGCTGCGTATCCAGCCGGCCATTTCTTCATCCAGTGGCGAGACCCTGCGCCATATGGCCTTGGCCGGTTTGGGCATTGTCTGCCTGTCGGATTTCATGACCCGGGCGGACCGCGAGAGCGGCGCGCTGGTGCCGCTGCTGCAAGACCAGTTGCTCGATGTGCGCCAGTCCGTCCATGCGGTCTACTACCGCAATACGGCCTTGGCCTCGCGTATCACCTGCTTTGTGGACCATGTGGTCGGCGCGCTGCGCGAGCGGCCTTTTGATTGAAAACACCGGGCCGGCGTGTGATCGCCCTCCTCGCGCTGACACGAAGCTGCGCTGTCATCGTGGTAGCAGGTTTTCTGGATCCATCGCTGCAGCGGGCTCGCCGACCACCAAGCTCGTTAGCTCGCTGATCTGGTAGACGGCATGGTGCGCGCGCATGCTATTCAAGGTCTCTGCCCGCATGGGCCCCCTGCCCTGCGCACCCAGCAGCATGACGGTGATGCTGAGCTGCGGACAGCGCTGGCGCAGGCTATCGCACATTTGGCCCAGTCTGCCCATCGGATTGGGGTGAAAGCTGCAAATGCAGAGATGGCGCACGCCGTCATAGAGGGAGAGATCGCCTTGGCGCAGAACCGTCTCGATCGACACCGCACGCGTGCTGCTGTCCACACCATGCAGCCGCAGCGCATGGGCGGCCATGGTGGCGGCATGCCGGTCAATATCCCACTGCATGCCGACACACACCATGGTGTGTGTCGGCGGCTGGCCTTCGGCCACCGGCGTCAGCGCTGCGGGGCGGTAGTGGCGCTGCAGGCCGCTGAGCAGCATGGCCACCGCCTCCGACAGGCGCTGGCGTTGCGGCGGGCTGGCGGCGTTGCGGTACTGCTGCGCGGCAATGGTCAGCGCCGGTACGGCAACCTCGTCATAGAAATGGGTGACGGCCACCGCCTGCTCTTGCTGGCTGGGTTTGGGCGGCAGCGCTTGGTCGATATTTTCTGAGGCCACATCAATGGCCTGGTCCACATCACCGCGCCACAGGCGCTGCAGCAGTTTCTCCGGCGGGTCAAACACCGCCTGGCTGCCCAGCAATATCTCTAAAAATCCCATTCCCGGGATGTAGCGCCCCAGCACCAGCAAGCACACCGTCAGCGGCGTCGACAAAATCAGGCCAATGGGGCCCCACAGCGCCGTCCAAAAGGTCGCCGCCAAAATGATGGACAAGGTGGACAGGCCCGTACTCGCGCCATACAGCCAGGGCTCGACGATGTTATTGCTCAGCAGCTCTAGCAGCACAATCAGCGCCAAGGTCCACAGCAGCAGGCTCCAGCCCGGGTCCACCGCAAATGCCAAGGTCAGCGGGAAAACCGCCGACGCCATGGGCCCGATATAGGGCACAAAGCGCAGCACCGCCGCCAAAATGCCCCACAGAATCGCACCGGGCACCCCAATCCACCACAGGCCCAGCGCCATAGGCACGCCATAGCTGAGGTTGACGAAAAGCTGCATGCGCAAATACTGGCCGATGCGGGTGGCAGCATCATCGAGCGCATCGGAGGCCATATGGGTGTTGGGCCCCATCAGCCGCAGCAAACGGTCCTGCAGGCCGCTGCGGTCCAGCAAGATCAACACCACAAACAAGAACACAATGCCGGTGGTCGCCAGCGGCTCCGCCACCTTGGTCAGCAGCTCCAGCGCCTTTTGAATCGGCTTGACGGCTGGCTCCTGCACTTCCACCTTTTGCACCCGGCGCGCGCGCGCATCGCCTTGCGCAATCTCCGTCTCCACCGTGTTGAGCACCTTGACGGCGCCATCCCACACGCTGGGGCCATTGAAGTAGGGTTTGATGTTGCGCAGCTTCTGGCGAATGGTGTTTTGGTAAGTCGGCAACTCGGCACTCAAACCGGTGACCTGGCCACCCACGTAAATCGCACCCGCGCCCAGCGCGCCCAAGGCCAGCACCATCACCAAGGCGACCGACACTACGCGCGGCAGGCCCCAACGCTTGAGCCGGCTCACCGCCGGGTCGAGGAAAAAACCCAGCAAGGCCGCCAAGGCAACCGGCAGCAGCACATCCCTGCCCACATACAGGCCCAGGATCACCACGGCGGCAATCACCATGCCCACCATCAAACGCAGACCGGGGACGATTGCCAGCAGCGGGGCCAGCGTGTCTTGCGTCGTGCTGCCTACACGACGGCGCCCAGCGGAGCGCCTGCCAGCACGGCCCCCTTCATGCGGCTCTGCACGCAGCGGTCGTTTGGGCCCGGGAACGGGCTGGGCCGGGGGCACATCGTCAGGCACGGCTTGGTCGGGTGGCATGGGGTGGGAGAGCTCAGAGGGTGGGGAAAGCGCAAGCTGCTATTACATCCAATATTCGGCGCAGCGGCTGTCATCTTTGGCTGATTTTTTGGAGGTTGACGATGCGTGCATAAAAAAACCGCAAGGCCGGGGGCACTTGCGGTCTGCGCAGGCGATTAACCCGGCACTTATTTCTTGAGGCTTTGCAGTTTGGCAAAGGCCGAGGCCATCGCGTTTTGCTGTGCAGGTTGGTTGGCGCGAGCCGGTTGGGTGTAGCCCCCGCGCCCGCCGCCACCCTGGTTGCCCCGACCGGCCGATTCAAAGCGGTTGTCGCGCGGGCCATCGCGGCGCGGCGCCACGGCATCGAGCTTCATCGTCAGGCTGATGCGCTTGCGCTCCGGGTCGACCTCGAGCACCTTGACCTTGACGATCTGGCCGGTCTTGACGACTTCGCGGGCGTCTTCGATGAACTTGTAGCTCATCTGGCTGACGTGGACCAGGCCATCCTGGTGCACGCCCAGATCGACAAAGGCGCCAAACTGGGCCACGTTGCTGACGGTGCCTTCCAAGGTCATGCCTTCGCGCAGGTCCTTGATGTCTTCCACACCGTCGTTGAAGCGGGCCACGACAAAGTCGGGGCGCGGATCGCGGCCTGGTTTTTCCAATTCGCCCAGAATGTCCGAGATGGTGACGGCACCAAACTTCTCGCTCACAAAGCGCTCGGCCTTCAGGCCCTTGAGCACCTCGCCACGGCCCATCAGCTGGTCCACAGGCTTGCCGGTCGTCGCGATGATCTGCTCGACCACGGCATAGGTTTCCGGGTGCACGCCGGTCATGTCCAGCGGGTTGTCGCCGCCACGGATGCGCAAGAATCCGGCTGCCTGCTCAAAGGTCTTGGCCCCCAGGCCGGCCACATCCATCAGCTGCTTGCGGTTTTTGAACGAGCCATTGGCATCCCGCCAGCGCACCACCGACTTGGCAACGGTGCCTGAGAGGCCCGATACGCGGCTGAGCAGCGGGGCCGATGCCGTGTTCAGGTCCACTCCCACCGAGTTCACGCAGTCTTCCACCACCGCATCCAGCTGGCGGGCCAGTTCGCTTTGGTTCACATCGTGCTGGTACTGGCCCACGCCAATGCTTTTCGGGTCGATCTTGACCAGCTCGGCCAAGGGATCCTGCAGGCGGCGGGCAATCGAGGCGGCGCCGCGCAGGCTGACGTCGACATCAGGCATCTCTTGCGACGCAAATTCGCTGGCGGAGTACACCGAGGCGCCCGCCTCGCTGACGACCACTTTTTCGATCTTTTTGTCGGCTTTTTCAGCAATGCGGATCAGGTCGGCGGCCAGCTTATCGGTCTCGCGGCTGGCGGTGCCGTTGCCGATGGCAATCAGGTTGATCTGGTGCTTTTCCACCAAGCGGGCCAATACCGCCAAAGAGCCATCCCAATCACGGCGTGGCTCATGCGGGTAGACGGTGGTGGTGTCCACCAGCTTGCCGGTGTGGTCCACCACGGCCACCTTCACGCCGGTGCGGATGCCCGGATCCAGCCCCAGCACCACGCGCTGGCCGGCGGGCGCCGCCAGCAGCAAATCGCGCAGGTTGTCGCCAAACACCTTGATCGCCACTTTTTCTGCATCTTCGCGCAGGCGCGAGAACAGGTCGCGCTCAGTGGAGAGGCTGAGTTTTACGCGCCAGGTCCAGGCCACGCACTTGCGGATCAGGTCATCGCTGGCCCGTTTGCCATGGCTCCAGCCCAGGTGCAAGGCAATCTTGCCTTCTGCCAGGCTGGGCTGTCCGGGCTCGGGCGGTACGCCCGGCTGCAGCTCGGGCTGGACCAGCTTGGCTTCCAGCACTTCGAGCGCGCGGCCCCGGAATACGGCCAGCGCCCGGTGCGATGGCACGCGGCCAATCGGCTCGTCGTACTCAAAGTAATCGCGAAACTTGGCGACCTCGGGGTCGGCTTCGTTCTTGGCCTCGACCTTTTTGGAGCGCAGCAGACCTTCGGCCCAGAGCCACTCGCGCAGCTTTTGCACCAGGGCCGGGTCTTCGGCCCAGCGCTCGGAGAGAATGTCGCGCACGCCATCGAGCACCGCCAGCGGGGTCGAAAAATCGGGGCCCGGCTTGCCGTCGTCCAGCACCGTCGCTGGCTTGCAAAAGGCCTGGGCCTCTTGCTGGGGATCCAGGCTCGGGTCGGCAAACAGCTTGTCGGCCAGTGGCTCAATGCCAAACTCTTTGGCAATCTGGCCCTTGGTACGGCGCTTTTGCTTGAAGGGCAGGTAAATATCTTCCAGCTCTTGCTTGGTGGGCGCGCGGGCAATGGCCAGGCGCAGCGCATCGGTCAGCTTGCCTTGCTCGTCAATGGCTTTGAGCACCGTCTCACGCCGGTCTTGCAGCTCGCGCAAATACGTCAAGCGCTCAGCCAAGTCTCGCAATTGGATGTCATCCAGGCCGCCAGTCGCTTCCTTGCGGTAACGGGCAATAAAGGGCACGGTCGCACCGCTATCCAGCAATTCCACCGCCGACGTGACCTGGGATTCAGCAACCTTCAGCTCGGCCGCAATTTGCGCAATGATCTTTTGCATGCTTTCCGCTCGCTCCAATGCTTCTCTGGCAAAAGAACCAGTGTGCCATAGCTGCTAGCGGCCACTGAGTATTTGAACAGTTGCCAGTTTTGAAATATGTAATTTTCGTAGCAGCACCGTCTCAGGCTGCGCCGCATTGGGGCCCTTGCCGGCCCAATCGTCAAACAATGCGAATCCGGCCATGCGCTTGGCTTGGTGGCATACTGGCCTGCGATGTCCCCTGACCCCGACCTGAACCTGGACCTGTTTGGCGCAGAGCCTGCGCCTGCCGCGTCGGCGTTGGCAGCGCCGCAAAACAGCTCGGCCCCCGCTCCCCCTGCACCCCTGCCCCGCAGCCGTGCGCAAGCAGTGGCTGCCGCCCATCCCTTGCTTGGCGAGGACTTGGCGCCCGCCATGCCTGCGCTGCTGCGCATGGGCACCTCCTCCTGGTCCTACCCTGGCTGGGAAGGCATGGTCTGGGCCAAAGGCTATAGCGAACGCATCCTCGCCCAGCGTGGGCTCAATGCCTATGCCGAGCATCCATTGCTACGCACCGTCAGCATCGACCGCAGCTTCTACCGCCCGCTGGCCCCGTCTGAATATGCGCTGTATGCGGCCCAGGTGCCGGCAGACTTTCGCTTTATCGTCAAAGCACCGGCACTGGTCTGCGATGCCCAGGTGCGCAGTGAAGAAGGAAAGGGCCGCGAGGCCAACCCGGCGTTTTTGAATGTGGAACTGGCCCTCAGCAGCTATGTGCGCCCCGCCTGCGAAGGCCTGCTGGACAAGCTTGGCGTGCTGCTGTTCCAGCTCAGCCCCCTGCCCTTGAACCGGGTGCTGAACCTGGCGCAGACCTTGGCAGAGTTGGAGCAACTGGCCTTGGCCGTGCAGACCGAACTAGCCAGCTTGCCGCCAGAGCAGCGGCCGATTGTGGCCTTTGAGGTGCGCGACGCCGACTGGCTGCGCCCTGACGTAGCGCCGCATCTGACCCAGATTCTGCGCCGTGCCGGCGCCACCTACTGCCTGGGACTGCACGCCAAGATGCCGCGCATGCCCGAGCAATTGCCCCTGCTGCGTGCGCTGTGGCCCGGCCCACTGGTCTGCCGCTGGAATGTGAACCCCATCTTTGGCCCTTACGGTTACGCCGATGCCGAAAAGCAGTTGGCGCCTTTTGACCGCATCCAGCACCCAGATCCACCGACCTTGGCTTTGCTGGCCAGCACCCTGGCCGGCATCTGCGGCAAAGGGCAGCCCGCTTATGTGACCATCAGCAACGAGGCCGAAGGCTGCGGGCCACTCAGTATTGTGCGGTTGGCGCAAGCCATTGCGGATCTGCCAAAGGCCTGAAACGCCCAGCCAGCCCAATTGCAATCACTTGCGATGTTTTGCGCAAATTTGCAGCGTCCTCTCCCAGGTCTGCCTGGCTGCCCAAGGACGCAGGCCTATGATGGTGGTTTCTTGGATGCGCAGCAGCCAGCCTATGCCAGGCCGCAGCGGCATCCCCTTACCTCTCAACGATCCGATTCATGCGTTACCGCACTGCAAGCCATCTGGCCAGCCTGGCCTTTTTCAGCGTCACCCTGCTCTCCTCCCCCGCCAGCCAAGCAGCTGAAACCCGTGCCAACCGCTTTAGCGTGAGCGACAGCGTCACCAGCGTGCAGCTCTGCGGCAACCGCAACCAGGGTAGCAAAAAGGCGGCCCAGCCCTACCGTGTGGTGCAGGGCGAGCAAAACGGCCAGTCCTATCTGTTTGTACAGTGGATGAACCAGCCCGAAGACACGCCCCATTGGCGCGGTGTGGCTGCCCATACCCAGGGGTTTGCTGAGATCAATGACGACAGTGCTGGCCTTAGCCTGAGCAATCTGCGCTGCCGCACGCATGGCAAGGCGATCCAGATCAGTGCTGATGTCGCGGGTGGTAAACCAGCGGCCAAACGTCGCCAACTGCAGTTGGAGGTGGGCCCGGCGCTGGAGAAATACAGCATCAGTTTTACACCGGCGCTGAAGTAAATCAGCGCGGGCGACCTGCAAGGCATGCTGGCTATTTGCCTGCAGCAGCCGATGCCAACTGCTCCTTCTCCGCCAACTGCGCGCGCTTGGCATACTTGGCCGCCAACACGCCACACACCATCAGCTGCATCTGGTGGAACAGCATCAGGGGCAGCACCATCATGCCCACCGTGCTGCTGGCAAACAGCACCTTGGCCATGGGCACGCCGCTTACCAGGCTCTTTTTGCTACCGCAGAAAACCGCGGTGATCTCGTCTTCCTTGTCAAAGCCCAGACGCCGGGACAAGAAGGTGGTCAGCAGCAAAGCCAGTGCCAGGATGATGGCGCTGATCACCAAGAGACCACCCAGGGTGGAGACCGACACCTGGCGCCAGATGCCTTGCACCACGGCGGCGCTGAAGGCGGTGTAGACCACCAGCAAGATGGAGCCCTGGTCCACCACCTTGGTGAGCTTGCCATGCTTCTTGATGAACGGGCCCACCCAGCGCTGGAGCAGATGGCCCAGCGCAAAAGGCAGCATCAGCTGCAGCAGGATCTTGCCGACGGCGTCCACAAAGGAGCCGCTGGCCCCGTGGGCCGTGACAAACACGCTCACCAGCAGCGGGGTGATGAACACGCCCAGCAAGGTCGAGGCCGATGCGCTGCAAATGGCAGCCGGGATATTGCCCCGCGCCATTGACACAAAAGCGATCGACGACTGCACGGTGGACGGCAGCACGCACAGGAACATGACCCCCACGTACAGCTCGGGCGAAACCAGCGGGGTCAGCAGCGGCTTGAGCGCCCAGCCCAGAAAGGGAAACACAACAAAGGTGCTGCCCACAATAAAGAGGTGCAGCCGCCAGTGCATGATGCCCGCCAGAATCGCCTGCCGCGAGAGCTTGGCGCCGTGCAGAAAGAACAGCAAGGCCACGGCAGCGGTCGTCAAGGTCTCAAAAGCGCTGGCCACCTGGCCAGTGGCAGGCAGAAAACTGGCCAGCAGCACGGTGGCCACCAGCATCAGGGTGAAGTTGTCGGGACGGAATTTCATGAGCGCCATTGGACGCCGTTCGCGGACGAAAGTAAAATTAATTTATAAGATTGATTAATGATTTAAAGTCATATATCTGATTTTTCTCCCTCCAACCATGCACGTCAGCCTCCGCCAACTCCAGGTCTTTCTCTGCGTCGCCCAGTGCCGCAGCTTTAGCCAGACCGGTCAGACGCTAGGGCTGACGCAGTCCGCCGTGAGCCGCGCCATGGTGGAGCTGGAAGGCCAGCTCCATGTGCGCCTGCTGGACCGCACCACCCGCGAGGTGCTGCTGACTGATGCGGGCCAGCTGCTGGCCCAGAAGGCCGCGCCCTTGCTGCAGGAGCTGGCCGATGCGCTGGCAGAAGTGGCCGATGTGGGCCATGCCGCGCGCGGCCAGGTACGCATCGCCAGCAGCCCTACCCTGTCCGCCGCGCTGATGCCCGCTTGCATTGCGGCCTGCAACCAGGCGCTGCCGCAGATCCAGCTGAAGCTGGTAGACCGCCTGCAGCAGGAGGTACTAGCCCAGGTGCGCAGCGGCGATGTGCATTTTGGCCTGGTGGTCGAGCCGCCCGAGTTGGGTGACCTGGACTACATCAGCTTGCAGCATGACCCCTTTGTGGCGGTACTCCCCGCAAGCCATCGCCTGGTCAGCCCCAAAAAACAGGGCGCTGCGCTGCGCTGGGACCAGCTGCGCGGCGAGCCGCTGGTGCTGCTCGACCATGCCTCAGGCAGCCGCCGGTTGATGGATGCTGCACTTCTGGCCAGCGGCTGCGGGCCAGAGCACTGCCCGGTCGTGCAGGAGGTGGGCCATGTGACCACCGCATTTCGCATGGTGGAGGCGGGCATCGGCATCAGCATCATGCCGGGGCTGGCCATACCCGCCCAGGGGCTCAGCAGCCTGCAAGTCTACGATCTGACACCCCAGGTGCAAAGGGCCATCATGCTGGTGCGCCGCCGCCAGCGCAGCCTGCCTGCCGCCGCGCAGGCGGTCTGGGATCTGGTGGCTGCCCTGCTCACCCCACAGACCTCGGCGTAACCAAGCATCCCCCATCCCTGGCATTCAGACTACACAAGCAGTCGAATCGACGTGCTAAAAACAGGGGCTTGTCAAAACCCTTTTTCCAGGGACCAGGAGAGTTCGCATGATCCAACGTATTCCATCTATCGCCAAAATCGCCGCCGCTGTAGCCGTGGC
Source organism: Comamonas sp. (assembly GCA_036667955.1). Lineage (GTDB taxonomy): Bacteria > Pseudomonadota > Gammaproteobacteria > Burkholderiales > Burkholderiaceae_C > Comamonas. The sequence goes on from JAVWTB010000004.1 coordinate 53,809, forward strand.
CGCCGTGCTGAGCGCCTGCGCCACTACCGAGCGCTCCACCCCGGTGGCAGAGGCCACCATCAACCCGACCGAAGGCAACAACATCAGCGGCTATTTCCGCGTCTACCAGGTCAACCGCGATACGGTTCGTGTGATGGCCCAGGTCAAGGGACTGGCGCCCGGCAGCGAGCATGGCTTCCATGTCCATGAGAACGGCAACTGCTCATCGCCCGATGCCATGAGCGCGGGCGGCCACTACAACCCGGGTGGCCACCAGCACGGCAAGGCCGGCCCGCAAGCCCACGTGGGCGATTTGCCCAGCTTGATGGCCGATGCCGCAGGCACGGCCTTCCTGGTCTGGGAAACCAAGGACCTGTCGATCGGAACGGGCCAGCCCAGCGATATCAAGGGCCGTGCCGTAGTGGTCCACAAGGACAAGGATGACTACACCACCCAGCCAACCGGTAACTCCGGCGCGCGCTTGGGCTGCGGCGTCATTCAGTAAAAGACCTGCTTTTGCACCCGCCTGTGGCGCCTGGCGGCCCACAGGCTTTTTTGTGCCTGCCCGGGCCCAAAGCGATGCACAATCGGGCGATGAGCGAACTCTCCCACTCCATTGCCGATCTGCGCAAAAGCTATGAGCGCGCAGAGCTGAATGACGCGGCCTCTTGCGCCGCGCCCATCGACCAGTTTGACCGCTGGATGAACGAGGCAGTGGCCTCCCAGCTGCCCGAGCCCAACGCGATGACGGTGGCCACGGTAGGTGCCGATGCCCGGCCCAGCACCCGCATTGTGCTGATCAAGGGTTATGACGCGCGTGGCATTGTCTGGTACACCAACTACGACAGCCGCAAGGGCCGCGAGATCTTTGGCAACCCCTTTGCTGCGCTGATGTTCCACTGGGTCGAGCTCGAACGCGTGGTGCGCATCGAAGGGCGCGTGGAGAAAGTCTCAGACGCGGAAAGCGACGCCTATTTCAACAGCCGCCCGCTCGATTCGCGCATCGGCGCCTGGGCCAGCCCGCAAAGCCAGGTCATCGACAGCCGCACGGTGCTGGTCACCAACGCCGCCAAGTATGGCGCGCAGTTCTTGCTCAAGCCCCCCCGCCCACCACACTGGGGCGGTTTTCGCCTGGTGCCCGACACCTGGGAGTTCTGGCAGGGCCGCAAGAGCCGGCTGCATGACCGCCTGCGCTACCGACAAAACGGCGCCGATTGGATCCGTGAGCGTCTGGCACCATGAGCAAGCTGGCTGCACGCGCCTACGATATCCGCTGGCTGACACCCGCCGACGCCGCCGCCTTTCAGGCGCTGCGCCTGGCAGGGCTGCGCGCATCGCCCAGCGCCTTTGGCTCCAGCTACGAAGAAGAAAAAGACCGCTCACTGGCGGTGATTGAAACGCGTTTGGCTACCGCCCCCGACCAGGGCGTACTCGGTGCATTTGCACACGGCCAGCTGATCGGCATGCTGGGCATTCGCCGCCAGGACGCCCTCAAGACCCGGCATCGCATGGCCATGTGGGGCGTTTATGTGGCGCCCAAGCACCGCAACGAAGGCATCGCGCAGGCGCTGTTGGCGCGGGCCGTGGCCTTTGCCCGCCAGGTGCCCGGGGCAGTGCAGATCCATCTGAGTGTCAACGCCGACAGTGGCAGTGCCATTCGCTTGTATGAGCAAGCGGGCTTCAAAACCTATGGCACCGAGCCAGCGGCCTTGCTGGTTGACGGCGAGCTCCACGATGAGCTGCTGATGCAGCTCAGGCTACAGCCCACAGCCGAGCCAGCGACCTAGCCTTTGGCCAGCAACTGCGCCAGACCGAGCAGCAGCAGCGGTAGGGTGACCAAGGCCAGGCTGGTCGATACCGCAATGCTCGCGGTGACCTCCTCGCGCCCCACCTCATAGCGCTGGGTGAACAGGAACACATTGGCCCCCACCGGCAAAGACGCCGCCGTGGCCAGCACCACCAAGGGCAGGCCACGCAATCCCCACAGCCAGCCAATGGCCAGCAGCAGTGCCGGATGCACGATGAGCTTGGCAAAGGCAATGCGGCTGGCGGGCAGCACATAGCGGCCAACGGCACTATAGAACAAGGTGATGCCTACCAGCATCAGCGCTATCGGCCCCAGCGCCTGGGCCAGCAACTGCAGGGATTTGTCGATCACCTCGGGCATCTGCAAGCCAGTCTGGGCAAACAGCAGGCCGCAGATGATGGGCAGCGGAATCGGGTGGATGATGCCGTTCTTCAGCGCCCGGCCCACGGTGATGGCCATGGCCCGGTAGCTGCGCGCGCCCCCTTGCGCCGCTTGCTGCTGGTGCATGACGGCCAGCTCAAACACGATGGTGGCCGAGGTCATCAGGATCAGCGCATGCACCGAGACGATGGTGAACAGCGTCACCAGGCCCTCTTCGCCAAATACCATGCCCACCAGCGGCACACCAATCATGATGTTGTTGCTGAAGCAGTTGGCCAGCGCCCGAGCCGCCCCCAACGTGGTAAAGCCCTGCCACAGCAAGGTGGAGACAAACAGCAGGCCCGCCGCACTGAAATAGACCGCAATGGTCTGCAGGTTCAGCTCTTGCACGCGCACCGTGCTCATGGTGCGGAACAGCAAGGCAGGCGTGAGAATCAGAAAAACGATATTCGACAGATCACGCACCGACGTGGCCTTGACCCAACCCATGCGCCCTGCGCCATAGCCCAGTGCAATAAACAGCACCACGGGTACCAAAGACACCATCACCGCCATTGCCGCTACGCCTTCTGTTGTTCGTTTCGGGGGAGATTATCGCCGCAGGGGGCGAGGATGGGATGGCCTAGAGCACGCGGGCCAAGAATGCGGTACCCGGCACTGGGTTGACGCTGACCGGCGGCGCATCCACAAAGCCCAGGTCTCGGTACAGCGCCTGGGCGGCTACGAACTCCGGCAGCACATCCAGCGCCATGCGCTGGTAGCCAGCAGCGCGGGCCTCTTGCAGCATCTGCTCAACCAAACGCCTGCCCAGCTGCAGGCCCCGGGCTGCGGGCCGCACATACACACGCTTGAGCTCGCAGCATTCGCTATCCACCGCCCGCAACGCGGCGCAGCCGACCACTGCAGCGCCTTGCCAGGCCAGCAGCAGCCGGCCTTGGGGCGCCGCATATTTGCCGGGCAGTGTCGCCAGTTCTACTTCGGAGTTCTGGAAGCCCAGATCCGCCTTGGGGCTGGCAATGTATTCACGAAAGATGGCGACCACCTGGTCCAGGTCATCAGGAAATCGGGCGTGGCGGATAGATAGCGCAGTGGTCGGCATGGAGAGTTTTCAGCAAGGCAGTAATCAATCGGGATGGCTGACGCCCAGACGCGCATGCAGGCGTTTGCTGGTGGTCGTGTATTCAAGCAGCAGTTTTTCACCGCGCAGGTATTCTATGGCGGCCATTGCGGCCATGGTGGCTTCGTAGAAGCCGCTCAGGATCAGCTTGCGCTTGCCCGGGTAACTGACGATATCGCCCGCCGCATAGATGCCCGCGGCACTGGTCTGGAAAGTGTCGGTCGCCACCTGCAGCTGCTTTTTCTCCAGCGCCAGGTTCCAATCCAGCAAAGGCCCCAGCTTGGGCGACAGACCCTGGTACACCCAGAGCTGGTCGCAGGCAATACGCTGGTCCTGGCCATCGGCATCCACATAGCCTAGGCCCTGCAAACAGCGGCCCGCCTCGACGGTCTGGGGCATGCCAATAACGACCTGCACCCGCCCCGTACTACGCAGCTGCGCCAAGCTTTCCAGCATCGCCTCTGGGGCATTGAACTGGTCGCGCCGGTGCATCAAGACGAGGCTGGCCGTTTGCAATGCGGGATGGGCAGCGGCAGCCAACACAGCCTCCAGCGCAGACTCATCGCCGCCGTTGACCACAATGCGCGGCGCCGGATGGGCGGCCAGCAACGGGGCCAGCCATTCATCGTCCAGCGTCGGGTGGTAGAACACCTGGCTGCCCAGCCAGGCATCTAGCCCCTCCAGGCGCAGCTGTTTGGGCACAAAGGCACCGACACCAGCGGTGACCACGACGCTACGGGCGAGCAACCAGGTGGTAGGCGGGCCATCCATGGCCTGCAGCTGCACACGCCAGCGGCCGTCGCCATGGGGCAGCAATTGCGCGACCTGGGTATGGCCATGAAACACGGGGTGAAAGGGCTGGATCTGGCGCTGCAGTTGCGCCGCCAGCTCGCGCCCGGTGCACAGGGCAATGCCAGGGATGTCGTAGATGGGCTTGTCGGCATAGAGGGCAATGCACTGCCCCCCCATCTGCGGCAAGCTGTCGCAGATATGGGCTTGCACGCCCTGCAAGCCCAGCTGGAATGCGGCAAACATGCCCACGGGCCCGGCGCCCACAATCAGCGCATCAACCGCCTGTGCCTTGGATTCGTCAAACTCGGGAGAGGCAATGCTGTCAGCAGGCGTGGGCAAGGTATCAGTCATGCCGCCATGGTAGTGCAGCGCGCATTGCCCTGGCAGCGATGCGCATATGCCGATCGCATCAGGGCGTGGCGTCCACCCCTCCGCCCAGCGCCTTGTACAGACTGATGCGGTTGACCTGCTCGGCCTGCATCAAGGTGATCTGGGTTTGCTGGGCGGCATACAGGCTGCGCTGGGCATCGAGCACGGTCAGAAAATCATCAGCCCCTGCCTTGAAGCGCGCCTGTGACAGCTGCAGCACCCGGCTGGCCGCCTGCACCAGGGCCGCTTGCGATTTCAGGCGCCGCTGCATGGTGGCACGGTCTGCCAATGCATCATTGACTTCGCGGAAGGCGACCTGGATGGCCTTGTCGTACTGGGCCAGCGCCACGTCGCGGTTGGCTTGCGCGATATCGAGGTTGGCCTGGTTGCGGCCCCCGTCAAAAATCGGCAGCCGGATCTGTGGCACAAAGCTCCAGGCACGGTTGCCGCCGTCAAACAGGCCCGAGAGCGCATCGCTGGCCGTGCCGGCATTGGCCGTCAGGCTGATGGTGGGGAAGAAGGCGGCGCGTGCCGCACCAATGCTGGCGTACTGGGCTTGTAGGCTGTGCTCGGCAGCGGCCACATCTGGCCGGGCCAGCAACACCTGCGAGGACAGGCCGGTGGGCACCACGGTCATCGCCGTGGCCACGCCGGGCGTTTTCACCTGGGGCGTTGCGCCATCGAGCAGCTGGCCAGAGCCAGCGCTTTTGACCTCGTTGGCGCTGAGCGATGCCGACGGCACGGGCGGGAGCATATCGCCCGCCAAGGGCCCGCCCACCAGCAGCTGCAGGGCATTGCGGTCACGGGCCACCTGCGACTCGTAGGCCGCCACATCGTTGCGGGCGGTCTCGACCGCCGTCTCATTCTGGGCCAGCACCAGGCCGTTGGTCGCGCCCAGCTGGTGCATGCGCTGCACCAGGCCATAGCCTTGCTCGCGCGTGGCCAGGGTGTCGCGCGCCAGTTGCAGGCGTTGCTGGTCGCTGGCCAGCGCCACCCAGGCATTGGCGATGTCGGTGATCAGGCCCAGCTGCACACTGCGGCGGTTCTCTTCGACCAGCAGGTACTGCTGCAAGGCCGCTTCGCCCAGGTTGCGCACCCGGCCCCAAAAATCGAGCTCGTAGCTGGCCAGACCTAGCTGCACGCTGACCTGGTTGGCGACGGACGATGGCGCCGTGGAGGAGCGCAGATCGTCCGCCGTGCGGGTGCGGCTGCCCTGGGCATTGGCGTTGAGGCTGGGCAATTGGTCGGCGCGCTGCACGCCGTATTGGGCACGCGCCTTTTCGATATTGGCGATGGCCACGCGCAGGTCGCGGTTGTTCTGCAGGCCCAGCTCGATGAGCTGGCGCAGGCCCGCGCTCTCCACCCACTGCTGCCAGGGCAGCAATTGCAAGGCATCGGCCGCAGCGGGCTCGACCATAAAATCGGCAGGCAAGGTCTGCGCCACGCCATCCAGGGTGGCGGGCACGGCCGCCTCGGGGCGCTGGTATTGCGGGGCGAGATTGCAGGCAGACAACAGGCCCGCTGCCAACAGGGACAGCGGCAAACGGTAGGCTCGGGTCATGGAAAAAGTGTCAATACGGCTCATGGTGCGGTCTCCTGCGCGGGGCAGGGCTGCGCAGGGGCCTCATCATGGCGGCTATGGGAGCGGAACCAACTGCGAATCAGCAGGAAGAAGACCGGCACCAAGAAAATACCCAGCACGGTGGAGGCCACCATACCCCCCAGCACCGCCGTGCCAATGGCGTTGCGCCCACCCGCGCCGGCGCCGGTACCAATCGCCAGCGGAATCACACCAAAGCCAAAGGCCAGCGAGGTCATCAAGATGGGGCGCAGGCGCAGGCGCACGGCTTCCACCGTGGCGTCAAACAGCTGCTTGCCCTGCTCCTGCAATTGCACCGCAAACTCGACAATTAAGATGGCATTCTTGGCCGCCAAGCCCACGGTCGTGAGCAAGCCCACCTGAAAGTACACGTCATTGGTCAAGCCGCGTGTATAGGTGGCCAGCAACGCCCCGATCACGCCCAGCGGCACGGCCAGCATCACCGACAGCGGCACGGTCCAGCTCTCGTACAAAGCGGCCAGACAGAGGAACACGAAGAGAATCGAGATGGCGTACAGCATAGGCGCTTGCGCACCGGACTGGCGCTCTTGCAGCGATGCGCCGGTCCACTCATAGCCCAGGCCGGATGGCAGCTTGGCCAAGATGGCCTCGACCTCCTGCATCGCAGCGCCCGAGCTCACGCCAGGCGCGGCGCGGCCTTCAAACTCATAGGCCGGGCTGCCGTTGTAGCGCAGCAGCTGCGGCGAGCCATAGGCCCAGTGGCTGTCCGAGAAGGCGCCAAACGGCACCATCTCGCCCTTTTGGTTGCGCACCGTCCATTTGGCAATGTCTTGCGGCAGCATGCGGTGGGGCGCATCGCCCATGATATAGACGCGCTTGACCCGGCCATTGTTGAGGAAGTCGTTCACATAGGTGCCCCCCATCGCGCTGGACAAGACACTGTTGATATCCGCATAGGACAGGCCCAGTGCTGCGGCCTTGCGGTCATCTACATCTACGCGCAACTCGGCCGCATCATCGAGGTTGGTGGTGCGCACCGCTGTCAGCTTGGGGTTGCTGCGCATGGCGCTGAGCACCTGGTTGCTGGCAGCCAGCAGGCCGTCATGGCCAATGCTGTTGATGTCCTTGACCATGAAGTTGAAGCCCGAGCTGGCACCCAGGCCACGCACCGCTGGCGGCAAAATCACCAGCACCCGCGCATCGCGGATGCGGGCCAGATCCTTGGTGGCCTTGTTGGCAATGGCCGCTGCAGACTGGGAGGCCAGCGTGCGATCCGCCCAGGGCTTGAGGCGAATAAAGCCACGCGCCGAGCTCTGGTCGCCATTGAGGCCCGAGACCTGGTTGAAGCTGATGATGTCCGGCTGGTCCAGCAGGTACTCGCGCACTTCGTCGAGCACATCCTGCAGGCGCGCGTCGGCTGCACCGGATGGCAGGTTGACGTTCACATACAAAAAGCCCTGGTCCTCATCGGGCAGGAACGAGGTCGGCAGCTTGTGCATCAGCAGCCACACGCCCAGCAGCACCGCGATAAAGATCAGCATCATGCGCTTGGCACGGCGCAGGCTGCGCGCCACGATGCCCTGGTAGCGGTTGGCGGTGCGGTCGAAATTGCGGTTGAACCAGCGGAAGAACCGGTCGCTGATACCAAACAGCCCCTTGCGAATGGCCCTTTCGTGGCCGCCAGCATGCTCTGGCGCTTTCAACAGCGTAGCGCACAGTGCAGGCGTCAAGGTCAGCGCAACAAACACCGACAGCGCCATGGCCGCGACGATGGTGATCGAGAACTGGCGGTAGATCACGCCGGTGGAGCCGCCGAAAAAGGCCATGGGCACAAACACCGCCGACAGCGTCACCCCGATACCGACCAGCGCCGGCGTGATCTCGCGCATCGATACCTTGGTCGCCTCCTTGGGTGACATGCCCGTCTCGTGCATGACCCGCTCGACGTTTTCCACCACCACAATGGCATCGTCTACCAGCAGGCCAATGGCCAGCACCATCGCGAACATCGTCAAGGTATTGATCGAGTAACCGGCAATCGACAGCACGCCAAAGGTGCCCAGCAGCACCACCGGCACGGCAATGGCCGGGATGAGCGTGGCGCGCAGGTTTTGCAGAAAGACAAACATAACGATCACCACCAGCACCATGGCTTCACCCAGGGCCGCCACCACTTCATGGATCGAAGCGCGCACAAAGGGTGTGGAGTCGGAGCTGACGAAGTAGTCGATCTGGTTGGGGAAATACGGCTTCATCTCGGCCAGCTTGGCCGCCACCGCATCGGATACCGCCATGGCATTGGCGCCATCGGCCAGGATGATGCCCATGCCCGCACCGCGCATGCCATTGAGCTTGGCCTGGACGTTCAGGTTCTCGGCGCCCAGCTCCACCCGGGCAACGTCCTTGATGGTGACCACCGAGCCATCCGTGGCCGCCTTGAGCACGATGTCCTCGAACTGGTCCACGGTCTTGAGCTTGGTGCGTGCCGTGATGGTGGCATTGAGCTGCTGGTTGTTCACCGCCGGCAGCGCGCCCAGCTGGCCGGCCGAGACCTGAGCGTTCTGCGCATTGAGCGCATTGGTCAGGTCAGAGGGCATCAGGCCAAATTTCTCCATCTTGGCCGGGTCCATCCAGATGCGCATGGCATATGAGGTGCCGAACACATTGATGTCGCCCACGCCCTCCAGGCGCCCGATCACATCGACCAGGCTGGCATTGATGTAGTCACCAATGTCCACCTCGGTCATCGTTGGGTCTTGGGAGTAGAAGCTGTAGGTGACCAGAAAATCCTGCCCGCCCTTGTTGATGAAGACGCCCCGGCTCTTGACCGATTCGGGCAGGCGGTTGAGCGCGCCCTGGATCTTGTTTTGCACCTGCACCTGGGCCACATCGACATTGGTGCCGGGCGCAAAGGTCAGGGTAATACGGGCCTGACCGGAAGCATTGCTGGTCGCGCTCATGTAGAGCATGTTGTCAATGCCCTTAAGCTGCTGCTCGATGATCTGGGTGACGGAGTTCTCTACCGTCTCGGCCGATGCGCCGGTGTACTGGGTGCCGATGGTGACGCGCGGCGGAGCAATCTCAGGGTATTGCTCCAGCGGCAGCTTGGAGATGGACAGGGCCCCGCCAAGCATGATGATGATGGCGATCACCCACGCAAAAATGGGGCGCTGGATAAAAAACTGTGCCATGGATGCAGTCTCGGGTTCTGGGGTGTCTTACTGGGCAGCAGCCGGGGCCGGGGCCTGGCCGGGCACCCTGCCAGGGCTGCGCGCACGCTCAGCCTGGGCCTTGAGATCCACATCGGTCACCCGCACTTTGTCACCCTCTTTGACCCGCTGGAAGCCATCGACCACCACGCGCTCACCCGGCTGGAGGCCACTGCCCACCAGCCACTGGCTGCCAACAGCACGGTCCAGCTGCAGCGCCCGCTTTTGCACCTTGCCCTCGGCGTTGACCACGAGCACCGTCGGCTTGCCCGTCAGGTCCCGCACCACCGATTGCTGGGGCACCAGCAGCGCATCAGGCGCCACGGCCGTGGGCAGCAAGGCCTGCACATACATATTGGGCATCAGCACGCCATCGGGGTTGGGCACCTGGGCTCGCAGGGTGACCGTGCCAGTAGTGGCGCTGACGATCACGCCCGAGAACTTGAGCTTGGCTTGGTGGTTGTATTCCGTGCCGTCATCCAGGCGGATACGCACTGGAATCTGGTCGCCATCCAGGCGTTGAAAACGCCCGGCCTTCACATCGCGCTGCAGCTGCAGCATCTCAGTGCTGGACTGGGTGAAGTCCACATACATCGGGTCGAGCTGCACCACGGTGGTGAGCGCGGTCGCCTGGTTGGCGGTGACCAGCGCACCGGGCGTCACGGCAGAGGTGCTGACCTTGCCGGCAATCGGGGAGCTGATGCGGGTGTACTGCAGGTTGATGCGGGCATTGTCCAAGGCCGCTTGGGCAACGGCCACATCGGAGGCGGTCTGTGCCACCAGCGCCTGGCTGTCGTCAAAAACCTGGCGGCTGATGGCATCGATCTTGACCAGCTCGCTGTTGCGCGCGGCATTGCTGCGTGCCGTCTGCGCCGATGCCTTGGCCTTGGCCACGGCCGCTTCGGCGCTGTTGACTGAGGCCCGCGCGGGGCGGTCGTCCAGTTGGTACAGTGCCTGGCCGGCTTTGACGGCGGCGCCTTCGGTGAACAAGCGCTTTTCCACAATGCCATTGGCCTGGGGTCGGATCTCGGCCATCATGAAAGCGCTGGTACGGCCTGGAAGCTCGGCCGTCAGCTGCTGCGATGAAGACTGTACGGTGATGACGCCGACCTCAGGCGCCTGCGGTGCGGCAGCGGGGGGAGCAGCCTTGTCCGAGCAAGCAGCCAGCAAGCTGATGGCCAGCACCACAGCGCCTACGCGGGCGGTATGCCCAAGCACACGCGATGAATGAAGCTTTTCGACGGTTGCCAAAGATTGAAACAGTGCCAGGGGCTGGCGCGAAAAATTGGAAACATCCGGCATCATCGGTTTTGGCTTCAGGTAGAGCAAACTACTATTTTTACAGCTAAATATGTAGGCTGTGTAAAGCGTTGCAAGGGATAGGCAGGTTTTCTGCATCCTGCCGGACAAGCTGTACATTTTGCTACACGCGGTATCTGCGCGGGCGCCCAGGCGCGCCCCGTTATGGGAAAGCGATAATGTTCAAAGGTTCCAAGCTTTACAGCCACCCACACCGTTCAACCTCTGCCAACCACCCATCGCACCATGCCATCTCCCGCCCCTGTTACCGGTTTGATCTTGCTGTCCCACGGCTCCAAAGACCCCGTCTGGCGCCGCAATGCCGAGCACCTGTTGGCGCAGGTCCAGCAGGCACAGCCCGAGGCCGCCGTCGCCTGCGCCTACCTGGACTGGTGCGATCCGGCGCTGGGCCCGGCCGTCGCGCAATTGCTGGAGACCCATCCGCAACTGCAACAGATCACGATTTGGCCGCTGCTGTTTGGCGTGGGCAAGCATGCCAGCGAAGATATTCCGGCCTTGGTGCAAGCGCTTGCGCCGCAGTACCCGCAACTGCAACTGTCTATTGCACCGGCAATGGGCGAGGACGCGCGGGTTATCCATCTGCTGGCAACCATGGCAGGCGACTACTTGCAAGCTGCAGGCCGACCAGCTGAGTGACCCGACGGGCGCGTGGCCGCCGGAATGCATGCAAATTCCGTCTCGCGCGCCAGGTCTCTGCCAGTGGGCTGCTTTTTATATTCCATTCAAGCATAATGATGTAAATTCATATTCCGAATCATTGTATGAACCTGCATCAGTTCCGCTTTGTGCAAGAGGCAGCCCGCCGCAATCTCAATCTGACCGAGGCCGCCAAAGCGCTGCACACCTCCCAGCCGGGCGTGTCCAAAGCCATCATCGAGCTGGAAGAAGAGCTGGGCATCGATATCTTTGCCCGCCACGGCAAACGCCTCAAGCGCATCACCGAGCCGGGCCAGCAGGTACTCAAAAGTATTGAGATCATCATGCGCGAGGTCGGCAACCTCAAGCGCATCGGCGACCAGTACAGCGCCCAGGACAGCGGCACGCTCTCCATTGCCACCACCCACACGCAGGCGCGCTATGTGCTGCCCACCCCGGTGGCGCGGCTGCGCGAGCACTACCCCAAGGTGACCGTGAGCCTGCACCAGGCCACACCCGCCGAAGTGGCGCGCATGGTGATCGACGAGCAGGCCGACATAGGCATGGCCACCGAGTCGCTGGCCGACTACCCCGAACTGGTGACCCTGCCCTGCTACGAATGGCAGCATGTGCTGGTCATGCCGCACCAACATCCGCTGGCCCAAAAAGAGCGCATCAACCTCGAAGACATTGCGGCTGAGCCCTTGATCACCTACCACCCGTCCTTTACCGGCCGGGGCAAGATCGATTCGGCCATGGCCGCCCGCCAGTTGACGCCCAAGATCGTTTTGGAGGCCATCGACTCCGACGTCATCAAGACCTATGTACGCCTGGGCCTGGGCATTGGCATCGTGGCCGAAATGGCCATGCGCGACGACCCCATCAAGGACCTGGCCGTGCGGCCCATGGGCCATTTGTTTGGCGAGAGCGTAGCGCGTGTGGCCTTCAAGCGCGGTGCTTATATGCGCAATTTCGTCTACAAGTTCGCCGAGTTGATCAGCGATCGCCTCAGCCGTGATCTGATCGGCCGAGCCATGGTGGGCCATGTCGCCGACTACGAGCTCTGATCCGCAACCCCTTTACAACGCTTCATTGTTCGCGGCCCAGCTCTGCCTACTGGCCGCACTCCCTCGTCCACCTCTGCAAGCCATGCCAGTCTCTGCCACCGCTCTCACCCCCTCCTTCCCCAGCCGCCTGCCCCATGTAGGCACCACCATTTTCACGGTCATGTCGGCGTTGGCCACCGAGCACAAGGCCGTCAATCTGGGCCAGGGTTTTCCGGATTTTGGCTGCGACCCGGCCTTGATCGACAGCGTGAGCCGCGCCATGCAGGCCGGCCACAACCAGTACCCGCCGATGACCGGCGTGCCCGCCTTGCGCCAGGTGGTGGCCCAGAAAATCGCAGCACTCTACGGCAAGCACTACGACGCGAACAGCGAAATCACCATCACTGCCGGAGCCACCCAGGCCATCCTCACGGTCATTCTCAGCTGCGTGAGTCCGGGCGATGAAGTCATCGTGCTTGACCCCTGCTACGACAGCTATGTGCCCAATATCGAGCTGGCCGGTGGCGTGCCGGTGCGCGTGCCCCTCACGCCCAAAACCTTCCGCCCCGATTTCAGCAAGATTGCAGCGGCCATCACGCCCAAGACCCGCCTGCTGCTGATCAACACCCCCCACAACCCCAGCGGCACCACCTGGACCGCGCAGGAGATGCAGCAGCTCGAAGACCTGCTGGCTCCGACCAGCATCCTGCTGCTGGCCGATGAGGTCTATGAACACATGGTGTTCGATGGCGAGCGCCATGAAAGCGCATCGCGCTACCCGGGCCTTGCTGCCCGCGCCTATGTGGTCAGCAGCTTTGGCAAAACCTTCCACGTCACCGGCTGGAAGGTGGCCACCGTGGCCGCACCCGCACCGCTGAGCGCAGAGTTTCGCAAGGTGCACCAGTTCAATGTCTTCACCGTCAACACCCCCATGCAGGTGGGGCTGGCCGAGTACTTGCAAGACCCGGCGCCCTACTTGAACCTGCCGGCTTTCTACCAGAAAAAGCGCGACCTGTTCCGCGCTGGACTGGAAGGCTCGCGCCTCAAGCTGCTGCCCAGCTCTGGCACCTATTTCCAGTGTGTGGACATCTCGGCCATCACCGATGCCAGCGAAGCGGATTTCTGCCAGCAACTGGTCAAGGACCTGGGCGTTGCAGCTATTCCGCTGTCTGCCTTTTATGGCAATGGTTTTGACCAGCAGGTGGTGCGCTTTTGCTTTGCGAAAAAGGACGAGACCTTGCTGGCCGCGTTGGAGCGCCTGCGCAAGCTCTAATGCGCCCCCCATAGCAAAAGCCCGGCGCGCAGAGAGCAAGCCGGGCTTTTTTGCTAGGGGCACTGACTGTGTCTACAGCAGCACGATATCGTACTGGTCCGAGCCGTCCCGCCCCTCGGCATGCAGCGAGATGGGCTTGCCGATAAAGTCGGACAGCCCGGCCAGGTGCTGGCTTTCTTCATCCAGCAGCATCTCAATCACCGGAGGGGCCGCAAGCACGCGGAACTCCTTGGGATTGAACTGGCGCGCCTCGCGCAGAATCTCGCGCAGGATGTCGTAGCAGACGGTACGCACGGTCTTGACCTCGCCCACACCGCTGCACACGGGGCAGGAGGTGCACAGCATATGGGCCAGCGATTCGCGGGTGCGCTTGCGCGTCATCTCCACCAGGCCCAGCTGCGAAAACTCGCCGCACATGGTCTTGACCCGATCGCGCTGCAGCTGCTTGCGCAGCTCGCTGAGCACCTGCGCCTGGTGGTCCTCATGCACCATGTCGATAAAGTCCACGATGATGATGCCCCCCAGGTTGCGCAACCGCAGCTGGCGGGCAATGGCATGGGCCGCCTCTAGATTGGTCTTGAAGATGGTGTCGTCAAAATTGCGCGCGCCCACATAGCCACCGGTGTTCACATCGACGGTGGTCAAAGCCTCGGTCTGGTCCACGATCAGGTAGCCGCCGGACTTGAGATCCACCCGCCGGCCCAGCGCCCGCGCAATTTCTTCGTCGACCGAGTACAGGTCGAAGATAGGCCGCTCGCCCTTGTAGAGCTGCAGCTTGGGCAGCGCCGCGGGCATGAACTCCTGGCCAAACTGCTGCAGCAGTGCAAATTGCTCGCGGGAATCGATGCGGATCGACTGGGTGTTCTCGGTCACCATATCGCGCAGCACCCGCTGCATCAGGCTCAGGTCCTGGTGCAGCAAGCTCTTGGCGGCCTGCTTGGCAGCGCTGTCCTTGATGCGCTTCCAGACCTTGCGCAGATAGCTGATGTCTTCTGCCAGCTCATCGTCGCTGGAATCCTCGCCATTGGTGCGCAAAATAAAGCCGCCACCACCGCCCGTCTCTGCCGTGCCTACCAGCGCCTGCAAACGCGCACGCAGCGCGTCGCGCTCGTTTTGGGGGATCTTCTGCGACACACCAATATGGTCGTCCTGGGGCAGAAACACCAGCAAGCGGCCTGCCACGCTGATCTGGGTAGACAGGCGCGCGCCCTTGGTGCCAATCGGGTCCTTGATCACCTGCACCATGATCGACTGGCCTTCGAACACCTGCTTTTCAATCGGTACCTGGGGCTCACCCTTGCGGGCAAACATCGGTGCGAGCCCGCCTTCTTGCCGCTGCCAGACATCGGCCACATGCAGAAAAGCGGCGCGCTCCAGGCCAATGTCGATAAAGGCAGACTGCATGCCCGGCAGCACGCGCGAGACCTTGCCCAGGTAGACATTGCCCACCAGCCCGCGCTCCAAAGTGCGCTCGTGGTGCAGCTCCTGCACGGAGCCACCTTCGATGATCGCCACGCGTGTCTCCTGCGGCGCCCAATTGATCAAAATATCGTTTTGCATGGCAATTTTTCTCAGATGGCAAAGCCGGCTGCGCGCAGCACATTGGCGGTCTCAAAAACAGGCAACCCCATGATGCCCGAATAACTGCCGTTGATCTTGGCAATATACGCTGCGGCCCTGCCCTGCACGCCATAGGCGCCGGCCTTGCCCATGGGCTCGCCGCTGGCGACATAGGCATCGATCTGCGCGGCATCCATGGGCGCAAACTGCACGGTTGACACAGACAGGGTCGTCAAACGCTTGCGCCCACTTTGCAATGCCACAGCGGTCAGCACCCGGTGCGTCTTGCCGCTCAGTGCTTGCAGCATCTCCTGGGCCTGCTGCGGCGTCTCAGGCTTGCCCAGAATATGCCGGCCCAGCGACACGGTGGTGTCAGAGCACAGGATCGGCGCCTGCTCCAGCCCGCGCCGCTGCAAGCGGGCCAGTGCCGCATCCAGCTTCAGCCCGGTCACGCGCTGCACATAGTCGGTGGCTGATTCACGCGGCAGCACCCGCTCAAGCGCCTCGGGGTCCTGGGGTTCGGGGTCGTCATCCTGGGCGACCAGCAATCGGTGGTCGACACCGATCTGCTCTAGCAGTTGACGGCGGCGGGGGGATTGCGAGGCTAGGTAGACGAAGGGATGCATGATGGGGAGCAGAGCGTTGATTTGAAACAAGCGCTTGCGCCCATCTATTAAGCACAAGCAGCTATTATTTTTGCAGCATAACGCATCCGGCAGCCCACTGGCAAGCGCGGGGCTTGCAGCCCGCCCGGCAGCCGGCAACGCCCAGCGCCGGCCTATTCGCGGTGGTAGGGGTGGCCTGCGTTCACCGACCAGGCGCGGTAGAGTTGCTCGATGAGCAGCACCCGCACCATGGCATGGGGCAAGGTCATGTCCGACAGCCGGATGCGCTCGTGCGCAGCGGCCTTGAACTCGGGGTCCAGCCCATCCGGGCCGCCAATGACCAAGGCCACGTCGTCGCCTTCCAGCTGCCAGCCCTTGACCCGCTGGGCCAGCGCCTTGGTGGTCAGGTTGCTGCCACGCTCATCGAGCACCACAATGCGCGTGCCACGCGGAATAGCCGCCTCGATGCGCTTGCGCTCGGCGGCATACAAGGTCTCCACCGTCTTGGAGCCGCGCGGCTCGGTCTTGACGGCCTTGAGCTCCACCTTCAACTCTGGCGGGAAACGCTTGGCATAGTCGTCATAGGCGGTCTGCGCCCAATCGGGCACATGCTGGCCCACCGCAACAATGAAAATCTTCATGGGGGATTCTCCAAAGAAAAAAGAGCTGTCCTGCCTGGCAGTACAGCTCTTTGGCGCGCTTTCACGCGCTGGCACGCAGCGCGTGCAGGCTATTATTTGGCCTTGCTGGGCGCGCGCTTGACCGCAGGCTTTTTAGCGGCCGTCTTGGCAGGGGCCTTGGCCACTGCCGACTTGGCCGCTGGCTTGCTGGCCTTGGGCTTGTTGACCACCACGGTCTTGACGGTGGCAGCGGCCGAGGTCTTCTTGGCAGCAGGCTTCTTGGCCACGGTGCCCGAGATCTTCTTGACTGCAGGCTTTTTGACTGCGGCCTTCTTCACCGGCGCCTCTGCACCAGCATCAGCAGAAGCCGTCTTGCGTGCAGCGGGCTTTTTCTTGGGCTTGGCTGGTGCATCGTCGTCGTCCAGCTCGGCCTTGGCAGCCTTGGGCTTGGGAGCACCCAGCTTCAGACGCACCGGCAGATCGCCCCACATCTCTTCGAGGCGGTAGTACTGGCGAATCATGGGTTGCATGATGTGGGCCACGACAGCGCCGCAATCCACAATGATCCACTCGCCATTGCCTTCGCCTTCGGTGCGCGGCTTGGGAAAACCCGCTTCCTTCACGGCATCCTTGACACTGGCAGCCAGCGCCTTGGTCTGGCGGTTGGAGGTGCCGGACGCCACGATCACGCGCTCGAACAGCGGCGACAGGTGTTCGGTATCGAAGACCTGGATATCTTGTGCTTTCACATCCTCCAGCCCATCAACGATGGCACGCTGCAGCAATTGCACAGATTTCTTGGCGGTGGATTCGGTTTTTTTGACGGTGGTCATCAGTTGTTGATGGATGAAAGTGGTTCTACTATAGCGCGTGTTGCAGTTATTGTTGATCGCGTCAACACGCAGTGGCAAAAGGGCAAAGCCTTGTAAAGAAGCTGCCGCGCCGCAAACCCGGAGGGATGCGCGCATTTGCAGCGTAGCAGCGATTATACGCAAGCTGGGTGAAAAACCTGCAGCGATGGCCCTGCAGCCACTCAAAGGCCGGTCTATAACCAGTCGCGCGGCTGCAGAAACTCGCTCAGCAGGCGCTCTTCCGGGGAGCCTTGCGGATCCTGGCGCTGGTAGCTCCAGCTGGCCAGCGGCGGCATGGACAGCAGAATCGACTCCGTGCGGCCGCCCGATTGCAGACCAAAGTGTGTGCCACGGTCCCACACCAGGTTGAACTCCACATAGCGACCGCGCCGGTACAGCTGAAACTCGCGCTCGCGCTCGCCATAAGTCAGCGCTTTGCGGCGCTGGACGATGGGCAAATAGGCTTTGAGAAAAGCATCGCCCACGGACTGGAGCATGGCCAAACCGCCGTCAAAACCCTGCTCGGAAAAGTCATCAAAAAAGATGCCGCCGATACCGCGTGCTTCATTGCGGTGCTTGAGGTAGAAATAGCTATCGCACCAGCGCTTGAAGCGGGGGTACAGATCTGCGCCAAACGGTGCCACCGCATCGTGGCAGACCTGGTGAAAGTGCACCGCGTCTTCCGCAAAGGGGTAGAACGGCGTCAAATCCATGCCGCCGCCAAACCAGCAGGTGGCTGGCTGACCAGGGTGGCCCGCGGCAATCATGCGCACATTCATATGCACGGTCGGCACATAGGGGTTGCGCGGATGAAAGACCAGGGACACGCCCATCGCCGTGAAAGGCGCACCGGCCAGCTCGGGTCGGTGCTGGGTCGCCGACGGTGGCAGCTGCGGGCCGCGCACTTGCGAAAAGCCCACGCCCGCACGCTCAAACACGGCACCGCCTTCCAAGATCTTGGTCAGGCCCTGGCCTTGCAGCTTTTCCCCGGGCTCTTTTTGCCAGGCATCGGCCACAAAACGGGCAGTGCTGCCCGCTTCGCGCTCCACCGCTTCGAGTGCCTCGGTGATCGAAGCCTGCAGCCCCTGGAGGTAGCCGACAACGGCCAGTGCCTGCGGCCCGGCGCTTAGTTGGTCAACGGACGATGGCAGCACGATCTTTCCTCACAGCGGCAGCATGGCGGTCACTTGACCGCGCGGTAACCGATATCGTGGCGGTATTGCGCGCCATCGAAATGCACCTGCGCAGCCACGGCATACACGCGTTGCTGCGCCTGCTTGACGTTGTCGGCCAAGGCGGTGACGCAGAGCACGCGGCCACCGCTGGTAACGGGCTTGTCGCCCTCCACCGTGGTGCCGGCGTGGAAAACCATGACTTCGTCTTCATCCTCTGGCAAGCCGGTGATCACGTCACCCTTGCGCGGTGCATCGGGGTAGCCATGCGCGGCCATCACCACGCCCAGTGCGGTGCGGCGGTCCCATTGCAGCTCGATCTGGTCGAGCTTGCCATCGGTGGCCGCCTGCATCACATCGACCAGATCGCTCTTGAGGCGCATCATGATCGGCTGGGTCTCCGGGTCACCCATGCGGCAGTTGAACTCCAAGGTCTTGGGGTGACCCGCCTTGTCGATCATCAGGCCGGCATACAAAAAGCCGGTGTAGGGAATGCCGTCTTTTTCCATGCCTCGGATGGTGGGCAGAATGATCTCGCGCATCGCGCGGGCATGCACATCGGCCGTCACCACAGGAGCGGGCGAGTAGGCACCCATGCCACCGGTGTTGGGGCCCTGGTCGCCGTCCTTCAGGCGCTTGTGGTCCTGGCTGGTGGCCATGGCCGCCACGCTCTTGCCGTCGCACAGCACGATAAAGCTGGCCTCTTCGCCGTCGAGGAATTCCTCAATGACCACGCGGGCGCCGCCGTCGTTATGGGCAACGCCGTACTTGTTGTCCACCAGCATGAAGTCCACGGCATCGTGGGCTTCCTGGGCGGTGGTGGCTACCACCACGCCCTTGCCAGCGGCCAGGCCATCGGCCTTGACGACGATGGGCGCGCCGAGCTTGTCGATATAGGCATGGGCCTGCACCGGGTCGCTGAAGGTCGCGTACTGCGCCGTCGGGATGCCATGGCGGGCCATGAAATCCTTGGAAAAGGCCTTGGAGCTCTCCAGCTGCGCAGCAGCTTTGGTGGGGCCGAAGATCTTCATGCCATGGGCACGAAACTCATCGACCACGCCAGCGGCCAAAGGCGCCTCGGGGCCCACCACGGACAGTTGCACACCGTTGTCCTGCGCCCATTCGCGCAGCTTGACCACATCGGTGATCGGCAGGTTTTCCAGACGCTTGTCGCGTGCGGTACCTGCATTGCCCGGGGCTACATAGACCTTGGAGACCTTGGGCGATTGCGCCAACTTCCAGGCCATTGCGTGTTCACGGCCGCCGCCACCAATCACAAGTACCTTCATAGCGCCGCGTTATGGTAAACATCTTGCACATCATCCAGATCTTCCAGCGCGTCCAACAGCTTTTGCATCTTGGCCGCACCTTCCTCATCCAGATCTACGGTATTTTCGGGCCGCATCGTCACCTCGGCCACTTCGGGCTTGAAGCCCGCCGCCTCCAGCGCATTGCGCACCGCCTCAAACTCTGACGGGGGCGTCAGCACTTCGACAGCGCCCTCCTCATCGGTGATCACATCCTCGGCGCCGGCTTCCAGCGCCACTTCCATGATCTTGTCTTCATCGGCACCAGGGGCAAACACCAGCTGGCCCACATTGCGAAACTGGAAGGACACCGAGCCTTCGGTGCCCATGTTGCCGCCGTGCTTGCTGAAGGCATGGCGCACATCCGCCACGGTGCGCACGCGGTTGTCCGTCATGGTGTCGACAATGATGGCCGCGCCATTGATGCCATAGCCTTCATAACGGATTTCCTCGTAGGTCACGCCTTCGAGGTTGCCGGTGGCTTTGTCCACATTGCGCTTGATGTTGTCGGCCGGCATATTGGCTGCCTTGGCCTTGTCGATCGCCAGACGCAAACGGGGGTTGGCGCTCAAATCTGCGCCGCCCTGCCGCGCTGCGACCATAATTTCACGAATGATCCGGGTCCATACCTTGCCGCGTTTTTCGTCCTGACGACCCTTGCGGTGTTGAATATTGGCCCATTTGCTGTGTCCTGCCACAGAATTTCCTTTGCTATTGTTTTATCTAGCTAGACTGCGATTTTACTTTTGACTTTGATGCTGGAGAGGAAACCTACGATGGCTGAACCCCTACTGGTTGCCAAAAATGGCACGACGGCGTGTTTTTTACTGCCTGGCCTCGCCAATCGACACGGGCTCATCACCGGCGCAACCGGCACGGGCAAGACTGTAACCCTTCAGACATTGGCCGAGGGTTTCTCGGGCATTGGCGTGCCGGTGTTCATGGCCGATATCAAGGGCGATTTGACCGGCATCAGCCAAACCGGCCAGATCAGCGGCAAGCTGGCCGCCACCTTGCAAGAGCGCGGCATTGACCTGCCCAAGCCCCTGGCCTGCCCCACCACCTTGTGGGATGTGTTTGGCGAGCAAGGCCACCCGGTGCGCGCCACCATCTCCGACATGGGCCCGCTGCTGCTGGGCCGCATGCTGGACCTGAACGACACGCAGATGGGCGTGCTCAACCTGGTCTTCAAGATCGCCGATGACAACGGCATGCTGCTGCTCGACTTGAAGGACCTGCGCGCCATGCTGTCGTATGTGGGCGAGAACGCCAAGCAGTTCACCACCGACTACGGCAACATCAGCTCGGCCAGCGTCGGCGCTATCCAGCGCGGCCTGCTGCAGATCGAGCAGCAAGGCGGCAGCAACTTCTTTGGCGAGCCCATGCTCAACATCGATGACATGATGCAGACCGTGGGCACCCAGGGGGTGGTCAACATTCTGGCGGCTGACAAGCTGATGAATTCGCCGCGCCTGTACTCCACCTTCCTGCTGTGGATGCTGTCGGACCTGTACGAGAAGCTCCCGGAAATCGGCGACCCCGACAAGCCCAAGCTGGTGTTCTTCTTTGACGAGGCCCACCTCTTGTTCAACGATGCGCCCAAGGTCCTGCAAGAGCGCATTGAGCTGGTGGTGCGCCTGGTGCGCTCTAAGGGCGTGGGCGTGTATTTCGTCACGCAGAACCCGCTGGACATTCCCGACAGCGTGCTGGCCCAGCTGGGCAACCGCGTGCAGCATGCGCTGCGTGCCTTCACGCCACGCGACCAAAAGGCGGTGAAGGCCACGGCCACCACCATGCGCGCCAATCCGGGCCTGAACATCGAGACCGCCATCACTGAGTTGGCCGTGGGCGAGGCGCTGGTGAGCTTTCTGGACGAGAAAGGCCGTCCCAGCGTGACCGAGCGGGTGTATGTGCTGCCCCCTGGCAGCCAGATTGGCCCCATCAGCACCGAGCAGCGCCAGGCTTTGCTCAAGGGTTCGCTGGTCGCTGGCGTGTATGACACTGCCGTCGATCGCGAATCGGCCTACGAGATTTTGAAAGCCCGCGCAGGCCAGGCCACATCGGCCGAAGGCGGCAAGGCCGGTGCAGGCACAGCAGGTGGTGCCGCAGCCCCAGAGGACGGCGGCCTGATGGGCAGCATCAACGACATGCTCTTTGGCACCACCGGCCCGCGCGGCGGCAAGAAAGACGGCATTGTGCAGTCCATGGCCAAGTCCACCGCCCGCTCCTTTGGCACCAAGCTGGGCAACCAGATTCTGCGCGGCGTGCTGGGCAGCATCATGGGTGGCAAGAAGTAGCGATAAGGCCTGCGCCCTCTCAGCACTGCAGACGTAGAAAAAGCCGGCAATGCCGGCTTTTTCGTGAACGACCTGTTGAGAACCGCGCGTGCTCAGCTGCGGTCGGCCCGCGCCATATGGTTCTCCAGTGCCCGCAAGCCCAGGGTGAGCAAAAAGGTCATCAGCCAATAGGCCAGCGCAACGGCCAGGTACGGCTCCCAGTAGCGGCCATAGGCCCCGGCCACGGTACGCGCGGCATAGGCCATCTCAGCCAGGCCGATGGCGGACACCAGCGAGGTGTCCTTGAGCAGCGAGATCATGTTATTGCCCAGAGGCGGCAGCATGCGGCGGAAGGCCTGCGGAATCACCACATAGCGCATCATTTGCCCATGCGTCATGCCCAGCGACATGCCCGCCTGCTTCTGGCCCACGGCAATCGACTGGATACCGGCGCGGAACACTTCGGAGATGTAGGCCGCCGAGTTCAGCGTGAGGGCCACAACGCCAGACATCAGCGCGCCATGGTCCTGCTTGAGCGTTCGGGCCAGGTCCCCGCTGATGAACAAGCCATTGACCGGGTGCACAAACAAGGGCATTACCGCAAAGTGCATCAGCAAGATCTGCACGAACAAGGGCGTGCCCCGGAAAAAGCTGACATAGGCGGTCGATGGCCAGCGCAGCAGGTATTTGCACACGGCCTTCCAGGGCTGGTGGCGCGTATCAGCCAGGCGTGCCAGGGCCAGCATCAGGCCCAGGGCGCAGCCCATGATGATGCAGGCCACCGTCATGCCGACGGTGACCATGGCACCCTGCCAGAACATTTGCTTGTATTCCACCAGGATGTCGGGTCGGAACCAGCCGAACCACTCCACAGGGGTGTTGTTGTCCATCTCTCAATTCTTTCAAACAAAAAGACGGCCTCAGGGCCGTCATTGCAGCGGAAATCGCAGCAGCCTTATTGGGGCTTGTAGTCCTGGTTGAACCACTTTTTGTAGATCACGTTGTAGCTGCCATCGGCGCGGATAGCGGCCAGGCCAGCGTTGATCTTGTCTTGCAGGGCCTTGTCGCCCTTGCGCACGACGATGCCGAAATGCTCTTTAGGAAAGCTCGCGTCATCCACGGTCTTGAGCGCGGGGTACTGCGAGACGCGGTAGGCGATCACGCCATTGTCGCCAATGGCCGCATCCACGCCCCCGGCAGCCAGCTCGGAGATGATCAGCGGCGTGCTCTCAAAGCGGCGGATATTGGCGCTGGTCTTGCCCACTTCGCGGCTCATCACATCGTCACCGGTCGAGCCGCTGACCACCGACACCTTCTTGTCCTTGAGGTCCTTGAGCGAAGCCACCGTGCTGTCCTTGGGCACCGCGATCAATTGGCGGGCATCAAAGTATGGCTGGGAGAAATCAAAGCTTTGCTTGCGCTTGTCATTGATGGTCACGCCCGAGATAACAAAGTCCACATCGCCATTGTTGAGCGAGGCAAAGATGCTGCTGAAAGGCGTGTTGACGATGCGCAGCTTCATGCCCTGCTGCTTGGCAATGGCGTTGACGATGTCAATGTCAAAACCCACGATCTGCTTGTCTTTGTTCTCGAAGGCGAAAGGGGCATAGGTCGCGCTGGAGGCCACCACCAGATCACGCCCTTGTGCCTGGGCTGCGCCCGCTGCCAGTACGGCGACCGCTGCGGCACCCATGGCCAGCGCAAATTTTTTGTTCAACATACCCCAAACCTTTAGCAACATAAGCCAATACAAGCGGCCGATTATACGTAAACGCCTACACGCAGCCGCTGCACAGCGCGGCGGCAGACCGGCAAGCCTGTGCCGTGGGCAGCGCGCCCGCCAAAGCGGCCACAAGAGGGACACAACAATGCCAAAAAACCACTACCATGAATCCCCTCGACGCCTCCGCTCCTGATCGACCATGAACGCCACTGCCCCAGCCCCCGCCCTGCCCAGTTTTGATGATGTGCAAGCCGCTGCCCAGCGCCTGCAAGGTGTTGCCCATCGCACGCCAGTGATGCGCTCGTCCACTTTGGACAAATTGACAGGCGCGGAGTTTTTCTTCAAATGCGAAAACTACCAGCGCATGGGCGCCTTCAAGTTTCGCGGGGGTTACAACGCGCTGGCCCAGTTCTCCCCCGCGCAGGCGCGGCGTGGTGCGCTGGCCTTCTCCTCCGGCAACCATGCGCAAGCCATTGCGCTGTCGGCCCGCATTCTGGGTATGCCTGCCGCCATCGTCATGCCCGAGGACGCCCCGGCGGCCAAGCTCGATGCCACGCGCGGCTACGGCGCCGAGGTCATCACCTACAACCGCTTTACCGAAGACCGTGAAGCGATCAGCCAGCGCATTGCCCAGGAGCGCGGCATGACCCTGATCCCGCCGTACAACCATGCCGATGTGATTGCCGGGCAAGGCACCAGTGCCATGGAGCTGCTGCAGGACGTGCCCCAGCTCGACTACCTGTTTGTCTGCCTGGGCGGCGGCGGCCTGCTCTCGGGCTGCCTGCTCGCTGCCAAGGCCATGGCACCTGACTGCAAGGTCTACGGCGTGGAGCCGGAAGCGGGCAATGATGCACAGCAATCCCTGCGCAAGGGCGAGAT
This sequence comes from Comamonas sp., assembly GCA_036667955.1. Taxonomy (GTDB): domain Bacteria; phylum Pseudomonadota; class Gammaproteobacteria; order Burkholderiales; family Burkholderiaceae_C; genus Comamonas. The sequence goes on from JAVWTB010000004.1 coordinate 78,292, forward strand.
CGTCAAGATCGCCACCCCCAGAACCATTGCCGATGGCGCGCAGACCCAGGCGCTGGGCGATATCACCTATGCCATCATCCGCCGCGATGTGACCGACATCGTCACCGCCAGCGATCCGCAACTGGTGGATTGCATGCGCTTTTACGCCGAGCGCATGAAGATGGTGGTCGAGCCCACCGGTGCCCTGAGCCTGGCCGGTGCGCGCTTTGGTGGCGTGGACTTGCAAGGTGCCCGCGTGGGCGTGCTGATCAGCGGCGGCAACGTGGACCTGGGCCGCTACGCCCAATTACTCGGTTCTGTCTGAGCCGGTGCGGAGCTAAAAAAGCCCACCATTTGGTAAATATATTCTCCGGCAGCAAACGCCGCCGGGCCTGCGCTGCTACCATTGCGCCCAAATTGATATTGGCAACTACCATGAGCACCGTTCACCTCATTGACCATCCGCTGGTCCAGCACAAACTCACCCTGATGCGCCGCAAGGAAGCATCCACCAATAGCTTCCGCCGCATGCTGGGCGAACTGTCCACCCTGATGGCCTACGAGATCACGCGCGATTTTCCGCTGCAGGATCTGGAGATTGAGACCCCGTTGGAAAAGATGGTCGGCAAGGTCATCGATGGCAAAAAGCTGGCCCTGGTGTCCATCCTGCGCGCGGGCAATGGCTTTCTCGACGGCATGCTCAATGTGGTGCCTGGTGCCCGCATTGGCCACATTGGCCTGTACCGTGACCCGAAAACCCTGCAGCCGGTTGAGTACTACTTCAAGATGCCCGACAACATGGGCGAGCGCGATGTGATCGTCGTCGACCCGATGCTGGCCACCGGCAATTCTGCCGCCGCCGCCGTGCAGCAGCTCAAGGACAAGTGCCAGCCCAAGTCGATCAAGTTCATGTGCTTGCTTGCCGCCCCTGAGGGCATCAAGACCATGCAGGCCGCCCACCCCGATGTCGATATCTACACCGCGGCGGTAGACCGCCAGATCGATGACCACGGCTACATCCTGCCGGGCCTGGGCGATGCCGGCGACCGCATCTTCGGCACGAAGTAAGCCAAGCCGAGGCATGCCCAGAATGCGCGGGGCATGCCAGACGCCGCAGCCTGCTTGCGCGTCAATCACGTAGGACAAATCGCACATCCAATGCGCAGCAGCTTTGGTTAAATGGCTTGCAGGGCATCCCTGCTTGGAGTCACACCATGAGCTACCACCTGCTGGTTTTTGCGCCCTCTGCCGCGCCCAAGGAGGCTGCTGCATTTGGCCTCTGGTTCCAGGCACAGACCGAATGGCCCGAGCACCATGACTACGAGGATCCGGCCGTAGCGACCCTGTCGCTCAAGGCCTGGTGCCTGGACATGATGCAGCGCTTTCCGCCCCGAAGCGGCCCCTACCGCGAAGAACTCCCACCCGAAGACAAAAGCCTGCTGGCCGATTACAGCATTGGCCGCAATATCGTTTTTGTAGCCGTGCAACCGGCCCAGGCAGCAGCTGCAATGGCACTGGCCCGCGCGCTGGCTGCGCAGCATTGTGTGGGCCTGTATGAGGCCAGCGCATCACCTGCCGCAGTGCGCCTGCCCGATGGCAACAATGGCCTGCAAGCGGCATTTGACTGCAAGCCGGATTTGGGCTGAGTCAGCCCCTGCCATTAACGCGGGGCCTCAGCGTCGCGGGCTTTGAGCACCATGCTGTTGCCGGAGATGCTCACATCAAAATAGCGTAAGAAATTCTGCCCCAGCAGCGCATCTCTGGCGCTCTCGCCGGTGTAGCCCGTGCCCACCCGCAAATCATTGACAGCCAGGGGGCCGACCTCTATGCGCTCGGCCCGGCTCATGCTGCCCTGGCGCACGCCGTTGGCGGTTTGGAAGCTGATGGGCACGCCCTCACCCAGGTTGGCACGCTCGGCCACTGCGTCGGTGATGCTGATCAGACTCGCTCCCGTATCCACCATGAACTGCACCGGAACGCCGTTGACGGAACCCGCTACGCGGAAATGCCCATCGCGGTCGCGCGGAATCTCCAGCACGCCATGGGCCATGACCTTGCCCTCATTGGGCTTGCGGTAGACCTCGGTCACCAGGTAGATGGCCACCATCACACCGATCCAGATGGCGACCAGCGTCCAGGTGGTGCGCCGGCTGGCCTCGGGCCCGGTGCTGGCAGGCATGGGCGCCAGGCGCCCGGTGCGCGCTACAGGCGGCTCATTCACGGTGGCAGGCGGCGTAGGACGGGCGGAATCGGAGTGGCGGGTGCGTAATCGGCTCATGGATCAGAAATTTTGCCCACGCAAGCAAACTGTGCGCTGGCCGGTGACGAAGCATAAATCATACTGGCTATGCGCTGGGCCACGCCGTTGCCCTGTGTGCAAGCGCATGCAGCGCTGGATTAGCGCTCCCTCACTGCAACACGGCGGACAGGGCCAGCAGCCTGGAGGACTGCGGTCTGGGTTAGGATGGCCGCCAGTTACCACCCTGCCCTGTTTTTCATGACCATCGACCGTCGCCACCTGCTGCATGCCCTGACGGGTTTTACTGCTGCCGCCGTTCTGCCCGCCAGTTGGACCAGCGCCCATGCTGCAGATGCACACTGGCCCAGCAAACCCCTGCGCTTTATCGTCGGCTACCCCGCAGGTTCCTCGCCCGACATGCAGGCACGCATGATCGCCCAGCCTTTGGCGCAGATTCTGGGCCAGCCCGTGGTGGTCGACAACCGGCCCGGTGCCAGCGGCAATATTGGCGCTGATCTGGTGGCCCGCGCCACGGACGAGCACAGCTTTGGCATTGTGGGCAATGGCCCACTGACCTCCTCGCAGGCGCTGTATGCCAAGCTGCCTTACGACCCTGTGAAGGACTTCGCACCGCTGGCCCTGGTGGGGGTATCGCCCCTGGCCTGGGTGGTGCCAGCCAGCGCAGGCGTGCAAACCGACAAGGCGCTGGCCAGCTTGCGCCAAAAAGGCAATGCGGCCAGCTACGGCTCTACGGGGCTGGGCTCCGGCGGCCATCTGGGTATGGAGCTGCTCAAGGATGCCTTGCATTTTGATGCCGTGCACATTCCCTTCACCGGTGCGCCCGGTGTTGTCGGCGCGCTGATGGGCGGCCAGCTCGACTGCGCGCTGCTGCCCATCTCGTCGGTGCTGCCGCTGGTGCAAAGCGGCAAGCTGGCCGCCTTGGCTGTTACCTCCGCACAGCGCACGCAGCTGATGCCCCAGACACCCTCGATGCGTGAAATCGGCGCCCAGGATGTGAATATCGAAGTCTGGAATGCATTGGTGGCACCGGCTGGCATGTCCGCAGCCGTGCGCAGCAAACTCAGCGATGCGCTGCTGAAAATCATGAACAGCACCGATATTCGCGATCAACTGCTGCGCCAGGCCTGGACTTTGGACGATGCATCACCGGGCGCGCTGCAGCAGCGCATCACCAGCGACCGCAAGATGTACAACGCCTTGATTGCAAAGAAGAAGTTGCAGCTGGAGTGATCTGCGCGCTGCGATGGCACGAGGGCCCCTTCGCAGGGCCCTTTTTTTGTCTTCCAGGGCCTGTAAGGCGCCTATCTGCCCTCTGTCTCTGGGCTGGGCCAGACGCAGCGTATCAGCGGCGCACCTGCAGGGCGCCGGGATTGACGATATTCGAGGGCCGGCCTTTGATGAAATTGACCACGTTGTCAAAGGCCACACCAAAGTACTGCTCGTAGCTGTCCTGCTCGACATAGCCGATATGGGGCGTGCAGATGCAGTTCTCCAGGCGCAGCAGTGCATGGCCTTGCAAGATCGGCTCACTCTCGAACACATCGACCGCCGCAATGCCGGGACGCCCCCGGTTCAGGGCCGCAATCAGGGCATCGGGCTGCAGCAGCTCGGCGCGGGAGGTGTTGACAAAGGTGGCCGATGGTTTCATCAGCGACAGATCCTCAAAGCTGATGCAGCCCTTGGTCTGCTCGCTCAGACGCAAATGCACCGACAGCACATCGCTGTTGGCGAAAAAAAACTGCTTGCTGGAGGCCACCTTATGGCCTTCTGACAAGGCCTTGGCGCGCGAACTATCGCTGCCCCAGACCAGCACCTCCATGCCAAAGGCCTTGCCGTAGCCAGCAATCAGCTGGCCAATGCGGCCATAGCCCCAGATACCCAAGGTGCGTCCCCGCAGCACCGAGCCCAAACTGAAATTGGGCGGCATATTGGCCGCCTTGAAGCCCGACTGTTGCCAGGCCCCGTGCTTGAGGTTGGCAATGTACTGGGGCAGGCGGCGCGCTGCGGCCATGATCAGGGCCCAGGTCAGCTCGGCCGGTGCCACGGGCGAGCCCACGCCCTCGGCCACCGCCACACCCCGCTCGGTGCAGGCCGTCAGATCCACATGGGAGCCGATGCGCCCGGTCTGGGCAATGAGTTTGAGACGGGGAAGCTTGTCGAGCAGCAAGCGGTTGATATGCGTGCGCTCCCGGATCAGCACGATGATGTCGGCATCCTTAAGACGCACGGACAACTGCCCCAAACCTTTGACCGTATTGGTATAGACCTTGGCGGAATAGGCGTCGAGTACCGATGCGCATGGCAGCTTGCGCACCGCATCCTGATAATCGTCCAAGATCACAATATTCATAGGAGGACCATTTTCATCGAACGCCAATCAGGCGGCCTTGCCCCACGCATGCCGCCTGTCCACGATGCTCACTGGCAACGAAAATTCTGGGAAAACCGATTTCCGAGCACAGCGGAGCACCGCATCAGCTATGAACATCATAGCATTGAATAATCCTGCGTCTTAGTCAAGCAATAAGGCTGGCGGTAAGGCGCACCCAACCGGCCAGGCGCAACTGCCCATTGCCAGCACCCGATGTATCCCGCATGACCCGTGCGAGCACGATTTCGCTGTCATCGTGCAGGCCAGCTACTGCGTTATGCAGGCTGCATCCTACAGGGCCAGACTGTTGCTTTCAGCGCAAAAAATGGCAGCAAACGCACTGCAGCCCTAGCCTTGATGGAAGTCAAGCGCTATAACAATTGCTTATCTCTTAGTTTTGTCGGTCGATACCACTATGACGAATTTGGTCGCTCCATCCCGCAGCCGTTGCCCGCAACAAATGTTCGCGCAAACCATGCAGGAATGGGGAGGAACGGAGGACCTTTGGGTCTTTGCTTATGGCTCCCTGATCTGGCGCCCTGAGTTCGAATTTCAGGAATGCCGCCATGCCAGGGTGTTTGGCTGGCACCGCGCGCTCAAGATGTGGAGCCACATCAACCGGGGCACGCCCGAATGCCCGGGTTTGGTGTTTGGTATGTTCTCGGGTGGCAGCTGCCGGGGCATGGCCTTTCGCATCGCACGCCAGCATGTGGCGGAGATGATGCCCCGGCTGTGGCAGCGCGAGATGGCGACCGACTCCTATGACCCCAAATGGCTGGACTGCCAGACCGAAGACGGCCCCGTCAAGGCACTGGCCTTTACCTTGTCCAAATCCAGCCCCCGCTGCACCGGCACCCTCAGTGAAGAAGACTACCGCCGCATCTTTGCCCAGTCCTGCGGCATTTACGGCAGCACCTTGGACTATGCCGAGTCCACCTATACCGCGCTGAAAAGTCGTGGCATCGAGGACCGTGCGCTGGAGCGCCTGCTGCGCCTGTCCGCCTCGCGCAGCGCAGCAGCGGCGAGCCAGGATGCCGCGGCCAAGCTCACACTGCTGGCCAAACGCCCACTGATGGCTGCCAGCGCAGACAGCACCGCCGCCTAAAAGCCTGCATGCCAGGACAGCCGGAGCACGCAAGGCTCCGGCTTTTTGCTGCGCACGCGCTGTGCACCAGAAAAGCAAACACCCCGCTTTAGGGCAGCCCATTGGGCAGCGCAAGCGAGGTGCATATTGGGTGAAAAGCTGGACTTGCCTGCATTCTGCAGTCCAGAGCGGGAGCAAGCGCTGCTTGCACCCTATTCGCAAGTAACGGCTCCAAGGGGGAGCCGTTTACGTGGGGGTTGCCGATAGCAGCGCATCGGCAAGCGGGAAAAAGAGTTACTGGCGCTGGGGCTTAGCGCTTGCGATCACGTTCGTCTTCTGGCCAGATGCTAAAAACATTTGCGGTGGTCATGGGAACAATCTCCTAAAGATGCGTGTACAACGCCGGTGCAAATCAGGCGGTTGACAGCAGAGCCAGCAATTGCGGATGTTTACTTGCTGTTTACTTTAATAATTTATACCCAGTAAAAACAAAAGCATGACATCAGTCAAGATTCTCATGAATGCCAGAATTTTTCAGCTTTCATCTTATAAATCATGTACCTAAAGAGAAAACATCAAAAGTAACTTAAATTAACAGCACTGCCTATGAGGCGCCTACAATCACATGATTTCGTCGTTGAATTCGCTATAAAAATAGTCGTTTAGACTTTATTTTATTTAAATAGCTGTCAATAAGACATAGTTTCCGACGAAAAAACCAGCTTATGCCTGCCCTCACCGCTGCTTACAGCGTCTTCAGCGCACTCAAGCTTGGCGCAGTACCACCTGCGTTTGTGGATTCCAGCCATGGTTCAGCGGCCCATGGCCTTTGCCTGTGTGCACATCGGCGCCTGACGCGATAGCGCCCAGAATGTACTGCCGCGCCAGGCCCACCGCCGCCGGCAGCGGTTGCCCCAGCGCCAGCTGGCAGGCGATGGCCGATGACAGGGTGCATCCGGTGCCATGGCCGTTATGGGTGGCGATGCGGGTGGACGCGAGCCGCAAGCGCTCACCGTCTGCCGTGGCCAACAGGTCCACCACCTCGTCTCCAGGCAAATGGCCACCCTTGATCAGCACGGCCTTGGCGCCCAGAGCCAGCAAGTCCTGTGCGGCCTGCTCCAGCTGGTCGGCATGCACGAGGCTGCGGCCCAGCAGCAAACCCGCCTCATCCAGATTGGGGGTAATGAGCGCAGCGCGCGGAAACAGCTCGCGCACCAGCTCCGCCACGGTGGCCTCGGCAATCAGGCGGTCGCCGCTGGTGGCCACCATGACCGGGTCCAGCACCACATGCGGCAAGGCAAAGCGGTCAATCGCAGCGGCCACCACGGCCACAGTCTCGGGCGCGTGCAGCATGCCAATCTTCACGGCATCGCAGCCAATGTCCTGCAGCACGGCATCCAACTGCTCCTGCAAGAAGACGGGAGGCACCCCATGGATGGAGCGCACCCCCTGCGTATTTTGCGCCGTCAGCGCCGTAATGGCCGTCATGCCGTAGCAGCCCAGCGCAGACATGGTCTTCAGATCGGCTTGAATCCCCGCACCGCCGCCACTGTCCGAGCCGGCGATCGACAGCACCCGCGCATAGCGCGGCAAAGTGACGGGAGTGGGTTGATTCAATGAAGCCATGGCAGCAGTCCAAAAAGAATGCCGGGCAACACTGGCCCGGCCTGGGCAAAATTATCCACGATTGTGACCACGGCTTGACACAGCACCGGGTCCCCAGCGCAGCGCTGTGCTTTAATGCAGCCTGAGACGAAACAGGGGTGTCCCTGCAGCAGTTTGGCTGCAGCGTGACTGAGATTACACCCTGGGGCGCACCGCCATGGCCGCGCTCCGCAACCCGATCCAGGTCATGCTGGCGTGGGGAGTTTTCGGCAGCTGCATGCACTGTTTTGTCTATTGCCAAGCACAAAACATGTCCTCACAACCCTTTCTTTCTCCGAATGCCCGCATCACCATCCTCGGCGGTGGCCTGCTGGGTCGGCTGATGGCGCTGGAGCTGTCGGGTCGGGGCTTTTCTATCGATCTGTACGACCGGGGCGGGCCCGATGCCGAGCATGCCGCAGCGCGCGTGGCGGCGGCCATGCTGGCGCCCCTGGCCGAATCGGCCGTCACCGAGCACGGTGTGGTGCGCATGGGCCAGTACGGGCTGCAACGCTGGCCGCAGCTGATTGCCCAGCTGGATGCGCCCGTGTTTCTGCAGCAGGCAGGCACCATGGTGGTCTGGCACCGGCAAGACACGCCCGAAGCCCAGCGCTTTCACGGAATCTTGCAGCGCACCCAGGCGGCCATCCCCGAGCTGCCGCCCTTGCAAACTCTGGACCGCACGCAGATGGCCGAGATGGAGCCGGCCCTGGCCGGGCATTTTCAATCCGCCTACTACCTGCCCGGCGAAGGCCAGCTGGACAACCGCCAGTTGCTCGCCGCCCTGGTGCCGGCATTACAGGCGCGCGGTGTGCGCCTGCACTGGCAGCAGCCCCGCGAATTGGATGATTTTGCGCCCGGCAAACAAGACCAACCCGACCTGCTGATCGACACGCGCGGCCTGGGCGCCAAGCCGCAGTGGGGCCAGCTGCGCGGTGTGCGCGGCGAGGTCTTGCGCGTGCATGCCCCTGAGGTGCAACTGCGCCGCCCCACCCGTTTAATGCACCCGCGCTACCCCATCTACATAGCGCCCAAGCAAGACCAGCATTACGTCATCGGTGCCACCGAGATCGAATCCGATGACATGTCGCCCGCCAGCGTCCGCTCGGCGATGGAGCTGCTCAGCGCTGCCTACACCGTGCACAGCGGCTTTGCGGAGGCGCGTATCCTGGAGATCAACACCCAGTGCCGCCCGACTTTGCCGGATAATCTGCCAGCCATCCGCCAGGTCCGCCCTCGGGTGCTGGAGATCAATGGCCTGTACCGCCATGGCTTTATGATCTCGCCAGCCGTGCTGGACTGCGCGGTCGAGCTGCTGCTGACCGGCCAATCACCGCTGGCCACACGCTTCGATCTGGATGTGCGCCTGCTCGCGGGCGCCTGATGGCCCGCAGCCCCTGATGAGCCTAGACAAATGACGATACAGATTCTTTTGAACAACCAGGCCACGGCCTTGCCCGAAGGCGCCACCGTGGCACTGGCCTTGGCACAGCTACAGCCCCGCCCGCCGTTTGCTGTGGCCCTCAATACCATCTTCGTGCCCAAAGGCCAGTACGACAGCCGCCAGCTGCAAGCGGGCGACAAACTCGAAGTCATCTCGCCCGTCACTGGCGGCTAATCAGACAGAGGGCCATCCACCTTGCCAAAGCAGGCTGGATCCGCGCCCTGTATTTACACCCAAGGCCTTTGCCATGAACGCCACACCCTCCTCCGATGACGCCCTGGTGCTGTATGGCCAGCGTTTCCAAAGCCGCTTGCTGCTGGGCACCTCGCGCTATCCATCGCCCGCTGTGCTGGAGGCGGCAGTCGCCCGTTCCCAACCGGCCATGGTGACCGCATCCCTGCGCCGCCAAGGCAGCAACGCGGCAGAGACCGGCAGTGATTTTTGGGCATTGCTCAAGCGCCTGAATGTGCCCGTGCTGCCCAACACCGCAGGCTGCATGCGCCTGCAAGAGGCCATCACCACGGCCCAGATGGCCCGCGAGGTGTTCGAGACGCCTTGGATCAAGCTGGAGCTGATCGGTGATGACTACACCTTGCAGCCCGACACCCTCAACCTGGTGGAGGCCGCCTCCATCCTCATCAAGGACGGCTTTCAGGTGCTGCCCTATTGCACCGAAGACCTGGTGCTGTGCCAGCGCCTGGTCGATGTGGGCTGCCAGGCCGTCATGCCCTGGGCTGCGCCGATTGGCACAGGCCGTGGCCCCGTCAACCCCTATGCCATGCAAACTTTGCGCGAGCGCCTGGATGTGCCGCTGATCTGCGACGCCGGCCTGGGCTTGCCCAGCCATGCCTGCCAGGTCATGGAATGGGGCTTTGACGGTGTGCTGCTGAACACGGCCGTGGCGCTGTCGCAAGACCCCGTAGCCATGGCCGGCGCCTTTGCCGATGCCACCGCTGCCGGCCACGCCGCCTACCGCGCCGGCGCCATGCAAGCGCAGGACATGGCCCAGCCCAGCACCCCCGTCTTGGGCACCCCGTTCTGGCACCAGAGCAACTGATACCCCATGTCCATGCACACCAGCCCCACCGCAACCCAGATCCAGCAGGCCATCACGACCGCCCACCAGGCCGCCTTTGCCAGCTTTCCCCCACAACCCGCTCCTGCGCTTCCGGCAGATCGGCAGCTCGATGCCGTCTATGCCGGTGCCTTGGCCGCCTGCAGCGCCCTGGGGTTTATCGCCATCGATGCCGACTGCCTGGCCAGCGCCTGGAGCGCGCAGACCGCTCGCACGGGCCAGTTTGATGCCCAGACCTGGCCCGCGCAGGCGGTTGATTTCGGCCTGCTGCGCAGCGGCGGCCCCCAAGCCTTTGCGCCCTGCCCCCAGCAACTGGGCCTGTATGCGGTGCTGCCCACGGCCGAATGGGTCGGCCGCATGGCGCGCGCTGGTGTACCCACCGTGCAACTGCGCTTCAAATCAGACGATGCCCAGGCCATTGCGGCAGAAATTGCCGCTGCCGTTGCGGCTGTTGAGGGCAGCGGAGCGCTGCTCTTCATCAACGACCACTGGCGCCAGGCCATTGCGGCAGGTAGCTACGGCGTACACCTGGGCCAGGAAGACCTGGATGCACTCAGCCCCGAAGAACTGGCCGAACTGCGCGCCAGCGGTGTGCGCCTGGGCGTGAGCACCCATGGCTACGCTGAGATGGTACGAGCCAGCCAGGCGCAGCCCAGCTATATCGCCATGGGCGCCGTCTTCCCCACCACACTCAAGAAAATGGCCACCGTGCCCCAGGGCCTGGCGCGGCTGGAGCGCTATGCCGCGCTGACCCGCAGCTACCCCCAGGTGGCCATCGGCGGCATCTCTGCGGCTGAATTTCCGCAGGTGCGCCAAAGCGGCGTCGGCTCCATCGCCGTAGTCCGGGCCCTCGTCAATGCCGAGAACCCCGAGGGCGCTGCCACCGAGTTGATGGCGTTGCTGGGCTAAGCCCCGCCCGCGCTACACCACGTAAAGCAGCACGGCATCGCGCCGCTGAGCCGCTGCCTGCCAAAAGCTGCGCAGCGCGGCCTGCCGGCGCACCCACAGGCGCAGGGCTTCGAGATCGGGCGACCTGCCATCCTGCGCCTTTTGCCAGGCATGCATGCGCTGCACCAGCTGGGCAGCGCTGATACCCGCCAGCCTTTGCGCACTGTCGGTCACCAAATCGGCCGGCCATGCCCAGCACTGCAGAGCCAAGGTGCCCTGCACCGCCACGCCCGGCTCGATCTCGGGCAGGCGCTGCATGTCCTGCTGCCAGAGGCTGCCCTGGTCCAGCATGGCCAGCGGGCCGCCTTGCGTGGCGCTGCGCTGCAGGTAGTCATCCATCGCCGATGGCTCGACCAGCAAGCCCCGCAGACCGTGGCGCGGCAGCGCATAAAAAAGTCCTTGCACGCTCATGCCGCCTCCCTGATCGCTGTTTTCAACTGCTGCAGATGCTGTACGTTATCCGGGTCACAGATCTGCACCAGCAACAGCGCTTTTTTCAGGTAGCTGCGGCGGGCATCGGTCTGTCCATGCGCCGCCAGAAAATCCGCAAACACCGCATAGGCACGCGCTGCTGCCAGTGAGTAACCCCGGCAACTGCGCTGCTGTATGCGCAAGGCCTGCTGCACCAGGGGCTTGACCCGTGTCGGTTGGTGATGGATGGCAAAAGCTGCGTAGTCGGCCAGCATGCCAGACACGGCCTCCGGATCGGGCATGCGCTGGCCTTTCTGGTCCAGCCGGTCAAAGCTGTCGACGTACAGCGCCAGCCGCTGCCAGCATTGCAGCGCCTGCGCAGTCTCACCCAGGGCCGCATGGCTGCTGGCCATGCGCTGCAACAGCGCACACAGCGCCAAGGCCTGGGCTGCCGCGTTGCCCCCGCTGCGCAGATCGACCAGCGCCAGCGCTCGCGCATAGTGCTGGCCTGCCCGCTGGTGGTCCGCCTGAGACTGGTACAAATTGCCCAGGCGCTCCAGCGCCTGGCGCTGCAAAGCGGCGGGCACAGCAGCGCCCTCGCATTCGGCGAGCACCAGCAAGGCCTGGCCATGCACGCGCTGGCGCTCGGCATCGCCCAGGTGCTGGGCAATCTCCATAGCATGCAGGCGGTGCTGGGCAAGATCAGGCACATCCCCGTCCTGGGCGGCCTGGCGCAAGGCAATGGTCTGCTCACACAGCGCCAGCGCCTGGGACCAGTCCTGCGACTGCATCAGCAGCGGATACTGCCCTGGCTGCAGCGCAGGGGCAGCTGCGGCGCCCGGCGCCATCTTGGGCGAGCGCAGGCGCTGCAAACAGGATTGCGCCTGTTGCACAGGCTGCGCCAGCTCGGCAAAAGCCGCGCCCAAATGCACACCCATCTGCAGCTTTTTGCGCGCGGCATCCAGGTGTTCGGTTTGGTAGAAGGTCATCCCCTGCAGCAAATAGGCCATCGCCAGATGGGGGTCGCTTTGCGGTTTGCGGCTGCGCTGCGCCAGGTACCTGACCAAGGTGTCCGCTTCGGCGTGCGCAGTTTGCACATCCTGGCGTGCCAAGGCATCGCCAATATGCTTTTGCGCCATCTGGATGGCCAGCGACTTTTTGTCGGTTTGCAGATCGGCTGCGGGCTGGGACGTGGGTTCCGGCACAGCTGGCGCGGCTACCAAGGCTTGGGTCAAGGGAGCAAGTGCCAGGACTGCGGGTGTCGGTGCCTTGACCGCTGGCTGAGACGCCTGCTCATCGAGCTGCGACTGGGAAAAAGCGGACAGGCGCGAATCCATGTCTTCTTCGACCCGAAAATAGTCGAACAACCAAAAGCCATCACGCAGCAGCCAAAAGACCACTGGACCGAGCAGGTAAGGCGCGTAAGCTGCGGCGGCGCCGCCCCATAGCCACAGCGCCGCGCACAGCACGGTCAAGGCCAGCTGCCCCACAGCGCTTGCATAGCGCCCCAGATAAAAGCGGTGGGCGCCCAGCCACCCCAGCGCCAGCAACAGGCCCAAGGCCCATCGCGGATTCTTTTCCCCCATCCCTCGTCCCTTGTGCTTTATAGATTTGCACTTTCCGTCCCGGGCATTCGCACTGTTGGCGTGGCCTGGGTCGGCCTGTATCGCAGGAAGTATAGCAACCGCTATCCGCTGCGCCAGCGTTGCCGGGCAGCCAGGAGCCAAGGCAAGCGGCCGCAAGGCGGGGGCAACCAGGCCGGTTGGCAAGGGGGTTTGGAGGCGAGAAGTTGAGCGGACCCGAGGCAGGCTAGGCCCGCCTTTCCGCGCCAAGCAATACAGCAAGAGGCTGGGAGCAGCCCCGGCAAGGGCTGCGCTGCAGTATCAAATGCTTACCAATACTGGCGCATCGGTGTTGCGTTCCGGCTTGGTACGCGCGGCCTGCATGACCTCGTGGGGCGGCAGGTGCTTCATGCGGTGGTCGCTCCAAACCTGGCGCCAGCGGCGCGCACCGGGCATGCCCTGGCGCAGGCCCAGCATATGGCGTGCAATGGAGGACCAGTGCGTGCCATGCTCGGCCGCCTCGCGCTCCATGTAGCGCACCATCTCTTCTTCCACCGATTCGCGGCTGATGGCCGTGTTGGGCTCGGCCCCATAGAACAAGGCATCCCAGCGGGCCAGCCACCACGGGTTGTGGTAGGCCTCGCGCCCCACCATGACCCCATCCACCTGGGCCAGTTGCGCCAACACCGTCTCGTCGTCAGCAATGCCGCCGTTGATGGCGATCGTCAAATGGGGAAAGTCTTTTTTCAGCTGCGCGACCACCTCATAGCGCAGCGGCGGAATCTCGCGGTTCTCTTTGGGCGACAGGCCCTTGAGCCAGGCATTGCGCGCATGCACCACAAACACCTCGCAACCCGCATCGGCCACCGTCCCGATGAAATCGCGCACAAAGTCGTAGCTCTCATTTTTGTCGATGCCGATGCGGTGCTTGACGGTCACCGGGATGCCCACCACATCGCGCATGGCCTTGACGCCATCAGCCACCAATTCCTTCTCATTCATCAGGCAGGCCCCAAAGGCACCGCGCTGCACGCGCTCGCTGGGACAGCCGCAGTTGAGGTTGACCTCGTCATAGCCCCAGTCCTGCGCCAGCTTGGCGCACTGGGCCAGATCCGCTGGCTCACTGCCGCCCAGCTGCAAGGCCACCGGGTGTTCTTCGGCATGGAAACGCAAATGCCGGGCCACATCCCCATGGATCAACGCGCCAGTGGTCACCATCTCGGTATAGAGCAGGGTCTGGCGGCTGAGCAGACGGTGAAAAAAGCGGCAATGGCGATCGGTCCAGTCCATCATCGGCGCGACAGACATGCGCCAGGGGCTGTGGGGGTGAGATTCAGTCATGGTGGTTGCGCGGCCAAGGCATGGCCCAAGAATGGGTGGCCCACACAGGCGGTGGCAGCAAGTGCAGGCAATCCAGTATTTTAAATCTTGCGCAGCGGGGGTGCCGATCAGCGCCTTAAAAGCCTGTTGGCCCCTGGCTGAACCGTTCGCTGAACCGCCCAGCGTGAACTCTAGTAATAGTTGCCCAGCAGCGACGCCACCTCGATGAGCAGCAACACGGCAAACATGCGCGCCAGGCCACTGAGGTCCGAGTCGGGGCCCAGGACCTCGTCCTGGCGCGCGCCGTAGGGCCTGTACATGGCAGAGGCCGTGGGAATGAGCGCGACCGCCAGACCAAACAGCAAGGTTTTGAGGCCGAACAACCAGGTGACCATGGGCGTGAACACACTGGCAAACATGCGTGTGTACAGATCAAACCCGACCCAGCTCAATCCATAAACACTGAGATAGACCATCACCAGCGAGACCACACAGGACAGCGCAGCCAAGGTGACCGAGGCATACATGCTGGCCACCACCAGGGGCAACATCTCCGTGCGTACGGGGTCATAGCCATGCTGGCGCAGGCGCTCAAAATGCCCGGCCTCGCGCATCTTGGCCAGTTGCGCACCCGCTGGGATCGAGCAGCGCATGGCGACAAACAAGGCCGCCGTTAGCGGGATCAGCTCCAGCACCAGCACGCGGATGACCATCTCCACCGCCACCCGCGACAAGCCATAGCTGGTTGCGGTAACAAAGACGATGCGCGCCACCACCAGGCACATCAAGGCGGCCAGCGCGGTAAACCCGAGCAAGATGGGTGCCGTGTCGATATACATGCGGCGCATCAGCCGCGCGCGGGTTTGCGGCCCGTAGCTGCTGGGCGACATCAGCATCACCAGCACCACGGCACCCAGGTAGAAGATGCGCCACCAGGCCACCGCCCAGCGGCGCGCAGTGCGCCATGTCCGGTGGGGCCATTGGGGTTGAAGCAGACTTGCCAGCATCCGCGCATCATAGGCCATCAGTGCTGGCCTGATCGCTGCCGCCACCGCAGCGAGGCGTGGGCGTGGCGGTTTTGCTGCTTAGGGCTTCTGGCGCGCCTTCCAGGCCTGCACCGCCTGCAAGGTTTGCTGCACATGCGCCATCGGATCACTCCCCTCATGGGCAAAGATCACCTTGCCATCGGGTGCGATCACGTAAGAGATACGGGATGCCGTGCCCGGCCTGGCGGCCGAACCCGCGTCATAGGCCTGGATGGCCTTGGCATCAGGGTCCGAAGCGACGCTGAACTGGTCGCGACAGGCTTCGCTGGAGAAGCGCTGCATTGTCGCGATGTCGTCATGCGAGATACCGACGACCTGGGCACCGGATGCCGCAAAGCTAGGTGTGGCTTCGGCAAACGCATGCGCTTCAATCGTGCAGCCCTGGCTGAAGGCCTTGGGGAAGAAGTACAAGACCACCGGTCCGCGCTTCAAGGCCTCAGCCATGTCAAAGCGCTGCACCTTGCCAGCCAATGCCGACTGCGTGCTGAACAACGGTGCCTGGGTGCCAACAGCCAACGCTGCATGGCTGGGCAGGCTCACCAAGGCCGCACAGCCCATGACCACCGAGGCCAAAGCCCCAACGAATTTTGCTTTCATAGTTGATCCTTCTGTTGCCATCTATATACGCCTGGAGCCTGGGCCAGTTACGCCTAGCCATGTTTTGCATACTGCAACACGCCTAAGCCACATCGCTCCGAACCACAGCCCCTAGAATATGCCACCTGGCGTGATGGCATACATCATCACCCCTTTGGCTGTTTATGCAACTACCCATCCTGCCTGCCATGCACAAGCCATGCGAAGGTGTGACCCTCAAGGAGACAACAAAATGATGAAACAGATTTTGCAATGCGCCACCGTGGCGATCACGGTCGGCGCTGCTTCTGCGGCCATGGCCCAGGGCCCAGCTGCTGATTACCCGGGCAGCAAGCCGGTGCGCATGGTGGTGCCGTTTCCACCAGGCGGTGGCACCGATATTCTCTCGCGCATCATCGCGCAAAAGCTCAGCGAGCAAAACCACTGGACCGTGGTGGCCGACAACCGTGCAGGCGCTGGCGGCACCATCGGCATCAGCGAAGTGGCCAAGGCCCAGCCCACGGGTTATGACATCGTGATGGGCCAAAAGGACAACGTCGTTCTGGGCTACTACCTGTACAAGGGCCTGCCCTGGAACCCCGCCAAAGACCTGACCCCGATTGCCCATATCGCCTATTCGCCGGTCATCATCGCCACCGCAGAAAACAGCAAGTACAAGAGCTTGAACGATGTGATCGCCGCTGCCAAGGCTGACCCCGGCAAGATCACCTATGGCTCGCCCGGCAATGGCACCAGCATCCATATTGCTGGCGTGCTGTTTGAAAAGGCCGCGGGCGTCAAGCTCACCCACGTGCCCTACAAGGGATCCAACCCAGCGTTGCTCGATACCTTGTCCGGCAATGTCGACCTGTTGGTCTCTTCGGTGCCTTCGGCTATTGGCCAGATCAAGGCTGGCAAGTTGCGCCCGCTGGCCGTTACCTCCGCCAAGCGCAGCACCTCGCTGCCCGATGTGCCCACCGTTGCCGAGCTGGGCATGAAGGGCTTTGACGTGAGCACCTGGTACGGCCTGTTTGGCCCCAAGAACCTGCCCGCACCCATCGTCGGCAAGCTCAACACCGAAGTCAACAAGCTGCTGGGCCAGAAGGAAGTGCAGGACGCCATCCTGGCCCAAGGCGCCGAGCCCCAGGCCATGTCTGCGTCCGACTTTGACAAGTTCTTCCACAAGGACTTCCAGGATGCCAAGGCCATCGTCGAGGCATCGGGCGCAACCATCCAGTAATCCCCGGGCTCAGATACGACAAGGGCACCTGCACAGGTGCCCTTTTTTGTCAAAGGTGCCCTTTTTTGTGGCTGTCTCAGATCGCCTAGTTCGCGGCGATCAGACGCCGTCGCCCTGAAACGCCTGCCTGCGCAAAGTCACCACCAAGGTATCGCGATGGCCTGGCTCCTCCCCCAGCGGCTGGATCGGCGTGCTCTCATGGATCATGCGTGCATCGTCAAGCAGCATCAGCGACCAGGGCTCGGTCAAGGTAAAGCGCAGGCCCTGGGGGCCTTGGGCATCAAAAACACGGGTCTCGCCCCCTTTGATACCTTCGCGCGCCACCAAAAATACGGCGACCAGGTCCACGCCATCGCGGTGGGCGCCTTCGGGTGTCGGCCGGCCAATGCCTTCGGCGGTGTCGATGCGGAACTGGTGGGCCTCGGTGTACCAGCGCTCAGAACCGCTGCTCGGAAACAGCGCCTTTGCGCTATGCCCCAGCGCCTGCAGGATGCGGGTCCAAGCAGGCAAGCTTTGGGTGTTCGTCTCCACGGGCTCAAACCAGCGCTGCATGCCGCCATGCAAGGCGTTGTACTCCACCGGCTGCCAGTGCGCGCGGTGGGCCACGGCCTCCACGCCGTCGCCCTGCACGATATAGCAGGAATGGCGGCGCTTGCGGTAGCGCCCGCCGTCTTTCAGGTAGGCGTCGTGCGGCATGGCCTCCCAGTGGCTGCTGAGCGCGGCCAGGTCATCAGGCGGGCAGGCCGCCCACTGCGCCACTGCAGCGGGGCTGAGCACCGCATAGCCATAAGCGCGCAAGGTGCCGTCCACTTGGTCGGCATCACAAT
Source organism: Comamonas sp. (assembly GCA_036667955.1). GTDB lineage: Bacteria > Pseudomonadota > Gammaproteobacteria > Burkholderiales > Burkholderiaceae_C > Comamonas. Next base: position 96,079 of record JAVWTB010000004.1, read on the forward strand.
AAGGAGGAGGAAAAGACTGCATGTAAAACTCCGTCAAGCGGGCGAGCTTACGGCGGTCCCAAAAGCATTGCGTGCTGCACAAGATTGGGCAGCACGCAGGGTGGGCGATCTACGCGCGCCGCCGAGGGTATGCGGCGACTGGCGTTAATGGTGTTACTGGCGCACGACCAAAACGGGAATCAGGCTGTCGCTCAGCACCCGCTGCGTCACGCTGCCGAGCACCAGCTTTTCCAGGCCCTTGCGGCCATGCGAGCCCATCACAATCAGATCAGCACCAGTGGTTTTGACGGCCTCCATCACGCCGTCATGCACGGAGTGGCCTTCGCCCATGACGGCATCGACGGCAATGCCGGCCTGCTCCATCGCCGTTTTCACGGCATCCAGGGCCGTGTGGGCATCTGCGGTGGCAGCCGACAGGTACTGGGCCTGGCCATAGGCAAAATCGGCACCCACACCGGTGAAGGGATAGGGATCGATCACATAGACGGCGGTGACCTGGCTGCCAAAGGCCTTGGCAAGGCCAGCGGCTTTGCTGACGGCGAGCATGGAGGTGGCAGAACCATCGACCGGAACCAGAATATGTTTAAACATAGCGTCACTCCTTTTTGTTGTTGCCTGCATAACTTACTCTAAAACGCATGGTCCGGCAAACTGTCCAGCGACTGAGACACTGCCACGCATGCGACGATTGCGCGCCGTTTGCGCTGCATCAACGATGGCATTGCTGCAAGCCGGGTCGCATAATGTTTGCTCCGCCCGCTGGGCCTCCACGCTTGCACAAACTATGACTACCCCCCTGCGCTCTCTTGGCCGATCCTCCCTGCAAGTCTCGCCGCTGTGCCTGGGCGGCAATGTGTTTGGCTGGACTGCCGATGAGGCCACCAGCTTTCGCCTGCTCGATGCCTGGCTAGATGCCGGCATGAACTTTGTCGATACCGCCGACGTGTATTCGCGCTGGGCCCCTGGCCACAGCGGCGGCGAGTCCGAGCGCGTGCTGGGCAAATGGCTGCGCAGCTCGGGCAAGCGCGCGCAAGTCGTGCTGGCCACCAAGGTGGGCAAAGACATGGGCGATGGCAAGATGGGCCTACGCCCAGAATATATTCGCCAAGCGGTGGATGCCTCCCTGCAGCGCCTGCAAACCGATTACATCGACCTCTACCAGTCGCACGACGACGACCCACAAGTGCCCTTGGCAGACGTGATGGGCACCTTTGGGGAGCTGATTGCTGAGGGCAAGGTACGCGCCGTGGGCGCTAGCAACTACAGCGCCGCGCGTTTGGCCGAAGCCCTGCAGACCAGCGAGCAGCACGGCCTGGCCCGCTACGAAAGCCTGCAGCCGCTCTACAACCTGTATGACCGTGCGGTGTTCGAGAAGGAGCTGCAGCCACTGTGCGTGGAGCACAAGGTGGGCGTCATCAACTTCTACAGCCTGGCTGCCGGCTTTTTGACCGGCAAATACCGCACGGCAGAAGACGCCAGCAAAAGCCCACGCGGCGCAAAAACCACCCAGCTCTACCTCAACGACCGGGGCCTGCGCATTCTGGCCGCGCTGGAGCAAGTCAGCAGCCGTTTAGACGCCCCTTTGGGCGAAGTGGCCGTTGCCTGGGTCATGCGGCAGCCAGCGATTGCCTCACCGATTGCCAGCGCCAGCAATCTGGAGCAGTTGCAATCCCTTATTCGCGCCAGCCAATTGCCGCTGGATGATGACGCCATGGCCGTGCTCAATGCGGCTAGCGCTGAGCACTAAGCAACTGGGGCAACAGCTGCGCTGATGGCGCGCGCAAACAGATATCGGCCACGCCATCCAGCGCCGTAGGCTCGGGGTTGATGACCACGACATGGGCACCACCTCTGGCTGCGGTATGCGCCAAGCCGGCTGCCGGGTAAACATGGCCTGAGGTCCCAATCACCAGCATCAGATCGCAAGCCTTGGCGGCATCTTGCGCCTGCTGCAGCGCAGCATGGGGCAAGGCCTCACCAAACCACACCACGCCAGGGCGCAGGTAGTTGCCGCAACCGGGGCACTGGGGCGGGGCATCGCCTTCGGTAAAGCGGGCATCGCAGCAGGGTTTGGGCGGCAGCAGCCAGCGGTTCTCCATCAGATTGCCATGCAGGCACAGCACCGGCGCACTGCCCGCACGCTGGTGCAGGCCGTCCACATTCTGCGTGACCAGGGTCATGCGGTCGGGGTAGCAGGCTTGCCACTGGGCCAGCGCCACATGGCCCGCATTGGGCAGCACCTGGCTGATGAGCTGGCGGCGGTACTGGTACCAATCCCATACCCGCTGCGGATGGGCCAGAAAGCCCGCCTCGCTGGCCATCTCCTCGGGGCTGAACTGCGCCCAATAGCCCGTTTGCGCATCGCGAAACGTCGGCACCCCGGACTCCGCACTGGCGCCAGCCCCCGTCAACACCAGCACATGCCGTGCTTCCTGCAAGCGCTGTCGCAGGCTGGCAATGTCTGTATCAGCGATGGGCGGGGCTGCCGGGGCATGCAAGGAATCAAGGGACATATCAAAATCAGTGAAAACCAAGCGCACAGCATAAGGCAGCGCTGAAGCGCCGCCACCACACTCCAGCATGGCGATTGGACGCGAGGCCTCGATTGATTACATTCAGACACGGTCACCGTCATTTGGTGATGGACAGGGCTGGCGGGCCGAGCCCAGAATGTCTGACCCACGACGAGGAGACTCAGATGCAATTCATCCCCTATCTCAATTTTGACGGCCGATGCGCCCAAGCCATGGCGTTCTACGCGCAGCTGTTTGGCGGTCAGATTGTGCAACAGATGCGCTTTGCCGACATGCCCGCCAGCGAGGGCATGCCACCCCTGCCGCCCGAGGCACAGGCCCGCCTGATGCATGCCCACCTGCAAGTGGGCAGCCAGGCCATCATGGCCTCCGACACCCTGCCCGCCATGCCCGGCGCCAGCGCTGAGAGCTGTGGCGGCGGCTACCTCAAGCCCCAGGGCATGTGGGTGTCCATCGGTGTGGATTCTGCCGACGAGGGCGCGCGGGTATTTGCCGGCTTGGCCGAAGGTGGCCAGGTCAGCATGCCTTTCTCGGCCACTTTCTGGTCGCCCGGCTTTGGCATGGTGACCGACCGTTTTGGCACACCCTGGATGGTGAATGTCCAGACACCGCAACCCCATGCCTGAGCCCACCATGTCTATCCAACCCCATCCCCAGGATCTCGTGCTCAGCCGCCTGATCAACGCCCCCGCCGCCACCCTTTACCGCTGCTGGACCGAGCCTGCCCTGCTCCAGCAGTGGTTTGTCCCCAAGCCCTGGACGATTGCCAGCGCCGAAGTGGATGTGCGCGTCGGAGGCGGCAGCCAGATCGTGATGTGCGACCCGCAAGGCAACCAGTACCCCAATGGCGGTGTGTACCTGGAGGTGGTGCCGGACCGCAAGCTGGTGTTTACCGATGCCTACACCGCTGGCTGGTTGCCCAGCGCCAAGCCCTTTATGACGGCCATCATCCAGTTCGAGCCCGAATCGGGCCAGACCCGCTACACCGCCACCGTGCGGCATTGGAGCGAAGAGACCCGCAAGCAGCACGAGGCCATGGGCTTTCACACCGGTTGGGGCGTGGCCACGGACCAGCTCGTGGCCCTGGCTGCGACCTTGTAGTTGCGCGTTCTCACTGCCATGTAACGCACATAAATATCGGCGCCATTTGAGCGCCCAGGAGACCACCATGCCTTATGTCGATGGATTTGTACTGCCCGTACCCCGCGCCAAGCTTGATGCCTACCGGGCCATGGCCGAGGCGGCCGGCAAGGTCTGGATGGAGCATGGCGCGCTGCAATACTGGGAATGCGTAGGCGACGATGTGCCCGATGGCGAAGTCACCTCGCTCCCGATGGCCGTCAAGCTCCAGCCTGACGAGGTCGCCTGCTTTTCCTGGATCGTCTACACCTCACGCGCCGAGCGCGACCGCATCAATGCCGCGGTGATGGCCGACCCACGCCTGGCAGACATGCAGCCGGCGAACATGCCTTTTGATGCCAAACGCATGATCTTTGGCGGCTTTGTGCCTGTCGTGCAGCTGGGCGGCTGATCGCGCAGCGCTCAGGCCAGCACCCCCGCCATCTCAACGCGCACCAACAAGCCCTTCAAGGCCGCGCTTTTGCGCAACTGGAGTTGGCCGCCGTAGCCCTGCACAATGTGCTGCGCAATCGACAGGCCCAACCCGGTGCCGGCCACCGATTCATCAAAGCGCTTGCCTCGCTCGCCTGCTGCCTGCATCTGCTCGGCAGTCATGCCCGGGCCATCATCTTCCACCTGCAGCACCAGGCCTTGGGCGGCGTCGCCCTGCACCGTCAAGCGCACCTGCGAAGCGGCCCATTTGCCGGCGTTGTCGAGCAGGTTGCCCAGCAGCTCTTCCAGGTCGGCCCGCTCGCCCCGCCACCACAACGTAGCGCCCTCGCCCAGCAAGTGCCAATCCAGGTCACTCGCCTGGTGCAGCTGGCGCATCATGGCCAGCATTTGCTGGCTGCAGGCCAGCACCTCCATGGGCAGACCTGCGCCGCCGCCATGCACCAAGGTCGCATCGCTGAAGGTGCGTGCCTGGTAGCGGTCAATCAGCCGCGCCATCGCGGTGGTCTGCTGCAGCACCACGGCAGCCGGTATGGCATCGCCCGTGCCGGCATAGGCCATCAGCAAGGACAAGGGCTTTTTCAGCGCATGGTTCAGGTCCGCCGCATGCGAGCGCGAGCGCTCCACCACTTGGGTATTGCGTGCCAGCAAGGCCGCCAGCTCCTGCTGCAAAGGCTGCAAATCTGCACCCAGTGGTAGCTGGGCGATCTGCTCGGTCGCAGGCTTTGCGCCCTCTGCGGGCTTGCCCAGGCCCGCAATCACATCGACCAGGCGCGTCAGCGGTGCCAGGCCCACACGCAACTGCAGCCATACCAAGGCGCCGATGACCAGCAGCAACACAGCGCAGGTGATGGCGAGAATCTGGTCAATTCTGCGCAGGCTGGCTACCAAGGGCTGCGCCGGCCCAAATACCTGCAAATACATGGGCGCAGCACCGGCGGCCAGCTGCACCGCAAAGTGCTGCACCAGCAGTGGCTCCTGCTTGGGCCCCAGCGCTTGCTGCAACTGCTCGCTGCCCCACAAGGTGGCAGGGCTCAGCACCAGGTCCGGCTGGTCCCACAGCGAACGCGAGCGGGCGAGTACCACCGGGGTGGCGGCGGTTCGCAGTTGTGCTGGCGCCTGGCCCTGTGCGGCTGCCTGCCCCTGCAACTGCCAGTACCAGCCCGAGAAGATGGCGCTGAATTCATCGCTGCCGCCCGCCGTCTCTTGCACCCGGCCGTCAGCCAGCCAGGCCAGGCGGGCATGGATGCGTTCGGACTTTTCCTCCAAGGTGCGCGACATGCTGCCCAGCAAGCTGGCATGCACCTCGTAGCGCAGCCACCATCCGCCCAGCACCATCACCAGCAAGCTGGGCACGATGACCAAGGCGGCCATGCGCGCGGCCAGCGACCAGCGCCGCGTGGGAAAGCGGCAGTCGGCGGCAGCAGAGCGAGACAAGACCATGGTGCTAGGGGCTCACACCGCTGCTAGCCAAGGGCGTTCAGACGAAAGCCCTGCCCCCGCTCGGTCACCAGCAGATCCGACTGGCGCAGCTTGCGCCGTATGCGGCCAATCAGCACATCGAGCGTGTTGGAGTCCGGGTCCAAATCGCGGGCATAGACATGCTCGCTGATCTCGGTGCGCGAGAGTACGCGGTTGGGGTGGTGCATCAGGTAGGCCAGAATCTTGTGCTCCTGCGCCGTCAGCTGCAAACCCTGGCCATCTTGCAAAAAACGGCCAGCGGTCACGTCGTATTCCAGGCAACCGGCCCGCAGCACCGTGGCCGCACTGCCAGCGGTGCGGCGCAGCATGGCGCGCAGGCGCAACACCACCTCATCGAGCATGAAGGGCTTGGTCAGGTAATCGTCTGCACCGGCACCAAAACCCGCTACCTTGTCGCTCCAGCGGTTGCGGGCCGTCAAAATCAGCACCGGCCAGTGGCAGCCGGCCTCGCGCCAGTCGCGCAGCACCGTCAGGCCATCGCGCTGAGGCAGGCCCAGATCCAGCACCGCCGCGTCGTACGGCTCAGTGCTGCCAGCAAACGAGGCCGCATCGCCATCGGCCTCCACATCGACAGAAAAGCCGGCACCTACCAGAGCCTGCTGAATTTGCGCTGCCAGTTCGGCATCGTCTTCGACCACCAGAATTCGCATCTGTGCTCAATCCTCGACTTTTTGTTTAAGCACCTGCAGACTGCGTGCATCCACCTTCAGCGCCAAGGTGCTGCCATTGCCCTGCAGCAACTCGATTTCATAGTAAGAAGCCTGCGTGTCGTCATGCTCCAGCTCCACCTCCAGCACCAGGCCTGGAAAGCGCGGTGCCAGCGCCTGCAAGAGTTCATCGACCCGTTTGAGCGGCGCAGGGTTACGGGGTTTGGCCTGGGCCGACGGCAGCACCTGGCCGGTCGCGGCATCCATGACCAGCTTGCGGTAGCCCTGCTGGTCGGCACTGAGCTTGATCTCATAGACGCCACGGCCCTGGCTGTCGCGCTCAAACTCCACATCGGTGATGCGGCTGGCGTGTTGCTGCGCCACCTTGGCCAGGTACTGGGCCAGCTCCAGCATGCCCAGCGCCTGCGAGCGGTCCTTGGCAACGCGCTGCACCGTCTGGCCACTAGCCGCATCAATCAGCAGCTCTTGCTTGAGGCCCTGGTTATCTACCAGTTTGATCTCGTAGCGCAGCTCGCCCTTGGGGCCACGCTTGGTCTCCACATCCACCACCCGCCCGGCATGGGCCGCAGCCACTTCGGCCAGGATGGTCGACAAGGGCTTGTACTGGCCGGTAGCAACAGCGGCGCGCACCGCATCATGCTCGGCCGCCTGGCTGGCGCTGGCCAGCAGCAGCCCCCCGGCCAGGAGGCATGCTGCGATGCGAGGAAACCGACATTGAACTTGCGCCATGGCAGGCATTATGACAAGCGCGGTTAAACGCAGCATGAACGATCACGTCACAGTACGTTTAGCCCAGGTTTTCCATACTTCAGTCCATGACGAATCAGCCATCCGCTGGTTTGCATGCCACAACACGCAAGGGATTGAACCATGAAGAAAACCACCATCGCCTGGATCCTGGGTGCCGCCGGCTTGGCCGCCAGCCTGCCATTTGCCGCACAGGCCTACAACGCCCAGGAAGTGCTCAACAGCATTACCGCAAGCGGCCTGGTTGCCCCGCAGGACCTGGAGAAGCAATACGGCTACTGGACCGCCAAGGCCACCCAGCAGGATGGCAACCGCGCCTATGTGCTGGTCAGCGATGCCGATGGCAGCCTGGTGGTTCTGCGCAAGGCCGAGCTGGGCAGCACCTACCCCGGTGCCAGCCAGGTCGCAGCCAAGCTGCAGTCGCTGGGTTACGGCCAGATCAAGGAAGTGGAGTTTGACGACGGTTTCTGGGAAGCCAAGGTTCGCGGCGCCAATGGCGTCAAGCAAAAGCTGGTGTTGCACCCGGTGAGCCTGGAGCTGCTGTCCCAGCCCGGCCAGCCCAGCCCCACCCCAGGTGCCGGGGCAGGCAGCGCTATTTTGAGCGCCGCGCAAATCCAGCAACGGCTGGCCCAGGCCGGCTACACCCATGTGCGCGATCTGGAGCTAGACGACGGCATCTGGGAGGCCGATGCCATCAATGCCCAGGGCTTTCGCGTCGAGCTGAAAATCCACCCTGAAACCGGTGTGGTGCTGCGCGAGAAGCTGGACGACTAAGTCCACCGCCGGGTCAGGCGCTGAGGCCTGATCAAAAAACAAAAGGCTGAGCCCCAGGGGTTCAGCCTTTTTGTATGGCACATCGCCATGGGCAGGCAGCACCTGCCCGATGTTTTAAGCCGCTTTCGGGGGCGTGCGCTGGCGCAGTGCCTCATACAGACACACGCCGCTGGCCACCGAGACGTTGAGGCTGGAGACCGCCCCCATCATCGGGATGCCGATCAGCTCATCACAGGTCTTGCGGGTGAGCTGGCGCATGCCATCGCCTTCGGCACCCAGCACCAGGGCCACGGGGCCTTTCAGATCCACCTGGTACACCGTGTTGGGGGCGTCGTCGCTGGTGCCGATGATCCAGACATTGCGGGCCTTGAGCTCTTTCAAGGTGCGCGCCAGGTTGGTGACCATGAAATACGGCACTGTCTCGGCCGCACCACTGGCCACCTTGGCCACCGTGGCATTGATGCCCACGGCATGGTCCTTGGGGGCAATCACCGCATGGGCACCGGCGCCATCGGCCACGCGCAGGCAGGCGCCCAGGTTGTGCGGGTCGGTCACCCCGTCAAGCACCAGCAGCAAGGGCGATGCAACGCCCGCTTCTTCCAGGTCGTCGAGCAGCTCGTCCAGGGTGCGGGTGTCCTTGATCTCTTCGACCCGGGCGGCCACGCCTTGGTGGCCGTGCGAGCCTGCCAGCTTGGCGATGCGCGGTGCATCTGCCTCAATCAGGCGTACCCCCGCTTCTTTGGCGCGCTCCAAAAACTGGCGCATGCGCGCGTCGCGGCGCGTGGTCTCGAAATAGACTTCGATGATCGATTTGGGCGCAGTCTTCATGCGCACACCAACGGCATGGAAGCCGAACAAGACTTTGGGGGATGACATAGGCCAGCATTATCGCCGCTTGCCCATACCCCAGGGGCGCCAGGGCCCAGCCACGGCGGCGCCGGCCTATAAAAAAAGCGGCCAGTTCAAACTGGCCGCGTTGTTGCATCTGTGGCGATTTATCGGCTGCCAAAGCGGCCACGGCAACCGCGCGTTACCCAGATGCGCCGGGCGCGTTCATCATAGCCCCAGGTGTAGCCTTCGCGGCAGGTATCGCTAGACAGCTGCTCCAGCAAGACAGGGTAGCCCCAGCGCGGATTCCAGTCGCAGCTGTTGTCGCGCCGGTCGTCGCTGCTGCAGGTCAGCTCACGCCCTTGTCCATAGCCCGGGTTGGGGCGGCCACCGCCATAGCCCCCACCGATGGCGAAATCAGCGCGGCAACCGCGGCTGACCCAGACCATATCGCTGCGCTGTCCCCAGTTGCGCCCTTCTTCACAGCGGGTGTCGGAGAGCTGGCGTGCGATCTCGACCCGCGCGCCGCGCGGAATGGCGCATTCGCGCATACGGCCGTCATTGCTTTCGCAGCGCAGCAACTGGTTGCTGCCACCGCCACCGCCACCGCCGCCTCGGCTGTCCGTAAAGCGGGCACGGCAACCATCGGTCACCCAGACCACGCCGCCGCCCCGGTGTCCCCAGCTGCGGCCTTCCACGCAGGATGCGCTCGACAAGGTCTGGCTCACCACCGGGTCGCGGAACGGCGTGCGGCACTCGCGGGTGCGCCCGTCCTGGCTCTCACAGCTCACCTCAGCGTCACGCCCATACTGCGCCTGCGCCGCAGGGGCGATAGCGGCCAAAGCCAGTGCCAAAGCGCCCAAGGCAGCGCTGCTCCATGTTGTGTTCAGCATTCATCTCTCCTCGTTGTTGTCCTCGATGGGGGCCAAGGTTAACCCGAAATCGCCGCTGATTTTGTAAGCAAAGTCAGCAAAAAGGCGAGCCGCAGCTCGCCTTGATCCTCGTGTGCGGCCGCCCAACGCGGCTCAGGGCATCACGGGCGGAATATAGGCCAGGGTCTGCCCCAGGAACCACAGCAGGAACAGCACCACCGGGATATGCACCAGCAACTGCACAAAGGTAAAGCCGATCAGGTCACGCGCCTTGAGGCCCAGCACCCCCAGCAGCGGCAGCATGTAAAACGGGTTGATCAGATTGGGCAGCGCCTCGGCAGCGTTGTAAATCTGCACGGCCCAGCCCAAGTGGTACTGCAGGTCGTTGGCCACCTGCATCACATAAGGGGCCTCGATGATCCACTTGCCGCCACCCGAAGGGATGAAAAAGCCCAGGATGGCCGAGTACACGCCCATCAGCAGCGCATAGGTGTCGTGCGTGGCGATCTGGGTGAAGAAGGTCGAGATGTAGTGCGCAATCGTGTGGCCATCGACGCCCTTGACCTCGGTCATGATCGCAGCAATCGAGCCATACAGCGGGAACTGGATCAGCACCCCCGTGGTGGTGGGCACAGCGCGCGCCACCGCATCCAGAAAGCTGCGCGGGCGCCAGTGCAGCAAGGCACCCAGCATCAGAAAAATCAGGTTGTAGGTGTTGAGGCCCGAGATCGCCTGGATTGCAGGCTTGCTGGAGAACTCTTCGACCATCCAGCCGACTGCCAGCAGCACCAGAAAAATGATCAGCAGGGGGCTGTGCTCCAGCCATTCACCAGGGCGGGTGGGCTTGGTCACTGGCTGCGCCTCGGCGCTGATGTCCACCTGGCAGGCAGCAGCGTCTTTGGCACTCGATGCACCGGGCGCAGTCACATAGGCAATTACCAGCGAGATCAGCACCAAAGCCAGCAGCATCACGCCCGACTGCCACAGAAAAATCGTCTCGGTGAACGGAATCACACCGGTGATCGCCAGGATCGACGGCGGCAGGCTGGCCGGGTTGGCCTGCAGCTGCGCAGCCGACGAGGAAATGCCCAGCGCCCAGACGGCGCCCAGGCCCAGATAGGCCGCAGCACCGGCTGCGCGGTAGTCCATTTTCAGATCGGTGCGGCGGGCCAGCGCCTTGACCAAGAGGCCGCCAAACACCAGACTCAGCCCCCAGTTGAGGAGCGAGGCCACCATCGATATCAGCGCCACCCAGGCCACCGCGCTGCGGCCATTGCCAGGCACCTTGGCCAGCGCCTCAATCAGGCGCGATGCGGGTTTGGAGCTGGCCACCACATAGCCGCCAATCACCACAAAGGCCATTTGCATCGTGAACGGGATCAGGCTCCAAAAGCCCTTGCCAAAGGCCTTGCTGGTGTCTTGCACCGGCACGCCAATCGCCAGCGCCGCCAGCACCACAATCGCAATACCCACCACCGCAAACACCCAGGAATCGGGAAACCACTTCTCCGCCCAAGCCGCACACCGCATTGCAAACCGCGCGGAACGGCTCTCTTCCAATTGCACCGACATAGTCGCCTTTCTGTCTCAGTCTTTGTTAAATCAAAAGCGCGGCGATCTTCTCATGCGCACAGGTCAATTTCGTTAAGTGCGACTACGTACCGCCATGCGAAATGGTCAGAGTGGCGATTGATGACTGCCGTGCGGACGCAAAAAAGCCTCCTGCATGGCAGGAGGCTTGTTGGGGAGTGCGAAGCAGCTTAAAGCGCTATCACACCCGCTCGGCCACCCAGGCTTGCACGCCCGCCAGCGCTTGCGCCAGGCCTGCGGGGTTGGTGCCGCCGGCCATCGCCATATCGGGCTTGCCGCCGCCCTTGCCGCCCACTTGCTGGGCCACAAAGTTCACCAGCTCACCAGCCTTCAGCTTGCCAATGCTGTCCTTGGTCACGCCAGCGGCCAGCTGCACCTTGTCGCCGTCGATAGCCGCCAACACGATGGCAGCAGTGCCCAGCTTGTCCTTGAGCTTGTCCATGGTGTCGCGCAGCGCTTTCGCATCGGCGCCATCCAGGGTGGCCGCCAGCACCTTGATGCCCTTGACGTCCACCGCCTGGCCGGCCAGCTCGTCGCCCTGGTTGGAGGCGAGCTTGCCCTTGAGCTGGGCGAGTTCCTTTTCCAGCGCCTTGATCTGGTCGAGCGCGCCACCAATGCGGTGGTTGAGCTCGGCCACAGGGGCCTTCAAGGTGGCGGCGGCTTCGTCCACCGTCGATTCCAGGGTCTGCAGGTAGGCCAGCGCGTTCTCGCCGGTCACTGCTTCAATACGGCGCACGCCAGCGGCCACGCCGCCTTCGGCCACGACCTTGAACAGGCCGATGTCACCGGTGCGCTGCACATGGGTGCCGCCGCAGAGTTCACGGCTGGTGCCGATGTCCAGCACGCGCACGGTCTCGCCGTACTTTTCGCCAAACAGCATCATCGCGCCGGTCTTTTGTGCGCTCTCGATGTCCATCACGCGCGCGCCGGTTGGCGTGTTCGCCAGGATCTCGGCATTCACGCGCTTTTCGATCTCGCGCTTTTGCGCGTCGGTCACGGGGCTGTTGTGCGCAAAGTCAAAACGGGTACGGTCTGCGTTGACCAGGCTGCCCTTTTGCTGCACGTGGTCGCCCAGTACTTCACGCAGCGCCTTGTGCATGATGTGGGTGACCGAGTGGTTGCGCATGGTGGCGGCGCGCAAGGCGGTATCCACCTCGGCCTGCACAGCATCGCCCACCTTGAGGCTGCCTGCGGCCAGCTGGCCATGGTGGCCAAACACATCGGCCTTGATCTTGAGTGTGTCTTCGACGACAAAGCGGTTGGCGCCCGCCGAGATCACACCCTGGTCGCCCACCTGGCCACCCGATTCGGCGTAGAACGGCGTGGTGTCCAGCACCACGACACCCGTCTGGCCTGCGTTGATGGCGTTGACGCTGGTGCCATCGACATACAGCGCCACGACCTTGGCCGCTTCGCTCAGCTGCGTATAGCCGCTGAAGGTGTTGGCCGCGCCGGTGTATTCCAGCGCACGGTCCATCTTGAACTTGCCTGCGGCACGGGCCTGGCTCTTTTGCTGCTCCATGGCGGCATGGAAGCCGGCCTCGTCCACGCTCAGGCCGCGTTCACGCGCCACATCGTTAGACAGGTCAAGCGGGAAGCCGTAGGTGTCGTGCAGCTTGAAGGCCACATCGCCGGGCAGCACCTGGGCGCCACCGGCCAGTGCGCTGTCCAGGATTTCCATGCCATTGGCGAGGGTCTCGAAGAAGCGCTCTTCCTCGACCTTCAGCACCTCGGTGATACGCGCTTCTTGCTCGCGGATCTTGGGGTAGGCATCGCCCATCACGGCGACCAGGTCCTTGACCAGCTTGTGGAAGAACGGCGTCTTCTGGCCCAGCTTGTAGCCGTGGCGGATCGCGCGGCGGATGATGCGGCGCTGCACATAGCCGCGCCCTTCGTTTGACGGAATCACGCCATCGGCCACCAGGAAGGCGGTGGCGCGGATGTGGTCGGCGATCACCTTGAGCGAGGGGGTCTCCAGGTCTTCGATATGCGTCTCGCGCGCAGCGCCCTTGATCAGCGCCTGGAACAGGTCGATCTCGTAGTTGCTGTGCACATGCTGCAAGATGGCAGCCAGGCGCTCCAGGCCCATGCCGGTATCGACGCAAGGGGCTGGCAGCGGCTTGACCGAGCCGTCTTCGGCCATGTCGAACTGCATGAACACGTTGTTCCAGATTTCGATGAAGCGGTCACCGTCTTCATCGGGCGAACCTGGAGGGCCGCCAGCAATGTGCGGGCCATGGTCGTAGAAGATCTCGGAGCAAGGGCCGCAAGGACCGGTGTCGGCCATCATCCAGAAGTTGTCGCTCTTGTAGCGGCCACCCTTGTTGTCGCCAATGCGGATCACACGCTCAGGCGGCAGACCGATCTCTTTGGTCCAGATGTCATAGGCCTCATCGTCTTCTTCATAGACGGTAGCCAGCAGTTTCTCGGCCGGCAGCTTGTAGACCTCGGTCAGCAGCTCCCAGGCCCACTTGAGCGATTCGCGCTTGAAATAGTCGCCAAACGACCAGTTGCCCAGCATCTCGAAAAAGGTGTGGTGGCGCGCGGTGTAGCCCACGTTTTCCAGGTCATTGTGCTTGCCGCCGGCGCGCAGGCAGGTCTGCACACTCGTCGCCCGGGTGTAGGGGCGCTTGTCGGTGCCCAAAAATACATCCTTGAACTGCACCATGCCGGAGTTGGTAAACATCAGCGTCGGATCGTTGCCCGGCACCAGCGGGCTGGACGGAACAATGGTGTGCCCCTTGGACGCAAAAAAGTCCAAAAAGGTCTTGCGGATCTCAGCGACGGAAAAAGTGGGTGTACTCATGGTGTGCAGCAGTGGTGGCGCCTGCCCGGCTTCCCCTGAAGCGGTGCGGGCGCGAATCTTCCATTATAGGGTTGAGGAGCCGGGCCGCCAGGGCCCTGCTGGGCGGCTTACTGGGGCACGGGCAGCGGCGCGGCCTTGCGCTTGCCCTCTTGCTCCTTCATGCGCTTGTCATGGGCCTCCAGCTTGCGCTGTGCGGCTTCTTGCTTGGCATCGTATTCCTCTTGGGCCTCGCTGATGCTGTCAGCGCGCTCTTCGCTGTGGCGCTGCTGGGTGCGTTGTTTGCTGTCCACCTTGCCGGCCTGGCTGCTGGCACGGCGCGCGGCATCCTGCTCGCGGCGTTGCTGCTGCTCGGCAATGCTCTCGGCATTGCGCTTGGGGGCATGGCTGCTGCGCTGTGCGGCCTGCTCGTTGTGCTCCTTCTGGCGCTGCTCCAGATCGGGCTGGCTCAAGGCGCCACCATCGAGCGGCGGGTGCTTGCGCTCAAAATCATTTTGCTTGTTCGCCCTGGCATCGCGCTGGTTGGCGGTCTTCTCCTCCCGCTCTTTGGCATTGATGGCCAATTCGCGCTGGCGCAGCGCACGCTCTTCGGTGTTGTACTGGCGGCGTACTTTCTGCAGGCAGTCGGTCACCGCAAAGTGCTGGTAGCAGATCTTTTCATTGTTGGCCAGGCGCGCTTCGCTGTCCTTGCGCTCCAGCGTGATCTGGGTACGCGCCTGCGTGCGCTCCTGCGCGGTCGAGGCTTTGCCAGAAGCCGCATGGGCCAGGCTGCTGGCAGCCAGCAGCACCAGCAGGGTGACGGTGTTCAAACGAGGCATGAGGCCCTCTCTTCTCAGGTCAGCGCGGTGTCAACCACACGTCGCTCCAGCGACAAATACTCCTGCGACTGCATCTCGTTGAGGCGCGAGACGGTGCGCGGAAACTCATGGGCCAGCGGCCCTTCGGTGTAGAGCTGCTCGGGCGGCACGGCAGCCGACAAAATCAGCTTTACGCGACGGTCATAGAGCACGTCGACCAGCCAGGTAAAGCGGCGCGCGGGCGAGGCCATGTTGACAAACATCTGCGGCACATTGGACAGCAGCACGGTGTGGAACTGGGTGGCCAGCTCCAGGTAGTCGTTTTGCGAGCGCGGGTTGACGCAGAGCTCATGGAAATCAAACCAGATCACGCCGCCTGCGCGGCGGCGCGGCTTGAGCTCACGCGACTCGATCTTGAACACCGGTTTTTCATCGGGCACCTCGGCGAGCTTCGCAAAGGTCAGCTCCATCGCCGCATCGGCCTCAGGGCCCAGCGGGCAATGGTAGAGCTGGGCCAGCTCCAGCGCGCGGCGGCGGTAGTCGGTGCCGTTGTCGACGTTGATCACGTCCATGCGCGCATTGAGCAGGTCGATGGCCGGCAGGATGCGGTCGCGGTGCAGGCCGTCGGGGTAGAGGCCATCGGGTGTGAAATTGGAGGTGGTGACAAAGCCCACGCCGTTGTTGAACAAGGCCAGCAGCAAGCGGTAGAGGATCATCGCATCGGTGATGTCCGCCACATGGAACTCGTCAAAGCAGATCAGCTTGTACTTTTTGGCGATCTTGGCGCCCAGAACATCGAGCGGGTCCTGCGTGCCTTTGAGCAAGGTCAGCTCGCGCTGCACCTCGCGCATGAACTCATGAAAATGCAGGCGCACCTTGCGGCGCAGCGGCACGGCGTTGAAAAAGCAATCCATGATGAAGCTCTTGCCGCGCCCCACCCCGCCATACATGTACACCCCGCGCGGGATGTCGGGGTGGTTGATCAGCTTCTTGAGCGGGTTGGAGCGCTTGTTCTTGTACTGCTCCCACTCATCAGCACAGCGCTGCAAGGCGTCCACCGCACGCATCTGCGCGGGATCACTTTGAAAACCCTTGGCCTTGAGTTCGGCCTCGTATGCATCTCTTACCGCTGTACCCATGGGTGTCTCAATCTCTCGTTGCTATAAGAACCTGTTTACGGTCTTCTAAATGACATAGCCTCTGGCGCAGAACCAATCTGCACCAGAGGCTATTTTCGCCTAAAACTTCAGGATCAGAAGTTCAGGGTGCGCTTGTCCACGGCCAGGGCCGCTTCCTTGGTCGCTTCCGACAGCGATGGGTGGGCGTGGCAGATACGAGCGATGTCTTCGCTCGATGCCTTGAACTCCATGGCCACCACGGCTTCGGAGATCAGCTCCGAGACCATCGGGCCGACCATGTGCACGCCCAGGATTTCGTCGGTCGTGGCATCGGCCAGGAACTTGACCATACCGGTGGTATCGCCCAGCGCACGTGCGCGGCCATTGGCCAGGAACGGGAAAGTGCCGGCCTTGTAAGCCACGCCATCGGCCTTGAGCTGCTGCTCAGTACGGCCCACCCATGCGATCTCGGGGCTGGTGTAGATCACCCATGGGATGGTGCCAAAGTTCACATGGCCGTGTTGGCCGGCAATGCGCTCAGCGACGGCAACGCCCTCTTCCTCGGCCTTGTGGGCCAGCATCGGGCCACGCACCACATCGCCTACGGCCCAGACGCCGGGCAGGTTGGTCTTGCAGTTCTCATCCACCACGATGGCGCCACGCTCGTCCAGGGCCAGGCCCACGGCTTCGGGGTTCAGGCCGATGGTGTTGGCCACGCGGCCGATGGACACGATCAGGCGGTCCACATCCAGCTGCTGGGCTTCGCCCTTGGCATTGGTGTAGCTGATCTGCACGCCCTTCTTGTCGGCCTTGATCTCGCCAACCTTCACACCCAGCTCGATCTTCAGACCTTGCTTGTCGAAGGATTTCTTGGCTTCCTTGGCAATTTGCTCATCAATGGCAGGCAGGAACTTGTCCATGCCTTCGAGCACCGTCACTTCGGTGCCCAGACGGCGCCAGACCGAACCCATTTCCAGGCCGATCACGCCAGCGCCGATCAGGGCCAGCTTCTTGGGCGTAGCGCCCAGGCGCAGAGCGCCGTCGTTCGACAAAATCTTGTCTTCGTCGAAAGGCACGCCAGGCAGTGCGCGGGCATTGGAGCCGGTGGCCACAATGATCTGCTTGCCGGTGATGGACTCTTCGTCCTTGCCAGCGACCTTGATTTCGTAGCCGCCATCAGCGGCCTTCACGAAGGAGCCACGGCCGTGGAAGAAGGTGATCTTGTTCTTCTTGAACAAGTACTGGATACCGTCATTGTTCTGCTTGACGACGGTGTCCTTGCGGGCAATCATCTTGGCCACGTCCATGCTCACCTTGCCGGTGGAGATGCCGTGGTCGGCAAAGTGCAGGTTGGCATGCTCGAAATGCTCGGACGACTGCAGCAGTGCCTTGGAGGGGATGCAACCCACGTTGGTGCAGGTGCCGCCCAGAGCGGGGCCGCCAGCGGCGTTTTTCCACTCGTCGATACATGCCACTTGCATGCCCAGCTGGGCTGCACGGATGGCCGCTACGTAGCCGCCAGGGCCGCCGCCGATCACGACGACATCAAATTGCTTGCTCATGATTAATCCAATGGTGTTAGTTCAAAACTGCCCTGGTGCAATGCCACACCGAAGAGGCCCGTTTTGGTGGTCAGTTGTTCGTCGTTCTGCCGGCCGAACGACAAGGTGGTGCCAGGATGCGTGCGGCAGACAAACATGAAGGAGCCGGACTCCAGGCATGCAATCTTGCCGCCCGAGCGCATCACCGCCCAGCCCATCTCTTCATAGCCCTTGGCCTTGAAAGGGATGAGCGGCAGCGGCGCGCCCGGCTCGCCGACAAACGAAATGGCCCATTGCGGGCCATTTCCGTCCGCCTTCGCGCCGGGCACCTCCTTGGCGGAGGTGATGGGGCGGATGCGAACCTCTGCCGGTGCGGGGGTTCCGCGTCGCGCCGCCTGCGTGCCCGCCGTCCACTGGAAGCGGTAGTCCCCGCTCCAGCTTTGGGCTGCCACATCCTGCGCCGCAGGACGGGGCAAGGTGCCACAGGCGCCCAGCACGAGTGCGGACGCTGCAGCCACCAAAACGCGTAGCATCACTGCCCGGCGACCCGATTACAGGTCGAACAGCAGACGCGATGGATCTTCCAGCGCATCCTTCATTGCCACCAGGCCCAGCACGGCTTCGCGGCCGTCGATGATGCGGTGGTCGTAGGACATCGCGAAGTAGTTCATCGGGCGCACCACGACTTGGCCGTTTTCAACCACGGCGCGGTCCTTGGTGGCGTGAACGCCTAGGATGGCCGATTGTGGTGGGTTGATGATGGGGGTCGACATCATCGAGCCGAAGGTGCCACCGTTGGAGATGGAGAAGGTGCCGCCGGTCATGTCTTCGATGCCCAGCTTGCCGTCCGCCGCCTTCTTGCCGAATTCGGCAATCTTCTTTTCGATGTCGGCGAAGCTCATCTGGTCTGCATTGCGCAGGATGGGCACCACCAGACCGCGTGGCGAGCCCACGGCGATACCGATGTCGAAGTAACCGTGGTAGATGATGTCGGTGCCATCGACCGACGCGTTCAGCACGGGGTACTTCTTCAAGGCATGCACGGCTGCCTTCACGAAGAAGGACATGAAGCCGAGCTTGACGCCGTGTTCTTTGGTGAAGTCGTCCTGGAACTTCTTGCGCAGGGCCATCACGGGCGCCATGTTCACTTCGTTGAACGTGGTCAGGATCGCGTTGGTCGACTGCGATTGCAGCAGACGCTCAGCGATACGGGCACGCAGACGGCTCATCGGCACGCGCTGCTCTGGACGCTCGCCCAGGTCTTGGGCAGCGGCAGGCGACGCCACCTGGGGCAGCGACTTGGTCGGTGCGCCCGTGGGGATCACGGCAGCGGTGGACTTGACGCCACCGGCCACAGCGGCCAGCACATCACCCTTGGTGACGCGGCCATCCTTGCCGGAGCCGGCCACAGCGCCGACTGCCAGGTTGTTGTCCGCCAGCAGCTTGGCAGCAGCAGGCATGGCCACATCGCCCTTGTTACCACCGGCAGCTGCAGGTGCAGCAGCGGGGGCTGTAGCGGCAGCGGCTGGTGCAGCTGCTGCGGCAGCAGGGGCTGCAGCGGCGCCGGCCACGGCTTCGGTGTCGATCTTGGCGATCAGCTGGTCGGCGATCACGGTAGCGCCGTCGCCTTGCACGATCTCGGTCAGAACGCCAGCGGCGGGCGCAGGCACTTCGAGCACGACCTTGTCGGTTTCGATCTCGATCAGGATTTCATCAACAGCAACAGCTTCACCGGCCTTCTTCTTCCAGGTGAGCATGGTGGCTTCAGCGACCGACTCGGACAGCTGGGGGACTTTGACTTCTACGATTGCCATAACAATTCTTTCTGTATTCGTTAAATACTGAGGTCGTGCTTACTTGGTCAGCACAAAGCCTTTGAGCTTGCCGAATGCGCCTTCGACCAGCGCCTTTTGCTGCTCCTGGTGCAGGTGCGAATAGCCCACCGCAGGCGATGCCGAAGGAGCACGGCCGGAGTAACCCAGCTTCTGGCCATCGAGCATGTTCTCGTGGATGTAGTGCTGCACGAAGAACCAGGCACCCTGGTTTTGCGGCTCGTCCTGGCACCACACGATGTCCTTGGCGTTGCTGTACTTCTTGAGTTCAGCAGCGAAGGCCTTGTGCGGGAAGGGATAGAGCTGCTCGACACGGATGATGGCCACGTCGGTGCTGCCTTCTTCGGTGCGCTTTTTGACCAGGTCGTAGTAGACCTTGCCCGAGCAGGCAATCACGCGCTTGACCTTGTCGGCAGCGGCAACAATCGCCTCGTTGCGCTCGCCAATCACGGTCTGGAAGCCACCGGAGGTGAATTCCGACACGGGCGAGGTGGCGTCCTTGTTACGCAGCAGCGACTTGGGCGTCATGATGATCAGCGGCTTGCGCAGCGGACGCACCATCTGGCGACGCAACAAATGGAAGATCTGCGCAGCCGTGGTCGGCTGGGTCACTTGCATGTTCTGGTCGGCCGACAGCTGCATGAAACGCTCCAGGCGTGCCGAACTGTGCTCAGGGCCCTGGCCTTCGTAGCCGTGTGGCAGCATCAAGGTCAGGCCATTGACACGGCCCCACTTGACTTCACCGGAGGCGATGAACTGGTCGATCACCACCTGCGCGCCGTTGGCAAAGTCGCCGAACTGCGCTTCCCAGATCACCAGGGTGTTGGGATCGTTGGAGGCATAGCCGTATTCGAAGCCCAGCACTGCCTCTTCAGACAGGATGGAGTCGATGACGGTGAACGGTGCCTGGTTGTCGGCCACGTTCTGCAACGGGATATAGGTGCCCTCGTCCCACTTCTCACGCTTTTGGTCGTGAACGACCGAGTGGCGGTGGGTGAAGGTGCCGCGGCCGCTGTCTTCGCCCGACAGACGGATCGGGTAACCGGAGGCCACCAGCGAGGCGTAGGCCATGGTCTCACCCATGCCCCAGTCCACGTTGATGTCACCACGGCCCATGGCTGCGCGGTCGTCATAGACCTTCTTGACCAGCTGGTGCGGGTTGACCGAGTCCGGCAAGGTCGTGACGCGCTCGGCCAGACGCTTCCACTCGGCCACGGGGATGGCGGTGTCTGCGCTGTCGGTCCACTTCTTGTTCAAGAAGGGGCTCCAGTCCACGGCGTACTGGCTCTTGAAGTTGGTCAGCACCGGATCGACCGTGTGCTTGCCCGCATCCATCGCAGCGCGGTAGGCCTTGACCATGTCATCGCCCAGAGTCTCGCCCAGGCCTTGCGTGGCCAGCTTGTCGGCGTAGAGCTTGCGGGTGCCAGGGTGCTGGGCAATCTTCTTGTACATCAGCGGCTGGGTCAGTGCAGGGGTGTCCTGCTCGTTGTGACCGAGCTTGCGGTAGCAGATGATGTCCACCACGATGTCCTTGGAGAATTCCATGCGGAAATCCAAAGCCATCTGCATGGCCAGGGCCACCGCTTCGGGATCGTCACCGTTGACGTGCAGCACCGGCGAATCGATCATCTTGACGATGTCGGTGCAATACGTGGTCGAGCGCAGATCGCGAGGATCGGAGGTCGTGAAACCAATCTGGTTGTTGATGATGATGTGCACCGTGCCGCCCGTGGTGTAGCCACGGGTTTCGGACAGCGCCAGCGTTTCCTGGTTCACACCCTGGCCGGCAAAGGCCGCGTCACCGTGCACCAGCACGGGCAGCACTTGCTTGCCTTGGGGGTCGTTGCGGCGGTCCATGCGCGAGCGCACCGAGCCTTCGACCACGGGGTTGACGATTTCCAGGTGCGAGGGGTTGAAGGCCAGCGACAAGTGCACCGGGCCGCCAATGGTCGACACGTCCGAGCTGAAACCCTGGTGGTACTTCACGTCACCGGCAGTCAGCTCTTCAGGGGCGGTGTGGTCGAACTCGGCAAACAGGTCCTTGGGCATCTTGCCCAGGGTGTTGACCAGCACGTTCAGACGGCCACGGTGGGCCATGCCGATGACGATTTCCTGCACGCCGGTCACGCCAGCGGCATTGATCAGCTGGTCCATCGCCACGATGAAGGACTCGCCACCTTCGAGCGAGAAACGCTTTTGGCCCACATACTTGGTATGCAGGAAGCGCTCCAGGCCTTCGGCTGCCGTCAGGCGATCGAGGATGCGCTTTTTCTGGTCGGCGTTGTAGGCGGGCTTGCTGCGGATGGTTTCGAGCTTTTGCTGCCACCAGCGCTTTTGATTCTGCTCGGCGGTGTACATGTACTCGGCGCCCAGGGTGCCACAGTAGGTTTCACGCAGCGCGTTCAGCAGCTCGCGCAGCGGCATGGATTCCTTGCCGAAGAACGTGTTGCTGGTGTTGAACACGGTTTCCTGGTCCGCATCCGCGAAGCCATAGAAAGCCGGATCCAGCTCTGGAATCTCAGGGCGCTCTTGGCGCTTCAAGGGATCGAGATCTGCCCAGCGTGCGCCGACATTGCGGTACGCAGCAATCAGCTGCTGCACAGCGGTGCGCTTGCGACCCAGTTCAGAATCAGCACCAGAGGCTACAACAACCTTGGTACCACCTTGCTTGGCACGCTCGGCAAAAGCGTTGACGACCGGGAGATGAGGGACATCTTTGGCGTTGCTGCCGTCCTGTGCGGGGACGTTTTGCAGTGCATCAAAGTAAGCGCGCCAGGTGTCTGGTACGCTGCCTGGGTTATCCAGATAGTTCTCATACATCTCTTCGACATAGGGGGCATTGCCGCCGAAGAGATAGGTGTTGCCTTGGTAGGCTTGATACACAGAATTCGTATCGCTCATTTTCTCCGCTGACCTCCGCTTTCCTCTGGAAAGCATTAGCTGGTGCATATAAACAACCTTCCGCGACACGGCTGAACCGATTGGCGGATGCGACTGTGGCTGGGAAGGGCCGATCAACCGGTATTGTGCCACTTCCGCCTGTTGTTGTCCTTGGATGGCCCCGTGCCTTCCAGCGTGGGATTGGGATGACGCTGGATTAGGCCAGACTCAGATACATTTGCGCTATCCAATCACACCCTTGCGCTCGATGTTCAACAACCACTCTCTTCACGACAAAGCATTCATCTTGCTGCTAATAGGCGTCACCATTGCCTTTTTTGCCGTGCTTTTCCCCTTCCAGGGCGCCGTTTTCTGGGCCGTGATCTTTGCTGTTGTGTTTACGCCTCTACACAAAAAAATCCTGGTCCGCCTCCCCAAATACCCGACTATTGCGGCCCTGATTACCCTGGTCCTCTGCCTGGTGCTGGTGATCCTGCCACTGATCCTGCTGTCCATTTCGCTGGCCAAGGAAGCGGCCACCATCTACGAGAGCGTGCACTCGGGCGAGATGAACTTCGGCCAGTACTTCCAGCAGATCTATAACGCCATGCCCCAGTGGGTGCTGGACCTGCTCACCCGCTTCAACCTGAACGACCCCAAGGTGATCCAGGAGAAGATCTCCGGCATCTCGGTGCAGGCCAGCCAGTATGTGGCGACCAAGGTGCTGGCCATTGGCCAGAACACCATGGGCTTTTTGGTGAGCTTCTGCATCATGCTCTACCTGCTGTTCTTCTTCTTGCGCGATGGCAAGACCTTGATCCGCAAGATTCTGGCCGCCACCCCGCTGGACGATGCCCACAAGCGCAAGCTCGGCGCCAAGTTCATCACCGTGGTGCGCGCCACGGTCAAGGGCAACCTGGCAGTCGCTGCCACCCAGGGCGCCTTGGGCGGCATCATTTTCTGGATCCTGGGTATCGAGGCCTCGTTGCTCTGGGGCGTGGTGATGGCTTTTCTGTCGCTCTTGCCAGCCGTGGGCGCCGCCATCGTCTGGGGTCCGGTGGCCATTTATTACTTTGCCACCGGCTCCACGACCGAAGGCCTGATTCTGACGGGCTACGGCGCGGGCATCATGGGCATGGTCGACAACGTGCTGCGCCCACTGCTGGTGGGCAAGGACACCAAGATGCCCGACTACCTGATCCTCATCTCCACCTTGGGTGGTCTGTCGCTGTTCGGACTGACCGGTTTCGTCATCGGCCCGCTGATTGCCGCCTTGTTCATCGCCGTTTGGGATCTTTTTGCACCGCAGGCGCACATCAGCGATGCCGCCGAGGTGGACAATAGTGCCAAGTAATCTCTTGTCTTTGCTGGGCGCACTGCGCCCGCCCTTCTACTCTGCGCCCCTACCCCATGCCCGCACGCGATTTTGAATCCCGCAAACAGGAGTTCCTGGATTTCTATGCGGCCCAGCTGCCCACCCTCAAGGCAGCCGCTGCTTCTTACAACGCGCTGATCCATGCGATCTTGAGCAACCTCGAAGGCGTCAACATCGCCAAGTTTGAGTGCCGGGTGAAAACGGCCGACGAATGCGTGCGCAAGTTCAAGCGCAAATACCGCAATTTTGTCGAAGACCAGGCCGAAGACTATGCCATCCAGGACTACATCACCGACCTGATCGGCGTGCGCGTGGTGTGCCTGTATGAGGACGAGCCGCCCGCCATCATGTCCCGGGTGCGCGAGTACTTCGATGTGATCGACATCACCGACAAGACCTCGCCGATGGAAGACTCAGAGTCCGAGTTCGGCTACAAGGGCATCCACATGGACCTGCGGCTCAACCAGCAGCAGGCGCAGCTGACCGAGCACCAGGCCTATGCCGAGCAGGCCTTCGAGCTACAGATCCGCACCATCATCCAGGACTCCTGGAGTGAGCTGGACCACAAGATCAAGTACAAGAAGTCCATTCCGACCAACCTCAAGCGGCGCATCAACATCCTGTCCGCGCTGTTCGAGCTGGCCGACCGCGAGTTTCTCCAGATCCGCAATGAAACCAGCCAGGCGCTGGCGCTGTCGCGAGCCGAGGAAGAGGCAGACAACCTGCTCGCCTCGGGCCTGAGCGAGACCAACGAGCCGCTCGATGCCTTCAGCTTTGTGGCCTTTGGGCACAAGCACTTTCCAGGCTATGAGTTCGATCCGCAGAAGGTGGAATTCTTCCTCGACGAGCTGCTGCAGGACTTTGCCGTGCGCCATGCCTCCTGGCTGTTTGGCGTGGTGCAAAAGCATGTCACCGCCGTGCGGCATTACAAGGCGGATTTTCAGCACCGCTACCCGTCGAGCAGCTTCAACCCCTTCACCGTCATGCGCCACTGCCTGTACCTGGAGGACAAGCAGCGCTTTCGCAAGGCCTTGCGCAACTCGGCCCGAGAGGCCTTTGAAGAATGGCTGCAGCGCCAGCCGGCCAACAGCACCCATGACGATTGAAAACCGGTCTGGCCGGCCTGACCGGCATGCGCCCGGCAGCGCAATACTTTAGCAAGACCGTCAGTCATTAGTTAAAATTAATCTCTATAACCAGACACGCACCGCCGGCCACTTTGCAGCAGCCATGCGGGTGCCAGACGGGTTTAGCACAGAGCTGAAGGGCACGCAAAGCCAGATTTCTAGGCCCTCCCCGTGTTTACGAGCATGCATGGCCGTGCTTTTTGACACGGGCTGCTGCTATATTGCAACGCAACATTCACGGAGTTTTGATGCTGTATCAACTGTATGAAACCCAGCGGGCCCTGATGGAGCCCTTTGCAGAATATGCCCACGCCACATCGAAGATGTTGAGCAATCCGCTGTGGCCTGTCAGCCAGACCAGCACGGCACAGCGCGCCTCTGCAGGTTTTGACCTGTTCTACCGCCTGGGCAAGGACTACGAAAAGCCCGCCTTCGGTATCAACTCCGTCGAGGCCAATGGCCATGAGATCGCCATCCATGAACGCATCGAGCTGACCAAGCCCTTTTGCGAGCTGCGCCGCTTCAAGCGCTTCTCGGATGACCAGACCAGCCTGGCGGCGATGAAGCAGCAGCCGGTGGTCCTGGTGGTGGCCCCCCTGTCGGGCCACTACGCCACCTTGCTGCGCGAGACCGTGCGCACCATGCTGACGGACCACAAAGTCTACATCACCGACTGGACCAATGCCCGTTTGGTACCGCAAAGCGAAGGCATCTTCCACCTCGATGACTACGTCAACTATGTGCAGGAGTTCATCCGCCACATCCAGGGCATCTACGGCAACTGCCATGTGGTGAGCGTCTGCCAGCCAACGGTGCCGGTGCTCGCCGCCGTCTCGCTGATGGCCAGCCGTGGCGAGAAGACCCCCTTGTCGATGACCATGATGGGCGGCCCCATCGATGCGCGCAAATCGCCCACCACGGTCAACAACCTGGCAACCACGCACGATCTGCAGTGGTTCGAGTCGAATGTGATCCACCCGGTGCCCGGCAATTTCCCCGGTGCAGGCCGCCTGGTCTACCCCGGCTTCTTGCAGCACATGGGCTTTGTCAGCATGAACCCGGACCGCCATGCGATGAGCCACTACGACTACTTCAAGGACCTGCTCAAAGGCAACGAAGACAGCGTCGAACACCACCGCAAGTTCTACGACGAGTACAACGCCGTGCTGGACATGGACGCCGCCTATTACCTGGAAACCATCCAGACGGTGTTCCAGGACTTTGCGCTGGTCAAGGGCACCTGGCAGGTGCGTTCGCCCGAGGGTGAGCTGGAGCTGGTCAAACCCCAGGACATCCGCCACAGCGCGCTGCTGACGGTCGAAGGCGAGCTCGATGACATCTCCGGCTCGGGCCAGACACAGGCAGCCCATGACCTGTGCACCGGCCTCAAGGAAGTCGACACCCGCCACTTCGAGGTCAAGGGCGCGGGTCACTATGGCATCTTCAGCGGCAAGCGCTGGCGCACCATGGTCTACCCCATGCTCAAGGATTTCATCTTGGCCAACAACCGGGTGGAAGAGCGTCCTGCCGGCAGCGTAAAATCGGCAGCTTCCAAGCAGAATACTTTGCACACGGTGTGATCGATACCCACAAAACCAGCCACCAGCCAGCCTCAGCGCTGGCTGTTTTCATTGGCACCATTGATGCGGCCTTGCCGCAGACCCAGTGCACGCGCTGCGGCTACCCCGACTGCCGCCACTATGCCCAGGCCATTGCCCAGGGCGAGGCAGCTATCAACCAATGCCCGCCCGGCGGCCAGGAAGGCGTGCTGCGGCTGGCGGCCATCACCGGCCAGCCAGCGCTGGCGCTGAACCCCGACAACGGCCTGGAAGCCGTGCGCGTTGTCGCCCGCATCGATGAGGATTGGTGCATCGGCTGCACCTTGTGCATCAAGGCCTGTCCGACCGATGCGATCTTGGGCGCCAACAAGCGCATGCACACCATCATTGCGGATGCCTGCACCGGCTGCGAGCTGTGCCTGCCGGTCTGCCCGGTCGATTGCATCGCGCTGGACAATGCCAGTGGCGAGGCCACCGGCTGGGCAGCCTGGAGCCCGGCGCAGGCCGACGAGGCCCGGCAGCGCTACCACAAGCACCAACAGCGCCTGGACGGAGCCTTCCGCCCACAGGCATCCGCGCCGGCAGCCAGTGCAACAAACGCGCCACGCGCTGCCCCTGCAGCCCTCAGCGCCCAAGCAGCCCAGGCTGCCGCCGTCAGTGCAGCGGCATCGCAAAATACCGCTGCCAGCAAGGCCCAGCTAGCCGCGCCGGCCGCTGCCGACAAAAAGACAATCCTGGCCGCCATTTTGGCCAAAGCCAAACAGCAACAAGGTGGCAATCGCTCGTCTTAATAGCGGGACTGCGGCTGGCAGCCAACAAAGGCCGCCAAGCCCCTACCGGGCATGACAGGACGGCGCAAAAAAACGGGCGCCTCTGCACCATAATGGCTGGCTTATGAACCCCTTGCTTCAGAAACTGCAGCCCTACCCGTTTGAGCGCCTGCGCCAGTTGTTTGCCGGTGTCACGCCGCCTGCAGACAAGTCGCCCATCAGCCTGGGTATCGGTGAGCCCCGCCACCCCACCCCCGCCTTTATCGAACAAGCGCTCTCGGGCAACCTGGCCGGTCTGGCGGTCTACCCGGCCACCGCTGGCACGCCCGCGCTGCGCGAGGCCTTTGCCAAATGGCTATCGACCCGTTACGGTTTGCAGGTGGATGGCCAAAAGCACACCTTGCCGGTCAACGGCAGCCGTGAGGCGTTGTTTGCTTTCACGCAAACGGTGGTGGACAGCAGCCGACCCGACCCCGTCGTGCTCTGCCCCAACCCCTTCTACCAAATCTACGAAGGCGCAGCCCTGCTCGCAGGCGCCACGCCTTACTACGTGCCCAGCATCGCCAGCAAGAACTTTGCCGTTGACTGGGCCAGCGTGCCCGAGGACATCTGGCAGCGTACCCAGCTGATCTTTGTCTGCTCGCCTGGCAACCCCACTGGCGCGGTGATGCCGCTGGATGAGTGGAAGAAGCTGTTCGAGCTGTCAGACCGTTATGGCTTTGTCATTGCGTCTGACGAGTGCTACAGCGAAATCTACTTCCGCGACGAGCCGCCGCTGGGCGGCATGCAGGCGGCAGCGCAACTGGGCCGCAGCGATTTCCGCCGCCTGGTTTCGTTCACCAGCCTGTCCAAGCGCAGCAATGTGCCGGGTCTGCGCAGCGGTTTTGTTGCCGGCGACGCCGAGCTGATCAAGGCCTTCACGCTCTACCGCACCTACCAGGGCGGCGCAATGAGCCCGCCGGTGCAAGCAGCCAGCATTGCGGCCTGGGGCGATGAGCGCCATGTCGAAGACAACCGCGAGCAATACCGCCGCAAGTTTGCCGAAGTCACGCCGGTGCTGTCGGCCGTGATGGACGTGCAGCTGCCCGACGCCAGCTTCTACCTCTGGGCTGGCGTGCCCGAGCACATGGGCTTGTCCGACACCGAGTTCGCACGCGAACTCTATGCCCAATACAATGTCACGGTTCTGCCAGGCAGCTATCTGGCCCGTGACTTCAATGGCAGCAATCCCGGCGCAGGCCGCATCCGCATGGCCTTGGTGGCACAGACCGCCGAATGCCTGGAGGCCGCTCAGCGCATTGCCCAATTCATTCAATCCTGGAAAAAAGCCTAAACCATGACGCAACAACTGCAAACCATCATCGAATCCGCCTGGGAAGCCCGCACGACCTTGTCGTCCGCCTCCGCCCCCAAAGAAATCGTCGATGCAGTCGACCATGTGATCAACGCCCTGGACCAGGGCGAGCTGCGCGTGGCCACCCGTGAAGGCGTGGGCCAGTGGACCGTGCACCAGTGGATCAAGAAGGCCGTGCTGCTGTCCTTCCGCCTCAAGGACAACGCCCTGGTGCAAGCGGGCGATCTGAACTTCTACGACAAGGTGCCGACCAAGTACGCCGGCATGTCCGAAGCCGATATCGCCGCCACCGGCGTGCGCGTGGTGCCGCCCGCTGTGGCCCGCCGCGGCAGCTATGTGGCCAAGGGCGCCATCCTGATGCCTTCCTACGTCAACATCGGCGCCTATGTGGGCGAAGGCACCATGGTCGACACCTGGGCCACCGTGGGCTCCTGCGCGCAAGTGGGCAAGAACGTCCACCTGTCCGGCGGCGTCGGCCTGGGCGGCGTGCTTGAACCCCTGCAAGCCAACCCCACCATCATTGAGGACAACTGCTTCATCGGCGCGCGCTCCGAAATCGTCGAAGGCGTCATCGTTGAAGAGAACTCGGTCATCTCGATGGGCGTGTACATCAGCCAGTCCACCAAGATCTACAACCGCATGACCGGCGAAGTCAGCTACGGCCGCGTGCCTTCGGGCTCGGTGGTCGTGAGCGGCTCCATGCCCGCCAAGGACGGCAGCCACAGCCTGTACTGCGCCGTGATCGTCAAGCAAGTGACGCCCGAGACCCGCGCCAAGACCAGCATCAACGACCTGCTGCGCGACTGATCTGCAGCCACTGCAGCGAACCAGCCCTGCCAGCCCCCGCGCTGCAGGGCTTTTTTGTGGCTGCTGCGCAGATGCAACATCATTTATTCAGTGTCTAGCTAAGCCTACAATCTCAGCACAAATCACTGGAGGGAACTGACATGGGAACCATGGAGCGAATCTTGCGCCTGATGGCGGACAACAAAGCCTCGGATGTCTATCTGTCGGCCAATGCGCCAGCACTCGTCAAGATCCAGGGCGAGTGCATTCCCCTCAACAACCAGACCCTGACGCCCGATGCGCCCCGCAGTTTGCTGGCCGAGATCGTGCCGCCCGAACGCATCGAAGAGCTCGATGAGACCGGTGAGCTCAACATTGGCGTACCGCTCGAAGGCGTAGGCCGTTTCCGGGTCAGCGCCATGCACCAGCGGGGCAGCTGCGCCGTGGTCATCCGCTATGTGCCCCAAGAGATTCCCAGCCTGGAGCAGCTGGGTTTGCCCGATATCTTCCAGGAACTCATCATGGCCCGGCGCGGCTTGGTGCTGTTTGTCGGCGCCACCGGATCGGGCAAGAGCACCTCACTGGCGGCGATGATCGACCACCGCAATGCCCAGCAAAGCGGCCACATCCTGACGGTGGAAGACCCGATCGAGTACCAGTTTGCCAACCGCCGCTCCATCATCAACCAGCGCGAGGTGGGCAGCGACACCGCCTCCTTGCAAACGGCCCTGAAGAACGCGCTGCGCCAGGCGCCCGATGTGATCATGATCGGCGAAATCCGCGACCGAGAGACCATGTCGGCCGCCATTGCGTACGCGCAGTCCGGCCACCTGTGCCTGGCCACCCTGCACGGCAACAACAGCTACCACGCGCTCAACCGGATCTTGAGCTTCTACCCCGTCGAGGTGCGTCCCACCATGCTGGGCGACCTGGCCTCGGCCCTGCGCGCCGTCATCTCGCAGCGCCTGGTCAAAACCGTCCTGGGTAAGCGGGCCGCCGCCATTGAGGTGATGCTCAACACCAAGCTGATTAGCGAGATGATCGAGCAAGGCAACTTCTCGAGCGTGCGCGAGGCCATGGAAAAATCCATGGCAGAAGGCTCAGTCACTTTCGAAGGCGCACTGGCCGAGCTGATCCACAGCGGCAAAATCAGCCGCGAAGAAGGGCTGTCCAATGCCGACTCTCCCACCAACCTGATGTGGCGCCTGCAAAACGACTTCCAATTGGCCGCCAACGCCGCCAAAGCCCAGGTGGCCGCCCAGCCAGATCTCGACGACAGCGCCTCGTTCACCGAGATCGTGCTCGATGTGAACCAAGAGTAAGATAGCGGCCGTTGCCCAAGGGGCAGCGCGCCACGCTGAATGTGGCCTGCGGGCCGCATTGCTGCTCAATTACCCCGCCCTACCGTACTGTCGATATGTCCCGCACTCTGCAACTGACCGAGCAACTGATCGCCCGTCCTTCCGTGACGCCCCTCGACGAAGGCTGTCTGGACATGGTCTCCGACCTGCTGCAGCCCCTGGGCTTTGCCTGCGAACGCATGGACAGCGGGCCCCAGAGCTTTCGGGTGAGCAACCTTTGGGCCCTGCGCCGCAGCGGCGTGGCCGGTGCCAAGACCCTGGTCTTTGTCGGCCACACCGATGTGGTGCCCACCGGCCCGCTGGAGCAGTGGAACTCGCACCCCTTTACCCCATCGCACCGCGACGGCAAGCTCTATGGGCGCGGCGCCAGCGACATGAAAACCTCCATCGCCGCCTTTGTGGTGGCTGCCGAGGAGTTTGTCGCCCAGAACGCTGCAGCGCCACTGGATATTGCCCTGCTGCTGACCAGTGACGAAGAAGGCCCGAGCGTGGATGGCACTGCGGTCGTCGTCGAGCAACTGCGCCAGCGCGGCCAGGTGCTGGACTACTGCCTGGTGGGCGAACCTACCGCCGTGCAGAAGCTGGGCGACATGGTCAAGAATGGCCGGCGCGGCAGCCTGACGGGCAAGCTCACCGTGCATGGCGTGCAAGGCCATATCGCCTACCCGCAGCTGGCCCGCAACCCCATTCACCAGGGCCTGGGCGCGCTGGGCGAGCTGGCCAACACGGTTTGGGACGAGGGCAATGCGTTTTTCCCGCCCACCAGCTTCCAGATGAGCAACATCCACGCGGGCACCGGCGCCGGCAATGTGATTCCCGGCCAGATGGTGGTGGACTTCAACTTCCGCTTCAGCACCGAATCGACGGCCGAGAACCTCAAGGCCCGGGTCAAATCCACCTTGGAGCGCCATGCGCTGGAGTACGACCTGAAATGGACCCTGGGCGGCAAGCCCTTCCTCACCACGCCCGGCGTGCTGGTCACTGCGGTGCAGCAGGCGATCCGCGACGAAGTGGGCCTGGAAACCACCTTGTCCACCACCGGCGGCACCAGCGATGGCCGCTTTGTGGCCGATATCTGCCCGGAAGTCATCGAAATCGGGCCGTCGAACGCCACCATCCACAAGATTGACGAGTGCGTGGCTGTGGCCGATATCGAGCCGCTGAAAAACATCTACCGCCGCGTTCTGGAGAACCTGGCGCGCTGACAGTGCCTGGCGCCGGCCTTGGCGGGCGCGCAGGTTACGGCATCGGTCTGTAGGCCTAGAAGGCCTACAATGGCGGTCTTTGATTTTTGCCTGAGCTGAGCCATGACCACTATCCGCACCCTGATTGATGACAGCGCCGCTGCGCTGAGCGCTGCTGGCGTGCATTTTGGCCATGGCACCACCAACGCCCAGGACGAAGCGAGCTGGCTTGTGCTGTGGTCGCTGGGCCTGCCGGTGGACAGCGATACCAGCCCCGACGGCGCAGACTCTGTCGCGGGCCAATCGCTGAGCGACGCGCAGCGCAGCAAGCTGGAGCAACTGATCGCCGAGCGCATCCGCAGCCGCAAGCCCGCCGCCTACCTGACCCAGCAGGCCTGGCTGCAAGGCGTGCCCTTCTACATCGACGAGCGCTCCATCGTGCCGCGCAGCCTGATTGCCGAGCTGCTGGCCGATGGCAGCATTGACGACTGGCTGAGCGACAAGACCCGCCAGGTGCTGGACCTGTGCACGGGCAACGGCAGCCTGGCCTGCCTGGCTGCGATGGCCTACCCCGATGTGCAGGTCACGGGCGCAGATCTGTCGGCCGATGCCCTGGCCGTGGCCCGCATCAATGTGGACCAGCATGGCCTGCAGGACCGCGTGCAACTGGTTGAATCTGATGGCATGGCGCAGGCGCGCGGCCCCTGGGATTTGATTCTCTGCAATCCCCCCTATGTCAATGCCCAAAGCATGGCCAGCCTGCCGCCCGAGTACCAGGCCGAGCCCGTGCTGGCGCTGGCCGGTGGCCAGGATGGCATGGATTTTGTGCGCGGGCTGATTCTGGCGCTGCCCCAGCACCTGAACGAAGACGGCGTGCTGGTGCTGGAGATCGGCAACGAGCGTGAATACTTCGAGGTGGCCTTCCCTGGCCTGCCAGTGTTCTGGATGGACACCAGCGCCGGCGACGAGCAGGTACTGCTGCTGACCCGCGAGGCGCTGATGCACTGGTCGCAAGAGCAACCCACACAGTTGTAAGCGTCTGCGGCCTCAGTAGGCCAGCATTCTGCAAGCCAGGCGGCTGATGGGCCGGTGCAGGCAGGACTCGATACGCGGCGGCAGCAGCAGCGGTTTGAGCAGCATCTGCACGGCCAGCTGGGCCGGCAGGCCAGAACTGATCAGGTGGTAGATGCGCTGGGCCACCGCATCAAAGCTGCGCTGCCGGTCGCTGAACAGATCCCCCTTGTTCGCAAACACATGGCGCAGAGCCACATCGGAATCACTCTCGCGCAGTTCTTTGAGGCGGCTGTACAGCGCGCTGGCAATGCGCAGCCGCCCGACCGGATCGTGCGCTTGCAAGCTTTTGAAATAGCTCAAAAAATGCTTGAAATGGCCGACCTCGTCATTGCGGATATGGCCCAGCAAGCCGCTGAGTACCGGCTCTTGGCTCAGCGCCCGCAAGGTATGGTAGTAAGCGGTGGTTCCGGTCTCTACCACGCAGCGCGCCACCATCTCCAGGCGCGGATCGGGCAGCAGGGCTTCTTGCGTACACAGCAGCGAGTACTCGGCAAAAAAGCCGTCATAGGCCTTTTGCCAGTCAAAACTGGGCCACACCGTCTCCACATAGCGGCGCAGCGATGCGCCATGCTGCAACTCCTCGTGCTCCCAGCGCTCTTGCAGCCACTGCTGGATATCCGGGTACTGGGCATAGTGCGCGCCCAGGTTGGCCGCATAGGTGTCAGAGCCTGTTTCGACAAAAGAGGCGCTCATCAGCAGGTAGAACATGTCCTCATCGCCGGCGATGGCGGCATGGTCGATCTGCGCATAAGCGATATCAGCCAGCTGCCAATGGGGCTTGTCGGCCTGGTCGGCCTCGCCCGCCACAGGTCGCCCATGCTTTTCTGAGGCTGTTGTCATCGCACTGTCCTTGTGATTGCCATTGCTGAACTTGCTTGCACAGCCTGCAGTATGGCCCTGCAGTAGCCGCTTGGATAGGCTTAGCATGTGACTGATTCCAACGCTGGCCGCCACTGACGGCAGCTCGGGGCATCGGCCTACGCCCTCCCCAGCGCCTGCAGGCATAAAAGCTTGGCGGACCCCAAGAGGGCTACTGGCACAGCGGGCTATGCCCTCCACGGCCCTAGGCCAAGCCCAGGGCGGCGATAATCGAGCCCATTCATGATTACGCTGAAAAACATTACCCTGCGCCGCGGCACCAAAGTGCTGCTTGACGGCGTCACCACCACTATCAATCCGGGCGAATCCGTGGGCCTGGTCGGCCGTAACGGTGCGGGCAAGTCCACCTTGTTTGCGCTGCTCAACGGCTCGCTGATGGAAGACGGTGGCGATTTCCACATCCCCACCCAGTGGCGCATGGGCCAAGTGTCCCAGCACATGCCGGAAACCGATGAGTCTGCCACCCAGTTCGTGCTGGAGGGGGACACCCGTCTGGTCGAGGTGCAGGCCCAGCTAGAGGCCGCGGAGCTGTCGGGCGACGGCATGGCCCTCGCCCAGGCCTACGCCGATTTGGCCGATGCTGGCGCGCACGATGCGGTGCCACGCGCCCAGGCGCTGATTCTGGGTCTGGGCTTCAAGGTGCAAGAGCTGGAACACCCGGTCAACAGCTTCTCGGGCGGTTGGCGCATGCGCCTGCAGCTGGCCCGCGCACTGATGTGCCCCAGCGACCTGCTGCTGCTCGACGAGCCTACCAACCACTTGGACTTGGATGCTCTCGTTTGGCTCGAAGCCTGGCTCAAGCGCTACCCCGGCACCCTGATCACCATCAGCCACGACCGCGAATTTCTCGACGCGGTCACCAATGTCACCCTGCAAATCCAGGCCGGCCAGCTAACGCGCTACGGCGGCAACTACAGCCGCTTTGAAGAACTGCGCGCCCAGCAGCTGGAGCTGCAACAAGCCAGCTTCTCCAAGCAGCAAGAGAAGATGGCCCACCTGCAGAAGTTCATTGACCGCTTCAAGGCCAAGGCCAGCAAGGCCAAGCAGGCGCAAAGCCGGGTCAAGCAGCTCGATCGCATGGAAAAGATTGCGCCAGTGCTGGCTGAAGCCGATTTCACCTTCGAGTTCAAGGAACCAGCCAACCTGCCCAACCCGATGCTGGCCATCAGCGATGCCGCCTTTGGTTACCAGAATGAAGACGGCGAGCAAACCACCATCTTGCAAGCGGTCAACCGCTCGGTGCTGGCAGGCCAGCGCATCGGCATTCTGGGTGCCAACGGCCAGGGCAAATCGACCCTGGTCAAGACCATTGCCCGCGAGATGAAGGCCTTGGCCGGCACCGTGACCGAAGGCAAGGGCCTCAATATCGGCTACTTTGCCCAGCAGGAGCTGGACGTGCTGCGCCCCAGCGAGAACCCACTGGAGCACATGATTCGCCTGGCCCGAGAAATGGGCAGCGAAGGCAACAGCGCACGCGAACAGGACTTGCGCAGCTTCCTGGGCACCTTCAACTTCAGCGGCGACATGGTCAAGCAGGCCGTGGGCAGCATGAGCGGTGGCGAAAAAGCCCGCCTGGTGCTGGCCATGATCGTCTGGCAGCGCCCCAACCTGTTGCTGCTTGACGAGCCTACCAACCACTTGGACTTGGCCACCCGTGAAGCGCTGGCGATGGCCTTGAACGACTTCGATGGCACCGTCATGCTGGTCAGCCACGACCGCCACCTGCTGCGCGCCGTCTGCGAAGACTTCTGGATGGTCGGCCGGGGCCAGGTCGGCCCCTTCGACGGCGACCTGGACGACTACCAGCGCTACCTGCTGGACGAATCCAAGCGCCTGCGCGAGGAAGCACGCCAGGCCGATCTGCAATCGCGCAGCAAGGATGCGGCGCCCGCGCCAGCACCCGTTGCCGCTCCAGTCGCCGCCCCCGTTGCGGCCCCTGTATCCGCTCCAGCGCCTGCCAAGACTGAACCGTTGGGTGACCCCAAGGAAGCACGCCGCTTGGCTGCGCTGGCACGCCAGCAGCTCGCCGACAAGACCAAGCCCTTCAAGAAAGAGATCGAGCAGATCGACAAGAAGCTGCCCCAGCTCAACACGCAGCGTGATGCGCTGGAAGCCAAGCTCGCCACCCCGGGCCTGTCCAGCACAGACATTGTCGAAGCAGGCAAGCAGCTGAGCGCCGCCAATGGCGAGATCGAACAGCTCGAAGAGCGCTGGCTGGAGCTGTCCGAGCAAATCGAGGCCATCAGCCAGGAGCTGAACGCAACCGCGTAAGCGGCTGCTTCAGCACCGCACCATGCAACGCATCATCCGCAGCCAGGACTTCCGTGCCGAGCGCCCCTGGGGCGCCCAAGACATTGCCCAGATGAACGGCACCAGCGTCCGCCTGCACTGGACGGACCAGCCCTATATCTGGCATGTCAACGACGGCGAAGAAGTCTTTGCGGTGATGCAGGGCACGGTGGTGATGCACTGGCGCGAAGCGGGCGAGGAGAAGCAAGCCCAGCTGAATGCCGGCGATATCTTCTACGCCGGTGTGGGCTGCGAACATGTGGCCCACCCCCAAGGCGAGGCGCGGATTTTGGTGGTGGAGAAGGCAGGCAGCGTTTAACGCTGCCTGAGCGATTTGCGCGAAGCGCCTACTGCTCCTTTTCCTGCAGCAAGCGCCACATCACCTTGCCGCTGCCACTTTTGGGCAGCTGCTCCACCAGTTGCACCAGGCGCGGCGCCTTGTACACCGCCATGTGCTCCCGGCACCAGTCGATGATGTCCTGCGCGCTGACAAGGCCTTGGTGCTCCTGACGCAGCACCACCACGGCCTTGACGGTCTCGCCCCGGTAGTCATCCTTGGCGGCAATCACGCAGGCCTCCAAAATTGCGGGGTGGCGGTACATAAGGCTCTCGACCTCGGCCGGCCAGACCTTGTAGCCGCTGGCATTGATCATGCGCTTTAAGCGATCGGTCAAAAAGAAATAGCCGTCGGCGTCGCGGTAACCCAAGTCCCCGGTGCGGAAAAAGCGCTGGCCGGCAATCTCGACAAAGCTGGCAGCGGTGGCGGCGGGCTGCTTCCAGTAGCCCTGCAGCACCTGCGGGCCTTGCACCACAATCTCGCCCACCTCGCCATCAGGCACTGGCTGCAAGGTCTCGGTGTCGATCACCAGCGACTGCATCCCAATATGCGGCAGGCCCAGGCACTGCTGCTTGGGGTGCTCATAGGGGTTGGCATGGGAGGCGCCGCAGGTCTCGGTCATGCCATAACCCTCGATATAGTCCAGCCCCCAGACCTCCTTGACCCGTTGCGCCACCGACTGCGGCATCGCTGCGCCGCCGCCGCCCATGTAGACCAGGCTGCGGGTGTCCACCTGCGCCAGGTTCGGGCTGGCCAGCAGATCGACCACCATGGTAGGGATATTGGCCCAGTGGGTCACCCGCCAGCGCGCCATCAAGGCCGCAGCCAGTTGCCGGTCCCAGCGCGGCATGATCACCAGGGTGGCCCCGGCGCAGATCAGCACATGCATGATCGACACCATGCCGGTGATGTGGAACATGGGCGCTACCACCAGGTTCACGCTCTCGGTGCTTTGCCGGCCCCAGAGCACGCCCGCCATCGCCGCATGCTGCACATGGCTGTGGGCATGGATGCAGCCCTTGGGTAGGCCGGTGGTGCCGCTGGTATAGGGCAGGATGGCCATATCGCTGGCCGACACCGTCAAGGCCGGTGGTGCGGCGGAACACTGGAGCGCATCCAGCCAGCGGCTGACCGTAGTGGTACCCAGCAGCTCAGAACCCGGCAAGGGCTGGGCACCCAGCAGCCAGGATGCCCAGGCGGGCGGAAAATCTGGCTGCGCCGCCGCATCGGCAGGCATGGTGTCCGACAGGTGGCTGATGACCAGGTGCAGCAACCGTTGGTCAGCGGGCAGACTGGCACTGGCCTGGCACAGCGCCGGGGCCAGGTCGGCCGTGGTGATGGCCACACGGGCATCGGCATCGCTGATGTAATGGGCCAGCTCGGCAGCGGTATTCATCGGGTTGACCGGCACCACCACGGCATTGGCGCGCAGGATGGCGTAGTGGGCCAGCACCAACTGGGGACAGTTCTGCATCAGCAAGATCACACGGTCGCCCTGGCGCACGCCTTGCTGGTGCAAATGGGCGGCCAAGCGCTCGGTCTGTTCGCACATCTGCCCATAGCTGATGGCCTGGTCAAAAAACACCAGCGCGGCATGGTCTGGGTAGCGCCGCGCATTGACGGCCAGGTTGTCCCAAACCGAGGTGGCCGGCAAAGTCAGCCGGGTGGGCACACGCCCGGGCCAGTAGGTGGATCTGTATGGGGTCGGGGATGCAGGCAGGTCTGCAGCAGGGGTCATGGCGTTACCGAACAATCAAAGCGAAGTTCAGCCCAGTATGACAAGCGGCCCTGGCCCAGGCCCGTCGCTTAGGGGACCAGCACCCCCTGCGGGCCAGCGCCTTGCATCTGCACCCAGTGCAGCACCGCATGCCAGCGTTGGGCAACTGCCACCAGCCGCTCCTGCTCCGCACCCGGCGCCGCCTGGCGCCAGGCGATATCGGCCATCACCGCGTCTTGCCACATCTGTGCCTGCTGCTCCACCTGGGCTTGCTGGAACTGTGCCAGCAAGTCCGCAGCGTAGGCGCTGGCGGTATAGGCATAGGGATTGACGCCGTAGCGCCAAAACCGCCACTGCAAGCGCAGGGCTTCGCGGGTCACCGCCCGGCCCTGCAGCCGCTGCCAGTGGTGAAAGGCCTCATGGGCCAGCCAGCCCGCTATCAGCGGCTGGTCAATGCGCAAGGCCTGCCTGGGGTCGAAGCCCTCAAAGCAGTGGCTGGGCATCGAGAGAAAGCCACCATTGAAGGACAGCGCGCGCCGTGTATCGCCCAGCCGCCGCAGATGCAAGCGCATGCGCGACCAATCCGGGTGCCGGGGCTGGCCAAAATAATGCGCTATCAGTTCCCATTCCTCCGCCATCAGGCGCCGTGACCAGAACGGCCTCAGCCCGCTTTTGCGGGGCCACCAGGCCATCAGCGGCGGCTCCCAGACAGGCCGGGGCGCGCGCGCATACCACCGGTGCCTACACCCCAACGCAGTGCCAAGGACTGATGGTTAACACCGATCCTCTGCCGCATCGATAAATTGGATACTGAATACATAAATGCAAATGCAGTCAAAAAATACACCATAAATTTAGGCATTGTTCTTGCATATAGCTATTTTTATTCGTTCATTGGCATTTTCTGTATACAAGGAGTGGGTATGAAGTTCTTGATTCGCCGCCGTGCTGCCGCCGTCGCCTCCCTGCTGGTGGCTCTGCTGCCTGTGTCTTATGCGCAGGCCCAGGGGTCCCACAAAATACGCTACGAGGAGGTGGTGCGCTCCGTGCTCTATGTTCCCATGTATGTGGGCATCCAAAAGGGGATGTTCAAGGACGCAGGCATCGAGATGACGATGAAAACCTCACAAGGCACGGACAAGGGCATGGCCGCCCTGCTCTCGGGCAGCGCCGATATTGTGCTGATTGGCCCCGAGGCCTCAATCTATGTGGCCAACAGCGAATCACCCGTCAAGCCCGTGGTGTTTGCCGGGCTTACCGCCACCGATGGTTTCTTGCTGATGGGCCGCAAACCCGAGCCGAATTTTGACTGGAGCAAGCTCAAGGGCAGCAAGATCATGTCCTTCCGCCCGGGCTCCAACCCCGACATCTTTTTGGAAGCGGCCTTGCGCAAAAAGGGCCTTGATCCGAAAAAAGACCTCACGCTGGTCAGCAACATCGGCCCGGCCGCGCGCACGGGCGCCTGGCTGGCCGGGCAAAACGACTACGCCACCTTTCTGGAGCCCGAGGCCAGCACCTTGGAAAAGCAAGGCAAGGCCTTCACCTTGGGCGCTGTGGGCAAAGAGGTGGGCATGGTCGACTACACCGTGTTCACCACCACCGATGCCTACCTGAAGAAAAACCGCCCCGCCGTACAAGCCTGGACCCAGGCGGTGGCCAAGGCCCAGCAGTACACCGCTGCCGCACCGGCGGCTGAGCTGGCCGATCTGGTGGGCAGCTACTTCACAGGCCTGAGCAAGGCTGAGCTGGTTAGCGCCATTGAACGCTACCAACAACTGCAGCTGTGGAAGAAAACGCCGATGGTCGAGAAGCAAGCCATGGACCAGCTCCAGGACATGCTGGTGCAAGGCGGCGTGCTGGAGGCTGGCAAAAAAGTCGACTACGCCCGCTTTGTCGACATGGGCCTGGTGCAGAACCTGGCGCAGAAGTAAGGAGCAGCCCATGAACCACCCCT
Source organism: Comamonas sp. (assembly GCA_036667955.1). Taxonomy (GTDB): domain Bacteria; phylum Pseudomonadota; class Gammaproteobacteria; order Burkholderiales; family Burkholderiaceae_C; genus Comamonas. Next base: position 135,880 of record JAVWTB010000004.1, read on the forward strand.
ACCGCGTCCATGTCGACAACGTCTCGCTGCGCTATTTCACCCCCCAGGGCGAAACCCAGGCGCTGCAGAACATCAACCTCTCGGTCAAGGCCGGCGAATTCATCAGCCTGATTGGCCAGTCGGGCTGCGGCAAGAGCACCCTGCTGTCCATCCTGGCGGGCATTTTGCCGCCCTCCAGCGGCACGGTGCTGGTCGATGGCCAGACCATCGTCGGCCCCAACCCCCGCATTGGCTACATGCTGCAGCAAGACTACCTGTTTGAGTGGCGCACCATTTTGGAGAACACCTTGCTGGGTGCCCAGATCCAGAACAAGGACCTGGCGGCCGCCGAAAAGCGCGCCACGCAACTGCTGCACAAATGCGGCATGGGCGACTACCTGCACCACTACCCGCGCCAATTGTCGGGCGGCATGCGCCAGCGCGTGGCGCTGGCCCGCACCCTGGTCACCAACCCGGATGTGGTGCTGCTCGATGAGCCCTTCTCGGCGCTTGATTCGCAAACCCGCTTGTCGATTGCCGATGAGGTGGTCGATGTGCTGCGCGATGAGGGCAAATCGGTGATCCTGGTCACGCACGATATTGGCGAGGCCATTGCGATGACCGACCGCGTCATCGTGCTCTCGCGCCGCCCGGGCCGCATCAAATCGGTGCACCACATGGCTTTTCCGTCGCAAGGCGGCAAGCGGCCCACGCCTTTCCAGGCCAGGGGTTGCCCCGAATTCAACGAGTATTTCAATGTGCTGTGGGACGAGATCGATGCCCACGTGGAAGGCTAAGCATGAGCAGCGTGATGAACACCACCAACACGGCAGCCCCGGCCGCAGCCGATACCCGCAGCCCCGAGTACCGCCAGTGGCTGGCCCAGATCCAGCGCCGCAAACGCCTAGTTGCGCTCAGCCGGGCAGGCCTCTTGCTGGCCTTTTTGCTGGTCTGGGAGCTGCTGGCGCGCAGCCATATCCTCAACCCCATGCTCACCAGCTACCCCTCTGCCGTGCTGCCCACCCTGGTTGATCTGGCCCGTAACGGGGATCTGCTGGGCCATACCTGGGTCACCTTCAAGGCCACGGTGATCGGCTTTGTCATCAGCATGCTGTTAGGCATTGGCATGGCAGCGATGCTGTGGTGGAGCAGCTTTCTGAAAAAGGTGCTCGACCCCTTCCTAGTGATCGCCAATGCCATGCCCAAGATTGCCTTTGTGCCCATCTTCTACATCTGGCTGGGCTCGGAAAACTCGGTCTACGGCATGGCGGTGGCCATCTCGCTGTTCATCACCATCATGGTGGTCTACGAAGGTTTTCAGGCTATTGATCCCAACAAGATCAAGCTGGCCACCACCTTGGGCGCCAGCAAGGCCCAGGTGATGAAGTACGTGGTCTTCCCGGGCAGCGTGCCCGCCGTGATTGCCGCGATCAAGATGAACATCGGCCTGTCCTTGATCGGCGTGATCGTCGGTGAGTTCCAGTCCTCCAGCGCGGGCCTGGGCTTTTTGATCGTCAACGGCAGCCAGGTGTTCAAGCTCAATGTGGTGATGGCCTCCATCGTGGTGCTGGCCCTGCTGTCTGCCGTGATGTACATGGCGGTCACCCGCCTGGAGAGAAGCGTGCAGCACCGCTACGCCTGAGCGATTCCGCCCCTCACAAGAAAAGACCCCCATGCAATTTGAACCCTGGATTGAAGAACGCGTGCTGGCACGCCAAGGGGTGCTGCACCCTTATGACACGCTGGACGCCGCGACCACTGCCTTTGTCGTCGTGGATCTGCAGAACTACTACACCCAGCCAGGCTACCAAGGCGAATGTGCGCCCGCCCGCGCCATCTTTGCCAAGGTCAACCAGCTGGCTGCCGCGCTGCGTGCCCAAGGTGGCAAGGTCATATGGATAAAGACCAGCGCCGATGGCGCCGACCAGTTCTGGTCCCACCACCACCGCCATATGCTGACGCCCGAGCGCAGTGCGCGCAGGCTGCTGGAGCTGGGCAGCGGCCATGCCGGCTTTGCGATGCCGCCCGCACTCGATGTACAGGCGGGCGATCTCACGGTCGTCAAACGCTGCTACAGCGCGCTGGCCCCCGGCGCCTCGAATCTGGATGCCGTTCTCAAAGCCCATGGCGTGCGCACCGTGCTGGTGGGTGGCACCGTCACCAATGTCTGCTGCGAATCGACCGCGCGCGACGCGATGATGCTGGACTACGCCACCGTGATGGTCGACGATGCACTGGCCGCCGTCACCACGCATGAGCATGTCAACAGCCTGAACAACTGGATGCTGTTCTTTGGCGATGTGCTGACGGTGGACGAGGTGGTTGAGCGCCTGGTTTGACAATGACAAAGCGGTCACGCTGCACAGAGCAGCGTGACCGCTTTGTCGCGTCACCTTTACTGCTGCAGCTGCTGCCAGACCTTGTCGAGCCGCTTGCTGCTGACCGGGTAAGGCGTGCGCAGTTCCTGGGCGAAAAAGCTCACCCGCAGCTCTTCGAGCATCCAGCGGTACTCCTGCATGCGCGCATCCACCTGGCCCTTGCGCTCGGCCACCAGACGCCAGTAGCGCTGCTCCAGCGGCTGCAGCTCCTTCAACTTGGCGGCATCGCGGGCAGGGTCGGCCCGGTACTTGTCGAGGCGCGCGGTGATCGCCTTCAGGTAACGGGCATAGTGGCCCAGCTGCGCCCAGGGCGCAATGGCGATAAAGTTCTTGGGCACCAGTTTTTGCAGCTGCTGCTGGGCGTCAGCCGTGGCCTCAGGCGCGTTCTTGGTGTCCTTGATCTTGCGCACCGCCGCCATGTACTCCTGCAGCACACTGCCCGCCATGCGCGCCACTTCGTTGGCAATCAAGGTCAGGCGCCCGCGCCCGTCTTGCACCCGCTGCTTGAACTGCTCGGCATCGGCGGGCAGCGGTTCTTGCAAAAAGGCGCGGTCAATCGCCACATTGATGATCTGCTCGCGCAGTTCCTCTTGCGTGCCCAGCGGCATATAGCCCACCGCCATCTTCTGCAGGTCGGGAATGTTCTTCTCCAGGTACTTGAGCGCATCGCGGATCTGCAGCGCAAACAAGCGCCGCAGGCCCAGCGTATGGCGGCTGGCGGCCACCTCGGGCTCATCAAACACCTCGATACCGACCCCCGTGCCATGGTCGATCAAGGCCGGAAAGCCGATCAGGGTCTGCTTGCCCTGCTTGATCTCCATCAGCTCGGGCAGCGCGCCAAAGCTCCAATCGGTCCAGCGCTGGTCGGCCGCATGGGCAGGCGTTTTGGCCGTGCGTGGGGTGGCATCGCTGTCTGCAGCCGCAGCGGCAGTCGCCTTACCGCCTTGCTTGCTGGGCGCTGCAGCCTGCGGCTCTGGAACCGCCGGGGCCTGCGCCTCCGAAGCCAGCTTGAGCCCTGCCAAGGCCTGGAAGGCACCGCGCGCCTTGGCGCCCCATTGCGCCTTTAAGGCGCCCAGGTTGCGGCCCTGGCCCAGCTGGCGGCCATGCTCATCGCTGATGCGGAAGTTCATGAACAAATGGGGGCTGAGCATGTCGAGCTTGAAGTCTGCCCGCTTGATGTCCAGCGAGGTCTCGTCGCGCGCCTGCTTGAGCAGCACCTCCACCAGGCTGCCAGCGCCAAAGCGCTCGGCGCTGCCTAGCAAGTCGGCCAGGCGCTGGGCGTTCTCGGCCAGCGGCACAAAACGGCTGCGCGGGCGCTGGGGCAGGCTTTTGAGCAAGGCCTGGATCTTGTCCTTGAGCATGCCCGGCACCAGCCATTCAGCACGCTCCTCGCTCACCTGGTTGAGCACAAACAGCGGCACATCCACGGTCACGCCGTCGCGCGGATCGCCCGGTTGGTGCAGGTAGGTGGCCGTGCAATCCACCCCACCCATCTTCATAGTCTTGGGGAAGGCGGCCGTGGTGATGCCTGCGGCCTCATGGCGCATCAGCTCGTCGCGCGAGAGGCGCAGCAGATCGGGGTTGTGTGCGCTCTCGTCTTTGACCCAGCGCTCCAGCGCCCGGCCCGTGCAAATATCTTGCGGAATCTGCTGGTCGTAGAACGCATAGATGAGCGCATCATCCACCAGCACGTCCTGGCGGCGGCTCTTGTGCTCCAGCTCCTCAACCTTGGCGATCAGCTTTTGGTTGGCCTGCAAAAACGGCAGGCGCGTCTCCCAGTCGCCCTCGACCAGCGCCTGGCGGATAAAGATATCGCGCGCGCCCTGCGGGTCGATCTTGCCGTAGCTGATGCGGCGCTGGCTGTAGACCACCAGGCCATACAGGGTGGCGCGCTCATAGGCGGCCACCTCGCCCTGCTTTTTCTCCCAATGCGGGTCCAGCAATTGCTTGCGCAGCAGATGCGCGCCCACCTGCTCCAGCCACTGGGGCTCGATGGCGGCAATGCCTCGGCCATACAGCCGTGAGGTCTCGACCAGCTCGGCCGCCACAATCCAGCGGCCTGGCTTTTTGGACAAATGCGCGCCCGGGTGCGGATGGAAACGGATGCCACGCGCACCCAGGTAGCCATCGCCCTCCTCGGTCTTGAAACCCAGATTGCCCAGCAGGCCCGAGAGCATGGACAGGTGCACGGCCTCGTAGCCAGCGGGCTCCACATTCATGGGCCAGCGTTGCTCCTTGACCACCGTCAGCAGCTGCGAATGGATGTCGCGCCACTCACGCACGCGGCGGATATTGATGAAGTTCTGGCGCAGCAGCTGCTCCCACTGGCGGTTGCTCAGCTTATGGCTGGCGTCATCCACCACCACGCTGTCCTGGGGAGTAAACGCCGCCAATGGCGCTGCGGTATCGATCGCAGCGGTGGCCCCGGTGCTGCGCTGGGCCACCGGCAAAAAGGCGGCATTGCGCCCCAGCGCCTGGCCCTTGGCGGGTGCCGACTGCAGGGCCATGTCCTTGCGGGTCTTGGCCACCACCTTGCCGCCACGTGCATCCTGCAGCCATTTCCACAGCCGCAGGTAGCCGCTGAACTCGCTTTTTTCGTCGTCAAACTTGGCATGCTGCTGGTCGGCCTGCTGCTGGGCTTCCAGCGGACGGTCGCGCACATCCTGCACGCTCAGCGCCGAGGCAATCACCAGCACCTCGGCCAGCGCGCCGCGCTCGCGGGCCTCGACAATCATGCGCGCCACACGCGGATCCAGCGGCAGGCGCGACAGGGCCTGGCCCATGGGCAGCAGCACGCCTTGTTCGTCAACGGCACCCAGCTCGGCCAGCAGCTGGTAGCCGTCGGCAATGGCGCGGCCAGAAGGGGCTTCCAGAAATGGGAAGTTCACCACATCGCCCAGGTGCAGCGACTTCATGCGCAGGATGACGCCTGCCAGCGACGAGCGCAGGATTTCCGGATCGGTAAAGGGGCTGCGCGACTGGAAATCGGCCTCGTCATAGAGGCGAATACAGATACCGTTGGCCACCCGGCCGCAGCGGCCTGCCCGCTGGTTGGCCGCCGCCTGGCTGACGGGCTCGACCAGCAGTTGCTCGACCTTGCTGCGGAAGGAATAGCGCTTGACCCGGGCCGTGCCCGCATCAATCACATAGCGGATGCCGGGCACCGTGAGCGAGGTTTCAGCCACGTTGGTGGCCAGCACAATGCGACGGCCGGTATGGCCTTCAAAGATGCGGTCCTGCTCGGCCTGCGACAGGCGCGAGAACAGCGGCAGTACCTCGGCATTGCGCAACACCGGCGAATGCTGCAGGTGCTTGCGCAAATGGTCCGCCGCCTCGCGGATCTCGCGCTCGCCGGGCAGAAAAATCAGGATGTCGCCGCCAGCCCCGCCCGTCCACAGCTCATCGACACCATCGGCAATCGCATCGTTGAGGTCGTAGTCCTTGGCATCTTCAAAGGGGCGGTAGCGCATCTCCACCGGGAAGGTGCGGCCCGAGACCATGATCACCGGCGCGGGGCCTTGCGGGCCCGCAAAGTGCTTGGCAAAGCGGTCGGCATCAATGGTGGCCGAGGTCACCACCACCTTCAGATCAGGCCGTTTGGGCAGGATCTGGCGCAGATAGCCCAGCAGAAAGTCGATATTGAGGCTGCGTTCGTGCGCCTCGTCAATGATCAGGGTGTCGTATTGCTTGAGCAGCGGATCGGTCTGGGTCTCGGCCAGCAAGATACCGTCGGTCATCAGCTTGACCGACGCATCCTTGGACAGACGATCCTGGAAGCGCACCTTGTAGCCCACCACATCGCCCAGCGGCGTCTGCAGCTCTTCGGCAATGCGCTTGGCCACGCTGCTGGCCGCAATCCGGCGGGGTTGGGTGTGGCCGATCAAGTGGCCGCGCACCTCGCCCTTGTCATTGGGGGTGGCATTGACCTTGCCACGGCCCAGGGCCAGTGCAATCTTGGGCAGCTGGGTGGTTTTGCCCGATCCGGTTTCACCACAGACGATGATGACCTGGTGGCGGTCCATGGCCTCCATGATCTCTTCACGGCGGGTGGAGACTGGCAGGGATTCGGGAAACGTAATCTTGAGCGACATAGGGGCGCCATTATCCCCGCAGCAGGCGCCTGCCGGTTGCCAAGCCGCAACAACTCCTGTGCGTCAGCAGGCTTTGCCTCTCAATCGCTGCTGCCGCCCCCGCAGCTGCTACCGCTGCAGCTGGACGATCCGCCATCGCTGTCTGCGCTGCTGCTGGCGCTTTCCGCCTCGCTGCTATGGCCATGGCTGTCGCTGTCGTCACGCTGGCTGCTGTTGTCGCTGCCGGATGTACTGCTGGAGCCGCTATCGCTGCTGTTGCCCACCGCCGCTGTGCTCAGCGCAAATGCCGCAGCCCATTGGCCCAGCAGCTCCGGCGGGTAGAGCCAGCCGTCGTCGATCGCGGCAGCCGCATCCAGCGCAAACAGCAGCGGTATGCCGCCCAGCAGCGCCCCGACCATGTAGCGGCGGGTATGCATGGCCGCATTCCAGCTGGGCTGCATGCGCGCTGCCTGGCTTTGGGACCCGGCTTCTGAAGCGGTCTGCGCAGGCAGGTGGTGGAACATGCCCCCGAACGCGCTGTGGCAAAACTGCTGGTAGCGCCGCGTATCCAGAATAAAGGCATGCCAAAGCGCATCCGCCAGGCGCGATGGCATCTGCAGCTGCGCACGGGGCGAGAGCCAGTGCATGATGAAAAACTGGCGCAGTGCTTCTTCGGCTTGCCTGAAAGTCGCCTCGGTCAGGTGCGGATAGTCACGCCAAAGCGCCTTGCGGTAAGCCGCCTCCCAGCGGTACTGCTGCAAAAAACGCAGTTGCCTGCGTTTGCGCACCACCCGCCAGCCTAGCAGCGCCAAGCCCAGCGCGATGAGGGTGCCGACAATGGGGAGCATCACTTTTTCCCTAGGCCGATGCCAAGGGAGGCGGTGCTGCCATCAGGCCTTGGGCACGGGCACATCAATGGCCTCCCCAATGGCATAGAAATGGCCGCCCGCCACATAGTGCAAGGTGCGCAGCTCCGTTGGAGCCGTTTCAAAATGCCAGTGGCCGTCGCGGAACACCCGGTCATCGGCCCAGGCAGCGGTGACTTCGCCAATGAACAGGTCGTAGCTTTGCTGGTTATGCGGCTCGGGCACCAAACGGCATTCCAGCCAAGCGGCGCAACCCGCCACCAAGGGCGTCTGCTGGCCAGGGGCATCAAACAGCTGCACGCCCGATTGCGCCAGTTTGTCCGGTTGCTGCAGCGCGCTGGTGGTGCCCAGCTCTACAGTCAATGCGGCGATAGGCACGGTGGGCAGCTGCAGCGCAAAGCGGCCGCTGGCCTCCACCAGCGCACGGGTGCGGGTGGCCTTGTCCAGCACCACGGTCACCTTGGGCGGCGTAAAGTCCAACGCGCAGGCCCAGGCAGCCGCCATCACATTGCGCGCATCACCATGCGCTGCCGATACCAGCACCGTGGGCCCGTGGTTGAGCAAGCGGTAGGCTTTTTCCAGCGCCACGGGCTGGAAGTGGGGGTCAGTGCTGCCAGAGATCAGGTCCATAGGGGCGGTCTGCAAATACAAAATGCCTCCATTGTGCATGGCCTGGCACGGCGCTGTCCGCTCTGCATCAATCGATACGGATCTGGGCGGCCTTGACCACCCGAGCCCATTTGTCGATCTCGGACTGCAGGCGCTGCGCCATCTCCTCGGGCGTGCCCGGGTCGGCCTCGGCACCCGCCACATACAGGCGCTGGCGCACTTCCTGGGCGCGCATGACCTGGTTGAAATCGGCATTGATCTTGGCCACCACGTCCTTGGGTGTGCCAGCCGGGGCAAACAGCGCCGCCCAGGAATAGGCCTCGTAGCCGCTCAGGCCCTGTTCGGCAATGGTGGGCACCTCGGGCATCAGGGCCGAGCGCTTGGGGCTGGCAACGCCCAGCACCCGCACTTTGCCGCTCTTGATATGGCCAATGGCGGTGGGTGCATCGCTGAACATCATCGCCACCTGGCCGCCGAGCACATCGGTCATCGCCGGGGCGCTGCCCTTGTAGGGAATGTGCAAGAGCTTGGTGCCCGCATGCATGTTGAACAGCTCGCCAGCCAGGTGCGTGCCGCCGCCATTGCCCGACGAGGCGAAGCTGAGGTTGCTGCCGGGCTTTTTGGCCAGCGCGATCAGCTCCTGCACATTCTTGGCGGGCACATTGGGGTTGACCACGAGGAACACCGGGAACATTGCCGCAAAGCTGACCGGCACAAAGTCCTTCTGGATGTCATAGCTCAGCTTGGCATGCAGCGAGGGGTTGACCGCATGGTGGATCGCGCCCACAAACAGGCTGTAGCCATCTGCCGGTTGGCGGGAGGCCGTTTCCGCACCGATGATGCCGCCGCCACCGGCGCGGTTGTCGATAAAGGTGCTCTGGCCCCACAACTGCCCCAAGGGCGGCGCAAAGGCGCGGGCCGTCGTATCCACCGGCCCGCCCGGCGGGAAGGGAACGATGAATTTGACCTGCTTGCTAGGGAAGTCCGCCGCATGGGCAGCCCCCGAATGCAGCATGGGCAGACCTGCGGCCAAGGGCGCTGCGCCCAGCGCCAGCAGCTGTCGGCGGTTGATAGTGGTGGTCATGCTTGTCTCCGAGCTCTTATAGGATGCAAAACCGCCATCATCGGCCCGCTGCTCGGGTTTGCCCACACCGAGCCGTTTGTGATTGCGAAACCTCCACTTCGTGCCAGCAGAAATGGACGCAACACCACGGATGTATTTTTCCCATGACAGCTGGGGCAAATCTGCAGCCAACTGCATGCAGCCGTCTGATGTTTGTATAACAATAGCGGCAGCCGCAAACCGCCGAACTGGCGTGCTTCTAGGAAATACCCACACCACCCCCATGTCCGCTGTATTCAATTTCACCTTTGTGCCCTGGTTCCGCTCTGTGGCGCCGTATATCCATAAGTTTCGCAACCAGACCTTTGTAGTCGGCGTGACAGGTGAGGCGATTGCAGCGGGCAAGCTGCAATCGATTGCCCAGGATCTGGCCCTGATCCAGGCGCTGGGCGTGAAGATCGTGCTGGTGCATGGTTTCCGACCCCAGGTGAATGAACAGCTCGCGGCCAAGGGCCATGCACCGCGCTACTCGCACGGCATCCGGGTGACCGACTCGGTGGCGCTGGATTGCGCGCAAGAGGCCGCCGGCCAGCTGCGCTTTGAGATTGAAGCAGCATTTAGCCAGGGCCTGCCCAATACGCCGATGGCCGGTGCCACGGTACGGGTGATCTCCGGCAACTTTGTCACCGCCCGCCCCGTCGGCATCGTCGATGGTGTGGATTTCATGCATTCGGGCCTGGTGCGCAAGGTCGATGTCGGCGGCATCCACCGCACCTTGGACATGGGCGCGATGGTGCTGGTCTCGCCGTTTGGCTTCTCTCCCACGGGTGAGGCCTTCAACCTCAGCATGGAAGAAGTGGCCACGCGTGTCGCGATTGAGCTGAAGGCCGACAAGCTGATGTTTTTGACCGAAGTGGCCGGCATCCGCCTGAACCCACTGGAGGCGGAAGGGGAAGACAACCCGGTGGACACCGAGCTGCCGCTGGATGTAGCCCAAAAACTGCTGGCCCAGCTGCCGCCCGCCACCCTGCCCACCGATGTGGGCTTTTACCTGCAGCATTGTGTGAAGGCCTGCAAGGAAGGCGTGGAGCGCAGCCACATCCTGCCTTTTGCGACCGATGGCGCCCTGCTGCTCGAAGTCTATGTGCACGATGGCATCGGCACCATGGTGATTGACGAGCGCCTCGAAGAGCTGCGCGAAGCCAAGCCCGATGATGTCGGCGGCATTTTGCAGCTGATCGAGCCCTTCGAGAAGGACGGCACCCTGGTCAAACGCAGCCGCACCGAAATCGAGCGCGATATCTCCGCCTACACCATCATCGAACACGATGGCGTGATCTTTGGCTGCGCGGCCCTCTACCCCTACCCTGAGGCAGGCACCGCCGAGATGGCGGCGGTCACCGTATCGCCCCAAAGCCAGGGCACAGGTGACGGCGAAAAACTGCTCAAGCGCATCGAGCAGCGCGCCCGTGCCACCGGGCTCAAGAGCATTTTTGTGCTCACCACCCGCACCATGCACTGGTTCCTCAAGCGCGGCTTCCAGCCGGTGGACCCGGACTGGCTGCCCGAGCAACGCAAGGCCAAGTACAACTGGAGCCGCAAGAGCCAGGTGCTGGTCAAGTACCTGTAAGCCTGCTGGGGCGTGTTCGGGCCTGCCTGCGCTGGCAGAGCCCCTGGCCTAGCTGCCCCTGGAGAAGGGGCAGCGCAAGAGCAGCCTGGGCAAGCCAAGACCGGGACTTCTAGCCCCAGAGCTTGACCACCTCGGCAGCCACCTGGGCCAGGGCCGCATCGCGCGCCTTCGGCTCGGCCTTGGATTCGGTCAAATAACTGGTCACCAAAATCGGTGTAGCGGCGCCCGGCGGCCAGAGCAGGCCGATGTCGTTGCGTGTGCCCGGTCCTGATCCAGTCTTGTCCGCCACCTTCCAGCCTGGGGCGCCTGCACGCAGGCAGTGGTCGCCCGTCGTGTTGGCCACCATCCAGCCCACCAGCTTTTCCCGGCTTGCCGGGCTCAGGGTCTTGCCCAACGTCAGCGCCCGCATGCTGGTCAGCATCGCCAGTGGGCTGGTCGTATCACGCACATCGCCGGGTTTGGATTCACTCATCGCGGGCTCAATGCGGTCCAGTCGCGTGATCGGGTCGCCCAAGCTGCGCATATAGGCGGTAAAGCTGGCCGGGCCGCCAACGCGTTCCAAAAGCAAGTTCGTAGCACCGTTGTCGCTGATCGTCATGATGGCGTCGCACAGCGCATCGACGGTCATCGGCGCCTTGCCAGCAAATTTTTCCGTGACGGGCGAATACTCCACCAAGGCCGAGCGGTCAAACGTCACCTGCGCATCGAGCCGCTCCTGGCCCGCATCCACCCGGGACAGCACCTGGCCGGCCAGCAGCATCTTGAAGGTGCTGCACATGGGAAAGCGCTCATCTTGGCGCCAGCCCAGCGCCGCGCCGGTGACGGTGTTCAGCAACGACACCCCCAGCCGCCCGCCTACCGAGCGCTCCAGGGCCTGCATGGCCTGGGCAAACTGGCGCTGGGCTGGCGTGGCGGTCGCCGGGCCGGCCGCCCAGGCGCGGGACGAGGTGGCAATCAGGCTAGCAGCCCCCATAGTCAAGAAAAACTTTCTTCTGTACATGGCTTTCAATCCTTAAAATTAGTTGTTATCCAAGGGACAGCCGCAAATTTACCGGTATCTCTTGGCTTTGACTAACGATGAAAACCAAGAAATCCCACAAGAAAAACTTATAGCTTATGCACCTGCCCTTGAATGCCCTGCGCGCCTTCGACGCCGCCGCACGCCACCTCAACCTGACCCGTGCCGCGCTGGAGCTGCATGTGACCCAGGCCGCCATCAGCCAGCACATTCGCCAGCTCGAAGAGCAGCTGGGCAAGCCGCTGTTTCGCCGCTTGCCGCGCGGCCTGGCACTGACCGACGAAGGCATGGCACTGGTGCCCGTGGTGGGCCAGGCCTTTGGCAGCCTGTCGCGCGCACTGGCGCAGGTGCAGGACAAGCGCCCGCATGAGGTGCTTTCAGTGGGCGTCGTGGGCACCTTTGCCGTGGGCTGGTTGCTGCCACGGCTGCGGGCCTTCCAGGAGGCCCATGCCTTTGTGGACTTGCGGCTGTTCACCCACAACAACCGGGTGGATCTGGCCGGCGAAGGCTGGGACTGCGCCATCCGCTTTGGCGACGGGGCCTGGCATGGCACAGCTGCACGGCAACTGCTGCAGGCACCGCTGACCCCCATGTGCGCACCAGCCATTGCCGCACGCCTGCACCAGCCCGCCGACCTAGCGCATGAGACCTTGCTGCGTACCTACCGCGCTGGCGAATGGGAGCAGTGGTTTGCCCACACCCAGCTGGCCTGCCCGCCGCTGCGCGGCAGTGTGTTTGATTCGTCGCTGACCTTGGCCGAGGCAGCGGCCCAAGGCCTGGGCGTGGCGCTGTTGCCGCTGCGCCTGTTCTCTCGCGATCTGCAGGCCGGTCGCCTCGTCGCCCCTTTGGCACAGACCTTGGACACCGGCAGCTACTGGCTGACGCAGTTGAAATCGCGCAGCCCCACGCTGGCCATGCAGACCTTCGAGCAATGGCTGGTAGCGCAATGCCAGCAGGAACATGATGATTGAGGAGCAGCCTGCGGCCATTCGCCGAGGGTGCGCTCTCCTACAAGCGCCTAGTCCCTTGTCAGACAATGTGGCGAGCGCAGCAGACCTAGGATATAAAGTAACAAATTAACGCGTTCCTGTAAAAAAACACGCTGCTCACCCGCAGAATGACAACCACTGAGAGGACATCCATGCTTTCCACCCGCTCCATCACCGCCCTGTCTGCCATCGCAGCCGCCTTGCTGGCGGCCGGTTGCGCCACCACCACCGGCGACATCGAAGACCTCCCCCGTCCCAAGTCCGGCCATTGGCAGATCAGCTCGACCGACCAGGACGGCCAGACCGTCCAGTTCCAGGATTGCATGGACAAGGACACCTTCTACAAGACCCGCGAGCTGCAAAAGGCCAAGTACGAGGTGCAGCAGTGCCAGACGGGCAGCCGCAAGGACAGCAATGGCTGGCAATTTACCTCCAACTGCAAGGTGGGCCAGACCGAGCAACGCATTGAAAGCAGCCGCAAGATCAGTGGCGACTTCCAAAACAACTTCCATGTGCTGTCGGTGACCAAGCAGCAGATGCCCGATGGCAGCACGGTGGAGACCACCCGCAACATCAAGGGCGAATACCTGGGCGCCTGCCCTGCGGGCACCAACCCTGGCGACCGCGTGTTCAGCAGTGGCGACAAGATCAATTTCTACGACATCACCGGCCTCAGCCCCAAGTAAAATCTGGGGCATCCCGCACCAGCCCGGCCCTGCCGGGCTTTTTGACGTCTGTGTACCGGGCCTTTTTGCTGATCTAAGTCTAGATATGGGCGATTCAGATACAGTACGATGCTCAGCCGTTGGGGTGCAGCTTTGCTGTCTGGCATCGCGCGCCATCGCCACCAGGCTTGCACAGGGGCCGCGCGCCAGCCACCCAGCCGCTGCACAATTCTGGCTGGAATGCGCTGACACCCATTCCACCTGGCTTTTCCCATGAAACACCCGAAAAATGCGGGCTGATCGCCTGGCATTTTTTCGCAGACTTCCCCCATGTCCCAGCAATACCTCACCGCCGCGCTTTACCAGTTCATCGACCTGCCAGAGTTTGCCCAATGGCAGCAGCCCTTGCAGGCGCTGTGTGAGCAGCACCAGGTCAAGGGCCTGCTGCTGCTGGCCCATGAAGGGATCAACGGCACGATTGCCGGGCTGCCAGATGATGTGCAAGTGGTGCTGGACTGGCTCAAGCGCGACCCGCGCCTGGCCAAGCTGGTGCACAAGGAGGCCTATGCCGAGCGCAACCCCTTCTACCGTATGCGCGTGCGCCTCAAGCAAGAGATTGTGACCCTGGGTGTGCCCGAGCTGAACCCGGCGCTGAACGCGGGCGAATACGTCAAACCCGAAGACTGGAATGCCCTGATCAGCCAGCCCGATGTGGTGCTGGTGGACACGCGCAATGACTACGAAGTGGGCATTGGCAGCTTTGAAGGGGCAATCAACCCCCACACCAAGAGCTTTACCGAGTTCCCCCAATGGGTGGCCGAGCAATCCCAGCCCGGCGGCGCGCTGCATGGCAAGCAAAAAGTCGCAATGTTCTGCACCGGTGGCATCCGCTGCGAAAAATCCACCGCCTATATGAAGACCCAGGGCTTCGATCAGGTCTACCACCTCGAAGGCGGCATTCTCAAGTACCTGGAAACGGTGGCCGAGGACGAATCCCTGTGGTGGGGCGATTGCTTTGTGTTTGACGAGCGCGTCTCGGTCGGCCATGGCCTGGTGCGCGGCCCGCACCAGCTGTGCCGCAGCTGCCGCATGCCGCTGGGCGCCGCCGAGCTGGCCCATGCCCACTATGTGCGCGGCGTCAGCTGCCCCTATTGCCATGGCAGCCGCACGCCCGAACAGCTGCAGTCCCTGGCCGAGCGCCAGCGGCAGATGGACCTGGCGCAAGAGCGCGGTGACACCCACCTGGGCCACACCCAGGCCAGTTCGCAGCAATCGCGCCAGCAGAAGATGGCCGCCCAGCAGGAGGCCTTGCAAGGCCTGCCGGTGCTGTACTCCTTCCGCCGCTGCCCCTACGCGATGCGCGCCCGCCTGGCGCTGGCCTATGCCGGCATTGCCTGCCAGCTGCGCGAAGTGGTGCTCAAAGACAAGCCCCAGGCACTGCGCGATGCATCCCCCAAGGCCAGCGTGCCAGTGCTGGTGCTGGCCGACGGCACGGTGCTGGACGAAAGCCTGGACATCATGCTGTGGGCGCTGCGCCAGAATGACCCGGACCAGTGGCTGAGCCCCACGGCAGGCAGTTTGGCCAACATGCAGGCCCTGATCGCCCGCCATGACAGCGACTTCAAACCGGCGCTGGACCGCTGCAAATACCCCAGCCGCTACCCGCAGGAAGACGCTGCTGCCGCATCGGCCACGGCCCTGGCGTTTCTCGGCGTTCTCAACCAGCAACTGGCTGCCAGCGGTTACCTGTTTGGCCGCGACCCAAGCCTAGCCGACATGGCCATCCGCCCCTTTGTGCGCCAGTTTGCCGGCATCGACGAGGCCGCATGGCAGAATCACCCCTGGCCCCACCTGCAAGCTTGGCTGCTGCGTCTGACCGACTCGGCACTGTTTGAGCAGGTGATGGAAAAATACCCTGCCTGGCACCCGGACGAAGCGGGCGTGCTGTTCCGCTGAGCGGACACCGCCCCCCGGCACGCGAGTGACAGGCACTGCCAGCGGATGCGCATCCCTGCGCCCGCTGCAGCGCTTGCCCGGCATAGACCGCCTGCGCCCACGACCGTGCCATGATCCAGTCCATCCAGATCCTGCGTTTTGCTGCCGCCCTGTGGGTGGCGCTCTACCATGCGCGGAGCTATAGCTTCTTCCCCGACCTTCCCGTCTGGCTGCGCGCCATTGCCGAGGGCGGCTTTGTCGGTGTCGACATCTTCTTTGTGATCAGCGGCGTCATCATGGCACTGGCCACCACGAACACTCCCACCGGCCTGCGCCCCTCAGCCCAGTTTGTCGCCACCCGCTTTTCCCGCATCTACACCGGCTGGTGGCCGGCGATGCTGCTGTACGTCGTCGGTTTGCAGGCGCTGGGCGCCATGCCGGCTGATGTGCATCTGCTCTCGTCCGCGCTGCTCTACCCGGCCAATTTCAGCCTTCACATCAATGCGGTGATCTGGACCCTGGTCTACGAGCTGTATTTCTACCTGCTTATAGGCGCAAGCTTGCTACTGCCTAAGCCCTGGCGTGACCGCGCGCTGGCCGCCTGGGCCGGGGTCATCGTCGCGTTGGTGCTGTATTACGTCGCTAGCGGTCGCTACCGCCCAGACATGTTCTCGCAAGCGACGCAGCTGATCTGGTTCTATGCAGCGCCGCTGGTGCTGGAGTTCTTTGCCGGCTACTTTGTGTACCGCTGGCTGCAGCGCCATCCGCTGCAGCGCTGGTATGCCTGGCTGTTGGCCAGCGCCCTGCTCGGCGCTGCTGCCGTGTACTACAGCCTCACTGCCACGTTGTATGCACCCGGCATCGTCGGCTTTTTCCACTGGCCAGAGCGTGCCCTGCTGGTGGGGGCTGCCGCCACTGCACTGGTGGGGGCCGCCTTGCTGTTGCCAGCGCCCCAGCACCGCGCATGGCGCCTGGCCGCCACATTAGGCGACTACGCCTTTGCGATCTATTTGCTGCACCTGCTGGTATTCCAGCTCGTGCAGCGTTTCATCACCTCGATGGCCGTTGAGATCCCGCACCGCTCAGTCAGCCTGCTGCTGGTGCTGGCGGTCTTGATCGCGCTGTCCGCGCTGTACTACCACGCCATCGAACACCCCATCTACCACGCCTGCCGGCGCGCCATTGCGCGCTGGGCGGCCCCCAAGCCATGACCCAAGCCCGTATCCATCTGATCTATGCCCGCGCCCGCAATGGCGTGATCGGCCGCGACAACCAACTGCCCTGGCACCTGCCGGAGGACATGGCCTTTTTCAAGCAAAAGACGGCGGGCAGCACCGTCGTCATGGGCCGCAAGACCTGGGATTCGCTGCCGCCGCGCTTTCGCCCGCTGCCAGGCCGCGACAACGTGGTCATCACCCGCCAAAGCGGCTGGCAGCCCAGCCCCGCCAGTGACCGCGTGCATGTCGCGGCGGACTTGCCGCAGGCGCTGGCCACGGCCCAGGCGCTGGGCCAGTCGGTTTGGGTGATTGGCGGTGCGCAGATCTATGCCCAATCGCTGGCCCTGGCAGACGAGGTCTGGGTCACCGAGATCGACCAAGATTTTGACGGCGATGCCCATGCACCCGTGCTGGATGCGCAGTGGCAGGAGGTCTCCCGCGAAGCCCAGACCAGCAGCAACGGCCTGCCCTTTGCCTTTGTCTGCTACCAGCGTCGGAAAGCCTGAACGTCCCGAGTAGGACAGGCAGCGCATCGCATGGCACCACACTGGTGCAGCGCAGCAAATTGATGCAAAATGGATTTCAATCCATAGCAATCTGCGGCACGCCGGACCAAGCACCGGGCACCGCAACAAGACGGAAAACTGTGACGATGAGCCTGGTACAAGCTTTGCCGGCCGGCCCGTTGGATGTGATCGGCGATGTGCACGGCGAGCGCCAGGCACTGGAAGCGCTGGTGCGGCATCTGGGCTATGACGAAGATGGCGGCCACCCGACAGGCCGCAAACTGGTGTTTGTCGGCGATTTCTGCGACCGGGGCCCCGACAGCCCAGGCGTGCTGGCCCTGGTGCGCCGCTGGGTAGACAACGGCAACGCCTATGCCGTGATCGGCAACCATGAAATCAACCTGCTGCGCGAAGATGCCAAGGACGGCTCGGGCTGGTACTTTGACGAGCGCATCGAGGCCGACAACCCCAAATACGCGCCCTATGCGCGTGCCGACCAAACTTTTGACGACGAGATGCTGCCGTTTTTGCGCCAGCTGCCGCTGGCGCTGGAGCGGCCGGACTTGCGCATCGTCCATGCCGCCTGGATCGGCGACAAGATCAACCAGGCTCGCGCGCTGCGGCCCGGCCATGTCGCCCAAGACTATGACCGGCTGGAGCAAGAGGCCTACCTGCACGCCAAGGCGCTGGGTATTCCGGCCCAACTAAAGGCAGAAAACCAGGCCTGGCCCTACCACCTGGAAGACGGCGCCCATTGCCCGCCCTTTATGCCCGCGCATGCGGACAGCGAACTGAACAAATCCCAGTACAACCCCTTGAAGGTGCTGAGCTGCGGTGTGGAGCGCCGGGGCAGCGAGCCCTTCTACGCGGGTGGCAAATGGCGCTTTGTCGAGCGCGTGGCCTGGTGGGATGCCTACACCGACAGCACGCCCGTGGTCGTCGGCCACTACTGGCGCCGCATCCATGAGCTTGACCGTTCGGTACTGGGCAAGGGCGACCAGGATTTGTTCGCTGATATCAACCCCCATGCCTGGCACGGCCTGCGCGGCAATGTCTTTTGCGTAGACTTTTCCGTAGGCGCCCGCTGGACGGCCCGGCTTGCCGGCCAGCCGCCCGAGCAGGACTTCAAGCTGGCGGCCCTGCGCTGGCCCGAGCGGGTGCTGATGCTCGATGACGGCAGCGCCGAGCCAACCACGCAGTTCATGCAGGCGCCCGCTCCGGCCCTGGTTTGACGTCCCAACCTGACATTCAGACCTGAAAAAGCGGCCAGTGGCCGCTTCGTCGTTGATGGGCTTGACGCCCACACGCTGGATGCTTGTGCCTTACAGGCCCAGGGCCGCAATACCCGCCTTGGCGATCTGTGCATCTTCCGGTGCCTTGACACCGCTGACGCCCACGGCGCCAATGCATTCGCCGTCCTTGATGACCGGCACGCCGCCTTCGAGCATGCCGTCGATCAGCGGAGCGCTCAGGAAAGCGGTGCGGCCACCATTGATCATGTCCTCAAAACCCTTGCTCTCGCGGCGGCCCAGCGCCGAGGTGCGGGCCTTGGCCACGCAGATGTGCGCGGACACGGGGGCAGCGCCATCGCGGCGGATCATGCCCAGCAGGTTGCCGCCGTCATCCACCACGGCAATGCTGACGATCCACTGGTTCTTGACCGCTTCGGCCTCGGCCGCATTCAACACCGCCTTGACATCGGCCAACTCCAGCACTGCTTTGGTTTTCATGGTGACTCCTTGGGAAAATTTGGGAAACCCGGTTGTTCAGCCTGCCAGCATAACGGTATTCCAGCGCGCTAATTTATCGCCGGAATCACAGCATTTGTGCCAAAAACGGGGGTAATCCCCCGCTCAACTCAGGCTGCTGTGTCTTCGTTCGCAGCGGGGGCCTCGGCATCGGCGGCCTCCGCGTCGGTCTTGATCGACGGTGCATGGCCATCCCATTCGAACACGGCCATACTCTCGACGTGCGCGGTATGCGGGAACATATTCACCACGCCGGCAGCCACGCAGCGGTAACCCGCCTGGTGCACCAGCAAACCAGCATCGCGCGCCAAGGTGGCGGGGTTGCAGCTCACATAGACAATGCGCTTGGGCGGTGTCCAGTCCTTGGCGCTGTCAGGCAACGGTGCGGTATCGGGCACCTGGTGGCGGGCCTTGTGGATGTCGGCCAGCGCCTTGGACAGCGCAAACGCACCTTCCCGCGGTGGGTCGACCAGCCATTTGTCGGCCTGGCCATCGGCCACCAGCATCTCGGGCGTCATCTCGAACAGATTGCGGGCCACAAAACGTGTCGGCGCCAGGGCGCTGCCTTCTGGGCGGCGGGCATTGTTGGCAGCATAGTTCTCGTGCGAGCGCTGCACCAGGGTCTCGGAGCCCTCAATGCCCAGCACCTCACCGGCCATCGTGCCTATCGGCAAGGTGAAGTTGCCCAGGCCGCAGAACCAGTCGATCACGCGCTCGGTCTTTTTGGCATCCAGCAGGCGCAGCGAACGGGTCACTAGCACCTGGTTGATGTGCGGATTGACCTGGGTGAAGTCGGTCGGCTTGAACGGCATGGTGATGCCGAAATCCGGCAGCGCATAGGACAGCTGTTCGCCGATGCCATCCATCAGGTGCACGGTGTCCGGCCCCTTGGGTTGCAGCCACCATTGCACGTTGTGGGCTGCTGCAAAGTCGCGCAGGCGCTGCAGATCGGCTTCGCTCAAAGGCTCCAGGTGGCGCAGCACCAAGGCGGTGACCTGGTCGCCGCAGGCCACCTCGATCTGCGGGCAAGTCTCGCGGGCATCCAGGCTGCCGATCAACGCGCGCATCGGCATCAGCAAGGCATCGACATGCGGGGGCAAGATCTTGCAGGTTTCCATGTCGGCGATGTAGCGGCTCTTGCGCTCATGGAAGCCGACCAGCACCTTGCCCTTCTTGGCCACATAGCGCACCGACAGGCGCGAGCGGAAGCGGTAACCCCAGCTGGGGCCCTCGATGGGACGCATCACCGTCTCCGGCACCACCTTGCCCAGGTGCCAGAGGTTGTCTTCCAGCACGCGCTGCTTGGTCGCAATTTGCGCGCCCACATGCAGATGCTGCATCTTGCAGCCGCCGCAGGCGCCGGCATGCAAGCCAAAGTTGGGGCAACCGGGGCGCACACGCTGCGAGGACTCGCGGTGTATCTGCAGCAGATCGGCCTGCTCCCAGTTGTTCTTCTTGCGCCGGGTCTTGGCACTGACCCATTCGGTGGGCAAGGCGCCATCGACAAAGACCACCTTGCCATCGGCACGGCGCGCCACGCCTTGGGCGTCCATGTCCATGGACACGATTCGCAGGGCATCTGCGGGGAATTGCGCCGCTTCAGCGGCATCGGGGGATTCGGTGGGAATATTCTGTGGGGTCTGCGCTTGGCTCATCCCGGTATTTTCGCAGGCTGGGCAATGGCCTGCGGCCAACCTCTGGCAATTCTGCAGGGGCAGACGCAAAAAAGGCAGCACAGTCGCTGCCTTTCCTCTGCGCCTCACGCCTGCACCGCGCTTACTGCGCCGAGATCATGCTGCCCAGATTCAGTTGGTCGGTGACCATATTGGCGCTGCTGGATGTCAGCTTCTTGGCGCCCGGCAGGCTGTGTACCTCGGTGACACAGACCGTATTGTTGGGGGTGAACACCACGCGGCTGCCGCTGGGCAGCTCATTGGCGGTTTGGTGCAGCGGCTTGGACATGTCGACGGGCGGCTCCGCACTGCGGTAAATGACTTCATTCTTGGCGTCATACACGGTGTAGCACACCGCCTGGGCCCAGGCCGATGCCGTGAGCGCCAGCACGGCCAGTGCACTGGATTTGAAGCTGTAACTGGAACCTGTCATGGCTGGAACTCCCACAATCTTTTTTATCGATCCTGCGAAGTTACCAAATTTCCTTCAACGGCGCACCCTGGTTTGCCGCTGAAAGGTCAAGAAAAATCAACTAAAAACAAAAACTTACATAAAACAGGAAAGCAAGGCAGTTTTATCCAATATTGATATTGATAATTATTCTCATTCGATGCTATGATCCGCCCATCGCTGCTGCCAAGGCCCTTGCGCATCCAAATATGCCAATCGCCTTCGCAAAAGCGATTGTTTCATCGTGGGGCGACTCTTGGGGCCCGTTCAGCTCCAGGGTCGTTTTGGCCAGCCAACGATCTTTTCGCACAGCCACGCATTTTTTCGATGGAACGCCTGCGGCCGCCTCAGCGCTGCCTGGCCAGCTCTTAAGCCCAGCGGCCGCATCTGCAGCCTTGCTGCGGCAAACGCTGCCTGCGCTCTTACCGCTTACCCCCAAATTTCAAAGCTCGCCCTGGCGCAAGCCGCTGGATCGCCGTACCTGGCGTTCGGTCGCCTCTTCCAGCACCGAGAAATTGCTGCTGCCACCCGCCACCACGGTCAGCCAGTCCTTGGCACGTGTCAGGCCGGTGTAGACCAGCTCACGCGTCATGATGGGCGACAGGCTGGGCGGCAACACCACGGCTGCGTGGCTGAACTCCGAGCCCTGGGATTTGTGGATGGTCATCGCATACACCGTCTCGACTGCTTGCAAACGGCTGGGCAAGACCCAGCGCAGACCATCGCTGGTCGCAAACACCACCCGCAGCGGTGCTTGCAAGCCCGCGCCGCCACCCACTTCGGCCACGCTGCCGCGCGGCATCTGCACCGTGATGCCGATATCCCCGTTCATCAGCTTGAGGCTGTAGTCATTGCGCGTCACCAACACCGGGCGCCCGGCATACCAGCCGCTGCTTTGGGCAATCAGCTCGCGATGGGCCAGCAGTTGGGCAATGCGCTCATTGAGGCCCTCCACGCCCCAGGGGCCGCTGCGCAAGGCGCAAAGCACCTGAAACTGGCCATGGGCCTGCAGCAGGCGCAGAGCCCAGGCGCTCAAGGCCTCGGTGCTCGGGTCCTGCGGCATGTCGCGCATGACTTGCAGGTAGTGGCCATAGCCGACGGGGCCGGACGCTGTTTTGGCAGGGCTGTCGACAAAACGCTTGCCCCCGCCGTCCAGCACCAGCTGGGCCAGAGAGGAATGCGTCAGATCGGGCACTGCATAGGCGGCCAGATCTGGGTAACCGGCCTTGAGCAAGGGCTTGATTGCCCTGCGCCGACCCGCATTGACCACGCGGGCGAGCTGACCAATGCCGCTGTCCGCATGAAAGCGGTGGCTGACCCGCAGCATCACCACCGCCTGGTCCAGCGGCTTGCCTGCCATATCCTGAAGATCAGCAGGTACCTGCTCGCCCGTCACCTGCTGCAGCCACTGCACGGTTTCATGCCAGTACAGGCCCCGCTCGGAATGCGCGCACAGCTCGCCGAGCACGGCTCCGGCTTCCACCGATGCGAGCTGGTCCTTGTCGCCTAGCAGCACCAGCCTGGCTTGCGCGGGCAAGGCCGACAGCACGGCCGCCATCATCTCCAGGTCGACCATGGAGGCCTCGTCGATCACCAGCACATCAAGCGCCAGCGGGTGCTGCGCATCATGGCGAAAATGCCGGCTGTCTGGCCGGCTGCCCAGCAGCCGGTGCAGGGTTTGTGCCTCTGAGGGGATGAGCGGCTTCAAGCTGCGCACATCGCCGTCCTCCGCGCCCGGTGCCACCGGCGGCAGTTGTGCGTCGTCCAAACGCGCCAAGGCCTGCACAATCGATTCGGTCAAACGCGCAGCGGCCTTGCCCGTAGGGGCTGCCAGGCAAATGCGCAAAGGCCGGCCATCTTGCTGCAAAGCCATGCTCTGCAACAGGGCCAGCAGCTTGACGACGGTGGTGGTCTTGCCGGTGCCGGGCCCCCCGGTAATGATGGAAAAGGCACTGGATGCCGCCAGCGCGCAGGCCATCTTCTGCCAATCCGGGCTTTGCTCGGCCTGGCTCGCCTGCCCTCGCCCTGCCGCAGGGGCAAACAAGGTGTCCAGCGCCTCGCGCAGCCATGTGTCTTGCGTGGCACTGCGGCCGCTGCGCAGCCGCTGGCTGGCATCGATGCGCTGGCCAATGGCTTGCGCCACATCTTGCTCATACTGCCAGTAGCGGCGCAAGTAGAGCCGGTCGCCCTGCAGCACCATTGGCGTGCCACCTTGGCTGGCCTTGCCTTGCACGGCAACCAGCGCACTGGCTTGCAGCAGTGTTTGCCACTGCAGCAGGTTGACCTGGGCGAGCAGCTCGCTAGGCAGTGGCAAAGGCGTGGGCTCGGTGGCGCCGCTGCCTTGTGCGGCGGTATCGGGCGGCAGCGACAGCGCAAAGCGGCTGTTGTCCAAAGTAGCCTGCAGATCCAGGCAGACATGGCCTCGACCCAGTTGGTGGCTGGCCAACGCTGCGGCCAGCAACACCAGGGGCGAGGCCGAGGGTTCGAGCTCGTGCAAAAACAGCACAAAGGCCTGGTCCAGACTGCGCAGCCAGCCATGCGCCGTCCAGCGCTCAACCGTTTGCAGCAAGCTCGCTGTTGCTGCATCCGTCATTGGCAGCTGCAACGCAGCTGCTGGGCGCTGCAGGGGCAGGCCTTCCTGGGGCAGGCCATCCTGGTGCATGCCGCCCTGGTTCAGGCCGTCCTGGGGTTCTGTCGTCATGGCATTCATCATCATTGCGCAAACAGCGCGTCGAGCGCATCCATCAGCGCGCGCGGGGGTTTGTCGGTATAGAGGCCATGCTGCGCAGCACCGATGCCGCGCAAAAACCAGTAGCGCACACCGCCCACATCACGCGCGTAGTCGTAACCGGGCAGGCGCTGCTGCAGCAGGCGGTGCAAGGCGTAGATATACAGCACATACTGCAGCTCATAGCGGTGCTGCAGCACGGCAGCAGCCATGGCCTGCTCAGTGTAAGCGTCGCTGTCGGGTCCAAGCCAGTTGGATTTGTAGTCCATCACATAGTAGCGGCCGGCATGCTCAAAAACCAGGTCCATATAGCCTTTGAGCATGCCGTTAAGCTGGTTGCCCAGCAGCGCAGGCCTGGCCTGGCCGGGCAGCACATGCTGCTGCACCAGCGCATCGAGCTGGCCGGTGGAGGCCCGGCTGATGGACAGCCAGAACTCCATCTCGACCTGGTAGTCGACCAGCTGCTGCAGCGCCACGGCCGCCTCGCCCGGCTCCGCCAACGCATGGGGCAAGCCCAAAGGCGTTTGCAGCCATTGCCGCACAAAGCCCTGCAAGGGCTCAGCCCAATCAGCCCAGCCACGCAGCTGACAGCGGTAGGCAATCAGGCCATCCAGCGCTGCAGGCTTGTCAAGCACGGCGGCAAATCCCTCCTGGGCGCACCATTCCAGCAGGCCATGCAAAAAATTGCCGGCGTCCGGCCCTTTAGGAAAGGCGTGCAGGCTGCCGGCATGCGGCAGGGCACGCGGCGCCTGCTCAGCCGGCGCTGGTATGTCCTGCGGCTCCAGGTACTGGTCTTGCTGGGCCGTCTCCGGCTCCGCTGCAGCACGGGCTTCGTCGCTCAGCGCAGGCTGTGATGCAGCGGTCAGGCCCAAGCGCTCGGTCAGTGCGGAGAAGCTTGCAATCCACCAGTGCTCATCCGCTTGACGCCTGGGATAGCGCGCCGGGTAGACCTGGGGCGGGTGGTCGGGCTCGTAGCGCTGCAGCTTGGCCTCGGGCACAGTGTGCACAGCGATCTGTGGGCAGGTGCTGGCAAATTCCTGCAGGTAGCCATGCAGGTTCAGATCAGGCAACTTTTGTCCGCCAGCCAGCAAATAGCCGACGGCGCTTTTCTCCAGGCTGCCGGCCCGGCTCATGCCCTTGGCCAGCGGCGCTACACCCAGCCACAGCGCGTATTGGGCACGGGTCAGCGCCACATACAGCAGGCGCATGTCTTCGCTCAGGCGTTCGTCGTTGTGGGCGCTGACGGCCTCCTGGTGCTTGTTGCTCAGCTCCACCACCAAGCCGCCCGAGGCCGCATCGTGGTACTGCGCATAACCCCGGCTCTTGCCATCAAAATCGCGCCAGCTGCTGATAAAGGGCAGCAGCACCAGCGGGTATTCCAGCCCCTTGGATTTGTGGATGGTGACGACCTTGATCAGGTCCGCATCGCTCTCCAGCCGCAAAATCTCTTCCTCGCCCTCGGGCCTGGCCATCTGCTCGGCCAGGCGGCGGATCAGCGCCTGCGCGCCCTCGACCTCGGCCGATGTGCGCTGCAGCCATTCGGCCAGATGCAGCACATTGGTCAGGCGCCGCTCGCCGCCGGGCTGGGCCAGCCAGCGCGCGGGCAGGTCAAAATCGACCAGCCACTGGCGCAGCATGGGCAAGACGCCCTTTTTCTGCCACAGCTGCTGCAGCATCCGCGTGCGCAGTGCCAGTTGCTCCCAATGCAGCTCGTCCTGGTTGAGGCGCTCCAGGTCCTGCCAGGACCAGTCCATGGCTGCGGTAGCCAGGGCCACACGCAGCAGGCCGTCATGGCCGGGCGCATTGACGGCACGCAGCCAGCGCAGCATGTCAGCCGCCTCAGCGGTCTGGAACACTGAGTCCCGGTCTGAGAGGTAAACGCTCGCCAGACCCCGGTCTTTGAGCGCATTGCGCACCAACTCTGCCTCGGCACGGCCCCGCACCAGGATGGCGATATCCGCCGGGCGCAGCGGCCGGCTCAGCGCATCGGCCGAGGCACCAAAACCCGCCTGCCCTGTGCGGGCAGCGTTGAGCCAGTGGGTGATCTGGCTGGCTGCCGCCTGGGCCATGTGCTGGCGATAAGCCGTCTCGGGTACACCTGTACGCGCTGTTTTGGCCGCCGCCGCATCAGCGGGCTCAGCCTCGGTCTGCCCCTCGGCGCTGGACTGCAAGGTCCACAAGGTCATCGCAGCGCTGGCCCTGCCATCGATGAAAAGCGCGTTGTTGCGCCCATGGGCATCGACGGCCACAAAAGGCACCGGGTTGTGGGTCTCGTCCTGCCTGAAACGGAAAGCCGCTCTTGCATGGCCCTCGGCGTGCACAAAACAGTGGTTGATGGCCTGCACCACTGCCTGGGTCGAGCGGTAGTTGGTGCCCAGCGAGTAATGGCGCCCTTCGGTCGCCGCACGGGCCCGCAGGTAGGTGTAGATATCGGCACCACGAAATGCGTAAATGGCCTGCTTGGGGTCACCAATCATGAACAGACCTTGCGCAGGATCGTTGTCTGCGATGCGGTAGATGCGTTCAAAAATGCGGTACTGCAGTGGGTCCGTATCCTGGAACTCGTCGATCATCGCGACGGGAAACTGGCTGCGGATACGCTGCGCCAGGGCCTCGCCGCCCGCCCCGTGCAAGGCCGCATCCAGGCGCTGGAGCAGGTCGTCAAAACCCAGCTCGGCCCGGCGCTGCTTCTCGTCCACCAGCGCCTGCTGCACATGCGTTGAGGCATGGCGCAGCAGCAGCGGCTTGAGGGGTGTTGCGGCCTGGGCATCTTGCGCCACGGCCTCCAGCCAGACATCCATCGCCGCAAGGGCGGCATGTGCGGGCACCTCAACACCTTTTTTGGTCTTGATGCCCGACTGGCTGAAGGCCCGTATCTTGGCCGGTGCCGGCGCACCTTCGCTCCAGTTGGCCAAGGCCTCCAGCCAAGCGGCAAACACGCCGGGCTCGTCTTTTTTAGGATAGGTGACACCGTTCAGGCCCGGGACCAGCGCGCTCAGCAGTTGCTCCAGCTCCTCTCGGCTTTGCTGCCACAGCGCGCGTGCCGCATCCTCCAGCGCTTTTTGGCGTTCTGCCGCCTCACTCGCCTTGGCCAGCAACGCGGCCAAATCGACCTGTTCGGCCTGTGCCAATACCTCCCCCTCATAGCGCCAGTCCGCATCCTGGCGGCTGAGCATGGGGGCAATGGCCTCTTGCAAGGCCTGCGGAGTGACAACCACTTGCAGCAAGCTGCGCAGCGATGACGCCGGCAAATCGTAGAACTGGCGGCGCCAGTAGTCCTGCACCACCTGGGTCAGCAGCTCGCTTTGGTCGGTGATCAGGGTCTGCTGAAACAGGCTGCCACTGTCAAACGCATGCTCGCGCAGCATGCGGTAGCACCAGCTGTGGATGGTAGAGACGGCGGCCTCGTCCATCCAGTTGGCGGCCTCATGCAGCAAACGGGCGCAGGCAGGCCAGCGGCTGGCGGGGTAATCCGCGCGCAGCGCCAGCAGCAGTGGGTCGACCCGCTCATCGCCGCAGGCATCTTCCGGGTCTTGCGCAAACAGCTGGGCCGCTTCCGAGAGACGATGGCGAATGCGGTCGCGCAGCTCCTGCGTAGCGGCATCGGTAAAGGTCACCACCAGAATATCGGGCGGCGCCAGCGGCCTGCCAAAAGCCTGCTCGCCGCCGTGCTGCAGCACCAAACGCAGATAAAGCGCGGCGATCGTATAGGTTTTGCCGGTACCGGCACTGGCCTCGATCAGGCGGCTGCCCCACAGCGGAAAGCGCAGGGGATCCAGCGGCAAAGTGGCCAGGGATGGCGCAGAAGCATTGGGCGGCATCGCAGTCATGGCTGCCCCTCCTCGTCGCCATAGGCAAAGCGCGCCAGGCCTTGCGGGTGCTGCCCGTTGACCAGTTGCACATGGTCCAGCATGTCGCCATACAGCTGCTGGGCCACCTCCAGCAGGCCTGCGGCCAGCAGCTGCGCAAAATCGGGGAAAGTGCGGGCCAATTCCGCCGAGCGCTGCAACTCGCCATTGCCTCGGTAGCTGTCGTCATAAAGCGTGGCGAGCTGGCCAGCGCTGGCCTTGGGCTCCAGGCTGGCGATGGAGGTGCGCACTGCGGCAGGCAAGGGCGCACGCATGCCTTGCTGCCACAACAGCAGCAGTTGGCGCCAGGCGGCCCGTGCATCGCCCGCCGGCAGCGGTGCAAACACGGCGATGCCTGATTCGGTACACACCACGGTGGTTAGTGGCTGGCCGGCGTTGTGCCAGGCCAGGTGCTCCACCCAGGCGCGTACCAAACGGTCGTAGCGCAGTTGCTCGCCCGCATGCAGCCGACCGGGGGACAGGCTGATTTTGGCGGCGTTCGGCGCATTGGCCGCGTCTGTCCAACGCAGGCCGCGCAACCAGTCAGACACGGCCATGCCTGGCTCGCCATCGGCATAGCGCAGCTCCAGTGCCGCGCTACTAGCCAGCGGCCAGTAGCGCAGGGCTGCCGCATACACCTGCAGTGCGCGCAGGGCTGCATCCTGCGCGGGCTCCAGCGCGCAATCGGCAAAGGCACGCAGTGGCAGCCGCCCTTCCAAGCGCAGGCGCTGGGCCACGGCCTGCAGCTGCGCACGCAGGGTTGGTGCATCGGCAGCGCCGTCCGGGTTGTCGCGCACCCAGGGCTCCATGGCTTCCAGCAGGTTCGCCTGCAAGGCCCAGGCCTGCAGGCCATCGGGGGCAAACATCTCTTCGTCTTGTCCGGTCAGGTCTTCGTCCTGAAAAAACACCTGCAGCCGTTGGCGAAAGAACGCCGCCACCGGCTTTTGCGCAAAGTCCTGCAGTTGGCGCAGGCTCAGCGGCGTCTCCAGTGCCATCGGGGGCAAAGCCTCTAGCGTGTCCTGGGCCGCTGCGCGCGGCCTCCCATCGCCATGCACCCCATGCCATTCCTGCGCATAGGTGTAGAGGCCGTCGCTGCCCCGCTGTGCGGGGTCCTGCGCAAAATACCGGGGGCTGAAAGGCTGCAGCGGGTGCTCCTGGGTCAGCGCGCGCAGCAGTGCCTCGCCAGCCGCTGGGTTGGCATGCGCCGCTGCATCGGCATCGCTGCCGGCCAGCCGCCAGCCTTGGGCCAGATGGTCGCGCAGCTGGCCAACCAGCACCGAAGGCGGCCGGGCGGTGCTGTCGCGGATGCTGCGCCCTACCCAGCTGATATAGAGCTGCTCGCGGGCTGACAGCACTGCCTCCAGCAGCAAATAGCGGTCGTCATCGCGGCGCGAGCGGTCACCCGGCCGGTACTGCTGGCGCATCAGGTCAAAATCCAGCACCGATACCGGGCGCGGATAGGCGCCGTCGTTCATGCCCAGCAGGCAGACCACGCGAAACGGAATCGCCCGCATGGGCATCAGGCTGCAAAAGCTCACCGCCCCAGCCATGAAGCGCTGGTTCAAACTGCTGGCATCCATGCCTGCCAACCAGGCCTCGCGCGCCACCGACAGCGGCAGGGCCTCGTCAAACGCCGCAGCCTCGCACTGGCCCAGCCAGCGCTCCAGTCCCTGGAGCAGCTGCATCTGCAGCAGCTTTTCATGCTCCTGCTGCGGGGCAAACAGCAGCGCCAGCACCTCGCGGGCACGCTCTACCCAGGCACTGGGCGATGCGTCCTCGGCCAGCAGATCGCAGGCCTGCTCCAACGCACGCAACAAGGCCGCCAGCCCGCCCAGCGCGGCGGCATCCAGGCCGCCAATCTCGTCATAGGGCTGGATGTCATCCAGCGCCTCACCGCGCCCCACGGCAAAGCCCAGCATCATGCGGCGCAGGCCAAAGCGCCAGCTGTTGGTCTCGCCCGCCTGCGCCAGGCCGATGCGGGCGCGTTGGGCCGCATCCAGCCCCCAGCGCACACCCGCGCCTTCGATCCAGCGGTGCAGCAGTGCCAGCTCTTCTTGGTCGATGCCAAAGCGCTGGCGCACGGCATCGACGGCCAGCAGGTCCAGCACCTCGCTGACGGCAAAGCGGCTCTCGGGCATGCCCAGCACATGCTCCAGCGCGACCAGCATGGGTTCGCGCCCGCGCTGGCTCTGGTCTGCCAGGGTGTAGGGAATAAAGCGCGGATCCGCGCGTGCCGTGCGGCCAAACACCGCATCGATATGCGGCGCATACACCTGAATGTCGGGCACCATCACGATGATGTCGCGTGGCCGCAGGCTGGCATCGGCGCCCAGGCGCGCGAGCAGCTGGTCGTGCAGCACTTCCACCTCGCGCTGCGGGCTGTGGGCGGTGTGAAAGCGGATGGAATGGTCTTGTGCCGGGTCTACCCCCGGCCATAGCGCACGGCTCTCGGCCAGGGGCCGCAGCTCCAGAATGTCGTCCTGCAATTGGGCGAGCATGTGCGCGGGCTCGGCCTCGCCAAACAAGTCGATGCGTCCGCCGTTGACCGGGCTGAGCAGCGAGGCGTACTGGTCGGGCTGGTCGAATTCGTCAATCAGGTGGATGTAGTCGCGCCCCTGCTTGCCCCAGGCTGCCAGCAACGGGTGGGCATGCTGGTGCAGGTCGTCGTCGCTGATCAGCCCTTGCATGCTGCCTTTGCGCTGCTGCCGACGGTACTGGTGGCGCAGCAAATCCTTGTCGGCCACAATGTCCGACCAGTGGTGGCGGCAGGGATTGTGCACGCACAGCAGCACCTGGCAGCTGCGGGACATGGCAGCCAGCGCCTGCAAGGTCTGCGCGGGCATCGACGAGATGCCAAACACCACCACACGGCGCGGCAGGCCCTGACTGCGCGCCTGCGGCGCTTGCCAGAACTGCACAAAGCGCTGGTGCACGGCGGCCCGGCTGGTGTCCATACCGGCGGCGCCCACGTCGTCCAGCAGCGCACGCCATAGCACGGCCTGCCACTGTTGCTCCTCGTCCAGGGGCTGGGCATCGCCCCGCGCACTGCGAAGCAGATCCCGGCCCTGGGCCCAGTCCTGCAGCCAATCGGCGCGGTAGACCTGGTACTGGTCAAACAGATCGGCAATGCGCTCGGCCAGTTGGTAGCGTCGGCGCTGGTCATGGTCGTCGTCCAAAAAGCGCTGCAGTGCGGCAAAGGCGGGCTGCGCAAGTAACTGGGGCAAAAGGCGCATCAAACGCCAGGTCAGCGGCTGCTTGTCCAGCGGTGAGATCTCGGGCACATCGTGCTTGCCCAGCACCGCCCGGTAGGCCTGCCACAAAAACTGCGCGGGCAGCTGCACATCCACGGCCGCCGTAATGCCGCAGCCGCCTTCCGCCACCGGCTGGGCCATGGACAGCTTGAGCCATTGGGCAATGCCATTGCTTTGCACCAGAATGGTCTCGCTCTCCAGGGGCCTGAGCGGGTAGCGCTGCATCCAGGCCACTACGAGGTCGCGCAAGGCTTCCGGATGGTTGCTGTGTATCACCATCAGGCCAGGGGTCATCGCATGGGCGGGGGAGGATTGCATCAAAGGGAAAAAGACGAGCGGAACAAGCCAGCTTTCGACTGTAACGCAGGCCACCGCCTGGCGGGGCCAGCGGGCCCGGAACAGGCAACAAAAAGGCAGCCGAAGCTGCCTGCAGATTGCCAATAGTGTCGAGGCTCAGTCCACCGTCGCGCCCGAGGACTTGACCACCGGTGCCCAGCCTGCTACCTCCGACTTGATGAAGGCGCCAAACTGCTCGGGCGTGTTCTTCTCGGCGACAGCGCCCAGCTTTTCATAGGCTTCCTTGACCTGGGGCTTGTCAAAGGCCCGGTTCATCGCGGCATTGAGCTTTTGCACCACTTCGGGCGGCGTGCCGGCCGGCGCAATCAGGCCAAACCAAGACGAGACATCAAAAGGCTTGATACCGCTTTCTTCCATGGTCGGCAGATCGGGGGCGGTGGGCGAGCGCTTGCTGGTGGTGACAGCCAGCGCCTTGAGCTTGCCGGCCTTCACGTGGGGCCAGGACGAGGGCATGTTGTCGAACATGAACTGCACCTGGCCGCCCATCAGATCAGTCAATGCCGGGGAGCTGCCCTTGTAGGGGATGTGCTGGGTCTTGAGGCCCGTGCGCAGCTTGAACAACTCGCCCGCCATGTGGATGGAGGTGCCGCTGCCCGACGAAGCGTAGGACACCTTGTCCGGGTTGGCCTTGGCATAGGCGATCAGCTCTTGCACGCTGTTGACCGGCACGCTGGGGTTGACCACCAGCACATTGGGCACCTTGGCGCCCAGCGCGACCGGGGCAAAGTCCTTTTCCAGATCGAATCGCACCTTGGGGTAGAGGGTCTGGTTGATGGCGCTGGTCACCGCCACAAACAACAAGGTATAGCCGTCGTTCTCGGCACGTGCCACCTGCTCGGTGGCAATATTGCTGCCGGCGCCCGGCTTGTTGTCCACGACAAACGACTGGCCCAACTCGGCCGTCAGCTCCTTGGCCATGATGCGGGCCACCACATCGGTGGTGCCGCCAGCAGAAAAGCCGACCACCACCCGCACAGCGCGCTCAGGGTATTTTTTGGGATCTGCGGCCTGCGAGGCCAGGGGCAGCAGTGCTGCGGCGCCCAACAAGCTGGCAGCCAGAACTTGGCGGCGCGAGGGCAGGCATGCGGCCGCAATGCGGCTGCGAGAAAACGGGCTCATGGTGTCTCCTTGGCACCTGGACGCTGAGCACATCCAGGCGGTTGGCTTATTTATGGTGGCTGCAGCCTTGTGCCGCTGCATGCCCCTGGGGCGCATGGCCCCCAAGCCCAAGATTGTGCCACGGCCAAGCCCGGCAAAGCGCCTATTCCTTTGGCCTGGGGCATGGCACCCCAAGCTCTGTATCTGCGCTGAAGACGGGCACAGCGCGGGCGACTAGACCGGGCGCACGGCGCTGTCCTGCGCCAGCTTCTCGAGCATGCGGCGCGTGATGGACTGACTCGCCCCGCCACTGGCCACAAACAGGAACATGGTCGAGCGCGCATTGGTCCAGCTCAGCTGTTTGGCCACCCAGCCGCTCTGGCCCAGGAACTCCAGCCAAACGCCGGCCTCCAGGCGCTTGCCCCCAATCCACAGCCCGGCACTGTCGGGCTTGGGCGTATCGAGCATGGAGCCGGTCACGATGATGGCCGGCTCATCGGCAGCCATGGTGTCGACAGCCCCCGGCAATTGGCCCCAGGCAGAAGGTGACGGCGCGGGCGACAGGCGAATGGCGCTGCCATCGGATTCAGGCAAGGAACGGGCCACAGCGGGCACCGCATGGCGCCCCTCTTCCTGCACCAACTGCAGCTCAACCAGGGCGCTGGGCGCCATCTGGGCGACGGCGGTGAGCACCGGTGCAATGCGTTCGGGCATCCAGCCAATGCTGGTCAGGCCCGCCTTCAGCCGGGTCAGCAGCGAGGGGATCAGCATATCGGCATCCCGGTGCATGCCCGCGTTGGCATTGGCACCGGCGAGCGCCAGCACATCGGCGATCGCCTCGTGGTAGGCGCGAAAATGCGATGAATCCGGCCCCGAGCGCTCTGCCGCCTGCAGCAGAACTCTGGGCCATGCGCCGGTCAGTGCAGCGAGCAAGGCCGGGTCCACATCAAAACTGTGCAAGCTGGTGGCCAGCAGCAGCATGACATCGGCCTCCATCTGCTCCAGGCTTGGCGCAGCCTGGGCATCAGCGCCGGCGGCCAGCGGCTTCAACACGGGCGCTGCTGGCAACGGGGCCGGCATGGCGGCCAGCGCTGCCGGCTCGCGCTCCGCGCCGGCCTGCAAGCTGGCCAGCTGGGCCCAGTCGGACTCCGGGCTGATGCTGATCAGGCCCGAGGCGCCCCACTGGCTCTCCAGCAGCATGGAGCTGGAGTAGCCCGAGTCATCGACATCCTGCAGCGCAGACGACAGCTGGGGCTTGAGCCGCACACCAAAGCGGCTGAGCGCCTGGGCGAAATCTGCAGCCGTGGGCACCGGCAGCGCAGACAAGGTCTCTACCGATTCCGTCACCAGCTGCGGAAACTGCGGGTCCGACAATGCCCGGCCCTCTTCCTTGAGCACCGTGGCTTTGTCGACAATGGTTTGCACCAGCATCCGCGCAGGATGTGCAGCATCGGTCCAGAAGGAGGCGTCATGGGCGGCCATGCGCTCCATCACCGGTATCAGTGTTTTGTAGGCCCGCACAGCACCGACCGGGCAATGCGCCGGAATATCGAACAAAGTCTTGGTGCGCTGCACAAAGCTGCGGGTGTTGTCTTTGGCGAGGCGGCGTTTGAGCTCGGCCTTAGCCAGCAGCTCGGCATAGCTGTTCATGGCCAAGGCCATGATGCGTTGGTAGCTGGTTTGCAAGTGGTCGGCCATGACGCCCACCATCTCGGGCAAGAAGAGCGCCGTCGCGTCGGCCGCAATCTCCACATCGGCCAGCGTCGCTTGCAGGCTGTCCAGGTACACCGTGTGGTGCAGCGGATTGCCGTTGCGCCAGTAGCGGGTAATTTTGCGCAAGGGCCGGTAGACGCGCTCCAGACCTGTGAGGCTCTGCTCGGTCTGTTGCAGCAGGTTGATCTGCATGCGGCCCCACTCGATCTGAGAACGCAACAGATGCTGGTCCGCGCCCAAGCTATCGCGGGTGCTTTCAGCGCCCATCACAGCGTGGTAGTCGGTGCGCTTGCCCTCCGCAATCGAAAAGACCGCCTGGCGCAAGCGCAGTGCATAGGCCAGCGGCAGCTGGGCCTTTTTGCTGGCCAACTGGGCTTGGGCATGCAGCAACAATTGTTGATCTTCTGTGTTGCTGCAAGACGACAATTGCGCGCCCAAAGACGCCAAAGCCGCATTGCACATGGCAGCCATCAAAGGCTCCGCCTCTTGCAATGCCTGCTCCAGACAGGTGTCAAATACCGATAAGGCCCGTTGCTGCACGCTTCACCTCTCCCAGTTAAAACGCCCGCCGCTTCAGCAAAGCGACGGGCGTACGGCGTGGGTTACTTCAGGGCTTTGTAGCGCATCCGTTTAGGTGCCGCCCCTTCTTCTCCCAACCGCTTCTTCTTATCTGCCTCGTATTCCTGATAGTTTCCATCAAAAAATACCCATTGGCTATCCCCTTCTGCCGCCAGGATGTGGGTCGCAATGCGGTCCAGGAACCAGCGATCGTGGGAGATCACCATGACTGTACCCGCATATTCCAGCAAGGCGTCTTCCAGCGCACGCAGGGTTTCCACGTCCAAGTCGTTCGACGGCTCATCGAGCAGCAGCACGTTGCCGCCTTGGATCAAGGTCTTGGCCAAATGCAGGCGACCGCGCTCACCACCGGAGAGGTTGCCGACCTTCTTTTGCTGGTCCTGACCGTTGAAGTTGAAGCGGCCCGCATAGGCACGCGAGGCCATCTGGAACTTGCCCACGTTGATGATGTCCAGACCGCCAGAGATATCTTCCCAGACGGTCTTGTCGTTGCCCAAGGCATCGCGGTGCTGGTCCACAAAGGCCATCTTCACCGTCTGGCCGATTTCCACTTCGCCGGAGTCGGGCTGCTCCTTGCCGGCAATCAGCTTGAACAGCGTGGATTTACCGGCGCCGTTGGGGCCGATGATGCCGACAATCGCGCCGGCAGGGATGTTCATGCTGAGGTTGTCGATCAGCAGGCGGTCACCAAAAGCCTTGGAGACATCCTTGAACTCGATCACACGGCTGCCCAGACGCTCGGCCACAGGAATGAAAATTTCCTGGGTTTCGTTGCGTTGCTGGTATTCGAAATCGCTCAGCTCTTCAAAGCGGGCAATACGCGCCTTGGACTTGGCCTGGCGGCCCTTGGAGTTTTGGCGCACCCATTCCAGCTCTTTCTTCAAGGCCTTGGCACGGGCTTCCTCGCCCTTTTGCTCGGCCTCCAGGCGGTTGCCCTTTTGCAGCAGCCAGTCGGAGTAGTTGCCCTTGTAGGGAATGCCATGGCCACGGTCGAGTTCCAGAATCCACTCGGCCGCGTTGTCCAGGAAGTAGCGATCGTGGGTGATGGCCACTACGGTGCCGGTGAAGCGGTGCAGGAACTGTTCGAGCCAGTCCACCGATTCAGCGTCCAAGTGGTTGGTGGGTTCGTCAAGCAGCAACATGTCGGGCTTGGACAACAGCAGCTTGCACAGCGCCACGCGGCGCTTTTCACCACCGGAGAGCTGGCCAACAATGGCATCCCAGGCCGGCAGACGCAGTGCATCGGCGGCAATCTCCAGCTGGTGTTCGGAGTCGGTGCCCGCAGCGGCAATCACCGCCTCCAGCTGGCCTTGCTCGGCAGCGAGTGCATCAAAATCGGCATCCTCTTCGGCATAGGCGGCATAGACCTCTTCGAGGCGGGCCTTGGCGTTGTTGACCTCGGCCATGGCCTCTTCCACCGCCTGGCGCACGGTGTGCTCCGGGTTGAGCTGGGGCTCCTGCGGCAGATAGCCAATGGACAGACCTGCCATGGGGATGGCTTCGCCTTCGAACTCCTTGTCGACGCCCGCCATGATCTTGAGCAAGCTGGATTTTCCCGAACCATTCAAACCCAGCACACCAATCTTGGCGCCGGGGAAAAAGCTCAGAGAAATACCCTTCAGAATCTGTCGCTTCGGAGGAACCGTCTTGGTGACGTTGTTCATCGAAAAAACGTATTGAGCCATGTGTTCTTTTGGTAAATCAGTAAAAAAATATGCGATTTTTGATCGCGGCCACCCGGGGATTATCGGTGCATGCGACAATACCCACAGTCAAAGGCTCCAGTTGCCTAGGACTTCAGCGCTAATGCTGGGGACGATGGACACAGTTCCGGGCTCCCTCTTTGAACCCATCTGCCTATCTGACTGGCGGCAATTATTCCAAAAAATTGCTTAGACATGGCCGATACCCAGCGTCCAGGTTGGACGCATCTGATCCAATGAACTTTGAAGAACTGAATCTGGCACCAGCCATTCTGCAGGCTGTGCGCGAGCAAGGCTACGACACGCCTACCCCCATCCAAGCCCAAGCCATCCCTCTCGTGCTGCAAGGCTGCGATTTGCTGGCAGGCGCACAGACCGGCACCGGCAAAACGGCCGCCTTCACCCTGCCCATGCTGCAGCGCCTGACCGAATCCGAGGGCAGCCGCAACAAATGGGGCAACAAGGCCATCCGTGCGCTGATCCTGGCTCCCACCCGTGAGCTGGCGGCGCAGGTCGAAGAGAACGTGCGCCTTTACGCCACCCACCTCGACATCAAGTCCACCGTCATTTTTGGCGGTGTTGGCATGAACCCACAGATCGACCGCATCAAAAAGGGTGTCGATGTGCTGGTTGCCACCCCCGGCCGTCTGCTCGATCTGCAGCAACAAGGCTTTCTGGACCTGTCCACGGTCGAGATCCTGGTGCTCGACGAAGCCGACCGCATGCTCGACATGGGCTTTATCCATGACGTGAAAAAAGTGCTGGCGATGGTGCCCAAGGACAAGCAAAGCCTGCTGTTCTCTGCCACCTTCAGCGACGAAATTCGCGAGTTGGCCAGCGGCCTCTTGAAGAATCCCCAGTCCATCCAGGTGACGCCGCGCAACACCACGGTGCAGCGCATCAAGCAGGTAATCCACCCCGTGGGTCGCGGCAAGAAAAAGCAGGTTCTGCTGCACATCGTGCAAGAGAACAACTGGAGCCAAGTGCTGGTGTTCACCCGCACCAAGTTCGGCGCCAACAATGTGGCCGAGTACCTGAGCAAAAATGGCGTCACTGCCATGGCTCTGCACGGCAACAAGAGCCAGAGCGCCCGCACGCAGGCCCTTGAAGGCTTCAAGTCCGGCGACCTGCGCGCCCTGGTGGCCACCGATATTGCTGCACGCGGCATCGACATTGATGAATTGCCCAATGTGGTCAACTACGAGATCCCCAATGTCTCGGAAGACTATGTGCACCGCATTGGCCGCACCGGCCGCGCGGGCCGCGAAGGCAATGCCGTGAGCCTGGTGTGCATGGATGAAGAAGGCTTCATGATGGACATCGAGCGCTTCACCAAGCAAGACATCCCCGTGCAACTGCTCGAAGGCTTTGGCCCGGAAGACGGCGAAAAGGCCGAACCCATTGCCATGGGCCGCCAGACCATCTGGGGCGGTGCCGGCAAGCCCCCTAGCCGTGATGTGATGCAGGCAGCCGCCAAGGCCGCACGCCAAGAGATGATGGAGCGCGTGCGCACCAACAAGGTGGCTCGCGCCCCTGGTAGCAACGCAGGTGGTGGCCAGCGCAGCAATGCCAAGCGCAGTGCCCCCCGTGGCGCGCGCGCTGAAGGTGCTGCAGAATTTGCAGGCGAAGGTTCGGAGCAAGCCCGCCGCGACCCACGTCCACCGCGCCGCGATGGCCGCCAAGCCCCGCGCCATGCAGGCGGTGGTGAAGGCCGAGGCCCAAGCGGCCAGCAGCGCCAGCCACAAGGCCAAGGTCAGGGCCCCCGCCAAGGTGGCCCCGGTGCCAGCCGTGGCCCACGCCCGGAAAATGATCGCCAACCCCGCGCTGATGCCCACCTGGGTACGCAGTTTGGCGGCACGGTAGATGGCCGCGACCATCGCCGCAGTGGCGCTGCCCAACCCGACCCTATGCGCACCAGCGTGGACAGCATGGCCGAGCGCGGTCGCCGCGGTGGCTTTGGCGGTGGTAACCGCAACGGTGGCGGCGGTGGCGGTGGTGCAGGCCGAGGCGGTCGCAACCATTCGTTCTCGCGATAAACAACGGTCAGGGCACCGTGTTCCATCGCCATCCATGCATGGCGGTTGATTTGAAAGCCCAATTCCGCTAGGGTAAGGCCGCATCAGAACCAGATTCTTATGCGGCCTTTTCTTATGCCCTCCCCCTCTTCACCCTCGCTTGCGCCAGACACGCTCACCGTCGCCACCTGCAACCTCTTGAATCTGGCACTGCCAGAGCGGGAGTTCTATGCCAACCAGGCGCCCTACACCCGCGTGCAGTATGAGCGCAAGCTGCAGTGGCTGGGCGGTCGCTTCCAAGCACTT
The DNA here is from genome assembly GCA_036667955.1 of Comamonas sp. Lineage (GTDB taxonomy): Bacteria > Pseudomonadota > Gammaproteobacteria > Burkholderiales > Burkholderiaceae_C > Comamonas. The sequence goes on from JAVWTB010000004.1 coordinate 174,275, forward strand.
AATGCCGATATCCTGGCCGTGCAAGAGGTCTGGGACGAGGCTGCACTGACCGATGCGCTGGCTGCCAGCGGCCTGCACTACCACTTTGCTGCCGTGCCGGGCGCCGAGAACACGGAGGGCCGCAGCGGCGCGAACGGCACACCACGCGTGGGCCTGGCGACGCGGCTCAAGGTACTGGCCCTGCGCTCTTTCGCGGATTTCCCCGCTGGCCTGGGCCAACCCATCCCCGGCCTGGGCGTGCACACCAGCTTTGAGCGGCCACCCCTGGTGGCCACCCTGCAGATGAAGCATGGCCAGATCCTGACCGTGCTTACCTGCCACCTCAAATCCAAACGCCCCAAGTTCTTGCTGGATGCCGCGGGCAACCCGTTGGAAGACCGGGACAACCCCAAAATCGCAGCACTGGCCTCGCTGCGCTCGCTGGTCATGCGCGGCGTGGAAGCGACTGCACTTCGCTGCCTGGTGATCGATCTGCTGCGCCACACGCGCATGCCGCTGGTCGTCATGGGGGATTTCAACGACACCCCCGACAGCGTTACCACACAGATGATCTCGGCCAGCGCCGAGGTGGCCTACGACCGCAAGGCCCGTGATCGCGCCTTGTTCAACGCCTACGATCTGCTGGGCGATGCAGCCCTTAAAAAAGATGTCGCCTATTCCCATATCTACCAAGGCGCACCTGCGGTGCTCGACCAGATTTTGGTCAGCGAAGAATTCGACCCCCGCAGCCGCCATGCGGTGGGCGATGTGCGCCGTGTCGATTATTTCAATGACCATCTCCACGAAGGCCGTGACCGCAGCCGCTCGGACCATGGTTTTGTACGCGCTCTGTTACGTATGCGCATTCCTTCGCCGGGGGATGCGACCGGGAATTCGTCAGGCCATCTCGATTCGGCTGGTACATTCGAGCATTCGCCGGATGGCGTCTGAGGCGCCAGCGCCCTACTGCGACTGAGCACCGCATCCACATGTGCTGGTGCCGGCTGCCGTTGGAAAAAAGCACGCCGATGACCCTTGTTTCGCACCCATCCTACGCAACAGCGGCATACCGCTTTGCATAATGGCACACGTATTTTTCAGGAGGGCCGTGATTCGTCACGCACAACAATGATGAAACCCGATGCAGCATCCACCTCAAACCACCGCATGCCCGCCTGGAGCAGCCTGACGGTCATTGCAGCGGCGCTGGCGCTCACGGCGTGCTCCAGCACACCGCTGCCAACTTGGAACAGCACGCCCATCTCCGGCCAACCCAGCCCGGGCACCGTCACCACCAAACCCGCCAGTGGCCCCAGCCCCGTGCAGATTCCTGGTGTGGGCAGTTCCGGCGTCATCTCCAGCCCCATAGAGTCCGTGCCGCTGCAGGGCAGCCCGCTTAGCGGTTGGCAGGAAAGCGCAGAAGTCGCGGCCAGATTCCCCGACCCCGAACGCCGCTACAGCACGCCAGGCCTGGGCGCCGGCCGCACGACCTATACCAGCAACGCGGAATTGGGCCAAATGCTGCGCCAGCTAGGATCCGGCAACCAGGCCAATGGCACCAAGTCCGAGCTGATCACCGCCGGCACCTCGCAGGAAGGCCAGCCCATTTTGGCGCTGCTGCTGACCCGCGCTGCCAGCACCAGCTTGCATGACCTGGACGCCAGCAACCGCCCCACGGTCCTGCTCATCGGCCAGCAGCATGGCGATGAGCCCGCCGGCAGCGAAGCCTTGCTGGCCCTGGCCCAGGACCTGGCGCAAGGCCCCTTGTCAGTCGTGCTGGACAAAATCAATGTGCTGCTGGTGCCGCGCGCCAACCCCGATGGTGCCGCCGCAAACCGGCGCACCACCACCAATGGCCTGGACATGAACCGCGACCACCTGCTGCTGCAGACACCCGAGGCGCAGGCATTGGCCAAGCTCAGCCGCAACTACCGGCCCATGGCGGTGTTTGATGCCCATGAGTTCACCGTGGCAGGCCGCTACCTGGAGAAGTTCAAAGGGGTGCAGCGCTATGACGCGCTACTGCAAACGCCTAGCACCGCCAATGTGCATGAGTTCATTGGCAAGGCGGCCAACGAATGGTATCTGCTGCCCATGCAAAAGGCGCTGACCGAGCAAGGGCAAAGCACCAACTGGTACTACACCACCACGCGTGATCCCCAGGATCTGTCCCTGTCGATGGGCGGCGTGCGCGCGGACACCGGCCGCAATGTCAATGCACTCAAGAACGCGGCGACCATGTTGGTCGAGACACGCGGTGTCGGCATTGGCCGTGCCCATATACAGCGCCGCGTGCATGGCCAATACACCGCCATCGCCTCAGCACTGCAAACCACCGCCCAGCGCACCAAGGAGCTGGAGCAGGTGCGCACCTTCGTCAACCGGGACATCGCATCTCAGGCCTGCCGGGGCGAGTTCAGCCTGGAATCGCAGCAGACCACGGAAAAACGCCGTGTGATCTTTATTGATCCGCAAACCGGCGAAGACATGCAGCAGGAAGTGGACTGGCACTCGTCCGTCAAACTGCGCCCCGGACCGACGCGTGCACGGCCCTGCGGCTACTGGTTGGCCAGCAATGCCACCGATGCGGTGGACAAACTCCGCGCCCTGGGCCTGCAGGTGCTGAGAGTAGCCGAGCCAGGCAACCTGCTGGCCGACACCTACCAGGAGCAAGAACGCAGCAGCCGCGCCAAAAGCGACGTACTAGGCCCTGGCGCGCAGAGCGTAGAGCGTGTCAAGGTAGCGCTTGAGCGCGTTGCCATTGATGTGCCGGAAGGCAGCTTCTACGTGCCGTTGAACCAATCGCTGGCCAATGTGGCGATCGCCGCTTTGGAGCCCGATACCCAAAGCAGCTTCTTCGCCAACCACATCATCCCCAGTCTGAACGATGTGGCCCGCTCAATGAACAACCCCTCCCTGGTGTACGAAGAAGCGGATTGAGACCCGACACCCGTGCACGGGTGTGCTGTGCAGAACAGCTGCAAGCACCCCGGCACGGGTTAGAGCATTCGAGTACGAGCAGCATTTTAAAAATGCTGCTATACTTGCTGATCGACCTGGGTCTGCTTGCCCCCAAGTCTGACTTCTATATTCTGGCGCCCGGCAACTCTGCCGCTCTCGCCCACCCCCTAGGCAAGCTACAAGCCATAATAAAATCCTAGGTTCGGCTTTTTCCCGTATTTCTGTTTTTATGTCTGGCGCACTATGCTCCACCGTACAGCGGCGGAGCGCGTACACATGTTCCAATTTTTCAAAAACGCCCCAAAAATATCTCGCTATTTCGTATCCCCCGGCGTCTGCCAGCAGGCTGACGGCAAGTTCCGAAGCGCCGTGTCGCTCAAATCCGGCCAGGGCGCGCTGGCACAAGACACCATCTACACCTTCAGCACACTGTTTGAAACCGCGCAGGAAGCGGTCGACCACGCCACACACGAAGGCATGTCGCTCGCGCTGATGCGCTAAGCCGTTCCCAGTCAGCCAAGCAGTTCCGCTAGCGGACTGGCGTCCCAACTGCCCCGCTCAACACCCAGCAACGCATGCCATGGCATGCAGCACAAAGCCCGCAATTGCGGGCTTTGTTGATGGGAGAAATGGCTACAGCGCCAGATCCGGGGGATTGACGCTGATCAAGCGCTCACTGGTCCCCTTGGGCAGAGCGGACGGAGCCGGACTTGACCACAATCTCGAACGGACCCATCGACACCTGATCACCGGCATACAACACCTGCCGTTTGACACGTTGTCCGTTGACGAAGATGCCATTGGTGCTGTCGTGGTCCTCGACCATCAAAAGGCCAATGTAGTAACTGAATGCGCCATGGTCACGGCTGATGCTCGGGTCGCTCAGAAAGACACCGCTGCTTCTGCCCCGGCCAATACCCGTGCAGCCGCGCTCCAGCTGGATGGCGCGGGGAGGCGATTGAAGATCTGAACGAACAAGGATTTCCGGCAACATACTGAGCCCCTGAGGCACTGGTGAATTTTAACGATGGCTGGATTATGCACCTATTGTTTGATAAATTTTGATATAGATTAACAATAATTGTTATAGCCGATGCCAATGCATGGAATCTATCGGCGCCATTGCGAAACACTGGGCATTTGAACCCTGCCCGCACCGCCCAACGTCAACAGAAATGGCGCGCGCTAACGCTGCTGCCTACACCGCTTGCGCAGCGCCGCCAACCACAAGCCAACTAGGTGATTTTTTGCGCAGACGATCCAGGGATGGCCTGCAGAGCACTTGCCCAATCGGATGGAGCAGAGAGCGGAGTGTCAGAGGCCATGCGCCAACAACAACAAAGACCCTCGCCGACCTGCCTGGGCATTCGGGAGCGCTTGCGGCCATATGTGATGCTGAGGTGGCCTGCCCGACTGGGATCGAACCAGTGACCCACAGCTTAGAAGGCTGTTGCTCTATCCAACTGAGCTACGGGCAGATGCTTGATTGATCAAGTAGATGGACTATGTGCACCAGCCTTGCTGGGGCTGTATGCGGCGCGCTTTGCCGTAGGCAGAGGCTTCATGACCATCCGTTATTATGCCCGCAAATTGCTGCGCATTCTTGGCATTGGAAGCCGGGTTCCTCGCTGGCAGTACCCCTGCCGTTGTCGGCAACCCAGCGAGCAGCCTCCCAGATTACCTGGCCGCATGGCTGGGACGGTGTCCAGCACTGAACCAGCTGGACACAGGCTGATCGGGCGAGGCCTGCTGCCCGATCAGCGTGCCTGGGCTTTAGGCGACGGCCTCTTCGTGCGGGGTCAGCATGAGCCGGCCCACCGCCTTGCCCTGCTCCAGTGCCACCAGCGCCGAGAAGGCCTTGCTGAAATGCATGCAGGTGGTCGGCACGGGGCTGAGGTTCTTGTCGCGCACCAGGGCGATCAGCTCCCGAAGATCGCCCAGGTTACCCACATAGGTGCCCTGGTAGGTGATGGCGCGGATCGCATGCGTGGGGGTGGGCAGGTCCACATGGCCGCCAAACAGGCCAATCTGCACCAGGTGGCCGCCCTTGGTCAGCATGTCGATGCCTTGCTGCACCGTCTGGCTGGAGCCAACGCAGTCGATGATGGCCCAGACCGCGCCACCCGCTGCCTGCTTGACCTGTGCGATGAAATCCGGAGATTTCGGATCAATGACCACGTCCGCTCCCGCGTTCAGCGCAGCGGCGTGCTTGCTGGCATCGGGCTCGATCACCACAACGCCGGCACCGCCCATGGCCTTCATCAGCAAGATCGCCATCAGTCCCAGGCCGCCGGCGCCAAACAGCACGATCTTCTCGTCCTTGAACACCTGGGGGTCGATCTTCTTGATCGCGCTGTAGGTGGTGAGGCCCGAGCAGGCATAGGGCGCTGCGCGCTCGGCGGGCATGTCACCAATGTCCACCAGGTAGTAGGCATGGTTGACCAGCACATGGTCGGCGTAGCCACCGGCCTGGTAGACACCCATCGATTTGCCGGCCAGGCACAGGTTCTCATCGCCGCGCTTGCAGACCTTGCATTCGCCGCAGCCATGCCAGGGGAAGACGACATAGCGCTTGCCAATCTCCACACCCTTGGCATCCGGGCCCATGGCCACGACTTCGCCAGCAATCTCATGGCCCAGTGTCAGCGGCAGCTTCATGCCACGGTCGGCCATGGACAGCTTTTTGCCATTGCCCAGGTCGTACTCGCCATGCCAGATGTGCAGGTCCGAGTGGCACACCCCGGCGGCCTCGATGCGCACCAGCACCTGGTCTCCCGTCGGTACCGGGGTTGGGCGCTCGCTGCGCACCAGAGGTTCACCAAAGCCTGTGACGTCATAGCTGATCATGCGATCTCCTTGTTGCTTGTTGCTTGTACTGAGCCGGACAGTTTTTGCCCATCTCGATGCCTGATAGATGAGCATATTAGTGCCCCTGTTTTGCAATACAAGCTGGCATCTCGCGCGCCAGTCGCCTTGGCGATAAAGGCTTAGCGGGTATTCCCGCGCCCTCTGCCGGGCATGAAAAACGCCCCTCGAAAGGGGCGGCTTGTATGCAGATCAGAGTTGCTCAGCGCTTGGCTTTGAACAAAGCCAACAGCAGCACCACGGTAAATACCGCAAAAGCGATGAAGGACCAGTTGGCAATCGACAGCCCCAGGAAGGTCCAGTCGATGGCGGTGCAATCGCCCGAGCCACGGAAAATCATTGGCAGCGAACGGCTGATCGGGTAGTTTTCGATCATGCCGTAAAAGTCGCGCCCGCAGGTGGCGAACTCGGGCGGGTTCCATTGCAGCCAGCTCTGGCGCGCCGCAGTGAAGGCGCCAAACGCGGAAAACAGCAGCGCCAGCCCGCCAAAGCTTTTCCACCAGCCCGCCGTGGACGGCTTGAGGCTACCGAGCAGCGCCAGCACACCCACCGCAATCAGGCAGTAGCGCTGCACGATGCACATCGGACAAGGCTCCAGCCCCACCACGTGCTGCAAATACATGCCAAAAGCCATCATGGCCGCGCAGGCCACAAAAATCAGCGCCAAAGTGCGGCGCGGTGCGTTCCAGATCCAGTTCAAGTCATGTCCTTATGCTGCCAACCTCGCCATCTTACGCGTTCGCACCCGCGTCGTCCTAAAGCCAGAAAACCGGCCCCGCCAGGGCGGAACCGGATTTCTGTACTTCAGGTGCAGGCGCAAAACGCCCAGCTTTAGATGTTGGCCGCTTGGTCGAGAAAAACCCGGGCTTGGCGTGGTGTCACCACCAGCGTCTCGCCTTCCTTCAGGCCCATGGCTTTGAACTGTTGCGCAGAAATCTGCGCCTCAATGAGCTTGTCGCTGTCCGAAGCCTCGGCACCTGGGGCTTGGTGCCCATCGATGGCAATAAGTTCCAGCCGCGCGATGGGGCCGACCACAATGGCGCGCTCCAGCTGCACGACAATGCCGCGCTGGCGGCCATCGGCGTCCTTTTCCTGGCCGGGCGAATAGCGCTCCACATCCAGCTCATGGGGGCGTACATAGGCCAGGGCCTGGGCATTGTTGGCCGAGGCAAATTCGGGCGAATCAATCTGCACGCCCCCGGCCACCACGGTGTGTCCATCGGTGGCGCGGCCTCGGAACAGGTTCACATCGCCGAGGAAGCCGTAAACGAAAGGGCTGGCCGGGCTGTCCCAGACTTCCTGCGGGGTACCGGCCTGCTCGATCTGGCCTTTGTTGATGACGACCACCCGGTCGGCCACCTCCAGCGCTTCTTCTTGGTCATGGGTCACAAAGATGCTGGTCACATGCAGCTCATCGTGCAAACGGCGCAGCCAGCGGCGCAGTTCCTTGCGCACCTTGGCATCGAGCGCACCAAAGGGCTCGTCGAGCAGCAGCACCTTGGGCTCCACCGCCAGCGCACGGGCCAGCGCAATACGCTGGCGCTGGCCGCCCGACAGCTGCGAGGGGTAGCGGTCGGCAATCCAGTCGAGCTGCACGAGCTTGAGCAGGCTCATCACCTTGTCGCGGATCTGCGCTTCGCTGGGCCGCTCTTTGCGGGGTTTGATGCGCAAGCCGAAGGCCACGTTCTCGAACACCGTCATGTGGCGGAACAGCGCGTAGTGCTGGAACACGAAGCCGACATTGCGGTTGCGCACATGCACATCGGTGGTGTCTTCGCCGCTGAACTGGATGGTGCCCTGGTCGGCAGACTCCAGGCCCGCAATGATGCGCAGCAAGGTGGTTTTGCCGCAGCCCGAGGGGCCGAGCAGCGCAATCAATTCGCCCGATTTGATATCCAGGTTGACATTGTTCAGCGCCTGAAAGTTGCCAAACGACTTGGAGATATTTTGAATTTCAATGCTCATATCCGACCTCGAAAATACCGTGTTTATGCAGGAACCGCGCTGTCGTCCCGAGGGCGCTCAGGGGGCAGGTTGGCGGCCTGTTTGTGCTCCTTCTCGGCGCGCCATTCGGCGATCGACTTGAGCACCAGGGTCACCAGCGCCAGCAAGGCCAGCAAGGACGCCACCGCGAAGGCCGCAGAGGACTGGAAGTCGGCGTACAAAATCTCGACATGCAGCGGAATGGTATTGGTCTGGCCACGAATGCTGCCCGAGACCACGGACACCGCACCAAACTCCCCCATGGCCCGTGCATTGCACAAAATCACGCCATACAGCAGGCCCCATTTGATGTTGGGCAGGGTCACCCGCCAGAAGGTCTGCCAGCCGGTCGCGCCCAGCACAATGGCGGCCTGCTCCTCGTCATTGCCTTGGGCCTGCATCAGCGGAATCAGCTCCCGCGCAATGAAGGGGAAGGTGACGAACACGGTGGCCAGCACAATGCCCGGCACGGCAAAGATCACCTTCAGGTCATGGGCCTCCAGCCAGGCGCCAAACCAGCCGTTGGCGCCAAACAGCAGCACATAGGTCAGGCCTGCCACCACCGGCGACACTGAGAACGGCAGATCCACCAGCGAGGTCAGCAAGGCCTTGCCCTTGAACTCGAACTTGGCAATAGCCCAGGCTGCGGCCACGCCAAACACCAGGTTCAGCGGCACCGCAATCAGGGCAGTGATCAAGGTCAGCTTGATGGCTGACCAGGCGTCGGGCTCGGTCAGCGCGGCAGCGTAGGTGTCCCAACCCTTGCGCAGCGCCTCGACAAACACGGCGACCAGCGGCAGCAGCAAGAACAGCAGCATGAAGGTCAGCGCAATACCGGTGAGGGTCCAGCGCACCCAGCGCGGCTCGGTGACCGTGCTTTGCTCTTCGGGCTCGTGGCGGGCCACATAGTGGTAGCGCGCAAACACCGTGCCCAACACCACTACGACGACGGCAATCAAAACAAGATACATGGTTGGCATGGTTTAGGCCCCCGAACGCTTGCGCTGCCAGCTTTGCAAGCCATTGATGAGCAGCAGGAGCACAAAAGAGATCACCAGCATCACCATCGCAATGGCTGTCGCGCCGGCATAGTCATGCAGCTCCAGCTTGGCCATGATGACGAAGGGCGTGATCTGCGATTCCATCGGAATGTTGTTGGAGACAAAGATCACCGAGCCGTACTCGCCCACTGCACGGGCAAAGGCCATGGCAAAGCCGGTCAGCAGCGCGGGGCCGATGGCCGGCAGGATCACTTTGTAGAAGGTCTGCCAGCGCGATGCGCCCAGGCTGCCGGCGGCCTCTTCCAGTTCTTTTTCAAAGTCTTCCAGCACCGGTTGCACCGTGCGCACCACAAAGGGCAGGCCGATAAAGATCAGCGCAAACACGATACCCACGCGGTTAAAGACAAGCTGGATGCCCAGCGGCGCAAATAGCTGCCCGATCCAGCCGTTGTCTGCCAGCAAGGCGGTCAGGGAGATACCCGCAACGGCGGTGGGCAAGGCAAAGGGCAGATCGACCAGGGCATCGACAATCTTCTTGCCAGCGAACTGGTAGCGCACCAGCACCCAGGCGATCAGCATGCCAAACACCAGGTTCACCAGCGCAGCAATCGCCGAGGCACCAAAGGTGACCTTGTAGGCGGCTACGGCGATGGGGGCAGAAATCGTCGTCCAGAATTGCGACCAGGTCAGCTCAAAAGTCTTGAACAGCAAGGTGGCCAGCGGGATCAGCACAATGATGCTGAGGTAAAAAATGGTGTAACCCAGAGTAAGTCCAAAACCCGGCAGTACCCTTTTGGCACTGCGGCGTTTGGCACTGGGCACGGCCTGGGCCGAGGCAGTGGTAGCAGCTGACATGGAATCCGATCGGCAAAAATCTACAGAAAATACGCAGTCAGCGCCCGACTGGCGGGCGCTGCTGCTGGCTCATCACTTCTTGGGTTCGGTGAACAGCTTGTCGAAGTAACCGCCATCCCCAAAATGGGTCTTCTGCGCTTCGCCCAGGCTGCCAAAGTACTTGCCCACGGTGAACTGCTTGATCGGTTTGAAAATATCGGCGTGCTTTTTCAGCACCGCGTCGCTGCGCGGACGGATCGCGTGGTTGGCGGCAATTTCCTGGCCCTCATCCGAGTAGAGGAAATCCAGGTAGGCCTTGGCCAGCTCGGCAGTGCCCTTTTTCTCGACGGTACGTTCGACCACCGCCACCGGATTTTCTGCGGTGATACTCACCGATGGGTACACAGGATCGACCTTGCCCTTGCCAAACTCGCGGTCGATCGACACCACTTCCGATTCAAAGGTGATCAGCACATCGCCCACATTGCGCTGCAGGAAGGCAGCCGTCGCATCGCGCCCGCCCTTGGCCAGCACTGGCACGTTCTTGTACAGCTTGCTGATGTAGGCTTGCGCATCGGCATCCGAGCCGCCCTTTTCACGCGCTTGGCCCCAGGCTGCCAGATAGGCGTAGCGGCCATTGCCACCGAGCTTGGGGTTGACAACCACCACTTGTACGCCGGGCTTGATCAGGTCGTCCCAATCCTTGATGCCCTTGGGGTTGCCGTTGCGCACCAGAAACAGCATGGTCGAGGTGGTGGGCGATGCATCGTTGGGAAACTTCTTGGCCCAGTCCTTGGCGACCACGCCCTTCTCGGCCAGAAACTCCACATCGGTGGTGGTGTTGAAGGTCACCACATCAGCGGCCAGGCCTTCAGACACGGCACGCGCCTGGGCGCTGGAGCCGCCATGCGACTGATCCACCTTGATGTCCACGCCCTTGGTCTTCTTGTAATGGGCGATAAAGGCGGTGTTGTAGTCCTTGTAGAACTCACGGGCCACGTCATAGGAGACATTGAGCAACTGGTTTTGTGCCAGCGCCGAACCACTGGCTACCACCGCTGCGGCAACCACCAAAGATTTGAATCCACCCAATTTCATGTTCTGCTACCCCTTTGTATGAAGCGATGTAGCAAATTGTGGACTTTTGCACTTAAAACTCAAACGAATATATTCTTGTTAATTTATGGTGTTTTGAGAATAAAGAAAAAATGCGGCCAACGCCGCCGCTGCGCTACAGACCAAGAATCAGGACGACGACCCCGTTCTCTACCTTGATATCGCGCACCGCCATGCGCGCAACGCGCTGGCGGGTATCCGATGCATTGAGCGTGTAGACCGGTTGCTGCGCCAGGAAGGAAGCCATCGCAGCCTCCAGCGCGACCTGCGCCATGGCGGTGCGTCGCTCATCCAGGCCCTGCACCACCAGCTTGTCCATCACCGGCTGGTCCAGAAAGATCGCGCCGCGTTCCGCGTCATAGCGCAGGGAGGCAGACACATCGATCTGCGCGCCCAGCAGCTGGCTACCGCTGGTATTGGTGTTGACGGTCATGTTCAGACCGAAGTCGACACGCTCGCTGTCCTCGTTCAAATGCACCCGGGGCTGCGCCAAGGTGACGGAGACCAGCGGGTAACGCTGGGTCAGCGGCAGGCGCTCGGCCAGCTTTTGCTCCAGCTGCGCCTGGCTGATACGGATTTCATAGGTCTTGGCGGCCAGATACCAGATGGCACCAGCCCCAACCAAGGCCAGCAACGCCAGCAGCGACCATGTCAATTTTTTTCCCATGCCTGCACAACTCCTATAGCGTCAACTTTGGCTAATCCACCCGCCAGCTTGGCAGCCGCCAATGGCGCCACAGCGCAATGGCCCGCAAACCCGCAGTGACAAATACACAGCCCAGCATGGGCGCCATCTCGGGCACCGGCGAGCTGCGCAGCAGCAAATCCACCCAACCACCCACAAAGGCGCAAACCGCATAGGGCTGGTGGTCACGAAAGGCCTGCGGGATTTCGCCACACATCACATCTCGGAGCACCCCGCCAAACACGCCGGTGATCACCCCCATCATCACGCAGATGAGTGCAGGCAGGCCTTGCTCGGCGGCCATGTCCACGCCCACGGCGGCAAACAGGCCCAGGCCCAGCATATCGGGCCAGAGCATGGCCCGCTCGGTCAAAGCAAAGTGGCGCTGTCGCAAAAACACGATGGCCAGCAGGCTGATGCCCAGGATCACCCAGACAAAGGTCTCCTGCCGCACCCAGAAAAAGGGCCGCTGGTCCAGCAGCAGATCGCGCAAGGTGCCGCCGCCAAAAGCGGCCACAAAGGCCACCACGCAGACCCCGACGACATCGAGCTTCTTGTGCGCGGCCTTGATCACGCCGGACAGCGCAAACGCAATCGTCGCCGCAATCTCCAGCACTTGGCGGGCGGTGTCGATGATGTGCGGTGTGTCCATGGCCATGGGCAACAAGATAAGGGGCGGGATGCGGCTTCAGGCGCACCCCAGCCGGGTGGAAGGTCAGGCAGCAGCTTGCATATGGCTGATCATCTCGTCGCCAAAGCGCGAGGTGCTGACCTGGGTGGCACCGTCCATCAGACGCGCAAAGTCATAGGTCACGCGCTTGGAGGCTATGGTGGCCTCCATCGCGGCGATGATCAGGTCAGCGGCCTCGGTCCAACCGATATGGCGCAGCATCATCTCGGCCGACAGGATCAGCGAGCCGGGATTGACATAGTCCTTGCCCGCATACTTGGGCGCCGTGCCATGCGTGGCCTCAAACACCGCCACCCGGTCAGACAGATTGGCCCCGGGCGCAATACCGATGCCGCCCACCTGGGCGGCCACCGCGTCCGAGATGTAGTCGCCATTCAAATTGAGGGTCGCAATCACCGAGTAATCAGCGGGGCGCAGCAGCACCTGCTGCAAGAAGGCATCGGCAATCACATCCTTGATGATGATCTCGGAGCCATCCTTGGGGCTTTTGAGGCGCATCCAGGGACCGCCGTCAATCACTTCGGCAGCAAACTCCTTCTTGGCCAGCGCATAGCCCCAGTCGCGGAAAGCGCCTTCGGTGAACTTCATGATGTTGCCCTTGTGCACCAAGGTCACGCTGGGCTTGTCATGGTCGATGGCGTACTGGATGGCCTGGCGCACCAGGCGCTCGGTGCCTTCGCGCGAAACGGGCTTGATGCCAATGCCCGAGCTTTCCGGAAAACGGATCTTTTGCGAACCAATTTCTTGCTGCAAAAAGGCGATCAGCTTGACGGCGATATCGGAGCCCGCTGCAAACTCGATGCCAGCATAGATGTCTTCGGAATTCTCGCGGAAGATCACCATATGCGTCTTGTGCGGCTCCCGCACCGGCGAAGGCACGCCTTCAAAGTAGCGCATCGGCCGCAGGCAGACATACAGGTCCAAGGTCTGGCGCAGGGTGACATTGAGCGAGCGAATGCCTCCACCTACCGGCGTATTCAACGGGCCCTTGATGGCGACCAGGTACTGGGCAATGGCATCCATGGTTGCCTGGGGCAGGCTCTGGCCTTCGCCGTACACTGCCAGCGCCTTGTCGCCCGCAAACACTTCCATCCAGGCAATGCGGCGGGCCCCGCCATAGGCCTGGGCCACCGCAGCATCCACCACCTTGCGCATCACCGGGCTGATATCACGGCCCACGCCATCGCCTTCGATGAAGGGGATGATGGGCTGGTCTGGGACACACAGGCTGTGGTCCTCGTTGGCAGTAATGGCCTGGCCGCCCTCGGGCAGCTGGATAGGTTGAGCACGCATCGTCACAAATCTCCCAATCTGATTCTTCGCCCAGCCCCACACCAGGCACCAGGCGCATGTGTTACCGCCAACGATTCTATCGACAAATACCGGTCCGGCCCGGCAGCGCAACCGGCAACACCTGGACACAGCACCGGCCATGGCACAGCGGGCCCGCAGCAGGGCTGGCATGGTGTATAAAACCGGCTATGGCGCACAGCGCCGCCACTGCACAGTCCCTGCACCCCGCTTTGTGAGAGTCTTGACCACCATGTTCCCCACCCCCTTGGCTAACCGATCTTCCCGCCTCGCTCAGCGCTGCCTCGCCGCATCGGCCATGGCCTGCGCCCTGGCCGCTGCCTTGCCAGCTGCCGCCCAAAAAGCGGCGCCTACCGGAGAGCCCCAAACGCAGCTGGCCCGCACCGAGCTGAGCGCCGGCATGCACCGCATCCATGCGCAAGTGGCGCAAACGGCGCGCGAGAAGGAAATCGGCCTGATGTTCCGCAAGGACATGCCCGCCAATGAGGGCATGCTGTTTGTGTTTGACCGGCCCGGCGTGCAGTGCTTCTGGATGAAGAACACCCTCTTGCCGCTGACAGCCGCCTTTGTCAGCGACGACGGCACCATCACCAACCTGGCCGATATGCAGCCGATGACCGAGGATTCGCACTGCTCCAGCAAGCCGGTGCGCTATGTGCTGGAGATGAACCAGGGCTGGTTCAAGCAAAAAGGCATTGCAGCGGGCACCCAGCTGCGCGGTCGCCCCTTTACCGCTCCTTGAGCCCACCGGGAAAGCAGTCACCAAGAGGCAGGCCCAGCGCAGGGCTTGCCCCTATGATGGTCCGCAGAACAACTCTGTGGAGACAACACCATGGCTGCAACCGCGCGCTACCCTCTTCCCGATCTGAAAAGCCTGCCCGAAGACATCCAGGCCCGCATTGCCCAGGTGCAGGAAAAGGCTGGCTTTATCCCGAACGTGTTCCTCGCCTTCGCGCGCCGCCCGGCGGAATGGCGCGCCTTTTTTGCCTACCACGATGCACTGATGGAGCGCGAGGAAAGCAGCCTAAGCAAGGCCGAGCGCGAGATGATCGTCACCGTCACCAGCGCCCACAACGAATGCCTGTACTGCGTGGTCGCGCATGGCGCGCTGGTGCGCATCTATGACAAGGCCCCGATGCTGGCCGACCAGCTGGCCGTCAACTACCGCAAGGCCAATATCTCAGCACGCCAGCGCGCGATGCTGGATTTTGCGATGAAGGTCTGCACCCGCTCGCAAGAAGTCGATGACGCGGATTTTGACGCCCTGCATGCCCATGGTTTTGATGACGAAGACATCTGGGACATCGCTGCCATCACCGCCTTTTTTGGCCTGAGCAACCGCATGGCCAGCTTTGCAGGCATGCAACCCAATGAGGAGTTTTATCTGATGGGGCGCATTCCCCGCAGCAAGACTTGAGGTGGGCGGAAATGGTGCAACCACAAGATGACACACTGCGGATCAGCGAAGAAGATCTGCACCGCCTGGCGCTGCGCGTACTGCAGCACCTGGGCCTGAGCCCAGCCCACGCCCAGTCCATTGCGCGCATCGTGGTCGCCGGCCAGCGCGATGCCTGCCAGTCCCACGGGGCCTACCGCATCCTGAGCGCAGCCCACACCATCGGCACCGGTTTGGTGGACCTGCAGGCCCAGCCCGTGCTGCAACCCACGCAAGGCGCCATCACCCGGGTGGACGCCAAACGCGGCTTTTCTCCCCTCGCCCTGGAGCTTGGCCTGCCACCCTTGGTAGCCACTACCCGCGCCTTGGGCATGGGGGCCTTGGTGATCAACCATTGCTTCCACTTCACCGCCTTGTGGCCCGAGGTGGAGATGCTCACCGACCAAGGCCTGGCCGCGCTGGTGATGACCCCCAGCCATGCCTGGGTGGCCCCCGCTGGTGGCACGCGCGGCGTATTTGGCACCAACCCCATCGCCTTTGGCTGGCCCCGGCCTGGCCCCTACCCCTATGTGTTTGACTTTGCCACCAGTGCCATTGCGCGCGGCGATCTGGACCTGCACCGCCGCGCCGGCACCCCGCTGCCTGAAGGCGTGGGCATCGATGCGCAAGGCCAGCCATCGACCGACCCGGCAGCCGTGGCCCAGGGCGCGATGCGCACCTTTGGCGGCCACAAGGGCTCGGCCCTGGCGACCATGGTGGAGCTGATGGCCGGCATGCTGATTGGCGACCTGGGTAGCCAGGAATCGATGGCGCTGGACGCCGGTGCCGGCGGCATGCCCTGCCATGGCCATCTGGTGCTGGCTTTTGATCCGCAGCGTTTTGCCGGCGAAGACTGGCCTGCCCACCAGGCGCGTGCCGAGGCCATGTTTGCCGCCATCAAGGGCCAGGGGGCACGCTTGCCCTCCGAGCGGCGCTATGCGGCGCGGGCCCTGAGTGCGCAGCAAGGCATCCGCCTGCCACGCCAGCTGCACGACGAGATCCTGGCCTTGTTGGACTGACGCAAAGCAAACAGCCGCCTAATCTTGGCGGCTGCAATCTGCGGCGCTTTTGGATGGACTAGCGCGCGATGCGCTTGGCGATCTCGGCCACCAATTGTTCACCCAAGACTGCCTTGCTGGCATGGGGCAGCTCCTGGTGGCCTAGCGCGTCGACCAGCAGCAAGGCGTTGTCGTCCTTGCCAAAGGTGGCCGGCCCAATATTGCCGACCAAGAGGGGGATCTGCTTGCGCAGGCGCTTGGCCTGGGCATTGGCCAGCAGATTTTCACTTTCTGCGGCAAAGCCCACGCAGTAAAGCTGGCCGCTTTTGGCGCGCGGCAGCTGGGCCACGGTGGCGAGGATGTCCGGGTTCTCGACAAAGGCCAGCTGCGGCACCGCGCCACTGCCGTCTTTCTTGATCTTTTGGTCGGCAGCGCTGGCCGGGCGCCAGTCGGCCACTGCGGCAGTTGCCACAAAGATATCGGCGCTTTCGATGCCGCCCAGCACGGCCTGGAGCATGTCCTGCGCCGATTGCACATCGATGCGGCGCACCCCGCGCGGCGTGGGCAGATGCACCGGCCCGGCCACCAGGGTCACCTCGGCACCTGCCGCCTGGGCGGCGCGCGCAATGGCAAAGCCCATCTTGCCGCTGGAGAGGTTGGTGATGCCCCGCACCGGGTCTATGGCTTCGAAAGTAGGCCCAGCCGTGATCAGCAGCTTTTTGCCTGCCAGCGCCTTGGTGCTGAAAAAATACTGCAGCTCTTCCTCAATCTCGGCCGCCTCCAGCATGCGGCCATCGCCGGTTTCGCCGCAGGCCTGGTCGCCGTTGCCCACACCCAGCACCACGGCGCCATCGGACTGCACCTGGCGCAGGTTACGCTGGGTGGCGGGGTGGGCCCACATCTCACGGTTCATGGCCGGCGCCAGAATCAAGGGCACGGTGTCGATGGGCCGCGCCAGGCATAACAGGCTCAGCAGCTCATCGGCACGGCCTTGCACCAAGCGGGCGATAAAGTCCGCACTGCAAGGGGCCACCACAATCGCATCGGCCTCGCGACTCAGGTTGATATGCGGCATATTGTTGTGCTCGCGCGCATCCCACTGGGATACATAGACCGGGCGGTTGGACAGCGCCTGCATCGTCACCGGGGTCATGAACTGGGTGGCCGCCTCGGTCATCACCACCTGCACCGTCGCGCCAGCCTTGGTCAGGCGGCGGCACAATTCGGCAGACTTGAAAGCGGCAACGCCGCCGGACATGCCAAGAACAATATGTTTTCCGTGGAGCTGGTTCATGCCCGCCAATGTAGCAGAGCAGGCCCGCCGCCGCTGCCCTGCAGCAGACAAGAAAGCAGTGCCAGCACGGCTATCTGCGCAGCGGTGTGCAAGGCGCAAACCCGTGGGCATTGAAGCCCATTTATGGCGGCTGTCCGCACGGGCTGGCTTACGCCTTTATAATCAGAATTTCCCACCTCCCTAAAAGACATGACCAAATTTGTCTTCGTTACTGGCGGTGTGGTGTCTTCCCTCGGTAAGGGAATCGCCTCAGCCTCCCTTGCAGCGATCCTCGAATCGCGCGGTCTCAAAGTCACCCTCATCAAGCTCGACCCCTACATCAACGTGGACCCGGGCACGATGTCGCCCTTCCAGCACGGTGAAGTGTTCGTGACGGATGACGGAGCCGAGACCGATCTGGACTTGGGCCACTATGAGCGTTTCATTGAAACGCGCATGCGTCAGACCAACAATTTCACCACGGGCCGTATCTATCAGTCCGTGCTGGAAAAAGAACGCCGTGGTGACTATCTGGGCAAGACCGTGCAGGTCATCCCCCATATCACCAACGAAATTCAGGAATACATCAAGCGCGGCGCCGGTCTGGGTACAGACCACGAAGTGGATGTTGCCATCTGCGAAGTCGGCGGCACCGTGGGCGACATCGAGTCCCTGCCCTTCCTGGAAGCTGCCCGTCAGCTGGCCCTGAAGCTCGGCCCCAACAATTCCGCCTTTGTGCACCTGACTTACCTGCCTTTCATCGAAACGGCCGGCGAGCTCAAGACCAAGCCCACACAGCACACCGTGCAAAAGCTGCGCGAAATCGGTATCCAGCCCGACGCTCTGCTGTGCCGCGCCAAGCACCAGGTGCCTGATGAAGAGAAGGAAAAGATTTCCCTCTTCACCAACGTTCCCGAGTGGGGTGTGATCTCCATGTGGGACGTGGACACCATCTACAAGGTGCCCCGCATGCTGCACGAGCAAGGTCTGGACGGCCTCATCTGCGACAAGCTGCGCCTGAACACGCCGCCAGCCAACCTCAAGCGCTGGGATGACCTGGTCTACGAGACCGAGCACCCCAAGGGCGAAGTGGCCATTGCGATGGTCGGCAAGTATGTCGAGCTGTCGGACGCCTACAAGTCCGTCAACGAAGCACTCAAGCACGCCGGCATGCAAAACCATGTGCGCGTCAAGATCACGCACGTGGATTCGGAAACCATTCACGACAGCGATGCGGCCGAGGTTCTCAAGAGCTATGACGGCATTCTGGTGCCCGGCGGCTTTGGCTCGCGTGGTGTCGAAGGCAAGATCTCGACGGCCAAGTTTGCCCGCGAAGGCAAGGTGCCCTACCTGGGCATCTGCCTGGGCATGCAGGTCGCGACCATCGAATATGCACGCCATGTAGCCGGCCTGGACAACGCCAACTCCACCGAGTTTGACCGCCAGACCCCCCACCCCGTGATCGCCCTGATCACCGAGTGGAAGGATGCCGACGGCACCATCAAGACCCGTGACGAGAACTCGGACCTGGGCGGCACCATGCGCCTGGGCGCGCAATCGTCCGATGTGCAAAAGGACTCGCTGGCCCACAGCATCTACGGCGATGTGGTCACCGAGCGCCACCGCCACCGCTACGAAGCCAACACCCAGTACCTGGACCAGCTGCGCCAGTCCGGCCTGGTGATCTCGGCCCTGACCCAGCGTGAACAGCTGACGGAAATCGTGGAGCTGCCTGCTGCCGTGCACCCCTGGTACATCGGCGTGCAGTTCCACCCCGAGTTCAAGTCCACCCCCTGGGCCGGCCATCCGCTGTTCAATGCCTTCATCAAGGCGGCAGTCGATCGCAAGAAGCTGGCAGCCAAGTAAAATTGCGGCCAGCTTGCGGCACACACAGAAGCCATGACAAACAAAGCACTCCAAGACGCTGCGTTTCTCATGGCGTCTTTGCTCTCACCCCACCCTTAAGGAACACCGTCCATGCAATTGTGCGGATTTGATATCGGGCTTGATAAGCCCTTTTTCCTGATTGCCGGCCCCTGCGTGGTCGAGTCCGAGCAGCTGCAGATGGATGTGGCCGGACAACTCAAGGAAATGACGGCCAGCCTGGGCATCCCCTTTATTTTCAAGAGCAGCTTTGACAAGGCCAACCGCAGCTCGGGTACGAGCTTTCGCGGCCCAGGCATGGAAAAGGGCCTGGAGATTCTGGCCAAGGTGAAAAAAGAGCTGAATGTGCCCATCCTGACCGATGTCCACAACGAGGCTGAAGTGCCCTACGTCGCCAGCATTGTGGATGTGCTGCAGACCCCGGCCTTTCTGTGTCGCCAGACCGACTTCATCCGTGCGGTCGCCCAGTCTGGCAAGCCGGTCAATATCAAGAAGGGCCAGTTTTTGGCGCCGCATGACATGAAGAATGTCATCGACAAGGCCCGCGCTGCCGCCAAGGAAGTCGGCCTGCCCGAAGACATCTTCATGGCCTGCGAACGCGGCGCCAGCTTTGGCTACAACAACTTGGTGAGCGACATGCGCTCGCTGGCCATCATGCGCGAGACCAATGCGCCCGTCGTGTTCGACGCCACCCACAGCGTGCAGCTGCCCGGCGGCAACGGCACGTCGAGCGGCGGCATGCGCGAGATGGTGCCCGTGCTGGCCCGTGCAGCGATTGCCGTGGGCGTCGCTGGCGTGTTCATGGAAACCCATCCAGACCCCTGCAACGCCCTGAGCGACGGCCCCAATGCCGTGCCCCTCAAGCACATGAAGGCCTTGCTCGAAACCATGGTGGCGCTGGACAGCATCACCAAGAAGAACGGTTTCCTGGAAAACAATTTTGGAGCTTAAATGCCAAGCGCATACATCATTGCATCGGTCACCGTGACCAACCCCGAGCAGTACGAGGAGTACCGCAAGTACAGCACCATCGCCATGCAGGCCTATGGTGCCGAGGTTTGCGTGCGCGGTGGCAAGGTCGAGGTGATCGAGGGCGACTGGAACCCCGGCCGCACCGTGATCCTGAAGTTCAAGGACAGCGAGCAAGCCCGCCGTTTTTATGATTCGCCCGAATACAGCAAGGCGCGCGAGGCACGCGATGGCGCGGCCATCATGCGCATGGTGCTGGTCGAAGGCGTTTAAGGCGAACACCCTATGGATTCCGTGCAGTTGCAGTCCATCCGTATGCAGCGCACCAACCCTTTTTTCAATCTCTGAAAGGCTCTAAAGTGAGTGCAATTGTTGATATCGTTGGCCGCGAAATTCTGGATTCGCGTGGCAACCCCACCGTCGAATGCGATGTGCTGCTGGAATCGGGCGTGATGGGCCGTGCGGCCGTGCCTTCGGGCGCCTCCACCGGTTCGCGCGAAGCCATCGAGCTGCGCGACGGCGACAAGAGCCGTTACCTGGGCAAGGGCGTGCTGAAGGCTGTCGAGCACATCAATACCGACATCTCCGAAGCCATTCTGGGCCTGGATGCCGCTGAACAAGCTTTCCTCGACAAAACCCTGATCGACCTGGACAACACCGACAACAAAAGCCGCCTGGGCGCGAACGCCATGCTGGCCGTGTCGATGGCCGTGGCCCGCGCCGCCGCTGAAGAAGCTGGTCTGCCGCTGTACCGCTACTTTGGTGGCATGGGCGGTGTGCAGTTGCCCGTGCCGATGATGAACGTCATCAACGGCGGCGCCCACGCCAACAACAGCCTGGACCTGCAAGAGTTCATGATCGTGCCCGTGGGCGCGCCGAGCTTTCGCGAAGCACTGCGCTGGGGCGCTGAAGTGTTCCACGCGCTGAAGAAGATCATCGACAGCCGTGGCATGCCCACCGCCGTGGGTGATGAAGGCGGTTTTGCGCCGTCGGTCGAGAACCATGAGGCCGCCATCCAGCTGATCCTCGAAGCCATCGACCAAGCCGGTTACACCGCTGGCGACCAGATTGCACTGGCGCTGGACTGCGCTGCCTCCGAGTTCTACAAAGACGGCAAGTACGTGCTGGAAGGCGAAGGCGGCATCAGCCTGACGGCTGAGCAGTGGACCGACATGCTGGCCACCTGGTGCGACAAGTACCCCATCATCTCCATCGAAGACGGCATGCACGAAGGCGACTGGGATGGCTGGAAGATTCTGACCGAGCGCCTGGGCAAGAAGGTTCAGCTGGTGGGTGACGACCTGTTCGTGACCAACACCAAGATCCTCAAGGAAGGCATCGACAAGGACATCGCCAACTCCATCCTGATCAAGATCAACCAGATCGGCACGCTGAGCGAAACGTTTGCCGCCATCGAGATGGCCAAGCGCGCCGGCTACACCGCCGTGATCTCGCACCGCTCGGGCGAGACCGAGGACAGCACCATCGCCGACATCGCTGTGGGCCTGAACGCAGGCCAGATCAAGACCGGGTCGCTGAGCCGTTCGGACCGCATGGCCAAGTACAACCAGCTGCTGCGCATTGAAGAAGACCTGGGCGAAGTGGCGGTCTACCCTGGCCGTTCTGCCTTCTACAATCTGCGCTAAGCTTGCGTCGGGGCATGGCGCGCTGCCATGTCCCGGCTGTCCTCGGGACCCGACTTTCTCATGATCTCTCGTATTGTTCCCTTTGTGCTGCTGGCCATCCTGGTCAGCATCCACGCCCAGCTCTGGAGTGGCCGCGGCAGCATGCCCTATGTCAAGGACATGAAGCAGCAAATTGCCACGCAGAAGACCGAGAACGAAACTGCAGTGCGTGAGAACGTTCGCCTGGAGACGGAGGTCAACGACCTCAAGCAAGGTATGGACATGGTTGAAGGCAAGGCCCGCAACGAGTTGGGTATGGTCAAGCCCAACGAGGTGTTTGTGCAGTACACGCGCAAATAAGACCCACCCTCGCCTAGCCCACCAAGCGCCTCTTTGCAGGCGCTTTTTTCTTGGACGCCGCAGCTTTGCCCTTATCATCGCGGCCATGCCTGCGTCCCAACCACTCTCAGCCGCGCCATGACGCCCAGCACCCCGGCAGCGCCACCCAGGGTCTACCTGGCGGCCCTCTCCAGCCAGGACAGCGCCCGGCTGGCTGCGCAACTGGACCCCTACCTGGCAAGCCACCCCGCGGCTGAACCACCGGCTTTCCTGCTGCAAGCCTGCAGTCTTGCACAGTTGCTGCACCGGCTAGCGCTGCCCATGGCCGAAGAGGATGCGGTCTTGCTGATGGCTCCTCCGCTGTCGGCCAGCCCCATCCAAGACAACCAGGCCCAGGCACTGCTGATGCAAACGCGCTTGCAATTGGTCGCTCGCGCTCAGGCCTTTCAGCTGCTGTTCAGCCAAGGCCAGCGGCTGGAGCAAGAGGCCCTGGCCGCCCTGTGCAACTGGTACCCCAAAGCGGCGCCCCTGCAAGCGCTGCGAACGGCTTTGCGTGCAGCAGGCCACAGCGCGCGCCAAGGCTGGAGTTGTGAGAAATGCAGCGACCCGGACTGCGAGCTGCGCCTGTTTCAAGACCTGGTAGCGCCCAAAGCCTGAAGCAGTTGGACGCAGCGCAGCCTGGCAGGCAATCAGGCGCTATGCGGCCTGCACTACCAGCGCATTACTGCACCAGGTGCGGCGCGGGCGGATCATTGCCGCGCTCGGTAAACAGGTGCGCCACATCGACGGCATCGAAGCGGTACTGCTGCCCACAGAACTCGCAGCCCACCTCGATCAGGCCCTGCTCTTCCAGGATGCTGTCGGACTCTTCCTGGCCCAGGCTGCGCAGCATATTGCCGACACGCTCACGGCTGCAGGTGCAGGCAAAGTGCGGTCCACCTTCACCATCTTCGGGCACAAAACGCAGCAGCTTTTCTTCCCAAAACAAGCGGTGCAGGATGGTCTCAACATCGAGGTTCAGGAGCTCATCGCGGGTCAGGCTAGCGGCCAGATGGGCAATGCGGTTGTACTCTTCATTGAGGCCGATCTGGTCAAGCTCTTCGGTATGGAGCGTGCCGCCTGCCAAATTGGCCTCGCCCTTGATCGGCATGCGCTGCACAATCAGGCCGGCTGCCACCTTGTCGTTGGCGGCCAGCACCAGCACCGTATCGAGCTGCTCAGATTGGCGCATGTACTGCTGCAAGATGGCGGCCATGCTCTCGAGCGGCTGGCCATCCACATCAACCAGCGGCACCACGCCCTGGTAGGGCTGCTGGCCGGGCTGCTTGTCTTTGGGGTCCAAGGTGATCGCGCAGCGGCCTTTGCCCTGCACATTGACCATATCGGTCAAGCTCGCATCGGCCGGCAAATCCCCCATCATCGTGACAGTGGAGCGCACGCTCAGGTTGCTGAGCACCTCGGTAACGGCCAATTTCACTGGGCCATCACCCGAGATCTGGAACACCAGCGCCCCATTGAATTTGATGTTGGACTGCATCAGCACGCCGGCGGCGGTCATCTCGCCGAGCATCTCCTGCACCGGCAGCGGGTAGGCACCGGTGCTGGTGTTGACCGCGCGGCGCTGCAAAATCTCTTGCCAGGCCTCAGTCAGTCGAACAATGGCGCCCCGAACGGGCAGCCCATCAAACAAAAATTTATGCAGTTCAGACACTGTAATTCTTCCAATTCAATACATGCGGGCCTGCAGAACCCGGGCATGGCGCCCAGGCTACAGCCCCTCAATCCGGTAATTTTCGCAGACCCGATTTAAAACGCCGGGCATTGGCCACATAGCCTTGTGCACTGCGCCGCAGCCCCTCGATCTGCTCCGGGCTCAACGGCCGCACCACCTTGGCGGGGCTGCCCACAATCAGGCTGCCATCCGGGAATTCCTTGTTCTCGGTCACGACAGCGCCAGCACCTACCAGGCAGTGCCGACCAATCTTGGCACCATTGAGCACAATCGCCCCCATGCCAATCAGCGACTCATCGCCAATCGTGCAGCCATGCAAGATGACGTTATGGCCAATGGTGACATGCTTGCCAATCTCCAAGGGCTTGCCCTTGTCCGTGTGCAGCACACTGCCGTCTTGCACATTGCTGCCCTCGCCGATGCGGATCGGGTCATTGTCGCCGCGCAGGATGGCACCAAACCAGACGCTGCTGTCCGCCGCCATCTCCACGCGACCGATCACCTGCGCGCTATCGGCAATCCATGCCGATTCTGCGACCAGCGGTTGCACACCATCGAGTTCATACTTGGCCATCGTGTCTCCAGCTTGTTGTGGCTGAACCCGCCAAACCAATCCATGGCTCGGGGGCCTTGCCCTCCCTGGGGGGGGGGGCGGCAGCCTCATAATTGTAGGGATGGAATTACGTCAATGTGCCTTGCAAGCCCTGTCTGTGGCCAATGCCGAGGAAAAAACCGCACGCACCCTGGCCATGTATGCGCAAAGAGCCACTATTTCAATAGCGCCCGAGGCCCGATTGCAGCTGCCCAGCGGCACCGTTCTGCCCGGCCACCCGGAAAAGCCCGAGCTCAAAGCCCATACCGCGATGGGCCGCCGCTCACCGGCCACGCCAGAAGGCCGCGCCATTTTGCTGCATGCCATCGCCCATATCGAGTTCAACGCCATCAACCTGGCGCTGGATGCAATCTGGCGTTTTGAGGGCATGCCCGAGGCCTTCTACCAGGACTGGCTGCAAGTCGCGGCAGAAGAGGCCAAACACTTTGGGCTGCTGCGCGCGCACCTGCGCAAATGGGGCCACGACTATGGCGACTACCCTGCCCACCAAGGTCTGTGGACCATGTGCGAGAAAACGGCCCATGACATCGTGGCCCGGATGGCCTTGGTACCCCGAACTTTGGAAGCCCGTGGTTTGGATGCAACGCCCCAGATCCAGTCAAAATTGCAACAAACTTCTGCCGTGGATGCGCTGGAGGCCGTGGCCATTCTGGACATCATCCTGCGCGAAGAAGTGGGCCATGTCGCCATCGGCAACCACTGGTACCGCCACCTGTGCCAGCAGCAAGATCTGGACCCAGAGCAGCACTACAGCTGGCTGGTCGCGCACTACGAGGCACCACGCCCCCGCCCTCCGTTCAACCTGGCCGCGCGCAGCCAGGCGGGTTTCAGCCAGGCCGAGCTGGCTTGGCTCCAGGGCCAGTTGTAACAACCAGAATCGTTTTAGGCCCCCAAAGCGTGTGTACTTTGCTACAAACCCAGCAGGTTCACTCCACCCCCAGACGCGTGAGGCGCCCGATATGAAGGACAATGCACGTCGATCCCGAGATAACGAAATGCAGACACTGCTTGCACCGGCCGTTGGTGAGGCACCACTGATGCATGCGATGGTTCAGCCGTACATGCCACACACGAGCGCGTCACCTTCCCCCACATCCCCTTTGGCTGCTGCCTTGGTCTTTACGTCCCCTGCCCCGCCCATTGCCTGGCAGCCGATCAAAGACCCCCAGGGCACGCTGATTGGTCACGAGATATTCAACCGCTCTCGCACGGCCTCGGCCCACACCCTGGAATCCGATCTGGCCTTGACCCATGCGGTGCTCTCGCACATTGAGCCGGCCAAGCTGCTGGGCGATGGCCTGCTGTTTTTGAACACCACCTTCGAGAGCCTGCGCGGCAGCCACCTCGATCTGCTGCCGGCCCACCAGGTGGTGCTGGAGATCCCCTCTCTGGGCCACGCAGCCTCTTCCGAAGCACTGGCCCGCCGCCCCGCACTGGAGGCGCTGCGCGCCAAAGGCTTTGCCCTCGCCTTCAACCACTCCGTGCTGGACTCGGCCTATGAACCCTGGCACGACCTGGTCAGTTACCTGAAGATCGACTTTTCGGTGCTGACGGCCGAACGCGCCGTGTTGATGCTGCAATGGGCGCGCCGCATCTCGGGCGCCACCTTGATCGCCGACAAAATCGAGTCCCGCGCGCAGCTCCAGCTGGCGCAAGAAAACAAGGCCCACCTGCTGCAGGGTTACGCCGTCAGCCGGCCAGAATCTGTTCCCGCCCGCGTGGTGCTGCCCAGCACCGCCGATGTGGCTGCACTCTCCAGCGCATTGAGCAACCAGGCACAGACCGCTGCGCTGGTGGAGCTGCTGCAGCAACGCCCAGCGCTGATGTTCAATTTGCTGCGCATGGCCCATTCTCAGGTCCTGGAAGCGCGCACGCCCTATCTGTCGCTGCCTGCGCTGGTGCAGGCCTACCCTGCGGAGCATCTGCGCGCATGGGAGATCATGCTCCAGGCCGTGGCCGCCAAGATTCCGCAGCTGCCTGAGGTGCAGCAGTGCGAGAAGGTCTACCCCCGCCAAAGCGCCGAGCTGGCCAGCATGGCCCAGGCGACATGGCCTGATGTACCTGCTTACAGCCTTCAGCTGATCGCCAGCGCCTTGCTGCTGGGCCATGTGCTGGGTCTGTCGGTGGAGCAAACCGCCGACCAGCTGCTGCCCGACGCGCTAGCACAGCCTGTGCGGCTGCTGACGCAGGAATGGCAGCGCTTGCTGCAGGCCTTGACCTAAGACCTGCAAGGCCTGCGCCGTCGCCAGCCATCTCCCGCCTGCCCCTGAACAACAAAAACCCGGGATTCCTGAGAGTCCCGGGTTTTCGCTATCTGCTTGGCCGCGCCTTGGCGACGCGGCCCTCTGCCTTTACATCACGGCGTCCAGATCGTCTTCATGCGCGCGGTCACGAATGAAGAAAGCAGCGATCAAGCCCAGGGTCACGCCAAACATCAC
This sequence comes from Comamonas sp., assembly GCA_036667955.1. Lineage (GTDB taxonomy): Bacteria > Pseudomonadota > Gammaproteobacteria > Burkholderiales > Burkholderiaceae_C > Comamonas. The sequence goes on from JAVWTB010000004.1 coordinate 201,007, forward strand.
ATAGAAGGCCGGCGACATCGTCGAGCCGGTGGTCTTGATCAGCCAGGTCACGATGAACTGGGCAAAGCCGCCAAACACCATCACCGCGATGTTGTAGGCCATGGACATGCCCACCGAGCGCACATTGGCTGGGAACAGCTCGGCCATCACCGTGCTGAAGACGCCAAAGAACACCGACACAAACAGGCAAATCATCACCTGCACGGTCATCAGCTTGGCAATGGTCGGGCCATCGGTCAGCCAAGCGTACAGCGGATAAAGCACCAACAGGTAACCCAGCAGCGAACCAATCATCAGCGGACGGCGGCCCACGCGGTCGGACCAGGCACCCATGAAGGGCATCAGCACGACCATCAGCGCCGCACCGGCCATTTGCACCATGAAGGTGTCATGCAGAGGCAGCTTGAGGGTGACGGTCGAATAGGTCACCAGGTAGGTGAAGGTGATGTAGATGGACACCGTCGCGGTCACCACCAGGCCCATGCCCACCAGGGTTTCACGCGCATGGGTGCGCAGCATCTCGACCACACCCACTTGCTTGACGGTACCGGCCTTTTGCGCGGCTTGCATCTTCACAAAGGTTTCTGGCTCTTCCACATGGCGGCGGATATAGATGGCGACCGGCACGATCAGCAGGCCCACCGCAAAAGGAATGCGCCAGGCCCAGGACATCAGCTGTTCCTGGGTGAAGAAGTCGGTGATCAGGGTGCCCACCGCCGCGCCAATCAGCAGCGCTGCCATCTGGCCGGTCATCTGCCAGGAGCCATAAAAGCCCCGCTTGCCCTTGGGCGCCAGCTCGATCAGCAAGGCCGTCGAAGTACCGAACTCGCCACCGGCGGCAAAGCCCTGCAGCAAGCGGGCCAGCACGATGAAGATCGGCGCCCAGATGCCAACACCCTGGTAGGTGGGCGCAAAGGTGATCAAGGCAATGGCCACCGCCATGATGCCGGTGACCATCACCATCGCCGCCTTGCGGCCCTTGCGGTCGCCATACAGGCCCAGCAGGATGCCGCCCACCGGGCGCATGAAGAAGCCCACGCCAAAGACCGCCGTCGTCATCAGAATGCGGTTCAGGTCATCGCTGGGATCGTTGGGGTTGGAGGGGAAGAACAGCTTCGCCACGATGGGCGTCATGAACGCGAAGACCAGAAAGTCATACCATTCGAGCGCGTTGCCAATGACAGCGGCCAGAATATTTCGCTTGGATACAGCAGTAGATTGCACGCAAAAATCCTAAAAAACACGAGGCACAGCCGGCAACAACGCGGCTTGATGCAATATCGGAGAACGATCTTTGGGCAGCGCGGCCACAGAGGCAAGGCGTGCGAGACAGGTGTGCGGGAAAATCCGGGACAGCAGCGCGCCGGTTTTATCTATGCATCAGAGACATAGATAACCATCAAGACCAGCATCGAATTGTAATCGGAGGAAAGCGGCCTACCAGGGGCAAAAATGGCCATTTCCTGGCGACGGCGATGCAGGAAAACGGCTTTTCCCAACCCATGGGAAGCCAGGCTCAGCGGCGATCGGCCAAGGCGTGGGCAATCGTGCCCAGATCGACATACTCCAGCTCGCTGCCGATGGGCACGCCCCGAGCCAAGCGGGTAAAGCCGATGCCCTTGCGCTGCAAGGCCTCGGAGATCACATGGGCGGTTGCCTCACCCTCCGCCGTGAAATTGGTGGCCAGAATCACCTCTTGGACCACCCCATCGCTGGCACGCTGCAGCAGCTGCTGCACGCCAATATCACGCGGGCCGATGCCATCGAGCGGCGACAAACGCCCCATCAGCACGTAGTAATACCCTTTGTAGGCACCCGTGCGCTCAAGGGCGGCCTGGTCAGCAGGCGTCTCCACCACGCACAGGCGCGCAGCATCGCGGCCTTCATCGAGGCAGGTTGAACAGATGCTGTTCTCGGTAAAGGTATGGCAACGCTCGCAATGGCGCACCCGGCTGCTGGCCTCGTGCAAGGCGCGCGAGAGCAGCTCGGCACCTTCGCGGTCGTTTTGCAGCAGGTGGAAGGCCATCCGCGAGGCCGACTTGACGCCGACACCCGGCAGGCGGCGCAGCGCCTGCACCAAGACTTCCAGGGTGCCGGTATCAGACATGGGAAAAACTCACAAAGGGCCTAGCACCACAAAGGGCCCGCCCATGCCATCTGCCAAGCAGCGTCAGGAAGGGCAAGCGCATCAGGCAACAGATTTAGAACGGGAGCTTCATGCCACCGGGCAAGCCAGGCATGCCGGCAGAGATCTTGCTCATTTTTTCGTTGCTGGTCTCTTCGGCCTTGCGCACAGCGGCGTTGAAGGCAGCAGCCACCAGGTCTTCGAGCATGTCCTTGTCTTCAGACAGCAGGCTCGGATCAATGGTTACGCGCTTGACGTCGTGCTTGCAGGTCATCAGTACCTTGACCAGACCGGCGCCGGACTCGCCTTCTACCTCGATGTTGGCCAGGTCATCCTGGGCCTTTTTCAGGTTGTCCTGCATGGCCTGTGCCTGCTTCATCAAACCAGCGAGTTGTCCTTTGTTGAACATGAAAAATCCTTTTGTTTGAAAACCTGCGGCAGGTCGGAGAGCCAACCGGCCAGCGAACGCCGCATCATAGAGGCTGAATGCTACCGGGCACTATTTTCGCGCCAAATTGCTGTATCAGCGATTGAACATAGGGGTCTTTGCGCACGGTGTCCTCGGCAGCGCGCTGGCGCGCCTGCACCGCATGGGCCTTGCGCCGTGCCGGGGAGTCCTCCACGGCCCCCACCGACACCTGGATCTTGCCCACCAACCCGGCCGCCACCAGGGCCGTGCGCAGCCGCTCCACGGTCCCCGGCTGGGCCAGAGACTCCAGATCCACGCGCAGCTGCCACTCATCGGCATCGCGCTTGAGCAGCTGGGAGCGCAATGCCAACTGGCGTGCCACGGCGGTCACCGCCTCTGCCTGCACCAGCTGGGTCACGGTCTCGTTCCAGAACCGGCCCTCGGCCGTGTCCTCGAACTCCGCCGGCACCCGGCCCAAGTTCTCGCCAAAGTTGGCAGCAGGCCGGTCAAAATCACTGGCTTGCGGTGTCTGTACCGGCAAGGCAATCAAGCTGGTTGGCTCTTGGGCAATCCCGGCCATGCCCTGCGCATGGGGTAGCGCGCCAGGGGGCGCTGCCAATGCCGCATCTTCGTCATTGGCATAGGCCTCCATCGGCACATCATCAAAGTAAGGCACACCATCCGCGTCAGCGCTGTTGCCGCTTTGCATGAGCTCATCGCCGTCGTCATCGCTATTGTTATCTGGCAACGGTGCCGCGTCATCATCATCGTGCAGCTGGGGCTGCTCCTCTTCCACCAACTCCTGCTCAGTCTGGGCTGGTGTGGGCGGCGCCACCGCCACCTCGGGCACCGATGCTGCAGCACGCGCGGGGATCAGGTCCTCGGCACTGCGGACCGGCAGTTTGACCGCCTCCACCGCAGCGGGGGCTGCTGACAACACTGGCGCATCTGCGGCAGCAACTGCAGCTGGAACTGCGACTTGGGCTGCCACCGCAGGAGCGGAAGCAGGCTCTGGCTGAGGCGCAGGCGCCGCAACAGGGGCCACTTGCGGCAATGGCGGGGTTGCGGTGGGCGTAGATGCCAGCGCCGTGGTTGCGGGCATGGCCACAGCGGCTGGCGGGGGTGCAGGCGCCTTGGGCGGCTGCGCCTCCGCATTATTCAGAGTTTTTTTTTCAGCCGATGCTGCAGGTTTGAAAGCCAGCAGCCGCAGCAGCGCCATCGTCAGCGCTGCATACTCATCGGGCGCCAGCCCCAGTTCAGCGCGGCCGTGCAGCGCAATACTGTAGAGCAACTGGGTTTCATCCGCAGGCATTTGCTGCGCCAGGCGCAGCACTTCTTGCTGGTCGGCATCGTCTTCAGCGGCGGATGTACGTGCCTTGTCCGGCACGGCCTGCAGCACCGCCATGCGCTGCAGCTGAACGGCCATATCTTCCAATGTGGAAGCGGCTGACAGGCCTTGGTGACGCAGTTGGTCGACGGTGTCCACGACTTCGGCGCCGTCTCCACGCGCCAGCGCATCGATCAGGCGAAACACATGGCTGGAATCCACGGCACCCAGCATCTGGCGCACGCTGGCCTCCTGCAGCTGGCCACCACCAAAGGCGATCGCCTGGTCGGTCAGCGACAGCGCATCGCGCATGGATCCGCGAGCCGAGCGCGACAGCAGGCGCAGCGCCTGGGGCTCGGAGGCAATCTCTTCTTGCGCCAGCACACGGCCCAAATGCTCTTGAATGGTCTCGGGCGCCATGGGCCGCAGATTGAACTGCAGGCAGCGCGATAGCACCGTGACCGGCACCTTCTGCGGATCGGTGGTCGCCAGCACAAACTTCAGGTACTCGGGCGGCTCCTCCAGCGTCTTCAACATGGCGTTGAAGGCGGTATTGGTGAGCATGTGCACTTCGTCGATCATGAAGACCTTGAAGCGCCCCTGCACCGGCTTGTACACCGCCTGCTCCAGGAGGCCTTGCACTTCATCGACGCCGCGGTTGGACGCGGCGTCCAACTCGGTGTAATCGGGAAAACGCCCGCTGTCGATCTCGGTACAGGCCGGGCACACACCGCAAGGCGCAGCGGTGATGCCGCCCTGGCCATCGGCACCCGTGCAGTTGAGCGACTTGGCCAAAATGCGCGAGACTGTCGTCTTGCCCACGCCACGGGTTCCCGTAAACAGGTAGGCATGGTGCAAGCGCTGCTGCACCAGTGCATTGGACAGCGCCTGCACCACATGCTCTTGGCCGACCATTTCAGAGAAATTCCGCGGACGGTATTTGCGAGCGAGAACAAGATAAGACATAGAGCTGCATTCTACGGTCAGTCGCGCCAGCCCTGAGAGTCCCTGCCTTGGCGGGCACGCAATACTTTTGCATGCACCGCAGAGCCGCCCCCCGCTTAAGGACTTTTTGGCCGGCTTGCTCGGGAGTCCGTTTTCTTTAGGTACAATCAACCCCTGACGGGCCTCCTCGCATGGGGAAGCGGCCAACCGGGTCAGGTGGGGAACCAAGCAGCCCTAACTGTGGATCCAGTGCCGGGGTCAGGCTCGTCACCTCCTACAATAAATGCCAGCCTTGTGCTGGCATTTGCTTTTCAAGAGCCCAAGCGTGAATCCACGTAGAATGGCGCCCAAGCCATTCCTGTCACTGCCATGAAATACCTGCTGTGGCTGCTCAAAGCTGTCATCTTCTTCACCCTGTTTGCATTTGCGCTCAATAACCAGCGGGATGTAGTGGTGCACCTGTTCTTTGGCACCCAGTGGCAAGCGCCCTTGGTGCTGGTGGTGCTGCTGGCCTTCAGCGCCGGGGTGATTGTCGGCATCATCGGCATGGTGCCCCGCTGGTGGAAGCACCGCAAAGCGGCGCAACGCGCCGCATTGGCGCAAACCGCTGCCGCAGAGCCGGCCCTCTCCTCCACGTCCTCTGCGGACGAGTCCACACCGCTGCCACCTCATGGAATTTGATATCTCCTGGATCTTGCTGGGCTTCCCGGCCGCCTTTGTGCTGGGCTGGCTGGCATCGCGCTTTGACTTGCGCCAGATCCGCCGTGAGAACCGCAGTGCCCCCAAGGCCTATTTCAAAGGGCTGAACTTTCTGCTCAACGAGCAGCAGGACAAGGCCATCGATGCCTTTATCGAGGCTGTACAAAACGACCCCGACACCGCCGAGCTGCACTTTGCGCTGGGCAATCTGTTCCGCCGCCGAGGCGAGTACAGCCGGGCCGTGCGCGTGCACGAGCACCTGCTCTCGCGTGCCGATATCAGCAAGCCCGAACGCGAGCGCGCCCAGCACGCATTGGCACTGGATTTCCTCAAGGCCGGCCTGCTGGACCGCGCCGAAGACGCGCTCGCCCGGCTGGACGGCACACCCTATGAAAACGAGGCACGCCTGTCGCGCCTGGCCATCTACGAACGCGCCCATGACTGGCCCCAGGCCGTACAGATCGCCCGCCTGATGCACAGCCGCAACCAGGGCGACTACAGCGTGCGCATTGCGCACTACCTGTGTGAGCAAGCGCTGGGGCAACAGGCGCAGGGCCAGCTGGAGGCGGCACTGTGGTTGCTGCAGCAGGCCCAGTCCGAGGCGCCGCATGCGCCGCGCCCACGCATCGAAGTGGCCCATCTGCAACACAAAAGCGGACAGCATGCGCTGGCGCTGGGCTCGCTGATGGAGCTGGCCTCAGTCTCTCCGTCATCGGTTCCTCTGGTGGCGCCCTTGATGCTGGAGCTGGTCAAGACCGATGCGCGCAAGCCGCAGGTGCGTGCCTTGCTGGAGGCCAATTACCGCAGCTCGCCATCGCTGGACGTGATGCAAAGCCTCGTGCAGATGGACGAACAGGCCATGGTGCCAGATGCGGCGCACCCGCTGGCGCGCGATTGGTATATCGAGCATCTGCGCCATGAGCCCTCTCTGGTCGCTGCGGGGCGCTGGCTCGCACAAGAGACGCTCAGCCATGAAGAGCACCACCCTGCCGTTCAACGCGCCCTGGACACGGCCGCCAAACCGCTGACGCGCTACCGCTGCGCGGCCTGCGGCTTTGAGGCCAGGCAGCATTTCTGGCAGTGCCCGGGCTGCCAATCCTGGGACAGCTACCCCCCTCGTCGGGTGGAAGAGCAATAGGCCATCCCCGCCGCTTCTGCTAGGATGCGTTGACGCCCTGTTCCGGGGCGCAGGAGCCCTGATATGCCTTGGCACTGGACCCCGACGCAGCACACCTTGTCTTGCCAATGCCCGATGCTATCTCCCGCAGCATGGCATGGCACACGCATGCAACACCCCGGCGGTACCGCCGCGCGGTCTTTTTCTTCCCCCCAGCTCCGCCCCGAACCGGCCATATGGCCGCAGTCAGGCGCTATGGTGTGTCCACTTCCTATTCATGCAAAGCATGCATCAGCGCATGTGCAAAACAGGCAGCGAGAAACCACCTTTGCTGCAGCATTTGCAGTCACTAACATAGGGTATTGACTATCGATAACCCATGACCAATATCCTGAACTTGCTCGGGTTTTAGTAGCAGCTGGGATCGGGCCAGCTTGTAGAATTTACAAAAAAATGGCACTTTCATACCTGATCCTCCTCCCCTTCATCGGCAGCGCCATCGCGGCACTGCTGCCTGCCAACGCGCGCAACACCGAGTCCACGCTGGCAGGGGCCATCGCCGTGTTCTGTGTGGTCCAAGTCGCCATGCTTTTCCCGGAAACACAGAACAACGGCGTGGTTCACCACAATGTTGCCTGGCTGGGTCAGTTGGGTCTGGATCTGCATTTCCGCATGGATGGCTTTGCCTGGTTGTTCTCGATCCTGGTGCTAGGGATCGGCAGCCTGGTCGTGCTTTATGCGCGCTATTACATGTCGCAGGCCGATCCGGTGCCGCGCTTCTTCTCCTTCTTCCTGGCCTTCATGGGCTCGATGATGGGTGTGGTGCTGTCGGGCAACCTGATCCAACTGGTCTTCTTCTGGGAACTGACCAGTATTTTTTCGTTTTTGCTGATCGGCTACTGGCACCACCGCAAGGATGCCCGCATGGGCGCCCGCATGGCGCTCACCGTCACCGGCACCGGGGGGCTGTGTCTGCTGGGCGGGGTGCTCTTGCTGGGCCACATTGTCGGCAGCTATGAGCTCGACAACGTGCTGGCCGCTGGCGACCAGATCCGCAACCATGAGTTGTACCGCGTCACCCTGGTGCTGATTTTGCTGGGTGCGCTGACCAAGAGCGCCCAGTTCCCCTTCCATTTCTGGCTGCCACGCGCCATGGCAGCGCCCACCCCCGTCTCTGCTTACCTGCACTCGGCCACGATGGTCAAGGCAGGTGTCTTTTTGCTCGCCCGCCTGTGGCCTGCGCTCAGTGGCACCGAAGAATGGTTCTGGCTGGTGGGCGGCGCAGGTGCCATCACCTTGCTGCTGGGTGGGTATATCGCCATGTTCCAGCACGACATGAAGGCGCTGCTGGCCTACTCGACCTTGTCGCATCTGGGTCTGATCACCTTGCTGCTGGGCCTCAACAGCCCGCTGGCAGCCGTAGCAGCGGTGTTCCACATCATGAACCATGCCACCTTCAAGGCGTCGCTGTTCATGGCCGCTGGCATTGTCGACCACGAGTCGGGCACGCGCGACATACGCCGCCTCTCTGGCCTGCAAAAGATGATGCCCATCACCGGCACCCTTGCCATGGTGGCCAGTGCGGCGATGGCCGGTGTGCCGCTGCTCAATGGCTTTTTGTCGAAAGAGATGTTTTTTGCCGAGACGGTGTACATCAATACCACGCCGTTTCTGACCACCGCCCTGCCGGTGGCTGCCACCTTGGCTGGCATTTTCAGCGTGGCCTACTCGCTGCGCTTTACCGTTGACGTGTTTTTTGGCCCGCCCGCCACCGATCTGCCCCATGAACCCCATGAGCCCCCGCACTGGATGCGGGTGCCGGTCGAGTTCCTGGTGCTGGTCTGTCTGCTGGTGGGTATCTTCCCGGCCTGGGCAGTGGGCAACTATCTGGATGCCGCAGCCTTGCCTGTGGTGGGTGGCACGCTGCCTGAGTTCAGCCTGGCCCTGTGGCATGGCATCAATGCCCCGCTGGTGATGAGCATCATCGCCATGCTTGCGGGTATCTTGCTGTACTTGTTACTGCGTCAGCTGCGCGCCAAAAACTATGTCGATGACGCACCTCTTGTGGGGCGCCTCAACGGCCAATGGATTTTTCAGGCAGTGATGGCCATCATCACCAACGGTGCACGCCACATGCGCCGCTGGCTGGGTACACGCCGTTGGCAATGGCAGGCGCTGTGGCTGGTGCTGGCGGCCTTGCTGACGGCCACCCTGCCCTTGCTGATTCACGGATTGCAGTTGGGCAACCGGGGTTTGCAGCCGCTGTCGCCCGCCTTTGCCATTCTGTGGTTGATTGGTATCAGCTGCTCGCTGGCTGCGGCCTTCCTGGTCAAGTACCACCGCCTGGCCGCCTTGGTGACCTTGGGTGGTGCCGGCCTTGCCACCTGCATGACCTTCCTGTGGTTCTCGGCACCCGACCTGGCCTTGACCCAGTTGGTGGTCGAAGTGGTCACCACCGTGCTGCTGCTGCTGGGCCTGCGCTGGCTGCCCAAGCGTGACAAGAAGCTGAAAAAGGTCTCGCAGCAAGGCGTTTGGGTGACGGTGCGCCGCTGGCGTGATCTGCTGATCACCTTGCTGGCTGGCGGCGGCATGGCCTGGCTGTCCTTTGCGATGATGAGCCGCCCCTTCCCCGAAAGCACCTCCACCTTCTTTCTGGAGCGTGCGCAAGCCGAGGGTGGTGGCACCAACGTGGTCAACGTCATGCTGGTGGATTTCCGCGGCTTTGACACCTTTGGCGAGATTGTGGTGCTGGGCATTGTGGCGCTCACGGTGTATGCCCTGCTGCGGCGCTTCCGTCCGGCTCCCGAAGCCATGGATGTGCCCGAGCAGCAGCGCTTTTTGCCTGCTGACTTGCACACCGACCTGCTCAACCCGCGCAGCGCCACCGATACCGCTGTCGGCTACCTGATGGTGCCCGCCGTGCTGGTGCGTTTGCTGCTGCCTTTTGCAGCGATTGTGTCCATGTACCTGTTCATGCGTGGCCACAACGAGCCCGGCGGCGGCTTTGTCGCCGGCCTGACTCTGGCCATCGGCCTGCTGCTGCAGTACATCATCTCCGGAACGCACTGGGTTGAGTCGCACCTGCCAATCTACCCGCGCCGCTGGATTGCAGCGGGCCTGCTGTTTGCATTGGGCACGGGCGTGGGCAGCTGGTATTTTGGCTATCCCTTCCTCACCAGCCACACCGCACATTTCAGCTTGCCGCTGGTAGGCGAGATCCATGTCGCCAGTGCCTTGTTCTTTGACATCGGCGTGTTTTCGCTCGTCGTGGGCTCCACCATGCTGATGCTCACCAGCATTGCCCACCAATCCGTACGGGGTTTCCGCTACCACGAACGCCAGCAAGGCGAGCGTAGCGACTCCGCTTCTCAACCCTAAGGACAATACCAAATGGAAATCGTACTTGCCATTGCCATTGGCGTATTGACCGGCTCGGGCGTCTGGCTGCTGCTGCGCCCACGGACTTTTCAGATCATCATGGGTCTGCTCTTGCTGTCGTATGCGGTCAATTTATTTATTTTCAGCATGGGCCGCGTCGGCCTGGCCATTGACCGGGAACCGATTCTTCAGCCCGGTGTGCCTACCGATCTGCTGCACTACGCCGACCCCATGCCCCAAGCGCTGGTGTTGACGGCTATCGTGATCGGCTTCGCGATGACCGCCCTTTTTCTGGTGGTGCTGCTCGCCTCGCGCGGCATGACGGGCACTGACCACGTGGACGGCACCCTCTCCAACGATGTGCAGGAGACGCCTTGATGTCGCTGTTGACACTGGCTGAGCGCCTTATGCCGCACCTGCTGCTGGCCCCGATTTTGCTGCCCATGCTGACGGCAGCCTTGATGCTGACCCTGGGCGAAAAGTACCAACGCACCAAGCTGCTGATGAATATCAGCTCTTGCCTGATTGGCCTAGTGATTGCCATGGCCCTGGTGAAATGGAGCAACCAGGACGGTGTGGCTACCTCCATGAGTGTCTACCTGTCGGGCAACTGGGCCGCACCTTTTGGCATTGTGCTGGTGCTCGACCGGCTCTCGGCCCTGATGTTGCTGACCACCAGCGTCGTGGCGCTGTGCGCGGTGGTGTATTCAGGTGCCCGCTGGCACCGGGCAGGCGTGCACTTTCACCCGCTGTTCCAGTTCCAGATGATGGGCCTGGCGGGCGCCTTCCTCACTGGCGATCTGTTCAACCTGTTCGTGTTCTTCGAGATCATGCTGGCCGCCTCCTACGGGCTGCTGCTGCACGGCTCGGGCAAATCACGGGTGCAGCATGGCCTGCACTATATTGCGATCAACCTGGCCGCCTCGTCGCTGTTCCTGATCGGGGTGTCCATGCTGTATGGCATCACCGGCACCTTGAACATGGCCGATCTGGCACGCATCATCCCCAGCGTCAGCAGCGCCGACCGGGGTTTGCTGCACACCGCCGCTGGCATTTTGGCCACCGCCTTTCTGATCAAGGCGGCGGTCTGGCCGCTGAACTTCTGGCTCGTGCCCGCATACGGCTCGGCCACGGCCCCGGTGGGTGCCATTTTTGCGCTGATGACCAAGGTCGGCATCTACACCATCGTGCGGCTGTGGACCCTGATGTTCAGCAGCGAAGCGGGGCCTTCTGCCCACTTTGGCAGCGCCTGGCTGATTCTGGGTGGGCTGGCGACCATGCTGTATGCGGCCATATCCATCCTGGGCACGCAGCGCCTGGGCTATGTCGCAGGCTATGCGGCCATCTTGTCCGCAGGTACCTTGCTGGCCGCAGCCGGCTTTGGCCAGAACCTGATGACCAGCGCCTTGCTGTACTACCTCCCCAGCTCTACGCTGGCCGTGGCAGCGCTGTTCTTGATCACCGACCTGATCGAGCGCTGGCGCACCACCGATGGGGCCAGTGTGCGCTTTGATGATGAGGAAGCGCCGTTTTTGACGGCAGAGCTGCTGCCGCGCGACGGCCTGAACCTGGACGAAGACGAGGAAGTGCTGATCGGCCGTGCTATTCCTGCTGCCATGGCTTTCCTCGGGCTGTCGTTCATGCTCTGCACCTTGGTGGTGTCTGGCCTGCCTCCGCTCTCAGGGTTCATCGGCAAATTTGCCATGCTCTCGGCCCTGCTCAATCCGCTGGGGCTGGGGTCATCGGCAGGCACCCAGATTGGCTGGTTGGGCTGGCTGTTCATGGCGGTGCTGATTGGGACCGGCTTGATGGCTTTGACGGCCATGGTGCGTATCGGCATCCGCGAGTTCTGGTCCAGCGTCAGCCGCACCACCCCTGAGCTCAAAGTCATCGAAGGCTTGCCGCTGGCCGTGCTGCTGGGTTGCTGCGTGCTGATGGTGACCCATGGCGCCAGCGTCATGCGTTTTACCCAGCGTGCCGCCGATAGCCTGCACTCGCCTGACACCTACATCCGTTCCGTGCTGGGCAAGCAGCCGCTGCCATCGCCCACGGCCAAGTCGGTGCCCACCTTGGAAGAAACCCCGGCTGAGAGCCTCACCACCAGCACCGACAGTTCGAGCACTTGGTCGCCGACCACAGAGCAGGCGCCTGCATCGCCAACGCAAGGCCCTGCGCCTCTACCCGGTCTACCCGGTCCTAGCGAAGGAAAGCCATGATCAAGCGTCTTTTCCCCGCCCCTTTGCTGTCGGTCATGCTGTTCGTGACGTGGCTGGTGCTGAACCGCACCACCAGCGCGGGCCAGATGATTCTGGGTGCCGTGTTTGGGCTCTTGATTCCCGTGCTGACCCAAAGCCTGCGGCCGCGCGAAGTCCATATCCGCAAGCCGTTGACGATTGTGCGCCTGGGGCTGCGCGTATCCCGCGATTCCATGCAGTCCAACTGGGCGGTGCTGCGCCTGCTGCTGGCACCGGGCAGTCGCAAAAACCCTGCGGCCTTTGTCCATGTACCGTTGCAACTGCGCGATCCCAACGGGCTGGCCGTGCTGGCCATGATTGTCTGTATCACCCCCGGCACAGCCTGGGCTGAGATATCACGCGACCGCTCCATCTTGCTGCTGCATGTGCTAGAAGCCGATGACCCCCAGGGCATCATCGACCACATCAAGGCCTTTTATGAGCGCCCACTCATGGAGATTTTTGAATGAACCACATCCTTGCCTGGACCATGCCCGTAGCCCTTTTCATTTTGCTGCTGGCGATGCTGTTTGCCATGGTCCGCCTGCTCAAGGGCCCACAGGCGCAGGACCGCGTGCTCGCGCTGGACTGCATGTACCTGATCGGCATGCTCACCATGCTGGTGCTGGGCATCCATTACGCATCGGTGAACTACTTTGAAGCGGCCCTGCTGATTTCCCTGTTTGGCTTTGTCAGCTCCACCGCCATGGCCAAATTCCTGCTGCGCGGCGAGGTGATCGAATGATCGAACAACCGCTCTCCACCTGGGTGCAGATTCTGGTCTCGGTGCTGGTGCTCGCGGGCGCGCTGAATGCGCTGATCGGGGCACTGGGCCTGTTTCGCCTGCCTACCTACTATGAACGCGTGCATTCTCCGTCGATCATTGCCACTGGCGGCTGCTGGTGCATTGTTTGGGGCAGCATCATCTATGTGACCTTGCAAAGCGAATCCATATCGCTGCATGCCCTGCTGATTGCGGTGTTCATCGCCATTGCCGTGCCTATCACCAACATCTTCCTCATGCGCGCTGCCCTGTTCCGCGATCGGCGCATGGGCAAGGCGGTGCCGCCCAGCGTCAGCCGCATCGTCTCGACGGACAGCGATTCCAACGACGCCTGAGGCCATCAACCCAGAAGACGGTGACAGCGAGAACCACGCAATTGCACTAAGCTGGGTGCATGACCACGATCCTCTCCACCTCCATCGAACGCAGCCTGGTCCAATGGCTGCGCGTCCGCGCCGAGCAAGGCCAGCCCGAGCTGCATTGGCAGCTGTGGTGTTTTGAAGGGCCAGCGGCGCGGCGTGCGGCTGAGCAGCAATTGGCAGGGCTTGGCATCACTGCACGCATACGCAGTGCCTACAAGCCGCTGGTGCATGCCGTGATGGAGGAGGTAGACATGGCAGGCCTGCAAAGCCTGCATCTGCACTACCCACTGCATGACGATGCCGCGCCCAACCGCTTCATGCTGGAGGCCTATCCGCTAGCCGCGATGCTGCCACCCTCGGTGGAGCTGCAGATGCAGGAGGGCCAGCGCAACAACACCTACGAGCTCCTGCTGCGCTACCAGGATGGACGCACGCAAACCCTGCAGGTGTTCGCACCTAACCGGTCCTTCCAGACTGCGCACGGCAGCAGCGGCATCACCCCCTGCGGCTGGCAGCACGCCTGCGATGCCCAGGGACACATCGTGCACGATGCCCCCTTGCAGACCGATTATGAAGAGGCCTATGCCCAGGCCATGCAGGCCATACAACACCATGGCTGGCCCAAGGCTGAACCCTTTTTTGGCCGCCTACACATCGCCATGCAGTTGCCCGGCTTTGAGCAGGAAATTGCCGGCACGGGCGAGACCATGAGCACACCGGAAGCCATGCACGAGGACCTGTACTTCTCGCTGCTGGAGCATTTCCAAAAACTGTCCGGCCGCGTTGCCGGTGACCGCCGCCTGCAACCCGGCCAGATCGTGCCGGATATCCGCGTTGCGGCGCAATCGCATCCGCTTGCGCTCAACAGCGTCGCGCTGCAGATCCGCGCCCTGACCCTGTCTGATTCCCTGCCCGCTCCGGTGACTGGGCAGGATGACAACACGGCACCCTCCCCCTCCGCACCTCGGTCCATCGCCCAAGCCGATGCCGCTGCAGCACAGCTGCAACGGGCACCCAGCCTGACCCAGATGGATGCGCTGGTCCAGCCTCTGTTCGATACCTACGGCAGCGCATGCCAGGGGCAAAGCGTACAGGGCCGCCCGATTGCAGCAACGTATAAAAAGGGCAGCCAGCACCCCGTGCTGCTGAGTGGTGGCCAGCATGCCAATGAGATATCGGGCGTCACCGGCGCCTTGCGCGGCGCGCTGGCACTGGCGCAACAAGCCGACAGCCACTTTGCCTATATCCCCATCGAGAACCCGGACGGCTATGACTTGCACCAGTGGTACTGCCGCTACGCACCCGAGCAAATGCACCATGCCGCACGCTACACCGCGCTGGGAGATGACCTGGCCTACCGCGACCATGCCCCCTGGCACGAGAGCGCGCTGCGCAAGGATGCGGCTGCCGCCAGCGGCGCCCAGCTGCACCTGAGCCTGCACGGCTACCCGGCGCATGAATGGACCCGGCCACTGTCTGGCTATGTGCCGCAGGGCTTTGACCTGTGGACCATTCCCAAGGGGTTTTTCTTGATCCTGCGCTACCAGGAAGGCTGGCAGGCCGAGGCCGAAGCCTTGGCTGACCAAGTCGCGCAGGCCTTGCTGCAGGTGGAGGGCCTGCCGGAGTACAACCGCCGACAACTGGCGCTGTACCAAAGCCATTCCGGCCGCCAGCCTTTTGAGCTGCGGCACGGCACGCCCTGCAGCATGCAGATAGACAACACCGGACCCACGCCAGTGAGCCTGATCACCGAGTTCCCGGACCAGACGGTGGTGGGTGATGCGCTGGTATTTGCGCATACAGTGCAACGCGCTGCGGTTCTGGCCGCCTATGCCGCTTGGCAGGGCATTGTGCAAAAGCGCTAAGCCGAGCTGCGGTCAAGGGTTGCCTTGGATTTCTCACGCACACCGCCGCCGCCCTGCTAAGCTGCCCGCCATGTGGAATGTCATCGGTATATCGATCGGAGCCTGCCTGGGCGCCCTGGCGCGCTGGCAGCTGGGCCGCTGGCTCAACCAACCCCATGCCTTGCTGCCTTGGGGCACCTTGGCGGCCAACCTGGTGGGGGGCTATGCCATTGGCTTGCTGGTGGCCTTGTTCCAAAACTCACCGGGCATTGACCCGGTCTGGCGCCTGGTGCTGATCACCGGCTTCCTGGGGGCGCTCACCACGTTCTCCAGCTTCTCGGCCGAGACGGTATCGATGCTGCAGGCTCAGCGCTATGGCCTGGCATTGTTGCAATGCAGCCTGCACCTGCTGGGCTCGCTGGCACTGACCGCCCTGGGCTTGGCGACGGGCCAAGCCCTGTGGGCAGCGCGTTGATACGTATTTTTTGATGCAATGCGCCGGGCGCGTGCCCAATTCGCTCTATATTCAGTAGCAGCGCAGCTACGGCTTGCGCTGGCCGTGTTTTTTGTGAACGCTGGTGTATCCCGAGCTGCCTCTACCGAAGCATGCCGGCACCTTGCATAGTGAAAGCTGGAGAAGACCATGGACGCCAACACCCAACTCGACGAACAAGTCATGGCGCATGACTGGAACCTGTTTGGCACCGAAATGCCGGC
The DNA here is from genome assembly GCA_036667955.1 of Comamonas sp. Taxonomy (GTDB): domain Bacteria; phylum Pseudomonadota; class Gammaproteobacteria; order Burkholderiales; family Burkholderiaceae_C; genus Comamonas. Next base: position 216,948 of record JAVWTB010000004.1, read on the forward strand.
AGAACAAGCTGCCAAACGTGACTCTTACCGCCTGGCCTTTGCCGACCCGGAGTTTCTGAGCCGCCGCGAAACCCGCTCCATCCGTTTTCAGTTGGAGATGCTCAAACCCGACCTGGAGTTGACCGCACAAGGCATCAACAACACCGTGGTGGTGTTTGGCAGTGCACGCTTTGTGGCCCCGGATGAGGCAGCGCAACTGCTGTCAGCAGCCCAGGCCCAAGGCGATGCGCAAGCCATAGCCGTGGCGCAACGCGCCGTGGCCACCAGCCGCTACTACGATGCGGCACGCCGCTTTGCACGCCTAGTGGCCAAATTCAGTGAAACCCAAAAGCTCGAAGACCGGCTCTACATCTGCACCGGCGGCGGTCCCGGCATCATGGAGGCGGCCAACCGCGGTGCTTCCGAAGAGCATGCCCCCAATGTCGGCATGAACATCACCTTGCCGCACGAGCAATCGGGCAACCGCTACATCACGCCCGAGCTGTGCTTCAAGTTCCACTACTTTGCGCTGCGCAAAATGCATCTGATGATGCGCGCCAAGGCCTTGGTGGTCTTCCCCGGCGGCTTTGGCACGATGGACGAGCTGTTCGAAGTGCTCACCCTGGTGCAGACCCACAAGGCCAAGAGCGTGCCGATTGTGCTGTTTGGTGTCGATTACTGGACGCGCATGCTCAATTTCGACGTGATGATCGAGTACGGAACCATCTCGCCCGAGAACGTCAAGCTGTTCAACATCACCGATGACGTGCATGAGGCCTGCCGCATCATCCAGGCCTATTACCAGCCTTCATAACCCGAAGCCGCCCATAAAAAAACCGCTCCTGACCAGGAGCGGTTTTGCGTTGTGTGGCAAGTTCAGCAGTTGCGCTGATCAACCGCCGAGATAGGCCTTGCGGATGTCCTGGTTGCGCAGCAGGTTGGCGCCGGTGTCTTCCAGGGTGACCTTGCCCGTCTCCAGCACATAGCCGCGATCGGCAATCTGCAGCGCCTGGTTGGCGTTCTGCTCGACCAGGAATACAGTCACGCCTTGCGCGCACACGGCCTTGATGATCTCAAAGATCTGCGCAATGATCAGCGGCGCCAGGCCCAGCGTTGGCTCGTCGAGCAGCAGCAAGCGCGGCTTGCTCATCAGCGCGCGGCCAATGGCCAGCATCTGCTGCTCGCCACCAGACATAGTGCCGGCACGTTGGTCGGCGCGCTCCTTGAGGCGGGGAAAGAGGCCGTAGACGTAGTCGATGCCCTGCGCAATCTCCTGCTTGCTCAAAAAGAACGCGCCCATCTGCAGGTTCTCCATCACCGTCAAGTCCTTGAAGACACGGCGGCCTTCCGGCGAGATGGCAATGCCCTTGCGCATGATCAGGTGCGACGACTGCCCCACCAGCTCCTCGCCCTCGAACTTGATCGAGCCCGTGGTGGCGCAGGGGTTGCCACAAACGCTCATCAGCAAGGTGGTCTTGCCCGCGCCATTGCTGCCAATCAGCGAGACGATCTCGCCCTGGTTGACATGCAGGCTCACATCGTTGACCGCACAAATTGCACCGTAATGCGTGCTGACATTCTTGATTTCCAACATCGGCTGCATCAGGACTCTCCCAGGTACGCCTTGATCACGCGTTCATCATTGCGGATGGCCTCCGGCACACCCAGTGCAATCGGCTTGCCATACTCCATCACCAGGATGCGCTCGGACACCCCCATCACTAGGCTCATGTCGTGCTCGATCAGCAGCACGGTCACGCCGTACTCGCGGCGCAAGCGGTCGATGAGGTGCTGCAGCTCGACTTTCTCCTGCGGATTGAGGCCGGCTGCGGGCTCATCGAGCATCAGCAACTTGGGCTTGGTGATCATGCAGCGAGCGATCTCCAGCCGGCGCTGGTGGCCATAGGCCAGGTTGCCCGCTTCGCGATTGCTGAAGGCGCGCAGCCCCATCACATCCAGCCAATGGGCCGCCTGCTCCTTGGCCCGGTCCTCGGCCTCGCGGTAGGCCTTGGTCTTGAACAGGCCCGACAGCAGGTTGCGCTTGATGTGCTGGTGCTGTGCCACCAACAAGTTCTCCAGCACCGTCATGCCTTTGAACAGGCGCACGTTCTGGAAGGTGCGCACCACCCCATGGTTGGCCACTTCGTGGCTGGCCAAGCCGGCAATGGATTGCCCATCCAGGGTGACCGTGCCGGCCGTGGGCTTGTAGAAACCGCTGATGCAGTTAAACACCGTGGTCTTGCCCGCGCCATTGGGGCCGATGATGGCAAATATCTCTTGCGGCTTGACATCCAGCGCGACTTGGTCGACGGCCAGCAAACCACCAAAGCGCATGCACAGGCCTTCTACCTTCAATATGCTTTGACTCATAAACACTTCTCCCTGTTTGCGTTTTCCGTGTTTACGGTCACTGCTTCAATTCTTCGTGGTAGCGCTTCATCGGGAACAAGCCCTGCGGACGCCAGATCATCATCAAGATCATCACCAGGCCAAAAATCAGCATGCGGTATTCAGAGAACTCGCGCGCCAGCTCCGGCAACACCGTGATCAAGATGGCCGCCACCACCACACCGATTTGCGAGCCCATACCACCCAGCACCACAATCGCCAGGATCAGGGCCGATTCGATAAAGCTGAACGATTCCGGGCTGACGATGCCTTGGCGGGCCGCAAAAAACGCGCCGCCAAAGCCTGCAAACATGGCGCCCAAGGTGAAGGCAGAGAGCTTGATCTTGGTGGGGTTCATGCCCAGCGACTTGCAGGCCACCTCGTCTTCGCGCAAGGCCTCCCAGGCACGGCCAATGGGCATACGAATGAGGCGGTTGCTGATCCACAAGGTGACCAAGGCCAGGCCCAGCGCCAGCAGGTAGAGGAAGACCACCATGTGCATGGTGTTGAACTCCATCCCCAGGAACTGTTGCAGGGTCTGCGCTCCCTCTTGGGAAGCCGTACGCGTCAGCTCAAAACCGAACAAGGTGGGCTTGGGAATGCTGGAGATACCGTCGGGACCACCGGTGAAGTCCACCAGGTTGACCAGCAGCAGGCGAATAATTTCGCCAAACCCCAAGGTCACGATCGCCAGGTAATCGCCGCGCAGGCGCAGCACCGGAAAACCCAGCATAAAGCCAAACAAGGCGGCTACTGCGCCAGACAGCGGCAAGGCCTCCCAAAACGACCAGCCCGCCCAGTGGAACAGCATGGCGTAGGTATAGGCGCCCACGGCATAAAAGCCGACAAAGCCCAGATCCAGCAGGCCGGCAAAGCCCACGACAATGTTGAGCCCCAGGCCCAGCATCACATAGATCAGCGCCAAGGTGGCAATATCGACCGCATTGCGGCCGCTGAAGAACGGCCAGATGATGGCAGCCACAATCACCAGCCACATCAGTGTCATGCGCATGCGCGCACTGACCTCGGGCAGGCGCGGTGCCTGCACACGCGCCATATGCTTGCCCAAAAAGGGCTTGACGAGCTGCAGCAGCAGCACAATCACAAAGCCCCAGATCACCAGGTTCCAGTGTGGCTCAATCGTGTTTTGTCCCGCCTTGCGCTCCAGGTGCAGTCCAAATATGGGAACCACCACCAGAGCAGCGAGCACGGCGGAGATGAAGGCGTTTTTGAAATTTGCTTTCATCAGACCTTCTCCACTTCAGGCTTGCCCAGCAGGCCCGTGGGGCGGAACAGCAAGATCAGCACCAGCAAGCCGAACGCTACGATGTCCTTGTACTCGGAGGAGATGTAGGCGGCCGCCATGGTCTCGGCGACGCCCAGCAGCACCCCGCCCAGCATGGCGCCGGGAATGCTGCCGATCCCGCCCAGCACGGCTGCGGTAAAGGCCTTGATGCCTGCAACAAAACCGATATAGGGGTTGAGCTTGCCGATGGCCAGCGCAATCAGCACACCGCCCACCGCAGCCAGCACGGCGCCCAAAATGAAGGTGAAGGACACGACCTTGTTGGTATCGATGCCCAAGAGGTTGGCCATCTGCATGTCTTGCGAACAAGCGCGCGAAGCACGGCCCATGCGCGAGTGGCGGATGTAGAAGGTCAGCGCGGCCATCAGCACCACGGCGACCACGATGATCAAGATGCGGGTGTAAGGCACAAAGACCTCGAAATCACCCATATGAAAGTTGAAGGCACCTGGCAACAGCGACGGCACAGCCATATCGCGTGCGCCCTGGCCCAAGGCCACCCAGTTCTGCAAAAAGATGGACATGCCGATGGCCGAAATCAGCGCCACCAAACGCGGGCTGCTGCGCAAAGGCTTGTAAGCCACCTGCTCCACCACATAGCCATACACACCGGTGAGTACGACGGCCACCAGCAGCATGGCACCGATCACCACAAAGACCGGAAGCCCGCTTTGCGTGCCAATGGCCGACAAAGTCACCAGCCCGATATAGGCTGCAATCATGTAAATCTCGCCATGGGCGAAATTAATCATTCCGATAATTCCGTACACCATCGTGTAGCCAATGGCCACCAGCGCGTAGATCGCACCCAATGACAGACCATTGAACAACTGCTGTACGAATTGAGGCAAAAAATCGTTCATACCGTACCCACCCAATCTCTTTGGCGCTCGTGGCCGCCAAAATAAGAAGGCATGGCTCTATGTTTTAAAGCCATGCCTTTCACTCACACTTACTTAGACGCTGGCGACTTGCTGCCATCCTTGTGCCAGTTGAAAACCTGGAAGTCATAGGACTTCAGGTCACCCTTGGCATCCCAGGCGAGCTTGCCCAGTGGGGTGTCGAAGCTGGCGGTATGCAGATGCTTTGCCACTTTGCTGCCGTCATTGCCCACGGCCTTGATCGAGTCAGCGATCACCTGCACTGCCGTGTAGGAGCCCATCTGGAACGAGCCCGATGGGTCGCGCTTCTTGTCCTTGAACGCCTTCACGATGGCGGCATTCTTGGGGTTCGAGGCAAAGTCGGCAGGCAGGGTCACCAGCATGCCTTCCACAGCTGGGCCGGCAATCGCATTGATTTCCGGGTTGCCCACACCTTCTGGGCCCATGATGCGGACCTTCAGACCCTGCTCGGCAGCCTGGCGCAGCAACAAGCCCATTTCTGGGTGGTAGCCGCCGTAGTACACAAAGTCGACACCTGCGCTCTTGAGCTTGGTGATCACCGCAGAGTAGTCGCTGTCGCCGGCATTGATACCTTCAAACAAGGCCACATTCACACCGTCAGCCTTGAGCGTATCGCGCACTGCAGTGGCAATGCCTTGGCCATAGGACTGCTTGTCGTGCAGCACGGCAACCTTCTTGGGCTTGACGGTCTGGGCGATGAACTTGGCAGCGAAGGGGCCTTGCTGGTCATCACGGCCGATGGTGCGGAAGATCGAGGTGAAGTTCTTGCCTTCGGTCAGCGCTGGCGAGGTAGCCGATGGGGTTACCACTACCACGCCTTCGTTGTTGTAGATGGGAGCAGCAGCAATGGCAGCACCCGAGCACACAGGGCCCACCACGTAATGGATCTTGGCGTTGACCACGCGGTTGGCGGCCACCGGACCTTGCTTGGGCTCGCAGGCATCGTCAACGATCACCGCTTCGAGCTTGCTGCCATTGATACCACCGGCTGCATTGATTTGCTCCAGCGCCGTATCCACACCTTCTTTGACCATGTCTCCATATTGGGTCAGCGGGCCGGTCGCAGGGATCACCACGCCAATCTTGATACTTTGCGCCTGAGCAGCGCCAGCCAGCATCGTGCCAGCCAAGCCAAATGCAACCACCATCGAGTTGAAGCGAAACGGTATCTTCATATCGGGAATCCTTTTTAGTGAAGCTATGGATCGCGGACATTGCCAATAGAGCAACTATTATTCGCGATGCGGAGAGAGCATATAGATGTCTTGAAGACTCGCAACAGGGATGCCAAGGATTGTCAAATATGTCACTTATGTGCTAGCAAATAGTGTTTTCTGCACCTATACAGGGCATTTTTTGCGATTTGTGCACCAAAAATGTGCAAAAGTCTGATTTAAGCTCTGTCAGCAAAATAAGCCAGAAAACAATTAGACGCATTTTGTTGCAACAAATACTGCCAAATGATGCCGCCCCTGCCCCAGCGACTATCGCTTGCCCATATTTTTACCCGGGCATTTTTTAGAGCGGTACCAGCCACCGCAATGCTCGCATCGGGCCGCATTGTCCGCGAAAAAATCCATGGCACCGATAAAACCGCCAAGTTTCGGTAGGGCGCCGCGCCAGTATGGGCCTGTAATACCCAGGATTGAGAGGAAATTTGTTACATGCATCCGCTAGCCGCCTTGCGCTGGGAAAGCCTAGGCCGAGCTCTAACAGGCTTCAAGGCGCAAAGTGCTTTGATTTCTATAGCTCCAACCCGCCAATGCACGTAAATCTAAAACGAATAACACCATCCCTCAATTCTTTAACCATTGCTAACCCCAGCAGAAATTGCTTGCACAATGTCAATCACAAATGGAGAATTGTTCAACATGAAAGAGATTAGGTTGATCAATTCAAACAGCGCTGGTGGCAGCGCTGGCACGGCCATGCCCACTTCCGCCTGGCTGCCCGATGACGCCTACCATCGGCAGCAATTTCTGCTGCTGCTGGAGCAGGCCATTGCCGCAGGCGGGCCCGGCACCTATCTGATGCAAAGCCGTGGCCAGCATGTGCTCACCGATATCCTCTACCCCAATCGGGCATTTTGTACACCGGCTTAGACCAGCCTTAGCGGGTACCTGCTAGATAAGCTCTGCGCAACCCGCGCCGAATGGGATCGGGGGCGGATCGCTCGAGCCCGCGTTCAGGCCATCGCAGAGAGTTTTGCAGAGGGTTCCTAAGGCATCGCACCCCACTGACAGGCCCCTGCAGCGCCTGCGCTGGCACACTGGCTGCGCTCCTCCACCAGCGTGGTAAGCGGTATCGCTACAAGCTGCCGTCTTTTTCCCCTGGCCCCTAGACAGCTATGCAGCTAGACATCTAAGCAGGCATCACCTGCGCCGTGGCAAGCACATGGCAGCACTTGGCCGGCAGCATCAGCCACCCACCTCCACCCCCAGCTTGGCGAGCTTGGTTGCCAGCACATCACGGCGGCGTGCCGCCTTGGCAGCCGTCTCGGTGGCGGCCTTGATGGCCTGCGGCCCTTTGAGCGATGCGGCCCGCACCAGCGCCGTTTTCTTGTCCACCTCGGCCACCAGCTTTTGGTAGCTGGCGATCAGATCGGCATGTTCATGGGATGGGTTCACAGCGCTTCCTTGTTTTTTGCAGCCGCCATTGTCCGGCAAAACAGCCCCGCATCCCTTCGAACCGGCCCTGCATGGAGGCCAACGCAGCCAGGGCTTGGCACATGGGACGGGCCCCCGCGTCACCACCACCGATCCGACGGCAAGACCCAACACGGAAACGCCACACCCTGTGCAAACCGGCCATTGCGCATTCCGTAACCGGTTACAGTGGGACCCAAGTGCCAGGAGGTTTTCATGACAGAAGCTCAAGCATGCCGCAGCCAATGGGCAACCCAGCGCCTGAGCGCGCCGCGCTACCTCTGTGGCGCCTCCACCCCAAGGCCAGGCTGCAGGACATGCCAGCAGCCCACCAAGACCGGCCTCCCTGCACATACTTCTCGCTAAAAATTTCCTTTTCGACCGCTGATCGCAGGCGAGCTGCCTTGCTTGATCACAGAACACAAGATTTGACCCAAGATGAAGACCATCGACGAGATGCTGAGCCTTGACCTGCTCACCCATGCCCAACACCTGGAGATCAGTGCCTGGATTGAACAGTCCGCCTCGCCCGAGGAGATTCTGCAAATGCCGTCCCCGCTGTGGCAGGCACTGGAGCGTGCGAGCATGGTCATGGGCGTGAATGACGACCTTTTGCGCCCACCCGCCTTGGATGCGGGAAGCTTGCTTCTCGGCTAGGGAGCCGTTGTTGGCCAAAAACGCGCTTGATCAGGTGCTGCACCAACACTGCAACCCAAAATGGGCAGGGCAGGCAGGTTCCATGTTCCGTTGTATAGGCTAAGCGAGTTGGTGTAACACTGGCTGCAACCAAGCCGTCGTCGCGAATTGACATCCATCAATATGCAGCCCGAATTGCGCTGCAATGTGACAGTCGTTCACTTTGAGAATGCGCTGCTGCAATCGCCCTGAATTATCATTTCATCAATACCGGAGGGTGCCAGAAGCAACTATTAGCTAGTCTTCCCTCAAGAGTCTGCCAACCGCAGGCTCTTTTTTTTGCCGAGACCTAGGGAATACCATTAGAAAATCAATTTCTATCAATCTATAGAATATATCTAATGATTTTGCCGGTTTCATGCGCTACCCTCCCTCCCTCTCTTAATTTGCATGAACATCTCTGAGCAATCAGGAACGGCTTTTTACAGCGCCTCTGGCCACCTCTGGTGGCTTTTTTTTGGCCATACGGTTTATGGCAGCACGCGCATGAAAAGCGCCCACTCGGCAGATGCTGGTGTCTTCAAATGCAGCGCGCCTCCCCCCTTTGGGTTGTCGCAACAACGCAGCCCGCAGCGCGAATACACCCACCACGTTGGCATTTTTGCGTTGGCAGTCAAACAACCTTAGAATGAGAACAATTCTCAAATACACCGTTGCGCTGCCCGCTTCCTGTTGCTTCCATGTCAGCCACTCCCGACGTCCAGCTTCTCTACACCGGTCACCACAAGTGGTTGCAACAGCGTTTGCAGTTTCGGCTGGGCAACGCAGCCGATGCGCAGGACATGGCAGCCGACACCTTTGTCTGCGTGCTCGCCAGTGCCACCCCAGCAGATGCCATCCGCGAGCCTCGCGCTTTTTTAACGACCATCGCCAAACGGCTACTGATCAACCACTGGCGTCGCCGTGATCTGGAGCGCGGCTACCTGGAGGCCTTGAGCGCCCTGCCCGAGCCCTTGATGCCATCGCCCGAAGAGCTGGCCGTGCTACAGGAAACCCTGGCCCATGTGGCCCATGCGCTTGACGGTCTGCCCCTGCCCGCCCAGCAGGCCTTTTTGCTCAGCCAACTCGATGGCCTGGGCTACGAAGCCATCGCCGAGCGACTGGGTATTTCGCACAGCACCGTGCGCCGCCATATGGCAGAAGGTTTTCGCCGCATCGCGCTGGCCCTGGCGCGGCAGGATGCGGGCATCGCACCGCCAACGCGCGTGGCGCCGCTGGCCTTGGCAGAAAGCCTGGGCGCTTGATGCCAGTGCGCTCCGAACCCGCGCTGGACCCTATCAGCGAGGCGGCCGTGGACTGGCTGGTCCAGTACCATTCGGGCCAGATGACGGAGGCCGACCACAGCCGCCACCATGCCTGGCTCGCTGCCCACCCCCAGCACCAAGCCGTCTGGCAACGCCTGAGCAGCAGCTTGCATGCGCAGTTTGGCGCTGCGCGGGAGGCGGCCCTGCCCCAGGACGGCGCAGTGCTACCGGCCGCCGCTCCCATGGGCGATGTGATGGGCAAGGCTTTGGCCCACGCGCAACGCCGAGGCAGCGGCAGGCGCCGCATGCTCAGTGGAGCACTGGCCCTTGGTGGCATGTCTGCCACGGCTGCGCTGGTGTTGGCAGACCGCCAGACGCCGCTGCGCCAGATGGCGGCCGACCTGCGCACCGGTACCGGCGAACGGCATATATTCACGCTGCCCGATGGCAGTGCGCTTTTGCTGGATGCCCGCTCGGCCGTCGACCTGGACTTTGCTGCCGACCACCGCCGCGTTCGGCTGCGCCAGGGGGCGCTGCTGGTGCAAGCCAGGCCGGCTAGCCATGGCCTCGCCCCCTTTGAAGTCTTGAGCCCCCATGGCCGCATCCAAGCCTTGGGTACACGCTTTCATGTGCGCCTCGCTGAAGGCCACACCCGCGTCGGCATGCTGGAGCATGCCAGCCAGCTGTACAGCTCCAGCGGCGCCACCGAACGCCTTGGCGAGGGCCGCAGCGCGCATTTCGACGCCAGCACGATCACCTTGGACGATGCCAACCCGCAAGCCGCAGCAGCCTGGCAGCGCGGCATGCTCGAAGTCCACAACCAACCGCTGGGCGAGGTGGTGCAGGCGCTGCGCGCCTACCGCGCCGGCCTCGTCCGCATCAGCCCCCAGGCGGCTGCGCTGCGGGTCTATGGCAACTATGCGCTGGACGACAGCGACCGCGTCTTCAATGCGCTGGCCGGCACCCTGCCGATTACGGTGCGCGTCTACCAACGCGGCTGGCTGGTCGTCATCGACGTGGCCTGAGTGCCAACGCCGGCCCAGGCCTCCCCGGTCGAGGGTTGCCACAGGCACCCTCGCCTACCCGCCTCAAAAATAAATGAACACTTTTTAGCGCTCGCGCTACATACCTTGGAAGCCTCGATTTACCCCCTCCATTTCCAAGGATCCCATGCCTATCCGCCGCTCGCCCACCCTGTCCACCGCGCATATGGGCGCACTCGCACTGGCCGCCGCTCTGGCCTGCAGCCCGGCCGCACAGGCCCAATCGTCCAACCCCGCATCCGCACAGCGCTATGACCTGCCCGCCCAGCCCCTGGGCAGTACCCTGGCCCGTATCGCCTCGCAAAGCGGCCAGCAGATCAGCATCGACGCCAGCCTGGTACAGGGCCGCAACGCGCCCGCCTTGCGCGGCAGCTATGCGCCCGAGGAGGCCGCGCGCGCCGCCTTGGCCGACAGCGGGCTGGAGCTGGTCAAGCTCCAGGGCGGCACCTGGGCGCTTCGCGCTGCGCCCCAGGCGGGAACATCGGCCACCCCCTCAGATGCATCGGCCGCTGCGGCCGGGCTTACGCTCAACGAGATCCGCGTCACCGCACCAGCCATTCGCAGCACCACTACCGAACAGACCGGCACTTACACGGCCCGCGCCGTCACCATTGGCAAGGGCGAGCAAGCGCTCAAGGACATTCCCCAGTCCATCAGCGTGGTCACACGCCAGCTGATGGATGAGCAAAACGCCACCTCGGTCTACGACGCGCTGGGCAGCACCACCGGCATCACCCTGCTGCAAAGCCCGCAAGGGGGCAAGTACATCTACTCGCGTGGCTTCAGCATGGCCACCATCCAGTACGACGGGGTCAATGTGCAACGCCTCTATGGCCGCGCCAGCAACTACCAGGGAGGCACGGCCATCTATGACCGCGCCGAGGTGCTGCGCGGCTCGGCCGGTTTGCTGCAAGGCGGGGGCGACCCGAGCGGCGCCGTCAACCTGGCGCGCAAACGCCCGCTCAAGGAAGGCGGCGTCACGGTGACAGCCAAGGCCGGCTCCTGGGACCGCTATGGCGCCCAAGTGGACGGCAGCGGCGCGCTCAATGCCGAAGGTACATTGCGCGGCCGCGCCGTGGTCGATGTGGAAGACCAGCACGCCTTTATCGATTACGCCAACCAACGCAACGCCACCTTGTACGGCACCTTGGAATACGACATCTCGCCCCAGACCCAGATCAGCATCGGCGCCAGTTACGAGTCTTTCAAAGGCAGGCCTTTCATCTCTGGCCTGCCCCGCTACAGCGATGGCCGTGACATCGCCCTGCCCCGCTCCACCTACCTGGGCGCAAGCTGGAACCACCAGGACAACAACACCCAGACTTTGTATGCCGACCTGTCACACCAGTTCAACAGCACCTGGCGTGCCAAGGTCTCGGCCCTGCATGTGAAGGAGGAGCTGGACATGAAATACGCCTCCTCCCAGCGCGCCGTAGCAGCGGCCACCGGCCTGGGTGGCACCGTCGCCAACCTGACCCAGGCCGACCAGACCGCCTCGGGCCTGGATGCCAGCCTAGTCGGCGATTTCAGCGCCTTCGGTCGCCAGCACGAGCTGGTGCTGGGCACCAGCTACAGCCAGGGCCGGGTGACCAGCGACTACAGCTCCATGACACCGCCCACGCCCATCAACGTGTTTGACCCCGACCCCTTCCGGCCCGAGCCCAGCAACGAGGCCATGCGCTACGCCAACACCGAGCGCACCCTGGGCAAGACGCGCCAGGCCGGGGCCTATGGCGCGCTGCGCCTGCAGATCACCGACCCGCTCAAGCTGGTGCTGGGCGGGCGCCTGGGCTCCTACAAGACCGACTTCGACACCATCACGACCACGGCCGGCGCCATCACCGCATCGTCCACACACCAGGACAACAGCCGCTTCATGCCGTTTGCGGGCCTGATCTATGCACTCAGCCCCGAATGGTCAGCCTATGCCAGCTATGCCGACATCTTCAACCCCCAGTGGTCACTGAATGCGGCGGGCCAGAACCTCAAGCCCATCCAGGGCGCGACCTATGAAGTCGGTGTCAAGGGCGAAATCCTGGGCGGCCGGGCCAACACCGCCTTTGCGCTGTACCGGGTGGACCAGAAAAACCGCGCCACCGAAGACATCGCCTCGGGCCCCGACTGCCGTGACGGCTACTACTGCTACAGCGACGACGGCCGCGTGCGCAGCCAGGGCTTTGACGCCGAGATCAGCGGTGAGCTGAGCCGGGGCTGGAACCTGTTTGCCGGCTACACCTTCAACCGCAACACCTACAAGCGCGACATCAACAACGAGGGGCTGGACTTCAACACCTACACGCCCAAGCACATGCTGCGCCTGTGGACCACCTACCGCCTGCCCGGCGCCTGGAGCGCGCTGACCATCGGCGGTGGGGTGAACACCCAAAGCGCCTCGTACCGCAAGATCGGCGCAATCAACCTGGAGGCACCGGGCCGTGCCGTCTGGAGCAGCTATGTGCGCTACCAGCTCGATCCCCAGTGGCAGCTGAGCTTGAACTTCAACAACATGTTCAACAAGCGCTACTACGCGTCCATCGGCAACCTGGTCAACAGCAGCCACTATGGCGATCCACGCAATGCCATGCTGAGCCTGCGCGGCGCGTTCTGACCGCATACGGCAATCCATGCAAGGCGAATTTCGCAAGCGCATGGCCTGGCCTGCGGCACCATGGTGGTGGCATAGTTTCTACTCTCTAGACCAAGGCAATTTCGAGTGACCCTGCAGGTGCGGCCCCTGGACTGGAAAGCATACAGGCTTATCCAGTCTTCATCGACGAAGCAGGCAAACCAAAACCAAAACCAACTCCAAAACCCAAGCACTTTACTGGCGTGTCCCAGCGCTCCAGCAACACCCGGTCGGGTACGATCCACGTCCGTTCTGAATGCACAGCGAGGGGTGTAGCTTGTTCCGGTTTCTTTTCTATATCCTGATTGCCGCAGCCGCCTGGAAGGCGTACACCGCTTACCAAGAAAAGACGGCGCAGCCAAGCCCGACCTTGCTGCGCACCGAACCCCGGGACAGGGATATCCAGGTAGGCAGCAAGCCAGTGCGCCAACCAAAATATCAGTGCGACGGCCGGACGCATTGCTCACAGATGACCTCTTGTGAAGAGGCTACCTTCTTCCTGCAAAACTGCCCGAACACCAAAATGGATGGTGACAACGACGGCATTCCCTGTGAGCGCCAGCACTGCTGACCCTGAGCTGGGCCGGATACACGGCGCCTACCCTGTTCAGGACCTGTGCAAATACCCGATGGCCCGCAGATAGCGGGCTGCGGCCTGCACAGCGCGAGTCCACACCCATGGGCACCATCGCGAACGCAAGCACTATCACTAGTTTTGGGGATACCAAGCGTTACGAATTGTCTCTATCCTGCTAGGCAACCAGCCAGAAATGCGCAGCGGCCCCTGCAGGCCGCGTTCTGGCGAGTTCCCTTTGTTTGATGGCTAGCAATGAACACCTGCCCCGCCCACCCTGACAGCCCCGCAGCAACCCCGCTCAAAGGCGTGCTTCCTCCCCATTTGTGGCGAGTCCTCGCCAGAAACGGCATCACCACCATCGAGCAAGCAGCGCAGAGCTACCCCGATAAGCTCCTGCAAATGCCTTCCGTGGGGCCTACAACTTTTAGACAAATAGAAGAAAGCCTGTTTCCCGGAATGCGCTACGCGCCATCGCTTTGTGAGCAGATCGCGCCGCAAGACCTGGAGCTGGCATCGAAATCCCAACCGTTTTTCAGACGCGTTCAGAACGCGCTCAGAAGGCACGACCTCAAGTAGGAACTGCGGTCTTCTTGCCATAGGCCACGGATGCTTGGTACCAAGGCCTTGTCGTAACGGTCACCACGACTGTGTACCGAGATCTCTATTCCAACCCCAGCTAGCTGCTGGTGGCTGTAAAGGCCGACACACAGGCATCAGCGGCACAGCGCAGCCAGCACCTTGGCCAGTTTCTTGACGGCCACATCCAGCTCGTGCGGTGCATGCGCAGCGAACCCCATGAGGAAGCCTGCCTGGTGCCTGCTCGACCCATACAGCGCCGTCAGCCCCAGCAAGTCGATACCAGCGGCACGCGCAGACTCCACCGCCTTGTGCTCGGAGATATCTCGGATAAACACGCACAGCATCTGCATCCCTCCGCTGGGCACGCGCGCCTGTACAAAGTCGGCCAGGTGCTCGCGCACCAGTCGCGCCAGCACATTGCGGCGCTCGGCGTAGACGGCGCGCATGGTGCGAACATGGGCGCCAAAATGGCCACCTTCGATAAAGCGCGCCAGCGTGAGTTGGGGAATCGGCGCACTGTGGCCATCCAGCAAAGTGCGGGCCACGGTCATGGGTGCCACCAACTGCTGGGGCAACACCATGTAGCCGATGCGCAAACCGGGAAACAGCGATTTGGTGAACGTGCCGATGTAGATCGTCCGCTCATGCGGATCGAGCCCCTGGACGCATGCAGTGGGTTTTCCTGCGTAGTGGAATTCGCTGTCGTAGTCGTCCTCGATGACCCAGCTTTGCTGCTGCCTGGCCCATTCGATGATGGCCAGCCGCCGATCCAGCGAAAGTGTGGCCCCCGTGGGGAATTGGTGCGATAGCGTCAGGAACACGGCTCTGGCCGCTTCGCTGGGCGTCTTGCTGGCTCCAAGCAAATACTCCACCTGCAGGCCGTCCGCATCCAAGGGGACGGGCACGCAGGCCAGCCCGGCTGCATCGAACGCCTTACGCGCGCCGTGATAAACGGGGTCTTCGATAAAGATGCGCTCACCCGCATCGAGCAGCACGGTGGCACACAAGGTCAAGGCTTGCTGGGAGCTGGTCAGCACCAGCACGCGCTCGGGGCTGGCCCGCGCACCCCGTTCTAGATTGACGTAATCAGCGATGGCACGCCGCAATGCCTCCATGCCCTGGGGCGGGCTGTGCAGCAGTGCCAAGCTGCCGTGCTCCTTTAACACCTGCCGCTCCAGTCGCTCCCAGGTCTGAAGCGGAAAACTGCGCGTTTCCGGCACGCCAGGCGCAAACGGGCGTGGTGCCAGAAAGTCGCGCAGCCCGCCACCTTGGTACATGGCGCTGCCGCGTTGGCTCAGGCGCGGTGTTGTCTGGTGGTCCGCAGGGGTTGTCGGCGGCTTGCCGCGCCCGGGCAGACGCTGTGCCCGCTCCGACACAAAGCTGCCACTGCCCACGCGCCGCTCGATAAAGCCTTCCGCATGCAACTGGCTGTAGGCCGACTCGACTGTATCGCGGGACATCCCCAAGGACTTTGCCAAGGCACGTGACGCGGGCAATGGTCTGCCCACGTCCAGCACACCGTCGAGGATCAACTGGCGAATGGCCCGCTGCACGCGGGCATGTAGCGGCAAGGCGCCATGTGCAGGGTCGCCAATCCAGGCTTTGACGGATTCAAGTTGCGCGTGCTTGAACAATTGGTCTGTACCTCATCATCAAAATGGCTGGGAACACCAAGCCATTTTAAAACTATAAATACGTCTCACCAGCCCGCTACCCAATTCGCCAGGAGTCACCGTCAGGCCATGCCATTCAGCCCTTCAAGCTCCCCTATTCGTTGGAACGATCTCAGCCATCCCATCGTCGCCGGCCTGATCTCGGTCATCGTCAACTACGGCGGTACCTTCATCCTGGTGTTCCAGGCCGCCAAGGTTGCGGGCCTGAGCCCGGAGCTCACCGCCTCTTGGGTGTGGTCGATTTCCATCGGTGTCGGCCTAACCGGCATCCTCCTGAGCTGGCGCACACGCGAGCCCATCATTACCGCCTGGTCCACACCGGCGGCTGCGTTTTTGGTCACGGCGCTGGCAACTACGCCGTATGCCGAGGCGGTCGGTGCGTATCTGATCTCCGCAGCGGCCTTTGTGCTGCTGGGGCTGTCGGGTTGGTTCGAACGCTTGATCCGGCTGATTCCTCCAGGGGTAGCCGCAGGTTTGCTCGCCGGCATCCTGCTGCAATTCGGCATCAAGGCTTTCGGCGGCATGGGCATGGATCCGGTGCTGGCGGGCTTGCTGATCGCTGCCTATGTGGTGCTCAAACGCTTCAGTGCACGCTATGCCATCGTCGGCATCCTGGCGCTGGGGCTAGGCTTCTTGCTGGTAGACGATCGGGTCAACCTGTCGGGCCTCAGCTTAGGCCTCGCCGCACCGGTTTTCACCATGCCATCGTTCTCGCTCCATGCACTGCTGAGCGTCGCCCTCCCCCTGTTCGTTATCACGCTGACCGGCCAGTACATGCCCGGCATGCTGGTGCTGCGCAATGACGGCTTCAAGACCAGCGCCAACCCCATCGTCGCGGTGACGGGGCTGGGCTCGTTGCTGATGGCCCCGTTCGGCTCACATGCCTTCAACATCGCCGCCATCACCGCGGCCATCGCCACGGGCCCAGAAGCGCATGAAGACCCGTCCAAGCGTTGGATCGCGGGCATCGCCGCAGGCGTGGGCTACATCCTCGTAGGCGTTTTCGGCCTGACACTGGCTGCCGCCTTCATGGCCTTCCCGCCTACCTTCATCACCACGCTCGCGGGGCTGGCATTGCTAGGCACCATCGGCACCAGCCTGGCCACCGCCTTGGCAGACGTGAGGACGCGCGAGGCATCGCTGATCACCTTTTTGGCCGCCGCCGCCAACATCACGTTGCTGGGCATCGGCGGCGCATTCTGGGGCCTGGTAATCGGGCTCATCGCCTATGCCGTGCTCAATGGCAGGTTGCCGCAAAAGGCATCGACACCCGCCATTGCACCCGCGCTGCCCCACAAGAGGACGAACTGATGCCAACGCCATTCGAGACACCGACCGGCCACGATCGGCATGGCCTCTACCCCGAAGCCACCACGGTGGAGGATTTTCAGCGCAACCTGGCAGCGGTACAGGCGCGCATCGATGCCGCCTGCCGCCGGGCAGGACGCGACAAGGCAACGGTACGCCTGCTACCCGTCAGCAAGACCAAACCCGAGGCCAGCCTGCGTCTGGCTTACGCAGCGGGTTGCCGCCTGCTCGGCGAAAACAAGGTGCAGGAAGCCTTCGGCAAATGGACGGCCATGCAGGATCTGGATGACCTGCAATGGTCGGTCATCGGCCATCTACAAACCAACAAAGCCAAGCTGGTGGCGCGTTTTGCCAGCGAGTTCCAGGCACTGGACAGCCTGCGCGTAGCCGAAGCGCTGGAGCGGCGCCTGCAGGCAGAAGGGCGATCGCTGGATGTGTTTGTGCAGATCAACACCTCGGGAGAGGCCAGCAAGTACGGATTGGTGCCCGAGGACGCGCAGAGATTCATACAAGAACTGCCCGCCTTCCCCGCGCTGCGCGTGCGTGGGCTCATGACCTTGGCCTTGTTTTCTGCAGAGGCTGAGCGGGTGCGCCAGTGCTTCATCCTGCTGCGCAACTTGCGCGACCAGTTGCGGCAAAGCGCACCTGCGGGCATCGAGATGGAAGAGCTGTCCATGGGCATGTCCGGCGACTTTGAGATCGCCATCGAAGAAGGCGCCACCGTGGTCCGCGTCGGGCAGGCCATCTTTGGAGCACGCGCCATGCCGGACAGCCACTACTGGCCCTCGGCAAGTAGCGAGTAGCTCATTTCACAACCTTCCGATGAAGCATCTGAGTGACTGCAGCCTATCTTTGCCTATACGAATCCGGCAAATACCACTGGATAGGTGGCAGCAATCTGGACCAGGATCTGCGTTTGTTGGACGCCTTACGCAGCCCTCGGTCTGCATCCTTGATAGAAGCTCAGCTGAAGCCCTGCCTCAGGACCTGATCGCGATGGCATTCAGCTCTTCCAAATCGAGATTCTTTTGAAGTTCAGCAAGGGTGTGCTCATCAATGTCGCCGATTCTGTGCAATCGCATGAGCTCGGTTCGCGCGGCCGCTATTGCCGCCAGGACAAGGTCGAAATGGGCATGTATGCGTGGCATCAGGATTTCCTCCTGGCCGGCATAGTTGCTGTACCCCGCTGCCTTCTTGGTGTACTGCGCCAGCAGCATTGGATGCACCAACTCGCCATCTGCGTCATATGCGTTGGCCTGAATGTGTTGCAACTGAACCTGCATTAAGGCGGCTTCTGCCTGGCTCATGGTCAGCCGAGCTTTGTCCGACTCCGGTGGCATAAGTCCCGTCCAGCGGATTAGCAGCCCTAAAGTAGTGCCCTGGATCAATACGGTCCCCAGAATCACGGCAAAAGCAGTCACCAAAATGAAGTCACGCCCAGGAAAGTCCGCGGGCAGGCTCAGCGCCAGCGCGAGAGTGACCACTCCGCGCACACCGGCCCACCCCAGCACCATGCTGCCGCGCACACCCAATAGGGTGTAGCGCCGCAGGCCCAAGAGTCGGCACAGTCCGATCACCCCATCCGACAAGAAGATCCAGGCAAACCGGGCCAGCAGCAAGGCCAACAAAATCAGAAGAACAGGGCCTCCCATTTCATCGACAACAACACCGAAACCGCCAACACGTTCAACGACGTCTCGCAAAGACAAGCCGATCAGCATGAACACCGCGGCCTCCATCAGGAAGATGGTCACCGTCCAAAATGAGGTGCCTCGCATGCGTACTGCTGCGCTGAAAATCTTGTGCTGAAACGCGCCGCAGACAATCCCTGCGCTAACCGTGGCAATCACCCCGGAGACGTGAACACGCTCGGCAAGGATGTACGCGGCCCAAGGCACCAAAATCGTCGCAGCGATGATCAAATAGTCATCTCCGAGCCGGCGTGCAACAAGCACCCATGCCGCACCCACCGCTAGCCCCACCCCAACACCACCGATCGCGAGCAGCACAAAACTCTGCACTGCATCCACAGTGTTGAAGGAGCCGGTCAGGCTGGCTGCGACCGCAAAGCGAAAGAGCACCAGGCCGCTGGCATCGTTGAAAAGGCTCTCCCCTTCCAGCAGCATCAAGACGCGACGAGGCAACTTTACGCGCTGCAGCACGGCGCGGGCAGATACTGCGTCAGGTGGTGACACGATGGCGCCGAGTGCGGCGCAGGCAGCCCAGGGCAATGAAGGGAACAGCCAATGCGTCACCGCTGCCACCACAATGGTCGTGAACAACACCGCACCAACGGCCAGCGAGACGATGCCGATCATGTGCCGGCGCAGATGCCGAATCGAAATGGCCCACGCCCCGTCGATCAGTAGCGGCGGAAGGAAGATCACCAAGATAAGTTCGGGATCTGGAGAGAACGAAGGAAGGCCCGGCAAGAATGCCATCGACATACCCCCTATGAGCAACGGCACCGCAGGCGGAAGGCCCAGCCTTAGCGCGAGATAGTGCAGTCCGATGACCGCCGGCAGCATGGCGATCAAAAGCTCAAAAAGATGCGAGGCGCTCATGTTTCTGGAATATGTTTAATGGAGATAGAACACAGTAGCGCATTGCCCAGGGTCTGCAATCGCAGCCTGAACAGTCCGCCTCTCTGATAGAGATACTGCATAAATACACAGTACATCTAGTAGGTCACCATGAGACTTGAGATGCAATACCTTTGGCGCATACAGCGGCGCGGGAGGTAGAGCACCATCCGGTTCCGCTACACCGAGGAGTACCTCAGAATTGAAAAACCGGAAGCAATCTCCCAGCCTGACACTCCGATTTGCCACTCATTGAATTTTGATGAAGCGCCATTGTTCAATAAATGGACTCAATAGATTGCAATCAATTGCCAGTCGTGCGCAAGATACACGCAAATGTCCAGGAAAGCTAATTTTTCGCCGCTGGGCCTTTGGCGCTATATTCCATAATCTTCAATTATTTCAAAGATATAGGTGTTTCACAGTAGCAACGTCTGCTCCGGATTCCGGACGTTTCAGAGTTGGCGCTAGGGTTGCTTTCGAGCAGCGCCGATTGGCGCAACAGAGAAGCCATGAAGAGGTAAAGATTTTCCGAGAAGCAGATTGCCTATGCGCTGCGCTGGACTGAGGCAGGCACACCCGTCGTCGATGTTTGTCGCCAGATCGGCTTATCGGAGGCAACGTATTAACCTGGAAGAAGAAATGCGATGACTTGGGCGTCACCGCGCCAAACGACTGGAGGGCGAGAACTGGGGGGAAGCCCATCCTTTTACGGTGCTCCTGATATGCGTCGTCATTGCGCCTAAATTCACGCTTCATGGTTTAAGGGCCGACTACGCCACCCAGCAAAAAGCTAGGTACAGTGCCCTAGCGGAACTGCACCTGGGTCCGGCCACTACAGCCCATATGTGTGAGCGCTCCAAGGTGCCCAGGCTGAGCTCACTTGGATAGCTACATTCCCACCGTGGGAATAAAAGAAAAAAGCGCTATAGCTTTTGCAGCTATAGCGCTTGAATTCTTTGGTCCTGCGTCTTACATTAAACGCCAGTAAAACGTTATTTTATAAGGATAAAATTAATTATTGATTTTCTTGGCATACACAACGGCATACATAGGATGTAGCGTAGATCGCGTGACACTCCCCGCCTTGCAAACGAAGTGATGGTATGGCATCTCACTATTACGCCCTTGGCGCCTTAGATAGGGATGGCCAAAGCCCGCCGCACACACGTAAGCTCAGAGGAAGCCGCGTTTCTGATTTCTGCCTTCACTCGAAGGCCGAGACCATGCCGCGCCGTGCTCAGTCCACCCTCAGGCATCCAGCCCCAATGGACTGCCAAAGCCACGGGCCGTCGCGTAAGCGTCCCCTGGCCCGCCTCCCCAGAGCCTCTGCATGTGGCCCACAGGCTCAGCCCTAGCCCATGCACACACCCACTGGGCATCTCACGCCGCCCCACTCCCTGCATATCCCCGCTGCGCGCGGTCGAGACCCCGCCACGCCCGCACTCTTAATGTATCGCTTTCGTCGGCACCGCCGGCACCGGCGCTTTCCAGCGCTGGTGGGGCCTCAGGGGACGGTTTTGCCCCTGCGATAAGTGTCGGAATTCGTCGGGATATGACGGAAGTGGCGCGCAAAAAGCTAACGCATCTTTTGGTGGGGCATCCGCGCTGCAGAAAATGGCGCTGCTTTCTGTGAGAAACACAGTCACAACCTGTGCTGCGTGACTTGTCAGCGCCTCATAAGCACTATTGAGGCATGGAAAAGAAGACCCCCACTGCAGCCACAAAATTTCCGCTGGTTTCTCAGCTGCCAAGCACATATCACGACCGCCTGCTGCAAATCAATGTTGTGCAGCAGCTAACGGGGGCGGGCCGCCAAACCATCTACCGATGGATGGATAGCGGCGCGTTTCCCCTGGCAGTTCGTGTGCATGGCAAGCGCATTGCCTGGAAAGAATCTGAAATCAATGCCTGGATCGACAGCCGCCCGCGTGCCGATCTGCCGTCTGCAAAGGAAGTGAAATGACAGCCCAGGAAAACAGGGCAAGCCGTTTCTTCATTCGCTGCCCGCATTGTGAAGCTCAGGCCAAGGTGCGCACCAGCAAGCAAGAAACCAGAACCATGCGCAGCTTGATATGTCGATGCACCAACGTGCTGTGCAATTTCACTTTCGTGGCGAGCTTTGAGGCTATTCAAACCATATCGCCATCAGCTATGCCGCATGCAGAAGTAGATCTACCCATTAGCGACTACGCCATTGCATTGCTAAGAAAAGAGGCGCTTGCTGTCTACAAAAAGCCGGTGAGAAAACAAGCCGATACACAGAGAAATTCCATTAAGCCAAACGCGGCGATGCAGCCTCAAGCCAGTAGCCAGGCATGCCTACCGCAGTGGCATTCGTTGATTCACTACACCGCCACACCTAAACAGGAGCGCACATGACCACCCATCGCCTGAACGACCAGCAATACAGCCTCAAAGGCGCTGCCCAATGCAGCGACCATAACGGACGCAAAACCAGAACCCTGAAAGTCCTAGCCGGCACCAACGGCACGAATTACTCCAGTGAAAGCATCTCCAACCCTGCGCAGGTGGTTCTGCAAGAAGGGTGCGGCCCAAACGCAGAGCCCATTGCCTACTTCACTGCCGAACAAGCCCGCCAACTGGCCTCGGCACTGAATGCAGCAGCTGGTGGTGGTGACGTTCACGTGGCTGACTGCTAACCCCATTGAAAAACACACCACTCCAGCCATGACCATCACACATACACCCGCCAACGCCTTTACCCAAGAGGCGGAAGAAGCCAAGTCTACTTGGATGGCTGCGCAGGCGCGCCTCAAAGCTGCGCGCGAAGCGTTCAACACCGGCGCCGTGGTTCGCTTGAAAGAGATTTTCAGCAACCAGGGCTCCCTGAAAGCCAAGCTGGAGGCCGCCCACCTGGAACGAGAAAAAGCCGAAGGCGACTTCAAATCCACATTCGAAGCCGCCGGGTTTGAAAAGACCGCAGCGGTGCAAAAAATTCTCAACAAAAAGAACGATGCCATTGCCATTTGCGAAGAGCTGGAGAGCGCCATTGCCAGCACGAACGCCGAATGCGCAGAACACCAGCCTCTATTTATGCAAGCCAGCATCGAGGCTGCAACGTACCAGGCAGCTCATCGATCGGCCTTCTCTGCAGGCGCGCGGTTTCATGCATTCGCACTGCTGGAAAAGCACGGGCCAGCACTGGCCGATGCACTTGCATTGATTCGCAATGTGCGATCTGGCAACCCAGCGATCGAGGTTGATATAGGCCCATCACTGGGGTTCAGCCCAACGACCGACCGGATCACCCTTGAAAGCCGGATGGGCGTATTGCTGAGTCTGTTGCGCAGCAAATCTATGGAAGCTCCAAGCGATATCACCCAGCCCATTTCCGATGCCATCGGTACGCTAGACCTTGGGCCGATGCAAGGCTGCAAGCCGCAAACCCCTGCAGAACGCCACAAGCTCAAGTTGGCTGCCGAAAATCGCGCCGCATGAGCACCGATTCCCTCACTCCCACCACGTCTATCAACCACCGAAAACAACCATGACCGACACCGCAAATAGTCAAACCCAAACCCTCGAAGGCGAAGAAATCATCAACGGACGTGCCGCCCGTGCCATCACGCTGCAGCAGCCCATCACCCGTGGCGCGCAAGTCATCACCAAGGTGCATGTGCGCAAGCCCAAAAGCGGCGAGCTACGCGGCGTCGACCTGGGCGCCATGCTCAACGCCAATGCCGACGCCATCATGCAAGTTCTGCCCCGCGTGACGGAGCCACTTTTGGTCAAGCACGAGGTGGAAAACCTTGACCCTGCTGACCTGCTCATGTTGGGGATGGCGTTGGTCAGTTTTTTCGTGCCGAAGGCAGAGCTGCAATAGCACTGCCAAAGCATGTTGAAGAGCCGATGGCAGACATTGCCTTCGTCTTTCACTGGCCGCCCAGCTGCATGGATGCAATGGAGCTGGACGAGCTGATGGGCTGGCAGCAGTTGGCTGTGCAGCGCTTCAACACCGTCAACGCCCCGCCTGAGCGAAAGAACTAAGATGCCCACTTATGAACCCACTGCTGTTTTTTGCGGGCATCGCCGCTTACTACAAGCTCGATCAGGTGCTGACCGAGCGGGAGGCCACGCAAGCCAAACGCGAGCTGGCTTTGATTCAGCTGCGAGCGCGTGCCGAGCAATTGCAACAAGAGCTGGAAGACATGCAGTTCGACCAGTCCCTCGATCCTGGCCAGTACAGCGCCAAGCATCTGCGCGCTGCTCAGCAACGGGCAGATCGCGCGCAAGAAGCGCTACTGCTGGCCGAAGCCGGCGCTCCGCGCTAAACCAGCCAGCTCCAAGCCGCCAAGCACGCTGTGAGGTGTGCCATGGCTGAGAAGCTGCGCCTTGAAGTCCTGCTAGCCGCTGTCGATAAAGTCACCGGCCCTCTCAAATCCATTCAATCCGGTAGCAGTGCCACTGCACATGCCCTGGGCCGAACCGAGCTGGCCTTGAAACAGCTGGTCGCGCAGCAAAAGGCCTTGGGCAAGTTTGAGCACGAGCGCGACCGCCTCGACAACGCGCGCAGCATGTTGGATCAGGCCAAGGCTACAGGCGCAAACCGCACCGTCGTCAAACAACTAACGGCTGACTATGAAAAGCAGCTGCAAGTCGTCAAAGGCTTGCAATCACAAATGGTGGCTAGGGGCTGGGGCAACGCCACGGTAGACCAGCGCAGCTTGGCCGCCAGCATCCAAGCCGCGAACACCCAGCTCGACCAGCAGCGCCGCAAGATGGAGCAGCAACGCCAGGTCGAAGAGCGCCTGGCCTCGCTGCGCGACAAACACAGCGCCGCCATGATGAAGCTTGCCAAATGGGGCGGTGCATCTATTGGTGCGCAAATGGCTGGACAAAAAATTGGCGGTTGGGTCAAACACCCCGTGCAAGAATTTGCAGACGCCGAGCAAGCCCGCGCGCAGCTGCAGGTGGCCTTTATGACTGCCAACGGCGGCGCTTCGGCTGAGTTGCAGCAAATCACCGACCTCGCGCAAAAGCTGGGCGACCGGCTGCCTGGTACCACATCCGATTTCATCAACATGATGACGGCGCTCAAAAAAGAAGGCATGAGCGCCAAAGCCATCCTGGGCGGCCTGGGTGAGGCATCGGCCAACCTGGCCGTATTGTTGGAAATGGCCCCTCAAGAAGCCGCGCAATTTGGCGCCAAGATGCAAGACGCCCTGCAGGCCACCGAAGGCGAGATGATGGGCATCTTGGACATGATGCAGCGCAGCCACTATGCAGGCGCCGACGCCCGCTACATGCTGGCAGGCTTTGGCAACATGGCACCGGTGCTGGGCATCATCAAGCAAAAGGGGCTAGAGGCGATGCAAACGCTCTCCCCTTTAATGGTGATGATGAACCAGGCCGGTATGACCGATGGCGGCAGCGCCGGTAACGCCATCCGCAAGGTGTACCAATACACCATGGATGCCAAGAAGCTCAAAAAGGCCAATGATGCGGTCAAAGCTGCTGGCGGCAATTTCAAGCTCGATTTCAGCAACGGGAAAGGCGAGTTTGGCGGGCTGGACCAAATGTTTGCCCAGCTCGAAAAGCTCAAGGGCTTTAGCACCATGCAGCGGGGCAGCATCATCAAAGAGCTGTTTGGCGATGATGCCGAAACCCTGCGCGTGCTCAACCAGTTTATTGAAAAAGGCCTGGGCGGCTACCGAGAGACCGTGGCCAAGCTCAAAGAGCAAGCAGCGCTGCAAGAACGGGTCAACAAGCTACTTGGCACCTTCAAAAACGTGGCCGAAGCCGCACAGGGCAGCTTCACCAACCTGCTGGTAGACCTGGGCGAGACCATTGCTCCCGAGCTGAAAGCCGCCATTGGCTGGCTGGGCGAACAAGCCGTGGCCATGAAAGACTGGGTGAAAGAAAACCCACAAATCGCCAAGACCCTGATGCTGGTTGCGGCCGCCGGTGCGGTGTTGCTCACCACGCTGGGCGCCTTGGGGGTGGCCCTGCTGGGCTTCGTTGGCTCTTTGGCCATGGTGCGGCTACTCTCGGGCCGTGTGCTGCTCAATCTGCTAGGCATGCGCGCAGCCGGTGGCGCCGCTGCTGCAGGCACTGGCATAGCTGCAAAGGCGGTGCAATGGCTGGTATCCGCCTGCGGCGCCTTCAAGGCCATGGGGGTGGCTGGCATATTCCGCGCCATTGGCCCAGCCGTCACTGGCGCGCTGTCGCACTTCACCAGCTTGCGCGGCGTTTTTGGGCTGCTCAAAGGTGGCCTGTGGAGCCTGCTCAAGCTGGTGTTCACCTTTGCCCGCGCCAATCCAGTCGCTGCCGTAGTCATGGGGATAGCCGGGGCTGTGGCTGGCTTTGTGGCCCATTGGGACAAGATCAAAGAGTTTTGGGACAAGAGCCAATGGTGGAGCCTGGCCAAAGAGATTTGGGCCGCCATTGAATGGGGCTTGAATGCCGCGTCGCTCGGCCTCTACGACTTTTTTATGACCATGGCCAAGAAGGCGCTTGGTGCCGTTTGGGATGGCATGCGGGCCGCCGTTGGCATGAGTGGCCCTGCCGCAGATGATTCGCCCGCGCAAATGGCGGGCCGCGCCAAAGCTACGGCGGCGGCATTTGCTCTGGCGGCCGGCGCAACGGCTGGGCCATCGGTAGGCGCGCAGGCGCTGCAAGACGGGCAGCAGTTTCAAGCCAAGCAAGAACTGCTCACCTTGCAACCCAAAGCAGCCGCCCCTGTATCCGTCAGTAGCACCAACACGTTCAACATCACCGCAGCGCCAGGTATGGATGAAAGGGCCGTCGCTCGGGCGATCACTTTTGAAATGGACAGGCGCGACCGGCAAACGGCGTCACGCCGTGGCAGCTCGCTTTCAGATATTGACTAACCCGTCTCCTCGCACTACGGCACGCCGCTGCGCTCGCTGCTACCATTGAACATGCCAGCCCTAGGCTGATCCCCGAACACCTGTGACCCTGACAGGCTGGGCTGGCATTTCTGACAGGGGCATCGAGGGATGCATATGGAAAATGAAAATTATCAGCCTGAACCATGGGTTGAGATACGTACGCTTGAAGATCTGCTGCTGCAAGCCGAAGCGAGGAAATCATCACACGACACGTTGACAGAAAAATATCGTCTTATCCACGTTGATGCATTTCGTTCATTCGTACAAAGAAGCATTGAGATAGGTAACGGCCCAAATCTGGAAAATCCCCACTTGATTGAGTTTCGCCGGCGAGAAGCCATAAACGCTGCGATCAAAAAAGCACGCGAACTTCAAGCATCTGCGCCTGAAAACAAATCTGAAACAGATTCGCAAATCGCCAGAATCGAAGAGCTTACTCGCTGGGATGATGAAGAACGAGCAGCTCGCCAAGCGCTAAAAAATGGCTTGAACGAACTTTATAAAAAGCCAGAAATACGCAAGTCTGTTCATTGTTTGGCATTGCTCAAAATTCTCACCAATCGCTTGAACGGAATTGAACCATTCGCTGATCTGCTAGCCCCAGTTATCGAAAATGACGTAAGCCAAAAAAATTCAAAGAACGGGGTAAATTCTGGCAAGGCACGACGAGAGGCACTCAATCGGCAATTGGCAAAAAACATGTGGAATGAAAGGGTATGCGGAGAGAAAAAGTATGCAGATACCGCAGGATTCATTCGAGCAGTAGTCAAAGCCATCACAAAGAAGAAACTCAAAATCCCCACCGAAAGGACTGTGGGCGAGTGGATTACTGCTTGGCGGCACGAGGCAAGTGAAGAAATAGCTATGGCTATTTGGGTCACCGAAAGATCTGAGACCAACTTTAGTGAGCAAGCTTTCATGTCTGCCGTAATGACTGCCTGTGCACAGGCCAACCAAGCAAACAATCTCAAGTTCGCAATCATTAAGAATAGCCACGTAACTGACTGGCTTGCTAAGTGGACGGCAAAAAAGGCGGCATGAGCGATTTTTCCCGTTTAAAAGCCCGCAGACGCGGGCTTTTTTGAACAAAAAAAGTGTACGGTTCAACGCGTTCAACCGTACGTCGAACTCGTTGAACCGTTTTTCAAAAAAGCAAATATTGGATGAAATACATGCATCCCAACCACTCAGGATGCATGAACATGGCACTTCTTAGAAAACACAGCGCAGCCGCACTGATCGGGCTGAGCAAAACGGCCCTCGACACCATCGTCAGGACTGACCCAACCTTTCCCCGCCCTATCAAGTTGGGTGAGCACCGCCAAAGCGCTGTTCTGTTTGACGAAGGCGAGTTGAACGCCTGGATTGATACGCTCAAGGCGAGGCGCAGCGGCCATGCTGTACTGGGGGCCGTATGATGCAAAACCACGCTACCTCTGAGCACAACGCAACAACGGCCATCGGCCAGCGCATGCTGATTTTGGACGCCCTCAGATCCGGCCCCAAGACCACTGACGACCTGCGCCGCATGGGCGCTTATTCCTCCACCTCGCGCATTGCAGAGCTGCGCAAAGCCGGCCATGCCATCGCTACTTTGCTGGTCCCGACCTATGACCGCGATGGCCATCCCAGGCGCTTGGCGCTTTACCAGCTGGAGGGTGAGCCATGCTAGTCACCCATAACGCAGCCAAAAAAAATGCGCCTGGAACCACAAAAGCAGTTACCAAGGCGCTCAGTCATACAAAGCTAGATTCTACAGAACAAGCCCCACAAAAAGCCATAGGCACCGGGGCAACGCAAATTGCAACACCACAGCTGCGAATTTTGGGCTACACTGTTTGCAAGCCGAGAGGCCTGGTGCTTGAAAACACCATTGGACAAGAGGTTGCAGCCCCCACCGTCAAGCGGGGTTTTGTCACGCCCAATTTCTGGGGGCGGGTGCATCAGCACCTACCCCGCAAGGTTTCGGGTGGGATGGTCCATACCGCAAGGCTGGGCGCACGGCTTGTCCCGTGTTTTCAACATCCCACCCACCCTATGCGCTTGAAAACGCAAACGGTGGTTTTCTTGACTCGACAAGGAGCCTTGACCATGACCGTACTGACCCTGGCCAGCCGCAGCGCTGCGCCATCCAAACCTGCCGCCATCCCCGCAGATCATCTGCAAACCGTGCTGGGGGCCTTCAACGCCACCAACCTGGCCAGCAGCTACATCGAGCGCGGCAACTTTGCCGCCGCCCGCCGCAAGCTGGTGCTTGCGCTGCAAGCCATGAACCAACTGCAAGCGGAGGTCTAAACCATGACCTCCACCAAGAAACATGCCGTGCCAGCCACGGCAGGCGCAAGCCTACCCATGCCCTGCGTGGGCTGCCATGCCATGCTGCATGACACCGCTCCCGCAGACTACTTTGACAGGCTGCAAGAACAAAGTCGTGTGCAATACCGCACCAACTGCCAGGCCAGGCCGCCAGGTGCCAAGCCATGCCAGCAAGCACAGGCCCAAGCCACAGCGGCGCAGCCCATCAGCGCGAGCCAGCTGGTCTTCTACACCGATGAAATAACGACCAAGCTGCGGGATGCTTTGGGTGCTTATGAGGGTTTGGAATACATGGTGTCTTGCTCTGCCGACCATGCTCTACCACAGCCAGAAAGGCTTGGCGCCATCATCCGCGCTATTAATGAGGCGACCGCGTCGCAGCTGGTAGCGCTCGAACAAACGCTGGCCAGCTTGCGCGCCACCATCAAGGCTGCACCTGCAGCAGGGAGGGTTTGACCATGGCACACACAAGCCAAACCACCATAATAGCGGCCACTGCGAGTGCCAGCTTTTACGACCTGAGCGATGCAGACAAGGCAGACCGCGCCTATTGGGCGATTGACCGCGCTTGCGCGGGCGAGGCGTCGCTACCTGGCGACGATGCCGCCCTGCTGTTTGCGCTAGGCCTAGTAGATCAGCATGCCCATGCATTGCGCGCAGCTACCAGCCAGCAGGGCGGTGCAGTATGAAGCAAGACAGAGCCGAAGCCCAGGCCATTGCCAATGCCCTGCTCTACCGCCTGAATGTGCTGCCCGTCACTGACAAGCCTGCAGGTGAATGCTTGGCGCCAGATGTGGTGCTGTTTGCATCGACTGTCCCCCATGCAGCGCCGGCCGAGCTGGTGGGCCCGCGAGAAAAAGGCACACCCAGCTACCTGCGCCAGAGGTTTGCCGAACAACGCGCATACTTCGCCAACAAGGCCGGCAGCACCATTCACAGCGGCGCTGTTGATGCGGAATGGGCACACCTTCCTTTGCCATGGCGCATAGTGATGCTGATGATGGGCGGCGTGGGCGACCTGGACACGGATATACACCTGCTGGCGGCCCGTAGCTGGCAGCTGATACCGCCCGCAGAGCGCGAAGGCATACGCGCTGCATTGCGCGAGGCCTGTGCCGTACTGGGCCGCACGCAGGCCCTGCGCCTGCGGACTACCAGCTAGGCGCCATGGCCATCCTGCGCCAGTTGCCCACCACCAGCCTGAGCGACTGGGAGGCCAACAAGCCACGCCTGCACATGGTGCAATACCATTTGCAGCGCGTGGCTGACTGTGCGCCAGAGGGCTGGAAAACCGCCATTGCAGAGCACCTGGCCGGCGCCATGGCGCAGGATGGCAACGCGGACAACACCCCCGAATGGATACAGGCCTGGGACAAATTGCAGCAGATTGCCGACTTTGATGCGGCCTATGGCGATGCGGCGCGCCTGAACCTGAGCGACTATGAAATCTGCGCCTGGGCCAAACAACTGGCCGCCCAGGTGGACGAATTTATGGACGGCTGCGAACTGGCCCGCTTTAGCCTGGCAGAGCGTGGCCGTGCCTTGGCCATGATGCTGCGAACCACTGGAGCGCTGACTGATGAAGACCTGGCGGGCCTGTTCAAGTTCAAAGACGGCGACACGCCAGAACACAAAGACCGCAAGACTGCCGCAGCGATCAAGCGCGCATCCGACGATGCTTGGTGGCGCCGCAAGCTGCGCCGGCATGTAGCCCGCGTGGTGGAAGCTGGTGCCATTCGATTGGGGTTGGTGAATGTGGCCAAGGGCCGCTATATCAGCCAAGGCGGCCTGGTACGACGCCAGGCGCAGATCAAGCGCAACACCGAGGCGCTGCAGCGCAGCCTATACCGGAATGAGGCTGGCCAGGTCTACACCCTGGCCGAACTGGCAGCCCTGAGCACCGCCAACCCGCTGGTGCGAGGTGGCGAGCTGATGACGCGCATCCGCGGCGCTGAGGAATACGCAGACAGCCATGGGCATGTGGGCCTGTTCATCACCCTCACCTTGCCCAGCAAGTTCCACCCTGTCACCATTCGTGCCGGTAAAACCCGGCACAACAAAAAGTACAAAGGCGCCACCCCGCGCGATGGTCAGGAGTGGCTGCGCGACACTTGGGCTAAGGCCCGCGCCAAGCTGGCACGCCTGGGCGTCAAAATTTATGGGCTGCGTGTGGCTGAGCCCCACCACGATGGAACACCCCACTGGCATGCCTTGATCTGGACTGAAAACCAGGCCGATGCCATCACCCTGGAGGCCACCTTGTGCCACTACTGGCTGGCGGAAGATGGCCAGGAGCGTGGCGCGCAAAATAACCGGGTGTGCATCAAACGCATGGACAGGGGCGGAGCAGCGGGCTACGTAGCCAAATACATCGCCAAGAGCGTGGGTCATGTGGCGCTGACCGACCACCAAGACCTAGTGAACGGTGACCAGATCCGAATGGAGTTTGGCGAAGAAACCAGCCAAGGCCACCAACGGGTTGACGCCTGGGCGGCCTGCTGGGGCATTCGCCAGTTCCAGACCATTGGCATGCCCAGCGTGACTGCCTGGCGCGAACTACGCCGGGTGAGCAAAGACCAGCTCGACCTGTTCAACCAGGAAGGTGACCGCCAAACCATGAGTGCTTTCCGCGCCTGCCACCGCCACGGCAATTTGCGCGCGGACTGGCGGGTATTTATGGAGGCCATGGGCGGCCACGCCTTAAAGCGCCATGAGTGGCACCTACGCACCGTAACAACGATGGTGGAAGAAGGCCAGATGAACCGCTATGGCGAGGCCGTGGAAGTTGGCCGCATCGTGGGCCTGACGCCGCAACGCGGCCGCATGTGTGACCGCTGGCTGGTGAGCCGCCGCATTGCCTGGCAGCCGGTAGCAGGCGAAAGCAGCACGCATTCTGCGCATACATTCAAGACCGTAAACACCGATGTCGCAAGCCAAGCCCAGAGCGCAAGCACGACGCCAGTTCGGCAGGCTTTGCCTGCCGCTTGGACTGGTTTCAATAACTGTACGGCACGGCTGACGCATGGGCTGCGACTTGCACTCTTTGGTCAAATATCCAATGGAAAATTGACAGCTGCATACGGCGCACCAGGCGTAGCTGCCCGACACTTAGCAAATCCGCAATCCTAGATGAGACCCGCATACTCACCTAGCGCTAAGCTAACTCAGGAATTGGGGCATTCAGCAATAGGTCACAAAGAACCATTGCCTACAGCCCCATCTATAACCATGACACTCAATGTTTTTTCCGCCCCGCTCTCATGGCCCTCTGGAATTCCGAAATCAGGCAAGGACTCTTTCAAAATAAACCCTACACGGCCATTATCAGTTCTAAATCCAAGATTAAAACTGTCTCCAACGAACCTTATTTGCTCCCGCACACTCTCTTGAAGCTTGCTCATAATATATTCAATAAATACCTCAACGACTTGCAACTCCCTATGAACTTCTTGCAAACCTACAGCTCGGTAGGAAATACCAAGGGATCGCTCCCACATCGTTGAATACTCGTTAAAAATTGGAACTCTATCAGAGAAAAATAACTCATTAAATTTTAATCGATCAACATTTATATTGCCATGCAATAAATCATTCCTAGTATCTATTAATTTAAAATAATCAACTACCGATTTTTCTTCACCATCAATGACACCAGAAAAACCAATACAGTAGTATGGAAGAGATTTCACTCGAACCACCATAGATTGTCTAAATATTCCCTTAAACAATCCTTCATCTTTTCTCACACTAGGTCTAGCTAGTGTAAAAAATAGCAGATTTACAAATGCTTCTGCCATCACTGGCATCATTGACCTAATACCAAAGCTAAGGCCAATTGCTTTTGTGTAGTCAACAGCCCTATCAGACCATATTTTTTGAGTTTCCGTAATATTCGCGGCTCCCAGCAAACTTGGCAGAGAATCGCTTGATGGGTCAAGCTTTAGCCCATCAAGCTCTCGGAGAAGCAGCTTAACGGCGCGACGCAGTCTTTGATAAGGATTGACAAACTCAATCCATGGTTCAAGATTATTCTTCTTAAAATCAAATATTTTTTTCCTGTATTTTTTGATATCGCTATTAATCTGCCGTATGAACTCTTGCTTTTCAGATGCTTTTGGAGAATGCCCCAGCACAACAACTTCCGTTCTATAATTCAAGCCTGATATAGATA
Organism: Comamonas sp.; assembly: GCA_036667955.1. Taxonomy (GTDB): domain Bacteria; phylum Pseudomonadota; class Gammaproteobacteria; order Burkholderiales; family Burkholderiaceae_C; genus Comamonas. The sequence continues at coordinate 249,858 of JAVWTB010000004.1, forward strand.
AAAATCCCTCAGAAGTTTTAAGCACCCATTCCCAATGAACTAGATTATCAGAATCATCTTTCCGCAAGAAATTTTGCATCCCATTTGGAATCCCAAATTTCACAAAAAGATAGCAATATAAATCAGATGGCTTTATTTCATTGAAAATTCCCCAGCGAACACTTGCTTTTATTCTATTTTCACCGAAAAATATATTTTTTAATTCATCAAAAGGAATGACTTCAAAACTCAAAACCCAATTTTTTGGCAACACATCATTTAATTTAGACATAAATAAAAATCTCAGTCCATTAACAATTAAAGATCAGCTAATTTAATAGATGAAAAACGATCGACCTCATCTGCCCACCATTGCATTAAAGGCCGCCGGGCCTCAATGTATGTCGCCAAGTTATAAGTACCTCGCACGCCCTGCGTGACGTGGGCCAATGCAGACTCGATAAGGTCAGAGCGGAACTGCTGCGAATCATTCGCGGCAGTGCTGAAAATATGGCGAAACCCATGCGGCGTCTGCCGACCTTCATAGCCCAAGTGGCGTAAGGCCATCAGAAAAAACATTCCGCTCTTGGGCTTCTTGGTGTCACTACGGCCAGGAAATAGGAAAAGGTAGTTTCCGTTAAAGTGCTGCAATTCTTTGAGCAGTGCCAGCGCTTGTTTGGGCAACGGGATCACATGCGGCTCGCTGTTCAACTTCTCTAACTTTTTACGCTTCATACGGATGGCTGGCACTGTCCATTGCGCTTTTTTGAAATCAAATTCTGTCCACTCTGCCTCACGCAACTCCGAAGGGCGGCATGCCAGCATCATCAACAGCTGCAAACCTATCGCCCCTTCCCTGGAGTTGTACTGGCGAATAGCCCTAATCAGATCAGGCAATTCTGGCTGCGTCACATGCCGCATTGCCACCGCCTTGCGTGTCTCCAAACGCTTGTGCATCGTGGCAAGAGGGTTGGCTTCCATGCGATCGGTGCTGACAGCCAGGTCAAGAATGTCTCTGCACATCGTCAGCACGCGGCTTGCCATCTCTACAATGCCCTCGGCCTGCATAGCATGGAACAGATCAAGCCATTCTTTGGCCTTAATTTCGGTGTAGAGCCGCGCGCCAAATTTGGGCGAGATGTGTTTTTTTAGAGACGCCTCATTTCGCACATAAGTGGCATCAACCCATGTGCGTTTTTTGATGGCCAGCCATTCTTGCGTCAAAGCATCCAGGGTGCATTCCGCCGCGTCTTTGGCCTCTCCTTTTAGCCTGGCCTGCGTGTCCCGCAAGGTCTCGCCCGCCAGCATGGCGCCGACCAACTCAGCTTCTTTTGCTCGGGCTTTGGCTGCAGACAAGGTTCCGTCCCGCTTGCCATATGAGCCAATGCCAAAAAACGACCAGTAGCCAGGGCGCACCTTGTAGCGCAGCTCCCACGACTTGCGACCGTCTGGGCGTATGTAAAGGTGCAAATTGCGATCTGAGGTATCTCTGACCCTATAACCACTGGCCTCTGGCTCCAGGGCATCAATGGTGGTGTCTTTGAGGGGATGGTGCTTTTTAGCGAGGTCTGCGCGTTTCATGTATGCCACCAGTTCTATTTTTAGAAAGCATACATGACGGCATACAAATTGCCATCGTTGTATAGGAGCATACGCGGCCATGCTTGTCCATGACAAATAGCGTAAATGCTTGAATACAAACAAAAAACCCACATGCGCGAGCATGTGGGTTGATATTTTTGGTGGGTCCTGCGAGATTCGAACTCGCGACCAACGGATTAAAAGTCCGCTGCTCTACCGACTGAGCTAAAGACCCGCCGTGCTTACTTGACAATTCCCGAAGAAGAGGTCTTGCTCACAACAGACTTAGATTATAGCGTAGGTTTTTTGTCATTTTTTGGAATGCGCCAATTTTTCCAAAATCCAACTGGCAGCGCACATGCCGAAGGTGGCGGTGACGGCAACCGATGAGCCATAGCCGTGGCAGTTCAGTGACCCATCACCGTCTACCGCACAGGAAGGATCTGGGCCTGCAACCGCCTCTTGGCTGAAGATGCAGGCCACGTTCATCTTTTTGCCATCCTTGGGGGCGCCGTATTCTTTGCGCAAGCGGTAACGCACTTGGGCCAGCAAGGGGTCGTGGGTGGTCTGGGCCAGGTCGGCCTGCTCTACCTTCCAGGCTAGGCGTTTGCCACCGGCAGCGCCAATGCAGACAAAGGGCTTATGGTTGCGCCTGCCCCAGTTCGCCATGGCGGCCTTGGCACGCACCTGATCGCAGGCATCGACAAAGCCGTCGACGCCATCCAGCAGAGCTGCACAGTTGTCGGCGGTGAGGAAATCCTCCACCACCTCCACCTGGCAATGGGGATTGATCTGGCTGATACGGGCGCGCATGGCATCAACCTTGGCCATGCCAATGGTGTCGGTCAGTGCGTGGATCTGGCGGTTGATATTGGACTCGGCCACATTGTCCAAGTCGATCAGGCGAAGGCGGGTGACACCACTGCGGGCCAGCGCCTCGGCTGTCCAGGAGCCCACGCCCCCGATGCCGATGACCGCAATGCAGCTGGCCTGCATCTGCGCGGCCGGGGCCACGCCAAACAACCGATCCAGGCCGCCAAAGCGCCTTTGCATGTCAACGTCCGCCTCGGCGTCCAGCCGATCGGGCGCCGATGGAGACGCTGCGTTCATATCACTTCAGTTTGGAGAGGCGCTCTTTGGCGGCATTGGCCGCATCGCTCTGGGGGTAGGCATTGATCAGGTCTTCCAAGGTCTTGCGGGCAGCCTTGGTATCTTTAAGTTCGATCTGGCAATTGGCAATGGACAGTGCCGAATCCGGCGCGCGCATGTGCTGAGGCACCTGGGCCAGGATCAGCTTGAAATTATCAATGGCGGGCTTGTAGTCGCGGGTGGCGTAGTAGGCGTTGCCGAGCCAAAACCGTGCAGATGGCACATAGCCGCTCTTGGGGTAGCGCTGGATAAAGCTGCTGAAGACGCCCGCAGCATCGGCAAATTTGCCACTGCGAAAAACGCCGAGCGCCGCTTCAAAATCGCGCTTTTCGGCAGGGTCAGCCTTGAACTCCTGCCCATCAACGGTGACGGAGACGGGCTCAAACTGCTGGAGCCGGGCTTCGACGCCCTTGGCCAGATCAGTTTGACCCCGTTTCAAATCGGCAACCTCACGCCGCAGTGTCTCGTTTTCTCCGCGCAACTTGTTCATCTCACCACGCATGGATTCAATCTGTGATTGGAAGTCCAGCAGGCTGCGACGCACTTGCGAGGTGTCCTCACCGTTTTGGTTGTTGCCTTGCGTCAGCTGATCGACACGCTGACGCAATTCAATGATGGCGCGACGGGCGTCGCCATCTTCAAACAATGCGGCTTGGGAGGTGCTTGCACAGGCCAGCAAGGCGGCCAGTGCAATCCAACGGGGAGTACTGCGGGTGAGGTTCATGGAGCCTATTAACGGTAGTTCAGTTCAACGCGGCGGTTTTGAGCGTGTGCGTCTTCCGAGCTACCTTCTGCAGCCAGCTTTTCCTTGCCGAAGGAGACGGCTTCGAGTTGGCTGTCGCTCACGCCCAGCACATTGAGCGAACGGCGCACGGCTTCAGCACGCTTTTGGCCCAGGGCCAGGTTGTACTCACGGCCACCGCGGTTGTCGGTGTTGCCTTCGAGCATGACCTTGCGCGAAGGATTGGCCTTCAGGAAGCGTGCGTGTGCGTCGAGCATCGATTGCGCGTCTGGCTTGACAGAGTAGCTATCAAAGTCAAAGTACACAATGCGAGCGACGCCAACCGGGCCTTGGCCGTTGGCAGCGCTGTTGTTCAGGTCCACACCAGGAACGGTGCTTTGGCCCACACCGCCGGCGCCTGCGCCGTTACCGGCGGTGGCTGCACCCTTGTCTTCGACAGGGGCGTTATCCAGGGGAGGCGCAGAGCTGCAACCAGCCAACACGGCAGCGGCCACCAAGGCCAACGATGCTTTTTTCAATGACAACATGTAAAACTCTCCGAAACGATTTTCTCGTATAAAAATAATGACTCGCCAAAAACCAATCTTAGGGCTGGTATGGGCCCCAATCGGGCTCCCGTATGTCTCCACTCTGCCCTGCCAGTCGTGCCTTGATCTTGCCGTCCAAAGTGGTGGTCATGAGGGCTTCACGACCGCCTTCGCGGGTGGCATAGACGATGAGTCGGCTGTTCGGAGCAAAACTGGGGCTTTCATCGCTCGTGGTATCGGTGACCGATGCTACGCTGCTGGAAGCCAGATCCATGACCTGCAATTTATATCCACCACCGGCGCGGGTGATGTAAGCAAGTGTCTTGCCATCAGGACTGATGGAAGGAGAAATGTTGTAGGAGCCGCTAAACGTGACGCGCTCGGCGTTGCCGCCCTGGGTGCCGACGCGGTAGATCTGCGGGGCACCGCCACGGTCACTGACAAAGTAGATGTAGCGGCCATCCTTGGAATACGTTGGCTCGGTATCAATGCCGCTGCTCTGCATCAGGCGGCGCGGCTCACCACCGCTTGAAGGAATGGTGTAGAGCTGCGAGCCGCCATCGCGGCTCAAGGTCACCGCCAGGGTGCTGCCATCGGGCGACCAGGCTGGCGCGCTGTTGGAGCCCCGGAAATTGGCAATCAGGCGGCGGCGGCCGGACGATACCTCGTGCACATAAACCACGGGCTTGCGCGACTCGAAGGACACATAGGCCAGTTGCGTGCCCGCAGGCGACCAGGTAGGCGAGATGATGGGCTCTGGGCTGGCCAGTGCCGACTGCGCATTCTCACCGTCCGAGTCCGCCACCCACAAGGTGTAGCGCGGGCCGGCCTTGGTTACGTAGGCGATGCGGGTGGAGAACACGCCTTTCTCGCCCGTAATTTTTTCGTAGATGTAGTCGGCAATCTTGTGCGCCACCAAGCGCAAATCGGCTTGCGGCACGTTGTAGCTCTGCCCACCCAGGTCAGCGCCCTTGACAGCGTCCCACAAGCGGAAGCGCACATCAAAACCGTTGCTGCCTCGGGTGACGCTGCCTACCGACAGGTATTCCGCCCCATTGGCCGTCCACTTGGCCACATCGGGGCGCGAGCTTTCGTCCAGTTGCTCGCCGGATGCGTCGATGGATTTGAAGCGACCACTGCGCACCAAGTCAGCCTGCACAATGGCGGAGATCTTTTGCGGCGCACCGTCTTCGCCACGAAACTGTGGCAGCGCAATAGGGATTTGCCTGATGCCAACGCCCGTGATTTCGACCCGGAACTGTGCCAGGGCGGGGACTGCGGGGGCCGCCAAAGCAGCACCCAAAACGTGACGACGATGGAATAGCGGCTTGGCCGCCTCCGTGATGAGAGATGGGAAGCGTGTTTTAGTCATTACCGACCATCATAAATGCGCTATGCATGACATGCCTTGAAGGCTGCAGGATGTTACACACCCCACAAATTCTTTATTATCGTCCAACGTCGACAGCCGTGCATTTTAGAATCACCTCCACATGTCCACAACTGAAAAACCATCTTCTGCGCGTGCATCTGATGCTTCCGCCAGCGCAGCAGGCAGCAATCCTGCTAGCAGCGTTGCGCAGATGCCACTGCGCGCGCGCCTGTCGCGCCTCGCGCCCTACTTTGGCTACCAACGCTGGACCTGGGTTCTGGCTATTTTGGCTACGGTCGTCGTCGCCGCCACCGAGCCTGCCATTCCCGCCTTGCTCAAGCCCTTGCTCGATCAGGGGTTTACCGGCGGTACCCTGCCGCTATGGGCGGTGCCAGTCACGATCGTGGGGGTATTTTTTATCCGCGGCTTGGCCCAGTTCATCAACCAATATGCGCTCGCTCGCATCGCCAACGACGGCATGATGCGCCTGCGCGAGAACCTCTTTGGTCGCGTGCTGGACGCCAACCTGAGCCTGTTCAGCAAGCAGTCGGCCAGTGCGCTGTCGAACACGGTGGTGTATGAGGTGCAAAACGGTTCCACCCTCATCGTGCAGGCCTTGCTGATGCTCTCGCGCGATGGCTTCACCGTTATCGCGCTGCTGATGTATTTGCTCTACCTGAACTGGCAGCTGACGCTGATCGTGTCGGTGCTGCTACCCAGCGTGTCGTGGATCATGAAAAAGCTCTCCAAGCGGCTCTACCACATCACCAAGGCCAGCCAACAGGCCACCGATGAGCTGGCCTATGTGGTGGAAGAAAACGTGCTGGCACACCGCATGGTTCGCATCCACGCCGCCCAGCCCAGCCAGTCCGGACGCTTCCAGATTCTGAGCCGCAAGCTGCGCCAACTCGCCATCAAGGCCACCATCGCCTCGGCGGCGATGACGCCGCTGACCCAATTGTTGGCAGCGGTGGCCCTGTCGGCCGTGATTTGCATCGCGCTGTGGCAAAGCCGCACCACGGGCATCAATGCCAAGGATGTCACGGTGGGCGGCTTTGTGGCCTTTATCTCTGCCATGCTGATGCTGATTGCGCCCATCCGCCGCTTGGCGGATGTGGCCAACCCACTGACCCGGGGCGTTGCAGCACTGGAGCGCGGCTTGGGGCTGCTGGAGGAAATCCCCCCTGAGCAAGGCGGCGGCTACAAGGCATCGCAAGCGCGTGGTGCCATCAGCTTGCAAGATGTCAGCGTCGGCTTTGGCGTGGACAAGGCACCGGCGCTGCGCCATTTGAGCCTGAGCATTCACCCCGGTGAAGTCGTCGCCCTGGTCGGCCCCTCGGGCGCCGGCAAAACCACCCTGGTTAACCTGCTGCCGCGTTTCATCGAACCCAGCGAAGGCCGCATCAGCATCGATGGCGTGGCTTTGCCCGATTGGGACCTGCACAGCCTGCGCAGCCAGTTTGCGATGGTCAGCCAGGATGTGGTGATGTTCAACGACACCATCGCCGCCAATGTGGCGCTGGGCCAGGACGTGGATGAAAAGCGCCTGCTGGAATGCCTGGCCGCTGCCAATCTGCAGGACTTTGTGGAGCGCCAACCCCAGGGCATCCACAGCGTCGTTGGCCACAACGCCAACCAGCTGTCTGGCGGCCAGCGCCAGCGCTTGGCCATTGCCCGTGCGCTGTACAAGAACGCACCGATTCTGATCCTAGACGAGGCCACCTCTGCCCTGGACACCGAATCCGAGCGCCTGGTGCAAGAAGCCCTCTCGCGCCTGATGCAGGGTCGCACCACCTTGGTCATCGCCCACCGCCTGTCCACGATTGAGCATGCCGACCGTGTGGTGGTGATGGAGCGCGGCCAAGTGGTCGAGCAAGGCACCCACCAACAGCTGATGGACTTGGGCGGGCTCTATGCACGCCTGCAATCCCGGCCGCATTAAACCCCCCGAGCTGCGCAGCCCCCAACATCTGCTTACCCGTCACCGTGCAGCCACGGGTTACAGATGGCGGCTATCAGATATAGCATTTCGATAGTCGATCATCCCGATCGCACTCTCAGGGGGCTGCATGCGCATTCTTTCTTATCCATGGTGGCGGGCGCTGGCAGGGGCAGCGCTTTTCTCATGCCTCACTGCCCTGGCCCACACCAGCGACAAGCCCGCCCTGTGGCTGGCCCAAAATTACCCAGGCGGGCTGGATCTGCAGCAATACTGGGTCAGCGAGAAATACGATGGCGTACGCGGCTACTGGGATGGCCGGGCGCTGTGGACACGTCAGGGCATCGCCATCGCCGCCCCGCTCTGGTACACGGCGGGCTGGCCCAGCACGCCGATGGAGGGCGAGCTCTGGGCCGGGCGCGGCCAGTTTGCACGGGCCCAGTCCACCACCCGCAAAGCCCTGCCGCTGGATGCTGACTGGAAGGCCTTGCGCTTTATGGTGTTTGACGCGCCCGCAGCGCCAGGCAGTTTTACCGAGCGCCTGCCGGCCATCACGCAGTTTGTAGCTGCCGTGCAGCAGCCCTGGGTGCAGGCCACGCCGCAATGGATCGAGACCGACGAGACCCGCCTGATGACGCATATGGAACGCATCGTGCGCGACGGTGGTGAAGGGCTGATGCTGCACAAAGGCAGTGCCGTGTACCGCAGCGGCCGCAGCGATGATGTGCTCAAGCTCAAGCCCTATGAAGACGCCGAAGCCCAGGTCGTGGGCTATGCCCCCGGGCGCGGCAAGTACCTGGGCATGACAGGCGCCTTGCTGGTGCGCACGGCCGAAGGCATTGCGTTCAAGCTGGGCAGCGGCCTCAGTGATGCGCAGCGCCACCACCCTCCCGCCATTGGCAGCTGGGTCACCTACCGCTACCGCGGCCTGCACGACAACAGCGGCAAGCCACGCTTTGCGACATTCTGGCGGGTACGTGAAGAAGGTATGCCGCCCGCAGCCGCTAGCCGCGCAAGCCCGGCACCCTGAGGCGCCATTGGGCATAAAAACACCCCCTGGGTTGGACGGATGTCCAACCCAGGGGGTGCAGTTCATGAGGCCGAGCTTTTTAGCCAGGGTAAGGCAGAGGACTCACCCCCTCCGCCCACCCCCGCCTGGCTGATCAGACCTTGGGCGTGCGCGGCTTGGCCACGCGGCGCGGCTTAGGCGCCGCCTGCGGGGTTTTGGCCACCGGAGAGACAAGACCGGCACTGGCATCCCCCATGGGCTTTTCTGCCTGGAGCGACTTCTTCATCGCGGCTGTGGAGCGCTTTTTGGCCGATGAAGCGGGCGCCTTGCCAGCCAGCATGGGGCTGCGCTTTTTGGACGACGCCACTGGGGCCGAGACCACCTGGGTCTGCACGGCCTGGTCGCTGGAATCCAGGGCCACGCAGTCAGCGTAGTAGCGCACTTCACCGTCCTCATCCACCAACTCCACCAAACCGTGGATATCGGTCTCGAAGCCCGGGCAGAGCTTGGAGAACTCACGCGCAAACATGAGGTAATCCACAATCTTCTTATTGAAGACTTCGCCTGGAATCAGCAGCGGAATGCCGGGTGGGTATGGCGTGACCAAGCCCACGGTGACACGGCCTTCGAGTTGGTCGATCTCCACCCGGTCCGTCTTGCGGCGCGCGATATGCGCAAACGCATCCGAGGGCTTCATCGCCGGCGTCAGGTCCGACAGGTACATCTCCGTGGTCAGACGAGCGATGTCGTACTTGGCGTAGAGCTGGTGCACGTGCTGGCACAGGTCCTTGAGGCCCATGCGCTCATAGCGCTTGTGCTGCTGGCAAAACTCGGGAAGGATGCGCCACATCGGCTGGTTCTTCTCGTAGTCGTCCTTGAACTGCTGCAGCGCCGTCAGCATGGTGTTCCAGCGGCCCTTGGTGATGCCGATGGTGAACATGATGAAGAACGAGTACAGGCCCGTCTTCTCGACCACCACGCCGTGCTCGGCCAGGTACTTGGTGACGATGGATGCAGGAATGCCGGTTTCGTCAAAGTCGCCGTCCAGGTCCAGGCCGGGCGTCACGATGGTGGACTTGATCGGGTCCAGCATGTTGAAGCCATCGGCCAAATCGCCAAAGCCGTGCCAGTTGTCGAACTCCTTGCCGTTCTTGCCCTTGGTCTTGCGCGAAGCGTCGGGGCCGCGAATGATCCAATCCTGGGCCGAACCCACACCCTCGTCTGCCAAGGCATCTGGGCCCCAGACCTGGAACCACCAATCGTCCTCACCGAATTCGTCATCCACCTTGCGCATGGCGCGGCGGAAGTCCAGCGCCTCCAGGATCGACTCTTCCACCAGCGCAGTGCCGCCGGGCGGCTCCATCATGGCCGCGGCCACATCGCAGCTGGCGATGATGCTGTACTGCGGGCTGGTCGAGGTGTGCATCAGGTACGCCTCGTTGAACAGCGGGTGATCCAGCTTTTCGGTCTGCGAATCCTGCACCAGCACATGCGATGCCTGGCTGATACCGGCCAGCAGCTTGTGGATGGACTGGGTGGCATAGACCACCGAGTGCTTCGGACGCGCGCGCTTCTTGCCCATGGCGTGGTAGCTGCCATAGAAGGGGTGGAAGGCGGCATGCGGCAGCCAGGCCTCGTCAAAGTGCAGGTTGTCCACATAGCCATCGAGCTTTTGCTTGATGGTCTCGGTGTTGTAGAGCACGCCGTCGTAGGTCGATTGCGTCAGCGTCAGAACACGTGGCTTGACCTGCTTCGCATCCACGCCCTTGAGCAGCGGATTGGCCGCAATCTTGGCTTCGATCGTCTTGGGCGAGAACTCGCTTTCATGGATCGGGCCGATGATGCCGAAATGGTTGCGCGTGGGCTTGAGGAACACCGGAATCGCACCGGTCATGATGATCGAGTGCAGGATGGACTTGTGGCAGTTGCGGTCCACGACCACCACATCACCCGGTGCCACCGTGTGGTGCCAGACCATCTTGTTGGAGGTGGATGTACCGTTGGTCACAAAAAAGCAGTGGTCGGCATTGAAGATGCGGGCCGCGTTGCGCTCGCTCTCACCAATCGCGCCGTTGTGGTCCAGCAGCTGGCCCAGCTCTTCAACGGCATTGCAGACGTCGGCGCGCAGCATGTTCTCACCATAGAACTGGTGGTACATCTGGCCCACAGGGCTCTTCAAAAACGCCACGCCGCCCGAGTGACCGGGGCAGTGCCAGCTGTAGGAGCCGTCTTCGGCGTAGTCCAGCAGCGCCTTGAAGAACGGGGGTTGCACGCCTTCCAGGTAGCCCTTGGCTTCGCGGATGATGTGCTTGGCCACAAATTCGGGGGTGTCCTCGAACATGTGAATGAAGCCGTGCAGCTCACGCAGAATGTCGTTGGGCAGGTGGCGGCTGGTCTTGGTCTCACCGTAGATGTAGATGGGTACATCCGGGTTCTTGCGGCGAACCTCGGTGATGAAGTCACGCAGGTTGTGAATGATGGGGTCATCACCGCTGCCCAGCTGAAACTCCTCGTCGTCAATCGACAGGATAAAAGCGCTGGCACGGCTTTGCTGCTGCGCGAACTGGCTCAAATCGCCATAGCTGGTCACGCCCAGCACCTCAAAGCCCTCCTTCTCGATGGCATGCGCCAGATCGCGGATGCTCAGGCCGGAAGTGTTTTCCGAGCGAAAGTCCTCGTCAATGATGACGATGGGAAAGCGAAATTTCATGGGCGTTCCCGCAGTGCGGGCCTCAATAAAACAATCGAAACAGGCGCGAAGTGTACGGAATTTGCACAGCCTTTTTATGTATCCCGCGTCAATTGCCGCAAAATTGGTCGGCATATCGCACAATCGGGCAACAAACCTAATCGAACAAGGAGGGAGCTATGGAGATGTCAACCGTGTGGTGGCTGCTGACCGGCCTGGCCGTAGTCGCCGAGCTGCTCACCGGCACGCTGTATTTGCTGATGGTGGCGATTGGCATGGCCGCTGCCGCCATCGCTGCGCACCTGGGTGCCGGCGAAGTGGTGCAAATCCTGGTGGCAGCCATCGTGGGCGCCGCCACCGTGCTCGCCTGCTACATGCGCCAAAAGCGCCACGGCTCACTGCTCTCGGGTGAGCGCGACCAGGACATGCACCTGGACATTGGCGAGCAAATCCATGTCGAGCAATGGGATGCCGACCGCAGCGCCCAGGTACGCTACCGTGGCGCGCCATGGACAGCGGCGCTTTTGGGCCAACACCCTGCCCTGCCCGGCACCTACCGCGTGGTGCGGCTGGAAGGCAACCGCTTGCTGGTGGAACCCGCCGAGCAGGCCGCGCACTAAAAAACCGGGGCATACAAAACATAACAGGCGCAGCCAAACGCATGCCCCGCAACCCCCGCTTGGTCCGTCACACCACCATGGTGTAATGGCCAAGACCTTTGAGCCAGGGGCCCACCCCCAGCCAATCACCGAAAAACTGGCGCGTTGCACTGTCAATGCGCCCATGAGGAGAGTCCATGGAAGTCGCCATCATCATATTTGTCATCGCCATCATTTTCATTGCGATGTCCGTCAAGATCGTGCCCCAGCAGCACGCCTGGGTCAAAGAGCGCCTGGGCCGCTACGCCGGCACTCTGGCCCCCGGCCCCCGCTTCATCATCCCCTTTGTCGACAAAGTCGCCTACAAGCACAGCCTCAAGGAAATCCCACTGGATGTCCCCAGCCAGGTCTGCATTACGCGCGACAACACGCAGCTGCAAGTGGACGGGATCCTGTACTTCCAGGTCACCGACCCGATGCGCGCCAGCTACGGCTCATCCAACTACATCATGGCCGTCACCCAGCTGGCCCAAACCTCGCTGCGCAGCGTGATCGGCAAGCTGGAGCTGGACAAGACCTTTGAAGAGCGCAGCATGATCAATGCCCAGATCGTCTCCGCAATCGATGAGGCTGCACTCAACTGGGGCGTGAAGGTGCTGCGCTACGAGATCAAGGATTTGACGCCACCGGCAGAAATCCTGCGCTCCATGCAAGCCCAGATCACCGCCGAGCGTGAAAAGCGCGCCCTGATTGCCGCCTCCGAAGGCCGCCGCCAGGAACAAATCAATATCGCCACCGGCGAACGCGAGGCCTTCATCGCCCGCTCCGAAGGTGAGAAGCAAGCGGCCATCAACAAGGCACAAGGCGAAGCCGCATCGATCACCGCCGTGGCAGACGCAACCGCCCTGGCGCTGGAGCGCATTGCCACAGCCATCCGCCAGCCGGGCGGCGAGCAAGCCGTGCAACTGAAGGTGGCCGAGCAAGCCGTGCACGCCTACGGCAAGCTGGCCAGCGATGCCACCACCACCTTGGTGGTGCCCAGCAACATGACCGAGGTCTCCAGCCTGATCACGTCGGCCATGCGCATGATCCAGACCGGCAAGGGCCAGTAACCGTCTGGCAAACACACATGCAGCGCGCGCCCACTGGGGCCGCGCTGCATTTTTGCCAAACAACGCCCCGCTTTGCTGGAAGGCGCCAAATTTCAGGCTAGAATACACGCTTCACCGACTGGAGAGGTGGATGAGTGGTTTAAGTCGCACGCCTGGAAAGCGTGTGTGGGTTAAT
>JAVWTB010000005.1:0-262110 GCA_036667955.1 Comamonas sp.
CTTTTTCGATGAAGCGCTCCACGTTCTCCACCACCACGATGGCGTCGTCCACCACAATGCCGATGGCCAGTACCAGCCCGAAGAGTGTCAGGGTGTTGATGGAGTAACCCAGGAGGTAGAGCCAGGCGAAGGTGCCGACGATGGACACGGGCACGGCCAGCAGCGGGATGATGGAGGCGCGCCAGGTCTGCAAAAAGACGATGACGACCAGCACCACCAGAATCACCGCCTCGATCAGGGTGCGCTGCACCGCCTGGATGGAGTCGCGCACGAACACCGTCGGGTCCCACAGGTACTCGAACGATGCGCCCTGCGGCAGGGTAGCCGAGAGGCGGTCGAGCGTCTTGTACACCTCGTCAGCCACGCCCAGCGCATTGGCGCCGGGCGTCAGAAAGATGCCGATGGCCGCCATGTTCTGGTTGTCCAACGCGGCGCGCAGGGTGTAGTCACTGGCGCCCAGCTCAATACGGGCCACATCGGCAAGGCGAACGATCTGGCCGTCGGCGCCGGTTTTCAGAACAATGTCGCCAAACTCCTGCTCGGTCTTGAGGCGGCCTTGCACATTGATCGACAGCAATTTCTCCGTGCCCTTGGTGCTGGGCTCGGCGCCCAACTGGCCTGCGGAGACCTGCACGTTCTGCTCGCGGATGGCGGCAATCACCTGGTTGGCCGTCAGCTGCCGGGCCGCCACCTTGTCCGGGTCAAGCCAGATGCGCATGGCGTAGTCGCCCGAGCCGTACACGCCCACATCGCCAATGCCGGGCAGGCGCGCAAGCTCGTCCTTGACCTTCAAGGTGACGTAGTTGCGCAGGTAGAGCGTGTCGAGCTTGCCGTCGTTCGATGCAAGGCCCACGTACATCAGCGGCGTCGCCGATTGTTTTTGCGTGGTGATGCCGTACTGCCGCACTTCCTCGGGCAGACGGCTTTGCGCCTGGCTCACGCGGTTTTGCACGCGCACGGCGGCTGCGTCGGGGTCGGTGCCGGGGCGGAAGGTGGAGACGACCTGCAGGCTGCCATCCGACGCGGCGACCGATTTCATGTACATCAGCCCTTCAACGCCATTGATGGCCTCTTCCAGCGGCACAGCCACCGATTCGGCAATCTCCTTGGGGTTGGCACCCGGGTAGGTGGCGCGCACCACCACGCTCGGGGGCACCACTTCGGGGTATTCGCCCGATGGCAGTTGCGGAATGGCGATCAGACCGACGGCGAACATGATCACCGAGAGCACGATGGCAAAGATCGGCCTGTCAATAAAGAATTTTGAAAAATCCATAGCAGCCTCCGCTTATTGGCCGGGCGCTGCGGCCGGTTTTTCTTCTGAAAGAGCCGCTACGGGCTGGCCCGCCTCGGCCTGTGGCTTGGGGGCCAGCGGCATGCCTGGGTAGTAGATGCGCTGCATGCCCGCCACCACCAGTTGGTCGCCCGCCTGCAGACCCGACTCCACAATCCGCCGGCCTTCGAACATGCGGCCCAGCTTCAGCTCGCGCCGCTCTGCGCGGCCGCCCTCACCCACCACATAGGCGTACTTGCGGTCCTGGTCGGTCAGCACCGCCTTGTCGTCAATCAACACGGCCTGAAAATCGCTTCGCCCCTGCATCTGCACGCGGGCAAACATGCCGGGCGTGAACAGGCCCTGGTCGTTGGTGAGCGTGGCGCGCACGGTGAGCGTGCCCGTCTGCGGATCGAGCCGGTTGTCGGTGAAGCCCACCTGGCCGGTGTGCGGAAAACCGTCTTCGTTGGCAAGGCCGATGCGCACCTGCGCTGCTCCTGCTCCTCCGCTCCCATTCGTTGCCTTTTGCTGCCTGCTGCGCAGCAGGCTTTGCTCGTCGGCATCAAAGTACACATACACGGGGTTTTGCGACACCACGGTGGACAGCACGCTCTGGTTGGCCTGGGCCAGGTTGCCCGCGGTCAGCACAGCGCGCCCCGCCACACCGCTGATGGGCGAGCGCACCTCGGTAAAGCCCAGATCCAGCTGCGCGGCAGCCATGGCGGCCTCGGCCGCCATCACTTCTGCTGATGTCTGTGCCAGGGTGCCTGCGCGGTTATCGGCTTCTTCGGCGGAGATGGCGCGGTCTGCCAGCAGGTCGCGGGCGCGCCGGTCCTGCGTTCTGGCCAGGGCCTGCGCCGCCTTGGCGCGCTGCAGCTGGGCCTGGGCGCTCGCCAGCGTTGCCTTGTAGGGCCTCGCATCGATGGTGAACAGCACCTGCCCCTTGCGCACGGCCTGCCCTTCGCTGAAGCTCACGCTGTCGATATAGCCGCCCACACGGGGGCGGATGTCCACACTCTCCTTGGCGGCAATGCGGCCATTGAAGCTGTCCCATTGCTGCACCGGGTGCAGCTGCACCTGCGCCGTGCTCACCTGCGCTGGCGGCGGCTCGCCTGCGGCGGCGGATTCACTCCCCCCGCTGGCTTGCTTGCAGGCGGCCAAACCGACAAGCGCCATGCTGGCCGCAGTTGCCAGGCCGGTACGCACAAACCAGTGCGCGCTGATTGCTGATGTCATTGTTCAATTCCATGAATGGACGGCAGGCTCCTGAACGCATATGCGATTCAGGAGCCCTATCCGTGGGCCCGCCAGACCAGAGCCTTGGCAGGCATGAAGGCGAAGCACGAGCGTGGCCGCAATGACCCCACAGAGACAAACCCTGCTTTTGCCCGTTGCTGGATCGCATTTTTCAAGTTAAAGTAAGCTTTAAGTCAATTGAAAAATGGATTACCACCATGAATCCTGGGGATGATGAACTGCTGCCCATCGGCATGATTGCGCAGCGCAGCGGGGTCAACGCCTCCGCACTGCGGTACTACGAATCACTGGGCCTGATCGAATCCGTGCGCAGCGGCGCGGGCCACCGCCGCTACCGACGCTCCAGCCTGCGGCGGGTGGCCTACATCGTGTTTGCCCAGCGCCTGGGCTTTCAGCTTGAAGAAATTGCTGCGCAGCTTGACGGACTGCCCAAGCACCATGCGCCTACGGGCGATGAGTGGAGCAGCATCTCGAAAACCTGGGTCAACCGCGTCGATGAACGCATTCAGGAGCTGATGCATCTGCGCAGAAGCCTGGATAACTGCATTGGCTGCGGCTGCCTGTCGATGAAGGTGTGCAATGTCTTCAACCACGCCGACTGCATTGCAGAAAAAGGCGCCGGCCCCCGGGTCTGGCTGGGCGACCGGTTGGTGCCAGCAAAGGACGAAAGCTGCCAGGGATGCGCTGCAGAGCACTCACCGCATGGGCTGGACGTGGATCGGGATGCACCGCAAGACGCCTGTTGAAGGCAATCGCTGTAATCGCTGTCGCCATTGACGAAGAAGACAACGCAGCAGCTCGCGCCAGACGGTGTTCTGACTGCGCTCAGACCGTGGCCGGGCGTGCTGCTCGCGCCCGCAGGGCGCAGCCCTCCTCACAGTTTGCGGGCCAGCCACACGCCGCAGGCGGCCAGAGCCAGCAGCATCCAGGCCACCGTCGTCCACCCTCCTGCCTGGGCCAGCACGCCGGCCGCCAGCGGCCCGAGCAACTGCCCCACATAGCTACCCTGCAGCATGAAGCCGATGGTGGGCGGCACCAGCGCCGCGCTGGGCGCAGCCTTGGGCGCGCCTGCTGTCAGGGCTCCGGGGATGGCGCCCATGCACCCGGTCATCAGCATGGCAACGGCCACGGACGCCTGCATGGGCAGTGGCACCCAAAACAGCAGCGAAATGCACACCGCACCGATGGTGAAGCCCGCCCCCACCACCCAGCGCGGCGCCACGCCACGCCGCAGCAGCGCACCGGCACTGATATTGCCCAGCACATTGACCGCCACGATGGCCGCGCTCACATAACCCGCCTGCCGTGCCGACAGGCCCAGCAGATCGCGCAGCAGCAGGGGCAGAAAGCCCGAGAACGCGAAATAGATCATCGCGTACGTTGCAAAACAGAGGGCAATGAGCTGCGCCCCCTGCGCCTGGGCCACACGGCGGATGGCGTTCCATGCGCCGCTGCCTGGAGCCGTTGACGCCAGCGCCGGCATGGCAGGCAGGCACAGCCACAGCACCACGCCACTGGTCACGGCCAGCCAGCCATTGAGCTGCCACAGCAGCTGCCAGGACACGGGGTAACCCAGCGACACCGCCACGGTGGCGCCCAGCATCATGAGGGCAATGCCGCTGGGCACCGCCGTGCTCGACAGCGCCATGGCCAGGTCGCGCTCGCGGGGCGCTGCCTGGCGCCCCACCACGCTCGATGCGCAGATCAGCAGCACCACGACTGCAATGCCTTCTACGACGCGCGAGGCGATCAACAGCCCAAGCCCCGTGGCAAAGCCCCCGACAAAGTTGGTCAATGCCAGCACCGCCACACTGGCGCACAGCACCTTGCGCGCGTCGAAGCGCGAAACCAGCAAGCCCAGCGGCATGGCCAGCAAGGCGCCCACAATGGCCAGGGAGGAGATGACGAGCCCGGTCTCCCGCAGGCTCAGATACAACGGCGCGCCCTGCAGGAGCGGCAGCGCGATGATGGCCTTGCCAATCTGAAAAGCGGCGTTCAGCGCGGCAAAGATGGCCAGTGCGATGTTGCGCCAGGAGGTGTGATGGGGTTGTGCTTGCATATACGCCAGATCAAGAAGAACAGGAAATGGCCTGCAGTCTAAAAATTGAAGCGCACTTGAAGTCAATGTCAATTCTGGCTATGACGCCAAAAGCCGTCAGCTATGCACAACCACACAGACACAGACAGGGCGGCGACTGACCCAGTGCTTGCGGCCTTGTATCTGCCCTTGCCCCTTGTAACTGCTCCTGCCCTTGTGGGCAATGCAGACGTTGTTGCATAACGCCCTCGCTGGGCCGAGTTCGAGGCGTGAACTTGGGTAGGCTCCGGGGATGAGCAAGCCACCGCGGGCAAAGTACCGCACGACGAATTGGAGTGAGTACAACGAGGTGCTCAAGCGCAGAGGATCGTTGATGGCCTGGATCGATGCCGACCTCCAATGGCAAGCTCCTGCCAGCGGTCGGCCAGGTCGCCCTGCTGTGTTCAGCGACGCTGCGGTCCAGTTCTGCCTGACATTGACGTGCATGTTTGGGCTGGGCCATCGCAGCGCGGCGCTGTATCTGCTGATCGACTGCACCGGCGTGAAAATGCTGGGCGAAGGCGAGTGGAAGACGAAGAAGCACGGGGCCGACTATCGCCGGCAGTGGCGCAAGGTGCACCTGGGCATCGATGCTAAGACCTTGGAGATCCGTGCCATCGAGATCACCGACAACGCCATTGGCGATGCACCGATGCTGCCGGAGTTGCTGGCGCAGATTCCTGAGGACGAGCCGCTGCATTCGGTGAGCGCCGATGGTGCCTATGACACCAAGGCTTGCCACGAGGCCACCGCCAGTCGTCAGGCCGCGGCGATCATGCCCACACGCAAGAATGCCAAGCCCTGGGCAGATGACAAGGCAGGGGCGCGGGCGAGAAACGAAATCTTGAGGGCGACGCGCAGGCTAGGCCGCTCCATCTGGAAGAAATGGAGCGGCTATCACCGCCGCAGCTTTGTAGAGACCAAGATGGGATGCTTCAAGAGATTGGGCGAACGCGTGATGGCTCGGGACTTCGAGCGGCAGGTGACTGCGCTGCAGATACGGGCATCGATCCTCAACAGGTTCACCAGCCTGGGTACGCCCCAAACTGTGCGCGTGGCATAACTCCGTCTGGTGTGGGGGAGACTCGGCCTCAATTCGAGTTAGGCAACAGCGCCCACTGCACCCAGCGTCGGCCATTGCGGCAAACCCGAGCGACACCCCACCACAACCCTCAGCTTTCAGCTAGTGATACGCGGCATGCAACCAGGCGGCAGGGCCAGCGCTGCAGTAGTCGTACGCACCATGACTTCGAAAATTTTTGCGATTTCGGTCAATGGAACGTCATTGCGTCTGACCGTGCAAATATTGCGAACCACCGTTGGCGACTTGAGCAAGGCAAAGCGCAGGCGAGGCTCCAGCACCCGTTGGGCAGCCAAGGCAGGCATGAAGGC
Organism: Comamonas sp.; assembly: GCA_036667955.1. Classification (GTDB taxonomy): domain Bacteria; phylum Pseudomonadota; class Gammaproteobacteria; order Burkholderiales; family Burkholderiaceae_C; genus Comamonas. The sequence continues at coordinate 6,000 of JAVWTB010000005.1, forward strand.
GATCCCCATGCCCTGTGCCACCAACGCAGCCTGGGAAGTCGTGCTTGAGGCCTCATAGAACGGAGTGGATGCATTGGCCGGCAAGTCGGTGCGCGCTCGCAGCAGGGCCAGGATGCCGGTTTCATCCACCACCCCCACCGACTTGCAAGCGGCCAGGCTCTCCCAGCGCACATAGCCTTCAGCGCAAGGAACTATTTGCGGATCATCAAAGCGATAAAGCACGCCAAACGCATCGTCTACGAGAGGATCAAATTGCAGCCCCTGCGAATCGGCCCAGCGGCTGGTGATGCCGAAATCCACCTCACTGGCCAGCACCTGGCGCTGAATGCGGCCAGAGTTGTCGTCGCGAAGGTACAGCCTCACCGCTGGATAGAGGCGGGTGAACTCCGCTGCAGCAGGCGCCACCAGCTCGGTAATCGCTGACGGTGCTGCCGAAATACGCACCTTGCCAAACGACTGGCCGCCATAGCGCAGCACGTCTTCCAGCACGCCGTCGAAATCAGTCAACAGGCGCATCACCCGGGGCAGCAGATCGCGCCCCACCGTGCTCAACCCCACCTTGCGGCTGCTGCGCTCGAACAACCGGGTGCCAAGCGCCGTCTCCAACTGGTGAACCAAGGTGGTGACCGAGGACTGGGTCTGGAACAAGCGAGCTGCCGCCTGGGTAAAGCTGCTCTCCTGCGCCACCATGGCAAAGGCATGGAGATGCTTGAGGGTGATGTGCTTGGGCAGTCGATTCATTTCAAAACCAGATAGATCAATTACTTTAAAAAATTATTGTAATGAATGCTGCGATTTGATAATCGCCTCCCATGAACGTGAATATTGCAAACAACGAGACAACGACCCCCTGCAAGCTGGCCGATGCTGCGCAGCCCGTCGGCGCGCCAAGCAGTGCCAAGCTGGATCTGATCATCGAAGGCGGCTGGGTGGTCGATGGTAGCGGTGAGCGGCGTTATCGCGCCGACGTTGGCGTACTGGACGGCCGCATTGTGGCGATCGGAGAGCTGCATCAGCACACAGCAGTGCGACGTATTGATGCCCGCAACAAGCTGGTGGCACCAGGCTTCATCGATGTGCATGGCCATGATGACTTGATGTTCATCCAGAAGCCCGGCCTGCCCTGGAAGACTACCCAGGGAGTAACCACGGTGGTGGTGGGCAACTGTGGCGTCAGCGCATCTCCCGCTCCACTGCCCCACAACACAGCCGCATCACTGGCGCTGCTGGGCGACATTCCGCTGTATGCCGATATGGAACGCTACCTCGCCACACTCGAGTCATTGCAGCCGCAGATCAATGTAGCCGCCCAAGTAGGCCACGCCAACCTGCGGCTTGCCATCATGCAAGACCCCGCGGCCGAGCCCACGCCGCAAGAGCTGCAGGCCATGCAAGCGCTGCTGCGCCAGTCGCTGGCAGCAGGCGCGGTGGGCTTCAGCACCGGGCTGGCCTACGAGCCCGGCTGCTACGCATCGCAAGCTGAGTTGGAAGCACTGGCCCGCGTAGCCAAGGAATTCGAAGCACTGCACACCAGTCACATCCGCAACGAAGGCAATGAGGTCGAACAGGCGGTGGAAGAGGTACTTAGCGTCAGTCGCAACAGCGGCTGCGCCATGGTGATCTCACACCACAAATGCATGATGAACGCCAACTGGGGCAAGAGCGAACGCACAATTGCCAATATCGATGCCGCGCGCGCGCAAGGCACGCAGGTGGCCATGGACATCTACCCCTACTCGGGTAGCTCCACCATCCTGATTCCTGAGCGCGCCCATCTGATAGAGCGCATCAAGATCACCTGGAGCACGCCGCACCCCGAGTGCAATGGCATGTACCTGGCCGATATTGCCGTGCAATGGGGTTGCGATAAAGAGGAGGCCGCCCACCGTCTGCTGCCCGCCGGCGCCATCTACTTTGCGATGGACGAGCAGGAGGTTCAGCGCATCTTCCAGCACCCTTGCTGCATGGTGGGCTCGGACGGTTTGCCCAACGACTCCAACCCACACCCGCGTCTGTGGGGCACCTTCACCCGCATCCTTGGGCGCTATGTGCGCGAGGATCGCCTCCTCAGCGTCGAGCATGCAGTGCGCAAGATCACCAGCCTGCCAGCTTCCGTCTACGGATTTGTCAAGCGCGGCCAGATACGCCCGGGCTATTGGGCGGACCTCGTGGTGTTCGACCCCGACACCATCATCGACCGTGCCACCTGGGATGAGCCGACGCTGCCTTCCGAAGGCATTGAAATGGTGGCAGTCAACGGCCAAATTGTCTTTCCCCCTCCCGACCCTGCCCAAACGCCAAGCACAAGGCCAGGCCAGGTGCTGAGACGCCAGCCACCAGCCTGAAGTGCATGGCGGCATACCAACCCCATAAGACCCGATTCCACGGGCCATCGATAGATTACAAGGAGAAACAACCACCATGTCTGCCACCATTGATGCCTCACCAGGCAAACGCTACGCGGCCATCGCCGTCTTCCTGCTCGGGCTGGCTATCGCCATCACCACACACTTCACCATACCGGGGCAAACCAGTCTTTGGGGGCTGACACCAGTGGTGGTTTTCGCCATCATCGCCTTACTGGGTGTGGACATTGTGCTTTCAACGATCGGCGCCATCGTGCTCGGCGCCATCATGACAGGAACCACGCCGATAGACATGGGCAAGCTGCTGGCCGAGTCGCTGGGCTCGTTCATTGCAGTAGTAGGCCTCATCATCGTTCTGGGCGCGGGTGTGGGCGAGGTGGCAGCGCGCACCGGTGCTGCTGAGCAGATGGTGCGCGCCATCGTGCGCAAGATCGGCCTGTCCAACCAACTGCGCGTGCGCCTGGGCATCATGGTCACATCCGTGTTGATCTGCGGTGCCCTGGGCACTTTGGCTGGCGGTAACGCCATCATTGCAGCGGTGGTGATTCCCATCGCAGCGGCCGTGCGCCTCTCGCGCCCTACCGTGGCCGCCCTGTTCCAGACCGCAGGCTCTGCAGGCCTGGTGCTTGGCCCTTTTACCCCCAATGTGGTGACCGTAACTGGCCTCACCGGCCTCAGCTATGGCGAGTACCTGCTTGTGGCAGGGCTGCCTATGGCAGTGGCAACGCTGCTGGCAGGATGGTTCATGGCCGGGCGCATCCAGAAGATGAGCGAAGCCGATTTCCAGTACGAAGAAGCCAGCCTGGGGCAAGCCGCTTTTGACATGAACAAGAAGGCCGAACCGTCGGCCGTGCGCGCCGCTTGGGGCTTTTGCATCACCATCGTCAGCCTGGCGATTGTCGGTGTACTGGCCAAGGCGGGCTTTGCATTTGCAATCGTGGTGATGGTGGCGCTAGGCGCGGTAACCGGCCTGGCCAGTGGCATGCGTCCCAATCAGATTCTGCAAGCCATGTATGCCGGCGCAGGCAAACTGATCTGGATTTTCTTCCTGTTCTGGCTGTTCAACCCGGTGCTGGTACTGGTCGACAAACTTAACGCCTATCACGCCCTGCTCGATACGGTTCAGCCCTACCTGCTGGGTGTGAGCGGCGCGGCACTGTGCGTGATCATCTTGCTGTTCAATGTGATCGGCCATATCCCCGGCGCAGCCGTGGCGCAGATGACTTTCACCGCCAAGATCTTCGGCCCCTTGCTCGCAGCCGCAGGCGTGGGCCCAGCTGCCACGACGGTAGTGATTCTGGGCAGCTCGCAGATCGACTGGTTCGGCCCCTTCCCCAGCTCCGATATGTTCGGCCAGATGGGCCTGGCACGCTCGAACCAGCTTAAGTACATGCTCTATAACGGCTGGGCGGTGATGATCGTGAACATCCTCGTGCTCTCAACCGTGCTCTACGTGATTGTGTAAGGATGCCCATGGAGCCCACCAACGCCCATCTCGAGGGCCAGATACTTGCCCTCGCCCGCCAGCGGCTCAAGGCCGATGGTGTCGGCCTGTCGCTGTGCCTGATGGAGCCCTGCGGAAACGAACTGCTCAGCATTGGCGCTGGCCAGACCAAGCCCTCGGCCAGCACCATCAAGCTTGCCATTCTGTTGGCCTTGCTCGAGCAAGTCGATGCAGGCCGCCACCGGTTGCACGAACGTATCGCCATCACGCCCGCTAACCGCGTGGGCGGTACCGGTGTGCTGCACGGCCTGCCCAGCGTGGCGCAGCTCACACTCTCCGAGCTGTGCAGGCTGATGATGGTGGTGAGCGACAACACCGCCACCAACCAGCTCATCGACTTGCTGGGCTTTGGAGCTATTAATCAGTATCTGCAGGTCGCAGGCCTAGGGCACAGCGCGCTGTGCCGAAAGATGATGGACAGCGAAGCGCAAAAAGCTGGCCGCGACAACACCACCTGCGCCCGCGATCTGTGTCTGCTGATGGCCCGCTTGCAACGCGCAGATTCGCTCAGCACCGCCATGCAGAGCTTTGCGCTGGATCTGATGGCTACCGAGCGGCACCAGCCCCTGCTCTGCGCAGCGTTGCCTGCAGGCGTGCAGGCCAGCAACAAGACCGGGCAATTACCCGATCTCCGCAACGATGCTGTTGTTTTTACATACGGCGAGCGCTCGCTGATCCTGGCCGTAATGGCTACTGGTTTTCAGGACACGGTCACCAGCACCAGCATCTATGGCGGCCAGGGCGAGTTGCTGCTGGCAGAAATCGGCGCGCTGGTCTGCAGTACATGTCTAAAACCATAAACCTCGGGGAGACGTTCATGCGTATTCGAATCGCTGTATTGCAGATGAACAGCGGCACCGACTGGGAGGCCAATATCGATGCCTTGGAGCAAGGCGTAGCTGCAGCCGCCCAGGATGGCGCGCAACTGGTCGTGAGCCCGGAGTACACCGACATCCGGGGCGATGCAGCCACCATCGCCCGCCACGCCTTGCCGCTGGATGGTGCCCTGTTGCCGCGACTGGCGCAGCTAGCCAGCCGCCACGGCATTTATCTGCATGTGGGCTCAGTACACGAGAAAGTTACCGCACAAAACAAGCTCGGCAACACCGGGTTGACCTTTGGCCCCGACGGCCGGTTGCTGGCCACCTACCGCAAGCTGCATCTGTACGATGCGGTGGTAGGCGGGCAGCAGTACAAGGAGTCAGACGACTTTGTGCACGGTGACGCACTGACCCTGGTGGACATACTGGGCATGCGTGCCGGCATGAGCATTTGCTACGACCTGCGCTTTCCGGAGCTATTTCGCAGCCTGCGTGCGCAAGGCGCCCATGTCATCGTGGTGCCAGCCGCCTTCAACGTACGCACCGGCCACGACCATTGGGAGCTGCTGCTGCGTGCACGCGCGGTAGAAAACCAGTGCTACGTTATCGCCGCCGCCCAGATCGACGGACCCGGCCCTGCGCTGCCATGCCTGGGGCGTAGCATGGTGATCGACCCCTGGGGCACGGTGATGGCCTGCATGCCTGATACCACCGGGCATCTCTGCGCAGACATCGACCTGGGGCGCATTGCCAGCGTCCGCGAATCGCTCCCTGCCTGGAGCCACCGCCGCACGGATGTCTACAGCACCTGACGTCCGTACGGCCGCTGCGTAAGCGTTCGGCGAACCCATCTTGATCTGAAGCTGCCCCTCTCGCAAGATCGTGTGCACGCAACAGTGGACTGCCCCCCAGAAATTGGATGGTCATGATCCCACCGATCAGGCGGTGCTTCTCAGCCGGTAGTCCACCGGGCTGAGTCCTTGCAACCCGAGCTTGATGCGCTCGTGGTTGTAATAGTGAATGTAATCATGCACGCCCGCTTCGAGCGCATCAAGGCTGTCGATCTCTGCAAGATGGAAATACCCAACCTTCAGAGTGCCGCAGAAGCTCTCGATCACCGCGTTGTCAAAGCAATTGCCCTTGCGGCTCATGCTCTGCGTGACGCCGCGATTTACAAGCATCTCTCGATAGGGCCACATCTTGTAGTGCCAGCCTTGGTCGGAGTGGACGATCAATTCGGCAGTGCACTCCGATCGCGAAAGAGCGGCTCGAAGCGTGCCAGAGACCATTTCGAAAACGGGGCGCTTGGCCATGCGGTACGCAATGATCTCCCCGTTGTTGAGGTCCATGCAGGCCGATAGATAGAGCTTGTGTCCGTTAGCATTGAGCTCGGTGACATCTATTGCCCACTTCTGGTTGGGCGCAGTCGCACAGAAGTTGCGCTGTAGAACGTTAGCAACCTGCACATCACTCATGCCTGGAACATACCGGGAGCGCCTCCTCGCCCTAATCAACGCGCGCAGTCCCATCTTTTGCATCAGACGCTGCACGCACTTGTGGTTGATGGGGTCTGCCTATTAGGACCGATGCAATCTTGACTAGCAGCGGGGGGCGGATAAAAACTTGGACTGGTTTTATGCCGCAATTCCAAGGCTCACCCGGTATTCGATAGGGCTGAGAGAGCCAAGGGTGATCTTGATTCGCTTTTCCTTATACCAGCGGATGTAGGATTCGACCGCTTGGATGAAGTCAACGGTCGTGGCCTGACAGCCCGAACACTAAATGGATCTACGCATCCTAGTGCGGCAGACACCCCACGCAGCGAACCCGCTCAACACCAAGGAAAGCAGTGCGAGCGCCCAATGGCCCAATGATGAAACGGGTACAGCATCGCCAGGGTGCGCAGTGACATCATCCGTGACCCGCGCCTGACATGCACCTAGACAACCACCCTGTGCGGGCGGAGTCACTATTGCAACATTGGTGATGGCTCCAGAGGCAGACTTCAGTAGCCGCGCAGTCACCGTATAGACTAGTTGCGAACTTGCAGGAAAGGTCGCTACCTGCTCATTCAGAGCAGCGACTCCATTAGGCGCAGGGCACAGCGCGCCGCCTGTGGCCGCGCAAGTCCAGCTCCAACTTTCGATACCGGCAGGAATTGGATCGTTGAGCAAGGTGCCGCCCGCAGATGCCTGGCCCGTGTTCGCCATGGTCACTGCATAGATCGCTGTGCCACCTGGAATCAGAGCAGCACCCGAGCGACTCTTGGTGACAGAGATCTGCGGCAGTTGTACCGCAGGGTCCTCCGACACGATCAGTGTTGCCTCGGCATCTCGCGCAGGCGTCAGATTCTGTGCATTCGTTACCTCCGCTGCAGCAATGCGATCGCCATAGCTGCCGGGCTCTACACCTCGTACCTCCAAGACGGTGGTGCAACTCTGCCCTGCAGCCAATGCCACGCCAGACAGACTCAGCGAGCCGCCAGCAGGAGCATTCAACACGCCCGCGCAGCTGTTACTTACAACAACTCCCGTGAACTGCAGGTTCGCAGGAAGCGAATGGGCATAGGCCAAGTTTGTAACAACGGGTGTCGTCGCAAGAGGATCACAACCATGCGGCCCCTGTAGCGTGACGGCCCATTGTGTGGTTTGACCGGCGACGATGCTCGCAGGATTGAATTGCATGCTGACGCTCAGACCCGGATCGGTGCTGCTGCCAGGCGCTGTGACCATAACGCTGTTGTTGCAGGCGTCGCGCGTCAGGAAATAGCTGCGCCCGTCCGAGGTGACCTCTGGAGCACTGAAGTTGCCTCCATTGGGCAATCCGCTGACCAGTACATTGACGCCTCCTGGGCCATAGATGCGAGCCGGAGAACTCCAGCTGACTCCGCCATCAGCAGACTCCACGTACCAAAGATCCTTCTCCAGGGCTGCAGTGGTGTTGTAGTCTGCGAAGTTGTAGTAGGTACCCAGCACGCTACCTGTGCGCAGTGTTCGACCTGCGTTGTACACCAGTGCGCGGGTGCCCCCCGGCGGGAGCGGCAGAATTTCTGAAAAACCGGTGCCCGCAAAAAGATCGGCTTCTAGTGTCTGCTTCGGGCTGCCAATATCAGTGGCAGGGCGTGGCGTGGTCAGAGGTGGAGATGCCGCAAGATTTACGCCGTAGCGTCCCAGATTCCCGCCTATCGAGCCAGGCAGTGCACCCGCCTGGGGCACATGCCGTAGATAGATGAAAGAATCCTCCACACCGAAAGCGCCGACATGGAAGCGGCCAGGCCCTGCACTGGTGCCGCAGGTCTGAGATGGCAAGGGTCCGATGGGCGTAACGGCCAAGCTGCCAGGGTTGGAACCGATACGCCAGATGCTAGTGTTATAGCTGTACCAGTTCTGACCCGTTTGGTTTTGATGCCAGACGGCCATCAACCACTCGCCACTGACCTTCGAGACCCGCACGAATGTTGCAATCGGTTCTGTTGCAGGGATGCTGTTCGTACCGCAAGCCAAGGCCCAGTAATTTGGGGGAGGCTGCAAGACTCCTTGCGTTGTAAATACAACGCCATCTAAGGAAGTCGCATGGATCATCTTGCTGATGAAGGAATCAGCGCCATTTTTGATGAGCCAGAGGTGGTAGGAGCCATCGTCAGCACGCACTACGGAATTGCGCAGGCCACTACCCGAAGTTTTGGTTCCCAGCGGCACGCCGTCGAGAGTAACAGCCACCGTGCTCGAAGGAAAAACGACAGGGCTCGCCCAGACAACTGTGAAGGCCAGCAGCAACAATGCCATTGCAGACACGGCGATACGCGCGCCACGGCCCGCCTTTGTTAACAAGAACAAACAAAGCAGCCGGGCATTGGTATGGGTCAGCACCGTTGTCTCCTGCCAGAGCACATAACTCCAAACCGCCGAGTGGGTTTGATGCCCGTTGACACCCGGGCGAGCTCTTGCGGGATCATACCGTTGAAGCTCAGAAAAAGGTAGATGGGCGTCTCACGCCGAGAGTCATACACCCGTGCAATGGCTAGCGCCGAGGGTACCGAGCCCGAGCCCGACAATATCTATGCTTCGTGCCAGCCCCACGTCCGATTTACTACGCGCACGACCAGCAGCATGACCGGAACTAATCAGCACTCCTACGACGGTGGCCAAAGCTGCACCCGATTGCAAGCCGAACAGGCTGATAGCTGCGGCGACCGCAAGCTCAATGAAGTTGGACGCTCCGATCAAGGCCGATGGACATGTGACGCTGAGCTTGTCGCCTACCACGCGGTTCAGCCAGTAGACCAAGGCCGAGTTGAAGAACACCTGAATCAGGATCGGAACGGCCAGCAGCGCAATGACCAGTTGAATCCACAGTCGATAGCACCACTTCAACAAATGCAAAAGCAGCCACTCGGCTTTGGCAGACTTCTGTGTCTGCTTTGAGGTGTAGAGCAGACTTCCTCGAAAGCCTTGGCGCAATGACAGCTTTTGACATCAGCAGTCAGTAGCATCACTAGTGCCGAACGGCCGCAACCAGCCTACACCAGCCGCTGAAGTGAACCAAGCCGCTGACCGCCGTTGGCCCTAAGCCGTCATCCTAAGTACGAAATCAAGCAGGGTGTTGCTGACCATGCTCGCCAACTGCTCGCATAAGCCGAGAAGCCAACCGACCAGTCGGAGCACCAGCCTCTGGTCGGCTCTCTAAGCGTCTCCACATTCAAACCTCAGCGAGCAAAATTCAACGCTCACCGAGAACCGCTCCCTTGCGCAGCAATCGTCGCGCATGCATGCCACACCTGGACACACATATAATAAGAACCATTCTCATTCCATCACTCCCCCAACACCATGCACCCAAGCCCCGGCATCCCGCCCTCAGCTTCTGTCGATCCGGTGCAGGCCCTGTACGAGGCGCACCACAGCTGGCTGGTCGCCCGGCTGCGGCGCAAGCTGGGGTGCGCATGGGATGCGGCCGATTTGGCGCAAAACACCTTTGTGCGCGTGCTGGGCACGCAGCGCCAGCAACTGCAAGAGCTGCTGGAGCCGCGCGCCTACCTCACCACCATTGCGCAACGCCTTTTATCCAACCACCTGCGGCGCCGGCAGATCGAGCGTGCTTACCTCGATGCGCTGGCCCTGCTGCCTGAGCCCGTGGCCCCGCCGCCTGATGTTCAGCTGATGCTGCTGGAGACCCTGGTCGCCATTGACCGCCTGCTCGGCGGCCTGCCCTTGGTCGCGCGCAAGGCCTTTTTGCTGTGGCGGCTGGAGGACCTGACGCAAGAGGAGATTGCCCAGCAACTGGGCATATCGCGCACCAGCGTGCGCCGCCACCTGGCCGCAGCGGCGGAGCGCTGCTATTTTGCGGACCACAGCTGAGATGGCTGCCCAACAGAACCTGCCGCTGGGCGCGCAAGCCATTCCCCCAGCGGTTGCACGAGCTGCCGTGGATTGGCTGCTGAACCTGGAGCCAGGCGACAACCCCGCAGCCCATCAAAAACGCTTGCAGTGGCAGCGCTGGCTGGATGCCGACCCTTTGCACGCGCTTGCTTGGCAACGTATCGCCCAGGTTGATGGGCAGCTGCGCGGTGTGCCAACGGCAGTGGCGGTGCAGACCCTCGCCTCGCCCGCGCTGTCACGCCGCCATGCGGTGCGCTTGGCGCTGATGCTGGGCGCAGGCACTGGCGGTTTGCTGGCCGTAGGCCGCAGCCCGCTGGGCGAGCAGGCCTGGCTCAACGCAACGGCAGATCTATCGACCGCCACTGGCGAGCAGCAGCGCAGCGTGCTGGCCGATGGCACGCGCCTGCTGCTCAATACCGCATCGGCGGTGGACCTGCGCTACAGCAGCAGCGAGCGCCTGATTGTGCTGCGCGCGGGCGAGATCCAGATCGAAAGCGCCGCTGACCCCAGCCCCGACCCTGCCACCGGCCAGGCCCGGCCCTTGCGCGTGCGCAGCAGCCAAGGCTGGGCGCGGGCCATTGGCACCCGCTTTAGCGTGCGCCAGTACGCGGATCACACCCTGGTACAGGTGCAAGAAGGCCAGGTCGAGCTGCAATTGCGCCAGGACCGCAGCCAGACCCTGCGCCTGGCTGCCGGCGAGCAAGGCCGCATCAACGCCAACCAGCTGCTGCGTGAGGAAACGCCCCTCGCCCATGAGATGGCCTGGACCCAGGGCATGCTGGTGGCCGACGATAGGCGCCTGGGCGACTTTATAGCCGAACTAGCCCGCTACCGCCCCGGCCGTTTGCACTGCACGCCCGAGGCCGCCGCATTGCGCATATCGGGCAGCTACCCGTTGGGCGATACGGACAAGGTGCTGGCAGCGCTCAGCCTGAGCCTGCCGGTGCACGTTACCCGCCGCACGCGCTGGTGGGTGACGGTCGAGAAAAGCTAGCCTGTTAAACGCATCACCAAGCGCATTCAAAAAGGTGGCCAATTCGCCGCCCCCGCGTGTCAAGCCCTGCAGAAGTGCCGCAAAGCCATTGCGGCACGCTTTTGCCAGCTTGTTCATCGGAAAACACCATGCTTCGCACTCGCTTCTCCGCCCCCGCCACACCCCGTGGCACCGCGCTCTGCGCCCATCTGCTCTGCCTCAGCCTCAGCTTGGCTGCCTGTGCCACCCTGGCCGCATTGCCGCAAAACGCCCACGCACAGCAGCCCATTAGTGCCCAATCGCCACGAAGCTACTCCATCCCCGCCGGCCCGCTGGCTGCGGCGCTCAACCGCTTGGGCCAAGAGTCCGGCGCCTTGATATCGTTTGCGCCCGACACCGTTGCTGGTCTGCAAAGCCCCGGTGTGCAAGGCGCGGCTGATGTGGGCCAGGCCCTCAGCAGCTTGCTGGCGGGCTTGCCGCTGCAAGCCCAGCGCGATGCCAGTGGCAGCTATGTGGTGCGCCGCGCGGCCCAAGCAGCGCCGCAAGCGGCAGCCGCACAACCGGCCTCTGCAGCTGGCGCGCCCAGCATCACCCTGCCCGAGCTGCGCGTCACCGCCCAGGCCGAGCGCAGTGCCACCACCGAAGGCACCGGCAACTACACGATCCGCAGCACGGCCGCCGCTACCGGCCTGCAGCTGTCGCCACGCGAGACACCACAATCGGTCAGCGTGCTCACCCGCCAGCAGATCGAGGACCAGGGCATCACCAGCATTGGCGAGGCGGCCCGCCACATCACCGGTATCTCGGCCATCAGCTCGGACAGCGACCGCACCGATCTGGACGCCCGGGGCTTCTACATCGACAACTACCAGTACGACGGCGTCCCCACCTTGGTCACCAATGACTTTTTTGGCGCATCGATGCTCGACCCGATTCTGTATGACCGTATTGAAGTGGTGCGTGGCGCCACAGGCCTGATGACCGGGGCGGGCAACCCAGGCGCATCGGTCAACCTGGTGCGCAAGCGCGCCACGAGCAAGGCATTTACGGGATCGGCCACAGTAAGCCTAGGTTCCTGGAACGAGCGCCGCGCCACCCTGGACCTGAGCACGCCCTTGACCGAAGACGGCCGCATTCGCGCACGCGTAGCCGCCATGGCCGATGAGCGCGACTCGCACCTGGACCGCTACCACACGCGCAACCGCGCCTTGTTGGCGACCGTGGAGGCCGACCTGACACCCGACACCACCGCTTGGATCGGCCTGGAGCACCAGGCCAAGCGCCCCACCGGTGTTACCTGGGGCGGCCTGCCCATGGTCTACCAAGATGGCAGCGCCACGCACTGGCCGCGCTCCTTCAGCATCGGTGCGGATTGGACATCGTGGAACACCACCAGCAACACGGCCTATGCCGGCCTGGAGCACCGCTTTGACAATGGCTGGTCCATCAAGGCCAGCGCCAGCCGCTTGGATGCCGACTACAGCTCCAAGCTGTTCTACCTGCTCAGACAGCCCGAACAAGGCACCGGTCTGGGCCTGGGGCCCTACCCCAACTACTCGCGCCAAACCTTCACGCAAAACAGCGGCAGCCTGCAGGCCACCGGCCCCTTCAAGCTGCTGGGCCGCAAGCACGAGGCCGTTGTGGGCCTCACCGGCAGCCAGTCCAACTACGCCTATGGCAACCATGCCTACACCGCCACGCCCATCGGCAATATCTTTGAATGGGATGGCTCCTACCCCGAGCCGGTTTGGGGCGCCTTCCGCCCACTGGGCGACGACCGCACGCGCCAAACCGCCGTCTATGGCGCGCTGCGCCTGTCGCTGGCCGACGACCTCAAGCTCATCATCGGCGGCCGCGACACCCACTGGGAAAGCCAGAGCCTGACGGAGACCCGCAAGCACAACGTCTTCACCCCCTATGCGGGCCTGCTGTATGACATCAACACCACCTACACGGTCTACGCCAGCTATACCGATATCTTCCAGCCGCAGAACTACCAAGACACGCAGGGACGCTACCTCGACCCGGTCACCGGCAAATCGTACGAGGCCGGCATCAAGGCCGCCTTCCTGGATGGCAAGGTCAATGCTTCGCTAGCCGTGTTCCGCATCGCCCAAGACAATGTCGCAGTGCAAGATGGCGACAACATGATTGGCGGCACCGGCAACCCCGCCTACCGGGGTGAGAAAGGCGTCACCAGCAAGGGCTTTGAAGCCGAGGTATCGGGCGAGCTGGCCCGTGGTTGGCAGTTGATCGCCGGCTTTGCCCGGGCCGATGCACGCAACGCCGACCAAACCCGCCTGCAATCGCAGCGCCCCAACAACATGGCCCACCTCTACACCACCTACCGCCTGCCCGGCAACTGGACTGCGCTCAAGGTCGGCGGTGGCCTCACCTGGAAAAGCGCCACCTACGCCACCACCACCACGTCGACTGGCGTTGACGCCCGCCGCGACCAGGGCTCCATCACCCTGGCCAGTTTGATGGCCAGCTACGACATCTCGCGCCAGCTGTCCGTGCAGCTCAACATCAACAACCTGTTCGACAAGAACTACTACGACTTTGCAGGCAGCCAGATCTACTACGGCGCCCCGCGCAAGTTCACGCTGACGGCCAAGTACGACTTCTAAGCAGCACTAAGCGGCAACCACAAAGCCCGCTGGCATAACCAGCGGGCTGCTTGCCATAGGCTGGGTGAAGGGGTCGTAGAACCCCTGCTCTGCCCGATTGCTGGGTCTCATGGATCTGGCAAATGTGGGTCATGGAAAACCAAGAACATCTGCAAAATCAGTGAGAGCGGTTCATCGATTCATTCTCAGACCCTTGCAAAGATTCCCAATACCTGGGGCAGCGTACCCACTAGGGATCCTCTGCAAAACCCTCGCCAAATGGAATGGACGCGGATCGGGATGAGGCGCAAGGCGTCTTTTGCAGTCAATAGCCGTAGCTATTGACAAGGAAGACAACGCAGCGGATCGCCCGAGCCCGCGTTCAGACCAAGGCAGGGAGTTTTGTAGAGGGTCCCTAGGTGAAGCGACATGTTTTCAGTACCCGCGCGTTAGCGCCCCGAAAGTCAAAATTGACCTCTCGCAGGTCGAGTCCTTTGCTATACTGCCGCGCACAGGCAGGAGAGCCGCCATCAACACCCCAGCTGACATCGACCTGAGCGTCCTGACTGCGACGAACTCAAGGGCCGCACACTACATTCTTGAAATCGTTAAAGCGCAGACTGGCATGGGGCTGGTAGGCATGGCCTGGGTCCGCTCCAACATGTGGCGTGCATGCGCTGTGGTGGACGACATGGGCCTCGGCATGAAAGCCGGTGATGAACTGGATGTGGACAGCACACTGTGCAAGGATGTCATGGAATCCCAGGTCGGGATTGCATTTGATGACGCACTGAACCATCCCGTTTTTCACGACCATAAAACGCCCAAGCTATACGGATTTCGCGCCTACATCAGCGAGCCGATTCTGTTAACGGATGGCTCCTATTTCGGTAATTTGTTTGCCTTAGATGCAGAGCCCAGGCCCATCACGAGCGAGAAAAACCGAGCGATTTTTACAGCTTGCGCCGGCATTCTCGGCAAGCTTCTTCAAGACCAGCTGATATCCCAGCAGCTCAGCAACGAGATTCAGAGCTTTAAAGAGACTGGCAACGCCCGAGAGGTTTTCTTGGCTGTTGTCGCCCACGATCTACGCAACCCTTTGCAAGCGATCACGATGGGAGCGAAGATGCTCGCACGAGGCGACGAGCCCAAAGCGGCAAAGCTGGGCGAGCGAATGGCTACGAGCGCTCGCCGAATGAGTAAGCTCATAGATGATCTGGTTGATTACGCCAAGGGTCGAGCCGGCAACGAAATATCCATTGCCACCGAACCCACGGAAAGCCTCTCTGCGGCTTTACAAACCGTCATCGATGAGTTTGTAGAAGCGCATCCCCGTCATGATTTCATTGCATCGCTTCAGCTACCAGCTGCCGTGCGTGTCGACACCCCACGCATTCAGCAGCTCTTATCCAACCTTCTAGGAAACGCTGTTGCCTACGGTGGGTCGGACTTTCCGATTCAGATCACCGGAAGCCTGGAAGGAAAAGACATGGTCATTCAGGTCAACAACCGAGGACCTCTGGTACCAGATGAAGTGATTGCCCAGATGTTCGATGCCCACTTCCAAGGCCCAAAGTCTGCCGCTACCAGCATGGGGCTGGGCTTGAGTATCTGCAAGCAGATCGTCGCAGCCCACAATGGAAATTTGACAGTCCTATCTTGTTCAGATTCAGGCACCACATTCACGATCAGGCTGCCTGTGGTTCTGTAGGCGGACAAGAATAAACCGGGCGCCGGATACAGCACGAGGTCGATAAACCGCCAATACGGCCCAGCAAACCCAAAATGAGACTAAGACAGCCCCGAAACTGGCGCCCGTCCGAAGGCAGTGCACAGAGCACGCCCGCATCAACAAAGTAAAAATAGCCCGCTGACTAACCAGCAGGCTATTTTTTATTTGGGCAACGAACTGCGCAACCCAATCAAAGGCCAATGCAGTAGGGAATTTGACCCCCAGCAATGTACCCATTCAAGGGGCTAAGACAGCCCCTGAGACGAGGCGCGCAACCGCAGACAGTACTGAAGGTACGGCAAGGTTGCGCAACGAAGTATCAGGGGTTGTGAGCACCGCAACTTTAAATCCAAGGGACGCCGTAGTATTCATTCACCTTTCGGCCATAGTCATCGTTGTAGTCCTGCGTCGTCTCACGCGCATAACGCGGTGCGCCTTCCAGCTGCTCCTTGGTGAGCGACACCACATAGCCGCCCAGGCCCGTGTCGTACTTCAGGGTTTCCCAAGGCAGCGGGTATACATCGGTGCCTAGGCCCAGAAAGCCGCCAAACTCCATCACCGCGTAGCGCACCTTGCCGCTCAACTTGTCCAGCAGCAGGCTTTCGACCGAGCCCAGCTTGTCGCCATTGGGGTTGTACACCTTGGTGCCTTGCACCTTGTCCGAAGAGATCACGCTCGATGCAGTGTTAATCGTGTTCATAGGTTTCTCCTGTGTTGGAAAGCGGGATTGCAAAGGGGCCGGTGGATGGGCATTTGCGCCATGCCTCGGCCTTGGATTCAATGCTAAACAGTGGCACCCGCCGCCCAGGTAGTCATCGCCGTCCGATAGCCGTAGGACGGGCCGCACCGGTTTTGCAGGACGGGAAAAACCGCAGGGCCGAGTGCTGGCCAGCGCCATCCTCCACCCCATCCGTACCAACAGATCGGCAGCACAAAACAAACGGGCGACCCATGGGCCGCCCGTTTGTCTCGCTAGCAAAGGATCTTCGCACAACCCCTATGCCCATCAAAACGGCACAAAGATGGCGATCAACAAAAACACCAGCACCACCGCGCCGATGATGGCAAAACGCTTGTTGGCGAATCGCCCAGCGCGGGTGTGGGAATTGGTGGGCTTGGTAGGTTTGAGGTCTGGTGGGTTCATACCTGTGAATCTAGCCATCCGCCTGGCGCGCGCGCGTCGGACAAAGGACAGAAAGCATGACAGCACCATGCGCCCAAGAAAGCCCCATTCCCCATGCCCTTTAGCAGCACCCCACCGTCCCTGAGCAAAGGAGCCCAGCCATGCGTGCCTTGATCCTGGCCGCTGCGCTTGGCTGCCTGGCTGCCCAGGCTGCTGACTGCAATCCGCCCCAAAAAGCCAGCGAATCCGAGCGCCAGACGCCCACCCCCTGCACTGCGCAGCAGGATGACCAGGATAGCCAGGATGCGCAGGCCCGCCGATCGCCGTCAACACCTCCCGCCGCCGCAAGCACGGCACCGCCCCAACCCGTGGTCATCATCAGCTGCAACCCCAGCGGCTGCAATGACAACCAGGGCCGCTTCCTCACCCGCTCGGGCCCCAAGCGCCTGGTGGGCCCCAATGGCCTCAGCTGTCAAAGCATGGGCGGCAACTGGCAGTGCAGCCCCGGCAACCCTCCCTGAACATGCCGAGCTGGGCCAAGCAGGCGCTGCTGAACAAACCCCGCCCGCGAACCAACAGCCTCGCCCCATAAGGCAAACCAACCGGTTCCCGCCCGGCAACAAGCCTACCCACTGGGCTGAGTACAACCCATCCCTCAAGGCCCGAGGATCGCTCTCCATCTGGCAGGACAAAACCCGCACTGGTAAGCACCTGCCACCGGAAAACGAGGCCCCCCGCAAACATCTACCGATACCGCCAACCAGTTTTGCCAGCGCATCAACTGTTTGCTTGGCTTCGGCCTGCGCCAAAGTACCAAAGGGTGCCATGCGCCGATAACGAACAGAGGCGTTCAGGCCGCCATTCCACCGCGCAAGCATGCGCAGACTTGGAAGTCTCTCTCTTCTGGGGCCCGTGTGCACAACGAGGCGGTGCAGGCCTGCAGGCGGCTGGGCCGCAGCAAAAGAAAAACGTGGAGCGGCGAGAACCAAAGAAGTTGGGTGGAGACCCAGATGCACTGCGTCAAGCGCCTGGGAAAAAGGGTGATGGCCCTTAGGTTTGAGCACCAGGCAACAGGCCTGCATGTGCGGGTGGCCTTGGGCAATCGCCTAACGCAATTAGGTCGAGTGACCAAAGCGGCGGAGCCTGCCATGGCATAGGTGCATATGGGACCGGGACTGGGGCTATGTCGACTTGATTCAGGTTTGTGCTGCAAAGGCCTGCTTGAAACGGAAGCCCTCACTGCTGTAGAGACGCTGGCAACGGTGATGTCCAACATTTTCTATTTGACGTCAACAAATACAAATACAAATACAGTGATAAATAGTAATTTTCTATTTAATATGGCTAGATATATGCAAATATCTACCAATTTCCTACAACCCTCCTAGTCAAGCAATTGCGGGCTATCCATACAGGCCTTCTATTGAAATATAGCGACTTCAGATGTAGTCGAGACCCTATCCACCACTTCCACTACGCACATATTTTCTTTTGCCCCTAACAACCATCATGGCTATGCGCTTATACAGAAATTATGTAGATGCCCATTCTATCGATATTACAGAATTTGAGCTGTACATTTCAACGGGTTATGAGATTCATACTCCCTCTGGAAAGTGGCGCACCAAAACCCATTCCATATTCAAAGTTTTTCAGACCCGCGCACTCAAACACCCATAAGGAGAAACAACCAAAATATACGACCAATACAAACAACCACTCAAGGATTTCGGCGGAATTAATCACTTTTACTAGGAGACAATACCATGACGATTATCCTCCATCAAGCCGAAAATCCATCCCAAGACTTCTCTTTATACCACCCCTGGATAATAGAGCCACACAAAGATTGTGAGCGATAGATGATTGGAAAAACGAACACCCAGATTGCGCTGGAGCGCAGAATATTTATGCAACGAGCTGCAGTAGGTACAGCAGCCCTATCTACCACGGGGCTTGTTTACCCGAATGGCGATCCACTCAATCAACACCAAGCGCAGGCCTCGAATTCACCTAAACAACTCTACGATGATCTGCGCGATAGCGTTCTCGCCGGAGCAAACCTAATCCCGGTTGTAGGTGGATTTCTCTACTACCTGTGCGCGCTCTTTATACCAAACTCCGGTGAATCGCCGGAGCAAATGTGGAGGCGATTGATCGATTCAAAGATCTCAGATGCATTGATGAGGCTGGTGCAACAAAACTTGGTGGGTCTTTCTAATGTGAGCCGCCTCTACAAGATAGCCATTGAAACTGGGAACAATGCATCCATTTTGGCGCAAAGTATTGCAGCCGATACACAATTCAATGCCATGCTACCAGGCTTCAAAATAAAAGGCGAGGAAACGGCTCTGCTCCCTCTCTTTGCAATCGCTGCCACGCTCCATCTAGCATTACTGAGAGACATGGTGCTCAAGGGTTTAGAAATTGGTCTCAGCGAGGCCCATGTAGCCAGTTACGCTAAAGAAATGGCCAGCCTCATTCAACAGTACTCCGCGCATGTGGATATGCATGCCCCATTCGCCATCGAGAAAGCACGACGGGACAATCCTCACAAACCTATTTTACTGACACGAAATATGCCACTTTCAGCCATGCTGATAGCCAAGACAGATTATCAACTCAGGGTTTTGGATTTGCGAGATACCTGGGAGGGATTTGACCCCATTCGTTTCCCTGGAAAATCCCCCATCACGCTTGATCGCGAAGTGTATACATCCATTATCGGTTGGTGGGGTAGAAAAAATGGTATTCCTAATGCTATACCTGTGTGGAAACGCCCATCTGCGCCCCTGACTGCTATTGAGGTATGGGATAGGGCCCAGTGGAACACCCGCTTTATCTTCGGCTGCGACTTAACCTACGCAGACGGCAGCGTCATCAGCACCGGTTCAAGGATCAGCAACCCGCATACAGTCCGGGTGGGGAATTATATCGACAGGGTGACGGCGCAATCTACCGCAGGCCTCTTCCAAATGAGCTTTCGCAATAATGAAGGGCGGTGGACGAAAGTGGGCAGAGACCCAGATGGCACCATTCCCCGAGAATTTGACAGTTCCTTTTCCGGGCACCAACTGTCCTCCATTCGCCCTATAGGTCAAGGAATCGGCGCAGCAGAAGGTGCTATGAGTGGCTGCGTACTCGGATTTCAACTGATCCACCAGAGTGCTGCCCGAATATCGCCTGCGGCACTTGAAGAGATCACGCCCAAAATCGCACCGCAACTAAGGAAGTGGATAGCGGGATGAGGCTGCCCCTGACTGCGGTCGGCATTGTTGCATAAAGCCGTATGGGGCTCAGTCCCCCCACGCCCCAAACCTGGTAAAGACACGGCCACGGTTTGGGAAGTGCCCAGTGCAGCCAGCCAATGAAGAATGGATGCGCGGATACTGCGCTCGGCAACCCGCCGCTCAAACGCCCGTGCTATCACTTTCTCATCGGATCATTTAAAGCCATTCATCGTCGTCTCTACCCATAAGCTTGCTTGGCAGCTTGGCCCACAGCCCGCTGCTGGCAATACCTATGCGCATGCAACCCCAGAAGCGCAGCGGCCTAGGCGCAGGTATCTGCGCAGCACGACAGGCAAGAGTCCCGCCGCCCGCCAGCAGAACCATCTGGCGTAGCGGTCAATCCGGCACTCAGGGGCAAGGTCTTCAACGACAGCGGAAATCCCAACGGGTACCACCACGACCAGGGCCAAGTTGTCAGCCACTCGGGCTCTCAGCGCTTGGTGGCCCCATGACCTCCATTGCCAAAGCATAGCTGTCAACTGGCAGAGCCATCATCACCAGCTGCGCTGAACATGCCAAGCTTGGCAACCCCCGCCAAGGCAGTCACAGCCCCCCGCCACTTTTCAATACCTCAGCAGTAGTCGCAAATTATTCTGAAAAGCTATCAACTCCAGAAATATCATTTCTCCAACACCGTGTTTGAAATAACATCCATCATGGATTAACGATTAATATTCATCCTAGGTACCAACCACACTTGGGTATACCTGCAAGCTTGCCGAAGATTGTGTATTGAATTATTAAAATCGATAGTTTTAAAATATACGGAGAAGTATATGCCTGCCATTGCCTTCACCTCCTTGCGCAAATATACCGCCATAGGTTTATTCGCATGCTCCGCATTCTGCGCACCTCTGGCCTTTGCACAAAGCCAGCCGCCCGTGGTGGTCATGGACAGCACCACATTCGATTTCTACTCGAACTACAACATAGGCCAGACAGAGTGGCGTGGCCCGGCATTCACCACCGGCACCCTGCCCACCCGAATTACGGAAATCACCTTCGGCTTGTCGAATACCGATCCTGCGTCCCAAGCCACCTTGCGTCTTTTTCAACTCGACGACACGACCGAGTTGCCTACCGGGGCAGCACTGGCCAGCGCCACGCTGGCTATCGTCAATGTCAATGACAGCGCCAACCTGAGCCCCAATACCTACACGGCGGCGCAACTGGGCAGCATCCCCAGCACCACCTTGCTGGCCAACAAGAAATATGCGCTGATCTTTTCCAACACTTCTGGCGGATTGATGGTGCTATCTGACAATGACGGCCCTGGAAATGCCTACACCTATGGCGGAGGCTTCTCGGTTGCGGCAAGCGGCTATCTGCAAACCAGCGACAGCGGCACGGTCTGGGAGAAGAATGACTTCGTCACGCCCGCGATGAAGCTGACCGTCGTGCCCGTCGATGAGGTGGTGGTTCCCCCCGCAGCTCCCTCACCCGTACCAGGTTTGGGAGCCGTGGGCCTTATCTCTCTGGTCTCGATGATGGGCCTGATGGGACTGCGCCGCACACGCAAAGCTGCCTAAGAAAAATCTTGGGACGTGCTGCAAAAAGCACTGCTCTTTGGCTGAGTCTGGGTCTGAAAGTCGTCCCAGGCGATCCGCAGCATTTTCTTCGTCGCACCAGCTAGGTGTGATCTTCAGCACACCATTGAAGTCCGGGCCCATCTTACTGAGCGAACGCTTTGGGGCGCAGCCCTTTTTTACGGACCTCTGTAAAACGCATCGCCATTGTCTGAGTGCGGGCTCAGGCGGGCCACTGCATTGCCTACCTGGTCAATCGCTGGCTCTGGACTGCAAAAGACACGTTAGGTCACCTCCCGACCCGTATTCGTCCCACTGATGAGGGTTCTGCAGCGCCCCCCGGCATTGTCAAAAAACCCTCAACGGGCTTCGCTTGACGGCGGTCGGTGCCTGCCACCTGGGCTTTGCCAACGGATCTCTTCTGTTTCAGGCCCCCGGCTGGACTGGGTCAGACCGATGTGCGGGCTTCTA
The DNA here is from genome assembly GCA_036667955.1 of Comamonas sp. Taxonomy (GTDB): domain Bacteria; phylum Pseudomonadota; class Gammaproteobacteria; order Burkholderiales; family Burkholderiaceae_C; genus Comamonas. The sequence goes on from JAVWTB010000005.1 coordinate 27,793, forward strand.
CACTACATCTCCGGCCCTTTGGCAGGCAGTTACCTGCTATTTCATCTGGTCCCCGCATGCGCCTCTCAACCGCCAAATACAGAAACCCGAGCCAACGGGGAGAACGCGTAGCAGCACCGCTGAAGGCACGCAAAGTTGCCCACAACCATGCAAGCCCCAAGGCGCTTTGCTTGGCATAGCAGGATCCATCAGCAACTGCTTCAGAAAAATATCATTTTATTACATAAGCTTATAGCCACACGCGCCCAATCTTTTTATAAAAAGTAATAACCTATTGCACATATATTTACCATTAGATAAATGAATTCATTGTGATAACCTATGTCGCGCGTTTTGTCTTGTATACATATTTTGCGCACATTGACCTGGGTCAATAGAAAGCATCAGACCTTCTAGTGAAAACCATCGAGCCACTTTCTCCGAAAGCCGCGCAATCTGGATTGGCATCAGCACTGCATGTGAATCCGCCATGGCACCTACGCACTTCCCCAGCTTCCCTCCTTGCCAGACACAGCCAAAAGACCATGCTGCGCCAAGCAATGGCACGCCCTCAAAGCTGGCGCCCTCACGCGGTCTCGGCGGGAAATAAAGCGTTTTTAGATTGACCGGGCATGGCCTTGCCATAGCCATACGGCAGCCACTGTCCCGTGGTGTCCTTGCCTTCGAGCACTGAGACGGGCACCGGCATAAATCTAGAAATATCAACAATTTACATTAAAAGAGGAATAGTCACACTAGAAACAATAACGCACATTTGATAGACATTTGTTATCAAACATATTTTCTTATTTGTTTTACTCTATGCATCACCTCGCATTGCCTTGCATACATCTATTGATCGCAAGTGCATTGCCAATTTTCCATTCAAGAACAGGAAGCATCATGAAATCTCCATTCAGCCCTTTAAAGAAATACGCCACTGCCGGTCTATTGGCCTATGCCGCTTGCTGGAGCACGCTGTCCTCTGCACAAGGGCAGCCAACGACCGTAGTAATGGATAGCATTGCCGCCGATTTCTATTCGAATTACCCAGTCGGCGCTGTGCAGTGGCGAGGGCCGGCATTTACTACCGGCGCAGTACCCACGCAAATTACCGAAATCACCTTCGGATTGACAAACATAGACCCCTCTGCCCAAGCCACTCTGCGCCTTTTTCAACTGGACGACACCACCGAGCTGCCCAGCGGCGAGGCATTGGCCAGCGCTTCCCTGCCCATCGTCAATGCCAACGACGACGCTAACCTCAGCGCCAACACCTATACGGCTGCGCAACTGGGCAGCATCCCCGGCATCACCCTAGTGGCTCATAAAAAATATGCGCTGATCCTCTCCAGCCCTTCCGGCTCTGCCATTTCGCTATCTGATAACGACGGCCCCGGTAATGCGTATGCCTACAGCGGCGGTTTCTCGACTGCCGCCCAGGGCTACCTGCAAACCACCGACAGCGGTGCCAACTGGGAAACAAATAGCTTCGTCACCCCCGCCGTGCGGATGACTGTGATGCCGATTGAAGAGCGCATCGAAGTTGACCTTCCTCATCCTCCAACACCTGTCCCAACGATGGGAGTCCTGGGTCTGCTGTCCTTGGCATCCATCATGGGCGTGATAGGCCTGCGCCGGATGCGCAAATCGGCCTGAGGCGCTGCGGGCATAAGACGCGCCACGTTTAGTCACCCTTCATGAAAATCCACAATGGCTTTGTATTGAAAACCGAAATCTTGCATTTGATAGCTTTTTACAGCTCTTAAAACAATAAACAAAATGAAAAAACTATTTCTCCCTCACAGCACATTCGCTTGGCTTGCCTGTGCATTTATAGCCGGCACAGCACATGCACAGACCATCACATTCAGCGGTGACTCGACGCCAATAGGCAGCATGGGTGCCAATTACAGCACCCAAGGCATTACCGTCGGCAATACCAACACTGGAGCTCTCAGCGTTTTATCTGGTGCTGTGCTCAGCAATACCAGAGACACCTTCATCGGTGCAGCGGCTGGCAGTTCTGGAACAGCGACTATTTCTGATAGCGCCATATGGAATTCAGCAACCATGTCCGTGGGCCGATTCGGCAGCGGCGTACTGAATATCAGCAATGGCGGAAAGTTGGTTTCTGCTAATGGCTACATTGGCCGCCTGGCGGGTAGCAGTGGCACAGCGACGGTCGATGGTCCAGAATCGTCTTGGACCATTCCTATTGTGTACGACAGTGATTTTTGGATCGGCAATAACGGGGGATCAGGGACGCTGCGCGTTCTCAATGGAGCGACAGTATCCACCACCAGCGAAATTTATTCTGCAATAAATTCAATCCCTACATCGCCAGATTCAGCAACCACCGCATTGATTGAAGTCGATGGTGCCAATTCCAATTTGATGGCCTTGACACGCTGCATGTTAGGCGCGTCAGGTATATCCACCATGCGGATTACCAATGGTGGATCAGTGAGCTGCGGAACCGACAGCTCTCTGGTTTTCGGGACTGCCTCGCTCAGTGGTGCCAACTCTAAATGGGTCTTGGGGGCCAACCTGGATATTGGAGATAGAACAAATCTAAGCGATGGCGCCGTCAGCATCGGAGAAAGCAGTACGGTCGAGGTTGCAAGAAGCTTGAGGCTTCCTAACGTTGTTAACGCTGCTGCAACGGGTACAGGTACGATCAATATCGAAGGCACTACCACACCGGGTGTCGTAAGCGCCGAAAGTTTGGTTTTTGGCCCCAATCGCCGAGGAACGCTTAACTTCAACCACACCGACGCCTCGGGCAACTACCAATTTGCCACGCCTGTTTCAGGCCCTGGCCAGGTCAATGTCAATAACTCCGGCACGACCCTCCTCAGCGGCAACAACCACTACAGCGGCACCACCAGCGTGAACGCTGGCGTGCTGCGCGCAGGCTCGGCCACAGGTCTGAGCAATGCATCTGACTTTGTAGTGGCGAGTGGCGGCACGCTCGACATGCACACCTACAGCCCAACATTGAATAGCTTGGCCAATGCAGGAGTCGTGACCCTGCTGTCTGGTGGCAGCAATGCCGTCTTGACCGTGGCCAACCACTATTCGGGCAATGGCGGTGCCGTTCGGCTGAACACGGTCTTGGAGGCTGATGACTCTGCCACCGAGCGGCTGGTGATCAACGGCGACTCCAGTGGCACGACTACCTTGAATATCAGCAATCTAGGCGGCGCTGGCGCGCAAACCACGGGAAATGGCATTTTGGTGGTGCAAGTGGCCGGTGCCTCGAATGGCACTTTCAGCTTGCCTGCGCCTGGCTATGTTGAAGCGGGCGGCTTTCACTATGTGCTGGTAAAGGCGGGCAATAACTGGTACTTGCAAACCGAAACCCGCGCGGAAGCGCTGGCCCCCGAAGCCAGCGTTAGTTGCACGCCGGCTGAATTGACCGACACGGAAAACCAGGTCAGCAGCTGCACGGTATCGCTGAATGCACCGGCCGCCTCGGACTTCAGCATCAACCTGAATGTGCCAGCCGCGAGCCCGCGCTACACAACGACCTGCACATCGCCCATGCTGATTGCAGCCAACGCCTCACAGGCCTCCTGCACCATCACCGCCACCCCCAACACCACGGCCAATGATGGCGATGTGCTGGTAGAACTCTCGATAGCCCCGCCCACCGTGGCTGATGCCTACACCGTGGCAGGCCCTGCAGCTCAGGTGCTGATCAAAGACGCTGGCGCCACCCGGGCTGCGCCAACCCCCGTGCCATCATTGGGTGCGCTGGGTCTGGCGTCCCTGGCATCGCTGATGGCGGTGCTGGGCATGCGCCGCACCCGCAAGCCAACGGAACGCCGCGCCTAAGCGCCGCCGCGCCCCAGCGCCGCTTGCCCCGTGGGCCGGCAGCCACTCCAACAGGGGTGGCTGCCGGCTTTTTTTTGCCGCAACGTAGCGCAGGCCTGAGGGCGCTGCACAGCCGCGATAGCCTCCGCAATAGCGGAGGGGACAGCACACTGGACCTGGAAACTTACAAAAAACTTACATAATTCCAAGCTATCACTGGTGTTTTGTAATAATTTTAATTTATGATCAGGCTTCCTCTGGAGGGAGGAAAAGCGCTTCTTAGGAAGACGACCCTTGGGCCCGCCTTGTGCGGGCCATTTTTTTGTCTTACGAGATAAACGGCCGGTAACACCTGCGCTGTTGGGCGCCGCGCGCGCCCAGGGACAGGCCGTAGGAGCATGCCTACAGCTTTGTTAACAAAGGTACAAGTACAATTTGCGGTTGATTTTGGCGCCTGTTGCCGCCCCCACCTCCGCTACCTCCATGCCCCAATCTCCTTCTTCGCAGCCGCGCAGCCTGTTTCCACTTCCGCTGCCGATGCTGCTGGGGTTTGCCGCTGCGGCCATTGCCGCACTGGTCATCGCCATCGTCAATGTGTACTCCGCCGATGTACGGGCCCAAGCAGTGGCCAGCATTGATCGAATGACAGGCGCCTTGCGCCAGCTCAATGAATTCTCGGTATCGCTCAAAGATGCGGAAACCGGCCAGCGCGGCTTTTTGCTGACCGGCGACCCGGCCTATCTGCAGCCCTACCGGCGTGCACAAGATGCGCTGGAGGCGCAGCTGCGCGGCCTGGCAACCAGCAACGGCGGCTCACCCACCCGGCAGGAGCGGGTGCAGGCCATTAATACCCTGGCCCACCAGAAGCTGGCCGAGCTGGAAGCCACGATCGAGCTCAAGCAGGCCGGCCGAGGCGATGAAGCCCTGGCGCTGGTGCGCACCGACAAGGGCAAACAGGTGATGGATGAGCTCAACAACGAGGTGGCGGGCCTGTACCTGCTGCAGAACGCCGAGCTGGACCAGCGCCGCCGCGCCTGGGAGCAGGCCGCGATTGCCTCGACCTATATCTCCTGGGGCGGCTCGGTGGTGATGCTGGTGCTGGTGCTGGTATCGGCAGCGCTGTCGATGCGCGAGTTCCGCGCCAAGTCGCGCCAAGCCTGGGTGGCCGATGGCCTGGCGGGCCTGAACAAGACCCTGCAGGGCGACCACCGGCTGGAAGAAGTGGGCGCGCGCGCGCTGGACTACCTGGCCACCTACCTGGGCGCCCGGGTGGGTGCCGGCTACGCCCGCCATGGCATGGATGACCGCTACCAGCTGTTTGGCGGCTATGCCTTGCCCAAGGAGACGCTGCAGGCCCACCTGCTGGCCGGCGAAGGCCTGGCTGGCCAGGTGCTGCGCAGCGGAAAATTGCTCAAGGTGGGCGGGCTGGACCACCGCCATTTGAAGATCGAATCGAGCACAGGCCAGTCGCAGCCGGTAGAGCTGGTACTGGCGCCCGCTGTGGAGAACGGCAAGGTGCATGCCTTGCTGGAGCTGGGCTTTTTGCGCCACACCACGCAGGCCGAGCTGGACCTGCTCGAAGGCGCATCGCCGATTTTGGCGGTGGCGGTGCGCTCGGCGCTGGACCGCTCGCGCCTGGAAAACCTGCTGGAAGAAACCCGCCAGCAATCCGAAGAGCTGCTGGTGCAGCAAGAAGAGATGCGGGCCAGCAATGAAGAGCTGGAGCAGCAAAGCCAGGTGCTGCAGCGCTCGCAGGCGCAGATGGAGCAGCAGCAGCAGGAGCTGGAGCAGACCAATGCCTACCTGGAAGAGCAGACGCAAAAGCTGGAGCACCAGCGCGAGCAGCTGCTGCGCGCCAAAGATGCGCTGACCGACAAGGCCCGCGAGCTGGAAGTGGCCAGCCAGTACAAAAGCGAGTTCTTGGCCAATATGAGCCACGAGCTGCGCACGCCGCTGAACTCCACCCTGATCCTGGCCAAGCTGCTGGGCGACAACAAGCTGGGCAACCTGACGGGCGAGCAGGTCAAGTACGCACAGACCATTTATGCGGCCGGCAACGATTTGCTGGCCCTGATCAACGACATTCTGGACCTGGCCAAGATTGAAGCGGGCCAGGCCAATGTGGTGCTGGAGCCGCTGAACCTGAGCACCGCGATGCAGTCCCTGATTGAGCCGCTGCGCCCGCTGGCCCAGCAAAAGGGCCTGGCCCTTAGCTGCCATATTGCCCCCGGTGTGCCCGCTTATGTGCAGACCGATAGCCTGCGCCTGGGCCAGATCTTGAAGAACCTGCTGTCCAACGCGATCAAGTTCACCGACCAGGGCAGCGTCAGCCTGCAGCTGTCGCAAAGCCAGCCGGGCACCTTGAGCTTTGCGGTGCAGGACACGGGCATCGGCATCCCCGAGCACCAGCAGCAGCTGATTTTTGAGGCTTTCCAGCAGGCCGACGGCAGCACCCACCGCAAATACGGCGGCACCGGCCTGGGCCTGTCGATTGCACGCGACCTGGCGCAGCTGCTGGGCGGCCAGGTCAGCGTGCAAAGCACGCCGGGCCAGGGCAGCGTGTTCAGCTTTCATATGCCACTGGTGCAGGCCGCTGCGCCGGCCGCAGAAATGCCTGCGGCACCCAGGGCGGCAGACGCGTTGCGCGCAGCGCCCGCTGCCGCGCCGCTGCAGAAACTGCCCCCGGCGGCAGGGCCCCGCGCCCTGGCCGCCAGCCAGCCAGCAGCCGCTGCATCGGCCCCAGTGGTAGCCATGGCGACGGCGACGGCACTGCCTACCATCATCCAGGGACGGCATATTCTGGTGGTGGAGGACGACCCGCGTTTTGCCGACATCCTGCAAGAGCTGGCGCGCGAGATGGGCTTTAGCTGCCAGGTGGCACGCAATGCGGCCGATGGCCTGGCAGCCGCGCTGCAGTTTTTGCCCAATGCGATTGTGCTGGACATCAACCTGCCCGATTTCTCTGGCCTGGGCGTGCTCGACCAGCTCAAGCGCAACCCGGCCACGCGCCATATTCCGGTGCATATCGTCTCGGTGGCCGATTACTCGCAAGAAGCGCTGGTGCGCGGCGCGCTGGGCTACGCCTTGAAGCCCGTGCAGCGCGAGGAGCTGGCCCAGGCACTCAAGCGCCTGGAAGCCAAGTTCACCCAAAACATGCACCGCGTGCTGCTGGTGGAAGACGACGAGCGCCAGCGCGACAGCGTGCACAGCCTGCTGGGCAACAGCGAGGTCGAGGTGGTCTGCGCCGGCACGGCCGCCCAAGCCTTGGCGCATTTGGCCCAGGGCACCTATGACTGCATGATCATGGACCTGAACCTGCCGGACATGAGCGGCTTTGCGCTGCTCGAGCGCATGTCGGAGCAAGACGGCGTGTCCTTCCCGCCGGTGATTGTCTACACGGGCCGGGCGCTGTCGCGCGACGAGGAAACCCAGCTGCGGCGCTTCTCGCACTCGATCATCATCAAGGATGCCCGCTCACCCGAGCGCCTGCTCGACGAGGTGACCCTGTTCCTGCACCAGGTGGAGTCGCGCCTGTCGCCCGAGCACCAGCAGATGCTGGCCCAGGCCCGCAGCCGCGAGGCCGCGCTGGAGGGCCGCAAGGTACTGGTGGTGGAAGACGATGTGCGCAATGTGTTTGCGCTGACCAGCATTCTGGAGCCCACCGGCATTGCGGTGGACATTGCCCGCAATGGCCGCGAAGCGCTGGAGGCGCTGGACCGCGAGGACAGCGGGGTGGACCTGGTGCTGATGGACATCATGATGCCGGAGATGGATGGCTATACCGCCATGCGCGAGATTCGCAGCCGTGCACATTTGAAGCGCATGCCCATCATTGCGCTGACCGCCAAGGCCATGAAGGACGACCAGGAAAAATGCCTGGCTGCCGGCGCCAACGATTACATCGCCAAGCCCCTGGACGTGGAGAAACTGCTGTCCCTGGTGCGGGTGTGGATGCCCAAGTAAAAGCCCCATGCCATTACGCAAAAAGGCCGAGATTGCCGAGATTGAGCAGCGCCTGCTGCTCGACGGTATTTATTACCGCTACCACTACGATTTTCGCGGTTATGCGCAGGGCTCGATCAAGCGTGGGCTGGGGGCGGCGCTGGCCACTTTTGGCTGCAAAACCCTGTCGCAATTGCAGGACCGGATCATGCATGACCCCTCCGCCTTTACGGCGCTCTTGGGTTATCTGACGGTGCAGGTCAGCGACATGTTCCGCGATCCGACGTATTTTGCAGCGCTGCGCCGCGAGGTGGTGCCGCTGTTGCGCACCTACCCCTCGCTCAAGATCTGGGTGGCAGGCTGCAGCACGGGCGAAGAGGTGTACTCGCTGGCCATCTTGCTGCAAGAAGAAGGCCTGCTGGAGCGCAGCCTGATCTATGCGACTGACATCAACTCGCAGGCGCTGCGGGTGGCCGAGCAAGGCATTTTTGCCATTGAACGCGCGGAGTCTTTTTCAGAAAATTATCTGCGCTCGGGCGGTACGCGCTCGCTGGCCGATTATTACACCGCCCATTATGGCCATGTGGTACTGGATAAAGAGCTGCGCAAAAATGTGGTATTTGCTGACCACAGCCTGGCGACCGACAGTGTTTTTGCAGAAATGCATTTGATATCCTGCCGCAATGTATTGATCTATTTCGACTCGGATTTGCAAAACCGTGCCTTTGATCTCTTTAGGCAATCTCTATGCCACCGGGGGTTTTTGGGTTTAGGCATGAAAGAATCCTTGCGATTCTCCAACCAGGCCCATGCTTTTGAAGATGTGGCCCCGGTAGAAAAGATTTACCAAAAGAAAACCAGTATTGCGTAGTTTTGAGAATATCCGCCCTGCAGATGGCGATGCGCCTTGCATCCCACAGTGGGCTTAGCTTTTGACTTGTAGCTCCATGAATACCATTGATGGCATCAAATGCCTGATCGTTGACGACATTCCGCAGAACCTGGTGGCTTTGGAAGCCCTGCTCCAGCGCGACGGTGTGCAATTTCTCAAGGCCCATTCGGCGCGTGAGGCGCTGGAGCTGCTGCTGCTGCACAGCGATGTGGCGCTGGCCCTGCTGGATGTGCAGATGCCGGAGATGAACGGCTTTGACCTGGCCGCACTGATCCGGGGCAGCGAGCGCACGCGCCATATTCCGCTGATCTTCATCACCGCCGGCACGCATGAGCAGAACTGGCAGTTCCAGGGTTACGAGAGCGGCGCGGTCGACTTTCTGTACAAGCCCATCGACCCGGACATGCTCAGTGCCAAGGTGAATATCTTTTTCGAGCTGCACCGCCGCAAGCAAGAGCTGGCCCAGCAGCTGCAGGAGCGTACCGAGGCGCTGCGCGTCAACGAGATGTTCATGGCTGTCTTGAGCCACGACCTGCGCAACCCCTTGCAGACCATCAAGATGACCGCCAGCCTGCTCAAGCGCCAGACCGATGCCAGCAAGAACGAAGAGCTGGCCGAGCGGCTGCTGGGCAACAGCCAGCGCATGGCGCGCATGGTGGAGGATTTGCTGGACGTGACCCGTATCCGCCAAGCCGGGGGCCTGCGCCTGAGCCTGGCCGATATGGACCTGGCCCCCTTGTGCGAGGCGGCGGTGGACGATGCCCGCCAGTGTGCAGCGGACCGCGTGCTGCACTACACAGCGCAGGGTGACACCCAGGGGCGATGGGACGGCGAACGCCTGGCCCAGGTGCTGAGCAATATCTTGGGCAACGCCATGAAGCATGGCGCAGCGGGCGAGCCCATCACCGTGGCGCTGGATGGCAGCCAGCCCGGCGAGCTGCTGCTGTCCATCCAGAACGGCGGCAGCATTGCGCCGGCCTTGCTGCCCGACCTGTTCAAGCCGTTCCGGGGCGGGGAGCGCCAGCCGGGGCAAAGTGAAGGCCTGGGCCTGGGGCTCTATATTGCCCAGCAGATTGCCCGGGCGCATGGTGGAGGCATCCAGGTACAGTCCGCCGATGGGCAAACCCGGTTCGACATCCGGCTGCCGCGCCAGCCCCTGGCGCAGCACCGCCAGGCGGTGCTTTGAATCCGGTGGTGATGGGCACAGAGGGCATCCTCGGCCCTCTTCACCTTTCTTGAGGCCCGTTACTGCAGCGCCGCACCGGCGCGCTGGGCCTCGATCTGGCCGAGCAAGGCTTCGAGCTCTTCAATCTCAAAGGGCTTGAGCAAGCTGCGCACATGGGGGCCCCACTGGGCGGGGTAGTGGCCCAGGTCGTAGCCCGAGCACAGCACAATCCAACGCTGGGGGGACTGTTTGAGCAGCGCTTGCGCCAGCTCGGTGCCCGACTGGCCGGGCAGGCTGACATCGGTGACCACCAGGTCAAACGGCGCCTGCGCATCGAGCTGTAGCGCCTCTTCCGCATTGGCGCAACAAGTCACGCTGCGGCCTGGCGCTTCCATCAGGCACCCAATGGTCTCGCGCAGCTCGTCATTGTCTTCTATGTAGACTATTCTCATTGCAAATCCAATAATGAAAGATTATTGCAATAAAACTATTGCAATCCGCGATTTGCACCAGGGAATTTATCCATGTAGGACATTTTCTTTTTATGCCGTTGGAATATACCACAGGCTGAAAACCAGAAAACTTTCATGCTAGATGGGACTTTAAAAAAACCCACTCGCATTTTTGTAGTCCTACTCTGACAACGACCGTTTGCGCGCACCCACATGGCATTTGCAAACCATGGTTAAACTAATGCTCTAGCCATTGAGGCTTTGAGCAAGGTATTGAAACCTCCATTGTGGCAGGCCAGTACCTTGCATCAAATTTATATAATATAAATACGGTTTTAGATATTTTCGCAGTTGGATAATATTTCCAGCATCGGCCGCCAAAGATAATCATATTGACTTTATGGCAGGCGGCACGCTGGTCCACCTGCTTACCCAGTTTTGAAAAAATGAGCGCGCAGGCCATGCACCGCTGCGCTGCCGCCACCAAGGAAGACCAATGATCAACGTAGGACTTGTCGATGACCACGCCATCGTTCGCTCGGGCCTGAAGCAATTTCTGGCGGACTTTGTAGATATTCGCGTCGTAGGCGAAGCCTCCAATGGCCGCGAAGCCATTGACCTGGTGCGCAATGAATCCATTGACGTGCTGGTGATGGACCTGTCGATGCCCGGCCAAAGCGGCATCGATGCCCTGACCATGCTGCGCGCCAAGGAGCCTGATATGGGCATCCTGATTTTGAGTGGCTACCCGGCCGAGCACTACGCAATCAACCTGATCCGCCAGGGTGTGAACGGATACCTGAACAAGGAATGTGACCCCAGCGAAATTGTGGAAGCCATCCGCACCATCTCGCTGGGCAAGCGCTACCTGACCCCCATGGTGGCCAACCTGCTGGCCCAGCAGCTGGGCCGCAAGGACGATGCCCCGCCGCACGAGCACCTGTCCGAGCGCGAGTTCCAGGTGTTCTTGAAACTGGCCCAGGGCGAAACCGCCAGCAATGTCGCCGAGCAGCTGTCGCTCAGCGTCAAGACGGTGAGCACCTACCGGACCCGGCTGATGGAGAAGATGACCCTCAGCTCCAACAGCGATTTGACCTACTACGCGTTGAAGAATGGCTTGATCAGCTGATCGCCCATCTCCGACACACCATCCACGCGCCACCTTCGGGTGGCGTTTGCTTTGGCGCGGGCGCTGTTAGCAGCAGCCCAGGCAGCAGCCAAGGCCACGCACTGGAAGATTCTGAACAGCCGCAATCCCGCGCTACTTGTCGGTGTTCGTGCTCAGCTTGTCCAGCAGATCATCCAGCGACTTGAATTCGATGGTCTCCACACCATCGTTCTCGTCGATGGAGACATCGTCCAGCGCCAGGCCCACATTGAGCTGCGCGCGCACCCAGCAGTCGGGAAACTGCCGCGGCGCCACCAACGACAGCAGCACTGCGTCGGCAAAAATGACCACGGAATGCAGGCGCAAGTCATCGCGCAGATCCTGGGGCTCTTCCACCTCATCGTCTTCAACGGCCTCTTCCACCTCCAGCGCAATCTCATGGATCAGCTGCTTCCAGCGGTCCAGCGGCATCGCCAAAAAACGCTGCGTATTGGCAATGAGGGTGTCAGCATCCATGACTGGGTTGTCGGCCAGCTCCGGATCGACGTTGATGGGGATGTCCGCAGCGGCCGGCTGAAACCGCACGCGGCCAACGACAAAGCCGTCATCTGCCTCCACGTTCTGGAGAAGCTGGCTCGCCGCGATGGCGTCACGAAGATGGGCAATCTGTGTCATGGTGGCCGTCCTTGTGTTGAAGAGAATGCGGATCAGGGGTTGCCAAGGCATCATAAGCGCCTGCATTTGGCACCGTCAGCGCGCCCAGCGAATGACTGTCATTCGGCAAACTGGCAAAAACTCGATACTTCTTGTCCAAGTTACGCGATCCCGCCATCGCTGGATCACGTACGCTACCGGCTTGCTACCCATCCCGGCATTCCCTCTGGTTTGCCGAACAGACGCCATGACCGCCGAAACCGCCACCCTCGATCCCAGCACCCCACTGGCAGCGCCGGCTGCAGCCCTCCAGCAGCACGGCTTTCTCTTGCCCATCGTGGGCGGCGCAGCCCTGGCGCACCTGCTCAACGACATGATCCAGGCGATGCTGCCCTCGATCTTTCCGATGCTCAAGGCCAGCTTCTCGCTGAGCTTTGGCCAGATTGGTGTGATTGCGCTGGTCTACCAGGTGACCGCCTCGCTGCTGCAACCGTGGATTGGCATGTACACCGACAAGCACCCCAAGCCCTTTTTGCTGCCGTCGGGCATGGGCATGACCTTGATCGGTATCGGCCTGCTGGCCACCGCGCAAAGCTACGAGATGCTGCTGGTGGCGGCAGCGGTGGTGGGGGTAGGCTCGGCCACTTTCCACCCCGAGGCCTCGCGCATTGCGCGCCTGGCTTCGGGCGGGCGCTTTGGCACGGCGCAGTCTACCTTCCAGGTGGGCGGCAATACCGGCTCGGCCATTGGCCCGCTGCTGACGGCGGCCATCGTCATCCCGCATGGCCAGCGCGCCGTGGCCTGGTTCATGGTGGTGGCGCTCGTTGCCATCTTTGTGCTGTACCGCTTGACCATCTGGGTGCGCCACAACGGCAGCGCCAAGGCCAAGAGCCTGGCCAAAAACCACATGGGTGAAGGCCTGGACCGCGCTGGCGTCATCCGCGCCATCACGGTGATCTGCATTCTGATGTTCGCCAAGTTTGTCTATATCGCATCCTTCACCAACTACTTCACGTTCTATCTGATCGAGCGCTTCCAGCTGAGCGTGCAAAGCAGCCAGCTGTTTCTGTTCATGTTTCTGGCCGCTGTGGCAGCCGGCACCTTTGCGGGTGGCCCGGTCGGTGACCGCATTGGCCGCAAGGCCGTCATCTGGATCTCGTTCCTGGGCGTTGCCCCGTTTGCGCTCGCCCTGCCCTATGTCGGCCTGGTCGGGACGGCCGTGCTTGCGATCCTTATAGGCTTGGTGATGTCGTCCGCCTTTGCCGCGCTGGTGGTCTACGCGCAAGAGGCCGTGCCCGGCCGCGTGGGCCTGGTCTCGGGTTTGATGTTTGGATTGATGTTCGGCATCGGCGGCGTGGGAGCCGCCGGCCTGGGTGAGCTGGCCGATGTGCATGGCATCGTCTGGGTCTATGGCCTAACCTCGTTCCTGCCGCTGCTAGGGCTGGCGACGGCGTTTTTGCCGGATACGCGGAAGAAGCGCACATAAGGTCTTGGTGTGCACCCGGCATCGGCTGCGAGGGGCCGGTTGCCCCGGCATCACTCCAAGGGAACGTCGCCCAGCCCCATCAGGTTGCCGTGGCGGTCGCGGACTTGCAGCGAATATGCGCTTCGGTTGTTGGCCTCCTGGAACAAAGGCGCCTTGTAGACCACACCGTCCCGGTTCCATACGCAAATCGCTTGGGCAGGGGACTGGGGGTTGGAGCGCGAGCAGCGCACCGCTCCATCGGCACTGACGGCCTCGTCTCCCTCCAGCCGCGACAAGGTGACTGCTTCAACCACCCGCTTATTGCTGTCTGCGTAAAATCGCAACCACCATTGTCCCAGCAGCCCCTGCGCATCCGATGCACCCGGCTCCAGGGCCATGCGGACCATCTGCTTGGATGATTCGTTGGGGAAGGTCACCTGGCCCAGAACACGCGAGGACACCCATTGGGGAAACGCACCGGTCCTGAACGTCAGCGCCAGGGTACCAGTGGCCTCGGCCAACTCTCCACTGGCGGGCGGACCGCCCAGAGTGCGACCGCCCTGGTAACGGTTCAAGACAAAGCTGGCCTCTACCCCTTGGTAGCTGGTGCTCCCCATATGGAAAGTGGGCGAGCCATCTGGAAGATAGTTGAATATCTGTGCCAATGCCATGCCATTTTGCGCATCAACGGCAATGCCGCGTCCCGGTTTGAAGGTCAACTCGTCCTGCACCAGCCAGGTTCCACTGCTGGGTCTCACCGGGCCAGTGCAATTGCCCATATCGCCCACGTACAAATCAGCCCAGGAGGTGCAGAAGCCAATGGTCACGACACTGCCCCCGCTTATCGCAGTGCCCATCAGGGGGTAGGTCTGTAGTGCACCTTGGTTCAGCACTTCCACCTGCCCCACCAGATCCACATTGGCTATGTACAGCTTCATGGATTGCACAAAAGGGGTCGGGTCGCCCGATTGCGGAGTATCGCTATTTGTGCAATGGTATTCATCCTTGCCCACGACCCGGCTGCAATCCAGCTTCTGCGCTGCAGAGTCTTGCAAGCCCTCTATCAATACCTGCCACTGCGAGGTCTCCCTTGCCTTGTACACCGAGATATTGACAAATCCATTGGGGGTCTGGTCGGCATCCAACAGGGTGCCTAAAAACGACCGACGCACGCCTTTTCCCCAATAGTTGAATACATAGTCATCACTGCGCATCTCAAAGCGTTGTATCGCCCGCGCGGGCTCACCGGGAAGCTGCACCGTTCCCTGCAGCCCGTTGGCAAAACTCAGCGTCACATTGCCGGGTGATCCCAGCTCTTGCGCATCCCGCGCGTCGCTGCCAAAGCTGCGTCCACCTTGGTATTGCATCAGCGGCGCAGTCAGCGTATCGCCATCCAACTGCCCGGTGGCCGTATAGAAAGTGGCGTCGCCATTCTTCTCATAGCCAAATACCTGCATAAAAAAGGTATTGCCTTGCACATCTATCGCCAGGCCCCGGCCTGGTTTGCCATCCAACTCTTCGCTGATAACCCAGGTGCCGGCCTGGGGGGTAAAACTGCGGGCGGACCAAGCTGCAGTACACGAAAGCACCAACAAGGAAGCCACAATGGCAGGACGCCATGCTGGAATACGATTTATCTTTTTCACCTGGTCTCCTCAGTGTCGAATCGGTATAGGGCGACGGCGTTTTTGCCGAATACGCGCAGCAAGCGCAGATAACGACGCGGCGTCTCATGCATCGGATGCGAGAGGCGCTGGTTACCCAGCCCCCTCATCCCATTGATCAATCTAGGGGAACGTCGCCCAGTCCCATCACAGGGGCATCAGTCATTTGAAATATTCCCCACACCACGCCAGTTGCCGAACTGGTCTCTGAGCTGAACGGTATCTGCTTCTGCCGTAAAGCCATTGAACCGCGCGTACAGGCTGCCACGGACAACGGCTCTCGTCGGATCCGCATAGAGATGGCAGACATAACGCGGCAGATCGTACGGGTTCTTGGTGCATTGAACCAGTCCGTCATCGCTAGTGGCAGATTCATCACTGGTAGATGAAAAGCGAACCATTCTGAGAATCGGCGCCCCAGGAGGCTCTGCATTGGAAAACACCATCACCCACTCTCCGTCAAAGCGACTAAACGGCGTCAACCCTTGCAAATCCAATCGCTTCAACGGCTTGGCTTCTTCATGAGGAAGCTTGAGCGTACCTTCAATATACGGCGCGTACCGGTCTGCATTGATGCCGGAGAACTCAATCACCGCATCCCCTGTATCTTCGGCATCCAACACGGGGGCCCCTGCAGCAGTCGGCCCACCTAGATAACGTCCCCTTTGGTATCGCTGGATAGGAACCACTCCAGGGTTGAACGCTCCTGCCAGCGGGTTGTAGCCCATTACTGCGGTCCCCATATGAAACGTGGGGCGGCCATCAGGCAGGTAGTTGAAGATCTGCAGAATCGCTACCTTGTCTTGCATGTCCACACTGATGCCACGCCCCGGTTTGCCCGTGTGCTCATCCGCAAATATCCAGGTGCCGTTGGCTGGCATGTGCCATTGATCACATCCAGCAGGCATATAGGAATACTCAGACCTTCCGCAGAGGACCACGGCCCCTCCGATGTGTCCCATCGCGTGCTGAACCCCCGCAATATCCAGAACATCGCCACCGCTGCTCTTGAGTATCCCGACGACCTCCGGGCCAATCATCTGAAACTTGACTTCGGGATAGAGGGTCGCCATACCATTTGAAACCAGCATTTGGCAGGAAAAAGACTGGACACCCGACAAACGCTGGCAGCTATACGATGCTCGATAACCGCTAAAACGTGATCCCAACGTAAGTTTGTAATTGCTTGCCTCTGCCTTGCTGAGCGTTGCGCCCAGAGAATCTACAAGATTGCCCCCGGAATCGAGAATGTGCCACTTGCTGGACTTACCGATATTCATTCGATTGGGCCCAGGCGTAAGTACCACATCGTCAAAATCGGGATCGTTGACCAAAAACCGCTCAATTTTTTTCTCTTCCTCCCCAGGAAAGCGGATCGATCCCAAGATGCCATTCGAGAATGAAACCGTCACCATGCCTGAAGATCCGTCTTCCACCGCATCTTGCGCGCCGCCGCCAAAACTGCGGCCAGCCTTGTAGCGCATGAGTGGTGCCGTAGCGGTAGTGCCATCCATCTCCGCGGTAGCGGTATAAAAAGTGGCATCGCCATTCTTTTCATAGGCAAAGACCTGCATGAAAAAGGTATTGCCTTGCACATCGATGGCGAGGCCACGGCCCGGTTTACCGTCGATCTCTTCGCTGACCATCCAGGTCCCCGCTTGCGGTGTAAAGCTCCGCGCTGCCCAACTGGCGGTGCTGCAAAGCGCCAACACGGAAGCCAAAATAGCGGGACCAAGTGCTGAAATGCGGCATGCCTTTTTCACGTAATCTCCTGAGTTTCGAATCAGTATAGATGCAAATAAATTGGCAATCTAAAACTAGAATTACCAAAACCTCTTACCCCATCTAAAGATTCAATATCCCCATTAAAAATCGTGCAAATCCTCTACTTTTTTCTCTGTATCGCTGGCACCGTTTTGCCGCTGTCGCAATTTATTCCATGGCTTTGTGCACATGGCCTGGATGTGCCTTTGCTCTTGCAACAGGCCACGTCCAGCCCTCTGTCTGCTTTTGCCTGGTGGGATGTTCTGGTCTCGGGCATTACGGTTGCCGTGTGGATCGTCGTCGAAGGCAGAAGGCTGGCAATGCCCCGGCTGTGGCTGCCCATGTGGGGCCTGGTGGTGGGGCCGTCGTTGGCATTGCCGCTGTTTCTTTATCTGCGCCAGCGGCATCGGGCTGCAGCGGGCCACACGGAGTGGCTTGAACACCGCCAGGATCAAAACTCAGTTTGAGAACCTGTTCAAGTCTGCAGCCACCTGCATTGCTGACTCGCGGTCAATGCGCACGCACGGCAGCTTGGCAGAGTGATCGATGGCGACCAGGGCCGCATCCCGGCCGCCCTGACGCATCAGGTTCCGGCAGACGCATGACCCTCCCCGTCCCACACAGGGTAATCCCCGAAATACAACAAAAAGTTGCACATGCAGCAACATATAAATACGATTGAGAATGATTCTTGTTCATTTGAGTTATAGAAATCATTCTTATGTCACACACAACAAAACGCAGACACCAGCCCAAGCTGATCGTCCTGGCCTGGATGGCCGCAGCCGCCAGCTCCGGGGTATCGGCCCAGCAAGTTCAGCCTACCGAGTCAGCCCAAAACGCGGGCACGACGGCCGAGGCCAGCACCAGCGCTCCCGTCACCCTGCCCCAAGTCACCGTCCGCGACCGCTATGAGCGCGAAGACCTGCCCGCACTCGCGCCCGGGCGCAAGGCGGCCAAGGGTGCGCGGCTGGGCATCTTGGGCGCTACCTCGATCATGGAGGCGCCCGTACACGTCAATGCCTATACGCGCGAGCTGGCCGAGGACTGGTCGGCGCTGTCGCTGCAGGATGTGCTGGAGAACGATGCGGCGGTGGTCTTCACCACCAACAAGGGCCATTTGCTGCAGAACTTCAACCTGCGCGGGCTGGATGTGACGGCCATGGACATTGCAACCAATGGCCTCTATGGCATTGCGCCAGCCAACTCGGTGCCAATCGAGATGTTCGAGCGCGTCGAGGTGATGCGCGGCCCCAATGTGCTGCTCTCGGGCATGCCACCGCTCGCCAGCGTGGCCGGCTCGGTCAATATGGTGACCAAGCGCGCGCTGGCCCAGCCCATTGCCGATCTGACCGCCACCTATGTCTCGGATTCGTACTACCAGCTGCATGCCGACGTGGGCAAGCGCTTTGGGCCCGAGCAGCGTCTGGGTCTGCGCTTCAATGGCGTGTACGGCTCTGGCGATATGGGTGCCGAGGACGAAAAGCAAAAGCGCAATGTGGGCGCGCTGGGCCTGGATTACCTGGGCGACAACTTCCGCCTCTACCTGGACCTGTACAACAGCGTCAACAAAATTGATGGCGGCAGCCCAGGCATGTTCAGCTTCCTAGGCAGCGCGGCCATCCCCGGCGTGGGCACCCTGCTGTCGCCACCCGACGGTGATGTGAACCTGTTCAAAGGCACGCACGGCAAATACGACAACAGCGGCTTGCTGGCCCGGGCCGAGTTTGACTTCAACAAGGACTGGCAGGGCTATGTGGCCGCCGGCGGATCCGAGGCCGAGGGCCAGGGGCTGCTGTTTGGCACCCGTGCCATCGTCACCGGAGCGGACGGCACCACGCGCGGCGCCATCTACAACGTGCACACCAAGTCGGAGCGCCGCACGGCCGAGGCGGGTGTCATCGGCAAGTTCAATACCGGCAGCGTGCAGCACCGGCTGCAGCTGTCGTTCAACATCCTCAAGCACAAGGAAGGCACGGTCAACACCGCCTGCAACTACTGCTACACGACCAATATGTACCGGCCGACCGAGCCCACCTTCCCGACCGCACCGACCTGGAAGGACTACACGACGGAAAACGAATTCCGCTCGATCGCCATTGCCGACACCCTGGGCTTTTGGGATGAAAAATTGCTGCTGACCCTGGGCCTGCGCCACCAGACGGTGAAGACGCCGCTGGTCAATGGCGTCGCCTCGAACTACAGCGAAAGCCGCGTCTCGCCGATGGTTGCCGCCGTGGTGCGCCCCTGGGGTGAGAATGTGGCGCTGTTTGCCAACTACACCGAAGGCCTGGAGCCCGGCCGCACCGTGGGCACCGGCTTTGCCAACCAGGGTGACACCCTCGCCCCCATGCAAACCAAGCAAGGCGAAGTGGGTGTGAAACTGCAGGCCGGCCAGACCACCCACACCTTCAGTGCTTTCCAGATCAAGAAGCCCTCGGTCATCACCAACAGTGCCAACTTCCAAGTGCTCGATGGCGAGCAGCGCCTGCGCGGGCTGGAGTGGAGCGCGTTTGGCAAGCTGAGCGAAAGCCTGGCGCTGCTGGGCGGTGTGGAGTACATCAAGTCCAAGCAGATCAACACCGGGCTGGAGAACTACGGCGTGCCCAAGCTGCGCACCCGCATTGGCCTCGATTGGGACACCCCCGTGCAAGGCCTGTCGGTGGGTGGGCGCTTCTTCCACACCGGCTCGCAGTGGGCGGACTCGGGCAACCGCCTGAAGGTGCCATCCTGGAACCGCCTTGACGCCATGGCCCGCTATGCCACCAAGTTTGGCGCTACGCCCGTGCGCTTTAACGCCAGCGTGGAGAACCTGACCAACAAGAACTACTGGATTGGCATGTTCAACGATGGCTTTGTGATGCCGGGTGCACCGCGCACTTACCGCCTGTCGGCCACCGTGTCGTTCTGATCCGCAAAGGGGATAAAGGGCTCCGGCACCAAAGTGCCGAGCCCATCAACACAACAGCCCGCTGGCATCGGATGGCCAGCGGGCTGTTTTTATGCGGCACACAAAGGCCCAGAGGCCCTGCTTTTACTTGGTCAATATCAGCTTGCCCAGCTTGGTCGCCTGCAAGGTGTAGACCGAACCGTTGTGGGCAATCTGCACGGTCTTGTGGCCGGCCAGCAGGCTGGCGCTGTCTACGCTGCGCACCTGCAGGTTGGCGTCGTTCAGCACACGCGGTTGCAAGGCGATGCTGAGCGGCTCGGCTTGGCTGTCGCAAGCGGCAGGCACCTGGGCAACGTCCAAAGATTGCGGGACAGCGGGACGGCGCAGTTGCAGGGTACGGCGAGCGCTGGTGGCGGCATGCAAAGGGGTCATGGTGGCAGTCATGGCAGTTTGGATGGTGGTCAGACAGATGCAGCCAGATTGCTGCACCCCAAGGATGAAAGAAAAGAAGTGTTGGACAGGGTGCCCCTGCTCACACGCCCTGCCAACGCATGGGCTTGAGCGGCGCCAACACTGCAGCGCAGCGTGGGATGACGTTCATGGCAAGAGGGGCAAATCACAGGAACCAAGTCTAACATTTAATGCGATTGATTATCATTTAAAAACCATGTTATTGAAGGAGTCTGATGTCCGTCCCGTCTACCCAAGCTGGCCCATCCAGCGTGCCGCCGCCCGCCGCAGGCACGCCCCGCTTCAGCCTGCAGCCGCTGATGTTTGAGAACTTTGTGTGCACCTTGTCGATGATGTCCTTTGTGGCGCTGATCGGCCCTATCGCCCGCTTGCTGGGGCTGGCACCCTGGCAGGCCGGTATGGCAGTCACCGTGGGTGGGCTGGCCTGGGTGCTGTTGGCAAGGCGCTGGGGGGCAGCCAGTGACCGCTGGGGCCGGCGCCCCATCTTGCTGCGCGGCTTGGGCGGCTTTGTGCTGAGCTATGCGCTGCTGTGCGCCTTTATTGTTTTTGCGCTACGCACGCAGCCACCGGTATGGCTGGCCTTTGCCGGGCTGGTGCTGCTGCGCGGTATGGCGGGCGGCTTTTATGCTGCCGTACCCGCCACCGGTGCAGCGCTGATTGCCGACCATGTACCCGGCCCCCAACGCGCCGCAGCCATGGCCACCTTGGGGGCGGCCAGCGGCATTGGCATGGTGGCGGGACCTGGCGTGGCAGGCTTGTTGGCCGCGCACAGCCTGGAGCTGCCGCTGCTCATCACCGCCGCATTACCGGCGCTGGCCCTGCTGGTGCTGTGGCGCTGGCTGCCGCGTACCGAGCACCATGCCAACGCGGCCACAGGCCACCTCAAGATCAGCGACCCGCGCCTGCGCCGCCCGATGGCCGTGGCCTTTTGTGCGATGTTCAGCGTGACCATCGCCCAGGTCGTCGTGGGCTTTTTTGCGCTGGACCGCCTACAGCTGGAGGCCAGCGCCGCAGCCCGCGCCGCCGGCATGGCGCTGGCCGTTGTCGGTGTGGGCCTGATCCTTGCGCAACTGGCCGTACGCAAGCTGACCTGGACGCCGCAGCGCCTGATCCGCGCAGGTTGCGCCCTCTCGGCCCTGGGCTTTGCATCCTTGTTGCTGGCCAGCACTCCCTGGGCGCTGTGGGCCGGCTACTTTGTCGGCGCTGCCGGCATGGGCTGGGTGTTCCCCTCCGTCATGGCGCTGGCCGCCAATGCCGTGGGCGCACACGAGCAAGGCGCCACTGCCGGCACCGTTGCCGCAGCCCATGGCCTGGGCATGATCCTGGGGCCCCTGGTGGGCACCTTGGTCTATGACCTGAACCCGGGCGCGCCTTACATGCTGGTGGCGGTGCTGCTGGTGCTGGTGGCGCTATGGCCTGCGCGTGGGGCTGTGTCGGTGTTGGAGGTGGGGCGGGTGGGTTAAACCGGCACGGTGGGCAAGCATTGGGCACGCCGTTGTTGGCGCAAGGCGACTGCCGCCGTTGAAATACCACCCAAATCCCGCTCCACAGCCCCGCAGCACCTGGCATGGACTACGATAGCGGCACTTTCAGCCCCCACCTGACCTGCCCGTGCAACCCACCGACCGACCGTCCAAAATCCAAGATGTAGCCCGTGCTGCGGGCGTGTCTGCGATGACGGTCTCGCGGGCCATCAACCACCCCGAGCGTCTCAACCCCGAAACCCTGCAGCGCGTGCGCGATGCCATCGCCAGCATGCGCTATGTGCCCAATGCGCTGGCCAGTGGGCTGCGGCTGTCGCGGGCGCGGTTGGTGGCGGCCTTGTTGCCTACTTTGGTGGGGCCCGTGTTTCAGGAGCTGATCCAGTCGCTGGACCAGTCGCTCAACCAGCATGGCTACCAGCTGATGATTGGCCGCACCGGCTATGACGCGGCGCAAGAGGCAGACCTCGTCCGCGCCATCATCCAGCGCCGGCCCGATGGCATTGTGATCATCGGCACCGCAGCATCGGAGGAAGGCCGGGCGCTGTTGCAGGCCTCGCGAATCCCGGTGGTGGAGACCTGGGATCTGGCCGATACCGCCATCGACATGCTGGTGGGCTTTTCGCACCAGGCCATTGGTGCCGCAGTGGCGGAGCATTTTGTCGCCAAGGGCCACCGCCAGCTGGGCATGGTCAGCGGTGATGATGCGCGTGCCCGGGTGCGTGTGGCGGCCTATGGCCAGGCGGCGCAGGCGGCCGGGCTGCCGGAAGTAATAGTAGCTTTTACGCCAGCACCCAGCACCTTGGGCGGCGGCCGGCGCGGCCTGGCTGAAGTACTGGTAAAGCAGCCCGAGGTGACCGCCGTTTTCTGCAGCTCCGACACCCTGGCTTTGGGTGCCTTGATTGAGGCCCAGCACCTGGGCCTGCGCGTGCCCCAAGACCTGGCCGTCGTTGGGCTGGGCGACCAGGAGTTTGCCAAGGACACTGCGCCACCCCTCACCACCGTGCGGCTGGACGGCACCCGCATCGGCCAATTGGCAGCCGACATGATCGTGGCCCGCTCACTGGATCAGCCCGTCGATGCGCGCCGCATAGATATCGGCTTTGCGATCACCCAGCGCAGCAGCAGCTAAACCGCAGTTCCCCAAAAAATTACGTCTCCTGCCACCCAGTCAATATCGGGTAATTACTGATTTCCGCGTGCAAGTTAACGTTAACAATACGACAAATTCCAATGTTAACGTTAACCATTCGAAGCGAATCATCGCTCAGCATGCTTTCAGCAACGCCCTCAACAGCAGGAGACAAACATGACCGCCACCCCTCTCAGCCCTTGGAAGAAAATCGCCGCCCTCGTCTGCACCAGCGCTGCTGCCTTGGCAGCCAGCCCCAGCGCATGGGCTTGGCCTGACAAGCCGATCACCATCGTCGTTCCCTTCCCGGCAGGTGGTGCGACTGACACGGTGGCCCGTGCCATTGGCAACAACCTGGGCCAGCAGTGGGGGCAGACGGTGGTGGTGGAGAACAAGGCCGGGGCGACCGGCAGCATTGGCGCCACGCAGGTATCTCGCGCGCCGGCCGATGGCTACACCTTGCTGGTATCGTCCTTGGCGCCGCTGGTGGTAGCACCCCACCTGATCAAGGGCCTGGCCTATGACCCCACGCGCGATTTCAGCTACATCACCGTGGCAGTGCAAACGGCCAATGTGCTGGTGGTCAACCCCAATCTCGCCCCCAAGGTCAACAGCGTCCAGGATGTGGTGGCCATGCTCAAGGCCAAGCCCGATACCGTCAGTTTTGCGACCTCGGGCGCGGGCTCGTCAGACCACCTCACCGCCGAACTGTTTTGGCAAAAGACGGGCACCAAGGGCCTGCATGTGCCCTACAAGGGCGGCGCACCGGCCACGGCTGATTTGCTGGGCAGCCAGGTGGACATGTCGTTCCAGAACGTGAACACCGTGTTCAACCACATCAAATCGGGCAAGCTCAAGGCCATTGCCGTTACCGGCAACAAACGCTCCGCCGTGCTGCCCGATGTGCTCACGATGGCCGAGGCCGGCATTGACGGCATGGATGTCTATGCCTGGCAAGCCTTTGCCGCGCCCAAGAACCTGCCCGCTGACATCAAAACCAAGCTGCACGACGGCATTGTCAAAGCACTGCACGACCCTGCTGTGAGCAAGCAGTTCAGCGACATGGGCCTGGAGATTGTGGGCAACAGCCCCGAGGCGTTCACCGAGTTCCAGCGCAAGGAGTTTGCGCGCTGGAAACAGGTGATTACCACGGGCGGCATCACCGCACAATAATCACCTAGGGCCTGGCAGCGGGACAGCACCGCCCGCTGCACAGCCTGTTTTTCTTATCTTTTGTACCCACGCCCACCATGCAAGCCACCACCTCCGCTTCGCCCTCCTCGACCCCCCGCATCACCGGCTACCGCGTGGTGCCGGTGGCCGGCCATGACAGCATGCTGCTCAACCTGAGCGGCGCACATGCCCCGTTCTTTACCCGCAACCTGCTGATCCTCACCGACAGCGACGGGCGCACGGGCGTCGGCGAAGTGCCTGGGGGCGAGAGCATCCGCAATACCTTGGAGGATGCGCGCGCGCTGATCCTGGGCCAGCCGGTGGGCAACTACAACGCGATGCTCAACGCGATGCGCAGCAACTTTGCCGGCCGCGACAGCGCCGGCCGTGGCCTGCAGACCTTTGACCTGCGCACCACCATCCATGCCGTCACCGCCGCCGAATCGGCGCTGCTCGACTTGCTGGGCCAGCACCTGGGCGTGCCAGTCGCTGCGCTGCTGGGCGAAGGGGTGCAGCGCACCTCGGTGCAGATGCTGGGCTATCTGTTCTACGTGGGTGACCGCGAACTGACCGACCTGCCCTACCAAACAGCCCCTGGTGAGGCCGACGACTGGAAGCGCCTGCGCCATGAAAAAGCCATGGACCCGCAGGCCATCGTGCGGCTGGCTGAAGCGGCCTACGAGCGCTATGGCTTTGAGGATTTCAAGCTCAAGGGTGGCGTACTGCGGGGCGAGGACGAGGTCGAAGCGATCCGTGCGCTGCACGAGCGCTTTCCCAAAGCCCGCATCACCTTGGACCCCAATGGCGGCTGGTTGCTCAAAGATGCAGTGCGCATCACCCGCGATCTGCACGGCATCCTCGCCTATGCCGAAGACCCCTGCGGCGCTGAAGAAGGCTTCTCCGGCCGCGAGGTGATGGCCGAGTTCCGCCGGGCTACGGGCCTGCCAACAGCGACCAATATGGTGGCTACCGACTGGCGCCAGATGGCGCATTCGCTGTCGCTGCAATCGGTCGATATTCCGCTGGCCGACCCGCATTTCTGGACCATGGCCGGCTCGGTGCGCGTGGCCCAGCTCTGCCAGGCCTTTGGCCTGACCTGGGGCTCGCATTCGAACAACCATTTCGATGTGTCGCTGGCCATGTTCACCCACGTGGGCGCCGCCGCGCCCGGCAAGGTCACCGCCATCGACACGCACTG
The DNA here is from genome assembly GCA_036667955.1 of Comamonas sp. Taxonomy (GTDB): domain Bacteria; phylum Pseudomonadota; class Gammaproteobacteria; order Burkholderiales; family Burkholderiaceae_C; genus Comamonas. Next base: position 53,042 of record JAVWTB010000005.1, read on the forward strand.
GATCTGGCAGGACGGCCAGGGCCTCACCAAGCACCCGCTGCAGATCAACGGCGGCTATATCGAGCTGCCGCAACAGGGCGGCCTGGGCATTGAGCTGGACATGGATGCCGTGGAACGCGCACACCAGCTTTACTTGCAGCACGGCCTGGGCGCCCGCGATGATGCGATCGCCATGCAGTACCTAGTACCCAACTGGCGCTTTGACAACAAGCGCCCTTGCATGCTGCGCTGAGTAAAAGCCGCGCCGCTTTCCACCCGCTTGGGAGGGATGGACAGCGGCCTGGTAGCGCAACGGTACGGCCGGCGCTGCGCGCTTCCCCTAACGCAAGCTGAACGCAAAGCGCAGCGTGTCATTCGCCGCCTGCGCCGGCACGCTGGCATGCACCTCATTGGGGTAGCGCTGCAGACGCACGCGCAAGCCCCAGCCGGACAGGGCTTGCAGCCGCTCGGCCAGCATGCGAGCCGATTCCGGATCGCCATCGGCATCGCGGTCGCCCACCACCACCATCAGGCGGCTGGTAGCGCCCACTTTGCCGGCCTGCACCTTGTCGCGGAACACACGCTCTTCATCCAGAATGTGCTGGCCGTTCCACTCCATCGAGGGGCTGGCCGCCACAATCGACTCAAAGGCCTGGGGGCGCTCGTACAGCGCATAGAGCGCAAACAGCCCGCCAAAGGAATGGCCAAACAGCGACTGCCGCTCCAGGTTGACCGGATAGCGCTGGGCGATCTCGCTGCGCAGCTTGCCGGTCAAAAAATCCAGAAACGGCGCGCGTGCACCGCTTTTGTATTTGGCAAAGGCCCGCACCTCGGGCGATAGCGGCTCGCGCAGCTGCGCTGTGTAGTCGGCCATGCGGCGCACATCCCAGGGCTTGTCGCCCGGGTAGCCCACGCCCACGATGATGGCCTTGCCAACGGGCAAGTAATCCTGCACCCAACGCGCCTGCGCGAACGAGCCAAAGTAGGCATTGCCGTCGAGCACATAGAGCACCGGGTAGCCGCCCTTGGGGGGCTCGCCCTTCTCAGGCGCGGAGACAAAGATGCGGTAGACCTCGCCGTTGTCCGATGCCATGTCCCAGACCTGGGTGGCGGGCATCACATAGGGGCTGGCGGGAGTTGCTGTGGTGGTGGGCGTGGCCGCTGCGGATGCCACGCCCTCCTGTGCGGCTTGCGCCCAAGCCTGTGGCGCACTGGCCAGCAAGCCAGCCAGCAGCGCCGCGCAGGCGCCCCGATGGATCGCAGAGAAGGTCATCGGCATCTTAAAAATCATGGCGCAGATTGGCGCTGAACTTGCGCGGCTCGCCAAACGGTGCGTACTCACGGCCATACAGATGGCGGTAGCTGCGGTCGGTCAGGTTGCTCACCACCAGGCTCAGCTGGGTTTTGGGGGTGATGCGGTAGCGGGCGTTCAGGCCCAGCAGCACCAGCGCGCCCTGCTCAATGGTCCAGGCATTGGCGCCCGAGCCGCCGTTTTTATAGGCCTTGCTGGTGGCAGCCACATTGCCTCCCAACGACCATTGCGTACCCGGCAGCTGGTAGTTGGCCGCCAGGCGCATGCTGTGGCGCGGCTGCTCGGTGCGGAAGCGCTGGTCCTTTTGCGGGCCGGCCACATACTCGGCCGAGGTATAGGTGTAGCCCGCTGCCAGGTTCAGCTCAGGGCTCACCTGGCCGTTCACGCCCAGGTCAATACCTTGGCTGACCACCTTGCCCGCTGCGGTGTAGCAGGCGCCGCCGCAGGCATTGCTGGGGTTGTTGGGCACCGAGGAATCAAGCACCGCCAGGTTGGATTGCGCCAGGCGAAACACGGCAGCCGATACATTCAGGCGCTTGTTCAGCAGCTCGCCCTTGATACCCACTTCGTAGTTGGCGCCCACCACCGGGTCGAGCACATTGCCATCCTGGCTGCGGTTGGTCTGGGGGTTGAAGATGTCCGAATAGCTGGCATAGGCGGAGTACTGCGCATTGATGTCGTAGACCAGCCCGGCATACGGCGTGACCACGCCCTTCTCCTTAGGCGCCACCACGCCGGTCAAGGTGTTCTTGCGCTCGTAGTTGCTGATGCGGGTGCCGGTGATCAGCTTGAGCGAATCGGTCAGGCTCCAGCGCGCCACGCCGTAGACACCCATATTGCTGGTCTTTGTCTTGCTGGTCGATGCGCGCAGGCCATCGGGAATGGGGCCCAGGCCTTCGGGGTCAAAGCTGTAGACATTGATCGGCGTGGTGGACGAGTAGCCGGTGCCCGCGTTCTCGTCGCGGAAGCTGGTGCCGTTCACACCCACGGTCAACTCATGTTTTCGGCCCAAGAAATCAAACGGCCCAGTGGCATAGACATCGACCACATTGGCTTGCATGACCGATGTGTAGTTGCGCTGGCGACTGCCAATGAAGAGGCCATCGCCAGTCGCAGGGTTCAGGTTGCCCGAGAGGCTGCTGAAGTTCTCGATATCGTTGTTGGTCTTTTGCCAGGCGTAGTTGGCCTTCAGGCTCCAGGCGCCGGCCAGTTGCTGGCTGAGGCCCACGGTGTAGATGTTGTAGTCGCGCACCGAGCGGTGGTCGGCATCGCCCCAGAAGGACGAGCGAGACAGCCCGGCATCGCTGCCATCGGCTGCCAGCGGCACGCCAAAATGGCCCCGGCTCGTGTCCTTTTGCAGCTGCACGCTGGCGCTCAAGGTGGTGGCTGGGCCCAGGTCGGCCTCGACAATGCCATAGCCCGCATAGCGGTCGCGGTAAACATAGTCGGTAAATGATTCGCTGTTGTCGGCCACGGCCACCAGGCGGCCCCGGATGACACCCGAATCGATCAGCGGGCCGGACACATCGCCCACCACGCGCCGCTCCTTCCAGGAGCCCAGTTGCACCTCGCCCTGGGCCTGGAAGGTATCGGTCGGGCGCTTGAGCACCATGTTGACCGTACCGCCCGGGCTACCTGCGCCCGCCATCAAACCCGCCGCGCCTTGCAAAACTTCCACCCGGTCGACAAAGGCGCTATCGAACTTGGGCGAGCGGTTGCCGCTGTCGATGCCCGAAGGCGTGGCCATGCCATCGACCTGGGCCTGCATGCTAAAGCCCCGGCTGTAGTAATTGGCACCAATGCTGCCGCCATCCACTGCAAACACCCCGCTGACAGCGCGCAGCGCATCATCCACCGACGTCATGCCCGCATCGTCCATCTGCTTGCGGGTGATGACGGTGAGTGTCTGCGGGGTTTCGCGCTGGCTCAGGTTCAGCTTGGCGCTGGTGCTGGAATGCCCTGCCGCATAGCTGCCCGTACCTTCGGTGCTGCCGCTGCGGTTGGCTGCGGCCGTCACCGTGACGGTGTTCAAAGTCATATCCGATGCCGCCGAGGCACCGGCCGCTGCAGCCGCGCTGGCCGCCGGCAGCTTGCGCAGCACATAGGTGGCCCCGCCTTGCTTGACCACCTCAAAACCACTGCCACCCAGCAGCCGGGCAAAGCCCTCGGCCTCGCCATAGCTGCCTTGCAGGCCGCTGCTGCGCAGCCCCGCCAGGGTGGACTGCTCAAACACCAGCTGCACCCCGGCCGTTGCCGCGTACTGCGCCAGCACATCCGACAGCGGCCCGGCAGCGATCGCATAGCTCTTGGCACCCGCTACAGGCTCCGTCGCCAACGCCCAAGGTGCCGCCAGGGCCAGGCCCGCCGCGCTGCCACCCATAAAGCTTGCACGAATCGCGCCCTGCAGCAAAGCCAAAGCAAAGCGCTCGCGATGCCGCGTGCGGCGTGGAAAAGTGGAGGTCATTGGTCGTCGTCCTTGTGATCTGGGAAAAGAAAGCGGCACTGCATAGCGCCATTGCCCTGTACACCGAACGAGATGCCAAAAGTGATCACCTGGGGGGAGAAATAGTTGGAATACTTTTTTGCGACGGAGCAGAGCACCACAAGACAAGGCAGCTTTAGCCTCGCCACAGCCAAGCCTTGCGGCGCGATCGACGAAGGACAAACCACGGCAGGCCGAGAGGCCTGCGAGCTAACTCCGAGCTGGACCTGTACCAGGCACGCAGACATCCCTCGCGCTGGCACTCCTATTTTTTAGACGCCCCCCGTGCCCGCGCCGCTTTGCGCCCCAGCAGCCACCGGCTGGCGCGCTAGTTCGATAAATGCCCGCACATAGTCGATGGCGGTGTCCGCCTCGCGTGCGCCTAGGAAAATCTGCTTGGCGATACCGCGCGGGCCCAGCCGCACAGGCACCACCTCCATCTTGGTGGCGTACTCGTCCACCAGCCAACGCGGCAAGGCTGCCACGCCACGGCCACTGGCGACCATCTGCACCATGATGTCCGTGGTTTCGATGGCCTTGTGGCGCCGGGGCGTGACGCCGGCGGGCAGCAGGAACTGGTTGTAGATGTCCAGCCGCTCGATATCCACGGGGTAGCTGATCAGCACCTCCTGGGTGAGCTGCTGGGGCTTGACATAGGCGGCTGACGCCAGAGCATGGCCCTTGGCCACCACCAGCACCTGCTCGTAGTCAAACACCGGCTCAAACTGCAGCCCGGGTTTGAACAGCGGATCGGGCGTGACCAGCAGGTCAATCTCGTAACCAAAGAGCGCGCCAATGCCGCCGAACTGGAACTTCTGCTTGACGTCCACTTCCACATCGGGCCAGTCGGTCAGATAAGGCGCCACTACCTTGAGCAGCCACTGGTAGCAAGGATGGCATTCCATGCCGATGCGCAGCGCCCCACGCTCGCCCTGCGCAAACTGGCCCAAACGCTCTTCTGCCAAGTCCAGCTGCGGCAGAACCCGGTTGGCCACCGCCAGCAGGTACTGGCCGGCCTGCGTCAAGCGCAGGCTGCGGCCTTCACGCAGCCACACGTCGGTGCCCAGCTGCTGCTCGAGCTTTTTCATGCTGTGGCTCAGCGCCGATTGGGTCAGGTTCAGCACGCCGGCAGCGGCGGTCAATGAGCCCTGCTTTTCGACCTGCTGCACGATGCTGAGATGGATACGCTCCAGCATTCAGATGAACTCCATTCATGGATTTATGAAATAAAACCATTTTACTTCATGAATTGAGACCCCTACCATGGGCGCCTATCGATGGTTTGCACCATCCCAGAAAGCCACCATGACCACTCCCCTCCGCGTCGTTGCCGTCTCCGGCGGATTGCAACGCCCTTCCAAATCCGCCGCACTGGCAGAGCACTTGCTGGAGCTGATTGCCGACGAAGTCCCCTGCCAGCAGACCCTCGTCGAGATGGCGACGCTCGCGCCACAGTTGGCGGGTGCAGTGTGGCGCTCGCAATTGCCGAGCGTGGTGGCGCAGGCGCTGGCTGCGGTGGAGCAAGCCGATGTACTGGTGGTTGCCAGCCCGGTGTTTCGCGGCGCGTACACCGGGCTTTTCAAGCACTTCTTCGATTTCATCGACCAGGACGCGCTGATCGACAAGCCCGTGCTGCTGGCGGCCACCGGCGGCAGCGAACGCCATGCGCTGGTGATTGACCACCAGCTGCGGCCGCTGTTCAGCTTTTTCCAGGCGCGCAGCTTGCCGTTGGGCGTTTATGCCACCGACCAGGATTTTGTGGACTACCACCTGCACAACCCGGACCTGCTCGCCAGGGCCAGGCTGGCAGTGCAGCGTGCCATGCCCTTGATGGCACTGGCCACCCCACCCCAAGCACTGGCGGCACCCGCCTTGGCACAAGCCTGAACACACATTTTTATCTGGGCCACCTGCTCAGCAGATCACCATGACCACCGAACTCCACTTTCAGCTCCAGCGCCTGCGTTTTGATGAGCACTACCAGCCATCGGACAGCACGCGCATTACCACCAACTTTGCCAACCTGGCGCGGGGCCAGAGCCGGCAGCAAAACCTGCGCAACACCTTGCGGATGATCGACAACCGCTTCAACGAGCTGGCCCATTGGGACAACCCCACAGCCGACCGCTATGCCGTGCAGCTGGACATCGTCTCGGTAGAGATGCAGATTGGCACGCAGCGCAAGGATGCGGCCTTTCCGCTGATCGAGATTTTGCAGACCCACATCCTCGACAAGCAGACAGGCCAGCGCATCGCGGGCATTGTGGGCAACAACTTCTCGTCCTATGTGCGGGATTACGATTTCAGCGTGCTGCTGCCTGCGCACAACCTGAACCGGGCGGGCTTTAGCACCCCCGACCATTTTGGCGAGCTGCATGGCAAGCTGTTCAAACAGTTTGTCGCGTCCAGCGCCTACCAAGCCAGCTTCAACAAGCCGCCGGTGATCTGCATCAGCGCATCGACCAGCAAGGTCTACCAGCGCACGGGCAACCAGCATCCGGTGCTGGGCATCGAGTACCAGCAAAACGAGCGCTCGTCCACCGACGAGTACTTTGCCAAGATGGGCATGCAGGTGCGCTTTTTCATGCCTGCCAACAGCGCCGCGCCACTGGCCTTTTACTTCCACGGCGACCTGCTGGCTGATTACACGAGCTTGGAGTTGATTGGCACCATCAGCACGATGGAGACCTTCCAGAAGATCTACCGCCCGGAGATCTACAACGCCAATTCTGCGGCAGGCGCTCGCTACCAGCCGAGCCTGCAACACCAGGACTATTCGTTAACGCAGATCGTCTATGACCGGGAAGAGCGCAGCCAGCTGGCCGTTCAACAAGGCCAGTTTGCCGAAGCGCATTTCATCAAGCCTTACCAGGCTGTGCTGCAAGCCTGGGCGGCCCAGGCCAGGTTTTGACAGCAAGTACGGCTGACAAAGCGGGCCAACCACGGCCCGCCGCTCAGCCGATGTCGCCTACGGAACCCTATTGCGCAGCTGCGTCCGCACAATGCTTTGCACGCAAACCTGCCCACCCATTTGAAAAAGGAAATCTTTGATGTTTGAAACCTCCATTGCCGGCAGCCTGCCCAAACCCGCCTGGCTGGCTGAAACCAACAAGCTCTGGCCCCAGTGGAAGGCCGAAGGCGATGCGCTGCGCCAGGCCAAGGCCGATGCCACCCTGCTGTGGATCAAGGCCCAGGAAGACGCCGGCCTCGATATCGTCGGCGACGGTGAGCAAGCACGGCAGCACTTTGTGCATGGTTTTTTGGAGCAGGTGGAAGGCATCGACTTCGACAACAAGGTGAAGATGGGCATCCGCGACAACCGCTACGACGCGATGGTGCCGCAGGTGGTAGCGGCCTTGCGCCTCAAGGGCCGCGTGCATGCCTTTGAGGCACAGCTGGCGCGTGCCCACACCAAGAAGAAGCTCAAGTTCACCTTGCCCGGCCCGATGACTATCGTGGATACCGTGGCCGACCGCTTCTACGGCGACAAGGTCAAGATGGCCATGGCCTTTGCCGAGCTGCTCAACCAGGAAGCGCTGGCGCTGCAGGCCGATGGCGTGGACATCATCCAGTTCGACGAGCCGGCCTTCAACGTCTACATGAAGGACGCAGCCGATTGGGGCGTGCAGGCGCTGGAGCGTGCGGCGCAGGGCTTGACCTGTACCACGGCGGTGCACATCTGCTACGGCTACGGCATCAAGGCCAATACCGATTGGAAGAGCACCCTGGGCGACGAATGGCGCCAGTACGAGACGGTGTTCCCGGCGCTGGCGCGCAGCAGCATCGACCAGGTGAGCCTGGAGTGCATCCACTCCCATGTGCCGCCCGACCTGATGAAGCTGCTGGCGGGCAAGGACGTGATGGTGGGCGTGATCGATGTGGCCAGCGACGTGATCGAGACGCCCGAAGAGGTGGCCGATACCATCGCCCGGGCGCTGGAGTTTGTGCCGGCGGACCGCCTCTTCCCCTGCACCAACTGCGGCCTGGCACCCATGTCGCGAGACGTGGCCTGGGGCAAGCTCAAGGCGCTGGCTGCAGGCACCCAGCTGGCCAAGCAGCGGCTGGCTGCGGTGTGAGCTGCACCCAGCCCTGGCGGCCAGTCACCAGGAAGGCTATTGAGAATCCGCTGAGGGCATCAGGTGTGCCGGTTTTATGCCAAGCCCCAAAGGGGCTTGGCATGGCCTGACAAGCGGCTTAGATCACCACTTGTCATCCTTGTCGGCAGGCGCATCAGGCTGCGCACTAGCGGCTTTGGGTGCTGCCTTTTTGGCAGCCGGCGCAGCGCCAGTTGCTGAAGGCGCCCGCGCAGCGGCGCTTGCAGCAGCCGCATTGCTGGCGACAGCAGCGGACGTATTTTTAAGCTCGCCCCGTACTTGCAGACCCCCTTCGGGTATGGCATCCAGATCGGTGCGCATATTCTCCAGATGGCCGTAGGACAAGTTGGGGGTCACGCGGTCGATGACCAGCTCGCAACAATGCGACTCCATGCGGCCCAGGCTTTGGCCGGTCTGCGGATCCTTCATTTCCTTGCCCATCACCGCCATGGCGTAGCGTGTGCCTTCACGTATCGATTGACCGCCCTGGCTCAACACCACATTGGTTCCATCACGTGCAACAACCATCACCGGGAAGGTCCGCTGCAGGATGGAGTTGACGATGGCCTTGGCCGCTTCATCGGTCATGTCAGCCAGAATCCTGTCGCCATCTACACCGGCACCCAAGGTGGTGGCCGCACGATCCGGTGCGGTGCCCCGCAGCGAATCAGCAACCGTCACCTGGCGTGTGGCCACATTCACCATTTTTTGCGAGAGTGCCCAGCCGCCCGAATAGCTCACCAACTCACGATCACTGGTACGCAGCTGACGCGCATGGCGGTTATAGGCAAAGCTGTTGACCCGCGCACTCCACACCAGATCGGCGCTGGCCGTCTGAGACAGCTTGGCAAGCTCGGCGCTAGGGGCTTGGCCACTTGCGATGATGTCCAACTCCTGCTCGATCTCGGGGCTGAACTCACGGTCCAGTACCGCAAAGCGCCCGGTTTGAACCAGGGCATCGCTGATGCGTTGGCGTAGCGCCGCTGAAACAGCCGCGGCAGGTACCGAGCGGTCACCCATGGCCAGACTCTTCTGCGTAAATGTCACCGGCCCGATCACGACCTTGAGCTTTTGCATGTCCGCCGAAGGCTTGAACTTGGCTATCTGCGCTTCAATGGTGGCCTTGTAATTTTTGGGCGGTAGCAGCCCAGGCTCCTCCAGGCTGATGACCTTCAGGTTCTGAATCACGCCACCGGACTTTTGCCTGACCATCTCGGCAAAAGCATTGGCGCGCAGTGATGCGCTGTCCTGATTCAGGCTGACATCCAGGCCGTACTTGGCAGTGATGCCTTCGGTCTGCAGCACCGCGCCATTGACTTGCAGCAGCGCCATTTTCATGGCTTCGGCCATGGCTTCACCGGGGGTCCGGCCTATGCCGGTGGCCGTAGTGCTAACGTTCTCGAGTTTCCCAACGTCGGGAGGTGGCGGAGCCACCGAGTGGTTGGCGGGTGCGGGGGCGGCGCTGGTCTCTTCAGACTTGGGGCCGCAGCCAGCAACCACCACCAGGGCGGCAAGCGCCCCTAGGAGGTAGTAACGCATAAATTTTTTGGACTCGCTTGACTGTCTGTCGCAGGCTTACAGCAAGCTGGTGGCTTCAGCCGGAACTTCGATTCCATTGCTTTTTGCGAAGTCAACCGCGTTACCCAAGGCCTTCACCACTTCGGAGGCCGAGGTCGGGAACTTGGTGACCACATAGGTTGCAGCACCCATCGATGGCAGCTGCGTCAGCGGCGCATTCTTGAGGCCGTTGCCCATGGCATTCACATCCTTGCCCATACCGGTGAACTTGGCAACGCCCTTGGCCAAGCTCAGCAAGCCTTGCGCGTAGGTGGCCTTGGCTTCGGCATCCAGGGTGGGCTTTTCGGCCAACTTGGCCGCAATGGCGCCACCGGTATCACCAACGGCGGTCGCTGCCTTGGAGGCGCTGTCTTTGTCGTAGGTAGAGCCCGAGGACAGTTGCTGTGCGACGGCTTCGGCATCCGCTGCGGTGGCCTTCAGACCCAGCGCTTCGCTCATCTTGGCATTCGCCTTGAGCACATCCACATTGGCCGCCACGAAGTTCTTCACCAAGGTGGTTTGCTGGCCGCTCAGATCGCCCGAAGCGCCACCGGACTTGAGTGCGCCCAGGTTGGGCAGGGAGAACTGGGCGGTAGCGGTATAGGGAGTGGCCATGGCTGCGCACACGACGGCAACAGCAGTCAATATCTTCTTCATCAAAAAGCTCCTGAATAATCAGCTAAATAAAACGAGAACGAGTGCAGAAGCGATCAGCGCACACCCAGATTGGTGATCTGGCTGGTCAGCTCGCGGGCAGCGTTGTTGGCAGCCAGCTTCAAGGCGTTGCCACGCGCCTCATCTTCGGTAGGACCCACACCGGCAAACTGCACAGGGCCAACGGAGGCAATGGTGTCGGGGATGGTCTGGCTGATATCTAGCAGCTTGGCATTGACCGATACGGCTACGCGCATCAGGCCAGTGTTGGGGTCAGTGTCGGCCATGCCCACGTCCAGCGTTCCCAGTGCCACATAGGGGATCTGCGCCACGCGCATTCCGCGCACCAGTGAGGCCAAGGTTGCGGGCTTGAGGTCCATACCGGACTTGTAGTCTTCTTCTACGGCAGCCACTTTGAACTGGCCATCGGTGTAAGGCTCCACCATGGCTGCTTCTGATACCTTGAAGCCAGCGCGGGTGAAGTTCGAAGAGAACACCTGGGCCAGATTGGCGCTGGGCAGCAGACGGTAGGTGGACTCGCTGGCACGGCGGGTCGTGCTGCCGCCCGTTTCGATGGAAGCCGTGTGCTGCATGGAGCCAGACACTTTGCTAGACGTGGACGCGTTGGTACTGATCTTTCCACGGCCCAAGGATTCTCCTTCGGAGCCCTTTTCCGACACCTGGACATCCGCCTTGATGTTGGCTTTTTGATCTTCGCGCTTGTAGATGCGGTCGTCAAAACTACGGGTGCTGTCAACCTGGCGCGAGACAAACATGAAGGCGAGCGGCGAGCGCGCAGCCGTGCCACCCTTGACCACCGCAGAGTTGGACTTGACCGCGTTGCGCAGATTGGCCACGTTCAAGGCCACACGCACTGTCACCGTGTATTGCTTTTTGTCCTTGACCTCTTCCTCGGCCAAGGGAGTCGTATCCAGGATGTAGCGGTCTGGGTTGGCGACGATCTTCTCGCGGATCGCGTCAAAGTTTTCAGCCTCGGACTGGCCCGCCTCAGCGTAATAAAACTCTACGGCCTTGAGTTGTGCGGCCAAGGTGGCTCGTGCTTTGTCGTCGGCCGATGCCTCTCGGCCTTGATAGGTCACCGTCGCCTTGCCTTTGGCCTGCTGCACTTGCGCCAAGGCGCTGCTGGCCAAAAAAGCGGCCAGGGAACAGACCAGAAATTTCTTGATTATTTGCATAGATTCATCAACTTAGTAGTTTTTGCAATTTGCGCGTCAATATCCGGTGCCGACGCTGATTTTTTGATCCAACCGCTGTCGTTGCCTGCAATGGTTTCAGCAAGCTTGACAAACATGCCATTCACGGAATCGTAATAAGCAGGAAAATCATCCACATAGGTCTGAGAAGCAGGAATCACCTTGGTCTCACCGTTCTTCAGCGAGGTTTTCAAATACTCCGTCCCTGACAAGGGTTCGTGGATCCGGATATCCGCATAGGTGCCGTAGACAAAGGAAGCTCCGCCCGCGCTTTCGCTAAATTTTATTTTTTTGGTATTTTTGAAATCCACCTCGATTTCATAATCAGGCTTAGGCAAGGTTAAATTGAAAACATCGCCGTCCATGACTTGCATGGACATCACATTGCCCACTGCATAGCCCTTGGAATACGGCACGATGGGCACCCCCACACGCGTCGAGATTGCCTCGGCTACCAGATCGGCCGCCCATGTCTCGGCAATGCCTGGGCTGGACTTCAAATAAGCAGGCAGCACTGCCGTCATCTCAGGTGCCAAGGTCGCCTTGGTCACTTGCACATAACGTGGAATCTGCGTTGGCAGTGAGGCAGCAGCGACAGCGCTGGCATAGCGGCTGTACAGGCCGGGCTTGTTGTTGCCGCCCTCATACACCAGCCGCACCCTTTCCAGAATCTCCTCAGCACTCGGGTCGTGCCGGAAGTTGTCGACATAGCCAAAGCTCACCGGGTAGGCCCGCACCACGCTCATCGACTTGAAATCAAAGAACAGCGCCTGGCCGCGCAGCAGCACAAACAGCTTACGGATATTGCCAAAATGCTCGACCGAGACAGTCTCGGAGCTGATGACCAGTGAGGCTACCAGCGCCTGGTCATTGCCTTTCAACTGATCCAGCGGCGCCGTGGATATATTGAAGTTTTTTGGATTATTGGCGGCAATATATTCGTAGGTTCGCTTGAACAAACTGCTATTGGTAGCCTTCAGTTGTTTGTCATATTGAAGCGAGTAAGGAAACCGCTGTGAGATTCCTGCTGCATCGCCAGAAAATGCAACACCTGCAAATGCGACATCTCTTGTCTGTCCCTGTGAGGTCTGCGCCATTAGCACCAAATTGCACACAAGCACCAAGTGCCTCAGCGTCTTATAGAAATACATTTTTTAACTCCATCGCAACTTGCCCCGCGCAGTATACAGATGTTAGAGCATGTATTGTTGGTTTCTACACGAAACTCTTTAGACCACTCCATCGCAGGCCAATGTCAACAATCATCAAGTGAGTGAGCGCATACGAATGCTATTTCCCTGTATTTATCGCGTACCCGGATGATCAATGGAGAATTCACTGAGTGAATAGCTAGTAGCTGGCTTGGTAATGGGCCCTGTAGTACTTTGAGAATGTGCGCTTACGCCCAATAAGGCGCAAGAGCACAAACTCAAAATCGGGGTACTTCTTATACAGCAGCGCACTTGTCAAGCCCAAGGTACTGCGTTCATGCTTCGGAACTCCGCCCCAACATCTGCGCAAGTGCCGAATATTCAAGCGGTTTGTAAAATTCCAGCGCTCGTCACCGATATAGACGCGCAGGAACCGACAGCCTTAGCGCCCCACCACCCTCACCACCCCATGCCCCAGCCGCTCAATACGCACTGGCAGCGACTGCGCCAACAACGCCAGGCTGGCATCCGTGTCCTTGAGCGACAGCGCACCCGAAAGCCGCAATTGGGCAACCGCAGGATCGCAGTGCAAACGCCCGGTCCGGTAACGGGCGATCTCGGCAACAACGTCGGCCAAGGGCATGTTCTTGGCCAGCAGCATGCCCTGCACCCACAGCGCGGCGCTGGCTTGCACATCGCTTTTCGGGCCGATGGCGTCGGTGCTGAAGTCGGCAGTGTGCCCTTCTTGCAGCAGCTGCGTCGCGCCTTGCCGGTTGGTAATGGCGACAGCGTGGCTGAATACCGCCACGCGGCTGGTATCGGCATCGACACGGCGCACGCTAAAGCGTGTGCCCAGCGCCTGCACCGTGCCCTGGCGCGTCTCCACGACAAAGGGGCGGTAGCTGGGCGATGGGTCGGCATGGGTGGTCACCAAGATTTCGCCACCCAGCAGCCGCACCCGGCGCTCTTGCGGGTTGAAATGGATGGCCACAGCGCTGGCGGTGTTGAGCGTCAAGCTGGAGCCATCGGGCAGCAGCATGGAGCGCGATTGCCCCACTGCTGTCGCCTGGTCGGCCATCCAATCACGCCAGGACAGCTCCCGCCAGGCCAGCCAGCCGGCAGGGGCTGCCACCAGCAGGCCGCCCAGCCAGGCCAGGCTTTTGCGGCGGTCGGGCCGCTGCACGGCGCTCAAGGTTTGCTGGCAAACGCCGGGCGGCACTTGGGCAAACACGCCCAGCATGGCTTCAGCCTTGTGCCAGGCCGCCTCATGCGCAGGGCTTTGGCTGCGCCATTGTTCAAAACTCGCCTGCTCCTTCGCGGTAGGCGCTTCGTAATGCAGCACGATCAGCCAGTCCGCCGCTTCGCTCAGCAAGGTGTTTTGCGCTGCGACGCCCGCCATCAAGCAGCCTCCAGGCACAGCAGCAAGGCCTTGTGGATATGGCGGCGCACGGTGATCACCGGCATGGCGACCTGGTCGGAGATCTGCTGCAAGCTCAGACCGTCGAGCTGCGCCAGCAAAAAGACCTGGCGCGTCCGGGGCGCCAGGCCTGCCAGCAGCCGGTCGATCTGCACCAGCGCTTCGATGACTTGCAGTTGTGTCTCGGGCGATGGCGCATGCCGCTCAGGCAAGGCCAGCAAGGTCTCCAGGTAGGCCCGCTCGATCTCGCGTCTGCGCCACAGATCGACCACCAGGCCCTTGGCCACATGGGTCAAAAAGGCACGCGGCTCATCGGCTACGCCCACATGGCGGGGCGACAGCATCAGCCGCAAAAAAGTGTCATGTGCCAGGTCAGCCGCGTCGCCTGCATTGCCCAGGCGGCGCCGCAGCCAGGATTGCAGCCAGGCATGGTGATTTTTGTAGAGTGCTTCGATGGGCGAAGCGGAGTATCCGGGAGATGCCATGCGATGTCCGCGCCCTGGTGCAAAAGCTTATAGTTGAGAATGAATCTCAATTATATTCAATTGTAAATACTGTCTTTACGCAGGACATTCGCGGCGGGCCACCGCGCCCGATGCATGCAGCAGATCAGCGCTGCGGCGCAGGCGGCTCGGGCAGCACGTACTGCCCCGTCCAGCCCACCAGGCGCAGCGCCATTTGCGTCATCTCCTGGCACAGCGCCTCAATGGACAGTTTGCCGTTGGGCTGGTACCAGCGGTGCGTCCACTGCACCATGCCGCTGATCGCAAAGGCCGTCACCTTGGGATTGCTGACGTCAAACACGCCGGCCTCCACGCCATTGACGATAAGCCGCGTCACCAGTGCATCAAAGCCGTGGTACTTGCTGCGGATGTCGCTGATTTTCTCCGGGCTCAGGCTTTTTTCCTCTTCCAGCAGGATGGCAGAGAAGGTGCTCAGCTCGATCTTTCTGCGCGTGTAGGTGTCGATAAAGAACGCAAAGCGCCGCACCGGGTCCTGGTCCTCCAATTGCTCGCACTGGCTCACGGCTTCGTAAAGGCCGGAGAACACCTTGTCGAACAGGCGCTCCAGCAGCTCATGCTTGGACTTGAAGCGCTTGTAGATAAAGGGCTTGGTCACGCCGATGGATGCCGCTATCTCGTCGAGCGTCGCGCTCTTGAAGCCACGCTTGTAAAACAGCTCGGCGGCGGCATTGATGATCAAGGTGTCCTTGTATTCCTGGATCTGGTTTTTGGCATCGGCTGCGCTGGTGTCGGTCGGTTGAAGCTGCACTGCTGAATTTCTCCTGGTGGGCGCGGGGGCTGCCGTGGTGACTCGCGCCACAGACGCCAGCTTGCAAAGCGCATGGGCCCCAGCATAGTGGAAAGGCGATGCGTTTTGCAGCGGATGCAGACATCGTGCATGCGTGAAATCCCCAATGGTACCAATCGATACTGATCAGTATCTTTGGGGCTTTCCACTGCTGGCTGGCGGTTTTTGATGCAGGCGCTTCGGCGCCGCGCCAGCAGCACCTGAGCCCTTTGATACAGGAGACAAGCGCATGTCGAACGCAACCGCCAGCCCTGGCGAACAGCTGAGTTACCAGGTCGTCGATTTTGGCCAACCGCTGCAACTGGCGCGCCGCGCCATTGCCCCGCCCCAGGGCAGCGAGGTGCTGGTGCACGTCAGCGCCTGCGGCGTCTGCCACAGCGATCTGCACATGGCCGAGGGCTTTTTTGACCTGGGCGATGGCCGCCACTTCGGGCTAGAAAAAGTGCTCAAGCCGCCCCGCACCCTGGGCCATGAGATCGTCGGCACCGTGGCCGCCAACGGGCCCGATGCCGAAGGCGCGCTGGGCCGCTCCGTCATCGTCTTCCCCTGGATTGGCTGCGGCCAGTGCGCGCTCTGCGCCCGGGGCGACGAGCATATGTGCGCCCGCCCCGAAAGCCTGGGCACCACGCGCGATGGGGGCTTTAGCACCCATGTGCGTGTGCCCCATTCGCGCTACCTGATCGACCACACCGGCATTGACGCCGCCTTTGCCGCCACCCTGGCCTGCTCGGGGCTGACGGCCTACTCGGCCCTGAAAAAAGTGGCGCCTGCGACTGAGAACGCACCGCTGGTCATCATCGGCGCGGGCGGCGTGGGCCTGGCTGCCGTGGCACTGGCCAAGGCCCTGCATGGCCTGGGGCCCATCGTTGTCGACATTGACCCGGCCAAGCGCCAGGCGGCGCTGGATGCCGGCGCCAGCCGCGTGGTGGACCCGGCCGACGCCGATGCCGCCAAGACCCTGGCGCGCGCCAGCACGGAGGGCGTCTCGGCCGTGCTCGATTTTGTCGGCTCCACACGCACCTTCGAGTTCGCCAATGCCGTTGTCGGCAAGGGCGGCAAGATTCTCATCGTGGGCCTGTTTGGCGGCAGCGCCAGCATCCAGCTGCCGCTGATCCCCATGCGTGCCATCTCCATCGGCGGCTCCTATGTGGGCTCGCTGGCCGAGCTGCGCGAGCTGGTGGCGCTGGCCCAGCAAGGCGTGCTGCCGCCCCTGCCCCTCAGCAGCCGCCCACTGTGCGATGTGCAGAACGTGCTGGACGAGCTGCGAGCTGGCAAGGTCACCGGCCGCGCCATTTTGCAAAGCTGAACCCACAACAACAAGGAGCACCGCATGAACTACCAAGTCCAATTGCTGATCGACGGCCAGTGGCGCGACAGCAGCAGCCAGGAATGGCTGGACATCATCAACCCCGCCGATGAAAGCAGCATTGGCCGCGTGGCCAAGGCCAGCCGCACCGATCTGGATGCCGCACTGGCAGCGGCCCAAACCGGCTTTGCCGCCTGGCGCAAAACCTCGGCGATGGAGCGCTCGACCTATCTGCGCAAGGCCGCCGCGATGGTGCGCGAGCATGCCGAAGCCATGGCGCTGATGCTGGTGCATGAGCAAGGCAAGCGCCTGACCGAGGCGCGCATCGAGCTGTCGGGAGCCAGCGAGGTGCTGGAATGGTTTGCCGAAGAGGCGCGCCGTTGCTACGGCAGCATGATCCCGCCGCGCTCGCCCGAGCTGCGCCAGTATGTGCAGCATGAACCGGTGGGCCCAGTTGCGGCGTTCACGCCCTGGAACTTCCCGATCAACCAAGCCGTGCGCAAGATCGCGGCAGCGCTGGCGGCGGGCTGCTCGATCATCGTCAAGGGCTCGGAAGAAACACCGGTGGCGCTGGCCCGTTTTATCCAGGTGCTGGAGCAGGCCGGCCTGCCCGCAGGCGTGCTGGGCCTGGTCTACGGCGTGCCGGGCGATATCTCCGAGCACCTGATTGCCTCGCCGGTGGTGCGCAAGATCTCGTTCACCGGTTCCACCTCGGTGGGCAAGCTCTTGAGCGCGCAAGCGGGCGCGGCGATGAAGCGCGTGTCGATGGAGCTGGGTGGCCACGCGCCGGCCATCATTTGCGACGACGCCGACCTGGCGCGCAGCCTGAAGCTTTTGGGCGTGCAGAAGTTCTGGAACGCCGGCCAGGCCTGCATCTCGCCCTCGCGTTTTTTGGTACAGGCGCCTTTGTATGACGAGGCCGTCGCTGGCTTTCAGCGCATTGCCGAAGGCTATGTGATGGGCAATGGCCTGGACAAGGCCACCCGAATGGGCCCACTGGCTAACCCACGCCGCGTGGCCGCCATGCAGGCGCTGGTGGACGACGCCGTGGCCAAGGGCGCCCGCCTGGTGACGGGCGGCAAGGCGCCGGACGGCAAGGGCTACTTTTTTGCGCCCACGGTGCTGGCCGATGTGCCGCAGGATGCGCGCATCTTCAACGAAGAGCCCTTTGGCCCGATTGCCGCATTTGCCCGCTTTGACAGCGATGCGCAAGCGCTGCAAGAGGCCAACCGTCTGCCCTGGGGCCTGGCGGCCTATGTGTTCACCGGCTCGGCCACGCGCGGTGAGTGGTTCAAGAACGAGATCGAAAGCGGCCTGGTGGGCATCAACTCGATCGCGATGGGCTACCCCGAGCAGCCGTTTGGCGGCGTCAAGGATTCGGGCTACGCCAGCGAAGGCGGCGCCGATGCGCTGGCCTTCTACCTCAGCAGCAAGTTTGTCAGCCAGACCATCTGAGCGCGCGGGCCCGCAGCCTGCGGGCCCCTTGCGCGGCGCACCGCGATTGAAGAGACAAAGGAGTTCCATGCACAAGGTATTGATCGCCAACCGGGGGGAGATTGCGGTGCGCATTGCACGCACGGCCGCAGACCGGGGCATAGCGAGCGTTGCAGTCTATGCCAGCGACGATGCAACCAGCCTGCACCGGCGCGCGGCCGACCACGCCCGCGCATTGGGCGCCCAGGGCGCAGCCGCCTATTTGAATGGCGCGCATCTGATTAAGATCGCCCGCCAGGAAGGCTGCGATGCCGTCCACCCCGGCTACGGCTTTTTGAGCGAGAACGCCCCGTTTGCGCAGGCTTGCACGGCCGCAGGCCTGCGCTTTATCGGCCCCTCTGCGGCAGCGCTGGAGACCTTTGGCGACAAGGCCCAGGCGCGCGCGCTGGCCGAGCGTGAGCAGGTGCCGGTGGCCCAGGGCACGCACAGCGCCACCAGCCTGGCGCAAGCCCAACACTTTATGCAGCAGGTCGGCGGGCCGGTGATGCTCAAGGCCCTGGCGGGTGGTGGCGGGCGGGGCATGCGTGCGGTGATGGCCCCGGCGGACTTGGCCGCAGCCTATGAGCGCTGCAGCTCCGAAGCCCTGGGTGCCTTTGGCCGGGGCGATCTGTATGTGGAGCAGCTCATCAGCGGCGCCCGCCATATCGAGGTGCAGATCGTGGGCGACGGCAGCGGCGCAGTGCAGCACCTGTTTGAGCGCGATTGCACCTTGCAGCGCCGCCACCAGAAACTGCTGGAGATTGCACCCAGCCCCTTCATCAGCGAAGCGCTGCGCGCGCAACTGCTGCAGCATGCCTGCCGCCTGGGCGCAGCGCTGCACTACCAGGGCCTGGGCACGGTGGAGTTTTTGGTGGACAGCCGCAGCGGCCAGTACATCTTTATCGAATGCAACCCGCGCCTGCAGGTGGAGCACACCATCACCGAGGCCATCACCGGGCTGGACCTGGTGGCGCTGCAGTTTGCGCTGGCCGATGGCGCCAGCCTGCAAGACCTGGGCCTGGCCCAGACACTGCCGCTGCCCCGCCAGTTTGCGCTGCAGGCGCGCGTGAATATGGAAAGCATGCAGCCGGATGCCCAGGCCCTGCCCACCGGCGGCAGCTTGGCGCGCTTTGAGCCACCCACCGGCCCAGGTGTACGGGTGGACAGCTTTGGCTACACCGGCTACGAGACCTCGGGCAACTACGACTCCCTGCTCGCCAAGGTGATCGTCAGCGGGCCCAGCCAGTTTGGCGTGCTCTGCGCCAAGGCCGACCGCGCACTGGCCGAGTTCCATATCCACGGCGTGGAGACCAACCTGGACTACCTGCGCGCACTGCTGCGCGACGCGCAGGTGCTGCGCGGCGAGATAGACACCACCTATGTGGAACGCCAGGGCCCGGCCCTGCATGCAGCAGCGGCGGCCCTGGCGGCACAGCGCCAGCCGGATGCACACACCGCTAACCACAGTGCCACGCAGGCCGACGCAGGTGCCGAGCCCGCGCTGCCCGAAGGCGCCCATGCGCTGCGCGCTGCCATGCGCGGGCGGCTGATTGCGCTGGAGAGCGATGCCGATACGGTGCAGGCTAAGGGTGCCTCGGTGGCGGTGTTGGAGGCCATGAAGCTGGAGCACAGCGTGGACTTGGCCCATGGCGGCCGCTTTGTGGCCCGCACGGCGCTGCTGGGCGAGGTGGTAGCGGCAGGCACCCTGCTGGGCTGGGTGCTGCCCGATGCATCGGCCGATGGGCTGGCAGCAGAGCAGCAGCAGGCCGATCTGGATGCCATCCGCCCCGACCTGGCCAAGGTGCTGCAGCGCCAGCATGGTTTGCTGGATGCGGCCCGCCCCGAGGCCGTGGCCAAGCGCAGGCGCCACAGCAAGAACACCGCGCGCGAGAACCTGGAGCAGTTGCTCGATGCCGGCAGCTTTGTGGAATACGGTGGCCTCACCTTGGCCATGCAACGGGGCCGCCGCAGCGAGGAGGAGCTGATTCGCCTCAGCCCGGCAGACGGCACCATCACCGGCCTGGGCCGCATCAACGGCCAGCTGTTTGGGGCCGAGCATGCGCGCTGCGCAGTGATGGCCTATGACTACACGGTGTTTGCTGGCACCCAGGGCTTTATGGCCCACCGCAAGATGGACCGCATCGTGCACACCAGCGAACGCCTGGGCCTGCCCTTTGTCTTGTTTGCCGAAGGCGGCGGCGGCCGGCCTGGCGATACCGACTATGTGGGCGTGTCGGGGCTGGAGTTCACCACCTTCACGCACATGGCGCGGCTGTCGGGCAAGGTGCCCACCATCGGCGTGGTTTCGGGCCGCTGCTTTGCCGGCAATGCCGCCTTGCTGGGCTGCTGCGATGTGATCATCGCCACGCAGGATGCCAGCATCGGCATGGCCGGGCCGGCGATGATCGAGGGCGGCGGGTTGGGCGTGGTGGCGGCTGACGACGTCGGCCCGGTGAGCGTGCAGACCCGCAATGGCGTGATTGACCTGCTGGCCCGCGACGAAACCGAAGCGGTGGCCCTAGCCCAGACCTACCTGGGTTTTGTGCAAGGCAAGCTGCCGCCCGGCGAACATGCCGACCAGCGCCTGCTGCGCGCGCTGGTGCCCGAGAACCGGGTCAAGGGCTACGACATCCGCGCGGTGGTGCAGACCTTGTTTGACAGCGGCAGTTTTCTGGAGCTGCGCGAGCACTTTGGCCGCAGCGTCGTCACCGGCTTTGCCCGGCTGCAAGGCCAGGCCGTGGGCGTGCTGGCCAACGATGGCAGCCACCTGGGCGGCGCGCTCGATGCCAACAGCGCCGACAAGATATCGCGCTTTCTGGAGCTGTGTGACAACTACGGCCTGCCGGTGGTATCGCTGTGCGATACGCCGGGCTTTATGGTGGGGCCCGAGAGCGAGAAGGCCGCTGCGGTGCGGCACTTTGCCCGCATCTTTGTGACGGCCAGCCACATCAAGGTACCCGTGCTGGCCATTGTGCTGCGCAAGGCCTATGGCCTGGGCGCGCAGGCCATGCTGGGCGGCAACTTGTTTGTGCCGGTGGCCACCGTCGCCTGGCCCACCGGCGAGCTGGGGCCCATGGGCATCGAAGGCTCTGTGCGCCTGGCCTACCGGCGCGAGCTGGAAGCGCTGGAGGATGCCGCCGAGAAGGCCGCCTACTTCCAGGCCAAGACCGATGAGATCTATGCCCAGGGCAAGGCGCTGAATGTGGCCAGCTACAACGAGATCGACGACGTGATCGACCCGGCGCAGACCCGCGACTGGCTGGCCAGCATGCTGGCCAGCCTGCCAGCGGCCAGCCCGGGGCGGGCGGCATCGGGCGTATCGCCCTGGTAGGCATCCACCTCAAGACTGCGACCGAGATCCCCAAAAAACACAAGGACCGTAGGAGACACCATGGCCCCCATCGCATACCGACAACAAGAAAAGCCCTTGCATGAATACCTGCGCCAGCATGCGCGCACCCAGCCCGACAAGCCCGCTTTTATCTGGTACGGCACAGCGATCAGCTACGCCCAGCTGGACCAGATGAGCGATACCTTCGCCCACCAACTGCAGCAGCGCGGTGTGGTCAAGGGGGACAGGGTGGCGCTGTTTATGCAGAACTGCCCGCAGTATGTGATTGCGCATATCGGCATCCAGAAGCTGGGCGCGGTGGTGGGGCCCTGCAGCCCGCTGTTCAAGGGCCATGAGCTGGAATACCAGCTCTCCGACCTGGGCGCCAAAGTGATTGTGGCCGCCGATGTGCTCTACGAGATCGTGCAGGCGGCGCGACCCAAGACGGCGATTGAACATGTGTTCCTCACCCACTACGCCGATCTGCTGCCGGCCCAGCCGACGATCGACCTGCCCGCAGAAATCGACACACCCAAGCGCCATATCGAAGGCACGACAGACTTGATGGAATGCCTGCGCACGCCGCAGCCCGCGCCCGATGTGGGCCCGCTGGACATGGACGATGTGGCGCTGATGACCTATACCTCGGGGACCACCGGCCTGCCCAAGGGCGCCATGCTGACCTACCGCAATGCGCTGTTCAAGGCCCATGCGGCAGCGGACAACAACCCCATCCGCGATGACGACACCATGCTGGCCGTCGCTCCGCTCAACCACATCGCGGGCATGTTGATCGGCCTCAATGTCACGCTCTACACGGGCATCCGCTGCGTGCTGCTGTACCGCTTTGACCCCGTGCAGGTGCTGCAGGCGCTGGCGCGCTACCGGGTGACCTGGTGGTACAGCGTGGCGAGCATGAATGCAGCGGTGATGCAGGTGGAGGGCGCGCGCGACTATGACCTCAGCGCGCTGCGCATCAACCCCAGCACCAGCTTTGGCATCACCATCAACCAGGCGCTGGCCGAGCAGTGGCGCGGCTTTGCGCCCAACTGCCAGCTGTTCGAGGTGACCTATGGCATGTCCGAGACCCACACCTGGGACACCTCGATGCCGATCGATGCCATCAAATGGGGCGCGCACGGCCTACCGGTGCAAGGGGTGGAATGCCGCGTGATCGATGCGGGCACCGGCCAGGACCTGCCAGCTGGCCAAGTCGGCGAGCTGGTCTTGCGCAGCCCGGGCAACTTCAAGGGCTATTGGAACAAGCCCGAAGCCACCGCCAGCACCTTGAAGGACGGCTGGGTGCATACCGGCGACATGGCCAAGATCGACGCCGATGGCTACCTGACCTTTGCCGGCCGCTTCAAGGAGATGATCAAGGTATCGGGCTACAGCGTCTTCCCTGAGGAGGTCGAGTCCATCATGATCAAGCACCCCTCGGTGGCGCAGGTGGCGGTGATCGGCATTGAGGACGCGCACAAGGGCCAGGCCGTCAAGGCAGTGGTGATTGCCCGCAAGGGCGCGCCGGCCGTGAGTGCGCAGCAGCTGATCGACTGGTGCCGCGAGCAGATGTCGGTCTACAAGGCGCCCCGGGAGATCGAGTTTCGCGATGCGCTGCCCACCACGGGGACCGGCAAGGTGCTGCGGCGCCTGCTGAAAGAGCCGCAGAAAGCGAGCGCTGCATGAGCACCGCCGCCCACCCCGTGGCAACGCTGGACAAGCAGGCGCTGCTGGAACTGTTGCAGCGCGATGGCGAACTGGTGACAGAGCGCCTGGCGCACTGGGCGCGTACCAAAGGCGACCAGCTCTTCTACCTGTATGGCGAAGACGATGTGCGCCTGAGCTATGCCGAGTTTGACCGCATCACCGATGCCATCGCCGGCAACCTGGCCGCAGCCGGCATCGGCCGGGGCATGCCGGTATCGGTGTTCATGCGCAACCAGCTCATCAGCGCGCTGGCGATGTTTGGCATCTGGAAGGCCGGCGCGGTGTTTGCGCCGATCAATTTTGGCCTGACCGAGCGCCTGCTGGCCTACCAGATCGGCGACACCCAGCCGGTGATGCTGCTGGCCGAACGCGCGCTGGTGCCGGCCCTCAATGCGATCGGCGACGAGCTCGGCCAGGTGGCGCCCTTGGCCCATGTTGTGGTCTACGACCCACCCGCTGGCAGCCATGATGCGGTGGCCGATGGTGTGGCTTACAGCGGTCCGCACGCAGCGCTGGACTGGGCTGCGCTGCTGCAACCGGCACGCAAGCCGGATGTGGCGCTGACCTATGACGACCTGTGCAACATCATCTACACCTCGGGCACGACCGGGCCATCCAAAGGCGTGGTGCAAAGCCACCGCTGGATGAACCAATACACCTACTTGTTCCGCCAGATGCTCAATGGCCATGACGTGGTCTACAACGACCTGCCGATGTACCACGTGGGTGGCGCCGTGTTCAACGTGGTGCGGGCGGTGTGGGCCGGCAGTGGCCTGGCCTGCTGGGACCGCTTTAGCCCCAATGACTTTTGGCGCCGCATTGCGCTGAGCGGTGCTACCAGCGCGGTGCTGGTGGACACGATGATCTCCTGGCTGGCCAAGGCAGCGCCAGCCGCTAGCGACCACCACAACAGCCTCAACAAGGTCTACATGCAGCCGCTGCCCGAGCGCCATGTGGAGATTGCGCGCCGCTTTGGCTTTGACTTTGTGACAGCCGGCTTTGGCCAGACCGAGTCGGGCATGTCCTGCTTCACCATCATTGAAGAGACAGACGCCAGCTGCGAATCCCCGCCCGCCTACCGGCGTGGCCAAACGCGTGAAGCCATCCGCGCGCAGGCTGCCGCGCTGGGTGTGGAGCTGCTGGCGCCCGCGCAAGCCGGCCAGGTGGGCAAGGGCTATCTGGGCCACCCCTGCCTGTTTGTGGAAGCCGCCGTACTGGACGAGCGCGATGGCGAATGCGCGGTGGGCGTGGCCGGGCAGCTGGCCTTTCGCTCCAAGCTGCCCTATTACCTGTTAGTGGAATACCTGGGCAAGCCCCAGGCCACCGCCAAGGCCTTTCGCAATCTCTGGTTCCACACCGGCGACTCGGCGCTGCGCCATGCCGATGGCAGCCTGAGCTTTGTGGACCGCATGGGCGACCGCATCCGGGTGCGGGGCGAAAACATCTCGTCCTTCCATATCGAGGACATGGTCAACCAGTACCCGGCCGTCGAGATGACGGCTGCCTTCGCCATCCCTGCCCATGAGGGCGACGAGGACGATGTGGTGATTTATGTGGTGGCGCGCGAGCAGCAGGTAATTGACCACCAGGCGCTGCATGACTGGTGCGACAGCAAGATGCCCAAGTTCATGCGGCCGCGCCATATCCGCGTGGTGGCGCAGTTCCCACGCACGCTGACGCAAAAGATCGAGAAGTTCAAGCTCAAGGCGATGATCCTGGCTGAGCTGCAAGGCCAGGCGCCAGCCAGAGAAAGCGCAACACCAACAGCCAAGGAGCGCCGCATGACCTGACACGCCGCCCTGCCCCCACCTGGCTTTGGCAACCGGCCACAGCCCCTTGTGCTACCCGCTACCCCGCGCCCGTCTGCCGCCCTTGCCCTGCACCTTTCAGCAATGGGCAAACCCGCCAGACCGTGGCCAAAGATAAAAATACCAGGAGACCATTTCCATGAAGTTCAGAACCACTTGTTTGACTGCCCTACTCGCATCTGTTGGCCTGGCCTCTGGCGCATGGGCGCAGGGCGTATCCGACAACGCCGTGCGAATCGGGGTGATCAGCGACACCTCCAGCGCCTATGCCGATATTGGCGGCAAAGGCACCGTTGCAGCGGCCACCATGGCGATCAAGGATTTTGGTGGCACGGTGCTGGGCAAGCCGATCGAGCTGCTGTCGGTGGACCACCAGAACAAGGCCGACATTGGCGCCACCCGCGCCCGCGAATGGTTTGACCGCGAGAACGTGGACATGGTCATTGGCCTGGGCAACACCGCCGTGCACAACGCGGTGGCCACTGTGGCCAAGGAAAAGAACAAGGTGCTGATCAACACCGAGGCGGGCTCCAGCTCGATCACCGGCGAGAACTGCGCGGCCAACATCGTGCACTACACCTATGACACCTATGCCACGGCCAACAGCACCGTCAAAGCGGTGACCGAGGGCGGCGCCAAGAGCTGGTACATCGTGGCGGTGGACTATGCCTTTGGCCAGGCACTGTCGAGCGACATCACGGCGGCCGTCGACAAGAACGGCGGCAAGGTGATCGGCACCGTCAAGCACCCGCTCAATGCGCCGGATTTTTCGTCCTACATGCTGACGGCGCAGGCCTCCAAGGCCGATGTGATTGCGCTGGCCAATGGCGTGAACGACACCATCAACTCCATCAAGAGTGCGCGCCAGTTTGGCATCACCGACAAGCAAAAGGTGGCCGCGGCGCTGATGTTTATCTCGGACGTACACGCGCTGGGCCTGAAGACCGCCCAGGGCATGTATGCGACGACGGCCTTCTACTGGGACCGAACACCTGAGAGCCGCGCCTGGTCGCAAAAGTACTTCAAGGTCATGAACAAGATGCCGACCATGGCCCAGGCCGGTACCTATTCGGCAGTCATGCACTACCTCAAGGCGGTCGAAGCCGCTGGCACCGACGAGACCGCTGCCGTGATGACCGCGATGAAGAAAATGCCCATCAAGGACTTTTTTGCGGACGACGGCAAGATCCGCGAGGACGGCCGCATGGTGCATGACATGTACCTGGTGCAGGTCAAAAGGCCCGAGGAATCCAAGGCACCCTGGGACTACTACAAGATCATTGCCACCATCCCGGGCGACCAGGCCTTCCGGCCGCTGTCCGAGGGCAAGTGCCCCTTGGTCAAGTCTTGAGCGCAGTGCCCTCTCAGGATGGCATCTGGGCGCGCGCCTAAAAAGGCAAGCAGCAAAGGGGCGGCCGGGGCGGCGAGGACAGGCGGGGGCCGGCCTGTCCTGCGCCCCCATTCAGCCCTGTGGCCGGTGCCTTCACCGAGCCCTCCACCCGTGCCCACCCAGCGTCTGCGAGGCCAATTAAGCCGACACCGCAGCACCTTGGCGAGGCACAAGTAGCACTAGCCATCTATTGCGCAGATCTATTCTCCCAAAAAAACAATTGTCAATTAATCAAATAGCACTTATCAATTAATTAATAATAATTGATTGCTTTTTACAAAATACAGCTATCAAATAAATAGCTACAAATCCAGTCATACCAAGCATCTCTTTATGCAGCAGATTTCTAGCATTTGCACCACCAACGCTTTAAGCCCATAATTAAATACCTACAAAATAAACCCAATGCGCAGTTGAACATTCATTAACAATGCCTTGTCAGCATTTATTTCAAGGATAGCTACGATGTAATTCTTTGAAATAAGGAGACCCTGTATGTCCTTCATCAGAAATACGAAAGTGGTCCGTATGGGGGGGCTGATCATCGCTGGCGCTGCGCTGGTCCCGGCGGCCATGGCTGCAGCGGGAGCGCCTCTGCCCCGTTGCGCTGCAAGCGAACAAGCCTTTTATCTGACGCGCTACACCGGCCCCGCCTCCACAGGCAGACCTCCTACGGCCGTGCTGGATTTAGCAACGGTGCCGGCCACAGGCAGCGTGGCGATTTCACAAATCTGGAGCGGCGCTGCAGCCCCCACCGTCTCGCCCCGCGAAATATCGCTGACGCCACCCAACCCGCCGCTGCCCGCAGGTGCCTCTGTGGCAGGCGGCATGGGCAAGGATGGCTATATCTACAGCATGCGCGCTGTGGATGGCGACAACAACTGGGATACCAGCCCGGCTGCGGGCTGGAGCAGCGCTGCCGGGGGCGGCTGGCGCAGCCACACCCGCTACTACGAGATGCTGCGCTATGGCCGCGATGGCGTGGACAACCTGGGCATTGTGAGCGGGCTGGGTACTTACCAGACCGACCCCACCAATGCGAGCACCTTGGTCAGCGGTGCGGTCGACCTGCGCCTGGGCCCCAACTTCAATGCCGCTGATATCGACCCGGTCACCGGCATCCTGTATTTGGCCAACTTCCAATCCGGGGGACTGCTCAACCGGGTATTCAAGATTGATGTGACGCAGACACCGCCGCAATGGGTAGGTACCTTGAACCTGACCAGCAATATTCCCGGTGCGCAATCGGGCGACTTTGCCATCGATGCCAGCGGGCAATGGGCTTACGGTATTGCGACCACGGGCGGCCTGTTCTCCGGAACCTCAGTGAGCTACCGCTTCAACCTGTCCTCGGGTGCCGTCGAGACGCTGGCACCAGTGGCGCCAGCACCCTTCAATGCCCCTTATGGAGCAGCGGCCCGCCTGCCCAATGCGACGGACAAGATGGCTTTCTATGGCCTGGGCACGCGTATCATGACCCTCCCAGGCGGTACGGTGGGCGCCAGCCAAAGCACGGCAGGCGCCACCAGCGGTGATGCAGCTGCCTGCTTGCCAAAATGGACCGCTACCCTGGTGTGCACACCCGATGCGCTGGTCGATGCCGCGGGCAATGTCGCCACCTGCACCATCACCCTGGACCAGCCCGCTCCCGCTGGGGGCATGGCGATCACCCTGACGCCACCCGCAGCCAACGCGCGCTATACCAGCAGCTGCGGCAGTGCCATCGTGGTGGATGCGGGGCAGACCAGCGCGACCTGCAGCATCACGGCCACCCCCAACACCATCGTCGGCGATGGCGATGTAACAGCGGCCATTGCCTTGGCCCCACCGGCCGCCACCGATGACTATCTGCTGGGTACGCCTTCGGCAGCCGAAGTAGCCATTCGCAATGACGACCTTCCGATCAACACGGTTGAGGCAAAACGCGTGCCCAC
Organism: Comamonas sp.; assembly: GCA_036667955.1. Lineage (GTDB taxonomy): Bacteria > Pseudomonadota > Gammaproteobacteria > Burkholderiales > Burkholderiaceae_C > Comamonas. Next base: position 81,162 of record JAVWTB010000005.1, read on the forward strand.
CTTGAGCCAATGGCTGCTGGCCGCAATGGGCCTGCTGCTGGCGATGGTGGGCGCCCAGCGCATACGCAGACGCCAACGCTGAATGGCGGCTGCCGCTTCAACGGCGCTGCCATAGAAGGGCGCATGCTCAGCATGCGCCCTTGTTTTTTCCCCATGCGTGCGCCTCGCACTACCAGCGTTGCCTACCAAAGCTGTCGCTTCAGCCCGTTGCCCAAATGGGGGCTACAACACCCGCCGACAGTGGCCTCGGGGCGACGCCTTCCAGAACCCATCGCCCACGGCTCACCCGCTGCCAAGCAATGGAATCCCTTCCCAGCGGCCAGCGCTGTACTCAGGGCTGGATGGCGCAATGTCAATTACTGTCAGCTCAATAATAAATTATTAATCCAATGCTATAAACACACTCTATTTTTATAATTTAGCTTATAGCAATATTCACTAATTGATTAGCGTTGGCGGCCTCGCTTTGTGCCCACAAAAACTGGGCATTTCTAGTTACAGCCTGCGTTTTTTCTGCCCACCGCTGCGCATGCCAGTCCGCATCTCTGCCAGGTATTGCGCCACTGCTTTTTGAATCCATCGCGTTATAAGCACCACAGGTTTAGACAATCCCATGCATCGACATCTCTCTTCTCCCGCCTGGCTGATAGGCCTGCTTTTGGCGGCCCCACTGGCGAGCCAAGCACAGCTGGTTTACCGGGCCGACAGCCCGCTCAGCATTCCCACCTTTACCTGCGGCAACGCAGCCGAGCCCGTTCTGACAGCAGGAGCGCTCAAGGATCCCGGGCAGGTGCTCAACACCAACGCCACCAGCATCAGCGACCGAGGCAACCAGCAGCGCTGGGCCTATGCCTTCAATCCGGCAGCACCCGGCTCGCACACGATTCCGCAAGCGACGGCCGGAGCCACCGAGGAGATCCCTACATCGCTGACCTTTGCCGGCAATGCGGTGCCCGCTGCGCTTAGCAGCCTGCCCGCCATGGCCTGGCAGCATTTCTCGGGCCGCGAGGTGTTTGCCTATAGTGGTGGCACGCTAACAAGCCCACAGCTGGGCACCGGCCAATCGCTCAGCTCCGTGGGCTTTTATCTGGCCAACCCCAATGGGGGCGCAGCCTCCAACCAGACGCGCTTCTTGCGCTACCAGTTTTACCTGGCGCCCGAGGCCGATGCAGCCACCTACCAGCTGAGTTTGGGCGGCGTGGGCGCTGATGACCAGATCGCCGGCTACTACATCAACGGAGTTCTGAGCGGCACCAGCCCCATTCTGGGTGCAGGTGCCAGTGCAGATCTGCAGTGGAAGACGGGGCTCAATACCCTCACCGTGGCCCTGTATGACACCATCCCATCGGCTACGCGCCTGATCGTGGGCACTGCGACCTCGTCCGCCTGCATTCTGCAAACCCTGGCGGTGACAGTGGCCGTGCAAACGCCGGTCATCACCACGGCGCAGACGGAGAGCTTCAATGGCGTAGCGACTTCGGCAGCACCAGGTGGCGGCGCATCCACGCCCCTGCCCCTGGGCACAGCCATCACCTTGCGCCTCTCCGGCCCCGATGGCTTTAGCGCCAGCCAGTCCACCACCGTGACCGGCAGCAGTGGCGAATACGCCTTGACCTGGCCCGCCGGGCTGGCACCGGGCAACTACGAAGTCATCGCCAACCTGAGCGACCAGCCCACCGTGCAATCGAGTGTGGGCAGCTTTACCGTGCAAGCGGTGGTCGTGCCGCCTCCTCCCCCGCCGCCACCCCCACCGTTGCCCACGGCCCCACAAGCCGTGCCATCGCTGAATCCATGGAGCACCATCAGCTTGGGAGCGCTGCTTGTGCTAGTGGGCGTGCGACGCCTGCGCCGACGCCAAGGCTGATTGCCAGCAGAGCCGCCCTCGGGCGGCTTTGTTTATTAATCAAATGAATCATAGTAGATGCCATCTGCATGTTCATGCATTTTCTGAAGACATTCCTGCACACGCGCAAGGGGCCAGCAGGAACAGCCAATGGCAAGCTGGTGGCCAGCAAATAGCTTTTTTCTCGACAACACGGCGGTTTAAGCAGTGCAATGCCGCTATTTCGGAAAAATTAGCGAATATATCGATTGCATTTTTAGTTACATTTTGTTAACTTCCTCTCCTTCTACCACCGAGGGAGACTTCATGAAAAAGCTATTTGCATCCGCCGCCGTGGCGCTCAGTTTTCTGGCGTTTATTACAACCGCACAAGCAGCACCGCTGCAGTGGACACTGATGGATGTGACCTTTGACGACGGCGGAACCGCCACCGGCTCCTTCGTGTATGACGCCGATAGCAATACCTACAGCAATATCGCTTTAAAGACCACGGCGGGCACGGCGGGAGCAGCGGCCGAGTTCCGCACAAAATGCACCACCGCCCACTGTCTGTCGTCCTTACCGGAACTACTTTTCATCGCGTCTGCTAACCAAAGCGACCTGACGAATGTGCCGCTTCTGGACATTGAACCATCCGGCCCCCTCACCAACACACCCGCCACAGTGGATCTGGTGTTCGGCATGTCCTTTCTGTGCAGCAATGCGGCATGCACGGGTATCGGCGGTGGTTTGCGCGTTTTCACAACGGGGCAGTTGATTGGGACACCTTATGTGGCTCCGCCAGCCACACCCACCAGCGTTCCCACGACTGGCGCGTGGAGCTTGGCGCTGCTTAGCATGCTTTTGGCAGCTGCTGCCTGCAGATATCGTCGCAAAAGCTAATGCTTCATGCTGTTTTATCAGCAGATAGCAAAACTTTTAAGCGATACAAGACAAATGCATCGCCAAGGGCGCATTACCAATGCAAACAAATCTACCGAAGAGTTGCAGGAAAGCAGGATGTAAGAATAAGTTATTAAAATGTAAAGATTAACAACGGGGATATGATGATTTTCAAGAAAATTGTATGGGTTGGCGCCCTGCTCGGCACCGGTTTGGCGCAGGCATTTGCACCTCAGACAGGCACCTGGATTGTGACCAGCGAAGTCAATGGCAAGCCAGGTCGGGGTTTGGCCATTGATGTGCAGGACAACACCCTTGTCATGCAAATGTATGCCTACGACGCCAGCGGCAATGCCACGTTCTATATGACCAGCGGCCCTTTGGCGAATGACCGCTACTCTGCGCCCCTGAACAAATACCGTGGCGGCCGTTATCTAGGTAGCGGCGAGCTGTCTGGCAAGGAAGACGGCAGCGCGGGCACCGTTTCCATGCGCTTTGTGTCGGGCACCAAGGGATATATCACCTTGCCTGGTGAGGCAGAGAAAGAGATTTCGCGATTCAATTTCGCCTATGGAAATGATCGCGACGGCCTCAAGGGAATTTGGCTGTTCAGTGCTGCGAATTCATTGACACCAACTGCAGACTTTTTCAGGCTCGAAAAAGCTGCGCCAGCCACCCAATATGGCAACGGAGTAATCGTCAGCTCCGACGGCAGCATGGCTTGCGAACAGCAAGTATCCGGAAACGCGGCTGGAACCGTGGTTTGCGCCAAAGTCAGCTCGACGGGTCGGGTGCTTCGAGGCTACCAATTTGTCTACAGTGTCAATGAGGGCGAGGGTAATTTGGTCACTAGCACCGGGCAGGTGACCTCGATCGCAGCCATGCGTCGTTTGGCCAACCGCACTGACATTGGTACAGGCATTCTCCTGAAGTCTGAATCCAGTGAGGAAGCCGCTTCCACCCAGGTTAACCCCGACCAATTACGCTCGGCGATCGAGAGCATCGCTCAGCAAGTGGATTAACAAAGCGCATCACCGCGAGGAGCAACCAAACCGCCTTTTTGGGGCGGTTTTTTTATGGGTGTGAAGGTCATCGCATAATTTTGGAAGCTCCTACACCGCACGGCTCAGCCCATATTTGACATCGTCACACCTGGCGAGCCACTAAACTGACCGACTACCGATAGATTCAGGACAGCCTTTGATGCGGACACCCTACCTATTTGCCTGCCTACCCCTAGCTTTGGCACTCAGCGCCTGCCAAGAAGATAAGCCCACGACTACAACACAGGCAGCCAGCAAGCCAACATTTACGGCGCCCAGCGTCGATATATCGACACCCGACAAGGCGGTGAAAAGCTGGTGGGCCGTGGTGGATTCAAAATTCAACTTCCATTACGAGGAGTGCAGACTAGCAGCGTCGGCAGAGCAAACCGCGCTGCTGCAAGCCCAATTGCGCGTGGCTACTGGAGCCGTCAAGAGCTACATGCAACAGGACAAAGAATGCACTTTGTTTACCTACGATCGCCGGATCGATCGCGTCGATATGGAGACGGAATCGCGGGCATTGGTCGTTGCTACCATCAAAAACAACACGCACCCGAAAGCAGGACAGTCCATCTCGAAACTTACTGTTGAAGCGGCAACGGTCGGTGTGGAATACCGCTATGTCCTCTCGCGTGAAGACGACGGCTGGCGTGTGGAAGACATCTACCAGTATGACGATATGCTCAAGCTCATGGGCCGTGATGCCTGGAAGCAGGAGTACCAACGCGCATCTCCCGAACTGTACCTGCTGATATTTAACCAATAAAAACGCGATCCACTCCTCATTCCTCTGCCATAGGATGGTTTGCACCGGCAAGAAAAAAGCGCTCACTGGATAGCAGTGAGCGCTTTTGGGTAGGTGGTGGAGCTGGCGGGAATTGAACCCGCGTCCGTCAGCCTTCGTCGAGCAGATCTACATGTTTAGTGTTCTGATTTGAATCTCGCCCGAAATGCCGCGCAGACACACGCTGCATCGCAAGCCAGTACCCTTAGATCTTGTCATCTACCAAGGTACCCGGTAGACGACCAGCTGATGAAAATTCCCTTGCAGCCTGGAGGTATTGCTACCCCCTTGCCCAGCCCATCAGCGTGCTGTTGCAAGGCTCACCGGATTAAGCGGCGAGTGCGAAACGTTCGTCGTTTGCAGTTAGTTTTTTGAATGGAGATTTACGAGCGTCACTCAAGCTCGACATGCACCACACCGATCCCGAACCCACGTCGAAACCAGGACAGCCCCATGCTCGCTATTTTAGGCCAGATTCAGCCGTTTCAAGAGCTCGTGTGGAGAATTGATGACATCATCTGCCTCCCAATGCGCAACCGACTGCTTTTCGCCCAGGTAGCCATAGACGGCAGCGACGGTGCGCATGCCGGCAGCCTTGCCGGCGATGATGTCGCGCTCGTCGTCACCGACATAGACGCAGTCCTGCGGATCCACGCCGATGCGGCGCGCGGCTTCAAACAACGGCTCGGGATGCGGCTTGGCATGGGGAGTGGTATCGCCACTGACCACCGCACCCGCGCTGGCAAACAAGGCCATTTGGCGCGACAGCGGCTCGGTAAAGCGCTTGGATTTATTGGTCACCACGCCCCAGTGCAGCTGCTGCGCCACAATGCGGGCCAGCATGTCGGCCACACCGTCAAACACGGTGGTGTCCTGGGTCATGCGGCGCTCATAGTTCTGGAAGAACTCTTCGCGCATCGCGGGGAACTCGGCATCTTCGGGCTGCATGCCAAAAGCCACGCGCAGCATGCCCCGGGCGCCCGATCCGGCAAACGGCCGGTAATCAGCCATGGGCAAGGATGGCAGACCCCGTGTAATTCGCATCTGGTCAGCGGCAGCGCCCAGGTCAGGGGCGCTGTCAATCAGGGTTCCGTCCAGGTCAAACAGAATGGCGCGTATGGATCTTTGCATCAGCCGGGCTTTCGGGTAGCGATCATGTAGTTGACGCTGGTGTCTTCATCGAGCCAGTAGCGCTGCGTCAAGGGATTGAACTGCAGGCCCTTGCTATGGTGCTGCACCAAGCCGGCGCTGCGACAGTAGTGGGCCAACTCGGAGGGGCGGATGAATTTGGCAAACTCGTGCGTGCCCTTGGGCAGCATCTGCAAGATGTATTCGGCGCCGACAATCGCCAGCGCAAAGGCCTTGGCATTGCGATTGATGGTGGAGAAAAACACCCACCCCCCGGGCTTGACCAGGTCATGGCAGGCCTGGACCACGGATGCGGGATCGGGCACGTGCTCAAGCATCTCCATGCAGGTGACAGTATCGAAGCTCTCGGGCTGCAGCTGCGCCAGGGTCTCGACGGCGATCTCCTGGTAAGTGATATTAGGGGTTTGCGCCTCTAGCGCATGGAGCTGGGCGACGCGAAGCGCCTTGCTGGCCAGGTCGATCCCGGTGACAGTGGCACCTTTGCGCGCCATCGAATCACTCAGAATGCCCCCGCCGCAGCCGACATCCAGCACCTTCTGCCCATTCAAAGGGCTGATGGCATTGATCCACTCCAATCGCAGCGGGTTGATTTGGTGCAGCGGTTTGAAGTCACTGTCCGGATCCCACCAGTGCATGGCGAGTTCGGAAAACTTGGCCAATTCGGCCGGATCGGCATTCACAGTCTGGTTCATGGCCTGATTGTCCACCATCTGCGGGCGCATTCAGGCATAAAAAAAGCCCCACGAATGGGGCTTTTTTGCGAATGGGCAGAAGAATTACTTCTGGGTGCCCACCACTTCGATTTCCACGCGACGGTTCTTGGCGCGGCCAGCTGCAGTCTTGTTGTCTGCCACTGGTTGCTTTTCGCCCTTGCCTTCGGTGTACACGCGGCTCTTGTCGATGCCCTTGGACACCAGGTAAGCCTTCACAGCTTCAGCGCGACGCACGGACAGCTTCTGGTTGTAAGCATCAGAGCCGATGGAGTCGGTGTGACCCACAGCGATGATGACTTCCAGGTTGATGTTCTTCACCTTGGAAGCCACATCGTCCAGCTTAGCCTTGCCTTCTGGCTTCAGCACCGACTTGTCGAAGTCGAAGAATGCATCAGCAGCGTAGGTAACCTTCTGGGTTTGTGCCACAGGAGGAGCGACTGGAGCAGGTGCTGGAGCAGCTGGGGTAGCAGCAGGTGCTGGTGCAGGAGCTTCAGCAGCCTTCACCAAAGCGCCGTCGCAGCCTTCAGCAGCGGTAGCAGGGGTCCAGTTAGCATCACGCCAGCACAGTTCGTTGGTACCGTTCTTCCAGACCAGCTCACCGCTGCCGTTTTGCCAGTTGTCAACTACTTTGCCGCCGTCAGCAGCCTTAATTTGTGCTCCAGCGGCGGTTGCAAGCGCTGCAGAGGCAAACAACATCGCCACTTTGTTCAGTTTCTTCATGGTTCTCCTCTTGGGGAAAAAGCCGCAGCCGCGCTGCGAATCAAGACGTCGTCAGTGACCATCACCAAAAACGTTCTTACTTATTGTGCCATAGGCGTACCGGATCGCCATAGTTATCTGTAGCGCCAACGGTAAGACAAAAGCGCATTGGGCCTAGAATGTTGCCGACATGCAACATCAGCTTGCGCCTAAAATGCCACTTGTACTTCGCCACCTATGCCAGCACTATGACCCAGTTTGCTAAAGAAACATTGCCGATCAGCCTGGAAGAGGAAATGCGCCGCAGCTACCTCGATTACGCGATGAGCGTGATCGTGGGCCGTGCTCTGCCAGATGCCCGCGACGGCATGAAACCGGTGCACCGCCGGGTTCTGTATGCGATGCATGAGCTGAACAACGATTGGAACCGCCCTTATAAGAAGAGCGCGCGTATCGTGGGTGACGTGATTGGTAAATACCACCCACACGGCGACAGTGCGGTGTACGACACCATCGTGCGCATGGCCCAGGATTTCTCACTGCGCCATATGCTGGTGGATGGCCAAGGCAACTTCGGATCGGTGGACGGTGACAGCGCGGCAGCCATGCGTTATACCGAAATCCGCCTGTCCAAGATCGCCCACGAGATGCTGGCCGATATCGACAAGGAAACGGTGGACTTCGGGCCCAACTATGACGGCTCGGAAAGCGAACCGCTGGTGCTGCCGGCGCGCGTACCCAATTTGCTGATCAACGGATCGGCCGGTATCGCGGTGGGTATGGCCACCAATATTCCGCCGCACAATCTGAACGAAGTGGTGGATGCCTGCCTGCACCTGCTGCACCACCCCGATGCCACGGTCGATGACCTGATGGAGATCGTGCCTGCGCCAGACTTCCCCACGGCCGGCATCATCTACGGCATCAATGGCGTCAAGGAAGGCTACCGCACCGGCCGAGGCAAGGTGGTGATGCGCGCCAGGGTTCACTTCGAAGATATCGACAAGGGCCAGCGCCAGTCGATCATCGTTGATGAGCTGCCCTACCAGGTCAACAAGAAGACCTTGCAGGAGCGCATGGCCGAGCTGGTGCATGAGAAGAAGATCGAAGGCATCAGCCACATCCAGGATGAGTCGGACAAATCCGGCATGCGCCTGGTGATCGAGCTCAAGCGCGGTGAAGTGCCTGAGGTCGTACTGAACAACCTGTACAAGCAAACCCAGTTGCAGGACACCTTCGGCATGAACATGGTGGCCCTGATCAATGGCCAGCCCAAGCTCTGCAACCTGAAGGACCTGATCAAGGTGTTCCTGGAGCACCGCCGTGAAGTGGTCACGCGCCGCACCGTGTTTGAGCTGCGCAAGGCTCGCGACCGGGGCCATGTGCTCGAAGGCCTGGCCGTGGCCCTGGCCAATATCGACGACTTCATCGCCATCATCCGCAACGCCCCGACCCCACCGGTCGCCAAGGCCGAGCTGATGACGCGTAGCTGGGACAGCAAGCTGGTGCGCGAGATGCTCACCCGCACCCGCACCGATGGCGGCGTGATCAGTGCCGACGACTACCGCCCCGAAGGGCTGGAAGTGGAATTCGGCATGCAGCAGGACGGCCTCTACCGCCTGTCAGAAACGCAGGCGCAGGAAATCCTGCAAATGCGTCTGCAGCGCTTGACTGGCCTGGAGCAAGACAAGATCGTCGCTGAATACAAAGAGATCATGGCGGTCATTGAAGACCTGCTCGACATCCTGGCCAAGCCCGAACGCGTATCCACCATCATTGGCGAAGAGCTGGTCACCATCAAGACCGAGTTCGGCCAGACCAAGCTGGGCGCACGCCGCAGTCAGGTGGAGTACAGCGCACAAGACCTGTCCACCGAAGACCTGATCACCCCCACCGACATGGTGGTGACCTTGTCGCACACCGGCTATATCAAGAGCCAGCCGCTGAGCGAGTACCGCTCGCAAAAGCGCGGCGGACGTGGCAAGCAGGCTACGGCCACCAAGGAAGACGACTGGATCGACCAGCTCTTCATCGCCAACACGCACGACTACCTGCTGTGCTTCTCCAACCGTGGGCGCCTGTACTGGCTCAAGGTCTGGGAAGTGCCCGCTGGCTCGCGCGGCTCGCGTGGCCGCCCTATAGTCAACATGTTCCCACTGCAAGACGACGAGAAGATCAACGTGGTGCTGCCCCTCACCGGCGAATACCGCAGCTTCCCGGCCGATCACTATGTGTTCATGGCCACCCGCATGGGTACCGTCAAGAAGACCTCGCTGGACGAGTTCAGCAACCCGCGCAAGGCCGGCATCATTGCCGTGGGCCTGGATGATGGCGATGTGCTGATCGGCGCAGCGCTGACTGCCGGCCGCCACGATGTGATGCTGTTCAGCGATGGCGGCAAGGCCGTGCGTTTTGACGAAAACGATGTGCGCCCCATGGGCCGCAATGCACGCGGTGTGCGCGGCATGAACATCGACGACAGCCAGAACCTGATCGCCATGCTGGTAGCCGAGCAGCACCCCGCCGAAGTCGAAGCCCGCAAGGCCAAGGACGCGCTGGACAACCTGCAGATCCGCGACAAGGAACTGCAAGATGCCCAAGCACCGGCCGCCGATATCGAGGCCGTGCAAAAGCAGATCGAAGAGGCACGTGCCGCATTGGAAGCTGCCGACCTGGCTGCCATTACCGCACTGGGCGAGCAGCCCCGCGAGACCCTGCACAGCGTGCTGACCGCGACCGAGAACGGCTACGGCAAGCGCACCTCGATCATGGAGTACACCCGCCACGGCCGTGGCACCAAGGGCATGATTGCCATCCAGCAATCCGAACGCAATGGCAAGGTGGTCGCCGCCACCTTGGTGAGCCCGGACGACCAGATCATGCTGATCACCGACACCGGTGTGCTGGTACGCACCCGCGTGGCCGAGATCCGTGAGATGGGCCGCGCCACACAGGGCGTCACCCTGATCGGTCTGGATGCCGGCGCCAAGCTCAGCGGCTTGCAGCGCATTGTGGAGAACGATGCGCAGGCCGACGAGAACGCAGAAGGCGCAGAGGCTGCAGATGGCGCAGAAGGTGCCGACGGTGCAAACAGCACAGGCAACACCGACAGCACCGATACCCAGAACCCCGCAGACGGCGCCTAAGCCCTACCGAAAAAGCCATGTTGCGACATGGCTTTTTCCTGCCCATTTTTGCTCTCATTTTTATAGCTATCACTGCTCGCCGCGCGAGCCAACAAGGCCTTCCATGCAACGCCCCTATAACTTCTCGGCCGGCCCGGCCGCCATCCCCGAAGACGTGCTGCAGCAAGCGGCCAGCGAGATGCTGGACTGGCGCGGCAGCGGCATGAGCGTGATGGAGATGAGCCACCGAGGCAAGGAGTTCATCTCGATCTGCGAGAAGGCCGAGGCCGACTTCCGCCAGTTGCTGGCCGTGCCGCAGAACTTCCACATCTTGTTCATGCAAGGTGGTGGTCTGGCCGAGAACGCCATCGTGCCGCTGAACCTGTCGCAAGGCGGCGCGGTGGATTTTGTTGTGACCGGCAGCTGGAGCCAGAAGTCCACCAAGGAAGCGGCCAAGTTCTGCGATGCCGCCGTGGCCGCGACCGACGAAGCCCAGGGCTTTACCCATATCCCCGACGCTGCCAGCTGGAAGCTGCGCAGCGATGCCCGCTATGTGCACATCTGCAGCAACGAAACCATCAATGGCGTGGAGTTCCAGCAGCTGCCGGATCTGGCCAGCCTGGGCAGCCAGGCACCGTTGGTGATCGATTTCTCGTCGCATGTGGCATCGCGCTCGGTGGACTGGAGCCGTGTTGGCCTGGCCTTTGGCGGCGCACAGAAAAACCTGGGCCCTGCGGGCCTGACCTTGGTGGTTGTGCGCGATGATTTGCTCGGCCATGCCATGGCCATGTGCCCCAGCGCCTTCAACTACCGCCTGGTCGCAGACAACCAATCGATGTACAACACGCCGCCCACCTGGGGCATTTACATCGCCGGCCTAACCTTTGAATGGATCCTGCGCCAGCAAGAAGGCGGCGCCAGTGGCGTTGCCGCGCTGGAGGCGCGCAACACCGCCAAGGCCGAGCTGCTCTACCAGGCGATTGATGGCTCGCAGCTCTATGAAAACCGCGTGGCGCGCGACTGCCGCTCGCGCATGAATGTGCCGTTTTTCCTGAAGGACGAAACGCGCAATCAGGCCTTCCTGGATGGCGCCAAAGCACGCGGTCTGCTGCAGCTCAAGGGCCACAAGTCGGTCGGCGGCATGCGCGCCAGCATTTACAACGCCATGCCGATGGCGGGCGTGCAGGCACTGGTGGATTACATGCAAAGTTTTGAAAAACAGGGCTGATCACCGGCACCCGGGTGAGACCCCGGAAACACACTTACGTTATTCTTACTCCCTGGCCGCCTTCACCCGAGAGGCGGCCCGCACCTAGACCACCATGAGCACACCTCCCCAAGCGTCCCCCGAACTCGCCGTGCTGCGTGTCCAGATCGACAATCTCGACACGCAACTGCTGACTTTGCTGAACCAGCGCGCCCTGGTGGCTGAACGTGTGGGCGAGTTGAAAAAACGCGAAGGCACTCCCTTCTTCCGCCCAGACCGGGTCGCCCAGGTCATCCAGAAGATCGAGAACGCCAACCCCGGCCCCTTGAAAGCAGCCCATGTCTCGGCCATCTGGCGCGAGATCATGTCCGCCTGCCTGGCACTGGAGTCGCCTCAGCGCGTGGCCATCCTGGGTCCGGCTGGCACCTTCTGCGAAGAAGCCGCCATCCAGTATTTCGGCGGCGCTGCCGACATCAAGTACTGCAACAGCTTTGAAGAGGTGTTCCACTCCACCGCAGCGGGCAGCGCCCAGTTTGGCGTGGTCGGTGTGGAGAATTCGAACGAAGGCGTGGTCACCCGTTCGCTGGACATGTTCCTGCACACGCCCTGCCATGTGGTGGGCGAGGTGAGCCTGCTGATCCGCCACAACCTGATGCGCACCACCAACTCGCTCGAAGGCATCGAGGTTGTGGCCGCGCACCCCCAGGCGCTGGCCCAGTGCCAAGGCTGGCTGTCCAAGCACCTGCCCCATGCCGAGCGCCGGCCGGTCGAGAGCAATGCCGAGGGCGCGCGCCTGGCAGCCCTGCACCCCAACATTGCCGGCATCGCCGGCGAGCGTGCCGCCCAGCAATATGGCCTGCACATCATCAGCCACGCCATCCAGGACGACGCCTACAACCGCACGCGCTTTGCCATCATCTGCCTGCCACACACGCTGGCCACGCCCGAGCCTACGGGCAAGGACTGCACCAGCCTGGTTGTCTCGGTGCCTAACCGCCCCGGCGCCGTGCATGAGCTGCTGATGCCGCTGAGCAAGCACGGCGTGTCGATGACGCGTTTCGAATCCCGCCCGGCCCGCACCGGCCAGTGGGAATACTATTTCTATATTGATCTGGACGGCCACCCGTCGCAGCCCCACGTGGCCAAGGCCCTCGAAGAGCTGCGCGCGCTGTGTGCGTTCTACAAGGTGCTCGGCGCCTATCCAGTCGGGGGTTGAATCGGTGAAAAAGTTTGAACATATGGCGCTGATCGGCTGCGGGCTGATGGGCGGCTCATTTGCCCTTGCAGCCAAAAGGGCCGGGCTGGTCAAACGCATTGTCGGCTACAGCAAGTCGCCATCCACCACCAGCCGTGCGCGCCAGATGGGCGTCATCGACGAGGAAGCCAGCTCGGCCTTGCAGGCCGTCTCGGGTGCCGATCTGGTGCTGCTGGCCATCCCGGTGGCATCCACCGAGTCCACCCTGACCAACATCAAGCACCTGATCCATCCCGATACCCTGGTGATGGATGTGGGCTCGACCAAGATGGATGTGGTGGCCGCCGCGCGCCGCGCGCTGCGTGATCGCTTTGGCTGCTTTGTGCCCGCCCACCCCATCACCGGCAAGGAAGTCTTCGGTGTGGAGCATGCCGATGTGAACCTCTACCGCGATGCCCAGGTGGTGCTCACCCCCACCGAGCTGACCAAGGTGGCCCAGCTGCGCCAGGCCGAAGCCATCTGGAAGGCCATTGGCACGCATGTGACCAGCATGGCGCCCGAGCAGCATGATGCGGCACTGGCCGCCAGCAGCCACGCGCCCCACCTGGTGGCCATGGCCTATATCAACTCGCTGCTGTCGCAGGACGGGGCGCACCGCATGCTGTCCCTGGCGGGCCCGGGCTTTCGTGATTTCACCCGCATTGCAGCGGCCGAGCCGCAAATGTGGCGCGATATCTTCCTGGCCAATCGCAGCGAAATCCTCAAGCAAATCCAGTCGCTGCAGCACATGCTGGGCAGCTACGAGGCCGCCCTGCTGACCGACGACCAGGCCAAGCTGGAGCAGCTGCTGCGCGAAGCCAGCGGCACACGTGCGCAGTGGAAGCAGGGCAAGCTCTATACGGCCGAATCGCTGGCCAAGCACAAAACCTCGGCCGCTTAAATGGCTGCCCCCCGCTGGCGCGCCGATAATAGCCAGTGGCGCTGTCTGATAACCCGGGCAGCGCCAGCTTCTTTTTGTGACCACCGCGCGCCGCCTGCGCAGCAGGCCTGGCGCCACCACCCCACAGCAGAGACCGCCATGTTCTCCACCGCATTTCTCGATATCCCCGCCTTGCAAAGCGCCCATGGTGAAGTGCAGCTACCCGGCTCCAAGAGCATCTCCAACCGTGTGCTGCTTTTGGCCGCGCTGAGCGCAGGCACCACCACCATCCATGACCTGCTGGACTCCGATGACACCCAGGTCATGCTCCGGGCCCTGGAGCAGCTGGGCTGCGCGGTGGTGCGCAGCACCGATCCGGCCCACCTCAACAGCTACCACATCACTGGCATCGCCGGCCAGCTGACGCCGGCGCTGGCGGCCCGCAGCACCGCGCTGTTCCTGGGCAATGCCGGCACCGCCATGCGTCCGCTCACCGCAGCACTGGCCTTGCTGGGCGGCCATTTCGAGATGAGCGGTGTGCCGCGCATGCACGAGCGCCCCATTGGCGATCTGGTCGATGCGCTGCGCCAGCTGGGATGCAAGATCGACTACCTGGGTAACGACGGTTTCCCGCCACTGCGCATCCAGCCGGTGACCGCCGCGCAGCTGCACCTGAACACGCCCATCACCGTGCGCGGCGATGTCTCCAGCCAGTTCCTCACCGCGCTGCTGATGGCCCTGCCGCTGGTCGCCACCCAGCAGGACATCGTCATCGAAGTGGCCGGCGAGCTGATCTCCAAGCCCTACATCCACATCACCCTGGAGCTGCTCAAGCGCTTTGGCATCCACATCAAGAACGAGCAGTGGCAGCGCTTTACCGTGCTCGCTGGCAGCCGCTACCAGTCCCCGCACGAGATCCATGTCGAGGCCGATGCCTCCTCGGCCAGTTACTTCATCGCGCTGGGCGCCATTGCGGCCAGCAAGGGCAGCAAGCCCAATGCGCAAGGCGGCACCTCCAGTGTGGACCGGGTCGTCAAGGTTCTGGGCGTAGGTGCGCAATCCATCCAGGGCGATATCCGCTTTGTCGATGCCGCACGCGCCATGGGCGCCGCCATCACCAGCGGCCCCAACTGGCTGGAGATCCGCCGTGGCGCCTGGCCGCTGCAGGCCATCGACATGGACTGCAACCACATCCCCGATGCAGCAATGACCCTGGCCGCCATGGCGCTGTATGCCAATGGCACCACCACCTTGCGCAATATCGCCAGCTGGCGTGTCAAAGAAACCGACCGCCTGACCGCGATGGCCATCGAGCTGCGCAAGCTGGGCGCCGTCGTGGTGGAAGGCGCAGACTACCTGACCATCACCCCCCCCGCCAACCGCGAGGCCTGGAAGCCCGCCAGCATCCACACCTATGACGACCACCGCGTGGCCATGTGCTTCTCGCTGGCCGCCTTCAACCCCGCTGGCCTGCCCGTACGCATTGAAGACCCCAAGTGCGTGGCCAAGACCTTCCCCGGCTACTTCGAGGCCATGTTCTCGGCCGTGCGTGCCGTGCCCGGCTCGGTGCCGGTAATCTGTATCGATGGCCCCACCGCCTCAGGCAAAGGGACCGTGGCTGCCGCTGTGGCCGAGAAACTGGGCTACCACCTGCTTGATTCAGGCGCGCTCTACCGCATCACCGGGCTGGCTGCCACCCGCGCTGGCATCCCCATCGATGCCGAGCATGCCAGCCAGATTGCCGCGCTGATTGCGCAGCTCGACATCCAGTTCGGCGCCAACCAACAAGTGCGGCTTGACGGGGAGGACATCAGCCTGGCCATCCGCAGCGAAGAGGCTGGCATGAACGCCTCCCTGGTCTCTGCGCTGCCCGCCGTGCGCCAGGCGCTGGTGCAGGCCCAGCATGATTTTCGCCAGCTGCCCGGCCTGGTCGCTGACGGCCGCGACATGGGCACGGTGATTTTCCCGCTCGCCCCCTTGAAGGTCTATTTGACCGCCAGCGCAGCCAAGCGCGCCGAACGCCGCCATAAACAGTTGATTGAAAAAGGAATACCGGCTACAATAGCCGACCTTCGTGCTGACTTGGAGGCGCGTGACGCGCGGGACATGAACCGCGCCACCGCCCCCTTGCACGCAGCGCAGGATGCATTCTTGCTGGACAACTCCGAGATGAGCGTGGACAACGCGGTCGCTCAGGTGCTGTCCTGGTGGGAAAAACGACAGCCGTTTGGCAAAGACCAGGCCTGAGGCGCCCCGCGCACCTTAAGCCTGCCTTCACAGCGGCGTTACCCGCCCCTGCAACCTTCTACTGGTGGATCTAACCGCCATGGGTTGCCGGGTTGTTTAACTTTGAACCCCGTGGTGTCATAACCACACAACCTGCACGGCCAGCCATAAAAACGTCAGCAACAGTGCTGCCGGAAACCTGCCCGTGTCTAAGGAAATACATGTCTGAATCTTTTGCCGCCCTTTTTGAAGAGTCGTTGACACGCACCGAAATGCGTCCTGGCGAAGTGATCACTGCTGAAGTCGTGCGCGTTGAGCACAACTTCGTGGTGGTGAACGCCGGCCTGAAGTCCGAAGCCTATGTGCCAATCGACGAATTCAAGAACGACCAGGGCGAAATCGAAGTCCAAGTGGGCGACTTCGTGTCCGTGGCTATCGGTTCCATCGAAAACGGCTACGGCGACACCATCCTGTCGCGCGACACCGCCAAGCGTCTGGCTTCCTGGCTGTCGCTGGAAAAGGCTCTGGAGTCCGGCGAATTCGTGACCGGCACCACTTCCGGCAAGGTCAAGGGCGGCCTGACCGTTCTGGTCAACGGCATCCGCGCATTCCTGCCCGGTTCGCTGATCGACACACGTCCTATCAAGGACCTGACTCCTTACGAAAACAAGACCCTGGAATTCAAGGTCATCAAGCTGGATCGCAAGCGCAACAACGTGGTGCTGTCGCGCCGCGCTGTGGTGGAAGCCTCCATGGGCGAAGAACGCGCCAAGCTGATGGAAACCCTGAAGGAAGGCGCCATTGTTCAAGGCGTGGTCAAGAACATCACCGAATACGGTGCGTTCGTGGACCTGGGCGGTATCGACGGCCTGCTGCACATCACCGACATGGCATGGCGCCGTGTGCGTCACCCTTCCGAAGTGGTGACTGCTGGTCAAGAAATCACTGCCAAGATCCTGAAGTTCGACACCGAAAAGAACCGCGTGTCTCTGGGTCTGAAGCAAATGGGCGACGACCCATGGATGGGCGTTGCTCGCCGCTATCCTTCCGCTACCCGTCTGTTCGGCAAGGTCACCAACATTGCTGACTACGGCGCATTCGTGGAACTGGAACCCGGCATCGAAGGCCTGGTGCACGTTTCCGAAATGGACTGGACCAACAAGAACATTGCTCCTTCCAAGCTCGTGTCCCTGGGCGACGAAGTGGAAGTCATGGTTCTGGAAATCGACGAAGACAAGCGTCGCATCTCCCTGGGCATGAAGCAGTGCAAGGCCAACCCATGGCAAGAATTCGCGCAGAACACCAAGCGCGGTGACCGCGTCAAGGGCCCGATCAAGTCGATCACCGACTTCGGCGTGTTCGTGGGCCTGGCCTCCGGCATCGACGGTCTGGTTCACCTGTCTGACCTGTCGTGGAACGAAACCGGCGAAGCCGCCGTTCGTAACTACAAAAAGGGCCAGGAAGTGGAAGCCATCGTGCTGGCCGTGGACGTGGACCGTGAGCGTATCTCGTTGGGCATCAAGCAGCTCGACAGCGATGCATTCACCACGTTCGCTACCGTGAACGACAAGGGCCAGATCGTGACCGGCAAGGTCAAGACCGTGGACGCCAAGGGCGCTGAAATCGACCTGGGCGACGACATCGTCGGCTACCTGCGTGCTTCCGAAATCTCGGTGGACCGCGTGGAAGACGCCCGTTCCGTGCTGAAGGAAGGTGATGAAGTTACCGCCGTGGTGACCAATGTGGATCGCAAGAGCCGCAGCATCTCCCTGTCCATCAAGCAAAAGGACCATGCTGAACAGCAAGAAGCCATGTCTTCGCTGTCGCAGCAATCGTCCAAGGAAAATGCAGGTACCACCAGCCTGGGCGCACTGCTGCGCGCTAAGCTGGACGCCGACAAGTAATTGACGGCCCCGCTACCGGCCCATGCCTTGCCTGCCTTGGTATAGTCGGTAGCTTGCAAACAAGGTGGGCGCCCAGTGCGCCCACCAATGCTTTGATTATTTGATTCACGAAGATTCCCCATTCGTATGACCCGATCCGATCTGATTGAAGAGCTTGCCGCTCGATTCCACCAGCTGACGCAGCGGGATGCGGAGCAGGCCGTCAAAACGATTCTGGAGGCCATCGAAGACTCTCTGGTACGCGGACAACGCATTGAAATCCGTGGCTTTGGCAGCTTCACCATTACCCATCGCCAGCCCCGCCTGGGCCGCAACCCCCGCAGTGGCGAAGCCGTGCAGGTGCCCGCTAAGCGCGTCACCCACTTCAAGCCCGGCAAGGCCTTGCGCGAATCGGTGGACGACCCCAGCAATATCCTGACCTCGGCAGCAAGCCCCAAGAACAACGACGAATAAAGCGCTGGCTGCGGCACAGGCCTACGGGTGCACCGCCCCCTGCTTCTGGCTGACCAACGAACGCTCCCCCTGTGGAGCGTTTTTTTATGGCCATGCGGTCCCCTACCCGCCTGCGCCACCCGACTCCGCCCGGCATACCTGTGCGACAAGCGATCAGCGATCCGCCGCGCTATGCTGCGCTATTCACCTCTAGGCACTATGCAGCACCCACTACCGCCAGACCTGAGCATCTCCCACCCCAGCCGGCGCCAATGGCTTCAAAGCCTGGGCGCGCTGGGGCTGGCCGCACACATGGGCAGCGATGCCCATGCCCAGAGTCTGCAGATGGCCCCCTGGCCCGTATCCGAGCAGCTGTTTGGCGTAGGGGTTGCCAGTGGCGAGCCCGATGCCAGCAGCGTCGTGCTGTGGACGCGCTTGCTGCCCAGCAGCCAGGCGCCGCTGCTGCGCCCACAGGCGGTGCACTGGGAACTGGCCCATGACGCCCAGTTCCACCAGATCGTGCGCCAGGGCGAGGCCCTTGCCACGCCCGAAGGCGGCCACAGCGTGCATGTGCTGGCCCAAGGCTTGGAGGCTGAGCGCTGGTACTACTACCGCTTTCACTGCCAGGGCCAGACCAGTGCCACCGGCCGCACCCGCACCGCCCCCGCCACAGGTGCTGCGGTGGCACAGCTGCGCCTGGTCTATGCCTCCTGCCAGCGCTGGGAGCATGGCTACTATGCCGCCTGGCGCCATGCGCGCGAGGACGATCCCGATCTGGTCGTCTTCCTGGGCGACTACATCTACGAATACGCCTCGCCCTCATCCCCTGCCAAGCAGAAGCACAGCCAACTCGCTCGCCTGCAGCCGCTCGCCCATCCCGTCAGCCTGCAGGACTACCGCGACCGCTATGCGCTGCACAAAAGCGATCCGGACCTGCAGGCCATGCATGCGCACTGCCCCTGGCTCGTCACCTGGGACGACCATGAGGTGGAAGACAACTATGTGAGCGACTATGGCGTAGGCAAGGTCGAGGCCTTTGTCGCCAAGCGCATGGCGGCTTACCAAGCGTTTTACGAGAACATGCCACTGCGCGCCTCGGTCGCCTACAAGCAAGCCGGCCTGCCCATGCCAGCGGCCGGTAGCCCGCTGTACCGCCAGCAAAGCTGGGGCGCATTGGCCGATCTCTGGGTGCTGGATGCGCGCCAGTACCGCGACCTCCAGGCCTGCCGTGCACCCATGGGCAAAAGCCCAGCCTCCGTCAAGGCCGCAGACTGCGCCGATCTGGCAAGCAACAGCCGCAGTTTTCTGGGCTGGAGCCAAGAGCGCTGGCTGGCAGCCCAGCTGGCGAGCAACAGCGCGGCCAAGCCCGAGAGCCGGCGCTGGAGCGTCATCTGCCAGCAAACCCTGTTTGCAGAGCGCGCCTTTCCAAGTGGCCGCACCAGTGCCGACACTTGGGACGGCTACCCCGCCGCACGCCAGCGCCTGCTGCGCGCCATTGGCCAAGCGCAGTTGCGCAACACCGTGCTACTGGGCGGCGATATCCACCAGAACTATGTCTGCCGCATCCAGGACCCGGAGGCCGCCAAGCCCGAACAGGTGTTGGCCAGCGAATTTTGCGGCACCTCGATCAGCTCGCACTCGGGCACCACCCAGGCCCGGGTCGATGCCATCGTCGCCCGCAACCCCCACGTCTTGCTGGCCCGCTGCGATGAACGCGGCTACGGGCTTTGCGATATCAACCCCAAGCTTTGGACCACACAGCTGCGCGTCATCAACCAGCCGCAGTATGCGAGCAGCAGCGCGCACACCATGGCCCGCTTTGTGGTGGAGGACCAGGTCGCCGGCCCCCAGTGGGCCTGATCTCTGCGCCGCCGAGGCAGCCCGGTCGGCCTACATTCTGCAATCGAATACCGGCGCCGTCCGCTACGCCTGTGGCGGCAAAGCGGTTAGCATGCCAAACATTGCCGCCACAACAAGGAGATTGCCATGCCACGACTGTCCCCGGAGTCATGCACCCGCCGCCCGCATCTGCCATCCTCCAGCACCACGGCCACTCGCAGGTCACTGTCTTTGGCAGCCGTTGCCACGGCGGCCCTGCTGGCCGCCTGCAGCAGCCAGCCCAGCCTCCAATACCAGCCCCCGGCAGCGGCCGATCAGCCCGAAGGCAGCTCCGGCTGGACCGACAAGCCAGGCTGGGCCACGGAGCAGTTCGCCGTCGCAGCCGCCAACCCCTTGGCTACCGATGCCGGCTACCAGGTGCTGCAGGCGGGCGGCTCGGCCATTGATGCGGCCATTGCCGTGCAACTGGTGCTCGGCCTGGTCGAGCCGCAATCGAGCGGCATCGGTGGCGGTGCCTTTTTGCTGCATGCGCAAGGCAGCAAGGTCGAGGCCTATGACGGCCGCGAGGTCGCGCCGATGGCGGCCGATGAGAATCTGTTTATGCGTGACGGCAAGCCGATGGCCTTCCATGAGGCCGTCGTGGGTGGGCGTTCCGTAGGTGTGCCCGGCGCCATCCGCATGCTGGAGATGGCCCACAAAGAGCACGGCCAGCTGCCCTGGGCCAGCCTGTTTGAGCCGGCCATCCGCCTGGCGACAGATGGCTTCAAGGTCAGCGCGCGCCTGAATGCGCTCACCACGCAGGAGAAATTTCTGGGCCAGGACCCGGTGGCCAGCGGCTATTTTCTGGATGCCAGCGGAAAGCCCTGGCCGGTAGGCCATCTGCTGAAGAACCCCGAGTACGCCGCCGTGTTGAAGGACATCGCCCAGCACGGCTCCAAGGCGCTGCTCGAAGGGCCTGTGGCCGAGGCGATGGTGCGCAAGGTGCAGGGCCATGCCAGCAACCCTGGCAAGCTCAGCATGGCTGACCTGGCCGCCTACCAACCCGTCAAGCGTGAAGCCCTGTGCAGCGATTACTCGCCCAGCGCAGCAGGCGCGCCCACCAGCCAACCCGCATCTACCCGCAGCTACCGCCTCTGCGGCTTTCCGCCTCCCAGCTCCGGCGGCATCGCGGTGGCGCAAATCCTGGGCATCTTGGGCAACACCCCCGCCGGCCAGATGGGCCTAGGCGCGGACGGCCTGCCCAATGCCGACTGGCTGCACCTGTATGCCGAGGCCTCGCGCCTGGCCTTTGCCGACCGCAACCAGTATGTGGCCGACCCCGCCTTTGTCGGCGCACCGGCCGGCGACTGGTCGAGCCTGCTGCGCCCGGATTATCTGGCCCAGCGGGCCCGCCTGATTGGCGCGCGCAGCATGCAACAGGCTCAGCCTGGCCGGCCAGGCGCGGTGCAAATGGCCTATGCCAGCCAGCCCTACCAGCAAGAGTACGGCACCAGCCATATCAGCATCGTCGACCGCTACGGCAATGCGATTGCGATGACCACAACGATCGAAGACCAGTTCGGCTCGCGCCAGATGGTCAACACCGGCCGGGGCCTGGCAGGCGGCTTTTTGCTGAACAACGAGCTGACCGATTTCAGCCTGGCACCGCGTGATGCGCAAGGCCAGCCCATCGCCAACCGGGTTGAGCCGGGCAAGCGCCCGCGTTCGTCGATGGCACCCACCCTGGTATTCGACAAGGCCAGCGACCGCCTGGTGATCAGCGCAGGCAGCCCGGGCGGTGCCTGGATCATCCACTACACCACCAAGACCTTGTACGGCATGCTCAACTGGGGCCTGATGCCGCAGCAGGCCATCAACCTGCCCAACTTCGGCAGCCTCAACGGCCCCACCGTGCTGGAGGAAAAGCGCTTCCCCGCCGCTACCGTGCAGGCCCTGCAGGCGCGAGGCGCCGAGGTCAAGGAGCAAAACCTCACCAGCGGCCTGCAGGCCATCTCGCGCGGCGAGGCGCATGGTAAATCCTGGTGGTTTGGAGGGGCCGACCCGCGCCGTGAAGGCGTGGTGATGGGCCAGTAGTTCCTCTCCTCCTGACTTCCTACGAGCCGCTTGCGGCTCGTTTTTGTTGGTGCAAGACATCGCTGAACCTCTGCTTGACGGAACAAAATTCCAAAGCTTTGACCGCATTCGATTCATGACAGGCTTTTTAGGTAAGATATTCCCAGAAATCAATACCTACAACAAAAGTATTTATTCATATAAAAAACCAATATCAAATTCTCTGCCACACCGCCCTACGCATTAACCTTCACGGCATAGCCACCTATAGTCTCAATAACTTTGATTCAACACCTTATGAAATCGATAAAACAATTATTTATTATACTAAGCCTCTCCCTGGTATTCACAGGCTGCATGAAAAGTGAAAAACCGACAGACCTCTCTTCTTCAGAGACCGAGATCAAGCAAAAACTAGCCGACCTCTACGCGACCTACGGAAAGTCCAGCGATCTTCTCTACAGCCAGGCGATCGCCAAAGATTTGTTTTCCCCTGCGCTGGAAAAAACCCTCCAACAAGCGGTAGATGCATCCATAGCCGACATTGAAAAGATCGCAAAAAGTGACCACCCCACGGACAAACCCGCATTGCTGGAAGGATCTATATTCACCAGCCTGTATGAAGGATTCACAAGCTACAAGATCACATCCATCGATATATCCCCGGATACGAGCGCCAGCAACTTGCAGGCTGATGTGCTGGTAACCCTGGAAAATACGCGTGTTTCACCCAGCATCCACTGGACAGATTCTGTACACCTGCGCAGCATATCGAATAATGGCTGGAGAATTGAAAATATTAAATTCTCCGAGAAAGAGGGAAATAACCAGGACCTGCAAACCAGTCTACAGCGCTTTATTACAGCGACCCAGGCAGTGAAGACGGAGAAATAAAGGCCCAGGGTGCTGCAAAACATGGCTTCGTCTTGCCACTGGCAGCAACACCTGCACACACAGGAACGGGCCCGCAGCGTTGCCCACCGCCTAAAGCGCCCTCTACAATGCACGCTCCACGCAGAGTGCAGCACCAAAACAATAGTCCAGCTGCAGCTATCCAGTTTCATACACCAGAGGGGAAATACATGAAAAAACTAGGCATCGGCATTGCCGCAGCAGTGGCCGTGTTGGTCGCCGGTGGCGCCACCACGGGCTACCTCGTCGGCAACAACATCGAGCAAGGTTTTGCGACCGCCGCCAAAGAGTGGAGCAAGCCCCCTCTGCTGGTGCAAGTGCAGGATTACCAAAAGGGCATTTTCTCGTCGACCGCCCAAACTCTGTGGACGGTGGATACCGGTGAAGAGAAGCTGCAGTTCACCGCCCAGCATGACATCAGCCACGGCCCGCTGCCCCTTGCACACCTGGCAGAAATCGTTTCCACCTTTGCCATCAACCCCGATGCGCCCCCCGAGTGGGTGGTGGCCTTCAAGGACAAGGCGCCCCTGGTCTGGAAGAGCAAGCTGGGCTGGTCCAAGAACACCCAAAACGAGGTGACATCGCCCGCCTTCAACGGCGAGTTCGGCGGTGACAAGCTTGCCTTCGGTGGCTTCAAGTCGGATTTCGAGATGTCTTCCGATTTCAGCCGCATCAAGGGCGATGCCTCCATGCCTAGCCTGCTGCTGCAAGCCAAGCCCGGTGAAGATGACGACGGCCAGGCCTCCGAGATGCTGATGAGCGGCAACACCATGCGCTTTGACATGCACCAGCCGACTGGCCAGGAGTTCATGGTGGGCAGCCTCCAGTGGGGGCTTGCCAGCCTTAAGGTCACGCCCAAGAACGGCGATACCCCAGCTGAAATGGCCGATCTGAAGATGGTGGCCGACACCCAGCTCGCAGGTGAAGTGGTCAACACCACCATCAATACCTCGGTCAAATCCTTTGTGCAAAAGGATCACAAGATCGACGATATCGCCGTTGATCTGGGCCTGCACAACCTGGACGCCGGCTGGCTGAACCGCTTCACCAAGGAATCCCAGCAGATCCAGGGCGACCCGCAGGCCATGCAAACACTGTTGATGCAAGGCATGCAGCAGCTGCTGGCACGCAAGCCTGAGCTGGAGGTCAAGCGCATCAGCTGGCGCACGGCTGAAGGCACGGCCGAGGTGGCAGCCTCCCTGGCCTACCAGGGTGATGCCAGCAAGCCACTCAACCCGATGATGGACTTCAAGGCGCAGCTACGCCTTGACATGCCCAAGCCTGTGCTGCAGTCTCTGTACGCCAGCAAAGTGCGCGAGACCTACTTGCAGGAAAACGAGGACGCCGAGGTCGATGAAAAGCAACTGGCCAGCGTCGTGCAAGAAGATGTGGCCACCCGCCTGAGCGGCTTGGTGCAAGCCGGTCTGCTGGTGGAGAGCGGTGACCGCATGACGTCGAAGCTGGAGTGGGCACAAGGCCAACTGCAGGC
Source organism: Comamonas sp. (assembly GCA_036667955.1). Taxonomy (GTDB): domain Bacteria; phylum Pseudomonadota; class Gammaproteobacteria; order Burkholderiales; family Burkholderiaceae_C; genus Comamonas. The sequence goes on from JAVWTB010000005.1 coordinate 105,578, forward strand.
GAATGGCAAGCCGCTGGACCAGAACGGCATGATGGGCCTGCTGTCCGCGATGCCCTAAACCTCGGCGCTAGCACCGCAAAAAAACCAAGCCCGCCATCTCAACGATGGCGGGCTTTTTTGTGCGGCCCACGCTGACCAAACTGGCATGCCGGTAGTCGCTTACTCCACGAACTCTTCGTCGCCCGTCAGGCTTTGCTGGCGCAGCTCATCGTCCTGGCGCAGGTAGGATTTGATCAGGTCAAAGAAACTGTCGTAGAAGGTGGCCGAGCTGACTGTTTCACTGCCGACCTTGACCATGGAATCGTTGCCGGCAGAAAAAGGCAGAGACAGCGAACCTAGAGCGCCAACGCCGACGCTGGCCGAGTTGCTGCTTTTCTTGAGGTTGTAGGTGTCCTTGAGCGCAGACACAAAGCCGAGAGTCACCTTGCCGTCTTTGCTGTCGGCCGCGCAGACCACGCGGATGGTGATGATCTGGTGGTTGTCGGTGGCCGGCTGGAAGCTTTTTTGCCCTTCCACTTCTTTGGCCTTGGAGACATTGATCAGATAGCCCTGGCTCAGCAGCGCGCGGCGTGCCGCCTCGCAAGCGCGCTCAGGAGGTGCATCAAATAGGCGCGAGTAGGTCGATGACGAGCCAAAGGTTTCATGGGCCACCACGTTGTAGCGGTGGTTGTCGGTATCGCGGTCCAGGCTGCCGCAGCCAGATACTGCTGCCGCCAGGGCGGCGATTAAGGCCCAGGCCGCAACAGGGCGGCGTGGATTGCGGCTGGTGGATGCAGCAAGTAAAAGTAGGTCTGAATGCTTGCCCAACATGAACGAAACGAACTCCCGAAACAACAAGATGACCTGGACGACAGGGATGCAGGCCCAGCCGCTCCACTGTAAGGGATGCAACGAGCGCAGCATGTCAGCCAACGCCTGTATAGCACGCCCCCATGCAAGGGGGCGAAGAGGCATGCTACCAGCCGCGTCCCTCAGCGCAAACAGCGCCTGTCTGGTTTACCAAATTTTGCATATTATGCGCGGCATTTGCCCAGGATGGAAAAGCACAACGCGCTATGCTTTTAAAAGCAGCTTTACTCCATGCCATCCTAGCCATGCCCACATCTAACCCAGCCAGCCATTCCGAATCCCCCATGCTGCAGCGCCGCCGTCTGCTCCAGGCAGGCAGTGGCCTGGTGCTGCTGCCCTGGCTGCACAGCGCGGGCGCTGCAGCAACCGATGGCTGGCCTGCGGACTCCCGCGTTCCCGGCGGCGTCGCGCGCCTGTCGCTGGGCCCCGCTGCCGAACGGCCCCAGGCCTTCGCGGTTGACATTCCGCTGCTGGTGTTGGGCGACGCCATCGAATGGACGGCCCTGGTCGGCATACCGCTGTCGGCCACCCCCGGCCCGGCCGAGATCAACATTCAGACGGCGGCAGGCCTGCGCAGCATCCCCTACACCGTGCGTGACAAAAAATACAGCGAGCAGCGCCTCAAGGTGGCCCCCAAGACGGTGGATCTGTCTGCCGCCGACAATGCCCGCTACGAGCGCGAGCGCGACCACCAGCAACAGGTGATGGCGACTTTCAGCACCCCCCTGCCCACACAAATGCAGCTGCCGGTGCCCGTGCCCGGCAGGCGTTCGAGCTCCTTCGGGCTGCGCCGGGTGTTCAACGGCCAGTCGCGCAATCCGCACAGCGGCATGGATATCGCAGCGGCCACCGGCACGCCGGTCGAGGCGCCGTTGGGCGGCAAAATCATCGATGTGGGTGATTACTTCTTCAACGGCCATACCATCTGGATGGACCATGGCGGCGGATTTCTCACCATGTACTGCCACCTGAGTGCCACCCAGGTGAGCGAGGGCCAGACCGTGCGCGCTGGCGAGGTCATTGGCAAGGTGGGCGCCACCGGCCGCGTGACCGGCCCCCACCTGCACTGGGGCGTAATGCTCAACCGCAGCATGGTGGACCCCGCTCTGTTCCTGACCGCCTGATGGCTAACTGAACGCCGCCTGTGGTTATCCCAGATATCTGTGGGTCAGCATGTGGACAAGGCTCTGGACAAGATGGCAAGCCTTTGACTTGCTTCAATAATTCTGATGCGCCTAAGTTTTAGGCAGACGCTGCTGCGACAACGGCCATGAAGCGGGCTGCCAAGCGCCAAGCTTGGCCTACACCAGCGCCGGCCGGCAGCCCCTAGGATGGCAAGCTGAGATCGTAAACACGTTCTAGGTTTGCTTTCACCCACCGCAGCGCGCGCCTGTGCGCTGCCTCGAATAAGGAAAAACTGAATATGCAACGTTGGAAACTGATGAGCCTTAGCGCAGCTGCTGCCATGGCCCTGGCCCTGGCCGCCTGCAGCAGCACCCCATCATCCACCACCACGGCGCCCGCCACGGGCAGCGTCGCACCCGCCATGAATGCCTCCGCTACCGACCAAACCCTGCAGGCCTACCACTGGGATCTGGAGCGCGCCGAAGACCAGTCGGGTCGCGCACTGCCTGCCTTCACTGCCCTGGCCCCCAAAAAGGTGCTGCGCCTGGGCTTCAGCGGCGATGCCAAAACCGCGCACCGCGTGAGCATCGGCAACCTCTGCAATGTCATGGGTGCGGGCTACCAACTCGATGGCGACAAGATCAGCATCACCAACCCCATTGGCACGATGATGGCATGTGAGCCCCCACTGATGCAGCTGGAGCAGGCGGTGAGCGCACAGATCACGCGCGCCGAAAGCCTGCGCATCACGCAAGACAACAACGCGCCGCGCCTGACCCTGCAGTTCAATGACGGCAGCCGCTGGCTGCTGAAGTCGGTGCCCACCAACGCCACCAAGTACGGCAGCGCAGGTGAGACCATGTTCTACGAAGTGGGCCCACAGACCAAGCCTTGCAACCACGGTGTGGCCAAGGGCGTGCAATGCCTGCAGGTGCGCGAGCTGCGCTATGACGGCAACGGCCGCAAGACGGCAACCGGCGACTGGCAGCACTTCTACGGCAATATCGAAGGCTACCAACACACGCCTGGCTACAGCAATGTGCTGCGCGTCAAGCGCTACACCATCGCCAACCCGCCTGCAGATGCGTCGCGCTATGCCTATGTGCTGGATCTGACCGTGGAGACTGCCAAGGCGCCTTGATAAAGGCCCGCGGGCACCAACGCGCCCATCAATGTGAGGCGCCTGAAGTCTGCCCCCGGCCGTACTAAAAGCGCACAGCCCCCAGTTGCCGCCCACCCGCTGCGACTGGGGGTTTTGGTTTTTCTGGGCTCTGCGCTGACGCGGAACCGGTCCGCGCATCACGCTGAACCCACCGCGCAGGTCTTGGTTCAGCAAGGCCTGCGTCGCTATCCCGCGCTTTTGTGCAAGGCCTGCCTGCCGCATGGATAAGCCTAACTCTTATATAAGAGTTGGGCAGCCATGGCAGAATGTCGCCACAACTACCCACAACCATTCAGCGGCTCCCTCGCAGGCTGCGCACTCCCCCATGCCAGCAACTACCAACTCAGCCCCTCCGCCGCTGCTGCGCGACCAGCACAGCGGCTTTCTTGTTTTCCTGATCGCGCGGGTCTTTGCCGTGGGTGCCACCCAGATCCAGGCGGTGGTGGTGGCCTGGCAGGTCTATGACCTCACGCGCAACCCCATGGCCTTGGCCTTTGTCGGGCTGGCGCAGTTCATTCCAATGCTGCTGCTGCTTTTGCCGGCAGGCGAGCTGATCGACCGGCTGCCCCGCAAGAAAGTGCTGGCCACCAGCTGGGCCCTGGGCAGTGTCTGCAGCGCTCTGCTGCTGTGGCTGTCTGGCCATGGCCATGGCGGTGTGGCGGGCATCTATGCCGTGCTGGTGCTGTATGGCGCGACCCGCGCTTTCTCGGGCCCGGCGCTGCAAAGCCTGTTGCCGCAATTGGTGCCGCTGGCCCTGCTGCCCAAAGCCATTGCCACCAACAGCGTGGTGATGCGCTGCTCGGCCATTGGCGCACCCATGTTGGGCGGCTTTTTGTACGCCGCCGGCGGGGCGGTATGGACCTATGGCGTGTGCATGCTCGCCTTTGCGGTTGGCACGGCGCTGCTGCTGCGCGTCAAGGTGCTGTATGCCGCGCCCAAAGTGGCGACCGAGCCGGGTGCCCCACGCGATTCAATATGGCAGCGCTTTGGTGCGGGCATACGCTTTATCTTTGGCCGCCCCATGGTCTTGGGCACCATCTCGCTCGATCTGTTTGCCGTGCTGCTGGGCGGCGTGGTCGCTCTGCTGCCCATCTATGCCCATGAAGTGCTGCACACCGGCCCTGAAGGCCTGGGCCTGCTGCGCAGCGCCATGGCCATCGGTGAGGTCTGCGCAGGCCTGTACCTGAGCAGTCGCCCCTTCGGCACCCAGGTGGGCCGGCGCATGATGCTGGCCGTCGCCGTGTTTGGCCTGGCCAACCTGGTGTTCTCGCTGTCGCACTGGCTGTGGCTGTCCTGCCTGGCGCTGGCCGTGGCGGGTGCTGCCGACATGGTGAGCGTCTATGTACGCGGATCGCTGCTGCAATTTGCCACGCCAGACAACATGCGTGGCCGCGTCAACGCCGTCAACATGCTGTTCATTGGCTCGTCCAACGAGCTGGGCGAGTTCCGCGCGGGCAGCAGTGCGGCCTTGCTGGGTGCCGTGCCCGCTGCGGTGGCCGGGGGCCTGTGCTCGCTTCTGGTGGTGGGGCTGTGGACGCGGCTCTTCCCCAGTCTGTGGAAGGTAAACCGCTTTGAAGATGCGCAGCAGCAATCCCAGGGCAGATAAAGCTAGAGCGCGTTGACCGGCAGCTTGAGAAAGCGCCGGCCCTGCGCATCGGCATCGGGCAGTCTGCCTGCACGGATATTGACCTGCACCGATGGCAGCATCAGCTGCGGCATGTCCAGGGTCGCATCGCGTGCCTGGCGCATCGCCACAAACGCGGCCTCCTCGACACCATCGTGCACATGGATGTTGTGCGCACGCTGCTCTGCCACGGTGCTGCGCCAAGCTGGTGCGCGGCCCGCAGGCGGGTAATCGTGGCAAACATACAGCGCTGTGTGCGGCGGGTAGGCCAGCAGTTGGCGTATGGATTGGTAGAGCTTGCACGCATCGCCCCCCGGAAAATCACAGCGCGCCGTGCCTACATCGGGCATGAACAAGGTGTCGCCCACAAAAATGGCGGCCACACCGCTTGCATCCTCTACCGCATAGGCCAGGTCTGCCGGGGTATGGCCGGGCACGCCTAGCGCCCGGATGCGCGTGGCCCCAAGGTACAGCACATCACCATCGCTGAGCAAACGGTCGAAGTCTGCCCCTTGGGGCGCGATAGCGTCCTCCATGCCATAAATGCCGCCAAACACCTTTTGCACGGTAGTGATCTGCTGGCCGATCACCACCGGCGCCGCAATGCGGACCTTCGCTGCAGGCACCTGCAAGCGCAGCCACTGCGCAGCCGACAGGTGGTCGGCGTGGGCATGGGTCTCCAGCACCCAGCGCAAGTCCAGCTGCTGCGCAAGCAAATAGTCGGCGATGCGCTGGGCCGATTCCGTACTGGTACGGCCGCTTTTGGCATCAAAGTCCCAGACCGGGTCGATCACCGCGGCCTCACGACTCACTGCATCGTGCAGCACATAGCTGACAGTGCCCGTCACCTCGTCGAAAAATGCCTGAACGCCAAAGGAAGCTGCAGAGGTCATGGCAAAAAACATCTTCACATAAAACAATATATCTTTTAATATAATAAAAATCGCACCGTTCAGCAAGGCCACACACCATCGTCTCTCCATGCCCCATAGCAAGCCTGTCCAAACCTCCCCGCAAGCCATGCGCCAGGCCGCCCAGCAAGCCGTTGCCGCGCTCAAACTGCTGGCCAATGAGGACCGCTTGCTGTTGCTCTGCCACCTCAGCCAGGGCGAATGCTGCGTCAGCGACATGGAGGCACAGCTGGGCATTCTGCAGCCCACCTTGTCGCAGCAACTGGCGGTGCTGCGGCGTGAAAACGCCGTCAGCACCCGGCGCGAAGGCAAGAATATCTACTACCAGATCGCGGACGCACGCCTGCTGGCCTTGCTGCAGACCCTGTATAGCCAGTATTGCCCGGCCGCCTGAGCGCTGCAGGTCTTCACTTCTCAAGAAAGCCCCTTATGGCCATTGACCTGTCTGCCATCACACCCGTAACCGCCCTTATCGGCGGCGCCATGATTGGCCTGGCCGCCGTGTTGCTGGTGCTGTTCAACGGCCGCATTGCCGGCATCAGCGGCATCGTGGGGGCATTGCTGCCGCCGCGCCCGCAGGGCGGCGCCTGGCGGCTGGCCTTTGTCGCTGGCTTGCTGGCCGCGCCCTGGCTTTACCGCCTATTCGCACCCCTGCCTGCCGCCAGCAGCCCGGCCAGTTGGCCCCTGCTGGTGCTCGCGGGCCTGCTGGTGGGCTTTGGCACGCGCCTGGGATCGGGATGCACCAGCGGGCATGGGGTCTGCGGGCTCTCCCGCCTGTCGCTGCGCTCCCTGGTCGCCACCTTGACCTTTATGGCCTGCGCTTTTGCCACCGTGTTTGTGGCGCGCCACGTTCTTTAGGGAGGCTGTCATGACCGTTGTGATCGCTGCCATCGCGGGTCTGCTCTTTGGCCTGGGCCTGCTGGTATCCGGCATGGCCGATCCCCACAAGGTGCTCGGCTTTCTGGATCTGGCAGGTGCCTGGGATCCTTCATTGGCCCTGGTGATGGGCGGGGCCATCGCCGTGGGCCTGCCAGGTTTTGCCCTGGCCCGCCAACGCAGGCGCAGCCTGTTGGGCGAGCCCATGCCACTGTCGCCTGGCAAGGTGGTCGATGCGCCGCTGTGCATCGGCTCAGCGCTGTTTGGCATAGGCTGGGGCCTGGCCGGTTACTGCCCCGGCCCGGCGCTGGTCGGCATCACGGCGGGCATAGAATCGGCTGCCATTTTCAGCGCAGCCATGCTGGCAGGTATGGTGCTGTTCGGGCTATGGCGCAAGCAGCAACCACCAGGCACTATAAAATAGATAGCAAACACGCCCTCACCATGGGCAGCGGCCCCTTCCATCCCCATGTCTCTTGCCATCAACCCCGCCTTTGCCCATGCCCATCTCCAGGATTGCCCCCTGCCGGTGCTGTGGCGCGACGAGCACCTGATCGCCATCTACAAGCCCGCCCAATGGCTGGTGCACCGCACGGGTCTGGATGCGGGCGAGACCCGCTTCATCGTGCAGACCTTGCGCGACCAGATCGGCCAGCATGTCTTTCCGCTGCACCGGCTGGACAAGGGTACTTGCGGCGTGCTGCTGCTGGCCCTGCATGCCGAAGCAGCCAGCCGCACGCGCATGCAGTTTGAAAACCACCAGATCGGCAAGCGCTACCTGGCCATGGTGCGAGGCTGGGCACCGCTGCACTGCGAGGTGGACCATGCGCTGCGCCCGGACGACGCGCCCGAGGAAGCACCCGCCCAGCCAGCACAAACCCTTTTTGACCGCCTGGCGACGATGCAGCACCCAGATGCCTACGATGCGCGCTTCCCCGGCACGCGCCTGTCTTTGATGCTGGCCCAGCCGCACACTGGGCGCCGCCACCAGATCCGCCGCCACCTCAAGCACATCGCCCACCCCATCATTGGCGATGCCACCCACGGCAAGGGCCCGCTGAACCGCTGGTGGGCCGAGCGCCTGGGCCTGCAGCGGCTGTGGCTGCATGCCTGGTCGCTGTCGCTGCAGCACCCTTACACGCAGGCGCCATTGCATATTGAAAGCGGCCTGCAGTTTCCGCATGCAGAGCCAGCACGCGGTACGCCCGAACAGGAATCCCACCCCAGCCTGCAGCAATGGCAGGCGCTGCTGCGCAGCCCGCAATGGTCGCGTGATTGACAAACGGGGGTTGCGCACAGCGCCAGCATTGCAAGACCAGAGGCGCACCTAGTTTTTCAAATACGCGCACACTCGCCCCGTGCAAAATCAACAAACAACATCTTCTCCCGCCAGCCGCGCTGCTGCACCAAGCCCAACGCTCAGCCCCGCCGTCTTGCTGCTGATGGCAACGGCCTGCGGCCTGTGCGCAGGCGCCAATTACTTCAACCAACCGCTGCTCAATTCCATCGCGCATGCGCTGCAGGTGAGCGAAAGTACGGCCGGTATTCTGGTCACCTGTGCGCAGGTGTCGTATGCCATCGGCCTGCTGTTTCTGGTGCCGCTGGGCGATATGCTGGAACGCCGCAGACTGACCGTAGGCCTGATGCTGCTCGCAGCCATCGGCCTGCTGGTCAGCGGCTTTGCCGAGTGGATGCCCTCGCCCTTCATGGCCCTGGTGCTGGGCACTCTGGTCACCGGCCTGTTCTCGGTGGCCGCGCAAGTGCTGGTACCCATGGCTGCCAGCCTGGCCCCGCCTGAATCGAGCGGCCGGGCCGTCGGCTTGGTGATGAGCGGCTTGCTCACCGGCATCTTGCTCTCGCGCACCGTGGCCGGCCTCTTGTCGGCCGTGGGCGGTTGGAGCCTGGTCTACAAGGCGGGTGGTATCGCCATGGTGCTGGTGGCCCTGGCGCTGTACCGCGTGCTGCCCAAGGTGGCGCATCGCGGCGCGCGCCTGCCCTATGGCCAGGTACTGGGCAGCATGGCCACCTTGATCCGCACGCAGCCCCGCCTGCGCACCCGCACCTTGCTGGGCGGCCTGGCCTTTGCGTCGGTGAGCGTGCTGTTCTCGACGATGGCGCTGATGCTCGGCGGCCCCGAGCATGGCCTGAGCGACTCCTCTATCGGCCTGATTGGCCTGTCGGGTGTGGCCGGCGCGTTGATGGCCAATGCCGCGGGCCGCCTGGTCGACAAAGGCCTGGAGCGCCCAACCACCGCCTTCTCGGTGCTGCTGCTGGTCGTCAACTGGGCACTGCTGTGGTACAGCCAGCATTCGGTGTTCCTGTTCATCATCGGCATGCTGGTGATCGAGCTGGCGCTGCAAGGCACCCATATCTGCAACCAGAACGTCATCTACCGGCTTGCGCCCGAGGCGCGCTCGCGCATCAACGCCTGCTATATGACGGGCTACTTCATTGGTGCCTCCGCCGGCTCGGCCATCGGCGCCTGGGCCTGGCACCAAGCAGGTTGGACGGGGGCCTGCATCGCTGGTGCGGTGCTTGCACTGCTCAATGTGGCGGCATTGCTGGCCGACCGCAGGCTGTCCCATCCGAGCACGCCCGCCACCGCCGGCGCAGCATAGGGAGATCACGCCTGGGGTTTCCCGCCCGGAGCTCCCCGCCTGGAGCTGTCGCGCACAGGCCCCGGGCAGCAAGGAGGACAATGGTAGGCTTGCATCTGAGCCGCTCTTGGCACGCCGCATCCCCGGCTTGCCAACAGACAGCGGCACGCACTGATATGAGCCAGACCATGTACGTCGACCAACACAACGCCCCCAACATCAACCAGCTCACCGCATTTCGCCGCGATTTGCACATGCATCCCGAGCTGAAATACGAAGAAAACCGCACTGCCGACAAGATCGCAGCCTATCTGACGGCGCTGGGCATTCCCATGCTGCGCGGCCTGGGCACCACCGGCATCGTGGCCAGCATCTACGGCCGGGGGCGCGATGCCGCCAACCCGGGGCCGGCCATCGGTATCCGCGCCGATATGGATGCACTGCCGGTGCAGGAGACCAACCAGTTTGGCCATATCAGCCAGTACCCGGGCCGCATGCATGCCTGCGGCCACGATGGCCACACGACGATGGTGATGGGTGCGGCCGAGCTGCTGGCTGGCCAGCGCGATTTCGATGGCACGGTGCACCTGATCTTTCAGCCCGGTGAGGAAGGGGGCGCAGGCGCGCGCGCGATGATGCAAGACGGCCTGTTTACCCAGTTCCCCTGCCAAGCGGTGTTTGCACTGCACAACTGGCCGGCCCTGCCGCAAGGCCAGATGGGGGTGCGCGTGGGGCCCATCATGGCGGCTGCGCTGCGCTTTGAGATTGTGGTGCGCGGCCGGGGCGGCCATGCCGCACTGCCCCACACCACGGTGGACCCGATCCCCGTGGCCTGCTCCATCGTCGGCCAGTTGCAAACCCTGGTCTCGCGTGGCACCGATCCGCTCGACGCCGCCGTGCTGACCGTGGGCAAGATCGAGTCAGGCACGGTGGAGAACATCATCCCCGACGAGGCGCGCATCTATGGCACCTGCCGCAACCTGACCCTGGCCTCCCAGCAGTTCCTCATCGATGGGTTGCACCGCGTCTCCAGCCACATCGCCGAGGCCCACTTTGCCAGCGCCGAAGTGATCATCAAACCCGGCTACCCCAACACCACCAACCACCGCAAGGAGGCGCTGTTCATGGGCGAGGTGATGCGTGAGGTGGTCGGCAACACCCACGCCCACACCGATGTGCTGCCCGCGATGACGGCCGAGGACTTCGGCTTCATGCTCGAAGAAGTGCCCGGCGCCTATGGCTGGATCGGCAATGGCGCAGACGGCCAGCCTGGCGTGGGGCTGCACAACCCGGGCTATGATTTCAACGACAACAACATCGCGCTAGGCGCCAAGTTCTGGGACCGTCTGGCACGCCGCTGGTTCGATACCCAGGCGCTGCGCTAAGCGCTCACTGCCGCATGGGCTGCTTGCCCATTCGGCAAGCCCCTGCCGCCTGATCTGGAGCCCCATTTGCAGCGCATATCTACCCTCTCGCACCTTCCTCAGCGGCTCGCCCGCGCCAAGCGGCGCTTGCCGCAGCTGCTGCTGGGGCTGGCCATGCTCGCCGGCGGGCACGCCGCCCAGGCACGCACCGCAGCAGCATCCACGTCTGCACCCGCACCCAAGCTGGCACCAACCAGCAACCCGGCTTGCCCTGCTCCACCGGTCACTGACCCGGCGGTGTACGAGGCCCAGGCGCGCAAGCCGCAGCCTGACCGGGGCGTGCTCTGGGAGCTGCGCCGTGGCCAAGAGCTTGCCTACCTCTGGGGCAGCATCCATGTGGGCCAGTTGTCCTGGATTTTTCCGGGCCCACGCACCACGCAGGCGCTGCGCAGCGCAGCGGCGATTGCGTTGGAGCTGGACCCGGTGGACCCCGCCACCCTGCAAGCCTTGGCCCAGGCCATGCGCGAAGACAGCGACCGGCAAAAACTGGTCATGCGCCAGCACCCGGAGCTGCTCAGCCGCATGGGCCAGATGGCGACCGCATCCTGTGTGGACATGACCGCCTGGCAGGCCCATGCTGCAACCTTGGCCCGGTTGATCACGCTGGGCATGCAGGATGTGGCACGCAGCGGCTACCTTGCCGCCTACGGCATTGACCTGAACCTGGCCGCGATGGCGCATGCCGTGGGCAAGCCCGTCAAAGCCATCGAGACCGCACAAGAGCAACTGGCCGCCATCGGCCTGGGCGGCAATGGCGTGCCAGCGCAGCTAGCCACGCCCGATGACATCCGCAAGGCGCTCGATGACATCGACAGCGGCAAGGGCCGCCAGGTGGCACTGGACCTGGCCCGGTACTGGGAAACTGGTGACCTGCCCGCGCTGGAGCAGTTGCTGCGCGACTGCCAGTGCCTGGGGGACATGGGCATGAAAACAGCGCTGCTCGATGACCGCAACCAGCGCATGGCTGAGCGGTTGCCAGCGCTGATAGCGGCCAACCCCCAGCTCTTCATCGCCGTCGGCCTGCTGCACATGGTGGGCGACAACAACCTGCTGGAGCTGCTGCAAAAGCAGGGCTTTACGGTGCGGCAATTGACTGGCAAAGGCGCCGATGCTGCCAGCCCCAGCAGTCGCACTGCCTCTGATGACAAGCCGGCAACCGCGCCATAAAAAACGCCGCCTGCGTTGCGGCAGGCGGCGTACAAAAAGGCGGGCAAGCCCGCTGGATTTCAGCGTGATTACACGGAAATTTGGCTGTGTCCAGCCAGCATGTCGGCATAGGGCTCCAGCACCCATTTTTGCTCGACCGCATCAGGCGCCGGTGCAGCACTGGCCATCACCACCTGGCCATGCGCTGCACACAGCTGTGCCATCGCGGCCGGGCTGATCAGGCCCTCACGCAGCAGCAAGCCCGTCATGGCCACCAGCAGCGCGTTGTGCTGCACCAGCAATGCTTGGGCACGCAGCATCTGCGCTTGCAGCAAGGCTTCGATACCGTCGTTGCTGGGCGCCACCTCGGTATTGGTGTTATCGCCCGGCTCCTGGGACACATCGGTGCGCGAGAGCCGCTCACCAAAACCCAGGTGGCGCAGGTAGCGCGCCGCGTCCGCCGTAGCCTGCAAAATGTCCTGCTCGGCGCCCGTGGTACAGGCCTCCTGGCCAAACACATGGCGCTCGGCCGCGCGGCCTGGCCAGGCCCACGCAAACCATGTCCAGCATATTGCGCTGCGAGGTCGCCTGCAGCTCGGTAAAGCTGTTGTAGCCGCCCTCGAAGGTGGCGATATTGATCTTCAGCTCCTGCGGCGTGCGGCCAAACAGCAGCGCATAGACGAGACCATGCCCCGCCTCATGCACTGCCAGCAAGGCCCGAAAATCCGCGCTGGTGCGCTGCTTGACCTTGTTCAGATCCAGCGGCACGGCAAAGCACTGTTGCAGCAGCGCAAGCGCATCCGGCAGCGCCAGTTGCACCTGCAGCTGCGCCGCGCCAGTGGCCATCTGCACCTGCAATGGCTGACCCGCCTGCGCGCCCTGCTCCAGCGCCCACAGCGCCGCATCCACCAGCGCACTCGACAAGATGGTGTGCACCGACGAGAACAGCGGCCGCGTCCCCTGCGTGGGGAAAACGGCATTCTGGTAGATCTGCGCCAGCACATCGCTGCCGATGACAAAGCGCAGCCCGCAGTTGGCTTCAATCCCCTGCACATAGTTGTGCACCGTCATGGCAATCAGCTGCTCGTAAGCCGAGCGGCTGAACGACGGGTAGATCACATGCTGGTTGCCCAGCCGGGCGATCTGCTCGGGCTTGAAGCGTTCGGCCAAAGCCCGCTTGACATCGATCAGCGACAAGCGGCTCGTGAGCCGGTGAAAAATATCGGCATCGGTATCGCAGTCCTCGACGCGGCTGGCCGTCTCGGTGTACATCTCATCGAGGTTGCCACAGACAAAGACCAGCAGCCGGCTGTAATCGGTCTCCCAGGATTGCTGGGAGCTGCGAAACTGGACCAGCAGCTGGTGAATGTAGTCATTGCTCCACTGCATGATGTCCAGCAAGGGCGCATCGAGCTTGAGGCTGCGCTTGAGTGCCTGCGCGTCCCAGGCATCGATCTTGTAGCGCATCTTCTGCTTTTTGCGCCGCTCTTGCGCGTCGTCTTCTTCGGCTCGCTCGGCGTCATAGAGCGCATCCGCCAGTTTGCGCTCGATGCTGTGCAGCTCCGACAAGGCCGGCGGCAGCTTGCCGTCCGACAACAAGGCCCAGACATCCTGGTAGCGCTCGACCTTGCTGTCATCGCCGCGGCTGCTCACGGTGCGGTAACGCTGGAACTCATCGAGCACCAGGATGCCGGGCGCGCCTTCCACCAGCCCGGCACTCTCGAGCGTGCCGGAAATGGTGGATGCGCCATAGCTGTCACCGTTTTGGCTGAAGCCGTCCATCTGGACTTCGACAAAGCGATCATAAAAACCCAGCAGCTGCGCCAGGCGGCGCGTCAGCTGGGTCTTGCCCGTGCCTGTCAATCCCCACAGGCACACAATCACAGGGCGGGTAATGAGCTGGGGCATCACGTACCAAGCGCGTACAGCGCCCATCACACGGTCAATCACGTCATCAATACCGATCAATTCGGTTTTCAGCTGGGCCGCAATGGCCTGCAGGTTTTGTTGACGCTCATGCATCTGTACGCGAAGCAATAGCTCCGGGGAGGTTTTCATTTCTTTCATGTTGTGTTGTCTCTTCATCCTGCGCAGCCGCTCAATCCCCATGGTCGGCTTTGCGGGTCATCTGCTGCAAAGCCATCCGGTCGGCACGGCGCTGGGCGCCTTGGCTGCGGATGTGCTTGCCCGCAGCGCCGGACAGACGCCGCTGGGCCATGGCTTTGGCAACAGGGTTGAAAGGAGTGGCATCGGCCACAATCAGCAGCGCGATAGGCTGCTTCATGCGGCGCAAGGCCTTGACCCGGCCCTCTTCAAAGGCACGGGAAACCGTTTTTGCACTCATCTGTGCGGTTCCTCAGGGGCTTGGCGCGCCTTCAGCCAAAGGCCGGCGCGGCAAAACCCCAAAACAAAAAGCCCCGGCGAAGTAGCCAGGGCTTTTGTCGATTCCGGCTGCAGTCGTGCAGGCGGCAATCTGGGCCGAGGCTAAACCATATGAACATGGTTTAGCCGGGGCAGAAACCGTGTTCAGTGGAGAGGGTTGAACATGAAACAGGACATAGCAAAAACTCCCAATAGTGCGCTGCAGAAGGTCATTCGTTACTGCAGCGATAAGAAGACGAAGGCTGGACTATAGCGGAAAGTTCTCAATCACGCAAGCCCCATATACAGCCTGTTGCATAAAACTAACCGGCAACCGCTGGCTTCCGCCCCTTTTGCGCGGCTTTTTGCGCATAAAACGCAGCAACACGTCAACGGTAGTCAAAACTGCCGCTGGCGCGGAGTGTGGATCAGTAACGCTTGCGGCCCGCCTTGCGGTGCTTGGCATGCTCAGCCTTCTTGGCTTGCTGCAAGGCCTCGGCCGCCTCGCCTGCTGCGCGCCACTGCTCAAACTCTGCAGGGGTCTCCACGGTGATGCGGCCCAGCATCTGGGTGCGAAAGTCGGTAATCAGCAGCTCGGCCGCCTTTTGCATGTTGATGCGCCCACCGCCCATCACCGCGCCGCGCTTTTTACCGATGAGGGTCAGCAGCTCGTCATCGCCCAGCGCGGCCAGCTCGGCGTCATCCAGACCCAGCTTGTAGCGCTCATCCAGTTGGCGGGGGTAGTGCTTTTGCAGGTACAGCAGCAGCTCCAGCGCCACCAGTTCATCGTCATAGGCGTTGCGCCCGACCGAGCCACAAACGGCCAGCTTGTAGCCTGACTCCGGCACGATGATTTTGGGCCAAAGCATGCCCGGCGTGTCCCAGAGGTAGAAGTCATCGGCCAGCACAATGCGCTGCTCGTCCTTGGTCACCCCCGCCTCGTCACCCGCCTTGGCCTGGCTCTTGCCGCTCATGCTGTTGATCAAGGTGGACTTGCCCACATTGGGCACGCCGCAGATCAACACCCGCATGGGCTTGGCCATGCCGCCGCGCCCAGGGGCCAATTGGCGGCAGGCCTCGACCAGGCGCTTGGCGGGCGCCGGCTCGCTCGCATCCAGCGGCAAGGCCTTGGTCTCCAACTGCGCCTCATACCAGGCCACCCACAGCGCCGTGCTGCTGGCGTCGGCCATATCTTGCTTGTTGATGATCTTGAGGGTGGGCTTGTGGCCCGTCAGCTCCGTCAGCGCTGGGTTGGCGCTTGAGCCGGGCATGCGCGCGTCCAGCACCTCGATGACGACATCGATGTCTTTGATGCGCTCGGCAATCAGCTTGCGCGTCAGGTGCATATGCCCGGGGAACCATTGGATACTCATACTCTTGCTTTCGGGGGAATGGTGCATGGGCATCGCGCACAGAGTTGCGCCGTGCCGGATAATGCTGCCATGTCTTCTTTATCTCAACGCCAGTGGGATGCGCAGCGCAAATCCGATCAGGACCTGCTCATCAAAGGCATCATCTTGGTCTTGATAGGGCTGGTGATTGTCGTCTCACCCTATGTCGCTCAGGGCGATATTGTGCAGGGAGTTTTTGCCAAGGCGCCTGCAGTCGGTTGGTTTTCCCTGGTATTGGGCGCGGCTTTTGTGCTGCGCTTTGGCCTGCGCCGCAAGGCCGTACCGCCTCGGCCTGCGCAGTGAACCCTGCTGCTGCCCCTCAGCCGCTAGGCAGTTTGCGTGAGGCGCGCCAGTGCTTTGCCGCACTGCAGGCCAGCGCCAGCGCCCGGCAAATCGTTCTGCGCGAACCCCCAATCGCCCCCAGCACCTGCTGTGGCCGGGGCTGCAATGGCTGCGTCTGGGAAGGTTTTTTTGCCGCGGCCATGTACTGGCAGGAATGCGCGCTGGAGGCGCTGCAGCCTTAAGCCTCTGCCTCCGCGCTGCACATGCTCAAGTAGATTGCGCCTGGGCGGGCTCGGCTTGCACGGGCGGCAAAGTCTCCTCACGCGCCAGCAGCTGGCGGATCTGCACAGCATCCTGCTGCAGCTGGCTGGCCAGAATGCGCGCGGTAGCCAGCCGCCGCATCAGCCAGGGAATCAATTGGTCGCGGTCCTCGGGACCGGGCACGCGCTCGGGTGCAGGCATCTTGGCCGGGCGTTGGGCATCGCCTTCAGTGGCAGCTGGCAACGGCGGCGATTGCAGCAAACAGGCATCGATGCTGGCAGCGGTGTCTTTGAGCTGCTGCACCGCAAAGGGCGACGGCGTTTGGCCACGGCGCATCATCAGCATGATCTTGACCGAGGACATCTGGCCTAGCAGCTGGTAGCAATGGGCCTGGAACAGCTCCAGCGCCTGCAGCGGCGGCTGCACCGCGCGCGGCTCTTTCAGTGAGCGGTCAACGGCTTGGATCAGCGCGGACAGGCTGTCATAGGCTTCACGCCGCGCCAGGCGCCAGGCCAGCTCGGGCGCATTGTCTACCGCCTGCAGCTGGTCCACCGCCAAGGAGGTACTGGCATGCGCAGCCTGGGCCTTGAGCACACGTTGTACCAGCGCCGGCAGCTGCGAGCGCTCCCAGGACGGCAGCACATAGGCAAAGGCCCAGGCAATGCCCGTGCCGATCAAGGTGTCGACGACGCGCTCAAACATATGGAAGGTGGTGCTGCCCCCAGCATGCAGCATATGCGCCTGCACCAGGCCCAGCACCGTGGCACCCATGGCGGTGAACAGGTAGCGGCGCAGCGCAAAGCCGTGCGAGACGCCCTGGGCCAGGGTCAGGCACAGAATCAGGCCCAGTGGCGACAGGTGCGCCGACAAAATCGCCAAGGCCGCCACGCAGCCCAGCAAGGTGCCCAGCACCCGGATCGTGCGCCGCTCCAAGGTTTGCGCCAAGCTGCCGCGCAGCACCACCACGATCGTCAGCAGCACCCAGTAGGCATGGGCGTTCCAGGGCAGCATCTGCACCACCAGGTAGCCCACCGCAATGGCCAGCGCGGCGCGGATGGCGTGGCGCAGCGGGGGCGCATCCCAGCTCATCAGGCCCTTGAACGGCGTCCAGGACCAGGCGGTGGGGCTGACAAACATCTGCCAGCTGGCACGCACCACGGCCAGATCGGGCTCGACCTCGTCGCGGCCCAGGCCGACGAGGCGGCTCACCTCCTCATGGATGCGCACGATGCGCTCACTCAGCTCACGCGACAGGGCCTGGGGCGATACATCCGTGTCGTAGTGGTCGGGCAGCGATTCTTCGAGCCGTTGCACCGGCATCTGGCTGGCCATCTGCATGGGGCGCAGCAAGGCATCCAGGTTACTCATGGGCCGGGGCTTGCGGCCCAGCAGCAGGCTATCGGCCAGGTGCACCAACTCCATCGCCAGGGCGCGCAGCGTGGCCTGCTGGGCCAGCAGCATGGGCGCCTGCTCGGGCGACTTGCGCAGATGCTCCAGGTCCAGCTCGCAGGCGAGCAGGTGGTCGCGGATCTCCAGCATCTGCAGCAGCATGCCGGCCAGACGCTGGCGGCGCGGTGTACGCGGGCTCTCCAGCACAATGTCACGGGCGGCTTGCAGCTGGTCGGCAAAGGCGGCATGCCGGGCCATCAGCTGGCCCATGTGCTGCTGGGGCTGGCCCGAGCGGGAGAACTTGCCAAAATTGCGGTCGGCCAGGTTGTCGCCATAGGCCTCGCCATCCACCGTCTCGCCATCCAGCCCCACATGGCGGGCGGCCTCGGGCAGCACCATGCGCGCCTGCTCCAGCATCAAGGCGGCGAGCGACAGCACGGTATCGGCAATGAACTGCACCCGGTAGCGGAAGTTCAGCAAGGTGTTGGCGATCACCGCATACACCAGGAACATGCCGGCACCGATGCTGAAAAACAAGGTCGATTCGGCCGCCGCAGCCAGCAGCTGCCCTTCGGCCGGCTTGGGCACCGACATACCCAGCACCATGGCCAGCACCACCGCAATCGCAATCGGCGCGCCGCGCTTGCCCCAGGCCATCCACAAAAAGCCCAGAAAGGTGGACAGCACGGCCACTACGCCCAGCAGCACCAGGTGCTGGTGCAGCAACTGCACCAGGAAAAACAGCGGCGCGCCCAGCACCGGCGCTGGCAGCATGCGCCAGAACTTGCCCCGGCGCGGCGCGGGATTGTCGACAATGATCGTGACAATCACCCCGACCGACGCGGCCGCCGCATGCTGCGTGCCCCAGACCAGCTGCACCAGGGTGGTGACAAGAAAAAGGCCCAGCGCCACTTCCAGCCCATTGAGCACATAGTGGTTGAGCAGGCCACGCTTGAACGTGCGCCAACTGCGGTCAGAAGAGAAATGCGCCATGGAACAACAATACGAGAATTCAACGCTGAGGGATGTCGGACAAATGATAGCGACCCGGATTAGCTATCAAAACAGAAGCACTGAGCAGCTTGCAATCCCTTGCATTCTCCCCCAGCGCGCTGCAGTCTGTCAGCAACAAAAAAGCCCGCAGTTGCGGGCTATGGGGTCAGGGGATCTCTTAAGAAACGACCAGGTGCTCTGGCGACATATAGCACTGGCGCCATTCTTCAAACGGCACCGTGTCAGCGGCTTCCATGTCTTTTTGCGCCTGGATCGACTTGGCTGCCAGTTCCTGGTACTTGGCGGTCAGCGCGTCGTTCCAGGGCCGGGCCAGGGTCTGCTCGCGGGCCCATTGCGACTGGGCCGCACCAAAGGCCTTGAACGAGGTGCCGAACTGCTCGCTGACCGCAGCCAGCACCTGTGCCGACGGCGTCTGCGCCGGGTTGGCCAACAGCGTTTGGGACTGCGCCAGCGCCTGGCTGTAGTCTTGCGTGCCATGGGCCTGGTCCAGGGCGGCGGCAATCGGCTGGCAGGCTTGCAGAATCTCCTGCGCCCATTCGGTCAGCAGCACTTCCTTGCCCTGGCGCTGCAAATTCAGGCCTGGCTCGCGGCCGCGCTCGGCCACCATGTGCTGGTTGTGCTTCATCTCGGCAATCTCGGCGGGCGAATCAGGCGGGCTGTCGCTCAGCAGGCAGTGCAGCAAGAACACATCGAGCAAACGCATGGTGGGGGCCGAGATGCCCATGCTGTCAAAGGGATTGATATCCATCAAACGCACTTCAACATATTCCACGCCGCGCTCACGCAGCGCATGCAGCGGGCGCTCGCCGCGCTGCACGGTGCGCTTGGGGCGGATGGTGCCGTAAAACTCGTTCTCGATCTGCAGCAAGCTCGTACCCAGCTGGTTGTACTCGCCGCCGGGGTTGAGGATGCCGACCTTTTCGTAGGCCGGGTACGGCTGGGTCAAGGCGCCGTAAAGCGAGTCGGCATAGCCCTTGAGATCGTTGTAGCTGACGCTGATAGAGGCCTGCGCATCGCTTTGGTAGCCCAGGCGGCCCATGCGCAGCGAGGTGGCGTGGGGCAGGTGCAGGGCACCCTGGCCATCGCCCAGCGGCTGCAGCTGGTGCGGGCGGCCCTGCACAAAACAGGGGCAGAGCACCGGCGACGCGCCAAACAGGTAAAGCAGCAAAAAGGCCTGGCGGCGGAAATTGCGAATCAGCCCAAAGTAGGCCTCGCTGCTGACGCCTGGCAGCGACCAGTTGTAGTGGATGCCCGAGATGGTCTGCATGCGCCGGCCATAGCGGTGGCCCAGGCCCATGCGGTAAATGCTTTTGGAGCGACCGATGTGCGAGGTGCCAAAGCGCCCCAGCGGGATATTCTCGTCAGACGGCAAGGAGCAAGGCATGCTCGAGATCCACAGACGCTCGTCATTGGCCTGCAGCACCTGGTAGACATACTGGTGTACCTCGGCCAGCTCATCGAGGCAGGCCTGCACACCCTGGTGCACGCCGGTGATGATCTCGATCTGCGACTCGCTGAAATCGGTGGTGATGCTGCTGTGCGTCAGCGCCGAGCCCAAGGCAGCCGGGTGCGGCGTGAGGGCCAGCGCGCCCTCATCGGTCACGCGCAAGCCTTCTTTCTCGATGCCGCGTCCCATCTGCAGCAGGCGCTGCGCGCCAATGGCATCAATGCGTTGTTGGATATGGTTCATCTGCGTTGTTCTTGTCTAAGCCGGGCTGCACGATAGCAGGTTGCCCGGCGACTGGCAGAGTATTGCACGCTCAGCCCGACCGGCTTTCGGGATTTAACCCAGGGCCCAAAGCAAGGCCTGGCCAGTCATAGTAAGAAGCTGTTGCAAACGCGGTTTCTGTTGCTTTATGTACCAGCTCAGTGCAGTTTTTGCTGCGCCTTGCGGATTTCCAGATCGCCCTGCACAAAACCGTTGTCCGGCACGATATCGCCCCGGCGGTCGGTCAGCTCGGCCCACTGCTGCGACAGGTGCAGGTCCATCTCTTCCAACGGCACGTTGTCGGCGCTCAGGTGTACGCCGCGCGTCATGGTGATGTGCGAGGCCTCGAAACTGCCGGCCCCTGCGCACAGGATGGTGCGCGATGGCGCGCTCTCGTGTACCAGCGCGAGCATGGCCGGGCTGACCAGCTCGGGCCGCAGCGCACGCAGCATCTCGGGCACCATCAGGCCATCGGTCATGCGCGTGGCCGCCGTGGGCGCCAGCGCATTCACATGGATGTTGTACTTGGCCCCTTCCAAGGCCAGGGTCTGCATCAAGCCCACCAGCGCCATCTTGGCAGCGGCATAGTTGCTTTGGCCAAAATTGCCAAACAGGCCCGATGACGAGGTCGTCACCAGAATGCGGCCATAGTTGGCCGCCTGCATAAAGGGCCACACGGCCTTGCAGCAGTGCACGCTGCCCATCAGATGCACCTCAAGCACCGCGCGGAAATCGTCCAGCTCCATCTTGGCAAAGCTCTTGTCACGCAAGGTGCCGGCATTGTTGACCAGCACATCGATCTGGCCCCAGTGCTCCACCACCTGGGCCACCATGGCTTGCACGGCCGGCCAGTCGGTCACCGAGGCATGGCTGGCCATGGCCGTGCCGCCCAGTGCCTCGATCTCGCGCACCACCTTCTCGGCCGCCGAGGAGTTGCCTTGCCCATCCACCGCGCCGCCCGGGTCGTTGACCAGCACCTTGGCCCCGCGCCGGGCCAGCGCCAATGCATGTTCACGCCCCAGCCCTCCGCCGGCCCCCGTCACAATCGCCACCTTGTCGCTGAAATCCAGACCCATACGTTCGCACCTTATGAAAAGCGGGCTGATCGCCCCTGATGCCTTCGAACTGTACGTGTTCACATTTGCTTTGCGCGGCGCTTGGGCGACAGACGCAGGCGGGACATGGCCGGCGCTGGCCTAGGGTTATCCCGAAAATGGCTGAACAACCATGTGGATAACTTACGCTCACCCGCTTTTTAACCCGCTAAGCCCATGTTTTTATTAGCCGCGTGTTACATTGCCCGCAATTTCAGCAAATCCGGTCCCATGCTGGCTGCTCAGCAGCAGTGCTTACCACAGCTTGCGGGGCCGCTATGCTTTTGATATTTACTGCGGAGGCCAGACGGCAATGACGCCTTGCGCGCCGGTCGGTTCATTGGCTTCTTACTCATGACATCCCCATGCCCATCACCCCCGAGCTCTACAACGCCCAGATCGACAACGAAGACATCCAGGTCGATGCCTGGGCGGACACGCCACTGCTGCAATCGCTGGAAGAAGGCGGCGTGGACTGGCCTAGCTCCTGCCGCAACGGCACCTGCCGCACCTGCGTGGGCCGGCTCAAATCCGGCAGCGTGCACTATGAAATCGAATGGCCCGGGCTCAGCCCCGAGGACAAAGAGGCCGGCTGCATCCTGCCTTGCGTGGCTTACCCGGATGGCAATGTGGTGCTGATGCGCGGCGAATACTGAGCCTGCGCAAGCCCCCTGCGGCCCGCCCCCAGGTGGCAATTGACCCGGCACGCTAGTCCCCAGATCAGCCAAAGCGCCCCAGCCGGGGAGCAGCTGGTCTAAAATTGGGGTTTTTACTGTCTGATGCGCCGCATACCTGCGCCGAGACACGACACCCGTTCTTTAAAGGCATTCCATGAGCAGCCCCCTGACTCCAGCACCGATCTCTGCGGTGGAGGACATTGTTGCCGAGATGCGCGCTGGCCGCATGGTCGTTCTGGTCGATGAAGCCGACCGCGAGAACGAAGGCGACCTGGTGCTGGCCTCCGACCATGTCACACCGGAAGCCATCAACTTCATGGCCAAGTGGGGCCGGGGCCTCATCTGCCTGACCCTGACCCGCGAGCGCTGCGAACGCCTGCAACTGCGCCAGATGACCGCCAACAACGGCGCTCCACTGTCCACCGCCTTTACCGTCTCCATCGAGGCGGCCGAGGGCGTGACCACCGGTATCTCTGCCGCAGACCGCGCCCGCACCGTACAGGCCGCCGTCGCTCCCGACGCCCAGGCCAGCGACCTGGTGCAACCCGGTCACATCTTTCCGCTGCAAGCGGTGGATGGCGGCGTGCTGATGCGCGCCGGCCATACCGAGGCCGGTTGTGACCTGGCGCGCCTGGCCGGCTGCTCGCCCTCTTCCGTCATCTGCGAGGTGATGAAGGACGACGGCACCATGGCCCGCCTGCCTGATCTGCAGCTGTTCTGCGCCGAGCACGGCATCAAGATCGGCACCATTGCCGACCTGATCGAATACCGCAGCCGCCACGAATCGCTGGTCGAGCGCATCAGCAGCCGCCCGCTGCAAACGGCGCATGGCGAATTTACCGCCCACCTCTACCAGGACCATGCCAGCCACGCGGTACACATGGCGCTGGTCAAAGGCAGCGTGCAGGCCGATAGCGACGTGCCCGTGCGCGTGCACGAGCCGTTGTCGGTGATGGACCTGCTGGAAACCGGCCGTGCGATGCACAGTTGGACACTGGACGCGAGCCTGGCCTACCTGCAGCAGCAAAGCTGCGGCGTGGCCGTGCTGCTCAATTGCAATGAAAGCGCCGCGCAACTGGTCAGCCAGTTCGACGGCAAGGCACGCGCCGCGCAAGCGCCCGAGCGCGGCCGCATGGACCTGCGCACCTATGGCATTGGTGCCCAGATCCTGCGCGACTGCGGCGTGCAGAAGATGCGCCTGATGGGCGCGCCCCGCCGTCTGCCCAGCATGGCGGGCTACGGGCTTGAGATCACCGGATATATCAGCAAGGAATAACAAGCATGTTTGGAGCAGAAAAAGGCAGCGCCGCCAACCTGGACGGCAGCGCGCTCGCCATCGGTATTGTGCAGGCCCGGTTCAATGCCAGCATCACCGACAGCCTGGCCCAGGCCTGCCTGCAAGAGCTGGCCGCCATGGGCGTGCTGGCCGACAATATTCGCCATGTGCAGGTCCCCGGCGCTCTGGAAGTGCCGATTGCCCTGCAAGCCATGGCCGAATCCGAGGAATTTGACGCGCTGATCGCCCTGGGCTGCATCATCCGCGGCGAAACCTACCACTTTGAGCTGGTGGCCAACGAATCGGGCGCCGGCGTTACACGCATTGGCCTGGATTTCCAGATCCCGATCGCCAATGCCATCCTCACCACTGAAGACGAAGCCCAGGCCATCGCTCGCCAAACCGACAAGGGGCGCGATGCCGCCATCGTCGCTGTCGAGATGGCCAATCTGCTGAAAACACTATGAACGAAAACGACCAGAGCGAGTCCTCCTCCAGCCAGCGCCCGCCGCGCCAGACCCGCAAGGGACTGACCTCCACCGGCGCGCGCAAAGCTGCCTCCAAGTCCACCCGCAGCCGCTCACGTGAGTTCGCGCTGCAGGCGCTCTACCAGTACATCCTGAGCGGCAACAGCGCCACCGAGATCGACCTGTTCACGCGCGAGCTGGCTGGCTTTCACAAGGCCGATGCCGCCCATTACGATGCGCTGCTGCACGGTTGCATCGAGAGCGCCGAGCAGCTCAATGCCCAGATCACGCCCCATCTGGACCGCAAGATGAACGAGCTCTCGCCCATCGAGCATGCCTGCATGTGGATTGGCGTCTATGAATTCCAGCACTGCCTGGATGTGCCCTGGCGCGTGGTCATCAACGAAAGCATCGAGCTGGCCAAGGAGTTTGGCGGCACCGACGGCTACAAGTATGTGAACGCCGTGCTCAACGCCCTGGCCCCCAGCTTGCGCGCTGCCGAAGTGACCGCTGACCGCAACAACGCGGCTTGATGCGGCCCACACCGATGCCCATGCCTGCGCGCTGGCATCGGTTTTTTCTAAGGGCTTAGCGGCCGCCAGTTATACTTTTGATAGCACACCCGTGCTTGCCCATGTGCCACCAACGCCATGGGAGACCTCTGATCCGAGCTGAAGACCATGAAAATCGCCACCCGAGCCCAGCGCATTGAGCCGTTTTATGTGATGGAGGTCGCCAAGGCCGCCCAGGCACTGGCGGCCCAGGTGGCGGGCAGCGCGGAGCCGATGATCTTCCTCAATATCGGAGAGCCCGATTTCACCGCCCCGCCGCTGGTGCAGCAAGCGGCTGAGCGCGCCATCCGCGAAGGCCGCACGCAGTACACCCCGGCACTGGGTATCGAGCCTTTGCGCCAAGCCTTGTCCGACTGGTATGCGCAGCGCTTTGGTGTGGATGTGCCAGCGCGCCGCATCGTCATCACCGCAGGCGCATCGGCGGCCTTGCAACTGGTCTGCCTGTCGCTGATCGATGCAGGTGACGAGATCTTGATGCCCGACCCCAGCTACCCCTGCAACCGCCACTTTGTCAGTGCGGCAGAAGGCCGGGCCGTGCTGCTACCCACCACCGCCGATGAACGCTTTCAGCTGAGTGCCGACAAGGTGCAAGCCGCCTGGGGCCACAAGACCCGTGGTGTGCTGCTGGCCTCGCCCTCCAACCCCACGGGCAGCTCGATTGCGCCGCAAGAGCTGCGCCGCATCCATGAGGTGGTCAAGGCCCATGATGGCCTGACCATCATCGACGAGATCTACCTGGGCCTGTCCCATGACGATGCCTACGGCCAAACAGCGCTGGCCATTGATGACAACATCATCTCGATCAACAGCTTTAGCAAGTACTTCAATATGACCGGCTGGCGCCTGGGCTGGGCCGTGGTGCCCGAGGCCCTGGTGCCGGTGGTCGAGCGCGTGGCACAGAACCTGTTCATCTGCGCCAGCACCATTGCACAACACGCGGCGCTGGCCTGTTTTGCAGCCGAGAGCCTGGCCGAGTACGAGCGCCGTCGCGCCGAGTTCAAAGCCCGCCGCGATTACTTCATCCCTGCGCTCGAAGCCCTGGGCCTGCCCGTGCCCGTGGTGCCCGATGGCGCCTTCTACGCCTGGGCCGATTGCACGCAGGCCGCCAAAAAGCTCGGTGTCGAAGGCTCCTGGGACTTTGCCTATGCGGTGATGGAGCGCGCCCACCTGGCCATCACGCCGGGGCGCGACTTTGGCAGCCATGACACGGGCCGCTTTGTGCGCTTTTCCACCGCCAACTCGATGCCGCAATTGCAAGAAGCCATCGCCCGGCTGCGCAAACTGCTGGGCTGATGATGAACGCCCCCTTGCGCCGCCCCCTGCCCGCGCCCCAACACAGGGACAAGTGCATCCTTGTGCTCGTCCAAGCCTATAACTTTGACCTCAAGGGCTATATTCATGGTCTTTGAGTTCCCGATCCGCATTTACTGGGAAGATACCGATGCTGGCGGCATCGTGTTCTATGCCAACTACCTCAAGTTCATGGAGCGAGGCCGCACCGAATGGCTGCGCTCGCTGGGACTGGAGCAGCAACGCTTGCGGGAACAGGCCGGTGGCATGTTCGTGGTCAGCGAAGCAAATATCAAATATTTACAACCTGCACGCCTGGATGATGAACTCATCGTCACCGCAGAACTCCAAGCTGCGGGGCGTGCCTCGATGCAAATCGCACAGCAGGTGCTCTTAAAACAGAAGCAACCAACAGATACACCTCAGCTGCTGTGTGAGGGCACAATCCGTATCGGCTGGGTCGATGCCCTCAGCATGCGCCCGGCAAGAATTCCTCAATCCCTGATCCAAACCATCTCATGAATTCCCAAGAAATGTCCATTGCCAGCCTGGTCTTGCACGCCAGCTGGGTGGTGCAACTCGTGATGCTGATCCTGGTGGCCGCCTCGGTCGCCTGCTGGGCCACGATCCTGCGCAAGGTCGGCATGCTCAAAGCCATCAAGAACAAGAATGAGAGCTTCGAGAGCGACTTCTGGTCCGGCTCCAGCCTCAACGAGCTCTTCCAAAATGCGATGCACAACGTCAAAGCCTGCGGCCCGATGGAACGCATCTTTGCCAGCGGCATGCGCGAGTACCAAAAACTGCGCGAGCGCCACATCACCAACCCCGACACCTTGCTCGACGGCACGCGCCGCGCGATGCGCGCCAGCTTCCAGCGCGAGATGGACGAGATCGAATCGGGCCTGTCGCTGCTGGGCACCATCGGCTCGGTCTCGCCGTATGTCGGTCTGTTCGGCACGGTCTGGGGCGTGATGCATGCCTTCACCGGCTTTGCCAGCATGGAACAGATCACCCTGGCCACCGTGGCGCCCGGCATTGCCGAAGCGCTGGTGGCCACGGCCATGGGCCTGTTCGCGGCCATTCCCGCCGTGACCGCCTACAACCGCTTTTCCAGCGGCATTGACCGCATCGCCAGCCAGCAAGAAACCTTCATCGAAGAGTTCTCCAACATCCTGCAGCGCAACCTGGGTGCCCAGCCGCTGCACGCTGCGCACTAAATACAAAGGAAACAGCCATGCCGGCCGTCGCCTCTCGCGGAAAACGCAACCGCCGCACCGTCAACGAGATCAACATGGTGCCCTTCATCGACGTGATGCTGGTGCTGCTGATCATCTTCATGGTCACCGCCCCCATGCTCACGCCGGGCGCCATCAACCTGCCCAAGGCAGGCAAGAGCGAGCGCCCGCCCACCAAGAACATCGCCCATGTGCTGTTGGACAAGGACGGCTCGATCCAGCTCAAGACCGGCAATGTCACGCAGGCCGTGGCCGCCGGCGATCTGGCCGACCGGGCCAAGGCCTGGCAAGCGGACAACCCGCCTGAGGACAGCGCCATGCTCATCGTGGCGGACAAGGACCTGGCCTACCAGAAGGTGATCGATGCCATGTCGACCTTGCAGAAGGCCGGTGTCAAACGTGTCGCCTTGCAAGTGGCTGGTGGCAGCCAGTAAGAAGAGTGTCCATGTCTCCTCGTCAAGAGCGCGATCAGCTTGCCCCTCCCAAACCTCCGTCGCGGACCAAGTCCTGGACCGTGGCGGCTGCGGCCCACTTGCTGGTGGTCGTCGCCCTGCTGTGGACCGTGCGCAACCCGCGCGACAGCGACCAGCCCTCGGTCGAAGCCGAGCTGTGGGCGCCCACCAATGAGCAGGCCGCGCCTGCGCCGCTAACGCCGCCCCCACCTCCCCCGCCCGTGGCACCGCCGCCGCCCGCCCCGGTTCCGCCGCCTCCGCCCCCCGCGCCCGCCCCGGCCGTGACCACGCCCAAGCCCGTGGCGGCCGTGCAGGATGACGACGACCGCGAGTCCGAGATTGCCCTGCGCAAGAAAAAGGAGCAGGAAGCCAAGCAGCGCGAGCAAAAGGAGCGTGAGCTGGCCCAGCGCAAGGAAGCCGAGCGCAAGAAGCAAGCCGAGCAGGACAAGAAGGACCGCCTGGAAGAAGAGCGCCAGGAACGCCTGCAAAAGGAAAAGGACGCCCGCGAAAAGGCCGAGAAGGCGGAGAAGGACCGCAAGGAAGCGGACCGCAAGAAGCAGGCCGAGCAGGACAAGAAGGACCGCCTGCAAAAGGAAAAGGACGCCCGGGAAAAAGCCGAGAAAGACAAGGCCGAGCGCGAGAAGGCCGAGAAGGCCAAGGCGGAAGCCGACGCCAAGGCCAAGGCCGCTGCAGATGCGAAAGCCAAAGCAGCAGCGGACGCCAAGGCCAAGGCCGCCGCAGATGCGAAAGCCAAGGCAGCAGCAGATGCCAAGGCCGCCGAAGCCCAGCGCCAGGCCAATATCGCCCGCATGGCCGGTATGGCAGGCGCAGCAGGTGCGGCTGGCAGCAGCCAGGGTGGCACCCCATCGGGCAGCGCCTCTGGCCAAGGTGGCCCATCGGCCGGCTATGGCGGCAAGGTCGCTGCCAAGGTGCGCCCCAACATCACCTTCCCTGATGACATCCAGGGCAACCCGCGTGCCGAGCTGGAAGTGCGCGCTGCCCCCGATGGCACCATCGTGGGCGTGCGCGTCACCAAGTCCAGCGGCAACAAGGCCTGGGACGATGCCGTCGTCCGTGCAATGCACAAGACCGAGACCTTGCCGCGCGACACCGATGGCCGCGTGCCATCCAGTCTGGTCATTGGCTTCCGCCCCAAGGACTGACGACCTGTTCGTCTTCCTCAAAAAAAATGCCCTCGGCCACCTGGCCGAGGGCATTTGTCTTTGGATGGACAGCTTGCTGCCACCGCCCTCTCGGGCGTCAGCCTCAGCTCACCATATAGCCGCCATCGACCGGCAGCACCACGCCCGTCATAAAGCTGGCCGCCGGTGTGCAGAGGAACACGGCCGCCTGCGCCACATCCTGCGGTGTGCCCCAGCGCCCCAGCGGCGTGCGTGCCAGGATAGGGCCCGAGCGGGCCGGGTCGTCCTGCAGCGCCTGGGTCAGCGGCGTCGCAATCCAGCCCGGCGCAATCGCGTTCACCCGGATGCCATCGGCCGCATAGGCAATGGCGAGCGACTTGGTCAGCTGGCCAATGCCGCCCTTGCTGGCCGCATAGCCAGGCACCAGGCCACCACCAAAGAAGGTCAGCATCGATGCGGTGTTGACGATGCAGCCGCGCCGGGCACGCAGCTTGTCGCGCGTGGCGGTGCAGACCCGCATGGTGCCGGTCAGGTTCACCTCCAGTACGCGCTGGAAGACCTCCACATCGTGCTCCAGCCCGCGCTTGATGATGCCCGCGCAGTTGAAGACGATGTCGAGCTCGTCCAGATCGGCGAGCGCCCCATCCAGATCGGCCTGGCGCGTGACATCGGCCTGGCGCGCTTCCACCCCGGCGTCCAGCGTGCCATCGCCCTCGCCCAGGCCCAGCGCAATCACGCGCGCGCCCAGCGCCGCCAAATGGTTGGCAATCACGGCACCAATGCCTTGGGTGGCACCGGCGACCAGGGCGGTCTTGCCTGTCAACAGGTCTTTCTGGTAGGTCGTAGTCATCACTCGCATCTCTCGCATTGCTTGCTTATCGCCCGCTTGGGGCTCAGTTCTTCATGTCCAGCAGTTTGATCAGGTCGGCGAAATAGGTCGCATCCTTCATCATCTGGTTGCGGAAACCCTGGTCATCGGCATAGACAAAGCCCAGGTTCTGTTTGGCCAGCACTTCCTGGAAGGCCGGCTCATCGACGGTCTTCTTGGCGGCGGCCTTGAGGTAGTTCAGC
The DNA here is from genome assembly GCA_036667955.1 of Comamonas sp. Taxonomy (GTDB): domain Bacteria; phylum Pseudomonadota; class Gammaproteobacteria; order Burkholderiales; family Burkholderiaceae_C; genus Comamonas. Next base: position 134,974 of record JAVWTB010000005.1, read on the forward strand.
ACATCGGTGGGCAGCTTCTTGGGGCCAGCAATGCCGCGCCAGGTGCCAATGCTCAGGTCGATGCCCTTTTCCTTCAAGGTGGGCACCTTGTCGAAGTTCTTCACGCGCTGGTCCGCCATCACCGTCAGCATCTTGAGCTTGCCCGCCTGCAGCTGCTGGGCCACTTCGGCCGGGCTCACCGCCACCGCATCGACGTGGCCGCCCATCAGCGCCAGCACGGCCGGGCCCGCACCCTGGAACGGAATATGGTTGAACTGGATGCCCGTCTTGTCGCCCAGCGCCGTAGCGGCAAAGTGCCAGATCGAGCCATTGCCGGCATTGCCCACGCCCATCTTGCCGGGGTCCTTCTTGGAGGCAGCGAGGAACTCTTCAATCGTGTTCCAGGGCGCATCGGCGCGTACGGTGATCGCAGCCGGGTCGGCGTTGAACTGGATGATGGGCTGCACATCGTCGTACGAGAACTTGGCCAGGCCCATGGGCTTGAGGGTCACCAGCTCCACCGTCACCACGGCCAGCTTGTAGCCGTCAGGCTTGGCATTGATCATGTCGGTCCAGCCAATGGCGCCGCTGGCACCGGGCTTGTTGATCACCACCACGCTTTGCGGAATGTGCTTGCGCGCCGCCTCACCAAAGGCACGGGCCACGCCGTCGGTGCCGCCACCGGGCTGGAAGGGCACGATCAGCTCGATCTGGCGTGCCGGAAAGTCCGCTGCCACCGCCCAGCCGCTCATGCCCATCAGCACAGCGCTGGCACCGGCGGCGACAAAGCCCATGGCGCCGCGGCGCGTTTTATTCATGTTCATACCGTCTCCTGCTTTTTACTTTGTCGTGCAGTTTCAATAGGTCGCACGTCCACCGGATACATCAAACACCGCCCCAGTGCTGAACGAGCAGGCGTCAGACGCCAGCCACAGCACCTGGGCCGCAATCTCCTCGGGCTCGCCCAAGCGCCCCATCGGGCTCTTGGCAATCATCGTGGCCACATGCGCGGGGGCCATCTGCTCCAGAATGGGCGTGCGCACCGCTGCCGGTGCCACCGCATTGACCAGCACGCCGCTGCCGGCCAGCTCCTTGCCCAGCGACTTGGTCAGCGCCAGCACCCCGGCCTTGGCCGCGCTGTAGGCCGACGCATTGGGCGTGCCCTCCTTGCCTGCGAGCGAGGCGATATTCACCACCCGGCCATAGCCCTGGGCACGCAGCACCGGCACCACCGCCTTGCAGACGTGGTAGACACCGACCAGGTTGATGTCGATCACGCGTTGCCAGACGGCATCGTCAAAGGCATCGAGCGCCATCGTCGGCCCAGTGATACCGGCGCTGTTGATCAGCATGTCAACCCGGCCCAGGCGGGCCAAGGTCTGCGCCAGCGCTTCTTGGATGCTGGCCGGCTCGGTCACATCGACCGGGCAGAACAGCGCATCACCTGCATCTGCGGCAGAAGGCGGCTGCAGATCCCAGACCGCCACCTGGGCACCGGCTTGCTGCAAGGCCTGCACCAGGCTGGCACCAATGCCGCTTGCGCCGCCCGTCACCACGGCCACCCGGCCGCCCAATTGGTAGCTGCAATCGGCCATGTCAGCGGATGAACTGGTTGGTGTAATCGGCACCCAGGCCCACGGCCTCGAAGTGCTTGCGGCACATGTCGATCTTGGTGAACACGTCCTCAAAACCCATGCCCTTGCCCCAGGGGTCGGTGTAGTACATGACACCGTTGACCTGGAAGTAGGTGATCATCTCCTCGCAGTCTTCGGGCACATACAAGGTGTGGGTCTCGCCTGGGGGCTCGAACACATAGCTGCCTTCCTTGGCCCACCAGTCGTGCTCCAGGTACTTCCAGCGGCCCTTGAGCACAAAGCCATGCACCGCCTGCGGGTGGCGGTGGCGGCTGAGCACGCCGGACTTGCGCACCTTGAGCAGGTTCATCCAGTAACCCTGGCTGGCATTGAGGCAAAGGGGGCGAAACCAGACGTTCTCGGCCTGCGGTACCCACAGCCGCTCATCGGTGGGGATGGCGCTTTCCACCACGATCTCGGGCAAGGCATCAGGCGGGTTCGGATACTGGTAAGGCATCAACGGGGTCTGGTCAGGGCTGTCTACGGGCATTTATCCACCATATGGACTAAAGTTCACAATATGGATAATTGTAGAGAACGCCGAAAGACCCGCAGCCCAGACAAACCCCAAGCCTTGGGCTGCACAGACATATTGGCGACAGGGACCGGGCTGCGGCAGCGGCCCAACGGGCACAAAAAAACCCGGCTGCCTGGCCGGGTTTCAGTGTGCGGATGCGCGTGGATGTCCGCGATCAGGAATCCACCCAATTGACCATGCCGCTAAAGGCCGTCACCAGCACGATGATGCCAAACACAATGCGGTACCAGGCAAAGGGCACAAAGCTGTTGGAAGCGATGTAGCGCAGCAGCCAGCGCACGCACAGCCAGGCGCTGATAAACGAGAAGATGAGCCCCGTCGCAAACATGGGGATATCGGCCATCGACAGCAGCGCCCGCTCTTTGTAGAGGCTGTAGACGCCAGCGCCGATCAAGGTGGGGATCGCGAGGAAGAAGGAAAAGTCGGTGGCCGCCTGGCGCGACAGGCCCATCAGCATGCCGCCGATGATGGTCGAGCCGCTGCGGCTGGTGCCGGGAATCATTGCCAGGCACTGCACCAGGCCGACCTTGAGCGCATCAAGCGGCGTCATCTCATCGACCGTCTGCACCCGCACATGGGCGGACTGGCGCTTTTCCGCCCAGAGAATGACAAAGCCGCCCAGGATAAAGGTGGTGGCCACGACGATGGGCGTGAACAAATGCGCCTTGATGTACTTGCCAAACAACAGGCCCAGCACCACGGCGGGCAAAAAGCCGATGAAGACATTGAGCGCAAAGCGCTGCGCCTGGCGGCTCGATGGCAGGGCCACGACGGTGGTACGGATCTTTTGCCAGTACACCAGGATCACCGCAAAGATGGCGCCAGTCTGGATCGCGATGTCGAACACCTTGGCCTTGGCATCGTCAAAGCCCAGCAGGCTGCCGGCCAAAATCAAATGCCCTGTCGAGGAGATCGGCAAGAACTCCGTCAGCCCCTCCACCACGCCCATGATGGCGGCTTTGATCAACAGCAAGGTGTCCACAACAGTCTTTCAAAAAAAGTTTGCCCGATTATCCAGCGGCCCAGCACGCGCCGCAGGGCTGGCCCCCGGCGCGCACGAAAATTTACACAATGCAGTGCCCTCGCCTGCGCACGCGCTACGGCGCCGGCAACGCCACCACCTGCACGGCCCCAGCTGCAGCGAGCAAAGGCTCGTAATGTGCCAGCACGGCATAACGCCCCTGCGCGGCCAACTGCGGAGCCAGGGTTTGCAGGCCCTCGCGCAAAAAACCCAGCGCCGGTTTGTCTAATCCCGAGGTCGGCTCATCGAGCAGCACCAGCCGGGCACCACTGGCCAAGCCCAGCGCGATGACCAGCTTGCGCAGACTGCCGGTGGACAGCGCCAGCAAGGGCTTGGCGCTGTGCGGCGCCAGGTCAAAGCCCGCCTGCCACTGCACAAACAGGGCCTCGTCCCAGCCCGGGCAGTCTCGGCGCATCTGCGCCACCCACGCTGCCACCACCGTGGTGTCGGGCGGCATGGTCGCAGGCAGGCGCGGCTCGTGCCAAAACACGCCCTCTGCGCTCTTGAGCGCCTGCGGTGTTTGGCCGTCGATGCGCACGCTGCCCCCGCTGGCTTGCAGCTGCCCGGCCAGCAATTGCAAGGCCGTGGTCTTGCCTACGCTCAGGCCATCGACCAGCTGCACCAGGCCGGGGGCGGCTTGCCATTGCCAGCCGGCCAGCAGCGGGGCCGCTTGCGGGTATGAAAATTCCAGCGCATTCCAATCCAGGCTCATAGGGGTATCCGGCTCGTGTGCTTAACTCCTAAAAACATAGCATAAAATCGCACAATATCGATGAAAACCCCGCACATGCTCGACTATTTGGACTTTGACACCAGCGATGACGGTGAAGGCGTCAGCAGCCTCGATGCGATGGCCTATGCCAAGGCCGCCCAGTGGCCTGCGCTGGTGGCCGAGATCACGCAGCTGCTGGCCTGGTGCAGCGATGCGTTTGGTGCCCCAGGCCCCTTGGACGAAGGCCATGCCTGGGATCTGGACCTGCAGCTGCAAAGCGGCGCAGGCGGTGCACTGGCCCTGCAGTGGGATGCGCGGCATCGCCAGCTACTGGCGCCCGATGCGGCGCAACAAACTGCGCTGCAGCTGAGCCTGACCCTCAGCGGCCCCGACCCCTTTGCCCAGCAGGTGGCCGCGCAGTTTCTGGACGATACCGAATAGCGAATAGCGAATAGCCGGCCGCCCCTAGCCGGCTATGCGGCCAGCATCAGGTCCAGGTTCTGCACCGCCGCTCCGGATGCCCCTTTGCCCAGGTTGTCAAACACCGCAGACAGCAACACCTGACCGTGCTCCGCGTTGTGAAAAACGCTGAGTTGCATGTCGTTGCTGCCATTCAGTATCTGTGGATCCAGGTGTTTCAGCGCTTGGGATTCCTCCAGCGACAAGACATGGACCTGCGATGCCTGCGCATAGTGGCGTGCTAGGCAGGCCTGCAGCGCCGCTGCATCCACACCGGGCGGCAGCATGCGCAATGCCAGCGGCACCGTCAGCACAATGCCCTGGCGATACGCGCCATAAGCCGGCACAAAGAGCGGGCGCGCGTCCAGGCCTGCGTGCAACTGCATCTCCGGCGCATGCTTATGCGCCAGCTCCAAGCCATAGATCTGGAAGGCCGGCGGCCTGGCATCGCCGCCGCCTTCATGCGCCTCGACCCCCGCGCGTCCGCGCCCGGAGTAACCGGATACCGCATGAACGCTGACCGGGTAGCTGGCAGGCAGCAGCCCCGCCTGCACCAGGGGCAGCAGCAAGCCGATGGCACCGGTCGGGTAGCAGCCAGGGTTACTGACCCGGCTTGCCTTGGCAATGCGATCCGCCTGCGCCACCGACATTTCCGGAAAGCCATAGACCCAATCGGCATGTGTGCGGTGCGCAGAACTGGCATCGATCACCCGTACCGCAGGATTGACGATGGCCTGCACCGCCTCGCGCGCTGCCGCGTCTGGCAGGCAGAGGATGGCGATATCGCTGGCATTGATGGCTTCGGCCCGGCGTCTGGCGTCCTTGCGCTCTGCCGCAGGCAGGGTCACGAGGCTGATATCGGACCGCCCGCGCAGCCGCTCATGGATTTGCAACCCGGTGGTGCCCTGGTCGCCGTCGATAAAAACAAGAGGAGTGCGCATATGCAGATGACTTTCGTGAATTGGGGCGCTTGCCCATGGATCGATTCGCTATGTTCCTCTGCGCCCTAAAATAATGAAAGTTGAATTTCATAAATCAGAGATTCAGATTTTCTGCATTAGGAGCTGCGATGCGAGAGATCAGCCTGGACCGTTTGCGCACCTTGGTGGCGATTGCCGACCAGGGCTCGTTCATCCGCGCAGCCCATAGCTTGCACCTGGCGCCACCTACGGTCAGCCTGCATATTGCCGAGCTGGAAGAGCGCATTGGCGCGCCGCTTCTGTCGCGCAAGCGGGGCCATGTCCGGCCCTCGGCCATTGGAGAAGTGTTGGTCGCACGCGCGCGCCGCCTGCTGGACGAGGCCGAACAAACCTTGGGCGACATCCAGCGCCAGGTGCAAGGGCTAGAAGGGCGCGTGCGGCTGGGGGCATCGACCGGGGTGATCGCGCATCTGCTGCCCCAGGCGCTGGCGGTGCTGCGCGATCAGCATCCGGGCATCGACATCCAGATCAGCGTCCAGACCTCGGAAGAGACCCTGGCCCGCCTGGTGGACGGCCGCTTGGACATCGGCGTCACCGCCCTGCCCCAGCCCGCCGTCGCAGGCCTGGTGATCAAGCCCTGGCGCCGCGATCCTGTGATGGCCTTTGTGCCCGCAGACTGGAAATGCCCGGCCCGCATCACGCCTCAATGGCTTGCCGGCCAGCCGCTCATCCTCAACGATGCCAGCACACGCCTGTCGCGCCAGACCACGGAGTGGTTTGCCACCGGCGGCCACCACCCGGTGCCGCGCATTGCGCTGAACTACAACGATGCCATCAAAAGCCTGGTCGCCGCGGGCTATGGCGCAACCCTGCTGCCGCACGAGGCTACGGCCCCGCCGCCGGATGCGCGCATTGCAATGCGCCCGCTGCGCCCTGCCCTGTGGCGCCGGCTGGGCATTGCCCATCGTGCTGGCTATGTGGAGCCGTCCACGCAACATGTACTGGATGTGCTGTGGCGTCTGCGCCTGGTGTGAGCGGTGCCAGCACACCCCATCGCCCCGCCCCTGGCCGCTAGAACAGCCACCAGCCGCACAAGGCCGCGCCCAACACCACCCACAGCGCTGAGAGCCGGACAAACACCAGCAGACCAAATGCGGCCAGCGCCAGGCCAAAATCCAGCCTGGAATGGATGGCGCTGGTCCACACCGGGTCGTACAGCGCAGCCAGCAGCACACCGACGACCGAGGCATTGATGCCTGCCATCGCCCGCTGCACACCGGCCCGCTGGCGCAGCAACTCCCAGTGCGGCAGCGCGCCCGCTACCAGCAGCAAGCCCGGCAGAAAAATAGCCGCCAGCAAGGCCAGGCCGGCCCACCAGCCGCCCAGCGGTGCGGGTATAGCCGCGCCCAAGTAAGCAGCAAACGTAAACAATGGGCCTGGTACGGCTTGCGCTGCGCTGTAACCTGCCAGCAGCGTGTCGTTGGACACCAGCCCGCCCGGCACCAGGGCCGCCTGCAACAACGGCAGCACCACATGGCCCCCGCCAAACACCAGTGCGCCCGCCTGGTAGACCTGGCCCACGATGGCCAGCAAGCTGCCCCCATAGGCAGCGATCAGCCAGGGGCTCAGCGCCAGCAACACGGCGTAGACCAGCAGCAAGCAGGTTCCCACACGCTTGCTGACCCCGTAGTTCTGGTGCTGTGCAGCTGGCAGCGGACCCAGCTTCAACACCCAGCGGCCCAGCACACCACCCAGCAGGATGGCCGCCAGCTGCCCATAGCTAGAAGGCACGGCCAGCACCAGCAAGGCAGCGGCGATGGCCCATGCCCCACGCAGCCGGTCCGGGCACAACGCCCGCGCCATGCCCCATACGGCCTGCGCCACCACCGCCACGGCCACGACCTTGAGGCCATGCAAGGCGCCCGATGCGGCCAGCCCTGCCCACTGCGACAGACCCAGCGCCAATAGCATCAACGCCAGGGCCGATGGCAGCGTAAAACCCAGCCACGCCGCTAGCGCCCCCCACCAACCCGCACGGCCCAGGCCCAAGGCCATGCCCAGCTGGCTGCTGGCCGGACCAGGCAAAAACTGGCACAGCGCCACCAAATCCGCATACGAGCGCTCATCAATCCAGCGCCGCCGCAGCACAAACTCGGTATGGAAGTAGCCCAGGTGCGCCACCGGCCCGCCAAACGAAGTGAGGCCCAGCTTCAAAAAGGCGATCAACACCTCCAGCGCAGAGCCCTGGGCCGGCGCTGCATCAGGGTTCGTTGGTAGGGAAGGCTCAGGCGGACTGGGATGGGTGTTCATAGCGGGCGCTGGTCGCTGTCGTTGGCTTGGAGCATAAGCGGCATTGGCGGCACACCCAAGACCCACGGGCTTCAACATGGTCGCGCAGCCCCTTGCTGCCGCGCCAACCGCATGCGCCCCGCATGCATCAGCCCCATGCCCACAATGGCCGCGCTGCCGCCGCGCAGCAAGGATGCAGTCACCGGCTCGCCCAGCCACAGACTGGACAGCAGCATGCCAAACAAGGGCACCAGCGACATATAGGCCGCCGCTGCCCCGGCACCCAGCTCCTGCACGCCTTTCAGGTACCAGGCGTAAGCCAGCGCGGTGGCACCCAGGGCCAGCGCGATCAAGCTGTACCAGGCATCGGCCCGCACATCGGTCAGGCCTGTCCATGCGGCCGGCCCTTCGACCACCAGGCTGGCCACCAGCAGCAAGAGCGCGCCAATGCTGGCGGTTGCAGCTGTTGCGGTCAGCGCATCGACGTGGCTCAGCACCAAGCGGCCCAGCAAGGTATAGGCCACCCAACATGCAGCGCAGCCCAGTAACAGCCATTCACCCACCCCCGATGTGCTGCCGAGCCCCAACGCCCAGCTGCCACCGCTCAGCGCATACAGGGTGCCGCTGACCGCAAGCCCCAGGCCCAGGCCAATGGGCAGATTCAAGCGCTCGCGAAACAGCAGCACCGCGAACAGCATGGTCAGCACTGGATTGAGCGCCACCACCATGGCCGCCTTGCCCGCAGGCACCGTTTTAAGCGCCAGCAAGAAGAAGACGGAATAACCCAGTACGCCCACCGCAGCAGCCGCCGTCAGGCCCAGCCACTGGCGCCCCACCAGGCTGCGCAAACGACCCATGCGCCCGGTGCGCGCGAGCCACAACAGCAGCACAGCACTGGCCAGCAAAAAGCGCAGGCTGGCCGCTGCCAGCGGTGGCATGGCTTGCGCCACAACGCGGCCCCAGGGCCAAGAGGCTCCCCACAGGGCCGCCATACCAATGAGACCCAGATGGGTGGAATATCGTGTGGTATTCATGCGGCGCTACTATCTGCTAATCCAGATGAATGGTCGAATGAGCAAATACTCATACCTCACCGGCCTGACCGAACCATGACCTTTACCCAACTCCAAGTCTTCGCAGCGCTCGCCCAGGCCGGGAGCTTCTCGCGTGCGGCGGCGGTGCTCGGCATCTCGCAAAGCGGCGTCAGCCACGCCATCAAGCAGCTCGAAACCACTTTGAGCCTGAGCCTGTTCAGCCGCGATGGTGCGGCGGTCACCCTCACCGAGGTGGGCAGCCGCCTGCTGGTGCGCGCCCAGGACATTCTTCAACAGCAAGAAGCACTGCAGCAAGAAGCACAGGCAGAGCGCGGCATCGCACGCGGACGCCTGCGCATTGCCTCCTTTGGCGCGACCTCGTCCCTGCGCCTGCTGCCCCAGCTGCTGGCCCGATTTCGCCAAGCCCATCCACATGTCGAGGTGCATATCGACGAGGCGGTGGACAGCGTGGTGCTGCAATGGCTGCTGGAGCGCCGGGTGGAGCTGGGCTTTGTGGTGGTGCCCGATGAGCGCTTTGATACGGTGCCGCTGCTCGAAGACGAGCTGGTGGCGGTGCTGCCCGCCGCCCACCCGTTGGCCAGCCAGACCAGCGTCAACGCCATGGATTTTCATGGCCAGCCTTTTATCCGCACATCGGCGGGATCCGGGCCCCGGGTGGACGCGTTCTTGGCCGAGAAAGGCGCCGTTCCCAACACCTTGTACCGGTTTGAGCAGCTCAGCTCGATGATGGGCTTTGTCGCGCAAGGCGATGCGCTGACGATTGCTGCGCGCCTGGCGCTGCCAGCACCGCCTGCAGGTGTTATCTACCGCCGGCTGACACCGCGCAGCCACCGCAAAATCGCGCTGGCCGCGCTGCGCTTTGACAAGCTATCGCCTGCGGCAGCCGCCTTTGTCGACGTCAGCAAAAAGGCCCGCAAGAGCCTGGTGATGGACTGAGCAGCGTGCAGCGCTGCAGCACCTGCCGTGGTGCATCGGGCATCAGTCGCAAGACGCCCGTGTCACTCCCCGCTGAGCGCCACCACCACCGCCGAGGGCTCGACCGTCACCTGCACCGCAGACCGTGCACGCAGCGACGATGCCTCGCGGCTGAAGCCCACCAGCTGCACACCCGATGTCAGGCGCACCGCCAGCTCTTGCACAGCGCCGCCCCGGGTGGCGCGGGTAACCGTGCCACGCCAGCCGTTGGCGCCTGGCGCTGCCTCGCAAGCCTCTGCTGCAGGCTGCACGCTCACCGCCGTAGCCTTGCACATGGCCAGCACCGGCAAGCCCTGGCGCAGGCCCAGCAGCTGCGCGCTCTCGTCGGTGATGTGGGAATGCAGCACAAACTGCGCGCCCACCTCGGCGCCCTGCAACTGCACCCGCACCAGCGGGCCGCTGCGGCTGAGCTGGGCCACCACGCAGGGCCATTGGTTGCGCATGCTGGTCATCACCTGCAAGCGCGCCAAGGTGGTGGCCACCGAGATGCCCGCGCCTGTGCGTGCCTGGCTGTCTGCCGGGGGTGGCCGCTGCCGTGCCTGCTCCAGCTGCACATGCAATTGCTCTCGGGCATGGCCCATGGCATCGGCCGCCTCCAGCAGCAGCAGCGCATCTGCGGTGAGCTGTGCGCCGCCACCACCTTTGCCGCCCACGCTGCGCTGCACCAGCGCTACCCCCGCCAGGTTGGACAAGGTATCCAAGGCCTGCCAGGCCGCCTTGTAGCTGATGCCCACGCGGCGCGCGGCCTCTGAGATGGAGCCGCATGCCTGGATGTGGCGCAGCACTTCGATACGGCGGTCAGATCGCTTTTCGGCGAGTGCGGCAGCTAGAGATGCTTGGGGAATCATGGCGCGAATCTTCGCATGCTTTGCAGCGCGTTATCACCGCTATTTGGTCAGCCCGGGCATTCTCGTTACACTCACGCTATTCCTTAACAGAATAGCGATCTGATAACTGCCATGACCCACTTCCGTTTTGCGCCCCTCGCCCTGTCTTTGTTCGCAGCCTTCGCCACCAGCGCCCATGCGGGCGAAGTCTCGGTAGCCGTGGCCGCCAACTTCACCGCACCCATGCAAAAGATTGCTGCCGAGTTCGAGAAGGACAGCGGCCACAAGGCGGTGCTGTCGTTTGGTGCCACCGGCAAGTTCTATGCCCAGATCAACAACGGCGCGCCCTTTGGCATTTTGCTGGCCGCCGATGACACAACACCTGCCAAGCTGGCCCAAGAAGGCAAGGCTGTCACCGCCAGCCGCTTTACCTACGCCATCGGCCAGCTGGTGCTGTGGAGCAAGCAAGCGGGCTATGTGGACGACAAAGGCGCCGTGCTCAAGACCGGCGACTACCGCCATATAGCGATCGCCAACCCCAAGCTGGCCCCCTATGGCCTGGCAGCGATGGAGACGCTCAAAAACCTGGGCCTGACCGACCAGGTAACTCCCAAGGTAGTGCAAGGCGAGAACATTGGCCAGACCTACCAATTCGCTGCCAGCGGCAATGCCCAGCTCGGTTTTGTGGCCCTGTCGCAGGTGATGGAAGACGGCAAGCTGCGCGAAGGCTCGGCCTGGGTCGTTCCGTCGACCATGCACGAGCCCATCCGCCAGGACGCCATCGTGCTCAACAGCGCCAAGGACAATGCGGCCGCCACCGCACTGATGGACTACCTCAAGGGGGAGAAGGCGCGCACCATCATCAAGTCCTACGGCTACGCGTTCTAATTAGCGATTCCCTCCAACGATGGCCGATGTTGGCTAGTCGGGCGCATAAGGCCCGGCCTCTCCTCGGCCATCGACTTCAGCGCGTTGCCCGGCCCATGATTCCCCTTGCCTGGCCCGCGCTGTGCGTGCACCATGTGCGCAGCCTTTCCCTTTTTCCTGACCCCTAGCCACGACCCCGCCTGCCGTGAGTACCTCCATCCTCAGCCCCGACGATTGGGCCGCCATTTGGCTGACGCTAGAGCTGGCCAGCCTCACAACCATCCTGTTGCTGGTCCTGGCCACGCCATTGGCCTGGTGGCTGGCGCATACGCCATCGCGCTGGCGCGGCCCCATTGGCGCGGTGGTGACCTTGCCCTTGGTGCTGCCGCCCACGGTGATCGGTTTTTATTTGCTGGTCACGATGGGGCCGAATGGGCCGCTGGGCCAGCTCAGCAACGCACTGGGCCTGGGCTATCTGCCCTTCACCTTTGCCGGGCTGGTGGTGGGCTCGCTGGTGTACTCGCTGCCCTTTGCGGTGCAGCCGCTGCAGCGGGCGTTTGAGGCTCTGGGCCCACGACCGCTTGAGGTCGCAGCCACGCTGGGCGCCAGCCGTATCGACAGCTTTTTCAGCGTGGCCTTGCCGCTGGCACGGCCCGGCTTCATCACGGCGGCGGTGCTGAGCTTTGCCCACACGGTGGGTGAATTCGGCATCGTGCTGATGCTGGGCGGCAATATCCCCGGCCAAACCCGCGTGGTCTCGGTACAAATCTACGACCACGTCGAAGCCATGGAGTATGCGCAGGCCCACTGGCTGGCTGGCGGCATGGTGGTGTTTGCCTTTGTGGTGCTGGTGGCCTTGCAATGGCTGCAGCCCCGCGACAAGAACAATGCGAGCCCTCTATGACGCAAGCCCAGAACGCTAACGACGGCATCCACGCGCGCCTGCAGCTGCAGCGCGCCGCGTTCCAACTGCAGGTCGATCTGCAGCTGCCCGGCCAGGGCGTCACCGCGCTGTTTGGTCCCTCGGGCTGCGGCAAAACCAGCTGCCTGCGCTCCATCGCGGGGCTCGAACGTGCCCAGGGCCAGGTCACGGTCAATGGCGAGCGCTGGCAGGATGACGCCGATGGCCACTGGCTGCCCACGCACCAGCGGGCGCTGGGCTATGTGTTTCAAGAGGCGAGCCTGTTCCCGCATCTGAGCGCGCATGACAATATCCGCTACGGCCTGCGCCGCACACCGGCTGCACGCCAGCGCGTGCAGATCGAGCGCCTGGTGGAGCTGCTGGGCATTGGCCCGCTGCTGCCCCGCAAACCTGCCACCTTGTCGGGCGGTGAGCGCCAGCGCGTGGCCATTGCCCGTGCGCTGGCCACCAGCCCGCGCGTGCTGCTGATGGACGAGCCCCTGGCCGCGCTGGATGCCGAGCGCAAGGCCGAGGTGCTGCCCTACCTGGACCAGCTCAGCGCGCAGCTCAAGCTGCCAATTCTCTATGTCAGCCATTCGATCGATGAAGTGGGCCGGCTGGCCGACCAAGTGGTGCTGTTGCAGGCCGGCAAGGTGGTGGCACAAGGGCCGGTGGCCGAGCTACTGACCCAGCTGGATGCGCCCCTCGCCAATAACTTGCCCGATGCCCAGCAGGCCAGCCTGCTCGAAGGCCAGGTCTGCGGCCACGACACGCAAGACCACCTGTGGTCGCTGCAAATAGGCACCCTGCCCCAGCTGCAATTGCACTGGACGCAGGCTGATGCCCACTACGCACACGGCGAGCGCGTGCGTCTGCGCGTGCTGGCGCGCGATGTCAGCCTGTCGCTGATGCCACAGGCGGGCAGCTCCATTCTCAACAGCTTGCCGGCCGTGGTCACCGCCATCCAGGCGAGCAGCCCGGGCCAGGTGCGGGTACAGCTGCGCCTGGCGCCTGGCGCTGCCGATGACACGCCCCATCTGCTGGCGCTGGTCTCTGCCCGCTCGGCGCGTCTATTGCAACTGGCGCCTGGTCTGCTGGTGCATGCCCAGCTCAAGGGCGTCGCAGTCCTGCGCTAGTACCTGCCGCCCGGAGCGGCCCCAAAAAGCAGAAAAGCCCGGACGCATCCGGGCTTTGTCGTGTCTGGGTAGGCCGATTAAGGGGCCAGCACCACTTCCACGCGGCGGGCTTGGGCATTGTTGCCAGCGTTCTCCACCGCTTCGGGCTTCTTCAGTTCCAGCTTGTCTTCGGTCAGGCCCAGGGCCAGCAGCGCATCGCGCACGGCAAAGGCGCGCAGCTTGGCCAGCTCGGCGTTCTTGTCGGCGTCGCCGGTGGCATCGGTGTAACCCGAGATGACCGCACGTTGACCGGCCTTGACGCCAGCGATCACGTCCACCAGCGCTTCGTTGGCGCCTTGTGCCAGCTCAGCCTTGGCGGTGGCGAAGTAGAACTTGACCACGCCGTTTTCGATGACCACTGCAGCAGCATCGTCAGCAATCACCGCAGCGCCATTGGCACCAGCGGCCTGGGCCGCTTCCGCAGCAGCGGCAGCACGGGCAGCGGCAACGGCGGGGTCGGTACCGCCCAGCACGGCACCACCTGTGGCACCGGTCTGTACCACGGCCGTGGTCACGCCGGCCTTGCCAGACTTGGCGCCGTGCAGCCCTTTATAGGCACCGAACCACACAACACCCAACACCACCAAGGTGACCAGGGCAAAAACAAGGCCCAAGGCAAAGCGCTCATCACCGTCGTTATTTTGCGAAGAACTCACGATCAGACTCCAGGCACCCGTGGTGCATAAAAAGAGAAAAAGAAAATGTTTTTGATGGAATGCTGTGGCCGCGCTGGCCCGGCATTCCCCCATTGCCAGATACGCGCGAGATTGTACCTTGCAGCGCAGCAGCTGCGCCTCGAATGCCCCGCGCCATCCAGCACAACGCCCGCGCTCGCCATGCGGGTCTCACCGGTAGTCATACGCCGCGCGTTGCCTGAAAATAGATAGCAGCTGATGCCCACACCATGCCGCTTTACTAGTAATTACCCTCTATTTCGCCGCTTTCGAAGAAAAAAGTTTTTATCCTTGCGCTTCTTCGCAACATTGGCGCAGCAATTTGTCTAGGGAAAGGCATAGTTATTCGTAAAATCAGTGCTTTTCGAAAATGTGCATTTGCTTACCAGCAATGAGCACGTATTACAGGACTAGCCAACCATTGGAGACACCATGCAGGCTTTACTCGCTCTATCCAGAGCTATAGACAGGCTCAACGCCTTTGTCGGCAAATACTCAATCTGGCTCATCTTTGCCGCCACTTTCATCAGCGCGGCCAACGCCATCGTTCGCAAGGCCTTTGACGCCAGCTCCAACGCCTTCCTCGAAGTGCAGTGGTACCTGTTCGCCTGGTCCTTTTTGCTGGCCGCTGGCTACACCTTGCTGCACCGTGAACATGTGCGGATCGACGTCATCAACTCGCGCCTGTCCAAGAACAAGCAGGTCTGGATCGACATCATTGGTTTTGCGCTGTTCCTGACACCGCTGTGCATCACCATCCTGTGGCTGAGCATGCCGGTGGTGATCCAGATGTACCAGTCCGGCGAAGTCTCGGGCAACTCCGGCGGCTTGATCCGCTGGCCGGTGTGGGCAGCCATTCCCGTGGGCATCAGCTTGCTGATGCTCCAGGGCCTGTCAGAGCTGGTCAAGCGCATCGCCTTCCTCACAGGCGATGGCCCCGACCCAATGGGCAAGATGGGCGACAAGAGCGCCGAAGAAGAGCTGGCCGAAGCACTGCGTGCAGAAGCTGAAATCAAGCAGGCCCAAGCCGCGGCAGCCCAGGCTGCCGCGCGCCAAGCCTGACGGTAGCCAGAGGATCTCAAGATGGAATTTATTGCTACCAATTACGCCCCGATCATGTTCGCGGGCCTGATCGTCTTCTTGCTGCTGGGTTTTCCTGTGGCGTTCAGCCTGGGCGCTGCCGGCCTGATGTTCGGCTTTATCGGCATCGAGCTCAATGTCTTCCCCTCATCGGTGATGGCCTGGCTGCCCCAGCGGCTGATTGGCATCATGGCCAACGACACCTTGCTGGCGGTGCCCTTCTTTACCCTGATGGGACTGATTCTGGAGCGCAGCGGCATGGCCGAGGACCTGCTTGACACCGTCGGTCAGGTCTTTGGCCCAATCCGTGGCGGTTTGGCGCTGGCCGTGATTTTTGTCGGTGCGCTGCTGGCCGCCACCACTGGTGTGGTGGCCGCCTCGGTGATCTCCATGGGCCTGATTTCGCTGCCCATCATGCTGCGCTATGGCTACGACCGGCGCCTGGCATCGGGCGTGATTGCTGCTTCGGGCACCCTGGCCCAGATCATTCCGCCATCGCTGGTGCTGATCCTGATGGCAGACCAACTGGGCAAGAGCGTGGGCGAGATGTACAAAGGCGCCTTTATTCCCGGCTTCATGCTGATGGGCCTGTATGTGCTATGGGTGGCATTTTTGGCCATCTTCAAGCCCAAGCTGGTGCCCGCCTTGCCGGTGGAAGCCCGCATTTACCGCGAAGCCAATGGCAAGGCCGGCTACACCTCACTGGTGGTCGTGGTCGGTCTGTCGACCATTGTGGCGATCTTCCTGGCCAACCACATGGCCAACATCCACACCTGGTGGGAAGGCACGCTGGTCACCGATGTGGCCACTGACGAAAAGATTGTCACGGCCATGTGCGGCGGCACCTTCATCGCCTTTGTGATCGCCTCGATCAACCGCGTCTTCAAGCTGGGGCTGCTGTCCAAGCTGGCTGAGCGCGTGACCTTCGTGCTGATCCCCCCGCTGCTGCTGATCTTCCTGGTACTGGGCACCATCTTCCTGGGTATTGCCACGCCGACCGAAGGCGGTGCAATGGGTGCCATGGCCGCACTGATCATGGGCTTTGCCCGCAAGCGCCTGAACATGAACCTGCTCAAGCAGGCGCTGGGCTCGACCACCAAGCTGGCCAGCTTTGTGATGTTCATCATCATTGGCGCGACCACCTTCAGCCTGGTGTTCCAGGCCGCAGACGGCCCCAAGTGGGTGGAGCATCTGCTGACCAGCCTGCCAGGCGGCCAGACCGGCTTTCTGATCGCGGTCAACGTGATGATCTTCTTCCTGGCCTTCTTCCTGGATTACTTTGAACTGTCGTTCATCGTCGTGCCCTTGCTGGGCCCTGTTGCCGAGAAGATGGGCATCGACCTGATCTGGTTTGGCGTCTTGCTGGCCGTCAATATGCAAACCTCGTTCATGCACCCGCCATTTGGTTTTGCGCTGTTCTTCCTGCGCTCGGTAGCACCCGATAAGCAGTATGTGGACCGGGTGACCCACAAAGTGATCGAGCCAGTGACCACGATGCAGATCTACAAGGGCGCTGTGCCGTTTGTGCTGATCCAGCTTGTGATGGTCGGTGTATTGATCGCCTTCCCTGGCATCGTCACCGGGGCATTGGACAAACCTGTCGTCGTGGATATGCAAAAGATCAACGCGCAGATGATGGACCAGCTCGGCGATGCGAATGGCGGCTACGGCGCAGACAACCCCTTTGCCAGCCCTGACAGCAGTGATACGCCTGCAGACGCTGGTGCACAGCCCGCCCCCGCTGCAGAGGGCTATGGCTCGGACGACCCGGCCAAGGCCTTGCAGGACTCGCTGGGCACGCCTCCCGCAGAGACCAAGTAAGGGCCTGCAGCCCCTCAGGACCAAACCCCGGCTTGCCGGGGTTTTTTTATGGCTGTCTGCCGCCCGGCCAGCACAGCACACAGCGCGCCATCAAGGACCACATCGGCATGCGAAAGCGCAGACCCCGGCCATCAAGAGCCCCGCACCTGCTGGCATCGCAGTTCAGGTACTGACAGACGCAAAAAAGCCGCAGCAAGCTGCGGCTCCCGGACTGTGCAGCCAAGCCCCAATGGCCTGGCGCCTCCCTCGATCAGGGCAGTTTGGCCTGGGCCATGTACTGGTTGAACGGGTACTCAGAGAAGCGGTTCCACAGAATCTGATCCTTCTGGAAAGCGCGCATGTCCTGGTGGATCTTCTTGAACTCGGGCGACTTGGCTTCGTGCTCGGCAAACACTTCCATCGATGCCTTGAAGCCTGCATCCATCAGCTCTTTCGAGAATGGCTTGAGCTGGGTCTTGTTGGCGACCAGCTTCTTGAGCGCGATGGGGTTGAGCACCTGGTACTTGGCGGTCATGTCGGCAGCGGCCACACGGGTGGCGGCGTCCAGGATGGCCTTGTTCTCGGGCGACAGCGTGTTGTACTTCTTGATGTTGATGAAGAACTCCAGATCGGCCGAGCCTTCCCACCAACCGGGGTAGTAGTAGAACGGAGCCACCTTGTTGAAGCCCAGCTTTTCATCGTCGTAAGGACCGACGAACTCCACCGCATCCAGCGTGCCTTTTTCAAGCGCCTGGTAGACATCGCCTGCAGGCATGTTCTGCCCCACCACGCCCAGCTTGGCCATGGCCTCACCGAACACGCCGCCGCCCATGCGCATCTTCAGGCCCTTCAGGTCGGCAACAGTCTTGATTTCCTTGCGGTACCAGCCGCCCATCTGGGTGGTCGTGTTGCCAGCCGATGCGGTCTTGAAGTTGTATTTCTCAAAGAAGGCATCGAGCAGCTTGCGGCCATTGGCATGGTCTTTCCAGCCCGCCATCTGCAAGGTGGTCAGACCAAACGGCACGGCGCAGCTGAACGCGAAGATCGGGTCCTTGCCAGTGAAGTAGTAGGCTGCGGTCTGGGCCATGTCGATGGTGTCGGCCTGCAAGGCATCGACCACACCGAAAGCGGGCATCAGCTCGCCAGCAGGGTGCACCGAGATTTCAAACTTGCCGCCCGACATGGCCTTGACTGCGGAGGACAGCTTCTCGGCGCTGCCGAAGATGGTGTCGAGCGACTTGGGAAAGCTCGATGCCAGGCGCCAGCGCACTGCTGCCTGCGCATGCACGGCTGGCGCTACCCCAGCGGCCAGAACGCCAGCGATACCGGCATTTTTGATAAGCGAACGACGATCCATTCGTGTCTCCAATTATTTGTTAACGTAAAGGTAGCTATCCTGCCATAGGCGCAAGCTGCTTCTAGCTTTGCAAATTGTAGAAATGGTTGCAGAAGTGACTTCAGGGGGTTTTCCCCAAAGCTTTGCAAAGGAATATGTGCACATTGCGCCACAGGCAAACCGCACCATCCCCTCACCCAGGGTAAACACCGCGCGCGGCACAAAAAAGCCCGGTGCGCAATGACCGGGCTTGTCGGGGGCAACCAGGCACGTACCTGGCGGCGGGATCAGGCCGCTGCGCTCTGGCCGGGCGCGGCCTCTTGCAGCGCAAAACGCTCGCGAATGCTGCGCTCGATGCCGTTGGCATCCAGGCCCTGCATGGCCATCAGCTTGACCGGGTCGCCATGCTCGATAAAGGCGTCAGGCAGGCCCAGCTGCAACACGGGCACATCAATGTGCAGCTGCTGCAGCGCTTCGAGCACTGCGCTGCCTGCGCCGCCCATCACGCAGCCATCTTCCACGGTCACCAGGGCCTCATGGCTTTGGGCGATCTGCTGGAGCAGCTCGGTATCCAGCGGCTTGGCCCAGCGCATGTTCACAACGCTGGCGTTGAGGGCCTCGCCCGCTTGCAGCGCCGGGTAGAGCAAGCTGCCAAAAGCCAGGATGGCGATGCGCGGGCGACCGGCCACCGCAGGCTGCGCCTGGCGGCGGATCTCGCCCTTGCCAAAGGGCAGGGCTTCCAGCGATTCGAGCGGCGCCACACCGGCACCCGCACCGCGCGGGTAGCGCACCGTCACGGGGTGGTTCTGGGCAAAGGCGGTGCTCAGCAGCTGGCGGCATTCGCGCTCATCGGCCGGGCAGGCCACGCTCATGTTCGGAATGGCACGGGTGAAAGCGATGTCGTAGTTACCGGCATGGGTGGCGCCATCGGCACCGACCAGGCCCGCGCGGTCCAGCGCAAACACCACGGGCAGGTTTTGCAGCGCCACATCGTGGATCAGCTGGTCATAGCCGCGCTGCAGGAACGTCGAATAGATGGCCACAACCGGCTTGAGCCCTTCGCAGGCCAGGCCAGCGGCAAAAGTCACGCTATGCTGCTCGGCAATGCCCACATCGAAGTAGCGCTTGGGGAAGCGCTTTTCAAACTCGACCATGCCCGAGCCTTCGCGCATGGCGGGGGTGATCGCGACCAGGCGCTGGTCCTGGGCGGCCATATCACACAGCCAATGGCCAAACACCTGGGTGAAGGTGGGCTTGGGCGGCGTGGCCGGCTTGACCAGACCAATGGCCGGGTCGAACTTGCCGGGGCCGTGGTAGGCGACTGGATCGGCCTCGGCCAGCTTGTAGCCCTGGCCTTTTTTGGTCACCACATGCAGAAACTGCGGGCCCTTGAGCTGGCGGATGTTCTCCAAGGTGGGGATCAGCGAGTCGAGGTCATGGCCGTCGATGGGGCCGATGTAGTTGAAGCCGAAATTCTCGAACAAGGTCGCGGGCACCACCATGCCCTTGGCCTGCTGCTCCAGGCGCTTGGCCAGCTCCAAGAGCGGTGGCACCTGCTTGAGCACGCTTTTGCCCACCCCCCGCGCCTTGGCGTAGAACTGGCCGCTCATCAGCTGCGCCAGGTAGCGGTTGAGCGCGCCCACCGGCGGGCTGATGCTCATGTCGTTGTCGTTCAAGATCACCAGCAGATTGGCATCGCTGACACCGGCGTTGTTCAAAGCTTCGAAGGCCATGCCGGCGGTCATGGCGCCATCGCCAATGATGGCCACGGCCTGGTGGTCGCTGCCCTTGATCTTGAAGGCCTCGGCCATGCCCAGCGCTGCCGAGATGCTGGTCGACGAGTGGGCGGTGCCAAAGGCGTCGTATTCACTCTCGCTGCGCAGCGGGAAGCCCGAGATGCCGCCCCACTGGCGCAGACCCTGCATGCGGTCGCGCCGGCCGGTCAGAATCTTGTGCGGATAGGTCTGGTGGCCCACATCCCAGACAAAGCGGTCTTGCGGCGTGTCGTAAACGGCGTGCAGCGCGATCGTCAGCTCCACGGTGCCCAGGTTGGAGCTGAGGTGGCCGCCGGTCTTGGACACGCTTTCGAGCACAAACTCCCGCAGCTCACGCGCCAGGGTCTTGAGCTCGGCGCGCGACATCTTGCGCAGATCCGCCGGATCGTTGACGGTGGCTAGCAGGGGAAAGGTCTTCGTGGACATACTTTGGTTTGGATCACTTGCTACGCATACCTTGAGAGCATCCGCGCAGTTTTTTACTTGAATTGCAAGGGGCTATGTTAGCGCTTTGGAGCCAGAAGACTGGTCTAAAGGCGCATTTGGCCTACTCAGTGGCTACGGCGCACGACCATGTCCGCCAAGGCCGCCAACGCGGCCGTCTGCGGCAAACCACTGCCGGCCAGCGCCTGCTGGGCCTCGGCCAGCAGCTCATGGGCATAGTCACGCGCCGGCTGCAGCCCCATCAGCGATACATAGGTGGGCTTGTCGTTGTCGGCATCCTTGCCGGCCGTCTTGCCCAGGGTGGCAGAGTCGGCCACCACGTCCAGCACATCGTCAATCACCTGGAAGGCCAGCCCCAATGCGGCGCCGTATTGCTGCAGCGCCAGCAGCGCAGCACCCTGGATGCCAGCGCAGGTAGCGCCCATCTCGACACTCGCTTGCAGCAGCGCACCGGTCTTGAGCTTGTGCATCTGCTGGAGCTGCTCGCGGCTAAGCTGCTTGCCCACGCTGGCCAGGTCTATCGCCTGGCCACCGGCCATGCCGCTGTAACCGGCTGCCAATGCCAGCTGCCGGCACAGGCGCGCCTGCACGGCATCGGGGATGGCACTGTCCTCGGGTACCAACAGCTCAAAAGCCAGCGCCTGCAGCGCGTCGCCCGCAAGCAAGGCCTGGGCCTGGCCAAACTGCACATGGACCGTGGGCTTGCCACGGCGCAGCACATCGTCATCCATGCAGGGCATGTCGTCATGCACCAGCGAGTAGGCGTGGATCAACTCCACCGCGCAGCCTGCGCGCAGGGCCGCCTCGGCATGGGCGGCATCCAAGCTGCCGGCAGCCTGGGCCGCTGCCAGCACCAGCAAGGGGCGCAGGCGCTTGCCGCCGTCCAGCACCGCGTAGCGCATGGGCTCGCCAAGATTGGCTGGGGCATCGGCGGCGATCCACTGCGTGAGGGCGTCCTCGACGCGGGCGAGTTCCTGGTTGCACCAGAGTGCAAAATTATCGTGCGTTGATGTCATTGTTAGCGCTTATTCCTCGCTGGCCCAGGGCTTGAGCTGGCCCTCATCCAGTACTTTGATCTGGTCCTGCACCGCTTCGAGCTTGCCACGGCAAAATGCCAGCAGCACGGCGCCGCGCTGGTAGGCCGCCAACATATCGCCCAGGGGCAGCTGGCCCGACTCAATGCGCGCCACCAGGCCTTCGAGCTCCTGCAGCGCACTTTCGTAGTTGTCGGGTTCGGGCAAGTCTGGCGTGGCAGAGGTCTTGGAAGCGGTGGCCTTGGGCATGGGCAAAGCGGGCAAACGGGTTGCCCAGGTGCATGGATAAAGCCATGATTTTAGGCGCAGGACAAGCCGCCGCGGGCGCAGCCCTGACTGGCCAGCACCTGCAACCCGGCTGGCCACACGCTATTCCCACAGAAAATCCCCGCCATCTTCCGCAAAGCAAGACGCTGCAGCTATCAATTTGATAATATTGCCGCTCTATGGATGCGACAGACAGACGGCGCGAACCCTGCGGGGCCACCCGCCAATTCACGCATGAACAGAACGGGAATAACCCCACTGGGTATAATCCCATTTTTCGCGAAACCGGCCATCCTTTGTTGTTGCTGCCGGTTTTATTTTTTTCTCAGCGTGCGCACGCGCACCCTCCCTGTGGGGAGTCTTTAGGTCAGGTCATCCATGTCTGATTTAAGTCTTCAACTGCAGCAGGCCGCAAGCCAACTTCCAGTTTCAAGCTACTTCGATCCCGCACTGTTCCAGAGCGAGATGCAAACCATCTTCCAGCACGGCCCGAAATACGTGGGCCACCAGCTGGCGATTCCCGAGATTGGTGACTACTACGCCCTCCCCCATGAGAAGGAAGGGCGTGCGCTGGTGCGCAATGCCGCAGGCCAGGCCGAGTTGATCTCCAACGTCTGCCGCCACCGCCAGGCGGTGATGCTCAAAGGCCGGGGCTCGCTCAACCAGCAGCAAAAAGGCAGCGCCGGCGGCAACATCGTCTGCCCCCTGCACCGCTGGACCTACAGCCCCAG
Organism: Comamonas sp.; assembly: GCA_036667955.1. Lineage (GTDB taxonomy): Bacteria > Pseudomonadota > Gammaproteobacteria > Burkholderiales > Burkholderiaceae_C > Comamonas. The sequence continues at coordinate 157,467 of JAVWTB010000005.1, forward strand.
CGGCGAACTGCTGGGCGCACCACATTTTGCCCAGGATCCCTGCCTCAACCTCAACAACTACAAGCTGCAGGAGTGGAATGGCCTGTTGTTTGAGGACAATGGCCGCAACATCCAGGCCGATCTGGCCAACATGGGCCCGGCTGCTGCCTTGAGCTTTGATGGTTTTGTGCTCAACCATGTGGAAATGCACGAGTGCAACTACAACTGGAAGACCTTTATCGAGGTGTATCTAGAGGACTACCATGTCGGCCCCTTCCACCCTGGCCTGGGCAATTTCGTCACCTGCGACGATCTGAAGTGGGAGTTCGCCAAGGAATACTCGGTGCAGACCGTGGGCGTGGCGCCCACCTTTGCCAAGCCGGGTTCGGACATCTACAAGACCTGGCACGAGGTGCTGCTGAACTTCCGCGACGGCAAGATGCCCGAGCACGGCGCGATCTGGCTGACCTACTACCCCCACATCATGGTGGAGTGGTATCCGCATGTGCTGACGGTCTCGACCCTGCACCCGCTGAGCGTGGACAAGACCATGAACGTGGTGGAGTTCTACTACCCCGAGGAAATCAGCGCCTTCGAGCCGGAGTTTGTACAGGCCCAGCGTGCTGCCTATATGGAAACCGCCATCGAGGACGACGAGATCGCCGAGCGCATGGACGCTGGCCGCAAGGCCTTGTTCGAGCGCGGCGACAACGAAGTGGGCCCCTACCAGAGTCCTATGGAGGACGGCATGCAGCACTTCCATGAGTGGTATCGGGGTATGATGCAGCCCGCCGTTCCAGACAAGTGATCTGGCGGTCAGGCACTTCCAGTTAGCTCGACCTATAGCTGCTAGCGCTTTGCGATAGCAGCTATTTCTATTAAAGATCTCCCATGCAAGCCCTGTGGATGGTGGCCGCTGCGTTCATGTTTGCACTCATGGGCGTGTGCATCAAGTTCGCCTCTGTGTATTTCAATGCGGCTGAGATCGTGTTCTACCGGGGCATCATCAGCATGGCACTGATCTGGTGGCTCACCCGGCGCCAGCATATCTCCCTCACCACTCGTTACCCCAAGATGCATGCCTGGCGCAGCTGCATTGGCGTGACGTCGATGGGCATGTGGTTCTATGCCATCGGCAAGCTGCCGCTGGCCACAGCCATGACCTTGAACTACATGAGCAGCCTCTGGGTAGCCGCCTTTGTCGTGGGCAGCGCCTTGCTCAACTGGCGGCCCAAGGCCGAGGGCGACCAGCCCGCGCTGAATATTCCGCTGGTGTTGACGGTGATCAGCGGCTTTTGCGGCGTCATCCTGATGCTGCGGCCCAATATCGAGGCCGACCAGATGTTCGCCGGCATGGTGGGGCTGATGTCCGGTCTGATTTCCGCCTTTGCCTACATGCAGGTCGTGGCCCTGTCGCGCATGGGCGAGCCCGAGCAGCGCGTGGTCTTTTACTTTGCGGTGGGCTCGGCCATTGCTGGCGGGCTGGCCACCTTGTTTGTTGGCACGTCCCGCTTTCCGGGCTGGCCCGCGCTGTGGCTGATCCCCGTGGGCATTTTGGCAGCTGGTGCACAGTTGGCGATGACGCGTGCTTACGGCTCGGCCACCACGCGCCGCGCTACCTTGGTGGTGGCCAACCTGCAGTATTCGGGCATTGTGTTTGCAGGCCTGTTCAGCATCGTGGTCTTTGGTGACCAGATCCCGGCCATTGGCTGGATGGGCATGGCCTTGATCGTTGGCAGCGGCATTGTGGCCACCGTGCTGCGCAAGCGCTAGGTATTGCGCCAAGCGTGGCGCTGGCAGCGGCGGGCCCGGCACTGCCACATAATGGTTGGCAGACCTTTCTCTGGAGCACCCTGCCATGGCCACCACCCCCCTCACAGCCACTTACTCCCCCCTGATCACCGTCGCCCAACTGCAGGCGCTGCAGCAGTCCAGCCCACTGCAGCTGATGGTGTTTGACTGCAGTTTTGAACTGGCCCAACCGGCCGCAGGCGCCGCGCAGTTTGCCCAGGCGCATATTGCTGGCGCCGTTTATGCCAATCTGGACAAGGACCTGAGCGCACCCCATGGCGCCCTCAGCCACGGCCAGACCATTACAGCCACGGACCTGGGCGATCCCGCATCGGGCGGCCGCCACCCGCTGCCCAGCCGCGAGCGCTTTGCCGTGTGGTTGTCGCAGGTGGGCTTTCGCAATGACATGCAGGCGGTGGTCTATGACCGCAATGGCGTGAACTATGCCGGCCGGCTGTGGTGGATGCTCAAGTGGGCAGGCCATGACGCTGTCGCCGTGCTCGACGGCGGCTTGCAGGCCTGGCAGGCAGCGGGTGGCGCCATCGAAGCGGGTGAATCTGCCAGCCACTTCCAGAGCAACTTCGAGCTGCGCCCGGCGCTGCGCACACTCAAGACCGCTGCACAGGTGCAGCAGGCACTGGGCGCGCAGCAAACCGTGGTCGATGCCCGCGCGCCAGCCCGCTACCGTGGCGAGGTCGAGCCACTGGACCCCGTGGCCGGCCATATCCCCGGCGCGCTCAACCGCCTGTTCAGCACCAATATCGGGCCCGATGGCCGCTTCAAGCCTGCGGCCGAGCTGCGCGCCGAGTTTGACGCGCTGCTCGCGGGGCATGACCCGCAGACGGTGGTACACCAGTGCGGCAGCGGCGTCAGCGCCCTGCCCAATCTGATCGCGATGGAGATTGCCGGCTATGCGCCCACAGCGCTGTTTGCCGGCAGTTGGAGCGAGTGGTGCAGCGACCCATCGCGCCCGGTGGAAAGGGGCTGATGGGCCGGCGCCGAATGGGACGGGTGGCCTGACCGCCCTCCAGCCAGCGGTCAGGCCCTATTGGCGCCGTCTTACGGGCTGCCCCAGACGTAATAGGCAACGCCTTCAAACAGGAACTGCGGGTAGGTGGCGACCACAAAATCACGCTCGAGCGGGTTGGTGGTGTAGAAGTGCGCGCCCGTGAGGGTATTGTAGAAACGGTACATGGGTACCGAGCCCTCGCCAGCTGCCTGGCGGGCGTACCAGGCAGTCCCTTCCACATTGAACTGCGGATAGCTCGCAATCACCAAGGCCCGCTCTTCGGGATTGATGGTGTAGAAATGCGAGCCGGACGTGGTGTTGTAGAAACGGTAAACCGCCTGGGGCGCAGCAGCGCTCTGCGTGGATGCATAAAAACCGATGTTCTCGTACTGGTACACGGGATTGCCTTGAATCACCGCATCGCGCTCCTGCGCACTGGCGGTGAAAAAATGCGTGCCGTTCTGGGTGTTGTAGAAGCGGTAGACCGGCATGCGGCCCGACGCCGGGGTTTGCCCAGCACCCGCATCCACCAGCCACTTGCGCAAGGCCGGCATCACACTGTTCAAGCTGGGGTAGAAGCTGTAGGCACCGGCCCCATTGGCGCGGCAGCTGGCCTCGGAAGCACCCGTCAACACCCCGGTAACAGCGCCGTTATGGAACAGCGGTGAGCCACTGCTGCCCTGCTGGGTCAGCCCCATGCTCCAGCGCACATAGTAGTAATTGCCGGTGCTGGGCGCAAAGCTGCAAAGCACGTTCTGGCTGTCCAACGTGCAGTCATAGCGGGAAGACATGGTGCCAAAACTGATCTTCTGCAAGCCGCCATCGGGATGGTGCACGCCCACTACCACGCTGCTGTCGGGCACGATGCTGCTGTCCCAGCCCAGGAACACGGCGCCAGCAGGCGGCGCATCGTTGAGCTTGAGCAAGGTCACATCGGGGTTGGCGCTGGTGTAGAGCAGCTGCGCACCATTGCGCAGGTTCACGCTGCTGGGCGAGAGGCTGTTGCTGGCGCAGCGGGTGGAGGTGTAGAACCAGTCGGTCTCCAGCGCCGAGGCCAGGGTCTGGGTCGACATGCAGTGCGCCGCCGTCAGGAAGTACGGCGTTTTGGAGCCCTGGGCATCGTTGAGCAGGCTGCCGGTGCACAGGCCGTAGTAGTAGCTGCCGTCGGCAAAGCGCTGGGTGACATAGGCCATGCGGGCCACGCCCTTGCGCTCGGTGGTCGCCTGGCTGTAGCAATTGACATCCAGGTGGCATTCGACCGGATTGCCGAGGGGCATGGCCTTGCTGTCGGCTTGTTCTTCGCCCGCTTCCAAGCGGTCCAAAGGCAGCGACAGGTTTTGGTAGATGTGCATCAGCTGCGGCAGCGAGACCTTGAGCTGCTCGGGCGCCGTGCCCGGGGGCAGTTCGATCTCCAGGGTCACCTGCTCGCCCGAGCTGCTGGGCGTCCACCAGGTGCGTCCCGCTTCGCTGTCATCGCCCGCATCGCGGTTGGCCTGCACAATCTGCATGACACGCTGGCCAGCAATCTCGAACACCGCCGCAGGCTGGTGGTCGGTATAGAGCCGCAGCATGGCGCTGCCAGGCAGCTGCTCCACCAGCAACCCCAGACGCAGGGCCTCGGCGCCGCCGGAGCGCAGGCTCAAGGCTGCGACCGCGCCGCCCTTGGCCGATGTCTGCCATTGCAGCAGCTGTGCCGTTTGCGCGCTGGACTGGGCTTGCTGCACGGCGCGCGATGCGCCAATGATCTGCACCGGCATATCGGGGGCCGACTTGAGGCCTGTCCACTCGCCCAGGTCGATCGCCACGGGCCGGACAGCCAAGCCGGCTTCCATGCTCTTGGTACGCACAAATTCCAAGGGGACGCCGGCTGGCTGCTCCAGTGCAGGCACCTTGAACACCTGGTCGGCCGCTACCGCCCCCGCCAGGGAGCCCCAAGCGACCAGCCCAGCCACCCCCATTTTTGCCATCCATCCCATGCCTGCAACCCCTTCCGTGCCATCCATACAAAACGAAACATTCTAAGATTTATTTTATAAATCGATGGCGGAAGTTCTGTGTCATTCCTTATGGGCCGTGGATTTGTGGGGACGACGCATCAATGCCCGGCCGACTTGGAAAAAAGGTTGATCACCAGCACACCGGCAATGATCAAGCCCATGCCCGCCATGGCGCCGGCATCGAGCTTTTGCCCATGCAAGGCCCAGGCGATCAGCGAGATCAGCACAATCCCCACGCCCGACCAGATGGCATAGGCAATGCCGGTAGGCACGGTTTTCAAGGTTTGCGCCAGCAGGTAGAACGACAGCACATAGCCAATGCCGCAAATCAGGCTGGGCACCAGCCGGGTAAAGCCCTCAGACGACTTCATCGCCGTGGTGGCCATCACTTCCAGCGCAATGGCGCCACCCAGGTACACATAGGCATTCATCTCAACTCCTCATTCGGCAGCGGTGTTTCAACGCCCTACCGCTGTACGCATTTTCAAATTAGGCAGGCAAGCAGCTGCCCCTAAAAAACAAAGGCCCCAGCTTGGCGCCAGGGCCTCATCGCTGGGGGCCCTTGCCGTTGGCAAGCACCCGCCCAGATCGGTATCCCCTCAACCCGTATTGCGCAGCGCCGCCGCAATGCCGTTGATGGAGATATGGATACCGGTCTTGACCCGCTCATTGTCCTCGCCATTGCGCCAGCGCCGGATCAGCTCCACCTGCAGATGGTGCAAAGGATCGATGTAGGGGAAGCGGTGGCGGATCGAACGCTCCAGCGCCGGGTTGTTGGCCAGGCGATTGGCCTCGCCGGTGATCAGCGCCAGCGCCTCGGCGGTGCTCTTCCACTCCACCTCGATCGCCTGGAACACGCGTTTGCGCAAACGGGTGTCTGCCACCAGCTCGCTGTAGCGCAGCGCCAGCGCCATATCGCTCTTGGCCAGCACCATGTCCATGTTGGACAGGAGGGTGCGGAAAAACGGCCACTGGCGGTACATCTTCTGCAGCAAGGCCCATTGCTGCTTGGCGGTCTTGCCCTCCTGGTTCACAAAGGCCTGCACGGCCGAGCCAAAGCCGTACCAGCCCGGCAAGGTCAGGCGGCACTGGCCCCAGCTGAAGCCCCAGGGAATGGCGCGCAAATCCTCAATGCGCTGGCTGGCCTTGCGCGATGCGGGGCGCGAGCCGATGTTCAGCTCAGCAATCTCGCGGATTGGGGTGGAACTGAAAAAGTAGCTCTCAAAGCCCTTGGTGCCATAGACCAGGTCGCGGTAGGCGGACATGCTGGCGGCAGACAGGTCCGCGGCCGCCTCCAAAAACGCCTGGCTGGCGGGCTTGGTAGGCTGCAGCAAGGTGGCTTCCAGGGTGGCAGCCACCAGGGTTTCCAGGTTGCGGCGGCCAATCTCGGGGTTGGCGTACTTGGAAGCAATCACCTCGCCCTGCTCGGTCAGGCGAATCTGGCCGCGCACGGTGCCTGGCGGCTGGGCCAGAATCGCCTGGTAGCTGGGGCCGCCCCCGCGCCCCACGGTACCGCCCCGGCCATGGAACAGGCGCAGCTGAACGGGGTTGGGCTGGCTCAGCTCGTCAAACAAGGCGACCAGCGCCAGCTCGGCCTGGTACAGCTCCCAGTTGCTGGTGAAGATGCCGCCATCCTTGTTGCTGTCGCTGTAGCCCAGCATGATGTCCTGCTCGGCACCGCTGCGCTGGATCAGCGCCGCAATATGGGGCAGCGCGTAGTACTCGCGCATGATGCTGGCCGCATGGCGCAGATCGTCGATGGTCTCGAACAAGGGGCTGACGATCAAGGTAGCGCGCGACTGGCCATCGTTGATGCGGCCATTGAGCAGACCCACCTCTTTTTGCAGCAGCAGCACTTCGAGCAGGTCGCTCACCGATTCGGTGTGGCTGATGATGTAGTGGCGGATGGCCTCGTGGCCATAGAGCTGCACCGACAGGCGCGCGCGCTCAAAAATCGCCATCTCGCTTTGGCAGCGCTCGCTGTAGCTGGCGCCCACCACGCGCAGTGGCCGGGCATCGCTCAGCAGCTGCAGCAGCAGCTCGCGCTTGGCCGCTTCGTTCAGCTGGCTGTAGTCGGCCTGCAGCCCAGCCGTGGCCAGCAGCTCGGCAACCACCGCCTCGTGCTGGTCCGAGCTTTGGCGCAGATCGACGGTGGCCAGGTGGAAACCAAACACCTGCACCGCACGGATCAGCGGCGACAGGCGCTGCTCGACCAGCGCACGGCCATGGTTGTCGCGCAGCGAGTCCTCGATGACGCGCAGATCGGCCAGGAACTCTTCGCTGGTGGCATAGGGGTTTTGCGGTGCCACGGCGTGGCGGGCCGCTTCACCGCCACTGAGGTTTTTCAAGGTGGCGGCCAGGCGCGCATACACGCCGATCAGCGCGCGGCGGTAGGGCTCGTCCTCGCGGTGCTGGCTGGTATCGGGCGAGCGTGCCGCCAAGCCCTGCAAGGCGGCGGTGTTGCCCGCCAGGCGCTGGGACATCGACAGCTCGCCGCCCAGGTAGTGCACCTCGGTCAGGTAGTGGCGCAGCACCAGGTCGGACTGGCGGCGCAAGGCTTCCTGCAGGCTCTTGGCGGTGACATTGGGGTTGCCGTCACGGTCGCCGCCAATCCACTGGCCCATGCGCAAAAAGGTGGCCAGGTCGCGCTCGCCCAGCTCACGCTCCAGCGCAGCGTAGAGCTTGGGGATCTCGGTCAGGAACGTGGCCTGGTAGTAGCTCAGCGCGTTGTCGATCTCGTCCTCGACCGTCAGCTTGGAGTAGCGCAGCAGGCGCGTCTGCCACAGCTGGGTGACCTGGGCACTCAGCTGCAGCTCGTTGTCGGCCAGCTGGCGCGGGGTCAGGGTGTCCTTGCTGCTGTTGAAGAGCTGGGCGCGCTGGGCAATGTCGTCGCGTGCTACCAGCAAGGCGGCAATCGCGCGCTCGGCATCCAGAATGCTCTTGCGCTGTACCTCGGTGGGGTGGGCGGTGAGCACCGGCGAGATCAGGCTGTGCGCCAGGGTCTGGGCCACCGCCTTGACGGGAATGCCCGCCCAGCGCAGGCGTGCCAGCGCCACCTCAATGCTGCCCTCTTGCGTGTTGCCGGCGCGCTCGTGGATCTCGCGGCGGCGGATATGGTGGCGGTCTTCGGCCAGGTTGGCCAAGTGCGAGAAATAGGTGAAGGCGCGGATCACGCTCACCGTCTGGTCGCCCGACAGGCCCTTGAGCAGGGACTTGAGGGATTTCTCCGCATCCTGGTCGTCATTGCGGCGGTAGGCCACCGACAGCTGGCGCACCTGCTCGATCAGATCGAACGCGGCCTGGCCCTCCTGCTCGCGAATCACATCGCCCAGAATCCGGCCCAACAGCCGGATGTCGTCCATCAAGGGCTGGTCCTTGTCCGCGCGGCGGGCAAGGGCCTGGGTGGCGGCCGGGCCGCTCTCCTTGGTTTTGCGCGCCGGGGGTTTGGTGACTGCGGAAGTGTCTTTTTTGCTGGCAGTGGTCATGGGCGAAGGGCAAAGTAGCAAAGGGGCTGAACGATTGATGCCGCTCAATGTCGCACTGCGCCAACAGCGGCGCTGCACATGCTAGCATCAGCCGCCTGTTGTGAACCGCTTGTTGACCACGTAAGGTGTCTGGCCGTCTGAAGGGCCGGGTCTGGCGTGGCCCCTTATCCCATGAGCCCCTTGTCCCTGACCATCGCCACGCGCGAAAGCCAGCTTGCCCTGTGGCAGGCTGAACATGTGCAACATATCCTGCAGCGCCTGGGCCACCAGGTCAGCCTGCTGGGCATGACCACCTTGGGCGACCAGATTCTGGACCGCACGCTATCCAAAGTGGGCGGCAAAGGCCTGTTTGTCAAAGAACTGGAGACGGCATTGGAGACGGGCCGTGCTGACCTGGCCGTGCATTCGCTCAAGGACGTGCCCATGGAGCTGCCACCGGGTTTTGCGCTGGCAGCCGTGCTCGAACGCGAAGACCCGCGCGATGCCTGGGTCTCCAACCACTACGCCAGCCTGCAGGCGCTGCCCCAGGGCGCCGTGGTTGGCACCTCCAGCCTGCGCCGCCAGGTGCTGCTGCGCGCGCTGCGTCCTGATCTGGATATCCAGCCACTGCGCGGCAATGTCAACACCCGGCTGCGCAAGCTCGACGAAGGCCAGTACGACGGCATTGTGCTGGCTGCCGCTGGCCTCAAGCGCCTGGCGCTGCAGGAACGCATCCGCCATGCCTTCGAGACCGACACCATGCTGCCCGCTGCCGGCCAAGGCGCGCTGGGCATTGAAGTGCGCAGCGACCGCCAGGACCTGCTGGACCTGTTTGCCGGCCTGGCCCATGGCCGCACCTGGCAGACGGTGACGGCCGAGCGCGCCGTCAGCCGCTGCATGGGTGGCAGCTGCTCCATGCCACTGGCCGCACACGGCGAATGGCAAGATGGCGCGCTGTGGCTGCGCGCCGCCTGGGGCGATGAAGCCAACCCGAACGCACCTTTGGTGTCTGCCCAGGCAAGCGCTGCCGTCAACGACTTGGCCAGCGCCGATGCGCTGGGCCAGCACGTGGCCTTGCTGCTGCAGCAAGCCGGTGCGCAGGTGCGCCGCTGAGGCAGCCACCCGCCATGGGCCACCACAGCCGCACCCTTATCATCACCCGCCCACAGCCCGAAGCGGCGGACTGGGTGGCCCAACTGGGCGCACGGGGGCTGGCTGCACAGGCGCTGCCCTTGATCGAGATTGCAGCCACTGAGACCCCTGCCCACCAAGCGGCCAGCGCGCAGGCCCGCCAGCACTGGCAGCACTACGGCGCGCTGATGCTGGTGAGCGCCAATGCGGCGCGGTTTTTTCTGACCCCCCCGCTGGTGCAGGCCCTGGGCCAGCAGCCGCGCAGCGCCCCCCTCACCCGGCTTTGGTGCCCGGGCCCGGGTACGGCGCAGGCGGCACGGGCGCTGGGGGTGCCCACCGATCTGATCGACCAACCCGCCGCCGATGCCCCGCAGTTCGACTCCGAATCGCTGTGGACCGAGGTGGCAACCCAGGCACCGGCCATGGCCAGCCTGGGCCAGCGCGTGCTGGTGGTGCGCGGCGCCAGCGCCAATACCCCCGTCGACCAGCTGCTCCAAGGCTCGGGCCGCGAATGGCTGGCCCAGCAGCTGCAGGCGGCCGGCGTCGCCGTGGATTTTGTCGGCGTCTACGAGCGCCGCGCGCCCGCTTGGACGGCAGCGCAACTCGCCCAGGCGGCACAGGCGCTGGCCGACGGCAGCATCTGGCTGTTCAGCAGCTCGGAGGCAGTGATGCATTTACGCAACAAATTCAGCGCCACCGAGCTGGGCCAGGCCCATGCCCTCAGCACCCATGCGCGCATTGCCCAAGCGGCCCGGGCTGCGGGTTTTGTCCACGTCAAACAATGTCGGCCAGCCCTGGCCGACGTTGTAGCGTCGTTAGAATCGGGCCTATGACGCTGCCAGAGCACGCACCAACCCCCACGCCAGTCCAACCGGCATCCGCCGCCAGCCCGATCCACCCGGCTGGCAGCCGCATGCCGCAAGCCTGGGTCTGGACGTCGGTCGCACTGGGCATCGCGGCCACCATCGCGGTGGTCAGCGCCGTCATGCTTTGGCAACGGCTCAACAACATCCAGCAGCAACTGGCACTGCAAAGTGCCGACTCTCGCGGCCAGGCGGTAGAAGCCCGCACCCTGGCCCGCCAGGCCGAGGATGTCTCGCGCGATACCGCATCGCGCATGTCCGTCATGGAGGCGCGCGTGGGCGAAGTGGCCCTGCAGCGTGGCCAGCTCGAAGAGCTGGTGCACAGCCTCTCGCGCAACCGCGACGACACCATGGTGGGCGACATCGAAAGCGCCATCCGCTTTGCCATGCAGCAAAGCCAGCTCAGCGGCAGCCCGGACCCACTGGTCAGCGCCCTCAAGATCGCACAGCAGCGCGTGACCGTCTCCGCCCAGCCGCGCCTGGCACCGCTGCAGCGCGCCATCGCCCGCGATCTGGACCGGATCGCTGCGAGCAAATCACTCGACACCGCGGGGCTGCTGGCCCGCATGGATGATTTGATGCGCCAGGTCGATGATCTGCCGCTGCAAAACGATGTGCTCGATAAAAACGCACGCCGCAGCACGCCCGCCCGCAGCCGAGGCGACCAGCCTGCGGCCGCAGCAGCAACGGCCAATGCCCATGCCGCAGCGGACGACACTGCGGCCCCGAGTTGGTGGCTCTCCGCGCTGTCAACCGCTTGGAGCGTGGTGCATGAAGAGGCACGCAGCCTGGTGCGCGTGCGCCGCATTGATTACCCCGACGCCGCCCTGCTCTCGCCCACCCAGGCCTTTTTTGTGCGTGAGAACCTCAAGCTGCGCATCATGAATGCCCGCATGTCCTTGCTGGGGCGGCAAATGACCGCCTCGCGCAACGACCTGGCATCCGCCGCCGATACGGTGCACAAGTACTTCGATACCACCTCGCGCCGAGGCCAGCAGGCCGCCCAGCAGCTGATCGGGCTGCAGCAGGCCATGCAGGATGTGGAAGTGCCGCGCGCCAACGACACCCTGGCCGCCTTGGTCACTGCGGCGGCAGGGCGTTAAGCGATGAGAGCCGCACTTTGGTTGATTGGCCTGTTTGCCGTGGCGGTGGCCGCTGCGCTGTTTGCTGGCAGCAACCAGGGCAGCGTCACCCTGCACTGGCCGCCCTACCGCATCGATTTCTCGCTGAACATGGTCGTCGTGCTGCTGCTGCTGGCCTTTGTGCTCATCTATGGGGCCTTGCGCGGTGTCAGTGCCATGTTCGAGCTGCCCCGGCAGGCCAAGCGCTGGCGTGTGCAGCAAAAAGAACGCGCCATGCACGGCGCAGCGCTGGACGCCGTGACCCAGCTGCAAGCGGGCCGCTTTGTGCGCGCACGCAAGGCTGCCTTGTCGGCCCTGGCACAAGAGCAGGCCTTGCAAGACAGTGGCGCGGCCATCCCCCATGGTCTGCAATTGCGGGTGCTGGGGCACGTGCTGGCAGCAGAAAGCTCTCACGCGCTGCAGGACCAGGCCCAACGCGACCAGCACTGGGAATCGGCCATGCAGGAAGCGGCCAGCGCCCCGGCCAGAAACATGCCTGAGCTGGCAGAAGGCACCCAGTTGCGCGCCGCCCAGTGGGCGCTGGACGACCACAACGCCCACAGCGCCATCGAGCAGCTCGCCGGCCTGCCCCAAGGCGCCGCGCGCCGCACCTTGGCGCTGCGCCTCAAGCTCAAGGCCGCGCGCCAGCTGCGCCAGGCATTGACCGCGCTAGATACGGCCCGCCTGCTGGCCAAGCACAGGGCCTTTTCAGCCGCTGCGGCGCAGAGCATCATCAAGGGCCTGGCGATGGAGCTGATCAACGATGCCCATGACCCCGAGCAGCTGACGCAGGCCTGGCGCAACCTCGATAGCACCGAGCGCCAACTGCCCGAAGTCGGCATCCATGCGGCCCGCCGCCTGCACCAGCTAGGCGGCAGCCCGCAGCAGATGCGTGAATGGCTGCTGCCCGCCTGGGAGCGCTACACCAACAGCAACAACGGCCTGCCCAGCTTGCAGGCCGAGCGCCTGGTGCGCGTGCTCGAAGACAGCCTGGGCGAGCTCGATGCCAGCTGGCTGGCCCGCATCGAGGCGGCCCAGCAGCGGCGCCCGCACGATGCCTACCTGCAGTACCTGGCCGGCTGCGCCTGCCTGCAGCGCCAGCTGTGGGGCAAGGCCCAGCAGTGGCTGCAGCAGGCCGCCCCCGCGCTGCAAGAGGAAGCCCTGCGCCGCCGCGCCTGGCAGCACCTGGCCCGGCAGGCGGAGTTCCGGGGCGACAGTGCGGCAGCCGCGCTGGCCTGGAAGCAGGCCGCTTTGGCTACCGACCTGCGCTGAGTCCCTGCGCAATGCACGCAGCGCCTGCAGCCACACGGCGCCGTCCTACAGCGGCTGGGCATTTGCTTATGCGCATTGGTTCTGGAACTTGGTACGCCGCCGTCGATCAATTCAATTAATTTGAATTTCGCCATCAATTGCGCTGAACTTATGGCGTGCCGCCTGCTCCTACACTCGCTTCAAACCTCACCGCTGCATCCATGGCTGCAGCGTTTTTTATGGCTACCACGACCAATAACACCCGCTACACCGGCACCGCCATTGCACTGCACTGGATTCTGGCCCTGGCCCTGATCGGCATCTTTGCCTTTGGCCTGTACATGACCAGCCTGCCTTTCTCGCCCACCAAGCTGAAGTATTTCAACTGGCACAAATGGGCCGGCATGACGATCCTGATTCTGTCAGCCCTGCGCATCCTGTGGCGCTTTACCCACCGCCCCCCGGCTTTGCCCGAGGCCACCGCGCGTGCCATGCCCGCCTGGCAACATGTGGCTCACCACGGCGTACACCACCTGATGTATGCGCTGTTCTTTGCGGTGCCGCTGATGGGCTGGATCTACAGCTCGGCTGCCGGCTTTCCCATCGTGCTGTTTGGCGTGATGCCCCTGCCCGATCTGGTGAGTCGCAGCCCTGAGCTGGCGGAAGCGCTCAAGCCCTGGCATGCTTATCTGGCTTACACCTTGGCGGCCTTGGTGGTCATGCATGTGGCCGCCTTGCTCAAGCACCAGCTGATTGACCGTGACGGCCTGCTCTCGCGCATGCTGCCTGGCCGCGCTTCCTAATACTTGTTGTTTTTTACTGGAGTCTGATCTGATGTCCAAGCTCTCCCCTACCGCCCTGATCGCTGCCGCCCTGACCGCAGCTGCCTTCGCCACCCCTGTGATGGCCCAGCAAGCGCTGGTGCCTGCGCAAAGCGCCGTGAACTTTGAAGCCAAGCAAATGGGTGTGCCTATCAAGGGCCACTTCCAGAAGTTTGATGCCAAGATCGCCTTTGACGCTGCCAAGCCCGAAGCCAGCAAGATCCATTTCACGGTCGATACCGGCAGCGCCACGATGGGCGTCAAGGAAACCGATGCCGAGCTGCCCAAGGCAGAATGGTTCAATGTCGCCAAGTTCCCGCAAGCCACGTTTGATTCCACCGCCGTCAAGGCGCTGGGCGGCGGCAAGTTCCAGGTCGACGGCACCCTGACCATCAAGGGCAATGTCCAAAAGGTCAGCCTGCCCGTCACGCTGACCCAGTCGGGCACGACCACCACCGCAGCGGGCACCCTGCCGCTCAAGCGCCTGACCTACGCCATTGGTGATGGCGACTGGAAGGACACCTCGATGGTGGCGGATGAGGTGCAGGTGCAGTTCAAGCTGGCCCTGACCGGTGTCGGCAAGATCTAAGCCCTGTTTGTTTTCCCTGTTCTCAGCCCTTTAAACGCTTTTCCTAGGAGATTTCTGATGCGCACTTCCCTGTTGGCCCTGGCCGCTGCCTCCCTGTTTGCCGGTGCTGTGCACGCGGCTCCAGCCACCTATGCGATCGACCCGACGCACACCTTTGCGACTTTCGAGATCGACCACAATGGCGCCAGCACCAACCGTGCACGCTTCGACAAAAAAGAAGGTACCTTGACCCTGGACCGCGCTGGCAAGACCGGCTCGGTGGACATCAGCATCGACATCGCCTCGGTCAACTCCGGCACGCCCGGCTTTGACAAGCACCTGCAAAGCAAGGACATCTTCAACGTGGCCGAGCACCCCAAGGCCCGCTTCCAGTCCACCAAGTTCGTGTTTGATGGCGACAAGCTGGCCTCCGTTGAAGGCAACATGACCTTGCTGGGCAAGACCCAACCGGTCACCTTCAAGGCCAACAAGTTCAGCTGCTACCCCAACAAGATGCTGCAAGACCGCGAAGTCTGCGGTGGCGACTTTGAAACCACGTTTGACCGTACCGCCTTCGGCCTGGACTACGGCGTGAACTGGGGCGCTGCCAAGAATGTGCGCCTGGTGGTGCAGATCGAAGCAGTGAAGCAGTAAACCCCCTGCATCGCAAAAACTGCCAGCGGCCGATTGACGGCAGCTGGCAGTTTTTTTATGCCTGCCGCTGGCGCTGGCGGCAGCCCCGGCAGCGGGCACAAGCCCACGCAGGGCGATCACGGCTGCAGGCGGGCTAAAATCAGCTTATTCATCCCAAGCTATCCAACGGCATCTCGATCTGTGGTGCCGTTTTCCATTGATCACACCATGAGCGACACCAACAGCCAACCGATCTCCCAACCAGGTCTCGATAGCCTGTCCAAGTCTTTTGAGCCCTCGGCCATTGAAGCCCAATGGGGCCCTGAATGGGAAAAGCGCGGCTACGGCAATGCCGGCTATCGCGGCACCGGTGCGCCCAACCCCGAATCGGTGGCTGAGCAGCGCAACTTCTCGATCCAGCTGCCGCCGCCCAATGTGACCGGCACCTTGCACATGGGCCATGCGTTCAACCAGACGATCATGGATTCGCTCACCCGCTACCACCGCATGAAGGGCTACAACACGGCCTGGATTCCGGGCACGGACCATGCCGGTATCGCCACCCAGATCGTGGTGGAGCGCCAGCTGCAGGCCGCCGGCCAAAGCCGCTATGACCTGGGCCGCGAGAACTTTGTCGCCAAGGTCTGGGAGTGGAAGGAGCAGTCGGGCAACACCATTACCACGCAGATGCGCCGCATGGGCGATACGGTGGACTGGAGCCGCGAGTACTTCACCATGGACGACAAGCTCTCCAAGGTGGTGACCGAGACCTTCGTCAAGCTCTACCAACAAGGCCTGATCTACCGTGGCAAGCGCCTGGTGAACTGGGACCCGGTGCTGCAGTCGGCCGTGTCTGACCTGGAAGTGGAAAACCAGGAGAAAGACGGCTCGCTGTGGCACATTGCCTACCCGCTGACCAGCGGCGAAGGCCAGCTGGTGGTGGCCACCACCCGCCCCGAGACCATGCTGGGCGACGTGGCCGTGATGGTGCACCCCGAAGACACGCGCTACCAGCACCTGATCGGCCAGACCGTGACCCTGCCACTGGTGGGCCGCCAGATCCCGATCATTGCCGACGACTATGTGGACCGCGAGTTCGGTACGGGCGTGGTCAAGGTCACGCCTGCGCACGACCAGAACGACTACCAGGTGGGCCAGCGCCACAAGCTGCCAATGATCGTGGTGCTGACACTGGAAGCCAAGATCAACGACGAGGCGCCCGAGAAATACCGTGGTATGGACCGCTTTGTGGCGCGCAAGGCCATCGTGGCCGATCTGGAAGCCCAGGGCCTGCTGGTCGAGACCAAGAAGCACAAGCTGATGGTGCCTATCTGCGACCGCACCGGCCAGGTGATCGAACCCATGTTGACCGACCAGTGGTTCATCGCGATGAGCAAGGTCAGCGACCAGGACCCGACTGGCAAGAGCATTGCGCAAAAGGCCATCGACGCGGTCGCCAGCGGCGAGGTGCAGTTCGTGCCCGAGAACTGGGTCAACACCTACAACCAGTGGATGAACAACATCCAGGACTGGTGCATCTCGCGCCAGCTGTGGTGGGGCCACCAGATTCCCGCCTGGTACGACGAAGAAGGCAACATCTACGTGGCCAAGAGCGAGGCCGAAGCCCAGGCGCAAGCGCCCGGCAAGGTACTGCGCCGCGACGCCGATGTGCTGGACACCTGGTACTCCTCGGCCATGGTGCCGTTTAGCACCATGGGCTGGCCCGAGCAAGGCGATGCTGCCGACGACGACTTCAACCTCTACCTGCCCTCCTCGGTGCTGGTGACCGGTTACGACATCATCTTCTTCTGGGTCGCCCGGATGATCATGATGAGCACGCACTTCACCGGTCGCGTGCCGTTCAAGCATGTCTACATCCACGGCCTGGTGCGTGATGCGCAGGGCAAGAAGATGTCCAAGTCTGAAGGCAATGTGCTCGACCCCGTTGACCTGATCGACGGCATTGCACTCGAGCCCCTGCTGGACAAGCGCAGCGTGGGCCTGCGCAAGCCCGAGACGGCACCCCAGGTGCGCAAGAACACGCAAAAGGAATTCCCCGAAGGCATTCCCGCCTACGGTGCCGATGCGCTGCGCTTCACCTTTGCCGCGCTGGCATCGCTGGGCCGCTCGATCAACTTCGACAGCAAGCGCTGCGAGGGCTACCGCAACTTCTGCAACAAGCTCTGGAACGCCTCGCGCTTTGTGCTGATGAACTGCGAAGGCCATGACTGCGGCCTGCTGGAACACAGCCAGGACCAGTGCGCCAGCGGCGACTACCTGCAGTTCAGCCAGCCCGATCGCTGGATCGTCTCGCAGCTGCAAAAGGTCGAGGCTGAGGTGGCCAAGGGCTTTGCCGAGTTCCGCCTGGACAACGTGGCCAACACGCTCTATGACTTTGTCTGGAACGAGTTCTGCGACTGGTACCTGGAAATCGCCAAGGTGCAGATCCAGACTGGCAACGAAGCCCAGCAGCGCGCCACCCGCCGCACCCTGATCCGCACCCTGGAAACCATTCTGCGCCTGGCCCACCCGATCATTCCGTTCGTGACCGAAGAGCTGTGGCAGAAGGTGGCCCCGGTGGCCGGCCGTGCCGGCGCATCGGTGGCGATTGCCGCCTACCCGCAAGCCCAGCCCGAGAAGATCGACAACGCGGCGGTGGAATACGTTGCCCGTATCAAGCAGATGGTGGATGCCTGCCGTGCGCTGCGCGGTGAAATGGCCGTCTCGCCCGCCCAGCGCGTGCCCTTGCTGACGGTGGCCGGCTCGGCCGAAGGTGCCGCCTTCCTGCGCGCCAACGCCGATGTGCTCAAGAACCTGGCCAAGCTGAGCGAGGTCAAGGTGTTTGACGACGAAGCCACCTGGGCAGCCGAGGCGCAGCATGCGCCGGTATCGGTCGTGGGCGATGCACGCCTGGCGCTGTTTGTGGAAGTGGATGTGGAGGCCGAGAAGCTGCGCCTGGGCAAGGAGATCAAGCGCCTGGAGGGCGAGATCACCAAGGCCAACGCCAAGCTGTCCAATGAAGCCTTCTGCGCCAAAGCCCCCGCTGCGGTGCTGGACCAGGAGAAAAAGCGCATGGCCGATTTCGGCGCATCGGTGAGCAAGCTGCAAGAGCAGCTCCAGCGCCTGGGCTGATCCCGCCTGGGCCGGGCAGAAATCAGCACATAATGCCCGATGACCCTGCACACAAAGGCGCAGCTTGCTGCGCCTTTGTCACACCCGAGTCCTGGAACCCAAGTATTTATGACTACACCGACCCGTGTCCGCAAAGCTGTATTCCCCGTCGCCGGCCTGGGAACCCGTTTTCTGCCCGCCACCAAGGCATCGCCCAAGGAAATGCTGCCGGTGGTGGACAAACCCCTGATCCAGTACGCCGTGGAAGAGGCCTACGAGGCCGGCATCCGGGACATGATCTTTGTCACCGGCCGCAGCAAGCGCGCGATCGAAGACCACTTCGACACCGCGTACGAATTGGAAAACGAGCTGGAGAACGCTGGCAAGCAGGCCATGCTGGACCTGGTGCGCAGTGTTAGCCCCGACGACATGAACTGCCTGTTTGTGCGCCAGCCACGCTCCCTGGGCCTGGGCCATGCCGTGCTCTGCGCCGAGCCGCTGGTGGGCAATGAGCCCTTTGCCGTGCTGCTGGCCGATGACTTGATGACCGGCGTGCCCGGTGGCCCCGGCGTGATGGCGCAAATGACCGCCGCCTTCTCCAAGCAAGGCCGCTCGCTGCTCGCCGTGCAAGAGGTGCCGCTGGAGCACACCAAGCGCTACGGCATCGTCAAGGGAGAGTCGGCAGGCGGCCCCTTGATGCGCATTGACGAGATTGTGGAAAAGCCCTCCCCCGAGAAAGCGCCCTCCCGCATGGGCGTGGCCGGCCGCTATGTGCTCACCCCCGGCATCTTTGACGAGATCCGCAACCAGCCCAAGGGCGTGGGCGGCGAGATCCAGCTCACCGATGCGATCGAGCGCCTGATGCACAGCGAGACCGTGTATGCCTACCAGTACAGCGGCAAGCGCTATGACTGCGGCAGCAAGGAAGGTTTTTTGCAGGCCACCGTGGAGCTGGCCCTGCAGCACCCCGATGTGGGTGATGACTTCCGGGCCTTTTTGAAGAACCTGCAGTTCTGATCGCCTGCGCGGTTTAAACCGCTGCACCCATCCCCAAAAAACCAAGGCCTACATTTAGCAGGCCTTGGTTTTTACAGCGCCACTCAGCGCAGGCACAAGTTATAGAGGCCTCAGCGGCGGCGCAGGATGTGGATGAACTCCTCACCCACCGTCTGCTGCTCCACCAGCTCGTTGCCGGTTTGTTTGGCAAAGGCCTGAAAATCCCGGATCGAGCCGGTATCCGTTGCCACCACCTTGAGCAGTTGCCCGCTTTGCATGGTGGCCAAGGCCTTCTTGGCTTTCAAAATTGGCAGCGGGCAATTGAGCCCCCGCGTATCCACTTCCTGGTCAATATCCATGGTGTTCATTCGTTTTTGATGCCCAGCCCTGCTTAGCCCAGGCGGGGCGCCACCACAAAGCGGGCATCCTCTTCCCAGTAATTCACCGGCCATTTGGCCGGATCGGGGTCGGGGTTCTGGTTATTGGGGCGGAAGGCGCCAAAACGCACCGGCTCGCCCTTGCTCTTGACCCATTCGGCCATCGCATAGCCGGTGCCCGATGGCCAGCACAGCACCTCCTGCGCGGTCTTCCACTGGTACTCCACCAGCTCGGGCGAGAGGCGCACGTCCTCGGGCTGGCCCGCTACGCGCACATGGTAGGCAATCAACACCTGGTTCATGCGCAAAAACTCCCAGCAACCAATCAGTCGCAAGGCCTTGGTCTGCAGGCCAGTTTCTTCCAGCACTTCGCGGGCAATGCCGGCCTCGGGCGATTCACCCGCTTCCATAAAGCCGGTGATCAGGCCAAACATGCCCGGTTGCCACATCGCGTTGCGCGCCAGCAGCACCTGGCCCTGGTCGTTCTCAACCACGGCGGCCAGCACGGGCGTGGGGTTGCCCCAGTGCGTCCAGCCGCATTCGGGGCAGCGCAGCCGACTGACATCGCCGCTGTCCTCGGCCACCACCATCCACTGCAGCGCCGTGGCGCAGTTCAGGCAAAATTTTGTTTCGTATTGCATAGGGCTTTCATGCCGGCAGCCGAGCGCCAGTGGCTCGGCGCTGCGCGTTCAGGCGGGAAACACGCCGGTGGACAGGTAACGGTCCCCCCGGTCGCAGACGACAAACACAATGGTAGCGTTGCGTTCGCGGCGCGCAATTTCCTGGGCGACATGGCAGGCGCCCGCCGCAGAAATACCGGCAAAAATGCCCTCCTCGCGGGCCAGCCTGCGGGCCATGTCCTCGGCATCGTTCTGGGTCACATACACCATCTCGTCGACGGCGCTTGGGTCATAAATCTTGGGCAGGTATTCTTCCGGCCACTTGCGGATGCCGGGGATGCGCGAGCCCTCAGTGGGTTGGGCGCCGATGATGCGCACGGCCGGGTTCTTTTCCTTGAGATAGCGCGAGACGCCGGTGATCGTGCCGGTGGTGCCCATGGCACTGACAAAGTGGGTGATCTTGCCGCCCGTCTGCTCCCACAGTTCAGGGCCAGTGGTCTCGTAGTGGGCGCGCGGGTTGTCCGGGTTGGCAAACTGGTCCAGCACAATGCCCTTGCCCTCGGCCACCATCTTGTCGGCCAGGTCGCGGGCATATTCCATGCCACCGCTCTTGGGCGTCAGGATCAGCTGCGCGCCATAGGCCTTCATGGTCTGCGCACGCTCGATGGACAGGTCCTCCGGCATGATCAGCACCATGCGGTAGCCCTTGATGGCAGCGGCCATCGCCAGCGCAATGCCGGTGTTGCCCGAGGTCGCCTCGATCAAGGTGTCACCGGGCTTGATCTCGCCACGCTCTTGCGCCCGCTGGATCATGGAAACCGCCGGCCGGTCCTTGACCGAGCCGGCCGGGTTATTGCCTTCGAGCTTGCCCAGCACCACATTGCCATGCGCGTCGTTGTAGTCCGCACCAATGCGCTGCAGGGCCACCAACGGGGTCTTGCCGATGGCATCTTCAATCGTTGGGTATTTTTTGGGGCTCATTATTTGTGCCATAATTGCGAGCTGCGATACAGACACAGCCCGGGTGGTGAAATTGGTAGACGCAGGGGACTCAAAATCCCCCGCCGCAAGGCGTGCCGGTTCGATTCCGGCCCCGGGCACCACACTCAAAGCCGTTAAGTTTAAACAACTTAGCGGCTTTTTCTTTGTCTGATGCGGGGGCTTGATTCATATTTTTAGTGCAATGGTTGGCGCAACGTTGGCGCCAAAAACTATAGCAGTCGACATTCTAACCATGGGCCAAGCCCCTTGTTACGTTGGTGTTGGGCGGTCGGCCGCAGCAACGGTGCCCTCCTTCCAACGCAGCCTGCCTCCCGCCACCCCAGGCCAGCGTGTTTATCTATCTCGCGGCCCCAGCAACGCAAAAAAAGAGCCTCCCCGGCACCAGATGGCGCCAGGGAGGCTCTTTGCATAAAAGATCAAGGGGCGGCGCAGGCTTTGTCGCCCTCATCGCCACCAAGCCGGCGCTCGGTATTGACCTGGCTGCACAGTGCGGCTACTTCCGCGTCTCGCCGCCTAAGATCGCCTCCGAGTTCTGCGACCAGGCCGAGGCCTTCTGCAAGCTGGCGGTCGAGGGCTGCGGCTTGATCTGCAAGATCGCTGCGGGCAACTGCGTCGGCTTGGGCTTGCGCGCGATAAGTGGCGGCTCTGCGGTCGGCGCTGCGCTGCAGCCGCTCAGTACGGGCAAGCTCAGCACGCACATCCATAGCAATGCCCGTCTTGAAGGCCGCCAGCTTGTCAGCGTTGTAGATCGTATCTTGGGCATGTTTGCTCTCCAATTGGGCGGTGTGGGCCTCGTCACTTCGGGCAGCGTCGGTGCGTGCAGCCAGGTCAAGCGCCTGATCAGCGCGCATCTCAGCAAGGCGGGTGCCGGTTTGCCAGCCTTTGACCCCCCAGCCAGTCGAGAAAGCCAGCGCGGCCATGACGGCCACCAGCATCAGCTGGATCTTCAGGGTCATAAGCCCTCCTCGCAGATCTCGCCGTTGGCATCGCCCCGGCTCTGCAGGCCAGGCAGCACCACCGACACGCCGTTGACCGTGCCTCGGTTCCAACGCGGGTTTTCTCGGCAGGCGCCGATCACATCCCCTGCATTGGCTTTGCGCAGCAGCGTCGATGCCGCCAGCGCAGCCTCGCCCTTGTTGTGGATGAAGTCGATAAACACCGCCTGCTGCAGTGCCGTGTACCGATCCCAGAAACGAAAAAGCCGCTTTGCAGCGGCTTCTGATGCCAGGTAGCGGGCTTTTTCA
The DNA here is from genome assembly GCA_036667955.1 of Comamonas sp. Lineage (GTDB taxonomy): Bacteria > Pseudomonadota > Gammaproteobacteria > Burkholderiales > Burkholderiaceae_C > Comamonas. The sequence goes on from JAVWTB010000005.1 coordinate 179,445, forward strand.
AGCCCATAACACTCGGCAGCTGAGTAATAGCGCCCGGCCACCACATGAGGCCCCGTAATGCCATTGCAAACGGTCAGCGGCGCCCCTTTGCCCAGCTTGTCGGTATAGGGCCTGCCGATATGGCGATAGCTGCTTTCGTAATAGCTGCCCATGACCATGGCGATCTTGGCGGCATCCGATGTACCGGGGTCGGTCGCCACGGCTCGGATATATTCGTTTTGCTCGGCCATCGCTTGCGCGGCGACCTGGTCACCTTCAGCCACCATATAGCCGCCACCGCCTGCCATAAGCGCAGCCAAGGCCATCAGCCCGACCCGCAGTGCATTGGGCACGCGGCTCATGGCGCCGCCCTGGGCGTCTCGCTCGGATGCTGGTATTCATCGAGCGTCATGGTGACCGCCCGCTTGCGCGGCGCCATCCACCCCCAGCGCTCGAAAGCCGGGCGCCAGAGCTTTTTCCAGAACCACTCACAAATCAACAACGACGTGTAGAGCGCCGCCACGATGGAGGCAATGGTGCCCCAGGGAATGGCGTTCACCCAGTGCCAGGTCTGCGCACTGGCGTTGACGGTGGCAGCCTGGGCCAGCTTGTCTGCCACATCGGTCTGCGCTGCCGTGGCCAAGGTGACGGCACTGGTCGCCTTGGCAATCGGCATGCTGATATCTGTGCTTTGCATCAAGGCCTCCTAACAATAAAAAGACCCGCCGAAGCGGGTCGTGTGGTGCGCAGCCAGGTTAGACGCGCTTTGCAGCACGATCAATGGCTGAGATCAATCGCGCCGCCAACCGGTCTGTCGCGTCCTGGCTGCGATGGATATGGTCGTCTTGCAGGTCAGCCTCACCTTGGTACTCTTCGTCCCAACCCGCATAGATGACATGGTGTGCATCCGCGACTTCACGCATGACTTGCTGAAAGGCCAGCAGATTGGCGTCTTGCCCAGGCTCGTAATAACCGCTGGGGATGGGGACAAGGCCTGTGAATACGGGAACGGCGCCTGCTTTCCCAATCACCACCAGCGCATCCAGCAGTTGCTGCCGATAAGCGTCTGGCGATAGGTAGCCGTAGGAGTCGTTCAGGCCCAAACCAAGCACTATCACCTGCGCTTGGTGCGGTGCATCTTTGAACGCGGGCTGCGGGCCCGCAGGATACATGTCGGGCGGAGCACCCGGAAACGGCTCCTGGTAACCCAGCATGAAGTCTGCCATCCGCAGACCGCAGGCATGGCGGTCCGTGAGCGTCCATTGAGGACGCTGCGCACGCATCTGCATCGCTGGCGTGCTGTCGCAACCCCAGCCAAACAGAATGCTGTCCCCGTTCAGCTCAACTGACAAGGGACAGCAGCGTACGCAAAATTTGCGCAGGATTTTGCAGAGTAGTTCTTTAAAGTTCATGTGTGGCTCCCATATAGCAGATGCATAGTCAGATACTTCGCACTTCCACCATTCCCCACGTTGAAATTAGCGCCAACGTAGACCTACGCAATTAATGAGCAATATATAGGCGAGACTCTAGCGTTCTGAATCCCTACAAAATCAGGATAAGGCGCTATATTTCCACCATCACAGCAGCCAAAACCAGAAGTCGCTGAATATTCAAATTTCTTACAAATTAGAAATTGAGTGCAGCTTGCCCCGAAATAATCACACCCGCACTATTGAACGCGCAAGTAGACAAACTGCAAAAGCCTTAGGCGCACATAATTAGTAAAATTCCACTAATTGCCAAGAAATATCAGTATTCACATTTGCCGAAGAACCATTTCTCATACGAGTCGCTTGAATCTGAGAAGCATTTATTAGATCTATACGCGGCTGATCAGCCGCATTATTGGGACTAGCCGTCCCACCGCTGCAAGTCCAACCGGTAGTAATAAGCAAGGATTTACTAGGATTTACTGCCGTTATATTCGCCACGACAGTAGGTGAGTTTGAACTCCAGCCAAAGGTAATAGTCCCACGCTGAACACTTTTTACACCACCCAAAAGCAGAGAATTTAAAGATGCCATATTTATTACTCCTTAACCTAAAGTCCAAGCGTCTTCCCAGATATATTCCAGGGTGACAAAAGGAATGCGGCCATTGTCAAAAATGACATTTTCGGCCACGTTGTTGATAGTTACATTGGCACGAGGCCGTGTCAGCGTGAACAAGGCATTGCCCCAAGTGCCATGCAGGTTGTGCAACCTGATGCGTGTACCAACGACTGGGCGATCAGGCAGCGCGCGCGCATAGGCACTTACGGTGTAGAGCGAATAGCTCGTACTAGCCTGAAGCACCTGACCGTTGTTGCCGGCAGCAGAATGCTCCGTCCGCCAAATGTCGTGATCACGGAGCGTGACAGTGCCCTGCTTGCCGTTGATTTGGTTGACTACACTGTCGGTAATTCCGTATCCGGCCAAAGTAGTGGCAGCCTCAGCCAAGCCAGCCACAACACCGGTTCGCCCGTTGACGGATGCCACAGGACCCACCTTGATGGCTTCGAGTGCTTCGCTCACATCATTGACAGCTTGGTCTACCGCAATACGGCTGGCATTGGCATTGCTGGCCGATTGCGCCGCAGCGGCAGCCGCTTCTTGCGACTCATATGCTTTGGTCTGAGCCCATTCAGCGTTGGCATTGACCTGTCCTAATGTGGTGTTAAATGCCACCCGCTGCGGCTCATAAGAAGCCGCCAGCGCAAAGGCCTTGGTGCTGAAGCTCACACGGTCATCCGTGGGCAGCGGCGCTGGGGGGTAGGCGGGAATGGGGGTTGGAACGACTAAAGGCATCACACCTCCTCAAGTTGAATTGCAAACATCGAGTAGTCGTGGTACTCGATAGCGACTGACCAATCCTTGGCAATACCAAACACGTTCAGGGCCTCGATGTCTTGAGAGCCCAGGAACAAGATCGGCTTGGCCCGGTTCTTGGCCATGTAGTTTTTGATGGCTGTAATTTCTGCACGCCTGATGGGCACAGACATATCTGCCCATCCGATATAGGCACGTTCAACCAGCACGCGGTTGCCAAACTCATCCAGCTCCTTGCGGGAAAAGTCCTGGATGCCTACCGATGCGCCGATCTCGACACCCAGGCCCCATTCCTTGGCATTACCCAGGATGAGGTTGCCCACTTCCATATCGGAGGTGCCGATGAAGTCCACCAACACATCGGCTTGTGGGAAGGCCGGCAGCCCGGTAAAGAGGCCCAGCACCCCGGTAGGCGTCCACTCGCCAAAGTGCCAGTCCCACCAATCGGCGGTCTCTGGCGCCAGGCCCACGGTGAGGGCCTTGTCATAGACCGTGCCGTAGGTTGGATCTACCACGCGCACCCGTACGGAATGCACATCGGCCATGGCTATCGCACATACCGCATCCACCGCGCGACCAAACCTGAACCGGTAGGAAGCCGTCGCATTGAACCTAGAGCTCTGCGACGTGCGTCCATTAAAAAGGGCCCACGTATTGGTGGGCCCTACTTTGATCCAGAGCGTTGGATTGTCCGGTGGCGGAATGCTGTCATTGATGTCGGCGCCGGCCTGGTAGACCAGGTGCTGGTGGCGGACTCTGGCGCCTTTCGGCCAAGCGCCTGCTACCCAGGCAGCTGCCGTATCCTCCAAGGGGGGTTGCGTGACCAGCACGCTATCACTGATCTCCAGCGGGCTGATGGTTCTTAATCCTGTCATGCGTTTTCCTCCTGTGTTCGCGTTGCAGGCATACCGTCGGCATCCCACATGCGCAGGGTTTTGTTCAGTTGCTGCACGGCAGGCACGACGACCGTGGCCTCTGCCTTGCGGTTGGCATCATGGTTGTCCAGAGACACGCGCAGGGCCCGAACCTCGGCCACCAGCACAGGGTTGTCGCTCGACGCCTGCAGAGCGCTCAGCAGTGCAGAATTGCCGCTCGCCTGCACCACGCGACCAGCGCTAGCCGCGCCCACCTCTGCCGTTTTCACGTCGCCGATATCGACACCGTATTTGTTGGCCAGGAAGTTTCTGGTATCCGCCAGCGATGCCAGCCAGGCTGATTGTTTGAGCAGGACTTCTGCTCGTGATGCCGCGCTCGCTTTTGCAAGCTCTTCCAGCGCCTGGATGATCGAGGGCAGCTGTGCAGCCGCTTCCTGATCACCAGACCTGGCCTGCGCAGTCTTGATCGCGAACATCGATTCGTAGTACGAGGCGCCCTTGTCTTGGGTGGCACCGAGCAACTCTCCGCGCAAGCGCTTCATCTCATTGCTCATGGTGTCAATCAACTTGGACCACTCGTCCCTCAGTTTCTCTGCCGCTTTCGCTGCCGCCTCTGCCGCTGATGTGGACGCATCATAGGCCTTGGTGACCTGCTGAACAGCAGGGCGATACGTAGACATCTTTGGAACGATGCCCCCGACGTCATTGCCTATGTTACGGATGAGAGCGATCGTGTCGTCCATCATCGACTTGAACGCTTCGTCACTCAGAAGTGCTTTCAGCGCTGCTGCTGCCGCCCTGGCGTTGGCCATCATTGAATCAATCGCAGCGCCACTTACCAAACCCGATACGGCAGAGCCCGTCATCGCAGCCGTTATCACCGGCGTGATAACTCCATCGATGATGGACGACATAATGGTGTTGATCGCCTGCCCATAAATAGCTTGCTCAAAACCTACTGCAATCGTGTCTGCCAGCCACTCTCCGGCTTGTGCGCCTCGCCCTTCATTAATCTCATTGATGAAGCCATCGACCAGGCCATCCATGGAGAGGCCGAGCGTCGACAGCGTAGTCTCGCGGGCCTGTTGGAGTTTATTGGATCCCTCTTCCAAGCTCGCAGTCACGGCATCAACGCCATTGGCAAAGTCGTCCGCAAACTGCAACAGCCAAGCGAGCAGCTTTTCGTCCTTGTCAGCAATGGCTTTGTCGACCAAGGCGCGGTACTTTTTCTTCGCATCCACATCGCCGACACGCAGGTCCAGCTTGCGCTCTTCCATACCCTCGTTGGCCACCTTGGTCGCCCGGCTGCGCTTCTCATCGTCGCTGTAATACAGATCGTAATAAGTGCTTGCAGCCTGCGTCAACGCATCCATGCTGCCGACGGCATCCACCAGCTTGCTAGCCCAGTCGCCAGCCGAGAGCGAGCCCTCCAACAAGGTGGAGCCAAACAGTTCAAAAATCTGATTGACGCCCACCAGGCTCGATGACAAGCGGGTCAAAGCATCGACTGCCGTCTCACCGGTGCGGACATACTCGCTCATCACGAAGATTTGCTCGGTGACCGTCTCCGTCACCTGGCGGCCAACACGTGCCCATTGCTCTGTATCCCCATCGCCGGCAACTTGCACGTTGTCCCACACCATGCGGGTGACTTCGCGGGTCTGCTCTTGCCAGCTGCCGAGCACACTGCGCGCCAGTTCCTCATTGGCCTGCGCGAGTGCCTGCTGGATCTTGGCCGATGCTTCCTCCTGTGACAGCCCCGTCAACTGCAGGCCCTTGCCGCCTGTGTCCGGATGGATCTCATCGACCCCCAGCGCCACCTTCATGGCCCGAATTGCCTCACCGTTCAGGCCCAGGGTATCGGCCTTTTTGGCCGTGTCCTCACGCATGTCCTTGAAAGCGTCTTGCAGCACCTTGATGGGGCCTTTGGAACCTTCAATGGCTGTACCGTAGTTCTCTTTGAGCATCTCGACACGCGAATACAGCTGCTGCAGCTGGCGCTCGCGGTAGCCATTCTCCTTCGCATCCGGATTCGCAGCGATCTGCCCTTGGAGCGTTTCGATCTGCGCATTGGCTTTCTCGATTTCCTTCTCGGCTGCCAGGTAACGGTACTTGGGTCCACCAAAAAGGCTGCCACTTTCGCGCATCAGCTGGTAGCCATACATATCACCACCAAGTTCGCCCATAAGGCCGCTACCGACCTGCTTTTCTTCCTTGAACATGCCGCCTAGGTAGGCGGCAGCGATGACGGCTAAAGCAGCCCATCCGGCTCCATAACTCACACCTGCACCACCTGAACCAGCTGCTGCTGGAGCAGTGCCTGCGAAGTAACCGGTTGTTGGGAGTCCAAGCCCCAAAGTTGACGATCCTGTCACTCCTAGAGAATACGTAGAAGCACCTGCTGTACCTCCCCCCCAACCCAGCAAGTTTCCGACGTAGCGTGATGCCGAGCCCACTAGGCCTTGCCCAGAATAGAGGCTATAGCCAGTGGAGCTGGCGCTAAACAGATTCATGAGGCCACCGCCACCACCACCGCCCGAGTCTCCACCGAAGATCCCGGCAAGCATGCCAGCTCCACTGGTAATCATGCCTGTGATATTCGCGCCAATGTTCATCACAAACTTCTGCGCAAATGCCTTGTACAAAGCGTCCGAAATAGAAGTCAGTACCGTCGTCTTCAGCGACTTTCCCAAGTTCTTCAGACCCTGTGCACCGTTATTGAGAAAGTCGGCAAATCCCTGGCGGACGACATCCCCATACTTGCTCGCCTGCTGCGTGACGTGTTGGTCCTGAATACGCGCCAGCTCAGTCTGCAGCTTCGTCTCCGCAGTGATTCGCGCCTTTGAGATTAGATCAGCTTCCTTTGTCGCGTTCTGTTCTGCGTTGGAATCGTAAGAATTCTTCTTGATCTGCTCAATCTCACGCGCAAGCTGCAGCTCCGCCTTTCGCACAGCCAGCAGCTTCTGGCGTTGGCTCTCTTCCACCCCTAGCAAAGACATGCTGTACTGCTGCAGTTCATATTCCTCTTTGGCGGCTTTCAGCTGCTCTGCATACTTGCTACTGCCTTCAATGTAGGCTCCTTCTTTCAGCGATTGCACATAGCGCTCATGCTGGTCGGCAAGCTTCGCCAAACCTTCGCTGACCTCTGGTCTCCAAGGAACTCCGCTGGCATTGTTTGCTTCAGACCGGGCTTTTTCCATGGCCATTTCAGCAATAGCTATCTTGGACTTTCCAAAGTTTGCGTTGGCGGTGTCCTGCTTGTCTGCCATCTCGCCTATCGCACTTGCTGACTTTTTCAGGTCGTCGATATATTTAAGATAGCTCTTGCTCGCTTCGTCCTGAACCTGGATTTGCTTTTCCAGTTCAATCCGACCTTGTTGGGCTGTCTGGTAGCGCTGGGCCTCGACCAGTTGCCCCTCCAAGTTAGCCTTGGTTCGCCGATCTGTTGCGTCAGTAATTTCGGCTTGAAGGTCGCCGACCAATTTATCTGCATTTCCTGTTTCTTGAGCGCCATCTGCACGCTGCCGCAAACGCTTGATCAGGTCCTCTTCAGCTTGAGTGCGAGCACGAATATCAGCGATCGCCTTATCTTGCTGACTAGGACCGCTAGCGACATTGCCCTGGCTCTCATACCCTTTGAGAACAGAAGCTTTCATCTCATCGCTGATTGGTGATCCAAGTCTCTTCTCCCAGTCTTTGATCTCAAGCTGAGCCTTCTGAGCGGCAGTTCCAAACTTTCTCATCCAGTCGATGTTCTCAGCGACCGCGCCACCATAAGTCTTTACAGGTTCGGGATTCCATGCCGCAGGGTTGGGTGCATTGTCACCATATTGCTCGGTATTGATCATCCCCATGACGATCTCGCGCTGACGCTCCAGATTTGCAATTTGCGTGTTGACAATGGCAATGTCATCACGGAAATAGAGATCCTTGAACCAGCTCCCGCTGTGAGCCGCTCGCTGCTCTTTGAGAGCCTTCAGTTTGGTCTCGTACTCCACTAGCGCAGTTTCTGGATTATTGAGCTTATCGCCTCCCATCAGCGCGCCAGCAACATCGCCATTAGCCAGTTGCGCCAGTGTATTTACTAAGCGAACTGCGACAGTTGTGGTGGCTGCCATAAGCGAAATGATCGCCTCGAAAGCTTGCTTAGTTTCAGCTGAGGACAGGGTGTTGGATAGTGCGTTTACGCTATCCCTCAGCCCATCAACACTCCCACCCTCTCCCGTCATCAGATCACTTAATGTGTTCTTTAGGTTGGCCAGCGCGCCACCCAAGGTATCTTTTGCTGCTGCTGCTGCACCACCGTATGACGCTTGAAGGGCATCCAAGACAACAGCCTGAGCAGCACTGACCTGGCCGGTGGCCTCTAGCTGGGCCACCATTTCCTTTTGTTGGTCAGTGAAACGAACACCCTGTTGTGCCAAAGCACTCAGCCCCTCAGATGGAACACTCAGGGCCTTGCCTATCGTGTCTGCAGAGCTGGTCACCGACGTACCCATCCGCGAGGACATATCCACCACGGCTTGCATGGCCTGCGGGAACTGCTGCCCCACAACGTTGGAATAATTCAGCAGCTGTGTTTGCGCTTGGGTGATCTCTCCGGTGGAGAAAACGCTCGACTTCGACAGCGATGCAGCCATGCCGTTGAGCCGCTCCTGCGACCAGCCCGCGGTTTCGCCGGTGGACTTCAACACGGCGGCAAGCTGTGCCTGCTGTTTCTCTGCGTTGATGGTTTCCGTGATGAACTTGCCAAAGAACGCGGGGACCCCTTGCGCCAGAAGGCCGAACACCACCTTGGTGGACTCGGCCCAGCGCTTGGCTGAGCCGTTTGCACTCTCTTGCTCCTTCTGCACATTACCCAAATCCTGGGTGTAGGTACTCAGGGCAACCTGGCTCGTTTGCCGCAGCTGTACAAAGGTTTCGGAGAAACGCTGGGTATCCCGCATTCCGACCTGGATCACCGATGACTGGCTCTGAAAGGCCGAGGTCATCAACTGGAAGGATTGTGCGGAATGGCTGGAGCCGGCCTCAACCGAACTCCAGAAGTTCTGAATGCTGTTGATGGCCTCATGGACACCCAACTGGAGGTCCGAGAGGTCAACACCAATCTTGATATTTTTTTCTAGATCAGCCATAGCAGCACCAATAGAAATGGCCCGCCGAGGCGAGCGTAGAAAAAGAGAAGCCCACCGAAGTGGGCTATTTCTGGCGGGATCGCTCCTGTGCTTCCCTGCGCGTCTGCAACGCTTCAAGCGCGCCGCGCTCCAGTAAGCCCACCTCGCGCATTACTTGGTTGCGCTTGCGCTTTTTAATGCCCTCGGCATCCAGCCAGGTGTAGATCACGTTGTAGTCAAGGGCGTAGATGCCGCCCATGCCTGCGCGCCACTGGCTGGCGTTGTCGATAAAGCAGCGGTAGGCCAGTTCATGGTCGGGGTAGCACACCAGGGGCTCGCGTTCCTTGATCATCTCGGAAGGAAAGCCCATGGCCACCAGTTGCTGGGGACTGGACCGTTCGCCAAACAGCGCACGGCCCAGCTCCATCAGTTTTTTGTCTTGGCGCCCGAGTGAGCCTGGAAGAAGCCAGTCACGATCGCGCCAAAGGCGAAGGCATGTGTCACAAAGAACTGCGTGATGTTCTCGACGCTGAATTCATCACTGAACTCCCAGGCGGACACAATCTTCATCACCAGCTTGGCCTGGTCGACCCGCATGTCCTTCTCTTGTTCGTCACTGAGAGGGGCTTCGGCCGTCGCTTTGTACTTGTCCTGCAAGGCAGTGAATTCGGCGGACAGCGCCTTCATGGCTTCGGTGTCATGGAAGCGGAAGGTCAGGCCCAGGGGCTGCGGGCCTTTGCCGGCAACGGGCACATCGGCAGTGCCTTTGAAGGTGGGAGTAGGTGCAAACGATGCGAGAGACTTCGCCATGATGAATTTCCTTCTTCTAAAACAAAAAAAGCCCGTACAGGTGCTACCTGACGGGCATAGAAAACCCGCCTTGATCTTTCAAGACAGGTGGGGCGACCTTTACTTGTAGGTCTTGATGGGGCGCAGCATGGACAGGGTCAGCTTGCCGGTGGTCACTGCGTTGGAGGCCACCACGGGGGTTTCCTGCACACTGATGTAGCCATAGGCGTAGCTGATCGAGCCGCCGTTAGGCAGCGCCATACGGATGGCCACCAGACGGTTGGCGCGCGAGGCATTCACCGCCGCCTTGTAGCCCGGCAAGGTGGGGTCCCAGCCAAAGGTCAGCTCCCAGCTCATTGCCGAGCGGGTGGTGGGGATCTTGATGCCGTACTTTTGCGACAGGGGTGCGAATTCCGCGTACTGCTGCTCACCACCGGTGGGACTGATTTCACTGACCTGCTGCAGCTCGGTCCAGCCGGTGATGGCGCGGACGGTGCCAGCGCTTGAGCCGCCAGGGAACTGGATCAAATCGGTGGTGTCCTCGTCTTCCAGCGTGATGGCACCCGTGGTGGCCGAGCCCACTCGCAAGATAGAGTCGTTCATATCCTCCCAGCCGGTGTTGAGCAGGAAGGGGTCCTTGGCGCTCAGGCCATGGGCCGCTGCTGCAATCACGGGAGGCGCTGCATTGGAGATAGTGGTCACCGAGACAGGAGCGCCAAATCCCGTCGAGATTGCGAAGCGGGTGCCGGTCGATACTTCATAAGCCATGGTTGGGCCTTTCTAGAAAAAGAAAATCCGCCTGCGGCATCGCAGCGCGGATAGGTTTCGCCCTCGTCGGGCACAAAAAAACCGCCTCTCGGCGGTATGCGGTGGGTTGAGGAGCCCTCACCACCCTTGACCGTTGACGGAACAAGGACTGCAAGGGCTCTGTCTTGAGTGGTCGCAAGGACCTAGGCTACTGGTGCATCGCTCAGGCCTGCGCAGCGCCTGCCCTGCGATAACTAAAAGGGCCAGCGCAATGGCTGGCCTCGGCATGGGTGCCCCATCAGACAACCCTTGTGGGCTGGGGCTGCTGTTCGCTTCTTCAAGCACTGGGAAGCTCTCAGCAGGAGATACCGCACCGTCAAACGACTCGGGTGCGGGCCGCGCTTGTTGCAGCTGACATGAAAAAACCCGCTTGAGGCGGGCAAAGACGTTGAGATGACAGGACGTCCGAACACCAAGCCAGAAGGTAGGGATCCGATGGTGGAAGCCGGAGGCCTAGAGCACATGATCCAAGTTCTGCTTAACAAGCAGCTGCCAGCAAACATGTTCGGAAGCCAGAAACGCAAAAGCCCCGCACTGGGCGAGGCTTGGAGGGATGGCGGCATAGCTCCGCCATCTAGGGCCTTGCAATGCCGCAACAGCATTGCAAGTGATTCAGGGTTGAGGCGCTTAGCGGGTGCCGTTTTTGCGTCTTTCGCATCACTGTCTCAACGATAACGAGAATACCACAGTTTCAGCCCGGCTGCAACAACTTATTCAAGTTATTGCTGTGTGTTCTTTTGCAGTCCATCACATAGTCGATGAGGAACTGCACGTCCCTGCGGCTGGGCTCTTTGGCCAACATCGCGCCCTTGCATTTGAGGCACTTGTAGGTCTTGCCCTCCTTGGCCGTCAGGCCCGTTCCCTGGCATGGTTTGCACTTCTGGTCCAACAACCAGGCCATGGCCTCAAGAGCAGCGTCCTGAGGATCAGCCAGCTTCTTGGCCGCTCCGTACTGGACCAAGGCCGTGTACATGCGCTCCATATCCACCCTGCTGGGTTTGGTGATGATCCGCAGGTAGTGCAAGGCAACATTGGCTTTGCTCATCCCGCTGGCTTTGATCAGGTCCACCTGCCCGATGCGGTGCGACTCATCCGACAGATCGCGGGAACGCATCGCGGCCGTGTATCGCTCTGCTGTATTGCTCATGCTTGCTCCTTCAATGGCTTCTTGCTGCCTGGTTTCAGTCGGGGTCTGCATCCGCAGATGTATATGTCGGCGCTGCTTCCTGGCGCAATCCGCTCGCCTTGGATGGGGGTCAAGACCATGCTTGCCTGCCATCGGTGTCCACTGCCTCGCGCGCAAAACGGACCGTGGTCGGGCTGAGCCTCTCGCCTGCCTTGACGCGCTTGATGATCGCGTGTGCCCAGCCCTTGTCTGCCCGCGCTTGCGCGCGTTGGAGCTGCGGTGCCAAGCGTTTGAGCTGTTCGGCAACGACGGCTTGTGAGGCCAGGGGTGCAGACAGCTGCCGGGCCTCTGGCACCGGTGCCTTGCGCGCCAGATCGCGGAACTGGAACACGGTGGGTGGCTTGACCAGATCCAGGTGCGTCAATGCATGGGCAATGCCCTCCGGAAATCGCTCGAAGCCCGCCAACTCATGCGCCCAATCGGACTTGACGGCATTGAGGTCCAAACCCTCCCAGCGCCCCAGAAAGTCGCGGCCGTACACCAAAGTGAGCTTGGTGAAAATCTTGTCTATCCATGCAACTGGCAAGCTCATGCTTCTCTCCCGATACTTTTCTGTGGCCGCTCAATGCGCCTGGCCGCGACCTCAATGGCCCGGCTTTTGAAAAAATCGGCGGGCGATGCTTCTGGCGCTTGCCGGGCAATGGACGGAACCGCCTCCTGGGCTCGCTCTCGCATGCTGCGCTGGTAGCTGGTCTCGCCGCAGTGCTGCTGCGCCCCATAAGCAGATCGCGCAGTAGGCTTGCGGACTTCACAACGGCGAACCCAGTTGCGCCAGGTCGCCTGCCAGTCCAGCTTCTTGGCGTCGACACCCGCCTTGGCATGCCAGAAGTCGGCAAATACCTCGGACTGCTTGCGCACATCGTCTTCCGTCAGATCGGGCCTTGCTTGCAGTGCCCAGTCACACCAGGCCTTCTGCAAAACCCAGTCATCCGCAAGGCGCGTAGCAGCTTTTGCCTGGCGAAATTGCTCAGCCCCTGCAGCGTGGCCAACACCAGGTCCAGCCCCAGCCTTCATTGCTTTTTCTTCATTGGGTTCTTTGTCTGCTTCTGTATCTGCATCTGTCTCTCCATCTGTGCGCGTGACATCGCCCTCCATCACGCGTGACCGATCCGCCCCGGGCTGCAAAGGGGCGGCCTCCTTGGCTTTGGCGCGCTGGCGGCGCTTGCGGTCGGCGGCCGTGGGATCGCTGTCACTGCGCATCTGGCGTGTGTTCCAACGCAAGGGCTGCAGGCTCTCCTGGTCGATCAAACCTACCTCGGCCAGCCGGCGACCCACCTCTGCCAAGGTTCGGGTGTCAATACCCATCTTGACAGCCACCTTGCGCATCATCAAAGGGCCGGCATCATCCAAAACACCTCGGCCCTTGAGACACAGCAGTGCCATGAAATGCCAGCGGTCCTCAAAGGCAAGCAGGCGCAGCTTCTCGTCATCAACCATCTCCGTGTAGGCACGGAACCAGGGCAGCTGCATGCTCATACGGCCTCCCATACGCGGTAGCCGTCGCGCAGCAGGTCGGCCTGCTCGAACTGCACGACCTGGGTGAGACCGCTTCGCTCAAGCTCGGGCAAGCGGCGGCAGATTTGCTCGACCGTCATGCCGGTGCACTGCGCCATCTCACCGGCGGTCAGCGATTTCTCATCGCGCAGCGCCGCCATGATTCGGGTGGCATGCTTGCCAGCAAACCTGGCCGAGCGCTGCATAGCGCTCAGACTGCTCATGGGATCATTGGCTCGGACCTTGTTTATCACAGTGCTCCTTTCAAAATGCGTTGGGTCTTGGTGTGTGAGGCCTGGGCCTGGGCCCCGCTCTCAATGAAGTAACCGAGGTATCTGGGATTGCGATCAACGGTCTTGGAGACTCGCTTCTGGCTGAACGTGGACGCGATGGATCGCACCGGGCGGCTGAAGGCATTGGGAGCCTGCCCGCCACCTGCAGCAATGGCACCGGCATGCAGCACCCTCTCGCCACCCACAACGCAGCGGTCCGAGCTATCGCAGCAACCAGCCCCGGCATGGGCTCCCCGATCCCCTATGCCATGCAGCCCCACATCTGAGATGGCCGGTCGGCCACTGTTTTGGTTTGTGAAGTGGCAGCGGGCATCGACCAACCCGCCGCTCACGGACGGGTCGGCGAGGGGCATGGCCTGCACTGCAGCACCGACGGTGCAGCCCAGAACCTCCCTGGCTTGTGACTTACGTATGGACATGCAACAATTTAACCATAGTTCAGGCAAAAAAGCAACCATAGTTGATGTAATTTAGGCGATGATTTAAACCATGGTTGAATACAAAGACCGCCTGGTTCAGGCAATGACTGCTGCAGAAATGAAAACAGCCGATCTGGCAGATCGGCTGGGACTGTCCTATCAGGCCATCAAGAAGGTTCTGGATGGCAACACCAAAGCCCTCACGGCAGAGAACAGCGCACGCGCAGCGCAGCTGCTCAATGTCTCGTCCGACTGGCTGGCGCTGGGCGAGGGCACGATGTCGCGCTCAAATGCTGTAGCGCCGTACAGTGACCTCTCTCCTGCCCCTATTCCTGGGCGCCCTAGCATCGCCGTGCCCGTGCTGTCCAACAGCGCATCAATGGGTTCAGGGTCAGAGCTGCTGGAGCACGACGTATTGACCGGCGACCTCAAGCTTTCCCAGGAGTGGGTAACGCAACGGGTCAAGCCCTCCAGCGTGCAGGCGCTGCGCTTCATCCATGGCTATGGCGACTCGATGAAAGGTACCTTCAACGATGGAGATATCTTGCTTGTCGATACGGCCATTCGCCTGGTCGACATCGACGGAGTCTATGTCCTGTGCGCCCATGACCGGCTTTTTGTAAAACGCGTGCGGCAACGCTGGGATGGCCAGTTCGAGATCAGCAGTGACAACCCCAGCATCAAGACCTCGGATTTGCTCGATGGCCGCGAGCAATTGGATGTGCGCGGACGTGTGCTGTGGGCCTGGAACGGACAAAAGCTCTGAGCAGCCACTCATCAGGCAGCCTTCACAACGGCCTGCCAAAGAGAAGGCGATGACCTTCGCCGCCTCAGGAGCCACCGCATGGGCTTGGCACCAGGCTTCCCATAGAGAATGAACTAAGGTTAAACATGCAACATAGACTAAAGTTCAGTCTTCTTATGAACCATGGTTTATATAGCAATGAATGCAAGGATCTGGCCTGTTGACGCTTGCCGACCAGTCCCACGAACGGGGGCGCGCTGAAAAAGAATTCAGTATCCTGATCATCCCTCCTCAACGATGCAAGATACAGCGCCTGCGAACGCAGACACACGCAGGATCAAAGCCAAAAACGAAAATTTCTGATGCTTATAGTACTCATTCCATAATAATTGATATCTTTAGTACTCTAGATGAAGCCCGGGGAAAATCTGGTCTGATCATCCTCTTCAGCTTGCCCCTTGAGGCGCTATGCCGTCATCTAGGGGCAGTTGATTGCCAGACCCTGCCGCCTGCGTCAAAACCACGTCCTTGGCCGTTGAAAGACCTTTCCGGAAGAACGTCGAGCTGCCAAGCGCTGACCGAACTAATTTTTGTAGGGGCGGCGCAGGCTACGCACCTGCGTTGCCAAAAGAGCCATCCTAAGCGGCCTGCAGTCGGTGCAGACGAAGATGCACTCTGAGCTGACGCTGCTACAAGGGGGCAGCGCAGTGAGCAGGGGTTTCGTGAGGATCTCGTGATGGCGTAGCCGGTGCAAGCACAGGCGGCATTGACACATAAGCACACACGCCAGGCTAAAAAACCCAGTACTCCAAGGAGCGTTATACCTTTTGGGAAAATGCGATAGCCGGTTTAAAGTCCGCCTGCATTATTATCCCCACCCGATTTAGCACGGCCACCCATTTGCTCGTCATAGAACTGGCCCAAGCCCAGGCTGCCCACATCACGCCGCAAATGGATATCGTAGATAAAAATCTTGTTGAATACCCGGTCCAGGCGCACATACTGGTAGGTCGCCACCGTGGTTTCATTGACCACGAGCTTGATGGGATCCGTTCTGTACACGCCAAAATGGCTGGTCGGCTTGAGTTTTATCTTCGAAAACGGCTCTGACGACAAATACACGTAGACAGGGGTGTACATTGAGTAAATATTGTCTTTGCGAATTAGGGGTGGTAAATACTATTCACCGCCCATTACCTGCGCCGCCATGAAAACTTCTGCACCTATTTATCTTAGGGGCACGAACGGTATTTTACAGAACGGCGGCAGCGATTAACTCTGCGCTAACACTTAGCTATAATTGATAGCTATATCATATTCGATTAAATCTATTTGTGCTTAGCTATAACTGGGAGTTTGCAGTTGTTTGCTATTCGCGAAAGATGCGGGGGTTTTTCTGTTTGCAGGCTTGGATGGGGCGCCGCCGGAGCAGCGCCTATGGCGATGCGGGGCGCTTCCAGCACCCCGGGTTTCTACAGCGCAACATCTGCCATATTTTTATACAGTACCCGGGAAACGATGAAATCTGCATCATCTAGCTTGAAAGCACCTATATTGATGAATAGTTAGCTTAAAAATTCATAGCATTTTTTAAGCTGAAGGTGGCAATTTGCGCCACAATACTGCAGTTGTATTGCTCTGCTGCCAGGCGCTGGCATGCCCCGGTTGTTGTAGTTCATGGCCTGCCCTCCTCCTCGTTCCGCCAAGCGCCCTACCAAAAAGAAAAAAGCATCCAAGGCAGCCCCCGGGCTGCTGCGCAGCTTCTTGCGCGGGTTGGTCGGCAAAGGGGCCATTGCCACCTACAGTGCCGTCGCAGCCCTGGCCTCGGCAGCCTATGTGCCGCAGCTCGACCAGGCCCGCCAATGGGCCATCCGCAGCAGCAGCCAATGGCTGCAAGGCCAGGCGCCGGTGCAAACTGCGCAGCACTGGCTGGATCAGGTCAAAGACACTGCTGCAGACTGGCAGGGCCGTTTTGAAGAGATTGCCCGGCAAAGCCGGGGCGGCGGCGCAGACGCCGGTGCTGTGCACTCTGGCGCGCCACCCCTGCCCGCCTCACCGGCCACCGCACAGCCCAATGCCAGCCAAGCCAGCAGCGACAAGGGCCACCAGGGATTTGCCGAGTGCGCCGAGCAGTTGCCCGCCAGCGCTCCGCTCAGTGCGGCCAGCGTAGGCCGCAACTGGATGCCCGTGACCCTGTGCTCCAGCGGTTTTGCGGTGCTGTATTCAGGGCTGTCCAAAACCCCCATCGTGACGGTAGAGCGCCTGAGCCGCCAGCGGCTACAAAGCGCAGCCGGCTTGCAGCGCACTGACCGCTTCTACGCAGATGCGCGCCTGCGCGCCGCTTACAAGGCCGAGTTGGCCGACTACCTGGCCAGCGGCTATGACCGTGGCCACATGGCACCTGCGGCCGACCAAAGCACGGCCAACGGCATGGCGCAGTCGTTTGCGCTGTCCAACATGGTGCCGCAAGACCCGACGCACAACCGCCAGGTCTGGTCCAAACTCGAAGCGGATGTGCGCAAATATGCCAAGCGCGCCAGCGGCAATGTCTTTGTCTACACCGGCCCGCTGTTCGAAGGCCAGACCCCCACCATTGGCCGCAACCAGGTCTGGGTGCCCAGCCATTTGTACAAGCTGGTGTTTGATGAGCAGCAGCAGCGCGCCTGGGCCTGGGTGCTACCCAACCGGGCCGATGTGCAGCTGGGTGCGCCGATGAGCTATGCCCAGTTTGTGCAGCGGACGGGGCGCAATTTTCTGCCCCATCTGCACTGAACCCATCCGCCTGACACCTCAGGCCTGCGGCTTCATCCAATCGGCATGCCAGCCGCCCCCCAGCTCCTGGATCAGCTGGGCCGCTGCCAGTTGCTGGTTCAGTTGCAGCTGGATCAAGGACCGGCGCGCCGACAACGCAGTTGCCTGGGCGGTGACCACATCGGTGTACTGCACTTGGCCCTCTTTGTAGCGGTTGAGCATTTGCTGCTCTACCTTCTCGGCCGAATCCAGGCTTTGCTGCAGCAGCGGCAGCTGGGCATTGAGGGCCGCCACATTGCTCAGCACATCCTCCACCGCCTGAAACGCTGACAGCACCGATTGGCGGTAGCTGGCAGTGCGGGCGGCGTGGGCCGCGCGGGCTGAATCCACCTGCGCCGTTGTGGCCCCGGCGTTGAAAATGCTTTGGCTCAGTGATGCGCCTAGCGACCACAGCAGGCCCGAGGCGCTGAACAGGTTGCCAATGTTCGATCCGGAGCGGTTCAAGGAGCCACTCAGGCTCAGGCTCGGGTAGTAGGCGGCCTGGGCCACGCCGATCTGGGCATTGGCAGCGGCTACGGCGCGCTCGGCCGCCGCAATGTCCGGCCGGCGCTCCAGCAAGGTGGAGGGCACAACGCCCGGGACTTGTGGCACGGTCACATTCCAGGCCGCTGGCGGCAGATCAAACTGCACCGGTGCCTGACCAGTGAGCACGGCAATCGCATGCTCCGAGGTCTGGCGCGACTGGCGGAGGGACTCCACGCTGGCCTGGGTATTGGTCAAGGTGGTCTGCGCCTGCAACACGGCGGTGCGCGCCTCCACCCCCACGGCGTAGCGGTTCTGCACAATCTGCAAGCTGCGCTGGTAGCCCTCGATCGACTGCTGCAGGATCTGCATCTCGGCATCGGCCTCCCGCAACCTGAAGTAGTTCTGCACCAGGCTGCCGACGGCTGACAGGCGCGCAGCGGCCAGATCGGCCTCGCTGGCCTGGGCACTGCTTTGGGCAGCGCTGACCGACTCGCGCAGCCGGCCCCACAGATCCGCATCCCAGGCAGCGCTGATACCCAGCGATGCGCTGCCGTTGCCGCTGGACTGGCTGCCACCCTGGCGCGTCTGGCCCAGCGTGCCGTTGACCGTGGGCATCAAACCGGCCTGCTCCACCCGCAGGGCCGCCTGGGCCTGCTGCACGGCGGCAGCGGCGGCAGCAATGTTCTGGTTGTTGATCTGCACCTGCGCAGCCAATTGGTTAAGCGGCTCGTCGCCAAACAGCGTCCACCAGTCGCCCCGGTCCACCCCATCATTGGGCTGGGCACTTTGCCACAGCGCGCCGGCTTCCTTGAAGCTGGCCGGCGCCGGCGTTGCGGGCACCTGGTAGACGGGCGCGACGGAGCAGGCGCTCAGCAGGCCTGCGCAGCACAGCGCCACAGCCAGGCTGCGCAGCATGGGGGCGCGAAGGGAGGTGGAGAATTCAAAAGATTGCGTCATGGCTTATCCGTGTTCCGGGGTGGGCATGCCTTCGGTGGTGGCACGGCCCAGGTCGCGCTCGTTGGGCGCGCGGCGGCGTAGTTTGTCCAGCAGCACATAGACCACCGGCGTGGTGACCAGGGTCAGCAACTGGCTGGCCAGCAGGCCGCCGATGATGGCAATGCCCAGCGGCTGGCGCAGCTCCGAGCCCTGGCCAAAGCCAATGGCCAGCGGCAAGGCGCCCAGCGCGGCGGCCAAGGTGGTCATCAAGATGGGGCGAAAGCGCAGCAGGCAGGCCTCGCGCACGGCATCGATGGCGGACAGGCCGCGCGATCGCTCGGCCTCCAGCGCAAAATCGATGATCAAGATGGCATTTTTCTTCACGATGCCAATCAGCAGGAAGACTCCAATGAGCGCAATCACCGTGAACTGCATGTCAAACAGCATCAGCGCAATCACCGCGCCCACCCCCGCCGATGGCAGGGTCGACAGCACCGTGATCGGGTGTACCAGGCTCTCGTAGAGCATGCCCAGCACGATGTAGATCACGACAATCGCAGCCAGGATCAGGTACAGCTGCTGGTTCTGCGATTTCTGAAAGCTCAGCGCCGTGCCCTGGAAACTGCCGCGCACATTGATTGGCATGGCGATATCGGCCTCGGCCTTGGCGATCACCTGCTGGGCTTCACCCAAGGCCACGCCATCGTCCAGGTTGAAGGAGATGGTGGTGGACAGCTCGCCATCCTGGTGGTTCACGCTGGTGGGCGCCGGCCGCTCCATCACCTTGGCAAAGCTCGACAGCGGCACCATGGTCGCCACCGCCGTGCTGATCACGCTGCCGGTCGATGCACTGCGCAGCGCCGGGTTGGACGCCGTGCCTTGGGTTCCGCTCAGGTTCGATGGCACATAGATATCCTGCAGCGCCGGCGGCCCGCGCGTGTACTCCGGCGCCCATTCCATGATCACCGAGTACTGGTTCAGGTCGCTGTAGATGGTGGCCACTGAGCGCTGGCCAAAGGCGTTGTAGAGGGCATTGTTGATGGACTTGGCGTTCACCCCCAGGCGTGCCGCCGCCTGCTTGTCCACCTCGACATAGACCTCGACGCCGCTCTCCGACTGGTCGGTATCCACATCCTGCAGCAAGGGCTCCTCTTTCAGACGCTCGGCCAGGCGCGTGGCCCATTTCTTCATGTCGGCGGTGTTGTCGCTCTTGATGGTGTACTGGTAGGTGGAGTTGGACGAGCGCCCGCCCATGCGCAAATCCTGCACCGGGTTCAGAAACACGCGCAAACCGGTGATCTGCGACAGCTGGGGCCGCAGGCGCGCCACCACCTGCAAGCTGGTCACATCGCGCTCGCTCACTGGCTTGAGGTTGATAAACACAAAGCCACCACCCGAGCGGCTGCCGCCAGCAAAGCCAATCACCGTGTCGATGGCCGGGTCCTGCTGGATGATGGCCAGCGCCTCTTTGAGCTTGCCCGCCATCGCCGTGGACGAGATGCTCTGGTCGGCGCGCAGGCCGCCGGCGAGCTGGCCGTTGTCCTGCTGCGGGAAGAAGCCCTTTTGCACATGCATGAACAAGTAGCCATTCATCGCGATGACGATCAGCAAGATCAGCATGACCACCGTCTTGGCATGCAAGGCCCAATCCAGGCAGCGCTCGTACACCCGCAGCATGGCGTTGTAACTGCCCTCCAGCGCACGGGCAAAGCGGCCGCGTGGTGCCGTCTCAATGGCATCTTCATTGCGCAAAAACCAGGCGCACATCATCGGCGTAGTGGTGAGCGAGATCACCAAGGAGATCATCACCGCCACCGACAAGGTGACCGCGAACTCCTTGAACAAACGGCCAATCTGGCCTTCCATGAACAGCAGCGGAATAAACACTGCCACCAGGGACAGGCTGATGGACAGCACGGTAAAACCCACTTCGCGCGCGCCCTGCAGCGCGGCGGCCATCTTGTCCATGCCCTGCTCGATGTGGCGGCTGGTGTTCTCCAGCACCACAATGGCGTCATCCACCACAAAGCCGGTGGCCACGGTCAGCGCCATCAGGCTCAGGTTGTTCAGGCTATAGCCCAGCAGGTACATGACCCCAAAGGTGCCCAGCAGCGATACGACGGTGGCCACTGCTGGAATCACCGTAGCCCGCGCCTTGCGGATAAAGGCACCCACCACCAACACCACCAAGATCACCGAGACCAGCAAGGTGGTCTCGATCTCGTGCAAGGACGAGCGGATGGAGTTGGTGCTGTCGCTGGCGACCTGGATCTTCACATCCTTGGGCAGCTGGGCCTGCAGCTCGGGCAGCAGCTTGCGCACGTTGTCCACGGTGTTGATGATGTTGGCGCCGGGCTGGCGCGTGATCAGCACCAGAATGGCGGGCTGGCCGTTGAACAGGCCCATGGTGTAGACATTGGCTGGGCCGTCGATGACCCGCGCCACATCACCCAGTTTGACGGCCGCACCATCGCGCCAGCCCACCACCAGGCCCTGGTACCAACTGGCCTTGCGCTCGGGCGCGGGGGTGTAGATCTGCAGGCGGTTGCCACCGCTCTCGATAGCGCCCTTGGGCCGGTTGGCATTGGCCGCCTGGATCGCGGCGCGCACATCTTCGGTGGCAATGCCGTAGTGGCTCAGAGCCTGGGGCAGCAACTCCACCCGCACGGCGGGCAAGGAGCCGCCACCGATCTCCACATCCCCCACCCCATCGACCTGGGAGATGCGCTGGCTCACCACGTTGGAGACCTCGTCATACAGCTCGCCCGGCGTGCGCGTGGGCGAGGTCATCGCCAAGATGATGACCGGCGAATCCGAGGGATTCATCTTGCGGTAGGTGGGGTTGCTGCGCAGGTCGGATGGCAGATCGCTGCGCGCGGCATTGATGGCGGCCTGCACCTCGCGCGCGGCGCCGTTGATGTCGCGGTTCAAGTCAAACTGCAAGGTCACATTGGCCGAGCCGGTCGAGCTGCGCGAGGTCATCTCGTTGACCCCGGCAATCACGCCCAGATGGCGCTCCAGCGGTGTGGCCACGCTGGAGGCCATGTTCTCCGGGCTCGCACCCGAGAGGCTGGCCGAGACCGAAATCACCGGGTAATCCACCTGCGGCAGCGGCGCCACTGGCAGCGCAAAAAACGCAGCGATGCCCGCCAGCGCAATGCCGATGGTCAGCAAGACCGTGGCGACCGGCCGTTTGACAAAGGGCTGGGACAGGTTCATGCCTGCACCTCGGCAGGGCCAGTGCCGCTGCCGTCCGCTGGGTGGCGGCGTCCCAAGCGCGCGCCGATGCGGTCAAACACCAGGTAGATCACTGGGGTGGTGAACAAGGTCAGCAGCTGGCTGAGCATCAGCCCGCCAAAAATGGCCAGGCCCAGCGGGCGGCGCAGCTCGGCGCCCTCGCCCCAGCCAAACATCAGCGGCAGTGCGGCAAAGAGCGCTGCCAAGGTCGTCATCAAGATGGGCCGAAAACGCAGCAGCGCTGCCTGGTGGATGGCCTCTTGCGGCGCCATGCCCTGGTTGCGCTCGGCATCGATCGCAAAGTCGATCATCATGATCGCGTTCTTCTTGACGATACCAATCAGCAAGATGATGCCAATGATGCCGATCACGCCCAGGTCGTTGCCGCTGATCATCAGCGCCAGCAAGGCGCCCACCCCAGCGGACGGCAAGGTCGAGAGGATGGTGAGCGGGTGCACATAGCTCTCATACAGCACACCCAGCACGATGTAGACGCAGACCAGCGCGGCCAAAATCAACACCAGCTGGCTGGTGAGCGAGTTCTGGTAGGCAGCCGCTGCGCCCAAGAACTCCATGGTCAGCGACGCGGGCATGCCGATGTCCTTGGCCGCCTGCTTGATGGCATCAACTGCATGGCCCAGCGATACGCCCGGCGCCGTGTCAAAGCCCAGGGTGGCGGCCGGGTACTGCGATACACGGGTCACCTGCAGCGGCGCCATCTGTTCCTCAATGCTGGCAATGGCCGACAGCGGCGTGGCACCCGTGCTGCTGGCGCTGATGGCCAGGTTGCCCAGGGTCTGCACGCTGTTGAGCTGGTCTTGCTGCGCCTCCAGAATCACGCGGTACTGGTTGGTCTCCGTGAAGATGGTCGAGACAATGCGCTGGCCAAAGGCGCTGTAGAGGGTGTCATCAATGCTGCTGGCGCTGATGCCCAGGCGCGATGCGGTATCACGGTCCACATTCACAAAAGCCGACAGGCCCTTGCGCCCGGCATCGCTGGTGGCATTGCGCACCTCGGCCACGTTCTGCAACTGGCTGACGAGCTTTTGCGTCCAGTCATTGACCTGGTCCGTGTTCACCCCGCCAATCGACAAACGGTACTCGGTGGGGCCGGTCTGCGAGTCAATGGTCAAATCCTGCGCGGGCTGCAGGAAGATGCGCACACCCGCCACTTGCGCCACCCGCTCGCGCAAGCGCTGCATTACAGCATCCTGGTTGTCGTGTGGCCGGGTCAGGTTGATCGACAGGCTGCCGGTGTTGAGCATAGTGTTGTTGGCGGCATCCACCCCCACCACCGAGCTGACCGAGGCCACATCCTTGTCCTGCAAGATGGCGCTCACGGCCTGCTGCTGCAGCTGGCTCATGCGGGCAAAGGACACCTCTTGCGCGGCCTCAATCTGGGCCTTGAGCTGGCCGGTGTCCTGCGTCGGGAACAGGCCTTTGGGAATGGCCAGGTACAGCAGCGCCGTCAGCACCACCGTCGCCACGGCGACGACCAAGGTCAGCGCCTGGTGGCGAAACACCCAGTGCAGGCCGCGGTCGTAGTGGTGGATCACCTTGTCAAAACCGCGCTGCACCGAGGCCGCCCAGCCGCGCGTATGCGCCGTGGTGTCCTCTTGCTTGAGCCAGCGCGCTGACATCATCGGCACCAAGGTGAGCGAGACCACGGCCGAGATCAGGATGGTGATGGCCAGGGTCACGGCAAATTCGCGGAACAGACGCCCGACGATATCGCCCATGAACAGCAGCGGAATCAGCACCGCAATCAGCGAGACGGTGAGCGAGATGATGGTGAAGCCGATTTGCGCAGCACCCTTGAGCGCGGCGGCCATCGGCGCTTCGCCTTTTTCGATATAGCGGGCAATGTTCTCGATCATCACGATCGCATCGTCCACCACAAAGCCGGTGGCAATCGTCAGCGCCATCAGGCTCAGGTTGTTCAGGCTGTAGCCCAGCAGGTACATGGCCCCGCAGCTGCCGATCAGCGAGATCGGCACGGCCAGGCTGGCGATCACGGTGGCGCGCAGGCTGTGTAAAAAGAAGAAGATCACCAGCACCACCATCACCACGGCCAGCGCCAGCTCCATCTGCACATGCTCGACCGACGCGCGGATGCCGGTGGTGCGGTCGGTGAGCACCTTGACCTCGACCGACGCGGGCAAGGAAGCGGTAAGTTCCGGCAGGCGCTGCTTGATGGCATCGACCGTGGCAATCACATTGGCACCAGGCTGGCGCTGCACGTTCAAGATGATGGCTGGCGTCTCATCAACCCAGGCGGCGAGCCGGTCGTTCTCGGCACTGGCCACCACGCGCGCCACGTCTTTCATCAGCACCGGGGCATTGCCTTTCCAGGCGACCACCAGGTTCATGTAGTCGTCGGTGGTCAGCAGCTGGTCATTGCTGTTGATCGAGTAGGAGCGCTTGGGACCATCAAAGCTGCCCTTGGCGCTGTTGGAATTGGCATTGCTGATGGCAGTGCGCAAACTGCTCAGGGTGATGCCATTGGCAGCCAGCGCCTGGGTGTTGGCCTGTATGCGCATGGCAGGCTTTTGCCCACCTTCCAGACTGACCAGGCCGACCCCTGTCACCTGGCTGATCTTCTGGGCCAGGCGGGTGTTGACGATGTTCTGCACCTCGGTGAGCGGCAGCTCCTTAGAGGTGATGGCCAGGCTCATCACCGGCGTATCGGCCGGGTTGACCTTGGCATAAATCGGCGGCGCAGGCAGGTCGGCCGGCAGCAGCGCACTGCTGGCGTTGATCGCCGCCTGCACCTCCTGCTCGGCCACATCCAGGGACAGGCCCAGCTGGAACTGCAGGGTGACGATCGAGACGCCGGCTGCGCTGTTCGAGGACATGCGGTCCAGCCCGGACATCTGGCCGAGCTGGCGCTCCAGCGGCGCGGTCACCGTGCGGCTCATCACCTCGGGGCTGGCTCCCGGGTACAGGGTCTGCACCTGGATGGTGGGGTAATCGACCTCGGGCAGTGCCGACAGCGGCAGCAGCCGAAAGCCCACCAGACCGGTCAGCACAATGGCCAGCATCAGCAAGGCCGTGGCCACCGGCCGCTGGATAAAGGGACGGGAAGGACTCATCGCTCAGCCCGCCTTATGGGTTGGTACGCTGGCCGGGCTGCACGGTGGCGGCTGGCGCCGCCATGCCCTTGGGCAGCTCCTCGGGCTTGGTGGTCGTGCCCTGGCCGGAAGGCTGGCCTGAAGAAGAAGAGGATGAAGCAGTGGATGCACCTGCAGCCGGCTCCTGAGTTGCCGCAGGGGCTGCATGGCTGGGCTGGCCAGCATTGGGCTCGACCGATGCACCGCCACCACCCGTCGGCGCATTGCCCGCAGCTGGCGCCGCCGTGCCGGCAGCCGCTGGGCCTGCACCGGCTGCACGGCCTTCGCCGTTGCCACGTCGGCCACCGCCCTCACGCGCGCCGCGTCGGCCACTGCTGGCGCCTTGGGCCTGTGTCGGGGTATCGCCTTGCAAGGCCACCACGGCGCCGTCCTTCAAACGGTCGGCACCTTCGGTCACCACCAGCTCGCCTTCCTTGAGGCCAGTGTTGATAGCCACCCATTCCACCGTGCTCATGCCCCGGATGACGGTGCGCTGGGTGACCGTGCGATCCGAATTAATCACGTAGACAAAATCGCCATTGCCACCGGTGCGTATGGCGGTGACCGGCACCACCAGCGCGCTCTCGTCCTTGAGCGTCAAGCGGGTGTTGACGAACTGATTGGGGAACAGCGCACCATCGGCATTTTGGAACCGGGCCTTGGCCTTGACGGTGCCAGTGGCGGTGTCCACCAGGTTGTCCAAGGTCAGAAAAACACCCTGCGCCAAGGTCTTGTTGCCGGCACGGTCCAGGGCCGCCACCTGCAGCCGGGCATCGGTTTTTTGCGCGCCCAGCACCGAGGGGATATGGTCTTGCGGCACGGTAAAGCTCACATCGATCGGCGCGATCTTGGTGATGACGGCGATGCCGGTAGTGCCACCGGCGCTGACGTAGTTGCCCGGGTCGGTGCTGCGCAGGCCGATACGGCCATCGATGGGCGAGGTGATGCTGGCATAACCCAGGTTGAGCTGGGCCGTCTGCACCTGGGCCTGGTCGGCAACCACCGTGCCTTCAAGCTGTTTGGCCAGGGCCGCCTGGGTGTCCAGGTCCTGGCGGGCAATCGAATCCTGGTCCCACAAGGTCTGGTAGCGCTTCAGCGTCACCCTAGCTGCATCCAACTGCGCCTGGTCGCGCGCCAGCTGGCCCTTGGCCTGCTGCAAGGCTTGCTCAAACGGGCGCGGATCGATTTGGGCGAGCTTCTGGCCTTTCTTGACCATCTGGCCTTCGGTGAACAGCACATCGCGCAAAACGCCAGAGACCTGGGTGGTCAAGGTCACGGTGGTGGTGGGCACCACGGTGCCCATGGCCGTCAGGGTCACGGGCAAGGTTTCGCGCCGCGCAGCGGCGCTGCCGACCGTCACGGCCATGGCACGCATCGCGCCCGCGCCCATTCCGGGTGGCCCCCCCATGCCGGGCGGGCCGCCTGCCATGCCCATGGGGGTTTTCTTGCTCTGCACCAGGTACCAAGCCCCGCCCGCCAACGCGGCCACCAGCGCAATGGCAATCGCCGAGCCCAGCCAGCGGCTGCGCCGCTTGGGCGCTGCGGCACCGCTTGGATCAGGCAAGGGCTGCGTGGCACCCGGGGCTGAAGGATGGGAGGGACGGGTTGAATTATTGGAGTTATGGTCCATGGCAGCAATCGGTCAGAGGTGTATTACAGCGGCGTGGGGCGAAACTCCACCATCGGCAGCGGCCTGTAAAGAATGACCGCATCCTAGTGCAGCCATGTTGCACCAGGCCTGTACCGACTGCGAAGATAAGTAAACACCTCCACCGCCAGCCCCTGAGTCTACTGAGGTTCGCTGGCAGCAGGCCGGTTGCAAGACTGTCGGCAGCCCAGGTTTTTGCACCTTTTGGCTGGCTGCAACGCCGCGCTGGCTGCGCCGCTTTGCGTGGTCGAAAGCCAAATGTGCAGGCACCTGCGCCAAGCCTGCGCTACCCGTCTCTCAGGGCCCAGGCAGAAAGACGCCTCCCCGCAAGCTGCGGCAGCACCGCTTGTCCCCAATGCACGGGCACAATGCTGTGGAAAGCTGTGAAGAAGCTTGTAGATAAGCCAGTCAGGCGATTGATTCACAAAGACAATGCCGATACTGCCCAAAATTGAGGCATGCAGCCCAAGCGCACTGCTTTTAGACCCTTTATCTTGCTCGCCGGCGGCCCTTGGGGCCTGTAGCCTGCCGTTTGGCAAGGCGAGCAGCCCGTTTTCAGGCCTGGGCCAGCTTGTCCCCAGTCTGTGGGCACAATCTTGTGGAAAGCTCTGTGCACAGCTGTAGATAAGCCTGTCAAGCCCTTGAAACCATGGGACAAAGAAATCCATGATGAAAAAAAAGGCAGCCTGCAAGGCTGCCTGGGGTAACGCTGCAAGGCGTTGGCGTGCGGGGATCAGGCATCGTTGCGCTTGATCAGTTGCAAACCCTGCTCGGTAATGCTGATATGGCCATCGCGCTGCACCACCATGCCGCGTTCCAGCAAGCGCTTGGAGACGTGGTCATGCAAAGCATCTTCCAACGAAATCGATTGGCCCAGCTCCAACTTTTTCAACACCGCCAACTCATCGACCGTGGGTTCAAACACAGGGGCGTGATAAGTGGTGTGGGTATGGGCAGCGTTCGTAGACAACATGGCAACTCCTTGCATGGTTGCGATGCGTGCGTGTAGGCCTCGGGTTGCGCTCGGGGTCTGCGCGTTGGCGCATCTGGTAAATGAATGCCACGAAGCGTAAGACCGTTTTTGGCAAGCGCCTGTAGGCGAATACCGCTAGCCTATCGCCCGCATGCGCCGCATTGCATAACTTTACGCCGCCGCTGCGCAGGCTTTACGGCCCCGCACAAGCCGCTTAGCGCGTCGGCCAGCTTCCCAGTTGGTAGGCACTGTCCCAGAACATCCATTCCAGCTCGGCGCTGTAGCGGTAGGCCTCGGCCATGCGCGTGCGGGTGGCGCTGTCTGCGGCCTCGGCCACACGGTCAATCGTGGCGATGACGGCGCGCACGGCGGCATGGAATTCCTCACTGGCATAGGTGTCCACCCAAGCCTGGTAGCGGTTGCCGGGCTGCGAGCGGGTATGGATGTCGCGCCCCACTTCGGCATAGATCCAAAAACAGGGCAACAAACCGGCCAGCGCAACCGGGTAGCTTTCCGACCAGCTGTTGGCCAGCAAAAAGCTGGTGTAGTGGTGGCAGGCCGGCGTCAGCGGGGTGGCGGCAAAGTCTTGCGCCGAGATGCCGAAATCACGCATAAAGCCATCGTGCAGCTTGCGCTCCTCGACCACAGCCTCGTTCGCCGCACTGGCAAACTGCACCACGCCTTCTGCCTGGTCGGCCTTGGCAGCGGCCACCGCCAGCGCGCGGCCATAGGCCACCAGGTAATGCGCATCCTGGATCATGTAATGGCGAAAGCGCTCGACCGACAAGCTGCCTGCGGCCAGCTCGCGGTTGAAAGGGTGGTCCAGGGTGCGCTGGTACAGCGCGTGGTTGGCTTGCCACAGGGCCTGGCAAAACGACATGGAAACTCCTAGGGGGATCTTGGACAAGCGCTGATTGTCGGCCAGGGCTGCCAGGGTTTGCACGAACCAACCCCACAGGCGGCAGGACATGCCTGCAATACAGAACCGGCTACGATCTGACAGTGCCCCGCGCTCAACTGCGCGCCGAACCTGCACTGCCTATGCCCAACTCCGAACCGACGTTGACTACCGCCCAACAGCAAGCGCTGCAAGCCGCACAGCGCCATGGTGGGCAGGTGCGCGAGCACTCACCCCCGAGCACCGCCATCCATGTTCACTTTCACCCCGATTGGTTGGTGCAGGGCACAGGCCTGCTGGCGCTGCTGTGCCAGCAAGGGCGCTACCAGTCGCAGTTTGAAAGTGGCAGCAGCAATGGCAGCTACAGCCCCGAGCCCCAGGGGGAGCGCTGGCAGTGGGAGGACCTGCGGTTTGCGGGCGCTTACAACCAGGCCACGCCAGGCGAGCGGCCGGTGTACGGCGCCGTCGATCTGGAACCTTTGGGCCACCCCGGCCACCACGGTTATGGGGCAGCACCGCGCTTTGGATCGGCCTACTTGCAGTTGCACAGCGCCGCCGCCGCGCGCAGCAGCTTCTGCGACCCCGACAGCTTTTGGCACCCCCGCCATACGGGGCTATGGCAGCAGATGGACTGGCAGCATCTGCAATGCCTGCAACTGGCCGACCCGCTGGACCACTATGTGGAAGCGCAAGTGCATGGTGGCCTGCTGCTGGCACGCGACGTGGCTGCTATCTGGCTGGATCCTTGTTATGCCGGCAGCTCTCTCGCCCAAGCCGTGCAGACCTGCGGCCTGGTGCTGCGCTTTCACCCGGGCTACCGCTTGCATGCCGGGCAGTTGGCGCAAGCCAGCTTGTTCCGGGGCGCCGAGGTGGCCGAGGTGCTGGCCGATATGCTGCAGCACACGCTAGGTGACCTGACCCCCGCCGACGTAGGCCAGGCCCATGCCAGCGGCCGCTACCCCGCCCCGCTGCTGAAAAAAGCCTGGCATTGCCTGGCCCAGCTGGGCCGGGCGCAGGGTTTGGGAGACTCTGCAAAACTCCCTGCCTTGGCCTGAACGCGGACTCGGGCGAACCGCATCCATGCCATTGGGCGAGGGTCATGCAGAGGCGCGCGCGCCGCATCACCGATAATCGCTGCTTTTGTCCGCGCAGGTACCCAACGCGGTGCCAGCCCATCATCCGGATCCGCATGCCTTCTCCCTCCCCCACCCACCTGTTTGATACCGTCATCATTGGCGCAGGCGCTGCCGGTCTGTTTTGTGCGGCGCAGGCGGGGCAGCGCGGGCTCAAGGTGCTGCTGATCGACCATGCAGCCAAGGTGGCAGAGAAGATCCGCATCTCGGGCGGCGGCCGCAGCAACTTCAGCAACCGCGATCTGGATGTGCGCCAGCCCCACCGGCATTTTGTCGGCCAGAACCCGCAGTTTTGCCGCTCGGCGCTGTCGCGCTTTGGCCCGGGAGATTTTGTGGCGCTGGTCGACAAGCACGGTATCGCGTACCACGAGAAACACAAAGGCCAGCTGTTTGCCGACAACTCGGCCGAAGACATCATCGCGATGCTGATGGCGGAGTGCCGCCAGGGCCAAGTCACCCACTGGCAGCCTTGTGCCGTCAGTGGCGTCCGCGCACTGGATGCGGATGCGCAAGACCAGCGCTTTCAGGTCCACACCGCCCAAGGCACGGTGCACTGCCGCCACCTGGTGATTGCCACAGGCGGCCTGTCCATCCCCAAGATTGGCGCCACCGACCTGGGTTACCGCCTGGCCCAGCAGTTTGGGCTGGCACTGGTGCCGCGTGTGCCGGGCCTCGTGCCAATGACCTTTGATGGCAGCGCCTGGGCGCCCTATGCACAGCTGGCCGGCTTGGCCTTGCCGGTGGTGATTGGGACCGGCAGCAAGAAAACCCGCATGACCTTCCATGAAGATCTGCTGTTCACGCATCGGGGCTTGTCCGGGCCGGCCATCTTGCAGATCTCCAGCTACTGGACGCCGGGCACGCCCATCGACATCAACCTGGTGCCCGATATCGATGTCGCCGCGCATTTGATGGCAGCCAAACAGCATTCGCGCAAATTGATCGCCAACGAACTGGCCGGTCTGGTGCCTTCGCGCTTGGCTGATGCCTGGGTGGCGCAGGATGCAGACTGGCAGCGCCCGGTGGCCGAGGCCAGCGACAAGGCCTTGCAACGCTTGGCCGAGCGCCTGACACGCTGGGAGCTGACCCCCACCGGCACCGAAGGCTATAAAAAAGCCGAGGTCACTGTGGGCGGTGTCGATACGCGAGAGCTGTCGCAGCAAACCATGGAAGCCAAGCAAGTGCCTGGCCTCTACTGCATCGGCGAGGTGGTGGACATCACCGGCTGGCTGGGCGGCTACAACTTTCAATGGGCCTGGGCCAGCGCAGCGGCCTGCGCAGCAGGCATGGCAGAAAGCCAGTAAAAGACTAAAGCGCAGGTGTTTTAGAACAACAGCCCAGACCAGGGATGCGGCTCGCCAGCAGCAGCCCTATTGCCTTTGGATGAAAAACTGTTTATAATCCCACGACTTTGCTGGCAAAGCCCTGTCTGCCAATACTAGTCAATATGACAGGGCAAAACCGCCATTCAAGGCTTTGGGGCCCGATCTTTCCCAAAACCCGCTGTTGGCACCAATTGAAATATTAGCTAATGACGACTATCCGTGTAAAAGAAAACGAACCCTTTGACGTTGCACTGCGCCGCTTCAAGCGCACGATCGAAAAACTGGGCCTGCTGACCGACCTGCGCGCTCGCGAGTTCTACGAAAAGCCAACGGCTGAGCGTAAGCGCAAGAAGGCTGCTGCCGTCAAGCGCCACTACAAGCGCGTTCGCAGCATGCAGCTGCCCAAAAAGCTGTACTAATTGCAGCGTTCACAAGCCCGGAGCAACTAGCCCAGGCTGTGACACCACCCGCGCTCGGGACGCCAGGCGCGGGTTTTTTATTTTCTGGCCACGGCCAGCATTGTTAGGCAGACCGCTGCTTGCTCGGACGGCCTGCCACCAGGAGCCTGTTATGAGCTTGAAAGCACAAATCACCGAAGACATGAAGAACGCGATGCGCGCCAAGGACACGGAACGCCTGGGCACCATCCGTTTGCTGCAAGCCGCGATAAAGCAAAAAGAAGTCGATGAGCGCGTCGAGATCGACGACGCCATGGTGATCGCCATCGTCGACAAGATGATCAAGCAGCGCAAGGACAGCATTGCCGCTTTTGAAAGCGCCAATCGCCAAGACCTGGCCGACAAGGAAAAGTCCGAGATCGAAGTCATCAAGGCCTACCTGCCCGAGCGCATGTCCGCCGAAGAAGTGACCGCTGCCGTCAAGGCCATCGTGGCGGAACTGGGCGCTGCAGGCCCTGGCGACATGGGCAAGGTCATGGGCGCCGTCAAAACCCAGCTGGCCGGCAAGGCCGACATGGGCCAGGTCTCTGCCGCGGTGAAGGCTGCACTGGCCTCCTGATTGCGCTACGGCGCTTGGCTGCAGCAGCCGCCAAGCTGATCAAACAAAACCACTGCGGCATCAAGCTGCCGTGGTTTTTTTGTGCGCGTTGTTATGTGCGTTGGCGCGCTCGGCGCAGACGCAGTGCAGCGGCCACAACCAGCGCCAGAGACATCAGCAGCTGCCCGCCCAGCGATGCAACGGGCACGGGCACTGGTGCAGGGTCGGTTGTAGGCTCTGGGGGTGGCGGTGGAGGCTCCTCATGGGTGCCATTGCTGATCACCTCGTCCTCGTCTTCGCTGGTGCAAGGCGCATCGCTGCTGCACTGAGCAGCACCGCTCACACGGGCCTGGTTGCGGATACGCGCCGGGGCCGTGGCAGTCACCTGGGCCAGCACTGCATAGCCGATGGACTCGCCCCCTGCCAGCATCACCCCGGTGCAGCCTGAAGGACTGCAAACACCGGCCGCGCTATGGGCACCCACCTCGGTCGCGCTGATCTCGGTCACCACCATGCCGGTGGGCACATCCTCCCACTGCAGCTGCACCGGCATTCCGCCTTGGTTGCTGAGGGTGACCAGGTAGCGGGTGCTGGCGCCTTCCAGCACCTGGTCTACACCATTGCTTTTGTGCACCGTAATCTGGGCTGGCGCCAGCACCTCGGTGCGCGCCTGGGCACAGCTCTCAGCGGGCAGGCAAGCAGCGCCTGGCACGGGCGGCTTGGCGCCACCCAGCGGATCGAGCGACGCATGATTCGTCATGGTGCCCACCGTTGTCGGCGCCGTCGTATGCAAGGTATAGCTGGCGCTTGCACCCTGCTCCAGCACTGCGTCCAGCACCACCTCGCACAGCAAGGGCGAGCCGGCGCAGACCACCGAGGCCACACCCGCACCAGCCGTTGCACCGGCCAAGCGCATGCCATCCGGCAAGGCCTCTGCAACGGTCAGCATTTGCCCGGCTGCAGCAGGTGTTTGGCCGCTGTTGCCGATGCTGAATTGGTAGTCCAGCGCCTGGCCGGCTTCCACCGTCTTCGCAGCCGTCTTGGTCAGGCTCAAATGCACAGGCGTGCGCAAGCTGTCGGTATCGGTGGCAACGCAAGGGGCCGCTGCATTGCAGTGGGCGCCGTTCAGCGTGGCCGTGTTGCGCACCACCGCATCAGCGCGCCCCTCCACCAGCGCGGTGACCCGCGCCTGCACCAGGTAGCTGACACTGGCCTGCGCGGCAACGGTAATGCCCGTGCAGCCCATCGGTGCCTCCAGGCTGCAGCTGCCCGCATCACTGGGCGGGGTCGCCTCCAGTGGCGTGATGGCCTCAATCTCCATGCCGTCGGGGCTGTCCAGCCAGGCCAGGCCCGTGGCGGGCATGCCGCCGCTGTTGCGGATGCTGACGGTGTAGGTGCTGCGGGAGCCTTCGCTCAGCACATCGACGCAATTGCCCTTGCTGATGCTGAGAGCGGCGGGTAGCGCAATGGCGTCACGGTCCTCTGCGCTGCAGCTGTTGCCGCCACTGCAGCTGGCACCGCTGAGGGTGACCGCATTGCGGGCGTTGTCCGGGCCCACGTCGCCGATCACCGTGGCCTGCACCGCGTACACCATGGTCTCCCCCGCCGCCACCGTGATATCCGAGCAGCCACTGACCGTGCACAGGCCTGCCTCGCTGTTGGCACCCACGGAGGTAGCTGCGATGCGGTCGATGCGCAGGCCCACCGGGCTTTCTGCCCAGCGCAGGCCAGCGGCCACGCTGCCGCCGGTATTACGCAGCAGCACCTGGTAGATGGTGCTGCCACCCTGGGCCACTACATCCACCCCATTACTCTTGCTGATATGCATGTTGGCGGCAGCGACGACCAGATCGGTGTCCGTGCTCGCACAGCCGGCCACCGACTCGCTGCTGCAGGTGCCGCCGCGCACCACCGCCTTGTTGCTGACCGATGCACCGGCTGCCACCGCAGCCAGCACCCGGGCGGTGACGAAATACTGAATCGATTGCCCTGCTGCCAAGCTGATGCCGCTGCAGCCGGAGGTGGTACAGGCACCTGCCAGGCTGCCAGCGCCCACGCTGCCCGCACGGATGCCCGTGACAGTCAGGCCGACGGGCGTATCCGCCCAGCTCAGCCCCGAGAATGCAGTCGCCGCACTGTTGCTCAAGGTGACGGTGTAAGTGGTCTCGGCGCCCACCGTGAGGCGGTCAACCCCATTGGTCTTGACCACGCTGACCGAGTCTGCCGCGACGACCAGATCGGTGTCGGTACTGGTGCAGCTGCTGGGGCTGCCACTGCTGCAATTGGCCCCATCCACCAAGGCGGTGTTGGAGGCCATCGATCCCACCGGCCCGGTCACCTCGGCCTCCACGCGGTAGGTGATGGACGCACCGGGCGCAAGCACCATAGCGCTGCAGCCGTTGCCGTCGCAAACACCAGCATCGCTACCCGCCCCCACCGCAGCGGCCTGGATGGCCAGCACACGCACACCGTCTGGCCTGTCCAGCCAGGACACATCGCTGGCCACCGAGCCGCCCGTATTGCTCACCGTGACGGTGTAGACCGCGCTGGCGCCCGCCGTCAGTGCCGCGACCTGGTTGGTCTTTTGCACGCTCAGGGAGGCAGGCGTGCTTACCGCCTCCTGGTTGTAAGCCACAAAGGCAATGTCAGAGTCACCGCTGAGCGTTTGCACAAAACCGGCCACCCGCGCCATGTTCTCAGGCGTGATACCGAAGTCGGCAAAATGGTAGGCGCGCATGCGCAGATCGCGGCTGCCATCGCCCACCGTGGACTTGGTGTGGTTGGGGTTCCAGAACTGCCAGTTCTGCCGGGCCACGACCGGCACGCTGCTCAGCGTGATGGTGACGGTATTGCCCACCACTGCGCCGGTGTCGTCAATGAAGTAGAACTGGTCTGACCTGCTCGATGGCTGGCCCACCTGGGTGACCAGCACATCGGGCACCGCATCGGTGGTGGACTCGGGATTGCCCACGCTGGCATTGAAGCGCAGCGAACCCGCAGGGATATTGAACAAGGCGGTGCTGAGGTCCAGGCCACGCACGCCGTCGGACAAGTACGACGCCCGCGTCTTGGAGACGTCGTAGCTGCCGCTTTGGGCAATGGCATTGAGCCCGCCAGTGGCCGGCAGTGAACTGGGGTTGGGCGTAAAGGCCTGGAACACCGCTGGCTGGAAGGCGCCAGTCAACACGGCATCGTTGACCCCGGTGGAATAGCGCACGCCACCGGCAGTGAACGCCAGCAAATCATTGCGCCCATTGGCCGCCGCTGCTGTGGCTGCATTGCCGGTCGTTGCCGTCCAGCTGTTGCTGTTGAAACTGCCCCAGACTGCGCTCACATTGTCCGCAGCATGGGCGCTAGCCAGCCCCACCAGACAACAAAATCCGACCATCGTGCGCAGCAGTCTGTCACCCCGTGCCATCCCATGAACTGAACCCATTACACCCTTACCAATCTTGTCGCAACCACAGTTACCGACGTGCCAACGCCCTGCCTGCCAATGCAGCCACAGGGCGTGTATTCGTCAGATGAAATCCAAAAAATATATTAACTTAATCAATTATCAAAACCTAGCCTTTGACTCGATGTATTCACTTTGGTTGACAAAGCGTGAAACCACCCTGTATCGCAACACGGACAAGAGCGATGATTTCGATATGTGATAGTTGTATCATTTTATTTCATAATTGGTGTACTACTAAGCCACAGGTGTATCCCCTCAGGCCCAATCACGTTTCGGCCTGGGCTACTGCTGACCAGTCGGCACTTGACAGGACCGTAGCATCTGCCTAACGCCACTAGTAGCCATAGGCAAATGCCCCCGGGATAAGACGCCTAAGTGCAGGAATTAGTAACGAATACCAGCAAAATCTCGCATCTCGCCGTCCTGCTTTTACAATGCCCGGTTGACCGTCGGTCCCAACGTCATGTTGCTATGTCCTTGCGTGCCGTACCGCCTAGTTTCACTTCCTATGAAAACACCCATGCGACTGATCTCCAAAAGCATTGCAGCTGCGCTGATATCTTGCGCCGTCTCCGCAGGTTGGGCTGCCAACACGATTGCCCCACAGAACGGAAACTGGATCATTGCCGAGGAATTGGGCGGCAAGCCCGGCCGCGGCATGGGCATTGATGTCCAAGACGGCATCTTCCTGATGCAGCTGTACAACTACAACAAAGATGGCAGCGCCACCTTCCACATGGCAACGGGCGCAGTGGTTGACAACAAGGTGGACGCACCCCTCAAAAAATACAAGGATGGACCTTACTTTGGAAGCGGTCGCCGCGATGGCGTGGAAGCTGAAAATGCCGGCAATGTGAAGATTGAATTCACCAGCCGCACTACCGCTATCATCCAGCTCCCAGGCGAAGAGCCCAAGTTGATGCAACGCTTCAACTACGAAAGTACGCCTGAGGACCAATGGTCCGACCCCGCCTTTGTTGAGCGCTGGGCCATGGTGGCGATGGATGCTGATGGCAAACCCACCTCGACCTTCTTTGCCGATACGGCTATTGGCACTCAAATGGCCATGGTCCCAAACATGGCTGCAGGCTGGCCTTACAAATCCAGCAGCAAATTTACCGTGCATACGCTGGACCTGGCTACGCCCAACAAACATGGCTTCATGGAATGCGAGTACCTGGGCTCGAACATGGAATTCAGCTGCGTCGGCGAACAAGTGGACACCAGCTCGGGAAGTACCGTGCGCAAGCCCATCAGCCTGGTCATGCAGCGCAGCATCGACGACCTGAAAGGCACGATGACGCTTGACGGCAGCGACACCAAGGTGATGGGCGCTCGCGTGGAGCAAACGGCGTACGCTATCGAAGAAAACAAGGTCGTCACGCGCGCTTATTTCCGCCGCAACTCGCTGCCCGAAGCCGGCACCTGGATTGTCAGCAGCGAAGTCACCGGCAAAGCGGGCCGAGGCATCTCCCTGGACCTGCAAAAGCCAGTCGGCAGCAAGCACCTGCTGTTCATGCCCATCTACAACTACGATGAAAAGGGCAATGCGACTTTCCATATCGGCATGGCCACCCACAGCCCCAGCTCGGTCAACCCATCTTTGCCGGTCATCCCGGTGATGAAGTACAAGGGCGGACGTTATCTGGGCGGCCCTGCGCAAGATGGCGTAGAAGACGTGTATGTCGGACCTGAACAGATCACCTTCAACACCACCGTGACCGGCCTGGTTCAGTTCCCCAAAGAAGACCCCGTGGCCTTCAAGCGCTTTTACTTCGGGATCAACCAGGACAGCGTGGACAGTCTTGTTGGCACTTGGGCGCTGGTGCCGCATGCTGGCGCTGTCAAGCACCGCATTCTCAACCTGAAGAAAACTGCCAGCGGTGTAGTCGAAGACAAGGAGGCCGGATACACCTGCACCGTGTCTTACTGGCTGGATCTGCGCTTTGTCTGCGAACCTAAGACAGTCACCGCTGACCAGCAGCGCATTCGCCTGAGCGCCGGCTTTTATGGTGCGGCCCGCGCTATTTTGGGCGATGGTGGCTCCCTGCCTGACAGCTCTCCCGAGTTGACCGCTATCCGTATTGCTGACGGCCAGGGCAACCTCGTGCAAGGCGGCCCACTCTACCCCGTCGATGACGAAGGCAGCAACCCTGGCAACGGCGCGGCAGCAGCGCCTACTGCCCAAATCGGCACGGTGACCGGCGCAGTGGAAGGCGGCATCGTGACCTTGGAAGGCAGCGGCAAGGCTGCCGCCGGCAAGCGCCTGACCTACAAGTGGACGCTGAGCTCTGCCCCTGCAGGCAGCGAGGCACAGCTGAAGTCTGCCGACACCATCAGCCCCAGCTTTGTCGCGGACAAAGCTGGCAGCTATGTGATCACGCTCGTGGTCAATGATGGCAGCAAGGACAGTGCGGCAGCCAAGGTGACGGTGACCGTCATGCCCAAGGACGGCATCCAGCTGCTGCGTGACGATGACTCCTCCGCATCGGGCCAGGCGCTGAGCTGGCCATACACCGGCTCGTCGGAGATCAGCGCCAGCGTAGCTTGCGTGGGTGCTTGCGATAACACCTACAAGATTGCGCAGTACAAGCTCAAGGTCAATGGTGCGGATTACACGATTGCCGACGTCAAAGCGACCAACCTCTCCTCAGGCTCCAGCGTCAAAGCGTCTTTTGAAGGTCTGACTGCGGGCCAAGTGGTCACTTCGGACAAACCTGTATCCTTTGCGCTGCGCAGCGCCTATACCAACGGCAAGACGGTTAACCTGAAGTTCAGCTTCACGATCAAGGAAACCGGTCAGGCCTTCACCTACACCAGCACCTTTAAAACCAATTGAGGTCTGGTGGCGGGACATCCATGGCACGGTGACATCCGCGCTTAGCCCCGTCAGCAACCCTGCCTTCTGCCCAGCGGCGGAAGGCTTTTTTTTGTCCAGCTTCTTCGCAACCGGGACAGCCCAGAGCACCGCGTCTAGCCCGGATGTGGTACAT
Source organism: Comamonas sp. (assembly GCA_036667955.1). Classification (GTDB taxonomy): domain Bacteria; phylum Pseudomonadota; class Gammaproteobacteria; order Burkholderiales; family Burkholderiaceae_C; genus Comamonas. The sequence continues at coordinate 217,941 of JAVWTB010000005.1, forward strand.
ACGGCAAACACCACGGTCCCTACACGGCTTGCCAGCTGCTGCCGCAACTGCGGCAAGATACGCCGAGCACTGCGCTCCACCACCGCTGCCTGCCCACGCTTTCTGCTTTCCTGAGTCATGCACCACAACGACGCCTCCGCTCCCCCGAACACACCACCGAGCACGCCCCCCGCCCCCGCTGCCCTTCCCCTGGCCGGACTACGCGTAGTCGAATTCAGCCACATGGTGATGGGTCCCACCTGCGGCCTGGTGCTGGCCGATCTGGGCGCCGAGGTCATCAAGGTCGAGCCGGTCGAGGGCGATCGCACCCGCCATTTGCTGGGGGCGGGCGCCGGCTTTTTCCCGATGTTCAACCGCAACAAGAAGAGCGTGGCGATGGATCTGCGCCAGGCTTCAGGATTGGAGGCGGCGATCCGCCTGGCCAGCACGGCCGATATCGTGGTGCAGAACTTCAAACCCGGCGTGATGCGCAAGTACGGGCTGGACTACCGCGCGCTGTCTCAGCTCAACCCGCGTTTGATCTATGTGAACCACAGCGGCTTTCTGCCCGGGCCTTACGAGCACCGCACCGCGCTTGACGAGGTAGTGCAGATGATGGGCGGCCTGGCCTATATGACCGGGCGCCCGGGCGACCCATTGCGCGCGGGCACCAGCGTCAACGACATCATGGGCGGCATGTTCGGTGCCATCGGTGCGATGGCCGCGCTGATGCAACGTGCGCAGACGGGCCGGGGCCAAGAGATCGATTCGGCGCTGTTCGAAAACAATGTGTTCCTGGTGGGCCAGCACATGATGCAGTTCGCCGTGACCGGCCAGGCCGCCGAGCCCATGCCCAACCGCATCTCGGCTTGGTCGGTGTATGACGTGTTCACCGTGCAGGATGGCGACCAGATCTTTCTGGCCGCAGTGAGCGATGCGCAATGGGTGACGATGTGCAAGGCCTTTGGCTGGGGCGATCTGCTGGCCCACCCGGGCTACACCAGCAACAACGAGCGGGTGCGCCTGCGCCCCCAACTGCTGCCCGAGCTGCGCCAGCGCTTTGCCGCGATGACGGCCGCGCACATTGGCCAGGTGTTTGAGGACAACGGCCTGCCCTATGCCCCGATCAGCAAGCCCGAAGATTTGCTGGACGACCCACACCTGCTGGCCAGCGGTGGCTTGGCACAAGTTCGCTTGAGCGATGGCGAACGCGCGGGGCAAACAGCGCCCACCACCTTGCTGCCGCTGCGCATGGCCGGCCAGCGCCTGGGCGTGCGCATGGACCCGCCCCAGCTGGGCCAGCACACCCAGGAGCTGCTGCGCAGCCTGGGCTATGGCGACGACAGTATGGCTGCGCTGCGTGACAGCCGGGCTATTGTGGGCTGAGAACGGGCTAATGCTGGGCTAAGAACGGACTGAAGGCCCAGGCCCAAATGTGAAAATCCCTCAACCCGGGCCATTGCGGCAGTCTGTCCTACATGGCTGCCGCCAACGCCAGCCTACGCTGTGGCTCTTTGCTGCGGGGCAGGGCCTGCCCCAAGAGACTTGGAACAGATGGTAAGGCTTGCGAAACTTGCAGCCCCTCGCCCACTCCAAGCCCGGCAACCCGGGCACCCAGGCCTTCGGCTGGATGCCCTTCGTGACTGTTTTGAAAAAGGAAAGTTTGATGAAAAAAATGCGCATGCTGGCCACCGCCGCCTTGATCGCCGCCACCCCCTTTGTAGCCTCTACTGCCATGGCCCAAAACACCACGCCTGCCACTGTTGACAAACGCCCCAGCCTGAACCTGGATGCAGAAGCCTCCACCCGCGTGCCGGAAGACACCGCCTGGGCGCAGTTCAGCGTCGAGAAGGAATCCAAAGACCAGGCCCAGGCCCAGCAGCTGGGCAAGACGGCACTGGCCGATGTGCTGGCCACTGCCAAGAAGTCCTCGACCCTGCAGGTCACGACAGAGAACCTGTTCACCACCCCGGTCTACAACAAGGATGGCAAGGTCACCAGCTGGCGCACCCAGTTCAATGTGCAGCTGGAGTCGACGGATACCGCCGTACTGGGCCAAACCATGGCAGCACTGATGGACAAGGCCCGCCTGAGCGGATCGGGCTTCCGCCTGTCGGATGCGGCGCGCAACAAGGCGCAAGACCAGCTGATTGCCGAGGCGGTCAAGAACTTCAACGCCAAGGCCAAGGTCACCGCCAATGCCATGGGTTACGCGCAGTACGAGTACGACACCATCAACCTGAGCCAAAGCGGCAGCAGCCAGCCAATGCCCCGCATGGGCCGGGGTGTGGCCATGATGAGCAAGATGGAAGACAGCAGCGCCCCTGTGGGCCTGGAGCCCGGCTATACCACCGTGTCGGTCAGCATGTCGGGCGCGGTGCGTTTGATCAAGTAAGCGGCACCTGAAGTGCGCAGTTGACCAACGCTCAACCCAAGCAAAGCCAGGTGAAGGCAGTCATGCCCTCACCTGGCTTTTTTACGGCCCTCCAAAGCAAGTGATTAACCACTTGCAACCGTCGACCAATCCCACAATCCGTAAACATTTGTAGCAATATGGGCGCCGTAGCCATCCCGGCTCGCAGGAGTGAATCATGTCCCGTACTGTTCGCCCTTGGCTGCAACGCAGCCCGCTCTTTCGATCCTCGTTGCTGGTCAGCGCCCTAGCGCTGATGGGCAGCCCGCCGGCGCAGGCGGCCAGTGATTTCACGCCATTGCCAGGCACCTGGATCGTCAGTGCCGAGCAGGATGGCAAACCGGGCCGGGGCATGGCCATTGACGTGCAGGACGGCATCCTGGTCATGCAGGTCTACAACTACCGGGCCAATGGCAGCCCCAGCTTCCATCTGGCCGTTGGCAGCATCGACGGTAACCAGGTATCCGCGCCCCTCAAAAGCTACCGAGGCGGGCGCTATTTCGGCAGTGGCCCCTTGTCAGGGGTTGAAGACAGCGATGCCGGCGAGGTGCGCATCGAATTCACCAGCGCCACCCAGGCGCAGCTGCGTTTTCCCGGCGAGCCCACGGTGGCAATACAGCGCTTTCGGTTCGAGAACACTGCGGCCTCGGTCCTGCCATCGGCCTACTGGCTGCTGTCCATGCAGGACAGCGCAGGCAAAGCGGTCTCATCGGCCATCGCTCTGAGCGGGGTGGACGCGAGCAACCCGGCGATGGCCATGGCCTTGCCCGATGGCACGCAGATCCAGACCGCGTGCAGCTACAGCCAGACCTTGCAGGGCTTTAACTGCAGCAATGGCAGTGCCCTGCCCAACGTCAGGCTGCAGTTCCAGACGGCGCTCAACCAGCTGAGCGGCTCGGCGCAACTGGGCAGCGCTCAGTACCAGCTGGTGGGCCAGCGCCTGCTCAGCCCCGATGGCTATGACTCCCTGGTGTTTAGCGAAACCACCCCCGTCCCCGCCAGTGGCACCTGGATCGTGACTGGCGAGAAAAATGGCCAGCCCGGGCGCGGCATGGCTATCGATGTGCAGACCGGCACCTTGGTCATGCAGGTCTACAACTACCAGGCAGATGGCAATGCCACCTTCCACCTGGGTGTGGGTGCCTTTGCCAATGGGCAAGCCAGCGCCCCTCTCAAAAGCTACCAGGGAGGCCGCTACTTTGGCAGCGGCCCGCGCAGTGGCACCGAGGCCTCCGATGCCGGCGAGGTGTTTCTGGATTTTTCAACGCCCACACGCGGCCATATCCGCTTTCCCGGGGAAGGGGCGGTTGCCATTGAGCGCTACCAGTTCGCGCCAGCGGCGCCAGACCCGGCCAGCCTGCTGGGCAACTGGACCTTCCACGACACCACCAACAAGGAGACCGCGCATGTCGCGCTGACCCAGGTGAACGGCAATGCCGCCACTACCGCAGGCGGCGGCGTGCGCTGCAGCTTTCTCGATCCTGCCGCTGCCCAGGTGCGCTGCGTAGAAACCTTTAGCATCTCAGGCCGTGGCAGCGTCTATACCAAGGACTACCGCTTTGTGCTGCAAACCGATATGGGCTTGGGCAAGGCCTTGAAAGCCGGCGAGCTGTCACGCAGCGATGTGCTGCCCGATGACACCAGCACCCAGAAGAACTCCCTGCTGGCGCTGCGCACCGCCGACCGCCGAGGCATGAAGCTGGGCTTGGGAAATTCTTTCTAACGCCGGCCCATCACATCGCCCGGGCGAGGATCAACGCCACACCCGCCACCGTCACGACCGCCCCCAGCAAGGCCCCCAAGGTAGGTGGCACCCGGGTCTTCCACCACAGCAGCGGTAGCAGCAGGATGGGCGAGACGGACGAGAGCATGCCCACCAGGCCTGCGCTGCCGTATTTGAGGGCGGCGAGGATCAGGGTCATGCCCATGGCCATCGACAAGAAGGCGCTGCCCGCCAGCAGCAGCCAGTCGCGGCGTTCCATCACGGCAGTCAGGCGTGCGGGCTTCCAGCCCACCAGCAGCAGCACGGCATGAAAGCCAAAGCCTGCAGCCATGCGCACGGCTGAGGCGGCTACCGGGTCGACATCCGGCCCCATCACCGGCTTGACCACCAAGGTGCCCAGCGCCTGGCCCAAGGCCGCAATCAGACCCAGGCCCACGCCAATCCCCAACCGGCCACGCGTGGCCTCCAGGCTCGACTCGTTGCCTGCACGCTTGCCAAAGGCAATGGCGCACATCACGCCGCTCAGCACCAGCGCGCAACCCAGCATGGCGACGGCGCTCATGCGCTCGCCCAAGAACAAGGCCGCCAGCACGGCCGACATCATCGAATGCGTGGCAAATAAAATACCCGAGCGGCGTGGGCCCAGGCGGTTCATGCAGGCAAACAGCACCGTGTCGCCAATGAAGATGCCGATAAAGCCCGACAACACCAGCACGCTGACCAAGGCCAGGTTCAGGCTGCCCCAGGTGCCCGTCGCCGTGGCCCAGCCGCCCAGCATCACAGTGGCAAATACCATGCGCCAGCGGGTAAAGGCAAAGGCACCCATCTTGCGCGCAACGGGGGCCGAGAACAGCGCAGCCATCGCCCAGCAGGCGGCGGCCAGCACGGCCAGGGATTCAGGGGGAAAAGGAAAAGGCGACACGGCAGACTGCAAAATGAGGCGCCAGCGGCGCAAGCTGTCTCGCACCATGCTGCGCAGCCGCTCCAACAGCGCTAGGATGCCATCCAGACACCCCAGCCCCGGCACCCAGGTGCAAGGACGAGCGATTGTAGAGCCCAGCCATGGCCTTTGCGAGCGCCACCAGTCACCCGGGCGGCCAACACCCTTATTCACCAGGATTTCAGGACCAGCATGAGCAAGAAACTACGTATCGCGGTATTGGCGGGCGACGGCATTGGCAAGGAAGTGATGCCCGAAGGCATCCGCGTGCTGGAGGCCGCTGCCAAGCGCTTTGACCTGCCCCTGGAGATGCAGCACTTTGACTGGGCGCATTGCGATTACTTTGCTGCCCACGGCCAGATGATGCCCGACGACTGGAAAGCCCAATTGCAAGGCTTTGACGCCATCTTGTTTGGCGCCGTGGGCTGGCCCGCCACCGTGCCCGACCATGTCTCGCTCTGGGGCTCGCTGCTCAAGTTCCGCCGCGAGTTCGACCAGTACGTGAACCTGCGCCCGGTGCGTTTGTTTGAAGGCGTGCCCTGCCCGTTGGCCGGCCGCAAGCCCGGTGATATCGACTACTACGTGGTGCGCGAGAACACCGAGGGCGAATACACCGCGCTGGGCGGCATCATGTTCGAAGGCACGGACCGCGAAATGGTGCTGCAAGAGGCTGTGTTCACCCGCAAGGGCGCCGACCGCCTGCTGAAATTTGCCTTTGACCTGGCCCAAAGCCGCAGCAAAAAGCATGTGACCCTGGCCACCAAGTCCAACGGTATTGCCATCAGCATGCCCTGGTGGGACAAGTGCGCAGAGGCCATGGCCCAAAACTACCCCGATGTGGTGCTGGACAAGCAGCACATTGACATCCTCACCGCCCGCTTTGTGCTGCAGCCCGGCCGCTTCGATGTGGTCGCCGCCACCAACCTGTTTGGCGATATCCTGAGCGACCTGGGCCCGGCCACCACCGGCACCATCGGCCTGGCGCCGTCGGCCAACCTCAACCCCGAGCGCAACTTCCCCTCGCTGTTTGAGCCGGTGCATGGCTCGGCGCCCGATATCTATGGCCAGAACATTGCCAACCCGATTGCGATGATCTGGTCGGTCGCGCTGATGCTGGACTTCCTGGGCAACAGCCAGGGCGCATGGCGCAGCGCCCACGATGCCATCGTCGATGCCATCAGCCAGACCATTTTGAGCGGCCCGCGCACGCCCGACCTGGGCGGCCAGGGCAAGACGCCAGATGTGGGCAAGGCCATTGCGCAGTTGCTGGCCTAAGTGCCTGGCACCCCAGGCAGCGCTAGCCGCGCTGGCCAGCGTGCTGTTGGCCGGGGCGCCGCTGGCGCATGCACGGGGCTACACGCCCCAGGGCCGCTGCGGCGGCTATGAAAAAGTCAGCATCGCCAGCCCGGCCGGCAGCTGCGTGGCCCTGGTCGCCGATGAGCGCGAGGGCCTGCGCGCGCCGCGCCGGGTGCTGGAGATCAGCCCCGGGCGCCTGTGGATCATCGACATGGGCAGCTGGGTGCCACGCCAGGGCCGGCTGCTGGAGCTGCGCTTGCCAACGCAGCCGTCTGCCAGCCCCGCACAGCGCCCCCAGGTCCAGGTGCTGGCCGACAAGCTCGACCGCCCGCTGGCCCTGGTGCGCGGGCCCGATGCGCAGATCTATATCGGCGAGGCAGGCCGTATCTGGCGCACACCCGTGCCCGCTGCAGGCCAGGCGATCCAGGCGCAGACCGTTCTGGACCAGCTGCCCGACGACGGTGCCCACCCGCTCAAGGAAATCACGTTCGGGCGCGATGGCAGCCTCTACGTCAACATAGGCTCGGTCAGCGACCGCTGCCAAGACGCGCAGGGCGCGCTGCCCTACCCCTGCCCCGAGCGCGGCGCGATGCAGTTCCGGGGTGCAGTATGGCGCGCGGTATTGCGCAGCCCTGCGGTGCAAGGGCAAGCGGCAGTGCAGCAGTTTGCGCCCTTTGCGCTGGGCCTGCGCAATTCTGTGGCCCTTGCCACCCTGCCCGACGGCCCCGCTGCCGGCAGCCTGTGGCAGGCCGAAAACAACATCGACTACCGCGACAAGAACGAGCCCCCCGAAGAGCTCAACGAGCTGGTGGAAGGCGCCGACTATGGCTGGCCTTATTGCGTCGGTCAGCAGCGCCTGGCACGCGGCTATGAGCAACGCGCCCGCTGCACGGCCACCAAGACACCCCATATGCGCTGGCCCGCCCACACCGCACCACTGCATTTGCTCGCCACCCCGCAGGCCAGCCCCTTCAACGGCCAACTGCTGGCGGCCTGGCACGGCCCACAAGGCCATCGCGTGGTGGGCTTTGCCCGCCAGAAAGACGGCAAACCCGGTGGCCAACCCGTGGAATGGCTCACTGGATGGACAGCAGACGGCAAAACCCGCCCGCTGGGCCGCCCCACCGGCCTGGCACTGAACCATGCAGGCCAGCTGATGGTGGTTGAAGACTACAACCGCAGCTTGCTGATGCTGCTGCCCGATACCGCAGCAACGGCCGCTCCGGCACCCCAGCGCTGAACACCCGTCCAGCAAGGCTGCCGCGCGGGCGACATCCAGCCCCGCCTTCGGGCTTGCCGATCCTGCGCCCAGGCCTATCATCGGCACTCACTCATCCCTTGTTGCGCAGGCCTCTGACGGGCGCCTCGCGGCCAACGCGTCATGACAGCGCTCAACCCCTCCCTGCCTCCGGGCCCTACGCCGCCGAGCGGCTTGTATTTTGGCTGGGTGATCGTCGCAGCTTCCACCCTCCTCACCCTGCTCACGGTGGGCATGCGCATGGGGATCGGCCCCTTCATCGTGCCGCTGTCGCAAGACCTGGGTTTCAGCCGCAGCCTGCTGTCCTCCATCATCGCCATTGGCATGCTGTGCTATGGCCTGGGCATGCCCCTGGCCGGCTGGCTGGTAGCGCGCCATGGCACGCGGCGGGTATTGCTGCTGGGCACCGTCATCGTGGTGCTCTCCAGCATCTGGGCCGTCAACGCCCGCACGCCCTGGCTGTTCTTCTGGTCTTACGGCGTGGCACTGTCCTTGGGCCTGGCCTTCACCAGCCCGGTGGCGGTCACGCCCATGATCAGCAGCTGGTTCACGCGCCAGCGCGGCATGGCACTGTTCTTTCTGTCCACCGGCTCCATGGCCGGCATTGCGGTGATGACGCCAGTCTTCACCTTTACGATTGCGCGCTGGGGCTGGCAGCACACCCTGCTGGGCTTTGCGCTGGTGTTTGCGCTGATCGTCACGGCCATGGCGCTGTGGGTGGTGCGCGATGACGCGCCCGAGCACACCGACCTGACCCCTGCCGAGCAGGCAGCACGCCAGGATCGCCTGCGCGCCATGGCCGGCCAGCCAGCCGCGCCCTCGCTGCGCTTTGCCCAGGCCGTTGCCACAGCGCCTTTTTGGCAGATCTTTCTGGGCTTGTTTGCATGCGGCTTCAGCATGAACCTGCTGGGCACCCATGGCGTGCCCATGCTGATGGACCATGGCTTTGATGCCGGCAGCAGCGCTGGCGGCATCGGGTTGATTGGCCTGGTCGCCATCTTCAGCACACTGGGCCTGGGCAAGCTGTCCGACATGGTGCCGCGCCGCTACATCTTGGCCGTCATCTACCTGGTGCGCGGGCTGGGCTTTGTCGGGCTCGTTGCCGTCATCCACCATTGGCAGCTCTATGCCGTGGCAGCCCTGGGCGGCATTGTCTGGGCCGGCTCGATTGCCGCATCCTCGGCCATTCTGGGCGATCTCTACGGCATCAAGCTGGTCGGCATGCTCTATGGCTGCGCCTACCTGGGCCACCAAATTGGCGCGATGATCAGCAGCTGGCTAGGCGGCTGGGCCTACGAGCAGTTCGGCACCCACTGGATTGCCTTTGGCGCTGCCGCCGTGCTGCTGGTGCTGGCCGCCGGGGTGTCGCTGCTGCTGCCCAGCAAGCTGGCAGCAACGACGCAGTGATGCAGCCGCCCCAGACCGAGAACGGTCTCAGTCGATCTTGAGCTTGGTGGCCTGCGCCACGTCGGCCCAGCGCTTGATTTCGCTGTTGAAGAAGCGCTGAAAGCTAGCCGGCGAGTTGGGTGCCGGCGGCAGCATAAAGCCATTGGCTTGGTACTTGGCGCGCACATCGGGGTTGGTATTCAGCGCCCGGTTGATGGCCTTGTTGACGGACTCCACCACCTGCGCGGGTGTGCCAGCTGGCGCAAACACACCAAACCAGGCGGCCACCTCAAAGCCGGGCACGCCGGATTCGGCCACGGTGGGGATGTCTGCCGCAAAATCGACGCGCTCGGCCGTGGTCACCGCCAGGCCCTTGAGCTTGCCCGCGCGGATCTGCGCCAGCAGCGGCGGCAGGTTGTCCATCATCGAATCCACCTGGCCGCCCAGCAGGTCCGACACCGCCGGGCCGCTGCCGCGATAAGGCACATGCAAGATGCTGGTACCCGTCTTGAGCTTGAACAGCTCGCAGCCCAGATGGGCCGACGAGCCGCTGCCCGGCGACGCACAGCTCAGCTTGTCCGGGTGTTGCTTGCCGTAGGCGATGTACTCCGCCACCGAGTTGACCGGCAGCTTGGCGCTGACCGCCAAGATATTGGGCACCACATTGAGCTGTGCCACGGGCACCAGGTCCTTGCCGGCATCAAAGGCCAGCTTGGTGTAGAGGCCCTGGTTGATCGCTGTGGAGATGGAGCCCACAAACAAGGTATAGCCATCGGCCGGCGCGCGCACCACATACTCGGCACCGATATTGCTGTTGGCGCCCGGGCGGTTTTCCACAATAAAGGTCTGGCCCAGGTCCTTGCCCAGCGCGTCGGCCATCAGCCGCGCACCAATGTCGGTGGCGCCGCCAGGGGCATAGCCCACCACCAGCTTGACCGGCTTGCTGGGGTAGCCGGTGCCCTGTGCATGCGCCGCAGGCAACACCGCCAATGCGGCGGCCACGGCCAGCACGCCAATGCTTGGTTTCATCATCTTTTGTCTCCTTGATTGCAAACGAACGCAGCGCTTCCAGCTCTTAGCGTTGGCTTTAGCTTTGGCCTTGACGCAGCGAAAAATCTCCCTGGACACGCAGCCAGTCCGGTGTCAGCTCCTGCGGGCGATTCACCCCGAGCAGGGCCAGGTTGGTCATCAGCTCCTGGCGGAACAGCTGCACCGCATGGGCAATGCCCGCCTCGCCAGCCACGGCCGCGCCAAACAGCTGCGGCCGGCCGGTAAAGACCAGATCAGCGCCCAGTGCCATGGCCTTGAGCACATCGCTGCCCCGGCGAAACCCGCCATCGATAAACACCGGAAAATCGGCCGGCACCGCCTGCCGAATCTCGGGCAGCGCCTGCAAAGGCGAGATGCAGGCATCGAGCTGGCGCCCGCCATGGGTGGAGACGATGACCGCATCTGCCCCGTGGGCCACGGCGAGCCTGGCGTCATCCGGGTGCATGACACCCTTGAGCACCAGCTTGCCCTTCCAAGCAGCGCGTATCTGGTCAATGCAGTCCCAGTCGAGCTGGTCGCGCTCGCCCCGAAAGCCGTTGGGGGGATCGGCGGTGATGGCCGGCCCCGCCTCATGGGCCAGATTGGCAAAGCGGGGCACGCCCTGGCTCAAGACCGTACGCAAAAACACATCGTAGCTCCAGCGCGGGTGGCGCAGGCCATCGAGCAGCAGGCGCCAGCTGGGGCGAAACGGCACGGTAAAGCGCAGGCGTTGCAGGTTCTCGCGGTTGGCGCCCACACAGGTATCAATCGTGATCACCAGCACGGGCACCTGGGCCTTTTCGAGGCGCTGCAGCAGTGGCAGGATGCGCGCCATATTGCCCGGCAGGTAGGCCTGGTACCAGCAGCGCTGGCCATGGGCGCTTTGCAGCTGCTCCAGCGGTACGGTCGATGCGCCACTGATGATAAAGGGCAGCGCCTGCGCCTGCGCCACCTTGGCCAGCGCCGCGTCGCAGTCCTTCATCACAATGGCGGCAAAGCCGGTGGGCGCAAAGCCCATCGGCATGGAATAGGTCTGGCCCCACAAGGTGGTGGCCGTGCTGCGCTGGGCCACATGGCGCAGGCCACGCGGCACAAAGCCTAGGCGCGAGAAGACCTGCAGGCTTTCTTGCAGCGATACGCCATCTTCCGTGCCGCCGCAGACATAGCCGCGCACACAGGCGGGCAAGCGCCGGCGGGCAGCGCGTTCCAGATCGGCAATCGAGAGGTAGTGGTGCAGCGCGGCCATGGTGCGCGGTCTCCGTGGTTATTGTGTCGTTCAACCACGCATTGTTCGCAAGCCCAGGCCCCGGGGCAAACGAAATTAAATGATCGGGCTATTCCAAAATTTCATGCGGATGGCGGGCTGGCATGCGCCTGTGCCAGCACCCAATCGACAAAATGGCGGATCTTGGGCAAGGCCGCGCAGTGGCTGGCATGGGCCACGTAGTAAGCGCCATCGCTGGGCTGCACAAAAGGCCAGGGCTGCACCAAGCTGCCCCGGGCCAGCGCCCGCTCGGCAAACATGCGCGGCATGATGGCCAGGCCAATGCCCTCCTGCGCGGCCTGCAGGCACATCGAGAACGTGTCAAAGCGCGGGCCCCGGTAGGCATCAACTGGCACAAAGCCCTGGCAGGCATACCAGTCGCGCCAGATTTCCGGGCGGGAGGAGCACTGGACCATAGTCAACTGCTCCAGATCGGCGAGCGACGCCAGGCCAGCTGCAGGCACCATGCCCGGAGCGCAGACCACCGCCACATCGGCCTCAAACAGGCGGTGGCAGTCCGCACCCGGCAGGCTGCCATCGCCATAGAACAGCGACACATCAATGCGCGACTGCATCAGGTCAAAAGGCCGGGCATCGCCCTTGGTGACGACCTGGATATGCGGGTAGGCCTGCAGAAACAGCCGCAGGCGCGGCACCAGCCAGGTGATGCCAAAGGTGGGCTGCACGGCGATCGTCAGGGTTTCGTCCGCCTCGCCATAGCCCATCACATAGCGGGCCGAGGCATCGACTTGGTTCAGGATGCTGCGCACCTCGCCCAGGTACATGCGCCCGGCAGGGGTCAGCGCCAGCCCACGTGCAGAGCGGTGAAACAGCGCCTGGCATACCGTCGCCTCCAGTTGCGCGATCTGCTTGCTGATGGCGCTCTGGGTCAGAAACAAATCCTGGGCCGCCAGGGTAAAGCTCATGTGGCGCGCCACCGCCTCAAAGCACTGCAGGGCCATCATCGATGGCATGACGCGTTTTTGCATATCAGGCCGCTCCCTTGCGTGGTGGCTGGCTTGCCAGCTGCTGGTCGAAGATGCTGCCCAGGTGCTGCAGCAGCACGCGGGCCTGGGCTTCGGGGCGGCGCTGGCTCACCAGGATCAGCGGGGCCACCAGGCCGGGCGCTCCGCTCAGACGCCGGTAGGCCAGCCCATCGCTGCGCAGGTGCTGCATGGAGGCCGGCACAATGCTCAGGCCCAGGCCCGCAGCCACCAGGCTCAGGGTGGCAGTCAGCCGCGGGGCCTCTTGCACCACCTGCGGATGAAAGCCCGCGCCCACGCAGGCCGCCACAATGCCATCGTGCAGGCCCGGGCCCGCAGGCCGCTTGTACAGCACCAGCGGCTGGCCCCGCAATTGCGCCAGCGGCAAGGCCCGCTTGGACTGCAGCAGCGCATGCTCGGCCGGGCCGACTACGACCATGGGCTCAGTCAGCAAATGGCGGCTGCTGAGGCTGGGTTGCGCCTCCCAGGCCGAGCGCACCAAGGCGGCATGCAGGCGCTGCTCCAGCAAGGCCTCCAACAATTCCCCCGAGCCCGCCTCTTCCAACGCGACCTTCACGCGCGGCCACTGCGCACGGAAGGCGCGCAACACTTGCGCAACCAAAGGGTGCAGCGCCGCCGAGCTGGTAAAGCCAATGGCGATATGGCCACGGCCACCTTGGGCAGCATCCTGCACCAGGCCCGCCATGGCTTCGACCCGGGCCAGCACCATGCGCGCCTCCTGCACCAGCGCCAGGCCAGCCGCGGTGGGCCGCATGCCCCTGGGCAGGCGCTCCATCAAGGGCGTGCCCATCCCCGCCTCCAGTTGCTGCAGCAAGCGCGTCAGCGGTGGTTGCTGCATGCCCAGCTGCTGCGCAGCCCGGGTCAGGTTGCCAGATTCGGCAATGCAGACCAAGGCCCGCAAATGTCTCAGCTCCATCGAGCAATACCTCAAAAGTATGGATAAGGTTTTTATAGCGCATTTTTCAGCATGGGTAAAGCGCACTACAGTGCCCGGCAAGACATAAGGAGTACCCCATGACCTGGTCCGCCCAGCAGTACAGCCAATTTGAAGCCGAACGCACCCGCCCCGTGCGCGATCTGGTGGCCGCCATCCCCAACACCGAGGCAGAGACGGCCATCGATCTGGGCTGCGGCCCCGGCAACTCCACCGAAGTGCTGCAAGCCCGCTACCCCGGTGCCACCGTGACGGGCCTGGACAATGACGAAGACATGCTGCGCGCTGCCCGCGAGCGCCTGCCGCAGACGCCGTTTGCACTGGCCGATATCGGCCACTGGCAAGCGGCGCCAGCCGTCGATGTCATCCTGGCCAATGCCAGCCTGCAATGGCTGCCCGACCATGCCCGCCTCTACCCGCATTTGCTGCAGCAGCTGCGCGCTGGCGGCAGCCTGGCGGTGCAGACCCCCGACAACTTGCAAGAGCCTGCGCATGCACTGGCGCGCCAGGTGGCGGCCCAAGGGCCCTGGGCCTCGCGCATCGGCGAGGTACGCCACCCGGACCGGCACAGCATTGACTGGTATTACGCGCTGCTGCAGCCCCTGTGCAGCAGGGTCGATGCATGGCGTACCACCTATATGCATCCCTTGGCCAACCACGAGGCCGTGGTCGAATGGTTCAAAGGCTCGGCGCTGCGCCCGTTTTTGGCGCAGCTGGATACGCAGGAGCGCGTGCAGTACTTGGCAGACTACCTGGCCGCCATCCGCCAGGCCTATCCGGCGCTGCCCAGCGGCACGGTGCTGTTGCCCTTTCCTCGGATCTTTATCGTGGCGACCCGTTAGAGGCTAATTTCTGGGCAACTGCGGCGGTGTGACCAGGTCATCCAGGCTCAAACCCTTCTCGCGCAGCAGCGCTTCAAGCAGGGGCTTGAGTTGGCCCAGGCTCTCGTCCACCGCTTCACGCACGGTATCGACCACCACCTGGGTGCTGCGCTCGATCTCGATGTTCAGGCTGTCGCCAGCGCGCTTGTCGCCAAACACGGTCATGCGCAAGGTCTCGGGAATCAGCCAGACCTCGAACCAGCCCTCTTGCCGGTTGACCTCGGCGACGGTCAAGCTGGCGCCATTGATGGCGATATAGCCCTTGGCAAACACATAACGGCGGAAGGCCTCGGGCACCGCCACGCGCATCACGTGGTTGTTGTCGAACTGGCGCACCTGCGCCAGGGTGCCAGTAAAGTCCACATGGCCCGACAGCGGATGGCCACCAATCTCGGCGCCATCCTTGGCGGCGCGCTCCACATTGACGGGCGAGCCCAGTTCCAGCGCCCCCAAGGTGGTGATGTTCAGGCTTTGCTGCATCACATCAAAGCGTGCGTGCGTGGGGTCCAGCAGCTCGGTCACCGTCAGGCATACGCCGTCGTGCGACACGCTGGCCCCTATGGCCAGGTCTTCGCAGAAGCCATCGGGAAAGGCCACGGTAAAGCTCCGCAGCCCCGGTTGGTCGTCGATGGCGCTAATGCGCGCCACTGCTTGAATAATGCCGGTAAACACAGCCCACTCCTTACAGCGCTGGCAAGCCTGGGCCAGCGGCTGACACAAAAAAATAAAACCCGCCCGCCGCCCGTCGATTGGATGGCTGTGAGCGGGCTAGACGCTAGTCAGCAGCGAGGGATCAGGACCCTGCCACCTTCATGCGGTTGATCAAGATACTGCCCAAGGTCTTGGAGCCGGCGTTGTACGCATCGGCTCCCACCGCCTCAATGCCCTTGAACATGTCCTTGAGGTTGCCGGCAATGGTGATTTCTTCCACCGGGAAGGCAATCTTGCCGTTCTCGACCCAGAAGCCACTGGCGCCACGCGAGTAATCACCGGTGACCGGGTTCACGCCCTGGCCCATCAGCTCGATCACGAAGAGGCCCGTGCCCAGCTTTTGCAGCATGGCATCCAGATCGTCCGAAGGGCGCGTCTTGGTCGAGTAAAAGTGCAGATTGTGGGCACCGCCGGCATTGCCGGTGGTGTGCATGCTCAGCTTGCGGGCCGAATAGGTCGACAGGAAATAGCCGGCCACCTTGCCGTCCTCGATCACCGAGCGCTTGGATACGCGTACGCCTTCATCGTCATAAGGTGCGCTGCCCTTGCCGCCGATGATGAACGGGTCTTCCACCAGCTGGATGTGCTTGGGGAAGACCTTCTTGCCCAGCGAATGCAGCAAAAAGGAGCTGCGGCGGTACAGGGCGCCACCGCTGATGGCCTGCACCAACGAACCGACGAGGCCTGCGGCCAGCGGTGCATCGAACAGCACCGGGCATTCGGTGGTTGGAATCTTGCGTGCGCCCAGGCGAGACAGTGCCCGCTCTGCGGCATAGCGGCCGACGACCGCCGGGTCGGCCAGGTCGCCCGCATGGCGCATGCTGCTGTACCAGGCATCGCGCTGCATGTCTGCACCCTTGCCAGCGATGGGCGCCACCGACAGGCTGTGGCGCGAGCTGGCATAGCCACCGGCAAAGCCGTTGGTGTGGGCGCTGTAGAAATGGCTTTGCTGGGCCGATACACCGGCGCCTTCGCTGTTGCTGATGCGCTTGTCGGTGGCAAAGGCTGCGGCCTCGCATTGCAGGGCCAATTGGGCCGCTGCCTCGCTGTCAATGGCCCAAGGATGGAATAGCTCCAGGTCACGGTGCTCGGCTGCTGGCACAATGTCGGCTGCGTCGGGCAGACCTGCGATCGGGTCCTCGGCGGTGAAGCGTGCAATGTCATAGGCCGCCTGCACGGTGCGCTGCACTGCTTCGGCAGAGAAGTCGGACGTGCTGGCATTGCCACGGCGTTTGCCCAGATAGACTGTCACCCCCAGTGATTTGTCCCGGTTGCGCTCCACCGTCTCCAGCTCGCCTTTGCGCACACTGACCGACAAACCGGAGCCTTCAGAGGCATCGGCCCCGGCATCGCTGGCCCCCAGTTTTTTGGCATGCGAGAGCGCCTGCTCGACTAGATCTTTGAAAAATGCGCGGCTGTAGCTGAAGCCGGACTCAGCCTTGGCATCGCCTTGGCTGTTAGAGCTGGATACGGATTTTTTCATACTGCCCGCTATGATACTGATAACCGCCATCGCCCAGGCACTGCGCCGGGCGATGGCCTTTTGAACAAAAGCATTTAACCATGTCACGCAAACCCAAAAAAGGCTATTTCGTACGCGGCAAGTTCGTGGCCGAAGGCAGCGAACTCGATATCGAGCTGAAGGCCGAACTCAAAGGCACCACCGAGTCGAGCAAATCCGACCTGAAAAAGGAGATGGATGGCCTGCAAGACCTGGGCAAAGAACTGCTGACCTTGCGCAGCGACCTCTTCAAGCGACTGGAGCTGCCAGAAATCCTGGCCACGGCCTTGGCCGAGGCCAAACGCATCACCAATTTTGAAGGCAAGCGCCGCCAGATGCAGTTCATCGGCAAGCTGATGCGCAAGCTCGATGAGAAAGAGCTCGCCGCTGTCAACGCCGCCCTGGCCGAGCAAAAAGAAGGCTCCAGCCTGGAAAAAGGCCTGCTGCATGCGGCAGAGCAGTGGCGCGATCGCATGATCGTCAGCGACGACGCGGTCGCCCAATGGATCAACGAAGCCCCCGATACCGACATCCAGCAGCTGCGCTCGCTGGTGCGCCAGGCCCGCAAGGATCTGCCCAGCGCGCATGACGCGAATGTGCAGGAATCCACCGGCCTGGCCGCCCGCAAAGGCCGGGCCTACCGCGAGCTGTTCCAGCTGGTGCGCGACCACGTGATGGCCTCGCACGGTGCCAGCCGCAATGCCGCTGCCGACCCCCAAGATGGCGACGATGACGAAGACAACGCCTGAAGGCAGCGAAGCAAGGCAACCGACCCCATGAGCGCAAGCTACGACACCGTCAAGATTGGCCTGGTCTCCATCAGCGACCGCGCCAGCACTGGCGTCTATGAAGACAAGGGCCTGCCCGCACTGCAAGACTGGCTGGGCCGCGCCCTGCGCAACCCCGTGCAGTACGAAACCCGCCTGATTGCCGACGACGAGGCGCTGATCAGCCAGACCCTGGTGGCGCTAGTGGACGCTGGTTGCGCGCTGGTGCTGACCACCGGCGGCACGGGCCCCGCCCTGCGCGATGTAACGCCCGAGGCCACGCTGGCCGTGGCCGACAAGCTGATGCCCGGCTTTGGCGAGCAAATGCGCCAGATCAGCCTGCAGTTTGTGCCCACCGCGATTCTGTCGCGCCAGGTGGCCGTCATCCGGGGCAGCAGCCTCATCATCAACCTGCCCGGCCAGCCCAAAGCCATTGCCCAGACCCTGGAAGGCCTGAAGGACGCAGACGGCCAGCAGCAGGTGCCCGGCATCTTTGCGGCCGTGCCCTACTGCATCGACCTGATCGGCGGCCCCTATCTGCAGACCGAGGAAGCTGTTTGCAAAGCCTTCCGCCCCAAAGGAGCCGAACGCCCCAGCGCGGGCTAGGCGTTCTAGAAAGCAAAGATCACCAACCAAGAGCGCGAAATGTGTACACAGTTTCGCGCTCTTTGCATTTCAGGCGGCCAATGCCCCAGGTCTTTTAAGCTGCGCCGCCAGCTGGCACGGGCAGCCGCATTTTTTGGTTAAATGCTTGCTTGCCGCTTTGCCGCTCAGGTCTTCTGGGCGGCCGTGGTTTTCCATTTCGGCGCCCTAGCCCCCACCCGCCTGTTCCTCCATCCAAGCCTTTGGCCAGCACGGCCAAGCAGCGCTTGCTGCGATTGCGGCCCGGGGCAGCGCGCCCAGCGCCCCATGCAAAAATCACCCGTTACGCTCACCCTGCTGTTCGCCCTGTGCACCATGATCGGTCCACTGGGCATCGACACCTACCTGCCCTCCTTCCATGCCATTGGGCAGGAATTTGGTGCATCACCCATAGCGGTGCAGCAGACCCTGAGCGTCTATGTTTTTGCGATGGCCAGCACCATGCTGTTCTACGGCACACTCAGCGACACCTTTGGCCGCCGCCGGGTGTTGATGGTCTCGGCCATCGGCTACTGCATCACCTCGCTGGCAGCGGCTTTTGCGGGTTCGATTGAATCGCTGGTGCTGATGCGCCTGGTGCAAGGCCTGTGCGCCGGCTCGGGCATGGTCATCGTGCGCGCCATGGTGCAAGACCAGTACCAGGGTGCCGAGGCGCAGCGCATGATGGCGCTGGTGATGATGGTGTTTGGCCTGGCCCCTGCGCTGGCGCCTGTGCTGGGCGGCTGGCTGCAAAGCCATGGCGGCTGGCGCTACAGCTTCTATTTTCTGTCCGCCTTTGGCGCAGTGCTGGCGCTGCTGATCTGGCGCCAACTGCCCGAGACCCTGCCGCCTGAGCGCCGCACGCCGTTAAAGCTCAAGGTCATCGCCAGCAACTACCTGCAAGCGCTGCGCAACCGCAAGTTCCGCACCATGCTCATCGGCCTGGCGCTGATGGCCGGCGCCAACTCCATCTACATCAGCTCGGCCGCTGAGTTTGTGATGACCATCCTGGGCATGGACGAGACCGCACTGGGCTGGCTGTTCATCCCGCTGATCGCCGGCACCATGCTCGGCTCAGCCGTCTCCAGCATCTTTGCCCGCCGCATTCCGCCTGCCGTACAAAAGCGCATCGGCTACGCTTGCCTGCTCGTCGCCTGCGCCTGCAACCTGCTCTACAACAGCCTCACCCAGCAGCCCACCGTCCCCTGGGCCGTCCTGCCGATCACGCTCTACACCTTTGGCATTTCTCAGCTGATGCCCATCCTGACGCTAGAAGCCATGGGCCAGTTCCCCCAGATGCGCGGCCTGGCTTCGTCGCTGCAGGGCTTTAGCCAGATGATGGTCTTCACCATCATCTCCGCCTTGGTCGCCCCCCAGATCTTTCACAGCGGCCTGCTGCTGGCGCTAGGGCTGGCGGTGACGGTGCTGTTGGGGATGGCGGTGTTTGCCTGGGCTTCGCGCATGCCAGATACGCGGGGGGTGGGGCAGCCGGTTTGAGCGGGCGCATCGGTGGCAAGGCGTTTAGTTGGACAGCTTGCACGCTCTCGCATGTTTGACCCTCACTCACGTCTCTTGGCAACTTTATGAGCCTCACCTTTCAGCGCTGGTCAAGTGAGCGCAATTCAGCAAGCGGGCCGCGGCAAGCTGCTCCAACAGAGGGAATTCATATGGAGACCCACAAGTTGCACGACCTCCAAGCTAGCAATCTTCCTGCTGCCTTCTCATGTTGCCTCGTGTACCACACCTTGACTCGGGATTGGTGGACTTAAACGACCACACATTTGGTAATTCACGCCATCGATTCTGCCATGCCCTCAACGACAGACATTGATTGTCAATACCGCCATCCGATGCATGAAAAATGACTTGAATTAAAGGGTTAATTTCATTCCGCTTGAGACCAAAACATCCGCTTCACATCCTCATGAAGAAATGGCAACATAAGCACAAGGCCCTCTGCAAAGCTACCAACAATGTCCAACGCTTGGGATAAACTCGACTGAACTGATGGCGCCCCATCTGCCACTAAAATTAGAAGCCCAAATACGGCGAGTATGATATTTAACCTTGGCGCCCAATGTCTAAACCTTAGTGTTCCATACAGGCTAACCAGGCATGCGAGTATAAAGACAAGAATTAAACACAGCATGATGCTCGGATCAATCCGTGACTCTCTCATGGATAACTGTATGTAGATTTCTTGTGGAAGCAGTCCAAACACAAGATCTACAGATCCTCCCACAAGAGCAATGATCAGCGTTCCTACGACCAGCATGCGGTATTGATTTTTGGTCATTCCCTCTCCTTTGAAAAAAGACAATCCTAGCAAATCATTGGGGAGCATTGACCCCCATCCCAGTCTTAGGGGCGCAGAGTGTCTTAACCACCCTACACAGTGACACACATCAAAGCCTATAGGTGAGGACGTCTTCTTGAGTGCAATGACTTAATCTATATCTTATGAAGAATTACAAATAACCAAGAGACGATGTTAAGGATCACTGCCTTTACAGTCTCTAAAAAGAGGTGTCGCATTTCTAACCTTGGTCACCAGGCCTCGATATCTGACCTACGAGTTTGGGTCAAATTCTCGACTAGCGTGGTTTTGAAGACCACCGTCCACCAGTGCAACTAAATAGGGAACAGCCCCTCACTGGGCGATGCAAGAAGCTCTTCCACATCACCGCGCGAAAGAATCACGTGCTTCGAAATCAGTTCCCAATAGAGATTTATCTCTGAGGAGCATCTTTCATAAGCTTGGCGACTTTTGGGCAGGCGTTTGGCGACAAGGCATCTCCCTTTTTCTGCCATCTCAGCACATTTTTTAGGCAAGCCTTAACATGCCGGCAGCCAGTAACCAATTTAGAACCATGTATTCAAATTGCGAGCAGTGCAAGGAAAGTCATCAATGACAATGTCACCACGCGAGCAAACCATGCACCTATACCCATAAAAACCGCCAAAGCACGGCTGGCTGTTATGACTTCCTGCGCCAAGTGCCAGGAAGTCAAACCTCGATCAGTTACCCCGGTAGCTAGAGAAGCCATAAGGGCTCAGCAGCAAGGGGATGTGGTAGTGCGGGACCGAGCCATCTGCCTTGAAGATCACGGGGATTTCCGGGAAAAATGTCGCGGTCTTTTGCTTGTTGAACCACTCCTCGGTCTGGAAGGTGACGCGGTAGCTGCCTTTTTCCATGGTGGATTCGGATGGGTAGAGTGCGGGGATACGTCCCTGGGCATTGGTGACGCCTTCATTGATTTGCACCCACTTGTCATCGACCTTCTTTTCCAGTTTCACGTTCACACCCGCGGACGGCAGGCCGTCTTGCAAGTTCAGTACATGAACGCTCAAAGGGTTCTGCGCGGCCAGCGCGGAGGTGGCGATGGCGGCGTTCAGCAGCAGGCCGGTGAGAAGCAGTTTGGTTTTTTGCATGAAAACTCCTGGGGTTTAGGTCAATGAACTAGAAATTAGAGTGACAACGGCAGTCACTTGGCGGTGCCCAGCACTTGGTCGATGGCTTCCAAGGCGCAAGCTTCGTCAAACACGGAGCCCCCTGCGCCGCCCACACCGATGGCGCCGATGACTTCGTCGCCCACTTTGACGGGCACTCCGCCACCGATCAGCAAGAGGCTGTCAATCGTGTTCAGATTGCTGGATTCGGGGTTCTTGCGGGCGTTTTCCGCAAAAATGCGCGAAGGCGTCTTGGTTGAAAGCGCAGTGAATGCCTTCTTGATGGCAGCGTCGGTGTTGTGCGGGCCTACCCGGTCGTCGCGCTGCAAGGACAGCAAATGGCCGCCTCGGTCAATAACGGCGGCCACGGCAACGCGGCCTTGTGCGTGGCATGCGGACATGGTTGCTTGCACCAAAGCATTGGCCAAATTCAGAGACATATTGCTTTGCTGCAGTGGCGCGGGTGGGGCTGCAAAGGCATGGACTGAAGCCATGAGAAGAAAACCGCAAACCGGTTTGATAGAAAGCCATTGCATTTTGATCATCCTGCATTCGAATTGTTTAGCGAATAGCGGGCATTTTGCGCATTACCTCTAACGCCAAGATTGCAGGTTCATTACATTTTTTTAATGTTCCATCATCTATTTATTGTTATGATTCTTGGATTTTGAAAACGCAGCGCTAATATTAATAAATTTATGCGTATATTAATCATTGAAGACGAAACAAAATCGGCAGAATACCTGAAGAAGGGTCTCCGGGATTCAGGCTACCAGGTCGAGGTGGCCCACGATGGTATTGACGGCCTCTTCATCGCCCAATCCAGCGACTTTGATCTACTGATCCTGGATGTCATGCTGCCCGGTATGGATGGCTGGGGTGTGATCCGCCGCTTTCGCGAGCGCAGCCAGGTTCCCGTGCTTTTTTTGACGGCGCGAGATTCCGTGGAGGACCGCGTCAAAGGCCTGGAGCTGGGCGCCGATGACTACCTGATCAAACCTTTTTCATATGCCGAGCTTTTGGCACGCGTGCGTACCCTGCTGCGCAGAACCCCGATGCGCCAGCAAGACATTGTTGCGCTGGCCGATCTGGAGGTGGACATGCGCAAACGACGGGCCACGCGTGGCGGCCAGCGCATTGACCTGACGAACAAAGAGTTTGCCCTGCTGCAATTGCTGCTGCTGCACAAGGGGGAAGTCATGTCGCGCAGCCAGATTGCCTCTCAGGTCTGGGACATGAACTTCGACAGCGACACCAATGTGGTGGATGTGGCTATCCGCCGCCTGCGCGCAAAAATTGATGATGCGTTTGCAGTCAAGCTCATCCAAACCGTGCGCGGAATGGGTTACCGCATGGAGGACCCGCTGCCGTGATACACCAAAAACATGCCAGCCTGCGCTTAAGACTTGCGTTGTTGTTTGCCTTGGCAAGTGCGGTTTTGTTTGCCTTAATGGGGGCTTATGTTTTCAATGCCCTGGAAAGAGAAGTGGCCTACCGCGATGACATGGCCTTGCTTGGGCGAATTGATCGTATAAAAGACATTATCAAAGACAATAACAACATCGATTTATTAAAAAAGCAGCCCAAGATTTACGCCAATATGCTGGGCAACAAAGACAATGCGCTATGGATTATGGACAGCACCGGTGCGCTTTTGATTGAGGTGAACCCGGAAAACCTGCCAACTCCGGTCATCTCCGAACTTAGCCCCCTTTCCTTGTTCACCACCCCAGGCGCAAAAACAGCGCGCATGGCCTGGAAGCGGGTCAGCAACGGAGATTCGGACATCTTTATCATCGCCAGCAAATTACTGGCGGAGCGAGAGCAGATGATGTCCGCTTATCGCTGGAACCTGGGCGCGGCGTGGATGGTCGGTGTGCTTCTGGCCTTCGCTGTCGGCTGGGAAGTGGTGCGCCGTGGCCTGCTCCCCTTGCACCGGCTCAGCCAGCAAGCAGCCGCTGTCAGCCCCCAGCATCTGGGCCTGCGTCTGGATGAACAAAAACAGCCCCAAGAGCTGCAAGCCTTGACGGCGGCCTTGAACTTGATGCTGGCACGGCTTGAGCAAGGCTATGCAAAACTGAGCCAGTTTTCGGAAGACCTGGCCCATGAGATGCGGACACCGCTGAACAATCTCATGCTTCAAAACCAGTTGGCCTTGAGCCAGTCCCGAACGTTTGACGACTATGCGCAGTTGCTTGACTCCCAGCAGGAGGAATACGAGCGTTTGGCGCGGATGATCGACAACATGCTGTTCTTGGCCCGGGCAGAGAAGCAAGACGCGGCCTTGCAGTTGGAGCCCGTCGATTTGGAAAAATTATTCCAACAGCTTTTGGGGTACTTCGAGGGCATGGCCCAAGAGCGGGGAATTCGGATCGAAGCCACAGCCCACGGCCATCTCACCGCTGACAACAGCTTGGTACGCCGTGCACTGGCCAATCTTTTGGCAAACGCGATTCGCTATGGCGAGGCGGATACCGTCGTCACATTGCGCTGCAACACGTATACCCCGAACTGGCTGGATATTGAGGTGCTGAATCAAGGAGCCCCCATCGGAGAAGAACACCTCCCCCGGATATTTGACCGCTTCTGCCGCTGCGATGCGTCCCGCTCCCACCCCGATGATTCAGGCGGCCTGGGTCTGGCCATTGTCCAGTCGATCATGCATATGCATGGGGGCGAAGTGACGGTTAGCAGCTCGGGCGCGGGCACGCAATTCAGCCTTCGCTTTCCCAGACGGGCTTAGCGCCGGACCTGTGCACGCAAGCGGTCGGCAGAGTGGCCGCAAGCAGACGGCCCCCAGTTCTCATAAAAAAACCGCCAAGGCAACCTATGCCACCCTGGCGGTCAACTACCGCTCAAAAGCTAAAGATCAGACCAGCGCCTTGCGCTTGCGGCGCCAGACCAGCAAGCCCATACCGCCTGACAGCAGCGCCAGCGCTGCATGGCCCAGGGTGGGCACGGGGGTAGCAGTTGCGCCAGGCGTACCGGGGTCTTCTGCCAACACCGCCACACCACCCGGATCTCGAATAACGCCGTTGGCCAGCAGGTCATCGTCGCCGGTCTGGCCGTCAGTCAAAGTCAGCACGACCTTGTTGCCGCTGATCGTGGCGTTGGGGTAGGCATACCAGTGGTCCTGTTTGTTGTCGGTGGTCTTGCCGTACTTGTAGTACTTGGCATTGGCGGGCAAGGCCTGCGGGTAGGTCATCTCCACCGTGGCGCTCTGCCCTGCCTGGCCGCCGTTCAGCTGCAGGCTCACCACGCCGAAGGGGAAGCTCACGCCCTTGGGCGGTGCGGCAGCCGGGCTGACGGCAACAGCCTGCGCGGCATCAAAGGCCCACAGGCCCGTGCCACCGCCGCGCACGGTGGCTTGCATCTCGCCTTCCTTGCCGATAGGCGTCAGGGAAGCGCTTGCGGGTTTGGCGGCAAAGTCAAACCGAAGCTGGCATTGCGCGGCAATTGTGCCGGTGGTGTAGGCGGTTTTATCGGCGTTCCATTGGCCAGCCGGACAGTTGCTGTCTGCCGCCAGGCCCACCAGCTGGTAACCCGGTTGCGGCAGCACCGTGCAGATGCTGGTCTGGCCGGGTACGGCGCTGCTGCAGGCCACATTGCCGGCAGCGGGCGCATTGGGTGTGCCCACCACACCATTGTTGCCATCGCCCACCACCAAGGTCACAGGCTTGCCCATGATCACATAGCTGTAGGTGCCATCCATCTGGTGGCGGTAGCCGGGCATGACAATCGCCGTACCTGCGCTGCTGAAGCTCAGCGACCCATCGCCATTGCGCACGGCGGTAGCCGTGCCACCCAGGTGCACCAGCTCATTGGCCACGGCCTCAGTCTGCGTGCGGATCTGCGTGGTCAAATTCAAGCCCAGGCGCAGCGGCTCGTTCAAGGCCAGTGCAGCGGTTTGCGGCTTGGCGGCGATCTCCACGGGGAAGTTGCTGGCCAGGTAGGCATGGTCGGTGGTGATGCCGTTGGTGCCCCAGCTGTAGTACTTGTAGAACGTGGCCGCGTCATTCACCGTCCAGGGCCAGAAGGTCACGCCCCGGTGCTTGGCCGCCTCCATCGTGCTTTGGCGGATGGCCGCAAAGCTGGGGTTGAAGGTGGAAGAGTTGGCCTGCGTGGCCTCCAGCACATTGCGCACGCTGGCCGGTACGTCGGCGCTGTCGGCGATGCTGTTGAGGAAGCCACCGGTCAGCTCAGGCATTTGCTCGCCGCTGCGCTTGAGCTGGTCGGCAATAAAGGAGATGGCGACGGACTGGTCGGCCACACCTTCTTCCGCCATTTCCTTTTTGAGCTGGGCGATGATGCGCGCGTTGCTGCTCTTGAGCTCGATCACATGGGTGATGGGATCGTTCTTGAACGCCTTGAAGTACTCGCGCATAGTGGGCACCTGGTAGCCCTTGGTCTTGGTGGTCAAGGCCTTGACCTGCGCCAGCGTCATGCCCTCGACATTGCCGGTTCCACTGGTGGTGCGGTTGACGGTGTCGTCATGCATGATGACCAGGTGGTCATCGGTGGTGATGTAGATATCGTTTTCCACCGCATCGGCCCCCGCCGCCACCGCTGCTTTGGCGCTTTCCAGTGTGTTCTCGTCCTCGCGGCTGGGCATGCCGCGGTGGCCGATGACCAAGGGCTTGCGCAGCAAGGTGTTGGCGGGCAGCTTGCCTAACACCTCGGCATAGGCGGCGCTGTTGCGCGATACGACGCCGTTCACGCCGCTCACCAGCACCTGGGCGGCCTGCTCGGGCGTCGTAGCCTCGGCATTGCTCCATACCGTGATCAGCAGGCGCTGCAGATGGGACACCAACGCGCGGCTGGTCAGGCTCTCGGGCAGGATGGCGATCTTGGCACCCGCGCGGTTGGTATCGCCCACGATGGTCAGCAGATCGGCCTTGGAGGTCGTCAGCTTGCGCTCGCTGAAATCCACCGCCGTGCGCAGCTTGGGCAGGGCGACGCGGGCCTGCTTGAGTAGCGCCACGTCGCTGGACAGCAAGGTCAGATCGGCCAAGTTATGCACCTGGTCGGAGAAGGTGACCAGCGCGTTCAAGGTGGCTTCATCCTGGATGCGCAAGAGCGGGATGGTGTTGCGCTTGGGCTGGGCAAAGTAGGCGGCAAGCGTGCCCACGGCGGCACCGCTGGCGTCGCGCAGATTGAGGCTGCTGTCCAGCGTCCACAGCGCGTTGCTGGCGCCGGTGCCGGCTAGCGATTGCAGGCCTTCTGCGGCCTGCACCAAGGTGGGCGCCATCGCTGCCGGGCTGCCGCTGTCCTGCACGGCCACGGGCATGTCGAGTTCAGGCAGTGGCGTGATTTGCTCGGTCACCTTGATGCTTTTGACACGCATGATCAGGCCTGCCGTCTGCATGCCGATGCCGCCCTTGGCCAGGTCGGCGCTCAGGATGGTGTCATGCTGCAGAGAGCCATTGAGGTACTGGCGCACGCGATTGCCGTGCACCACCACGCTGGCTGTATAGGTCTTGCTCTGGTCAATGGCTTCGCTGAAGGGCTTGGTCGCTTGCACGGACCAGGCACCCGCATTGCGGTACGCAAACTCGGTGCCATTGTTGGCGGTGGCCGCCTGCCGAATAGCGAACTGGTAGTACGGCTCATGCGCCGGGGTGTTGGTTGCCGCGGAACTGCGGTACATCACGCTGCCCCAACGCGCGGTGTTGTTAGGCTGCTCGAAGCTGAACTCCATGTCCACCCGGTAGTTGGACAGCGATTCCAAGCTCTGCGGCAACAGCACAGCCGTCATCGCCGTGCTGTCGGCCTTGCCATTGATCAGCAGATTGCCGGTGGTCGCATCGATCGAGACCGTACCTTTGTTCCAGCTAGCAGTGCGCCAGCCATCAGGCAGCTTGGTCGCCGCCGTGTCGTTGAACACATGCGAAGCATAGACCAGGCCTTGCGGGTCAGCGGCGGCCAGCTTGGCCTCCAGCGCCTGGCCTGCGGGGGTCTGCAAAGCCAGGTCTGCCGCTGCCGTGGTTTGTGTGGTGAGGATGAGCAAAGAGGCCATGGCGGCCACAAGGGGTAAGCGTCGCATAGGGTTCCCAAGAGAAAGGCGGAAGTGTTGCAACAGCAGGTGACATCCTGATGAAGAAGATTTGACAAAGCCGCTCGAACAGCAGCAGGCCCTTTGGACAAATATTCCTATGTGTTATTCGGTATTTATTTGTATTTATCAACTTGGCAAATATTCCTCTGCACCGCGCGCTCGGTAACGTGGGCGACAAACGCGGCGCACCGCCACGGCTTCCACCCTGTCGCCATCTGGCATCTGCTCTTAGCATGGGTGTTGCACAAGCAAAGCAACCCATAACAAAGGAGTCTCGTATGTCCAACCCAACCTCCCTGCGCTTTCGGCACGCGCTCAGCGGCTGTGCCCTCGCCTGCTGCGCCATCACCGGCACGGCCCAGGCACAAGCCCCAGCGCCGGTGCGCCTGGGTTTTCTGACCGACATGTCCAGCCAGTACTCGGACGGCGATGGCAAAGGCGGCGTAACCGCCATCCAGATGGCGATCGAAGACTTTGGCGGCAAGCTGCTGGGCCGGCCCATTGAACTGCTGTCAGCCGACCACCAGAACAAGGCCGATATCGCCTCGACCAAATCGCGCGAATGGGTGGACACCCAAGATGTGCAGCTGCTGATTGCTGGCACCAACACGGCAACTGCCTTGGCCATGGGCCAGGTGGCCAACGAGAAAAAACGCGTGCTGCTGATCAATGGCGCCTATTCGTCGAACCTGACCGGCAGCCAATGCTCCCCCTACTGGGTGCACTACAACAGCGACACCACAGCCATTGCACGCGGCACGGGACGGGCCGTGTCTGAACAAGGCGCCAAGACCTGGGCGCTCTTGGTAGCGGACTACACCTTTGGCCACACCTTGGAAGCCGATGTGACCCAGGTCGTGCAGGCCCAGGGCGGCCAGATCGTCAAAGCGGTGCGCGCGCCCTTCCATGCGAATGATTTCTCGTCCTACCTGGTGCAGGTGCAGGCCAGCAAGGCCGAGATCCTGGGCTTTGCCAATGCGGGCGGTGACTTCATGAACGCGCTCAAGGCGGCGCGTGAGTTTGGTATTACCCCCAAGATGAAGCCGGTCGCGCTGATGGTGTTTGCCAACGAGGTCGAAAGCCTGGGCCTCAAGCTTGCCGGTGGCCTGATGTTTACCGACAGCTGGTACTGGGACCGCTCGCCCGAGGCCCGTACCTGGACAGACCGCTTCTACGCCCGCACCAAGAAAATGCCCACCTCCTTGCAGGCCTCCGATTACTCGTCGGCGATGAGCTACTTCAAGGCCGTGGAAAAAGCCCAGAGCCTGGATGCCGACAAGGTGATGCAGACGCTCAAATCCATGCCGCTGAACGACATGTTCGGCAAGGGCAAGATAGAGCCCAATGGCCGCTATGTGCACGACATGTACCTGCTGCAGGTCAAGACGCCGGAAGAGTCCAAGGGCAAGCATGACTCCTTCAAGCTGCTCAAGGCCTTGCCGGGCGAGACGCTGTTTGCCAGCAAGCAAGAAGCCCAGTGCCCGATCTGGAAGTAAACGGCAAAAACGGGGGCGCCGCATCACCCAAGGCGGCGCCAATCCTCGGCAGGGTCTGAGGGATAAGGGTTAGTCCTATATTTCAGGGCTATCTCGCCTTTTGCAAAGGCCTGGCCAGAGGGAGGCGCATGCGCTGCGCCCCAGCTGGCAGGACTCTTGCTTGCCCTTCTTCCATGACCCGATTCCGCCTCTCCCCCAGCGCAGGCTTTGCACGCGTAAGCCAACTGACCTCCAACAAATTCCGCTGGGCGCTCAAGTCCGGCTCCTCCGGCCATTCCTGGCTGGAGGATGGGATTGCGATGGCGGTCGGCATTTTGCTGATCTCCACCGCCTTGGTGCTGTACAAAAGCGCGGGGCTGCTGAGCGGCGGCATAGCGGGCATCGCCCTGCTGGGGCACTACGCCACGGGTACGGATCTGGGCCTGCTGTTTTTCTGCCTGAACCTGCCGTTTTACTGGCTGGCCGCCAAGCGCATGGGCACGGCCTTTGTGGTCAAGACCTTTATCAGTGTGGTGGCCACCTCCTGGCTCACCGAGCTGCTGCCTGGCCTGCTGTCCATCTCGTACGTATCACAACCACTGGCCGGCATCCTGGGCGGCGTTTTGCTGGGCACCGGCTTTTTGATTTTGTTCCGCCACCGGGTCAGCCTGGGCGGCTTTGGCATTCTGGTGCTCTACCTGCAAGAGCGCCATGGCTGGTCGGCCGGCAAGCTGCAGATGGGCCTGGACTGCATCATCGTCGCGTTTGCGCTGTGGCTGGTGCCGGCAGTGTCGGTGGCCTGGTCGATTGCCGGCGCGGTGATCCTGAACCTGATCGTAGCGATGAACCACCGCAAAGACCGCTATATCGCGGTCTGATCGCTCGGCCTACAGGCCGTCAAACCCGCGCATCTGCGCCCAGTCACCAAAGGGGGCGCGTTCAGCGCGAAGGGTGTTGATGGGTGCGGCCAGGTCTTCATACCCCAGCGCAATGCCATAGGCCACCTTGTAAGGCTCTGGCGCCTTCAGCACCCGCTCTACTGTGTCGCCATAGCGGCGCCAGTAGCCCTGGGCACAGGTGGCCAGGCCGCGCTCGGTGGCCAGCAGCATGAGGGACTGCAGGTAGATGCCCAGATCCACCCACTGCGCATAGCCCATGCGCTCATCGGCAAACACCAGCAGGCCCACGGGGGCATCAAAAAAGCGGCCGTTCTTGGCCAGCTGCTCCAGGCGCGCGGTCTTGTCCTCGCGGGGGATTTCAATGGTTTTGTACAGATCCTCGCCGTTCTTGAAGCGGCGGCTGCGATACGGCTCCCACAGGTTGGGCGGGTAGGTGTAGTTGTTGCCGCCTTCGGGCAGCGGCTGCGCGCTGGCAATGGCATCGGTCAGCTGTTGCAAAGCATCGCCCGCCAGCGCCACCACCCGCCAGGGTTGCAGGTTGCCGCCTGATGCCGCCTGCGCCGCGTCGGCAATCAGGCTACGCACCTCCAGGGCAGGCGGGGCTTTGGGCAAAAAGGAGCGCACCGAGCGGCGCTCTTTCATGGCTTGCGTGACGTTCATGGCAAAGGGCTTTCTGGCGTTGAAAGGGGCTGGCACATTGCAGCATGCAGTTTAGTGCAGCGCAGCAAAGCACGCTGACACCGATGCGCCAAGGCCACCACCGGCTGGTAGCCACCTTGCTGCGTCCCAGCCCTTAATGCCCTTAGCGCGCCGTGGTGTCGCTGGCGATCGGGATGTAGAAATCGCCCCCAGCCCGGTTGAACTCTGCCGCCTTGGCCTGCATGCCCACGGCAATGCCCTGCTCCGCTGCCACCCCCTGGTTCTTGGCAAACTCGCGCACTTCCTGCGTGATCTTCATCGAGCAGAACTTGGGCCCGCACATGGAGCAGAAATGCGCCACCTTGGCACTGTCCTTGGGCAGGGTTTCGTCGTGGAAGGCGCGGGCCGTGTCCGGGTCCAGCCCCAGGTTGAACTGGTCCTCCCAGCGGAAGTCAAAACGCGCCTGGCTCAGTGCATCGTCACGCGCCCGGGCGCCTGGGTGGCCCTTGGCCACATCGGCCGCATGCGCGGCAATCTTGTAGGCAATGATGCCCTGCTTGACGTCATCGCGGTCGGGCAGGCCCAGGTGCTCCTTGGGGGTGACGTAGCACAGCATGGCGGTGCCAAACCAGCCAATCATGGCCGCACCAATGGCGCTGGCGATATGGTCGTAGCCCGGTGCGATGTCGATGGTCAGCGGGCCCAGGGTGTAGAACGGCGCCTCATGGCAGTGCTTGAGCTGCTCGGTCATATTGGCCTGGATCATGTGCATGGGCACGTGGCCAGGGCCTTCGATCATGGTCTGCACATCGTGCTTCCAGGCCAGCTGGGTCAGCTCACCCAAGGTGGCCAGCTCGGCAAACTGCGCCTCGTCGTTGGCATCCGAGGCGCAGCCCGGGCGCAGGCCATCGCCCAGCGAGAAGCTCACGTCGTACTGCTTCATGATGTCGCAGATGTCTTCGAAGTGCTCGTACAGGAAGCTCTCGCGGTGGTGGGCCATGCACCACTTGGCCATGATGGAGCCGCCACGCGAGACGATGCCCGTGCGGCGCTGGGCCGTGAGGTGGATATAGGCCAGGCGCACACCGGCATGGATGGTGAAGTAGTCCACCCCCTGCTCGGCTTGCTCCACCAAGGTGTCGCGAAAGATTGGCCAGGTCAGGTCCTCGGCCACGCCGCCCACCTTCTCCAACGCCTGGTAGATGGGCACGGTGCCAATGGGCACGGGCGAGTTGCGCACAATCCAGTCGCGCGTGGTGTGGATGTTCTTGCCGGTAGACAGGTCCATCACATTGTCGGCACCCCAGCGGATGGCCCAGACCAGTTTTTCGACCTCTTCCTCGATGCTCGATGTCACGGCCGAATTGCCGATATTGGCATTGATCTTGACCTTGAAGTTGCGGCCGATGGCCATCGGCTCGATCTCAGGGTGGTTGATGTTAGCGGGGATGATGGCGCGGCCCCGCGCCACCTCGTCGCGCACAAACTCCGGGGTGATGATCTTAGGGATGGCAGCGCCCAGGCTGTTGCCGGCCAGGCGAGCCTCGCGCGCGGCATCGCGCTGGTACTCGGCCATCCATTCGCGGCGGCCGTTCTCGCGCAGGGCCACATACTCCATCTCGGGGGTGATGATACCCCGGCGGGCGTAGTGCATCTGGGTCACATTGGCACCGCTCTTGGCGCGGCGCGGCTGGCGCTGCAAGGCAGCGGCCTCGGCACGCAGCTGGGCTACACGCAGGTCCTCTTCACCGCGCTTGCCGCCGTCATCAAGCGCAACGCGCTGGCGCCCCACATAGTATTGGCTGTCCCCGCGCGCGGCGATCCATTCGGCGCGCAGTGCAGGCAGGCCCTGGCGCACATCGATGGCCACGGCCGGGTCGGTGTAGGGGCCCGAGGTGTCGTAGACGCTGACCTGCTCGCCGTTGGTGAGCGCAATATCGCGCACCGGCACCTGCAGCTGCGGGTGGATGGCGCCGCTCAAATAGGACTTGGTCGATGCCGGAAAAGGCTGGCGCGATTGGGCCAGCAACTCGGTAAAGCGGGCGGCATCGGGGGCATCGCCTGCGGCGGGGATAAACAGGGACTCAGGTGCGTTCATGGCTGTCTCCTCAAAGCGGTTGATTTCATCGAACGCTCCGAGACGTGCCGGCCCTGCTCTGCATGCACCAGGCCAGGCATTGCTGCTTGGCCGCACCATCCCCATCCTCTGCACACCGGCCCGGCCGTGCTGTGCGCTGCGCCATGGCCCCTTGGGGTGGCCATGGCTGCACCTGCTGCGCGCTGACAAGTGCTGCCCCAAAAAGACAAAACCCCAGTGCGCGAGGCGCCTGGGGTGTGCGTTGCCTAGGCTTGCAGGCGCGTGCCATGCAACGCTGCCTGCCCACCAAGGGCTGTGCTTCAGGGTCCCGCTCTTCTTCCGCCGGCATGAACCGGATCAAGTTCGTCGGGTTCACCGCAGCAGCTGCCGATTCATCAAAATCAACAGCCCTTTGGCATCTCAGCGCTTATGCACACCCCGGAGCTGCGTGGAGTATAGCGGGTTCGGGCGGTGCTGCGCCAGCCCCGCCGCCGGAAGCGCAAACTTGCGCTGGTGCTTACCCCAGTAGGCGCGCGCGATGCAGCCTGCAACCATCGGGGCGCAGCAGCCCACGGGTGCGCCGCACCTGGCCGTCGCGCTGTCCGCATGTCTATATGAACAAGGAGACCTTCCGATGAAAGTTCCTGCAATGCCCTCTTTGCGTTCTGCGCTGCCGCTCCGGCGACGAGCGGTTGCGACCGCTGCCGCCAGCTGCGCTCTTGCCTTGTTCTCCCAGGGTGCGCTGGCGCAAGACAAGGTCAGGATCGGCTTCATCACCGACATGTCCAGCGTCTATGCCGACGTCGATGGCAAGGGCGGCGCCCTGGCGCTGCAGATGGCGATGGACGACTTTGGCGGCAAGCTGCTGGGCAAACCGCTGGAGCTGATGGTGGCCGACCACCAGAACAAGGCGGACGTGGCGGCCTCCAAAGCCCGCGAGTGGTTCGACCAGCGGGATATGCAGATGCTGGTGGGCGGCACCACCTCCAGCACCGGCCTGGCGATGGCCAAGGTGGCAGAAGAAAAAAAGCGCCTCATCATCGTCAACGGCTCGGGCACATCGGCCCTCACCAATGACCAGTGCAGCCCCTACACCGTGCACTATGCCTATGACACCGTGGCCCTGGCCAAGGGCACCGGCGGCGCCATTGTGGGCCTGGGCGACAAGGACTGGTTCTTTCTGACCGCCGACTATGCCTTTGGCCATGCACTGGAGGCCGATACCACCAAGGTGATCAAGGCGGCGGGCGGCCGCGTGATTGGGGCCGTGCGGCACCCGATCAATGCCTCGGATTTCTCCTCCTTCTTGCTGCAGGCCCAAAGCTCCAAGGCACAGATTCTGGCCATGGCCAATGCAGGCGGTGACACCATCAACACCATCAAGGCTGCGCGGGAGTTTGGCGTTACCAAAACCATGAAGCTGGCCGGCATGCTGCTCTTTAGCTCGGACATCCACAGCCTGGGGCTCAAGCAGACCGAAGGGCTGATGTTTACCGACAGCTGGCATTGGGATTTGAACCCCGAGAGCCGCAAGTTCTCGGACCGCTTCTTCGAGAAATTCAAGAAGATGCCGACCTCGCTGCAGGCGGCCGATTACTCGGCGATGATGACCTACCTGAAGACGGCGGACAAGATCAAATCCACCGATTCGGACAAAGTGATGGCCGCGCTGAAGGCCGAACCCCTGTCTGACTTCTATGCCAAGGGCGTCGTCCGGCCCGATGGCCGCTACGCCCATGACATGTACCTGATGCAGGTGAAAGCACCTGCCGAATCCAAGGGCGCCTGGGATTACTTCAAGGTGCTCAAAACACTGAGCCCGGAGGAGGTTTGGACGACCAAAGCCGAGACCACTTGCAAGCTCTGGAAGTAAACCTACCCGTTTCCCGGCAAAAAACAAAGGCCCGCGCAATGCGGGCCTTTGACTTGGGGGAGGTCTGCGACCTTCCGCTATTTCTTCTTGCGGTCGATGAAGGCGATCAACTCGCCCATGATGCCGCGGCGGAACGCCAGCACACAGATCACAAAAATCAGGCCGGTCACGATGGTCACCGACTCGCCCAAGGTGTTGAACCATTCGACGCCGGTCAGGCGCGACAGCCAGGTGCCGATATCGCCGATCTTGTTCTCCAAGGCCACGATCACGGCCGAGCCGACAATTGGGCCGGACAGCAGACCCAGGCCGCCGACCAGAGTCATCAGGATGACCTGGCCAGATGCCGTCCAGTGCACATCCGTCAGGGTGGCAAAGCCTAGCACCACGGTCTTGAGCGAACCTGCCAGCCCAGCCAGTGCGGCAGAGATGACGAAGGCCAGCAGCTTGAAGCGGTCCACGTCATAGCCCAGCGAGATGGCACGCGGCTCGTTTTCCTTCAAGGCCTTGAGCACCTGCCCAAAGGGCGAATGCACCGTGCGCATGATCAGCAGGAAGGCCAGCACCACAATGGCCAGCGCCACGTAGTACATGGTCCAATCGCTCTCCAGGCTCAGCACGCCGAACAGCTTGCCGCGCGGCACCGCTTGCAGGCCGTCCTCGCCACCGGTAAAGGGCATTTGCAGGCAGGCAAAGAACAGCATCTGCGCGAGCGCCAAGGTAATCATCGAGAAATAAATACCCTGGCGGCGGATGGCCAGCCAACCGAACACCACGCCCAGTGCGGCACCAAAGGCCACACCCAGCAAGATGCCCAGCTCCGGCGTCAGGTGCCAGACCTTGATCGCATGGCCGGTGATGTAGGCCGCACCGCCAAAGAAGGCAGCGTGACCGAAGGACAGCAGACCGGTGTAGCCCAGCAGCAGGTTGAACGCACAGGCGAACAGCGCGAAGCACATCAGCTTCATCACGAACACGGGGTAGGCACCCATGAACGGCGCAGCAATCATGCCGAGCAGCAGCAGCCCATAACCCAGTTTGGCAAATTTCTTGGAATTCATCCCCTCACCTCACTTCGCTTTGCCAAACAGGCCAGCCGGGCGCACCAGCAGCACGATGACCATGATCACGAACACGACCGTGGCCGAGGCTTCCGGGTAGAAAACCTTGGTCAGCCCTTCGATCACACCCAGCGCCAGGCCGGTGACGATGGCCCCCATGATGGAGCCCATGCCGCCGATCACCACCACGGCAAACACCGTGATGATCAGGTTCTGGCCCATCAGTGGCGTGACCTGGTAAACCGGCGCTGCCAGCACGCCGGCAAAGGCGGCCAGGCCGACACCAAAGGCGTAGGTCAGCATGATCATCAGCGGCACGTTGACCCCAAAGGCTTCCACGAGGCGCGGGTTCTCGGTGCCGGCACGCAGGTAGGCGCCCAGGCGGGTTTTCTCGATCACGAACCAGGTCGCAAAGCAGACCACCAAGGACGCCACCACCACCCACATACGGTAGTTGGGCAGCAGCATCACGCCGACATTGGTGGCGCCTTCGAGCAGCTCGGGCGTGTCATAGCCCAGGCCCGACACCCCGTAGATTGAGCGGAACACACCCTCGATCAGCAAGGACAGACCCAGGGTCAGCAGCAGGCCATAGAGGTGGTCGAGCTTGTAGATATGCCGCAGCAAGAAGCGCTCGATCAGCACCCCGATGATGCCCACCAGAATCGGCGACAAAAGCAGCATGACCCAGTAGTTGATCCCGAAGTAGGACCCCGCCATCCAGGTGAACATGGCGCCCAGCATGAACAATGCGCCGTGGGCGAAATTGATCACGTTGAGCAGGCCAAAGATCACGGCCAATCCCAGACTGAGAATGGCATAGAACGAGCCATTGACCAGACCCAGCAAGAGCTGGCTCATCAAGGCCGGTAGTGAAATACCAAAGATTTCCATGAAAAGCTCACGAATCGGTGAATGAACACAACACGCTTGGCGTCAAGCTGATGCTGCCATCGGCACCCCGTCCACCAAAGGTGGGCAGGGGCCGCAGCAGGCAGCCATGGCGCAGCTTAGGCGTGAGCGGTGCTTACTTCCAGAGCGCGCACTTGGATTCAGCCTTGGTCGTCCAGACCTGGTCCGCAGGCAAGGTGGACAGGACCTTCAGGTAATCCCAGGGCTTCTTGGATTCGGCAGGCGACTTGGCTTCCACCAGGTACATGTCGTGGGCGTAGCGGCCATCAGGGCGGATGACACCCTTGCCGTAGAAGTCGTTGAGCGGGGTGCTCTTCAGATAGGCCATGACCTTGTCGGCATCGGTGGTCTTAACGGCCTCAACGGCCTTCAGGTAGTTCATCGTGGCCGAGTAGTCCGCCGCATGCAGATCGGTAGGCATGCGCTTGGTCTTGGCGAAGAACTTGTCGGCAAACTTGCGCGTGTCGTCGTTCAGATCCCAGTACCAGCTGGTGGTGTGCAGCAGGCCTTCGGTGTTCTTCAAGCCCATGCTGTGGATGTCCGAGAGGAACACCAGCAAGCCGGCGGTCTTCATGGTCTTGTTGATGCCGAACTCACGCGCGGCCTTGATGGCATTGATGGTGTCGCCACCCGCATTGGCCAAGCCCAGGATCTGGGCCTTGGAGCTTTGCGCCTGCAGCAGGAAGGACGAGAAGTCAGACGCATTGAGCGGGTGGCGCACCGAGCCCAGCACCTGGCCGCCCTTGGCCTTGATGACGGCCGTGGTATCGGATTCGAGCGAATGGCCAAACGCATAGTCAGCTGTCAGGAAGAACCAGGACTTGCCGCCCCGGTCTACCACCGCACCGCCCGTGCCCTTGGCCAGCGCCACGGTGTCGTAGGCATAGTGCACGGTATAGGGGCTGCACTGCTCATTGGTCAGCGCAGAGGAGCCGGCACCGCTGTTGAAGTAGACGCGCTTTTTCTCTTGTGCCACCTTGGCAGCGGCCAGTGCTGTGCCGGAGTTGGTGCCGCCAAACAGCATGGTGACGCCTGCGGTATCGATCCACTCACGCGCCTTGGAAGCAGCGATGTCGGCCTTGTTCTGGTGGTCGGCCGATACCATCTCGATGGGCTGACCCAGCAGCTTGCCGCCGAAGTCATCGATGGCCATCTGGATCGCCACTGCGCCGTTTTTGCCTTCTACGTCGGCGTAGAGGCTGGACATGTCCGTGATGAAGCCGATCTTCACCTTTTCTTGTGCCTGGGCTGCGCCTGCGGACAGAGCGGCCAAACATGCCACCTGGGCAAGGGCTTTGAGCTTTGCTTTCATCTTGTCTCCTAAAAAATATCTGTTTTCAATACATGGTGGCAGTCTTCGCTGCGCCAGGGTTGCAAAAAATTGGGACTAGACCCCCAGCAAGGTGTTGAGCAAAGGCATCTTGCCTTCGAGTTCATTGGAGCTGAACTGCTCGACGATCTGGCCGTGTTCCATCACATAAAGACGGTCGGCCAGCGGTGCGGCAAAGCGGAAGTTCTGTTCGACCATCACGACGGTATAGCCCTTGGCGCGCAGGCTCACGATCATGCGGGCCAGCGCCTGCACGATGACGGGCGCCAGGCCTTCAGAAATCTCATCGAGCAGCAGCAGCTTGGCACCGGTGCGCAAAATGCGCGCCACGGCCAGCATCTGCTGCTCACCACCCGACAGGCGCGTGCCCGGGCTGTGGCGGCGTTCGGCCAGGTTGGGGAACATCTCGTAGATCTCTTCGACCGACATGCCGGGCGAGCCGGTTTTCAGTTCGGGCGGCAGCATCAGGTTTTCTTCGCAGGAGAGGCTGGCAAAGATGCCGCGCTCTTCCGGGCAGTAACCCAGGCCCAAATGCGCAATCTTGTGCGTAGGCATCTGGATGGTCTCTACGCCATGGATCTTGATCGAGCCCTTGCGCGAACCCGTCAAGCCCATCACGGCACGCATGGTCGATGTGCGGCCCGCGCCATTGCGGCCCAGCAGGGTCACCACTTCGCCAGGCATCACGCGCATGTTCACGCCATGCAGCACATGGGATTCGCCATACCAGGCGTGCAGATCGCTGATCTCCAGTGCAGGCACTCCGTTTTTTTCACTCATGTCAGTGCGCTCCCTGCAGCTGGCCGTCGGTCGTTCCCATATACGCTTCCATCACCTGGGGGTTCTGCGACACCGTCTGGTAGTCGCCCTCTGCCAGGATGGCGCCGCGCTGCAGCACCGTGATGCGGTCTGCAATCGTGGAGATGACCTTCATGTTGTGTTCGACCATCAAGATGGTGCGGCCGGCCGATACCTTCTTGATCAGCTGGGTAACGCGCTCGACGTCTTCATGGCCCATGCCCTGGGTGGGCTCATCGAGCAGCATCAGCTCGGGCTCCATCGCCAAGGTGGTGGCAATCTCCAGTGCCCGCTTCTGGCCGTAAGGCAGGTTCAAGGTGATCTCGTCGGCCAGGTGGGCCAGGCCCACCTCTTCGAGCAAGGCCACGGCGCGGCCGTTGAGCTTATCCAGGCTGCGCTCGCTGCTCCAAAAATGGAAGGACGTGCCCAGCTTGCGCTGCAAGGCGATACGCACGTTCTCCATCAGGCTCAGGTGCGGGAACACCGCCGAGATCTGGAACGAGCGGATCACCCCTCGGCGGGCGATCTGCGCTGGCTCCTCGCTGGTGATGTCCGTGCCATTGAAATGGATGATGCCCTTGGTGGGCGTCAGGAACTTGGTGAGCAGGTTGAAGCATGTCGTCTTGCCGGCACCGTTAGGGCCGATCAGCGCATGGATCGAGCCCCGCTGCACCGACAGGTTGACATTGCTGACTGCTGTAAATCCCCGAAATTCTTTGGTGAGATCTCGGGTTTGAAGAATGACATCACTCATGGGCACGGCACCGCTTCGCTGGAAAAAAACGCGGCGCCTATTCCAGGTTGGAAATGCACGCCGCTTCGATGCTGCCAATACTAGGAAAGAATACTGCAATGCAACACTGGGGAAAGCCTGTAAGTGTGGCTGCGTACACGTTTACCCGTGGGGTTTATGCGCTCTCTTTTTGATAGTCACCTGAGGGACAAGCGGTCGTCTTTTTGTCATCTAAATCAAGCAGGGACGACAATTACAACTCCCGCAAGCGCCGCCTCGATATGCGCTGTGCATCGCCTTTGCAGCCGGACGCATCCAGACGCTGCTGCTGCCTTGGTGACAGCAGCCCCTTATTACATGCACTTATTGCAGGCGGTGTTTGCTGGCTTCGGGCAGCAGCAAGGGCAGCACGTCAATGCCCTCCTCGACCAGGGCGCGCTGCTCATCGGGGGTGGCGGTGCCGCGTATCGGGCGCACATCGACCTCGCCCTCATGCATCTGCCGGGCCAAGTCGGCAAAGCCGCTGCCGACGTCATCGGTGTTGGCCACCACCTGGCGTGACAGCTCCAACCAGGCCTGCTGCAGGCGCTGGGCATCGCTGAGAGGGGTGTTGGCTGCCTGGGATGACGGGGAAGGAGCCACCGCCCTTCCGGGCTGTGCAGCTGCAGCAGATGCGGTGGGCGCGGCAGCTACCGGCCGGGCCAGGGTATTGGATTTGCGCGCCAGATGCGGCGCACTCAGGCCTTTGACGATCTCGTGCGAATTGCACATCGGGCAGCTGAGCCAGCCCTGGCTTTTTTGCTGCTCGAACGCGGCATCCGACGCGAACCAGCCTTCGAAGATGTGGTCCAGCGGGCAGCGCAGGTTGAAGACCTTCATGGTGTGAGAACGTGTGAACGTCCTTAGCCTTTGGCACGCACCTTGCGCAGCAGGTACTGGTAGGCAAAGCCGGGGAAGGCAAAGGTCAGGAACAAGGTGCCGGTAACGGCATAGAACTCCCAGCCCTGGCTGCTGCGCTGGCCGCCTCGGCCTTCAAGCAGCATCGCAAAGGTGCCGATCAGAAAATACAGCAGCACCAGCTCGACCAGGCGAATCCACAGCGCCTTGCCGTCATCGCCGCCCTGCCCACACACCGGCCCTGCAGCCAGAATGCGGTGGTTCAGAAATGGCAGATTGGCCGCAACAAAGCCCGCCACGATCACCAGCCAGATGGATGCAGTGATAGACATGCGGGCTTTGCAGGGCCTGGGGGCGGGCGTTTAGCTGGCCAGCGCGCGCAGCACGGCGTCAGAGCACAGCTTCATCAGGCCGCCGGGCATGATGCCCAGGATCAGCACCAGCGCGCCATTGACGACCAGCACAGCACGCACGTCCAGTGGTGCATGCACCTTGGCCGCGGTGATAGGCGTATCAAAGTACATGACCTTGACCACACGCAGGTAGTAGAAGGCGCCGATCAGCGACATGAGCACCGCAAACACGGCCAGCGCAATGTACAGGCCGCTGCCCGATGCCACCAGCGCCTGCAGCACAGCCAGCTTCGAGTAGAAGCCCACCAGCGGAGGAATACCGGCCATCGAGAACAGGCAGATCGCCATCACACCAGCGTACAGCGGGCTGCGCTGGTTCAGGCCGGCAAAGTCGGCGATCTCTTCGCTCTCAAAACCTTCGCGGGCCAGCAGCAGGATCACACCGAAGGTAGCCAAGGTGGTCAGCACATAGCTCACGACGTAGAACATCGATGCGCTGTAGGCGTTGCCAGCGGTGGCGGCTTCGACATTGCCGTTGACCACGCCGGACATCAGGCCCAGCAGCACAAAGCCCATTTGCGAGATGGTCGAGTAGGCCAGCATGCGCTTGATATTGGTCTGGGCGATAGCGGCCAGGTTACC
Organism: Comamonas sp.; assembly: GCA_036667955.1. Lineage (GTDB taxonomy): Bacteria > Pseudomonadota > Gammaproteobacteria > Burkholderiales > Burkholderiaceae_C > Comamonas. The sequence goes on from JAVWTB010000005.1 coordinate 258,842, forward strand.
AATCAGCAGCGACAGGATGGCGAGCACGCCCAGCATCTGTTGCCAGTCAAAGGCCAGCGGCAGCAGGCCATCCACCAGCAGGCGGATCACGATGGCGAAAGCTGCCAGCTTGGGCGCGCCGCCCACGATCATGGTGATGGCCGTTGGTGCGCCTTGGTAGACGTCAGGCACCCACATATGGAAAGGCACCACACCCAGCTTGAACGCCAGGCCAGCGACCACAAACACCAGACCGAAGACCAGCACCTGGTGGCGGATCAGGCCGGAGTTCACCGCCTTGAATACTTCACCGATGTCGAGCGAGCCGGTCGCACCGTAGATCATCGACAGGCCGTACAGCAAGAAGCCCGAAGCCATGGCGCCCAGCACGAAGTACTTCATGCCCGCTTCCACCGCAGCGGAGTTGTCACGGCGCAGGCAGACCAGGGCGTAGCTCGACAGGGTCAGCAGCTCCAGGCCCAGGTAGATGATCAGGAAGTTGTTGCCCGAGATCATCACGTTCATGCCCAGCAAAGCCAGCAGCGACAGGATGAAGTACTCGCCGCCCTTGAGCATGCCGCGGTCACGCGAGTAGCCACGGCCATAGACCAGGGTCACCGCCATCGCGATAGCCGCAGCGCACTTGAGCCAGTTGCCCATGGCGTCGGAGACGACCATATTGCCAAAGGCGTAGAAGGTATTGCCATTGCTGGCGTAAATACCGGTGATGACCGCCACGACCCCGAGGGTCAGCAGCGACAGCACGTAGGTGAGCGTGCGGCCCGGGCTCTTGACGCCCAGGTCCACGAGGGTGATGACGCAGGCCATCACCAACAGCACGATTTCAGGATAGATAGCCAGCCAGCTGATGTTATCAATCATCTCAAGTCTCTCAATTCTGTCTGACCATCACAGCTTGGACACAGCGACATGCTTGAGCAGGTCGGCTACCGAGGCACCCATCACATCAGTGAACGGTGCGGGGTAGATACCCATGATCAGCACGGCCGCAGCCAAGATGCCCAGGATAAGGAATTCGCGGCAACCGATGTCCTTGAGCTCGCGCACATGGTCATTGGCGATGGGGCCGAAGTACACGCGCTTGTACATCCACAGCGTGTAGGCAGCGCCCAGAATCAGTGCCGTGGCCGACAGCACACCAATCCAGAAGTTGAACTTGGTAGCGCCCAGGATCACCATCCACTCGCCGATGAAACCGGCGGTGCCTGGCAGGCCGCAGTTGGCCATCGCAAACAGCAGCGAGAAAGCGGCAAACTTGGGCATGGTGTTGACCACACCGCCGTAGGCAGCGATGTCACGCGAATGCACGCGGTCGTACAGCACGCCGATACACAGGAACATGGCGCCCGACACAAAGCCGTGGGCAATCATCTGTACCAGGCCACCCATGACACCGATGTCATTGAAGATGAAGAAGCCCAGGGTCACAAAGCCCATGTGTGCGACGGACGAATAAGCCACCAGCTTTTTCATGTCCTTCTGCACAATCGCCACCAGGCCCACATAGATCACCGCGATCAACGACAAGGTGATGATCAGCCAGGCCCACTCATGCGCCGCATCGGGGGCGATAGGCATTGAGAAGCGCAGGAAACCATAGGCACCCAGCTTCAGCATGATCGCAGCTAGCACGGCAGAACCACCAGTAGGCGCTTCGACGTGAACGTCGGGCAGCCAGGTGTGGAACGGGAACATCGGCACCTTCACGGCAAAGGCCGCGAAGAAGGCAAAGAAGATCAAGGTCTGCTCGGTCATCGACAGCTGCAGCTGGTGCCAGGCCAGGATCTCGAAGCTGCCCGCCTTGGTGTACAGGTACAGCAGCGCGATCAAGGTCAAGAGCGAACCCATCAGGGTGTACAGGAAGAACTTGAACGCCGCATAGATGCGGTTCGGTCCGCCCCAGATACCGATGATCAGGTACATCGGGATCAGGGTCGCTTCAAAGAACACGTAGAACAGCAGGCCATCGAGTGCGGAGAACACACCGATCATCAGACCCGAGAGGATCAGGAACGCGCCCATGTACTGGTTCACGCGCTCGGTGATCGACTCCCAGGACGCCAGCACCACGATTACCGTGATGAAGGCGGTCAGCGGCACAAACCAGAAGGAGATGCCATCAACGCCCAGGTAGTAGTTGATACCGAAGCGCGGAATCCAGGAGGCCTTCTCGACGAACTGCATCGCCGAGGTGCCCAGCTGGAAGCCGGTGTACAAGGGCAGCGTCACCAGCAGCCCGATCAGCGCACCGACCAGTGCGATCCAGCGCACCATCTTGGCCTGCTCTTGCTTGCCAAAGGCCAGCAAGGCAGCACCAAAGACGATGGGCGTCCAAATTGCAAGACTCAACAATCCCATTTTTCTTCTTCCTTACTTGTTGAGCAGCACGAAGTACGTCATGGCCAGGAAGATACCCAGAATCATGACCAATGCGTAGTGGTACACATAACCCGTCTGCAGCCAGCGCACCAGTGCGGAGATGCGGCCAACCACCTTCCAGGAACCGTTGACGATCAGGCCATCGATCAGGCCTTGGTCGCCCACCTTCCAGAACACACCGCCCAGCACGCGCGAGCCGCGGGCAAAGATGTTCTCGTAGACCCAGTCCACACCGTACTTGCCTTCGAGCACCTGGTACAGGCCAATCTTTTCGCTGATGCGCTTGATGGCAGCAGGAATCTGGGGCATGAGCATGTAGAACACATAGGAGGTCACCACACCAGCCAGCGCCAACCAGAACGGCGCAGCGGTGAAGCCGTGCAGCGCCATCGGAATCCAGCCATGGATCTTCTCGGCCAGCTCGGCCATTGCGCCGTGCTTGCTGCCATCCACATAGATGACGCCCTTGAAGAAATCACCGAACAGCATGGGCATCAGCGCGATCGCACCGATCACCACCGAAGGGATCGCCAGCAGCACCAGCGGCAGGGTCACCACCCAAGGCGACTCATGCGGCTTGGCATCGTGGCCATGGCCATGGTGGTCGTCGTGCGCGTGGTGGTCATCGTGGTGGGCATCGGGGTTCTGGTCGTAGCGCTCTTTACCGTGGAACACGATGAAGTACAGGCGGAACGAGTAGAACGCGGTGATGAACACACCAGCCAGCACGGCAAAGTTGGCAAAGCCGGCAGCGGGCAGGTTCGAGGCGTGCACCGCTTCGATGATCGCGTCCTTCGAGTAGAAGCCCGAGAAGAACGGCGTACCGATCAGCGCCAGGTTACCCAGCAGGAAGGTGATCCAGGTGATGGGCATGTACTTGCGCACGCCAC
>JAVWTB010000006.1:0-230889 GCA_036667955.1 Comamonas sp.
CCAAGAAGGCTGGCGAAAAGATTTTCGACATCCCAATCTACGGTTCGGTCAAGGACGCTGCCAAGGACACCGGTGCGACCGTGTCCGTGATCTATGTGCCGCCTGCTGGCGCTGCGGCAGCCATCTGGGAAGCGGTGGAAGCCGATCTGGACTTGGCCATCTGCATCACCGAAGGCATCCCAGTGCGCGACATGCTGGAAGTGCGCAACAAGATGAAGGCTAAGGAAGCGGCTGGCGGCAAGAAGACCTTGCTGCTGGGCCCTAACTGCCCAGGCCTGATCACCCCCGGCGAAATCAAGATCGGCATCATGCCCGGTCACATCCACAAGCCAGGCCGCATTGGTGTGGTGAGCCGCTCGGGCACCTTGACCTATGAAGCCGTGGCACAGCTGACCGAGCTGGGCATTGGCCAGTCGTCGGCGGTTGGTATCGGTGGTGACCCTATCAACGGTCTCAAGCACATCGACGTGATGCGCGCCTTCAACGACGATCCAAACACCGACGCTGTGATCATGATCGGCGAAATCGGTGGTCCGGACGAAGCGGAAGCCGCTCTCTGGTGCAAGGCCAACATGAAGAAGCCCGTGGTTGGCTTCATCGCTGGTGTGACTGCCCCTCCCGGCAAGCGCATGGGCCACGCTGGCGCGCTGATCTCCGGCGGCGCCGACACGGCAGATGCCAAGCTGGCCATCATGGAAGAGTGCGGTTTCACCATCACCCGCAACCCATCCGAAATGGGCCGCCTGCTGCAAGGCCTGCTGAAGTAAGCAAAATTACGCATGCCAGGGGCGGCATGCCCCGCTAAACTGCGTACTCCATAAAAAGAAGACGCCAGATCGTACCGGTCTGGCGTCTTTATTCATAACTACGGAGCACCTATGGATTACGTCAATCATCCCGACTTCTGGATCGGGCTGGTGAAGATCATCTGGATCAACATCATTCTCTCGGGCGACAACGCTGTTGTCATCGCGCTCGCAGCGCGTTCCCTGCCCCCTGAACAACAAAGAAAAGCGATCATGTTCGGCTCAGGCGCCGCCGTGGTTTTGCGTATCTTGCTGACCGTGGTGGCAGCCAAGCTCTTGGAGCTGTCCTTCCTGCAAATCGTTGGCGGCTGCCTGCTGCTGTGGATTGGCCTGCAGCTGCTGACCAGCCATGACGAGGAAGAGGGCGCCGGCAAGGGCACCGGCACGATGATGGCCGCCATCCGCACCATCCTGATCGCCGACTTGGTGATGAGCCTGGACAATGTGATTGCGGTGGCCGCAGCGGCTGGCGGCAATATGCTGCTGCTGATTCTGGGCCTGGCTATCTCCATCCCGCTGGTGGTATTTGGCTCCACCTTGATGATCAAGCTGATGGAGCGCTTCCCGGTCATCATCATCCTGGGCGCCGGCCTCATCGGTTGGGTGGGCGGCGAAACCATCATGAACGACAGGCTGCTGCACGGCTTTGTCGAAGCCAACCCCGCCTTGCACTACCTGGCCGCTGCTGCTGGTGCCGCACTGGTGGTGGGCCTGGGGCTGTGGCTGCAAAAGCGCAATACGGTGCCAGCGCAGGGATAGTTCGCCTCCCCGTTCATCGCTCAACACGGAAAGGCGCCTTCGGGCGCTTTTCGCATTTCTGCGCAGGGCTGCAGCGATGGTTCTTCGCCAAGGGGAAAAAGCGCCTGCAGCAGCCAACGCATTGATCGGCATCAATCATCGAGAGAAATAAAGGGTAAACCCTTAACCAAAATCCGGTAGCACCCAACACATCGTGATCCTTTGTCAACCACGTATCGAAAGTGTCATTTGTATAGCTTATGTGCATATAATCGTGACGAGGTTTATCAATATGCCAAGACTCATAGTTTCATTAGATGGTGTGGTGATCCAGGACTACATGCTGACGGAGTCCAGGGCCACCCTGGGGCGCCGTTCCACCAACGACATCGTGCTGACCGACATGGCGGTCAGCGGCGAGCATGTCGCGTTCACCTATGAGAAGAAGATTGGCATCGTCGTGGTTGAAGACCTGGGCAGCACCAATGGCACCAAGGTCAACGGCCTCAAAGTGCGCCGCCAGGTGCTGCAAAGCGGTGATCTGCTGGATATCGGCAAATGCCGCATCCGCTTTTTGATGAACTCCCTAGTGCCCGAAAGCCACTTCATGCACGCCAGCGAAGCCGGCAGCCTGACGGCCAAGCCCGCGCATGCGGATCATGGCGAAGACACCCCCACCGTCCCGGCAGACTTTCCCCCTGCCGAAGAGCAGCCCTACACCCCCAGCCCCTACCTGCGCGCCATCAGCGGTGCCAGTGAAGACATCATGCTGTCCAAAGTCGTTACTACGGTGGGCCGCCCTGGTATCGCCGTGGCGGCGCTGACCAAGCGCGGCAAGGGCTATATCGCTACCAAAGTCGATGGTTCTGCGGACGTTGTGTTGAATGGTCAGGCGCTGAATGGAGTGGGGCTGTCGATGCACAAGGGGGACCGGATTGAGCTGGCGGGGATGGCGTATGAGTTTTGGGGGTAGGGCTCTGTCCGCTAGACCCGAGGCTTGCGCGTAGTGCGCACCACAGACGCGGTGGCACCTTCGGGTGCCGTTTCTGTTTCTGCTTCCCATGCGCATAGCTTGCACGGCCACCTGGTTGACAAAAATGGCAGAAATCTTGGCTTGCTGACATTTATGAACGTCTTGCACAATAAGTTAACAAAACGCCGCATTTTTGTCAGCGCATGCCGCAGATGTGCAGGGACCAAAAGTTGGCACAGCACTTGCAGTAAGTGATGCACGCCAAGTCGCTCGACAAGGCTACCTAATCACTGGTTACATAGAGAGGATTCAACATGCTGCGTACTATGCAAAAGGGTTTCACCCTGATCGAACTGATGATCGTTGTGGCGATTATCGGTATTTTGGCTGCTGTGGCACTGCCTGCTTATCAAGATTACACCGTGCGTGGTAAAGTGACTGAAGTTATGATTGCCGCAAGCTCGCCTAAGAGCTTGATCAGTGAAGCATTTCAAAGTGATAATCTTGCTGGTGTAACTGCGGCTGCGACTGAATATAATGCTCGCCCAGCTGCAGAAAAGACCAGTAAATATGTTGGCGGTATCAATATTGATACCGCTACTGGTGTGATTACCGTTACTACTGCTGCTGCTGCTACTTCGGGTTTGCCGACTGATGCCGCTGCAAAGAATGTGAACTACTCCCCTAACGTTAATGGCGTTGCGTTGGCTTCTGGTGCTACTGGTGCCATTGACTGGGCTTGTACATCTTCTACGGATACCACCGCTACAACTCGTGCCTTGGGGAATAAGGTAATCCCTGCTGATCCGCTGCCAGCGAAATATGCACCTTCCGAATGTCGTTAATTATTCTGTAATTAATAGCAAAAGCCCGCTAACTGCGGGTTTTTTTTTGAAATTCATTTAAATGAGCAAAATTAGAGCTGCGATAATCCATTTTTGCATATCAATATCGATAATATTAATAATATTAATATTGGTTAAACATTATTGGTTTCGTGGGCCTTTTCTCTCATTGATGGATGCGAATGGCTTATTTTTCTTGTTTTTGCTGGTTGGTTTCATTTGTGGTCCTTTCTTGACGTTCTTTGTATTCGATAAAAGGAAAAAAAGGCTTTCGTTAGTAATCGATATTGCCATTATTGTTGTGTTGCAAGTGTTTGGGGTTGGATACAGTTTGTTTGTTGTGAGTTATGCGCGCCCCGTTGTCATGGTTTTTGAGGTAGATCGGATACGTGTACTTTCTTTCGCTGAGTTAGATCGAAAAGAAGAAAATATATTTCCTAGATGGACCAATGTTTGGAGTTTTAGTCAGCCCCAAGTGGTTTTTTTGAGGCCTGCTGGAAGTAGTGACGAAAAATGGAAGAGAATATACTCGGATATGAATGGTCAACAGGCCAGTCGTCAGCCCAGTCAATGGATAGATTATTATGGCAATTCTAAAATTATTTTAGAGCGAACCAAACCGCTGGAAAGCCTCATAGAGAAATTTCCAGAAAAAGTCCAGGAAATAGAATTTGCCATAAGAGCTAGCTCTAATGCCCGCTGGTTGCCATTGGTAAGTGAAAAAAAACTGGACTGGGTAATTTTTTTGGATGGTAAAAATGCAAAGCCTATTGCAATAATGAATTTGGATGGATTTTTCTAGAAAAAACCTTGCAGATTATTGAATTCCCTAAATATTATTTATCAATAATTTATTTCTTAAGTAGCTTCCATTCTTTCCACCTTGTTTCGTCAAGAGAAGAATTGAGCTCATTACCATCCCCTTATCAGCGGCCTTGCACATGTCATAAATCGTCAGCAGCGCCACCTGCACGGCAGTCAAGGCTTCCATCTCCACACCGGTAGGGCCAACGGTTTCGGTTCTGACTTCGCAGCGCACCGCATGCTTTTCAGGTAACAACTCAAACTCAACTGCCACCTTGGTCAGCGCAATCGGGTGGCACAGCGGAATCAGCTCACTGGTTTTCTTCGCCGCCATGATGCCGGCGATGCGCGCAATCCCCAGCACATCCCCTTTTTTGGCGGTGCCCGCGGCAATGATGTCCAAGGTGGCAGCCTGCATGGTGATAAAGCCCTCCGCAATCGCGATGCGATGGGTGTTAGGCTTGGCGCCTACATCGACCATATGGGCCTGGCCCTGGGCGTCGAAATGGGTGAGTTCAGTCATGGTGCTTCCAGGTTCAAAACGTCACAAGCCGCAATACAGGGTGCAACTTGTGCAATGGTGCTTCATCATACGTGTTGGCGTTCATGCATGATGGTCAGGAGCCCGCTCTGGCCTCCTTCTGGCTTGATTCAGATTCAGCATCTGCTGCCGCATGGAATTTTGAATGAATACATGGTTTTTTAAACGCACAACATCTGCCCTGCTGGCAGCCCATATGGTTGCAGTCACGGTACTGGCCCCCGTGCATGCGCGTGCCGACACTAACCTCCCTGCGATGGGCGAGGGCGCCGAGATGACCACCAGCGAGGAGCGGCGCCTGGGCGATGACATTGCGCGTGAGATTTACCGCGATCCGCAGTTTCTGGACGATGCGATTCTTTATGAATACGTCAACGGCATCTGGCAGGAGCTGATGCTGGCTGCGCGGCAGCGCGGCACCATGACGTCTGAACTGCAGGAGCGCTTTGCCTGGCAGGTGATGCTGATCCAGGATGCCACCGTGAACGCCTTTGCATTGCCGGGCGGCTTTATGGGCGTGCAGACCGGCCTAGTGGGCGTGGTCGGCAGCCGCGATGAGTTGGCCTCTGTGCTGGCCCACGAGATGAGCCACATCACCCAGCGCCATATTGCGCGCATGCTGGCCCGTCAGTCGCGCATGACGCCGGTGATGATTGCGGGCATGATTCTTGGCGCGCTGGCGGCCAGCAAGAACCCGGCGGCGGCGCAGGCCTTGATGGTGGGCAGCTCGGCGGCGGTGATCCAGTCGCAGCTGAACTTCTCTCGCGATATGGAGCGGGAGGCGGACCGCACCGGCATGAGCCTGATGCCCCCTGCTGGCTATTCGCAGGCCGGTTTTGTCAGCATGTTCGAGAAGCTGCAGCAGGCCAACCGCATGAATGACAACGGCAGCTGGCCGTATTTGCGCAGCCACCCGCTGACGACTGAGCGCATTGCCGATATGCAGTCGCGCTTGCCTGCTGGGGCGGCGCGCAAGCCCCAGGACACGGGCATGGTCGCGCAGATGATGTCGGCCCGTGCGCGGGTGTTGTCCAAGCCCGAGCCTCGTGTTTTGCAGCAATGGGTGGATCTGACGGCAACGACCGAATTTGCCAGCCGATCTGTCGACCAGCAAGCCGGTGGTTGGTACCTGGCTGCCATGTCGCAGAGCCAGTTGGGGCGGCAGGCGGAGGCAAAGGCCGCGCTGGATCAGCTCGATCGCCTGGTGCAAGCCCATCCCGATGCCTTGCGTGAGGCACAGCTATTGCGCGCAGATTTGGCCGTACGGCAACGCCAACCCCTAGAGGCGCTGGCCGTGCTGGCCAAGCTGCAGCTGCCCAAAGTGCAGCCTGGCAAAGCCGGCAGTACCTCGGTGACGGTCAGCAATGCGATGACGGGACTGGTCAACGAGGCGGTGATCACGCGGGGCTCTGACAAATCACTCAGCATCCAGGACAGCACGGGCGATGTGCTGCTGCCAGAAGTAAAGGCGGTGGTGGGAGATGATGCAGGCCAAGGTGCTGATCGGCCGGAGCTGATCCTCGCTGCGCAGGCGCTGGCGCAACTGCCTGCATCCAGCCTGGCCGTGCATGGCGATGTGCTGCGCCAGACCAGCAGCCGGTTGCAAACCTTGGTGGCGCAGTGGCCCAAGGATGTGGGCGCCTGGTTGGCCCTGTCATGGGTGCTGCGCCAGCAGAACCAGCCGCTGCGTGCAATCCGTGCCGAGGCCGAGAGCCGGGCCGCGCAGTATGACTACGCCGCCGCTGTAGACCGCCTGCGCGCCGGGCAAGACATGGCGCGCAGCAGCCAGAACCGCAATGACTACTACGAGGCCTCGATCATCGACACCCGCTTGCGCGAGATGCAATCACTTGCCAAGGAGCAGGCGGCCCGTAAGTGATTCGATAACCAGGCTGATGATGGAGTAGAGCACCGAGCCGATCAGCGCGGCCCAAAAGCCATGCACCACAAAACCGCTGCCCGCGATACCGGATGCGGCCCAGAACATCAATGCATTGATGACAAAGATGAATAGGCCCAGGGTCAGGATGGTGACGGGCAGGGTCAGCACGATCAGCACCGGGCGCACGATGGCATTGCACAGCCCTATCAGCAGCGCCGCAATCAACGCCGCGCCAAAGCTGCGGATTTCCACGCCACTGTAGAGGTAGGCGACACAGAGCAGGGCGACTGCGGAGAGCAGCCATTTGAGGATGAGTTTCATGGTTTGCAGCATAGCGGATAGCGGACTGGCTGTGTATGAGGCGAGGTCAACCGCAAGGTCAGCAAGGCTGCATGGCCATGAAAAAAGCACCCGAAGGTGCTTGGTGTGGTGGCAGTTTTTGCCGTACGCGCAGTGATTTAATCCAGCGCCAACGTAAAGCAAACACCCAAAATCCCCAACAACGACCCTGCCAGCTTGGCTGGACGGGGCACAAAGTCGGCCGATGGCGGCTCCGAGATGGCTTTGGGGCGGCGCCAGTCGAGGACTTCAGCCTGGGGGTACTCGGCATGCAGTTGGGCGGTCATTTGCTGAACGCTGACTTCCGAGATATGGGTCGAGACGCGGGCGCGCTGCAGTTGCGTGCTTTGCGGGATCAGGCCCTCAAACAGGTTTTTGGCCCACTTGTTGCGCCACTTTTCGAGGGTGCTGCGATTGCCCCAGCGGCTGGCCCTGCGGGTGATCTTGGGGGCGCAAGCCACCAGCACCCAGTGCTCGTCGTTGATGGTTGCGCACTCGTTCAAGCGCTGCAGGGCAAAGGCGGCATCATCTACAAAGACTATTTTTACGTTCATCCAAGTGGCCTAAGTGGGGCTGGCAGCGTGGGGCTGCCAGCGGTGGTGATAGAGGGCGGGTATGGGCTTAGTGTACGTTGGGGGCAGGGAGTTCCTTGCCTTTTTTGCTGGCCAGCCATTTACCCACGGCCAGCACAAACAGTGCGCCTGCAGCCGCGGCTGCGTAGTGCAAGGTTTTGCCCTGGTCGATCTTGAACATCCAGGTCCACTTGTCGGGGTTGGCAAACACGGGGTCGGAGATCAGCATGCCACCCGCAATCCAGCCCAGCAGCATGCCGCCGGCGGTGATGACCATGGGGAAGCGCTCCATCAGCTTGATGACCAGCTGGCTGCCCCAGACGATGATCGGGATCGAGATCAGCAGGCCCAGGATGATGAGCAGCATGTGGTGTTCTTCACCAGCGTTCTGTGCGGCGCCGGCAATGGCGATGACGTTGTCCACGCTCATGACCAGGTCGGCCACGATGATGGTCTTGATGGCGGCAAACAGGCGGTCGCTGCCTTGGATGTTGCCGTGGTCTTCGTCCTCAGGCACCAGCAGCTTGACGCCGATCCAGAACAGCAAGATGGCGCCGACAAACTTCAGGAAGGGCAGGGCCAGCAGGAACATCGCAAACGCGATCAGGATGACGCGCAGCACAATCGCGCCGGCGGTACCGAAGAGAATGCCTTTGCGGCGCAGGTCGGGGGGCAGTTTGCGGCAGGCCAGTGCAATCACCACCGCATTGTCCCCGCCGAGCAGGATGTCGATGATGATGATTTGGCCCAGTGCGATCCAGAAGGGCGCGTGCGTCAGAAAATCCAAGTCCATGTAAGCACCTAATTTTTAAAAGGCAGCCCATGCACCATGCACAGGCCATCCGGTGGGGTGTCGTTACAAGTCAGGGAGGCGACGTTGTTCAGCGTTGGCACTGGAAAATAGCCAACAGCCGGGCAGTAGCTTCGAAAGACCTGTGGTGCGGCACCATGGTTTTCAAAGGTCTTGCTCAGATCATGTGGGCCATGAACCTAACGCGCCGGAAGCCGTGAGGCTTCGTACTGACGACGCATTACATGTCGCTGCGCTTGCCGCTGGCAAGGCAACGACGGGAGCTACTCCCCTTCGTCAGCGCGTATTGGAACACAAACCTGGCGGTTTGGGGTGACAAAGACCGGGCCACTGCACAGAGTATTCCCTGGTGTGTGCACTTGCCCACATCTGTGGATAACAAGCTGTGCACAAGTGAAGGCGGTTGCGGGTTTGGTGGTTGGGATGCGCCGGGTCTATCATTCTGGCTGCCATGGACTGCATACACCTGACCGATCTGGAAGCTGCCATCAACCACTGGCGCAAGCGCGCGCCCAGTGGTGATGGCCTGGCGTTGTCGCCCGAGGTCCGTGCCTTGGCCGAGGTTTATGCACAGCTGGTCTACGCGTGCAGGGATGAAGTCGATACCCGGGAGATGGGCGAGCGGGCCATGCAAGCCTGGCTCGCCTGGTGGGAGACCACGCCGGACACGCCCTGCATCGCCATTTGCTCCACCAGCCAGGGCGATGCGGTCTGCAAGGGCTGCGGTCGCAGTTTTGAAGAGGTGCAGCACTGGCTGGCCTATAGCCCGGTGCAAAAGCGGGCGGTATGGCGGCGCATCACGCTGCAGGGCACGGCCTGGCGCTTCAACCGCTATGCGGAGCGTGCAGGCTCCGCAGGCGGCATCACTTCCAGCGAATAGGCTCTACAAAGACGGTGCCCTTGTCGCTGGACAAGGTCAGCTGGCCTTCCTGGATGGTGGCTTGCAGCTGCATGCTGCGCTCGGCCAGATCAGCCAGCGCTTGCGACACCTCCGATGGAATGCGGAACACTTCGAGCTTGGCCTGCCGCGCCAGCTTGCCTTCCAGGCCCTTCCACCAGATTTCTGCTGCGTGGTTGAAGCAGTACACCAGCATGTGGTCCGACTTGTTGCAGGCCTTGGTGATGGGCTTTTCTTCGGGCTGGCCCACCTCGATCCAAACGCGCTTGGCGCCGGTGAAATCGGTCAGGTGCACATCGGGGTTATCCGGGTCAGACAGGCCGGCACCAAAGCCCAAGGTGCCGTCGCCGTTGCACAGATCCTGCAGCTGGTGCGCGTTCAAGGCCAGCGCCACCAGGCGCACCATCATGCGCTCGTCGGTCTCGCTGGGGTGGCGTGCCAGGGTCAGGTTGTGGTCGGCGTAGTAGTTGTGGTCGATATCGGCAATCGACAGATTGGCTTTGTAGATCGTGGATTTGATAGCCATGGGGCAGTGTCTGGTGACGAAGCCTTGGCTTCGGGGGTGAATCCGACGCGCCCGGCAGACGTGATGCGGTTTGCCGGGCGGTGAGAGGGGGAAGGCAAGAGGCCAGGAGAACCTGGCCTCTGGGGGAGCAATCGCTTAAACGCGCTGGGCCAGCTCGGCCGCCTTGCCGATGTAGCTGGCCGGGGTCATGGCCAGCAGGCGGTCCTTGTCGGCCTGCGGGATCTCCAGGCTGTGGATCAGCTGGTGCAGGTCCTCGGCGCGCACGGTCTTGCCACGGGTGACTTCCTTGAGCTTCTCATAAGCGCCTTGCACGCCATAGCGGCGCATGACGGTCTGGATCGGCTCGGCCAGCACTTCCCAGGCGTTGTCCAGGTCGTCGGCCAGGCGTTCTTCGTTCAGTTCCAGCTTGTTCAGGCCGGTCATCAGCGAGGTGTAGGCCAGTGCGGCGTAACCGGTGGCCACGCCGATGTTGCGCAGCACGGTGGAGTCCGTCAGGTCGCGCTGCCAGCGGCTGATGGGCAGCTTTTCCGACAGGTGGCGCAGCAGCGCATTGGCCAGGCCCAGGTTGCCTTCGGCGTTTTCGAAGTCGATCGGGTTGACCTTGTGCGGCATCGTCGACGAGCCGATTTCACCGGCCTTCAGGCGCTGCTTGAAGTAGCCCACCGAGACATAGCCCCAGATGTCGCGCGACAGATCGATGAGGATGGTGTTGGCGCGGGCAATGCCGTCAAACAGCTCGGCCATGTAGTCATGCGGCTCGATCTGGATCGAGTAGGGCTGGAAGGTCAGGCCCAGGCCTTGTGGTTCGTGCTTTTCCACCACGTGCTTGCTGAAGCTTTCCCAGTCAAACTCGGGCCAGGCCGACAGGTGGGCGTTGTAGTTGCCCACGGCGCCGTTCATCTTGGCCAGCAGCTTGACGTTGGCAATGCGGTCCATCGCCGCTTGCAGGCGCACCACCACGTTGGCCAGTTCCTTGCCCACGGTCGTGGGGCTGGCGGTCTGGCCATGGGTGCGGCTGAGCATAGGCACGGCGGCGTACTGGTGTGCCATCTCGCGCAGCTTGAGCACCACGCGGTCCAGGCCCGGCAGGATCACCTGGTCGCGGCCAGCGCGAATCTGCAGCGCGTGGCTGGTGTTGTTGATGTCTTCGCTGGTGCAGGCAAAGTGCACAAATTCAGCGGCCTTGAGCAGCTCGGGGCGGGCCTCGAACTTGCTCTTGATCCAGTACTCCACCGCCTTGACATCATGGTTGGTGGTCTTTTCGATATCCTTGATGGCCTGGGCATCGGCTTCGCTGAAGTGGCTGACCAAACCATGCAAGTAGCTGCGTGCGCCCTCCGACAGGGGGGCAAACTCGGCAAAGCCCGCATCGGACAAGGCGATAAACCAGGTGATCTCCACCTGGACACGGCGATGCATATAGCCGTATTCGCTCATGATCGGGCGCAGGGTGGCGAGTTTGGAGGCGTAACGGCCATCCAGCGGAGAAAGGGCGGTAAGGGAAGACAGGCTCATGGGCCGCTATTGTAGGAGCGGGCCGTTTGCCGCGGTGGCAGTCTGGATTTGCCTATTTACAATCTCAGGGTGCCAACCGCCAGGATGCCGACGCGCCCACCCCGGGCTTTGGGCGGCTTGGGCCAGTGTAAGCACCGAAAGCATGGGTTTTATTGCTATGAAATTGCTAGGAAGCCTGACCAGTCCCTATGTGCGCAAGGTGCGTGTGGTATTGGCCGAGAAGAAACTCGATTACCGTCTGGAGATGCTGGATGTCTGGCAGGACAAGGCCTCAATCGCGGCGGTCAACCCGCTGGGCAAGGTGCCCTGTCTGGTGCTCGATGATGGCTCGGTGCTGGTCGATTCGCGGGTGATCGTTGAGTACCTGGACACCTTGTCGCCCGTCGGTAAATTGATCCCCGGCCTGGGCCGTGAGCGCGCCGAGGTGCGCAGCTGGGAAGCCATGGCCGATGGCGTGCTCGATGCTGCCGTGTTGGCGCGCATGGAGCACGCTTTTGCGGGTCGTTCAGCAGAGCAGCGCAGCCCAGCCTGGGTGGAGCGTCAGCTGAACAAAGTTGGTGCGGGGCTGGAGGCCATGAGCCTGGGCCTGGGCCAGAAAACCTATTTCGCTGGCACGGGCGTGCACATCAGCCTGGCCGATATCGCCGTGGGTTGTTGCCTCGCCTGGCTGCAGTTTCGCTTTCCCGATCTTGACTGGGCCACGCGCTACCCCAATCTGGCCCAGCTGCTGGAGCGCCTGGAGGCCCGGCCCAGCTTTGCCGTGACGCAGCCCCAGGGCTAAGGCAAGCCGCCTCAAACCCGAGCGGCGACGACAAAAACCGCACAAAAAAAGGCCCAGTCATGGAGACTGGGCCTGGGTATAAAAAAAGTTGCGAAGCGTCCCGAAGTGAATGATAGAGAGGGAGGGAGGAGAAGCACTCCAGGTTTGCAGTCATGCCGAATAGGGCTTGAAAGACTTCGCAACAGGAAAAGGGTTTGGTGAAAACTTCGCCTACTAGCGCCACCCTCTTCAAAGAGTGAGGCCTCGGGTTTTAGTTTCCATCCACCATCATAAATGTATTGTAAACAAATAAATAATTTGTCTCATTATGTTAGCATTCACTAAGTTTATCGACATTCATGTGTCGATAGTACATCGTTCTGAGAGACCTTACGCGTAAGTGAATGCTAGCGACGGGTGGTGACACAGTATAAACCCTTGTTAATTCCCGAGTTCCATTCGCCTTTCGGCGGCCTTCATCCGGTTTGCAACACGGCCGCCCACAGCGCTCGCACGGTCTGTTGCTCGATCTGCAAAGCGGTGTCCGGCACCTGGGTGGGCGCCTCGTTCAAGCGCGCAACGTGCTGCACGCGGCGCAGCGCGCGGTAGGCATTCGCCGCCTCCTCGCCCATGCCAGCGGGCAGCAAACCTGCACTTTCAGCACGCCGCAAGAGCGTGATGTTTCCCAGGTTGGGACGCAGCGCAGGATTGCAAGCCGAATGCAGCAAGACCAGGTATTGCACGACGAATTCCACATCCATCATGCCGCCCACGCTGTGTTTGACATCGAACAGACCTGCGGGCACTGGATGGGCGCTGCGCACACGCTCTCGCATGGTGGCGATTTCGCTGCGCAGTGACGCGGCATCGCGCGGGGCCGTGATCACCGCCTCGCGCACCGCGTCAAAGCGCGCGGCCAAGCTCGGGCTGCCCAGCACAAAGCGCGAGCGCGTCATGGCCTGGTGCTCCCAGGTCCAGGCGGTATTGCTGCCGCGCTGCTGCTGGTAGTTGGCGTAGGAGTCAAAACTGGTCACCAGCAGGCCGGAGCTGCCATTGGGGCGCAGGGCGGTGTCGATCTCGAACAGGTCGCCTTCGCCGGTCTTGACGGTCAGCCAGCTGATGAGCTTGCGCACAAAGGCGGAATACACCTCGGGCGCGCGCTCGTCGTCGTCGTCAAACACGAAGACGATGTCCAGATCACTGCCATAGCCCAGCTCTTTGCCGCCCAGCTTGCCGTAGCCGATGATGCCGAACTGCGGCTCGGCGCGGTGGGCGCTCTTGAGCCGGCTCCAGCACCAGCGCGTGGTCACGCGCAGCACAGCGTCAGCCAGTGCCGATAGGTCATCGGCCACCTGCTCGACGGTGATTTGCTGCTCGACATCGCGCGCCAGGGTGCGGAAGGTCTCGGCATGCTGGGCGCGGCGCAGCAGGTTGAGCAGGTTCTCGTCGTCGTCCTCCGCCGTCGATTGCAGGGCTGCGCGGCGCCGATCCAGGTCGGCCTCGAACTCTTGCGGGTTGAAGCGCTCATGCATCAGCGCGTCGCTGGCCAGCTCGTCGATCACGCCCGGGTGCTGGAGCATGTAACGCGCCGGCCATTTGGCCGCACCCAGCATGTGCATCAGTTTCTCGTGCACCGCTGGGCGCTCTTGGAGCATGGCCAGGTAGCTTTCGCGGCGCAGCAGCGATTCCATCCAGTCGGCCAGCCGCACGGCGGCTATCTCGCTGACCAGGCCCTGGCTCAGCCACTGTGCGGTGCGCTGCAGCAGCAGCACCAGGCGCCCCGTGCCGGCATCGCTCAGGTAGCTGTAGCGGGGATTGCGCTGCCACTGAAGCACGCGTTCGCGCACCGCCTCGGGCAAGCGGGGCAGCACGCTGTCCAGCTCGGGCGCGCTGGCCGCTGCGCCTTTGGCGCCGCCGCACTGGCCCCCTTTGCAGGCCTCGTTGCCGCCCAGCAGCTTGTCAAACTCCTGCGCCACCAGCTCGCGGTGGGCATCGAGCTGGTGCAGGAATTGGCATTCGTTGTCATAGCCCAGGGTCTGCGCCATCCACAGCAGGTCGTCATCGCGCGTGGGCAGCACATGGGTTTGCTGGTCGTCCAGGTACTGGATGCGGTGCTCCACCTTACGCAGAAAGATATAGGCATCAGCCAGGGCCTGCGCCGTCTCGGGCGCCATCAGGCTGGCGCGCTCCAGGCGGGGCAGGGCCTCCAGAGTGGCGCGGCAGCGCAGCTCGGGGAACTGGCCGCCCCGCACCACTTGCAGCAACTGCACGATGAACTCGATCTCGCGGATGCCGCCGCGCGAGAGCTTGACGTCATTGGCGCGCTCGGGGTGGCCGGCACTGCGCTTGGCGGCATGCTCGCGGATCTGGCGGTGCAGGCTGCGCAGCGAATCGAAAACGGCGTAATCCAGGTAGCGGCGGAACACAAAGGGCAAGACCGCGCCGCGCAGCGCCTGCACGTTGGGGCTGCGGATATCGGCCAGCGGCGCCACGATCCGGCTTTTGAGCCAGGCAAAGCGCTCCCATTCGCGGCCATGGGTCTGCAGGTAGTCCTCCAGCGCCGCCACCGAGATGGCAGCCGGGCCGGAGTTGCCATGGGGGCGCAGCATCAGATCCACGCGGAACACAAAGCCGTGCTCGGTGGTCTCGCCAATCAGCTGGTAGATCAGCTTGATGGCGCGGATGAAGTATTCGTGGTTGCTGAGCTTGCCTCTGCCATCGGGCTGGCCCGCTGTTTCGCCCTCTTGCTCATAGATATAGATCAGGTCGATATCACTGGAGACATTGAGCTCACGCGCGCCCAGCTTGCCCATGCCAATGATCCATAGCTGCACCGGCTGGCCGTCGGCATCGCGGGGCGCGCCGTGGCGGCTGTCCAACTCGGCGCGGGCGGCGGTGCAGGCGGCATCCAAGGTCAGCTCGGCCAGCTCGGTCACGCCCTGGGTGATGGTCTGCAGATCGGCCTGATGGTCGCAGTCGAGCGTGATCAGCCGCGCCATGACCAGTTGCCGCAGTATGCGCAGCGCGGCGCCCAGTGCATGGCCCTTGGCCAGCAGGGCCGCGAGCGTGGGGGCCATGGTGGCATGGGTTGGCGGGCCATCGGGCAGCAGACCCAGCAAATCATCGTAGCGGCGGTGCAGGCGCTGGACGAAGCGGGAATGTGCAGAAAGAGGCAGGCTGGCCTGCGGGGGGGTGATATCCGTATTTGCCATAGCGCTTTATCGACAATGTCCTGCGGCCGACCTGTTCAAATGCTCACATATGCAACGCGAGCGAGCTACTTGCCGCGGGTCATAATTTCGCTTTCCCCCTACTGATTGGACTCGATTGACTGTGCGCGCGCCCCGACTGCTCAAGCTGGCTGCCAAGCTGATGCAATGGTCATTGCGCTTATTGCTGGGCATGGTGCTGCTGCTGGCCTGTGCCGTGGCGGCGCTGCATTGGTGGATTGTGCCCCGTATCAATGACTTTCGCCCGCAAGTGGAATCTAGGCTATCGCGGGCGCTGGGGGTGCCGGTGCGCATCGACCAGCTGCAGGCCGATGGCGACAACGGCCTGGTGCCGGCCATTGCGGTGCAGGGCCTGCACGTTCTGCAGGCTGACGGCTCGCCAGGGCTGACGCTCAACCAGGTCAAGGTGGCCTTGTCGGTGCCTTCGCTGCTGCGGCTGCGCGCCGAGCAGATCGTCATCGATGCCCCGCAGCTGACCGTGCAGCGCGCCGCGGATGGCAGCGTCCGCATCGCCGGGGTCCTGGTACCGACATCCCAAGACCAGGACAGTGGCGGTGCCGGTGACTGGCTGTTTCGCCAGCGCGAGGTGCTGCTGCAAGGTGGCAGCATCATCTGGGACGACCAACTGCGCGGGCTGCCGCCCGTCACTTTCAGCGATGTGCAGCTGCTGCTGCGCAACCCGGGTCTGCGCCATGAATGGCAGCTTCGGGTGCGCCCGCCCGAGGACTGGGGCGATGCGCTGGAGCTGCGCGGCCGCATGCACCAGCCGCTGTGGGCGCTGCACGATGGCAGCTGGAAGCACTGGAGCGGCCAGATTTACCTGGAGGCGCTCAAGCTCAACGCCGCTGCGATGGCCCCCTATCTGCCACCGGCGGTGCGCTTGCAGCAAGGCCAGGGCTCGGCGCGCCTGTGGCTGGATGTGACGCGCGGCAAGCTCAGCAACGGCACGGCCGATGTGGCCTTGCGCGATGTGGGCGTGCGCCGCGAGGCACAGGATGACAAAACAGCGCAGGACACGGTGCTGCTGCTGCGCTCGGTGCAGGGCCGCATCGGTGGCGTGGCCGACGACACCGGCTTTCGGGTACTGACGGAAAACCTGGCCGTGGAATCGGCCAACGGCCAGCAGTGGCCCGGCGGCAGCGCGCGCATCAACCATGTCTACGCCCGGGGCACGCAGCCCAGCGAGACGGAAGCCAGCGCGCAATCGCTCGATATCGCCTCCCTGGCCGAGCTGGCACGCCTGCTGCCCATACCGGACAACGCGCGCCAGTGGCTGCAGAGCAACCGGCCAGCCGGCCTGATCCGCAGCGCATCGGCCCATTGGCGGGGCGATATGGATACCTTGCAGGACTGGCAAGTCAAGGCCGATGTGGGCCAGCTGGCCTTGGGCATGCCCGCTGCTGCACCGCGCGCCAATGCCGCGCGAGACAGCCATGGCGGCCTGGTGCTGGCCGCCGGTCAGCCGCATATCGGCTTGCGGGGGCTGGATGTGGCGATCGATGCGCGGGCCGGCGGGGGCCAGGCCAAACTGCGTTTTGCCGATGGCGCGCTCTACCTGCCCACGGTGTTTGAAGAGCCGATGCTGCCCATCACCTCGGCCAGCACCCAGTTGCAGTGGACGGTGCAGGGCGAACACATCCAGATGCAGTCCGAGCGGCTGGAGTTTGCCAATGCCCATGCGGCCGGCCATGCCCGCTGGTCCTGGCAGACAGCCGATCCGCAAAAGACGGGTTCCAAGTCGCGCTTTCCCGGCATCCTGCAGCTCAAGGGCGCGCTCGACCGCGCCGACGGCACCCAGGTGCACCGCTATTTGCCGCTGCACATTCCACCCGATGCGCGCCACTATGTGCGCGACGCGGTGCTGGCCGGTCAGGCCAGCAATGTGGAGTTCGAGATCGATGGCGATCTCTGGGAAGTGCCTTTCCCCGATTCGCGCCACGGGCTGTTCCGCATCAAGGCGCCGGTGCGCGATGTGCGCTACGCCTATGTGCCCGCCTCGCACCTGCACCCCGGCGAAAAGCCCTGGCCGGAGCTCAGCCGCCTCTCGGGCGAGCTGGTATTTGAAGGCAATGGCATGCAGGTCAACAAGGCCAAGGGCATTCTGGACGGCAACACGCGCATCGTGGTGGACCAGACCAGCGCCAAGATTCCAGACTTCCATGACACGCGGGTGCTCGTCAACGCGCAGGCCAACGGGCCGCTGGCCGATATGTTGACCACTGTGCGCGGCAGTGCCATTGATGCGCTGGTGCAGCACGCCTTGGCGCAGACCCAGGCCGATGGCGAGAGCCAGTTGCAGCTCAAGCTGGACTTGCCCGTGCATGACATGCTGCACGCCAAGGTGGACGGCAAGGTGCTGCTGCCGGGCAACCGCATCCAGTTCCATGCGGACTCGCCCATTGTGGACAAGGTCACGGGCGCGGTGCAGTTCTCCGAACATGGCTTTGTGCTGCAGGATCTGCAAGGCCAGGCCTTGGGCGGGGCGGTCAAGTTCTCGGGTGGCATGGATGTCAGCGGCCTGCCTGCTGGCGCCGACCATGGGCCCCGTGTGGATGTGCGCGCCCAAGGCGTCGCCACGGCAGATGGCCTGCTGCGGGCCAAGGAGCTGGGGTCAGTGGTGCAGCTGGCCCAGCTGGCGCAGGGCCAGACGGCGTATCAGCTGCGCATCAGCATGGCCCAGGGCGTGCCGCTGGTGGAGGTGCGCAGCGATCTGAACGGTATGGCCTTGGCCCTGCCGCCGCCGCTGAACAAGGCTGCCGATGCAGTCTGGCCGACCCACTTTGCCAGCACCGTGCCCGAAGGCGCACCCACGCCGCTGGTGCGGCAGAACATGCAGCTGGATGTGGGCGGCCGCCTGCAGCTGCGCTATGTGCGAGACATCAGCCCCGATGACGCCACCCTGGACAAGGTCGTGAGTGGCGCCCTGCGCCTGGGTGCGGGCGCGCTCACCCTGCCAGCCAAGGGGGTGATTGCCGAGGTGCAGCTGCCGCAGCTGGATGTGCAGCAATGGCAGGCGCTGGCCCAGCGCATCAAGACCATGGCAGCGCCCGCCCGGGCAGGCACCACGGATGCCGCCGCACCGCCGGCCGCAGCGGGCGACCCCTATGCGGCGTTTTTGCCCGACCACTGGGATATCCGCCTGGACACGGTGCAGGTGCGCGGCATGGAGATCCAAAAGCTGCATCTGAGCGGCTCGCGCACGGGCCCGCGCTGGAGCAGCCAGGTCAGCTCCAGTCTGCTCGATGGCCAGCTGGACTACGTGCAAGAGGCCAAGGGGCCGGGCACCATCCGCGCCCGGCTGAGCCAGCTGCGCGTGGGCCAGGAAGGGGGCAGTGACAGCAAACCCGCGGCCGGCAACGAGGAGCCGTCCGGCCAGGAGCCCGGCCAGCTGCCGGCCCTGGATGTGGTGGTGGAGGACCTGCGCTGGCGCCAGCATTCGGTGGGAAGGCTGGAGTTGCAGGCGGTCAACCAGCGCCAGGCAGACAGCTCCTGGTGGCATCTGAAGAACATGGTGCTGTCCAACGATGCGGCCAGCCTGCAGGCCAGTGGTGACTGGGGCGCCAAGCGCAGCAGCACAGGCGGGCGCCGCACCGAGCTGGAGATGCGGCTGGATCTGAAAGACACCGGCGCCTTGCTCGCCCGCCTGGGCATGGCCGGCGTGGTGCGCCAGGGCAAGGGTGCGCTGCAGGGCCGCATCGGCTGGACGGGCAGCCCCGTCAGCCCCGACTACACCAGCATGGACGGCAAGCTGCATGTCGATGTCGGCCAAGGCCAGTTCCTGAAAGTGGAGCCGGGCGCTGCCAAGCTGCTGGGCGTGCTCAATCTGCAGGCGCTGCCGCGCCGGCTGACACTGGATTTCAAGGATGTGTTCAGCGCGGGCTTTGGCTTTGACTTTGTGCGCGGCGACGTGCTGGTAAGCGATGGCCTGGCCTCGACCACCAATTTGCAGATGAAGGGCGTGACCGCGGCCGTGCTGCTCGAAGGGCATGCCAACCTGCGCGACGAGACCCAGGACCTGCATGTGGTCGTCATCCCCGAGCTGAACACCACAACCATGGCGCTGGTGACCACGGCCATCAACCCGGTCATCGGCATTGGCACTTTCCTGGCGCAGGCCTTGTTCAAAGGGCCGCTGACCCAGGCGGTGACCCAGGAGTTTGAGGTCAGCGGCTCCTGGTCGGAGCCCGAAGTCAAACGTCTCCATCGCAGGCAGGAGGCTGACCCCAACGCCGTCGGCACACCCCATTGATGGATTGTCCCAGGCCCTGAGTCACCGTTGATATCCGCAAGCGCCACGCCCGGCCAGCGCTTGCGGATAATAGCCGCCAGACTCTTGCAGGATGCATCGATGAAAGTAGCCGCTCTTCAAATGGTGACCAGCACGCACTGGGAGCACAACCGTGCGCAGGCCTGGCAACTGCTGCAGCAGGCGGCGGGCCTGGGGGCGGAGCTGGCCGTGCTGCCCGAGTACTTCTGCCTGATGGGCCAGCGCGACACCGACAAGCTGGCGCTGGCCGAGCCTTTTGGCGATGGCCCCATGCAGCAGTTTCTGGCCGAGAGCGCCCGCAGCCTGGGCCTGTGGATTGTGGGCGGCACCCTGCCTTTGCAGGGGCCCGATGCCGCGCATGTCTACAACAGCAGCTGCGTGTTCAACCCCCAGGGCGACTGCGTGGCACGCTACGACAAGATCCACCTGTTTTGCTATGCCAATGAGCGCGAGGCCTATGACGAGCACCGCGTCATCGCGCCTGGCCATGAACCGGTTCACTTTGACCTGCCCAGCCGCGATGGCCAGAGCTGGCGCATTGGCTTGAGTGTGTGCTACGACCTGCGCTTTCCTGAGTTGTACCGGCTGCATGCGCAGGCGGGCGCGCAGCTGATGCTGGTGCCCAGCGCCTTTACCTACACGACCGGCCAAGCCCACTGGGAGCTGCTGCTGCGCGCCAGGGCGGTGGAGAACCTGGCCTATGTGCTGGCCGCTGCCCAAGGCGGGGTGCATGAGAACGGCCGCCGCACCTGGGGCCACAGCATGGCCATCAACCCCTGGGGCGAGGTGATGGCGCTGCAGGCCAGCGAGCCCGGCGTGGTGCTGGCCGATCTGGACTGGGCGCAGCTGCAGCACTGGCGCCAGCAGCTGCCGGCCTTGCAGCACCGCGTATGCTGACGGCGCAGTGGGCGCGCTCGCTGGCGCAGCACTGGCACCAGAGCTGGCGGCGCTGGTCACTGTGGTCGGCCCTGGTGCTGCTGGTGGCGGGCACCTTGGTCACCCAGGTCTGGCTGGCGGGTCGCTATGAGATATCCGAGGTGCAGCAGCGCCTGGACCGCGAGGCCATGGATGCCGTCAGCGACATCCGCAGCCTGTTCAACGACAACGTCAACCGCCTGCGCAGCATGCCGCGCTATGACAGCGATGCCATGGGCTGGCAGTCAGCGGCGGCCACCATCTTGCGCAACCAGCGGGACCTGGCCCATATCGAGTGGCGCAATCCGCAGCAGCAGATCGAGGCCAGTGAGGAGTCGCCCTATTTGAGCCTGCAGTGGTCTGCGATTGACCGCACGGGCATGAACACCGAGAGCAATACCGCCTGCCTGCGCGCCCGCAACTCGGGTATGGCCTCGTATGCGGGCAGCTATTTCTTGTCGCAGGGCAATGGCACGGGGCTGGAGCTGCTCGAGCTCTGTGTGCCGGTGATCACCGGCAACCAGCTGCACGGCTTTGCCGTGGCCACCTACATCCTGCAGAACGTGCTGTCGGACCTGGTCAACGAGAGCCTGCGCCGCAACCACGAGCTGTCCTTCACCGAGACCGATGGCACGCGCTTGGCCATTGTCAGCACGCCCCGGCGCGGCACGCGGGTGTTTACCTCCAACCAGCTGCTCGATCTGCCCGGTGTGGCGCTGATGCTGCGGGTGGACAGCTGGCATGCGGCGCCCAATGTGTTCCCGAATGTGCTCACAGCCTTGGTGACCGGCATGTCGATTGCGCTGATCACCGTGCTGGTGGTGCTGGTGCGTGACAACCGCCGCCGCTTGAAGGCCGAGCGCGACCTGGGTGATGCGCTGGCCTTTCGCAAGGCGATGGAGGATTCGCTGGTGACGGGGCTGCGCGCGCGCGATCTCCATGGCCAGGCCACCTATGTGAACCCGGCGTTTTGCGAGATGGTGGGCTTTTCTGCCGAAGAGATTCTGGACCCGAGCAAGGCCACGCCCTACTGGCCGCCAGAGATGGCACCCGAATACGCGCGCCGCCAGCGCATCCGCCTGTCGGGCCAGCTGCCGCCGCCGCGCGAAGGCTATGACTCCACGTTCATGCACAAGGATGGTCGGCGCTTTCCGGTGCTGATTTTCGAGGCGCCGCTGATCAATGCGGCCGGCCTGCACACCGGCTGGATGAGTGCCTTTGTCGACATGAGCGAGCAGCGCCGGGTTGAAGAGCTCTCGCGTGCATCGCAAGAACGCCTGCAGGCCACCGCGCGCCTGGCGACGGTGGGCGAGATGGCCTCCCTGCTCAGCCACGAATTGAACCAGCCCCTGGCGGCCATCTCCAGCTATGCGGCCGGCATCATGAACCTGCTGCCCGAGGATGCTTCTGCCAGCGAGGTGCAGCAGCACCTGCCCGATGTGCGCATGGCGGTGCAGCGCATGGCGTTCCAGGCCGAGCGCGCTGGCAAGGTCATCAAAAGCGTGCATGGCTTTGTGCGCCGCCGGGCGCAGGCGCGCGAGTTTGTGCAGGCCAGCGAGCTGATGGATGCGGTATTGCCGCTGGTGCGGCTGCAGGCGCGTAAACTCTACGTGGATGTGGCCACTGAGGTGGCGCCTGGCTTGCCGGCGGTGTTTTGTGACCGGACCATGGTCGAGCAGGTGCTGCTCAACCTCAGCCGCAACGGCATGCAGGCCATGGACTATGGCGGCACGCACCAGCGGGTGCTGCAGATGCAGGTGCGGCTGGCGCCCAGTGAGCATGGCCGGGCCTGGGTGGAGTTTGTGGTGGCCGATGTGGGCGAGGGCATCTCCGAGGAGGTGGCGGCGCGCCTCTACACCCCGTTCTTTACCACCAAGGACGAGGGCATGGGCCTGGGCCTGAGCCTGTGCCGCACCGTGGTGGAGCAGCATGGCAGCCATTTGCGCTACCAGCCCCACCAACCGCGCGGGACCGTCTTCAGTTTTACCCTGCCAACCTGGCGCAACGATTGAAAGTTCAGAGATGCAGCCGCTAGTGAATGCGACCGTGTATATCGTCGATGATGATGCCGAGGTGCGCGATGCCCTGGCCTGGCTGCTGCGCTCGCGCCGCCTGCTGAGCGAGGGCTTTGCATCGGCCGAGGCTTTTGAAGCCATGCTGCGCAGCCGCCCGCCCCAGGTGGACCCGGCCTGCGCACTGCTGGATGTGCGCATGCCCGGCATGAGTGGGCTGGCGCTGTTTGACCGCCTGGTCGAGATGGACGCGATTGCCGCCTTGCCGGTGATTTTTTTGACGGGCCATGCCGATGTGCCCACCGCCGTCGCCACCGTCAAACGCGGTGCCTTTGACTTTTGCGAAAAGCCGTTTTCCGACAATGTGCTGGTCGACCGCATCGAGCACGCGCTGCAGGCATCGAGCGACTACCTGGCAACCCTGCGATCGCAGCAAGGCGTGCGCGAGCGCGTGGCCGAGCTGACCGACCGGGAGCAGGCGGTGATGCGCCTGGTGATCGATGGCCTGCCCAACAAACTGATTGCCGATGAGCTGACGATCAGTGTGCGGACGGTCGAAGTGCACCGCGCCCGGGTGTTTGACAAGATGCAGGTGAAATCGGCGGTCGAGCTGGCCAACCTGCTGCGCGATCTGGCATAAATAGCACAGCGCTGCTACCAAAAAGGGCGCCCTTTGACGGGGCGCCCTGGTGCATTCAGGACAAGCGGGTTTTAGCGGCCTGGCTGCACTTCACCCACAAAGATCTCGACGCGGCGGTTGTGCGCGCGGCCGGCGGGGGTGTCGTTGGTGGCCACAGGCTGGCGCGAGCCCATGCCCTGCACCTGGATGCGCGCGCCATTGACGCCGCGTTGCGTCAGGTAGTTGCGGGCGCTTTCGGCACGGGCGAGCGACAGCGGGTCGTTGATGCCGTCGTTGCCGGTGCTGTCGGTGTGGCCAATGATGCGCACTTGGGCGTTGGGGTTGTTGCGCAGGCCGTCGGCAAAGCGGTCCAGGATCGGCGCGAAGTTGCCCTGAATGTCCGAGCGGTTGGTCTGGAAAGAGATGTCGCTGGGGATGTCGAGCTTGAGCTGGTTGTCCGGCGTCTGGGTCACGACCACGCCGGTGCCCTGGGTGGCCTGCTCCATCTCCTGCTTTTGCTTTTGCATGTGCTGCGACCAGATGTAGGTGCCCAGCGCGCCGATACCGGCACCAATTACCGCGCCCGAGCCGGCATGGCCGCCTGCAATGGCGCCCACGGCGGCACCGCCCAAGGCGCCCACGCCCGCGCCGGTGGCGGTTTGGCGCTGGGTGTCGGACATGTTGGCGCAACCGCTCAGAATGGCCAGGCTGGCAACGGCAGAGACTAGAATTTGTTTACGCATGCTTGAACTCCTCTGGTGCATGGGCCTTCCCTGAAAAATGGGAGGCCGTGGATGCAAATTGTGGGCAGTAGAACTGCCAAATACCAGAGACAAAGTTCAAAAATGGTAAAAATGACGGCAATGAGCGGCCATGTCCTACGCTTTGCGCAAGCTAGTCGCGAGGAGGCCGCTCATCTTTGCTTACGATTTCCCCTTTTTTCCGTCCGGCAAACATCGTCCACCAGACGATCGCCACCAGTATGACCAACGCCAATAGCGCTTCCAGCAATATCAGTCCCATCGGTGCCCGCTCCTTACGTATGCTGTCGATGGCTGCGATTGTAGGAATTCTGGCCGCCTGTTCCACCCAAGTCCCTTTGGATGCACCGTCATCGCCGACCACGCGCCCACCGGTATCGGGCAGCATCGAGGTGTTGCCGCCCGATGCGAATGAGCCGCTGCCCCCGGCGATCCAGCAGGCCAAGAGCCGCTGGGTGCCCGTGCATTGGTCGTCGGTGCCCGGCCTGGAGCAGGACAACCTGGCCGATGCCTGGAACGCCTGGATCAAGAGCTGCGGCCGCCCGCCCGCGCCCTTTGCCCAGTTCTGCTCCGAGGTGCGCCGCATGAGCCTGGCCTCCACCGAGGAGCAGCGCGCCTGGATGGTGTCGCGCTTCCAGCCCTACCGCGTGGAATCGCTCGATGGCAACCCCGATGGCATGCTGACCAGCTATTTCGAGCCCATGCTCGATGGCACGCGCCAGCCGGGAAATGGCTATTCGATACCGCTGTACAAGTCGCCTGCCAGCCTGGGCACGCGCAAGCCTTGGTTCAGCCGCCAGCAGATCGAGACCTCACCCCAGGTGCAGGCCGAACTGCAGGACAAGGTGATTGCCTGGGTCAACGACCCCGTCGATGCGATGGTGCTGCACATCCAGGGCTCGGGCCGGGTGCGTATCCAGGAGGCCGATGGCTCGGTGCGCTTGATTCGCGTGGCCTATGCCGCCACCAATGACCACCCCTACAAAAGCATTGGCAAATGGCTGCTGGACCAGGGCCTGGTGCGCGATGCCACCTGGCCGGGCATTAAGGCCTGGATTGCTGCCAATCCGGCCCGTGTCAACGAGCTGCTGTGGAGCAATCCGCGCTATGTGTTCTTCAAGGAGGAGCCGCTGTCGCCGCTGGATGCCGAGTTTGGCCCCAATGGCGCCCAGGGCGTGCCGCTGACGCCTGGCCGCTCGATTGCAGTGGATCGGGGCAGCATTCCCTACGGCACCCCTGTCTGGATGTCTTCCACCGGGCCCACGGTGCAGCTCAACCGCCTGGTAATGGCGCAGGATACGGGCAGCGCCATTTTGGGCGCCGTGCGCGCCGACTACTTTGCCGGCTGGGGCCATGAGGCGGGCGACTTTGCCGGCCGGGTCAAGCAGCCGCTCCGGCTGTGGGTGCTCTGGCCCCGGGGCATGGGCAAGCGTTGATCTGTGCCTGCTTCGTGCAAAAGGCCAGCCTTGCGGCTGGCCTTTTGCATGGCGGCTGCTGAATGCGGAAAACAGTCAACGCAAGGGTGTGCCCTTGGGGTTGGCCGTCATGGGCAGCGGCAAGGCGCTGCTGGATTTGACCTCGCCCAGCGAAAACGTGGTGTGTACGTCTTTCACGTTGGGCAGGTGCAGCAGCACATTGCGGATAAAGCTGGAGAAACTCTCCAGATCCTTGGCGACCACCTGCAGCTCGAAAGTGCCCGCGCCGCTGATGTAGTGGCAGGAGGTGACCTCGGGCAGCAGGCGGATCGACTCTTCCATGCGCAGTGTGATGTCAGCCGTGTTCTGCGCCGCATCGACGCGGACAAAGGCCAGCACGCCCAGGCCGAGCTTATGGCGGTCCAGCGTGGCGTGGTAGCCGGTGATGTAGCCCGCCTCTTCGAGCGCACGCACCCGGCGCCAGCAGGGCGCGGCCGACAGGCCCACGCGCTGGGCCAGCTCGGCATTGGTCAAACGGGCGTTTTTTTGCAGCTCGTAGAGTATGGCCCAGTCGAATTTGTCAATTTGGTTCATTTATCGCCATTATTGAGCAAGATTCTTTCAAATACTAGGTAAACCCCGGCAAGGAAAAGAATACTTTATTCTCGCGGCCCGTCATACACTGCAGCGATGAAGGGCCTGGTGTTTTGCCGTGCCCGCTGGACTTGGTTCCAGATTCTTATAACGCCCCACAATCCCGGACCTGCCACAAGCGGCCACCGGGTGCTCCCCCCAGGAGACAAGACGATGAATGCCTCACTCCCCGAGTCCGTCCGCAAAGCGCTGGAAACGGTAACGTTGGAAGATAAGTACGCACTGGCCCACGGCCGTGCCTTCATGAGCGGGGTGCAAGCCCTCGTTCGCCTGCCCATGCTTCAGCGCCAGCGTGATGCCTTGCAGGGCCTCAATACCGCTGGCTTCATCAGCGGCTACCGTGGCTCGCCGCTGGGCGGCTACGACCAGGCGCTGTGGGCGGCCAAAAAGCACCTCAAAGAGAACAACATCGAGTTCCAGCCCGGCGTGAACGAAGAGCTGGGCGCCACGGCAGTCTGGGGCACGCAGCAGCTCGATTTGTACCCGCAGAGCAAGAAGTTCGATGGTGTCTTTGGCATCTGGTACG
The DNA here is from genome assembly GCA_036667955.1 of Comamonas sp. Taxonomy (GTDB): domain Bacteria; phylum Pseudomonadota; class Gammaproteobacteria; order Burkholderiales; family Burkholderiaceae_C; genus Comamonas. The sequence continues at coordinate 26,410 of JAVWTB010000006.1, forward strand.
GCAAGGGCCCGGGCGTGGACCGCAGCGTGGACGTGTTCAAGCACGCCAACATGGCGGGCACCGCCAAGCACGGCGGCGTGATTGCGCTGGCCGGCGACGACCACATCAGCAAGTCCTCGACGGCGGCGCACCAGAGCGACCACATCTTCAAGGCCGTGGGCTCGCCGGTGTTCTTTCCCTCCAGCGTGCAGGACATCCTGGACATGGGCCTGCATGCCTTTGCGCTGAGCCGTTTCTCCGGCGTCTGGTCGGGCATGAAGACGATCCAGGAGATTGTGGAATCGTCGGCCAGCGTATCGGTGGACCCAGACCGGGTGAACATCATCACCCCCGATGACTTTGTGATGCCGCCCGGCGGCCTGCACATCCGCTGGCCCGATGCGCCGCTTGAGCAGGAAGCACGCCTGATGGACTACAAGTGGTATGCGGCGCTGGCCTATATCCGCGCCAACAAGCTCAACTACAACGTCATCTCCACCCCCAACGACCGCTTTGGCATCATCGCCAGTGGCAAGGCCTTCAATGACACGCGCCAAGCGCTGATCGACCTGGGTCTGGATGACGACACCTGCCGCCAGCTGGGCATCCGCCTGCACAAGGTCAACGTGGTCTGGCCGCTGGAAGCCTCCATCACGCGCGACTTTGCGATGGGTCTGCAGGAGATTCTGGTAGTTGAGGAAAAGCGCCAGATGATCGAGTACCAGCTCAAGGAAGAGCTGTACAACTGGCGCTCGGATGTGCGCCCCCATGTGTTGGGCAAGTTCGACGAGACCGATGGCGACCATTCGGGCGGCGAGTGGTCGGTGCCCAACCCCAGCGACCACTGGCTGCTGCGCCCCAAGGCCGACCTGACCCCGGCGCTGATTGCCCAGGCACTGGCCAAGCGCCTCAAGAAGCTGGGCGTGCCCGATGACATCGTGCGCCGCATGGATGCACGCCTGCAGGTGATTGCCGCGCGTGAGCAGGGTCTGAAGGACAGCAAGCAGGAATCGGTGGATCGCCTGCCCTGGTTTTGCAGCGGCTGCCCGCACAACACCAGCACCCGCGTGCCCGAGGGCAGCCGCGCGGTGGCCGGCATTGGCTGCCACTACATGGTCAACTGGATGCCCGACCGCAACACCAGCACCTTCACGCAGATGGGCGGCGAAGGGGTGACCTGGGTGGGCCAGGCACCTTTCACCACCGACCAGCATATTTTCTCGAACCTGGGTGATGGCACCTACTTCCACAGCGGTCTGCTGGCCATCCGCCAGAGCATTGCCTCGGGCGTGAACATCACCTACAAGGTGCTCTACAACGATGCCGTGGCCATGACCGGCGGCCAACGTGTGGGCGAGCGCCCCGAAGGCCATTCGGTGCTGCAGATCATGAACAGCCTGTTGTCCGAAGGGGTCAAAAAGCTGGTGATCGTGACCGACGAGCCGGAAAAATACGACGGCGTGCAACTGGGTGCCGGTGTGACTGTGCACCACCGCGACGAACTCGACCGCATCCAGCGCGAGTTCCGCGAGCTCAAGGGCACGACGGCCATCATCTACGACCAGACCTGCGCGACCGAAAAGCGCCGCCGCCGCAAACGCGGCACCCTGGCCACGCCGGCCAAGACCGTCATCATCAACGAGGCGGTCTGCGAGGGCTGCGGTGACTGCTCGGTGCAGTCCAACTGCCTGTCGGTCGAGCCGGTGGAGACCGATTTTGGCCGCAAGCGCAAGATCAACCAAAGCACCTGCAACAAGGATTTCTCCTGCGTCAAAGGCTTTTGCCCGAGCTTTGTCACCATTGAAGGCGGCCAGCTCAAAAAAGCCAAGAAGGAGAAAAAGGGCGACATGGCCAAGCTGCCGGCCTTGCCCGATCCGGTATTGCCCGTGGCCACCCAGGCCTGGGGCATTGTGGTGGCCGGCGTCGGCGGTACTGGTGTGATCACCATCGGCTCGCTGCTGGGCATGGCCGCCCACCTGGAAGGCAAGGGCGTGGTCACGCAGGATGCGGCAGGTCTCGCGCAAAAGGGCGGCTCGACCTGGAGCCATATCCAGATCGCCAATTCGCCCGATGCCATCTACACCACCAAGGTGGACACGGCCAAGGCCGACCTGATCATTGGCTGCGACCCCATTGTGGCGGCCAACAAGACCACCCTGGCTGCCATGCAGCAGGGCCGCACCTTTGTGGCGCTCAACACCCATGGCGCGCCTACGGCGGCCTTTGTGCACAACCCGGACTGGCAGTTCCCCGAGGCGGGCTGCGAATCGGCGATTCTGGCGGCCGTGGGCCAAGAGGGCGTGGGCATGTTCGATGCCGAGCACATTGCGACCCAGGCGCTGGGCGACAGCATCTACACCAACCCGTTGATCCTGGGCTATGCCTGGCAAAAGGGCCGGGTGCCGTTGTCCCATGCGGCGCTGATGCGTGCGATGGAGCTCAACGGCGTGCAGGTGGACAACAACAAGGCGGCCTTTGAATGGGGCCGCCAGTGCGCGGCCAATCTGCCCCAGGTGCAGTCCATGTTTGCGGCCCAGCAGGTCATCCAGCTGGTGAAAAAGCCATCCTTGCAAGAGCTGCTGGCCAAGCGCGTGGCTTTCCTGATCGATTACCAGGACAGCGCCTACGCGGCCGACTACCAGGCCTTTGTGAACAAGGTGCATGCCGCTGAGGCCCAGCTGGGCACCGGCACCCGCCTGTCGCAGGCGGTGGCGCGGTACCTCTTCAAACTGATGGCCTACAAGGACGAGTACGAGGTGGCGCGCCTGCACACCACGGCCGAGTTCAGCGAGAAGATTGCCAGCATGTTCGAGGGCGACTACAAGATCGTGCACCACCTGGCGCCGCCCATCACGGCCAAGCGCAACGACAAGGGCGAGCTGGTCAAGCAGGCCTATGGCGGCTGGATGCGCAAGGCCTTTGGCGTAATGGCCGGGCTCAAGGGCCTGCGTGGCGGTAGCTTCGATATCTTTGGCCGCACTGAAGAGCGTCGCACCGAGCGCGCGCTGATCGTGGAGTACCGCGCTTGCATCGATGAGCTGCTGCAGGGCCTCAGCACTGAGCGCCTGGCGCTGGCGGTCGAGATCGCCAGCATTCCCGAAGACATCCGGGGCTACGGCCATGTCAAGGAGCGCCATCTGAAGGCGGCCCGCAGCAAGTGGCAGCAGCTGATGCTGCGCTGGCGCACGCCGGATGCTGTGGCTGCATCCCCTGCGCCTGCCCCGGTGCCAGCTGCCGCGCAGGTCTGACAGCGCTGCGCTTGCAGGGCGCGCAATGCCGATTGCTCCAAGCCGCTTGGTCACCGTGCCAAGCGGCTTTTTTGTCATAGCCTCCGCCTGGGGGCGTGACAAAATTGTCATGGTGCGCCATTCAGCATCTGCCAGTCGGGTATTTGGGAATGGAAACAACAGCCCATCGAACTTATTGCCTATAGTGGCTTCTACCAATGCCCTGGCATGAAAGCTGCTTAATTCCATGAAAACAACCGGAAAAACCAGAGGCATCCAAGGTATTGGCTGCGTGTCTGCCAGGGGCCACGCATACAATGCTTCTCTTTGGGCCTTGGTTTAGGAAAACCCGGCAAGGCCTGCATCCACGTTGGGAGCTTCATTTGTTTATCTCTTCTGCTTTTGCCCAGACCGCACCGGCGGCCGCTGCTTCCGGCGGCATGACCTCTACCCTGACCAGCATGCTGCCTTTGGTGCTGATGTTTGTGGTGCTGTATTTCCTGATGATTCGCCCCCAGATGAAGCGCCAAAAGGAAGCCCGTGCCATGATCGATGCGCTGGCCAAGGGCGACGAAGTGGCGACCAATGGTGGCCTGGTGGGTCGCGTGGTTGGTTTGGACGAGCAGTTCCTGCAAGTGGAACTGGCCCAGGGCGTGGTGGTGCAAATGCAGCGCGGCGCTGTGGTGCAAGTGCTGCCCAAGGGCACGCTGAAGTAAGTCTTCGTTGGATCAGCAATTGGCGCAGCGTAGCTGCGCCTTCTATTTTGCGTAAGGTAAGAGCGCGATCATGAACCGTTATCCGGTCTGGAAGTACGCGATCATTGTGATCGCGCTTCTGGTGGGGGTTGTTTACACCCTGCCCAACTTTTTTGGTGAGGCGCCTGCCGTGCAGGTTGCCTCGGTCAAGGCCACTGTCACGGTCGATTCCGCATTGCAGCAGCGTGTGGAAACGGCGCTGGCCGATGCCGATGTCAAACCGCTGAGCATCGCGCTGGAAAACGGTTCCATCCGCGCCCGCTTTGACAAGGAAGACGAACAGCTCAAGGCCAAGGGCGTGCTGGAGCGCGTTCTGATCCCTGACAGCAGCGACCCCTCCTATGTGGTGGCGCTGAACCTGATCTCGCGCTCGCCTGCCTGGCTCACCGCCTTGCATGCCAAGCCCATGTACCTGGGCTTGGACTTGCGCGGTGGCGTGCACTTCACCTTGCAGGTGGACATGCAGGCTGCGCTGACCAAGCGCACCGAGGCGCTGACCAGCGATGTGCGTCTGGCGCTGCGCGACAAAAAGATCCGCCACGGCGGTGTGAACCGCGAAGGCCAGTCACTGGAAGTACGCCTGCAAGACGAGGCCACGGCCACGACCGTGCGCAACCTGATTGTGGACACCATGCCGGACCTGCAAGCCAATGTGGTCAGCTCCGGCGGCGGCGCCTATGTGGTGCGCGCCAGCATCAAGCCTGAATCGCTGCGCAGCGTGCAGGAGCAGGCGCTCAAGCAAAACATCACCACCTTGCATAACCGGATCAATGAGCTGGGCGTGGCCGAGCCGGTGATCCAGCAGCAAGGCTCTGACCGTATTGTGGTACAGCTGCCCGGCGTGCAGGACCCGGCACAGGCCAAGGACATCCTGGGCCGCACGGCAACGCTGGAAGTGCGCATGGTCGACGAAAGCTCGGACGCGCGCGCCGCAGAAATAGGCTCCGGCCCGGTGCCCTTTGGCTCTGAAAAGTACAGCGACCCGCATGGCCAGTCGATCGTGGTGAAAAAGCAGGTCATCCTGACCGGCGAGAACCTCAACGACGCCCAGCCTGGCTTTGACAGCCAGACCCATGAAGCCACCGTGAACCTGACCCTGGACGGCAAGGGCGCGAACATCTTCAAGGAAGTCACGCGCGAGAACATCGGCAAGCGCATGGCCATCTTGCTGTTTGAAAAGGGCAAGGGCCAGGTGGTCACCGCCCCGGTGATTCGCTCCGAAATCGGTGGCGGCCGGGTGCAGATCTCCGGCAGCATGAGCACCAAGGAAGCCAGCGATACCTCGCTGCTGCTGCGCGCCGGCTCGCTGGCTGCGCCGATGGAAATCATCGAGGAATACACCATCGGCCCCAGCATGGGCAAAGAAAACGTCGAAGCCGGTATCAAGAGCATCGTCGGCGGCTTTATCGCGATTGCCGTGTTCATGTGCATCTACTACATGATCTTCGGCGTGGTCTCGACCATCGCGCTGGCGGTGAACGTGCTGCTGCTGCTGGCCATCTTGTCGATGCTGCAGGCCACGCTCACCTTGCCGGGTATTGCCGCTATGGCGCTGGCCATCGGGGTGGCCATTGACTCCAACGTGCTGATCAATGAACGGGTGCGCGAGGAATTGCGTGCCGGTGCATCGCCGCAAACGGCGATCCATGCCGGCTATGAGCATGCCTGGCACACCATTCTGGACTCCAACGTCACCACCTTGATCGTGGGCCTGGCCTTGCTGGCTTTTGGCTCCGGCCCGGTGCGCGGCTTTGCGGTGGTGCACTGCATTGGTATTTTGACGAGCATGTTCTCGGCGGTGTTCTTCTCACGTGGCCTGGTCAACCTCTGGTATGGCCGCCGCAAGAAGCTCAAGAGCGTGTCCATCGGTCAGGTCTGGAAGCCCGAGGGCGATGACCACCGCTCCGTTGCATCCGCTAAACGTTAAGGAGGAAGACCATGGAATTCTTCCGTATCAAAAAAGACATCCCCTTCATGAAATACGCGTTGGTGCTCAACGCGATTTCGGTCATCACCTTCGTCTTGGCCGTCTTTTTCCTGACCACGCGTGGTTTGCACCTGTCGGTGGAGTTCACGGGCGGTACCGTCATGCAGGTGGCTTATGAGCAGCCCGCTGACGTGGGCAAGATCCGCGAGCAGGTGGCATCGCTGGGCTACCAGGACATCCTCGTGCAAAACGTTGGCAGCGCCGACCGCGTGATGATCCGCCTGCCGCTGGAAAAAGGTGTGACCACCGCCCAACAGGGTGAAAAGGTCATGGGTGCGCTCAAGGCTGCCGACCCTGGGGTCAGCTTGCTGCGCAGCGAGTTCGTCGGCCCGTCGGTGGGTGAAGAGCTGGTGCACGGCGGCCTGATGGCGCTGGGCGCCGTGGTGCTGGGCATCGTGCTCTACTTGGCCGTGCGCTTTGAATGGAAGTTCGGCGTGGCCGCAGCGGTTGCCAACTTGCATGACGTGGTGATCATCCTGGGCTTTTTTGCCTTCTTCCAGTGGGAGTTCTCGCTGGCCGTGCTGGCCGGGGTGCTGGCCGTGCTGGGGTACTCCGTCAACGAGTCGGTGGTGATCTTTGACCGGATCCGCGAGGCTTTCCGCAAGTTTCGCAAGCTCGATACGCCAGAAGTGATCGACCACGCCATCACCTCGACGATGAGCCGGACCATCATCACCCATGCCTCCACCGAGGCGATGGTGCTGTCGATGTTCCTGTTTGGCGGTGCCAGCTTGCATTACTTTGCGTTGGCGCTGACCATTGGTATTCTTTTTGGTATCTACTCGTCCGTGTTCGTGGCCGCGGCCATTGCCATGTGGCTGGGTGTCAAGCGGGAAGACCTGGTCAAGGTGACCCAGAAGGATCTGGACCCGAATGACCCCAATGCCGGGGCCTCGGTATAAAGCAGACCGATAAAAGGGATGGGATTTCTGTGGCTGTTGCACCCTCGCACCATCGCACCTGGCAAAAAAAGCTGGCTCGTGAAGCACGGCTGAGATTTGTCGGGGGCTTGTGTGTGGGGTTGCCTGGGGTGGCAACACGCTTGCGTGCCGAGCTGCTCCAGATCATGGCCAGGCCCAGTACCGATCCCGCGCGCTCGCACGTGGCGCTGTCGGCTGCGGTTGCCGAATTTGACAGCCGGCAGCAGGCCTGGCTGGACGCTACCAACAAGCTGCTGCGCCAGAGTTTGTTGGCCGGCGAGGCCATTCCCGAACCGGTCACGACGACCACGATCACCAGTTTTGAGCTGGTCAGCAATGAGGCCATCGAGGGCCGTATCATCGCATCGCGCCTGGCGGCGCAACTGTTGGAGTTGGTCGCGCTGGAGCTGGACAGCGTCCGCCGTGTGACCCAGTTTCTGGAAGACCAGGAGCTGGGCCCCGCCGATGCCATTCGCCCGGAGACCTGGTGCCTCAAGCTGATTGAGGGCTGGGAAGGCGCCGGGCTCAGCCGCAAAACATTGGACCTGTTGTGGGCTCCGCTGCTGGAGGCCTTGGCGCAGCTGGGCATCAGCGGCTACACGGCGGTGCGACGCTTCTACGACGAGCAAGGTGCCGCCACGGAAGACGAACTGCGCAGCTACCGCATCAAACGCACCGAGAGTGAGCGCCATGCGCCCGCAGCCGCCGCTATGGCTGCTGCCGCCGGTGCTGCCCATCAGATGGGTGGCATGCCCGCAGCGGGTGCAGCCTCGGGTGCCGTCAGCATGCCTTCGGGCTTGATGCCCGCAGGCGGCGCTGGCGCGCCCGGTTGGGTGGCGATGGGCGCCACCCGGCAAAAAAGCCAGGGCGTGCTAGCCCAGCTGCGCGGCTTTCTACATGGCGTTGCGGGCGGGCGCTCCAATGGGGGTCCGACCTCCGTGCGTGCCTCCCTGGGTGAGGGTGGCGGTTATGTGATATCACCGGCTCTGCAGCATGCCTTGGTATCTCCGCCTACGGCGATCCAGTCGGCCTGGTTCCATACCGCGCCGGCCGATGACGATTTCGACCCCGGGCAGATCGTGGCACCGGTGGCGCTGGCAGTGCGCCAGCAGTCCTCGGCGCTCAAGAGCGTGGCCTCGTCCGATGAGGAAAAGGCGATCATCGAGATCATCGCCTTGATGTTCCAGAGCATTCTGAATGAAGACCGCATTCCCGCCGGCATCCGCATCTGGTTTGCGCGCCTGCAGGTGCCAGTGCTGCGCGTTGCGCTGGCTGAGCCGGCCTTCTTCAACGACACCGAGCACCCGGCGCGCCAGTTGATTGACCGCATGGGCGCTTGCGTGCTGGGTTTTGAGTCTGCCGCACTGAATGGCACGACCTTGGAGTCCGAGGTCAAGCGCGTGGTGCAGGTCATCGAACAGTACCCGGATACGGGCAGCCGCGTGTTCCAGCTGGTGCTCAAGGAGTTCCAGAAATTCCTGGAGAAAAACCTGACCGGCCAGACCGCCACGGCGCGCGAGCTGGTGAGCCTGGCCCAGCAGATCGAACAAAAGGAAACGCTGGCTATCCAGTACACCATCCAGCTGCGCGACATGCTGCTGGAGATGCCGGTGGACAGTGATGTGCGGGAGTTCCTGTTCAAGCAGTGGTCCGATGTGCTGGCCATGTCGGCCATCCGCTTTGGTGCCGAGCACGAGAACACGCAGAAATTCAAAAAGGCAGCGCTCGACCTGGTCTGGTCCGCGTCTGCCAAGCCCAGCAAGGAAGAGCGCGCCAAGGTGATCCGCCAGCTGCCACTGCTGCAAACCGTTTTGCGCCAGGGCCTGACCTTGTCCAACACCGTGGGCGAGCGCCAGGACGAGATGATCAAGAGCCTGATGGACATCGTGGCCGAGGCCTTTCTGGCCAAGACCAACGAGATTCCGCAAGAGCACATCGTCGCACTGGCCGAGCGTCTGGCACATCTGGAAGATGCCCTCGACGAGGTGGTGACCGAGGAATACCCGCTCAGCGCCGAGAGCATCGAGCTGATGCTGGGCATCGACACCAGCCATATCCAGGTTATCGCCGATGATGGTGCGCTGGTGCAGCCCGAGGTGTTGGAGTGGGCCAAGAACCTGTCGCTGGGCAACTGGTTCCTGCTGGACCACAATGCCAGCCCGCTGCAGGTGCAGTATGTCTGGCACAGCCAACACAGGCAGCTGCATTTGTTTGCGGCACTCAGCGGCTCTTGCTTTTTGTTCCAGATGCGGCGCATGGGCCACTACCTGCAGGCCGGCCTGCTGCTGCCGCGCGATGCCGAAGGCATCACGGCCCGCGCCGCGCGCGATGCGCTGGCCAAGATTGAGGCCAACCCCGAGCGGCTTTTGCAGTAGGGGCTGTCGGATTTAGCTGGCCGCCAAGCGCTGAAACAGCCCACCGGGCAGGCGCGCTACCTGGCCTGTAAGCTCCAGTTCCAGCAGCTGGATTTGCAGGCTGGCGATATCGATGCCGGTGCGGTTGCACAGCGTATCCAGATCAACGGGATCAAAACCCAGCGCCTGCAGCAGGCCCGCGTCTTCTTTTTCGGTGCTGCCGGGCGGTGTCTCCGCTGTCGTCACTGCTGGCTGTGGGGGTGTGGCAAGCCCCAGTGCTGGCAGCTCTTCCAAAATATCTTCCACCGATTCCACCAGCTTGGCGCCTTGGCGGATCAGCGCGTGGCAGCCTTTGCTTTGCGGCGCGTGGATGGAGCCAGGAATCGCAAACACCTCGCGCCCCTGTTCGCTGGCCAGACGTGCGGTCACCAGCGAGCCGGATGCGGTAGCGGCTTCGACCACCAAGGTGCCGCTGGCCAGGCCGGCGATCAAGCGGTTGCGTTTGGGGAAGTTCTGCGCCAGCGGGGGCGTGCCCAGGTGGTATTCGCTGACGATCCAGCCCTGCTCGGCGATCTGTGCGGCCAGCGCGTGGTTGGCCCGGGGGTAGACCCGGTCGATGCCGGTGCCGATCACGGCGATGGTGGCGGGCTGTTGGCCTGTCGCCGCCTCCAGCGCGCCGGCATGGGCGGCGGCATCGATGCCCAGGGCCAGGCCCGAGACAACGGTCACGCCCTGGCGCACCAGGGTTTGTGCAAAGGCCCGGGCATTTTGTGCGCCCTGGGGTGTGGGGTTGCGGCTGCCGACCATGGCCAGTGCCTTGCTGGGCCAGGCCAGGCGCTGCTGGGGGTTGTCCAGCCAGCGGGCGTGGCCGGTGATGTAGAGGAGGGCCGGCGGATCGGCGGTTTCCAGCAAGGCGGGCGGGTAATCCGGGTCGCCCAACACCAGCACCTGCCGCTTGAGCGGCGCCGGTGCGGAGTTCAGCCAGGCCCAGGTGGCCGTTTGCAGGCTGCGCAAGGCCTCGCCGGGGTGGAGCAAGGCCTGGGCCTGCGCGGCGCTGATGCAGCTTTCGAGCTGGGCGCTGGTTTGGGCCAGCACCGCACCGGGCAAACCAAAGCGCGCCAGCAGCCGCCGAATGGCGGTATTGCCCAATCCGGGCGTGGCGGTCAGTCGAATCCAGTCATGCAGCTCTTGTTCGGTCATGGGCAAGAGCCGCTTTTCCGGGTGCCGGGTTATTGGCGGTAGTCCGGGGAGATGAGGGCATCGCCCACTTTCACCCCTTCCTTGGCCTCCAGGATTAGCGCATAGGACACTTTGTCAAAAGTGCGGAAGACCATGGCCAGGCCATTGGCCTCGTTGGGCAGCTTGATGACGGTCTGGTCGCTGTCGGTCTTGTCCTTGATGCGTGCGCCGCGTGTCATCAGGCGGAACACATGGCCCAGCTCCACACCATCAGCCTGGCCGCGATTGATCGCAATCACGCTGTTGCGCGACGCATAGGCCACGCTGTTGCTGCCGTAGATGGACAGCACACTGCCTTGCAGGTGCTCGTCGGGCGCATGCGGCACATAGCTGGTGACATTGACGCGCGGCATCGGCAGCAGCTTGTCGCCAATGCGGATCTCTTCCTTGACGGCGGTGATGTCGAGCGAGGCGGGCACGGGATCGGTGTGCGCCCGGCCCTTGGCATCCAGGGTCGTCTCCTGGCGCTCGCTGGCCACCAGCTGTACCTTGCCCAGGTACTGGGCCTCATAGCCCAGGATGGCCTTCGTTTCCGGGTCGACCATCGGCACGGCATTGCGGAACACGCGGTAGTACTGGCGCTCTTGTCCCATCTCCAGCGACTGGTCGCCCGAGCGGCCATAGACGCGGTCGCCGGGCGACAGCAGGGCGCGCTCCTGGGCGGCACCGACCAGGCGGGGCGCTTTGTCGTTCTCACCCTCGGCCAGCACCTCGGGCTCGACCAGGAAGGCCTCAATCAGGCGCTGGTTGACGGCGGGCAGTGCCGTGCCCGAGAGACTTTGGCTGCGCACGCGCGGCGAAATGCGGATGACTTCGTCCTCGCCCGAGCGCGAAGTGACCAGGCGCGCCATGCCATTGCGGCGCTCCAGGTACAGGGTCTGGCCGGGATAGATCAGATGGGGGTTGGCAATGCTCTGCAGGTTCATGCCCCACAGCGCGGGCCAGCGCCAGGGCTGCTGCAGGTAGACGCGGGAGATGTCCCAGAGCGTGTCGCCGCGCTTGACGACATAGGTATCGGGAGCGTTGGCGGCCAGTTCGGCCTCGGGGATGCCCTGTGCGGCCACTTGCTGGGCCGTTGTGCGTTGCTGCGCTGTTACCGGCAACTGCGCGGCCGGGGTCGCGGCCCAGGCACTCATGCCAGCGCAAGCCATGCAGGCCGCTGCAATGGCGCTGCTGCGCAGATGGTGGAACAGGGGCGTGGTGGATGCTCGCATGGCCGGGTGACTCCCTCTCAGTCGCTCGCAGGCCACAGTGGGCCTACTGTCAATGTTTGTAATTGCCTCTGATTCTCGGGCCAAGCCCTTGATCGATCAATGATTATTGCAAGCCATCTGGGCATTGATGGGCAAAAGTGGCGAAAATAACGACATTCACCCGCGAAAACTATGTCTATCCTCCCGATTCTCTGCTACCCCGATCCCCGTCTGCACAAGGTCGCCAAGCCCGTGGCTGTTGTCGATGACCGCATCCGCACCTTGGTCCAGGACATGCTGGCCACCATGTACGACGCCAGCGGTATTGGCCTGGCAGCCACGCAGATCGATGTGCATGAGCGCGTGGTGGTGATTGATGTTTCTGAAGAGCGCGACCAGCCCCTGACCATCATCAACCCGGAAATCCTCTGGGCCAGCGATGAAAAGCAGGTGGGCGATGAAGGCTGTCTGTCGGTGCCCGGTATTTATGACGGCGTAGAGCGCTCGGTGGCGGTCAAGATCAAGGCCCTCGATGAGAACGGCAACAGCCGCGAGATTGACGCCGAAGGCCTGCTGGCCATCTGCATTCAGCACGAGATGGACCACCTGCTGGGCAAGGTGTTTGTCGAATACCTCTCGCCGCTCAAGCGCAACCGCATCAAGTCCAAGCTGGTCAAGCAGCAAAAGCGCGAACTGGCCGACGCCAAGGACTGATATGCACAGCACGCGATCTTCACGGAGCTGGCTGCCGGGCCGCGCGTGGGGCGCGCTGGTGCTGTTCGTGCTGTGCGCGGCCTTGGCGGGCTGTGCCTATCCCACCCAATTCAAACCCGGCAGCAGCCAGCAGGAAGTGCAGGCCAAGCTAGGCCCCGCCTATGCGGTGAAAAAGCTCGATGGCGGAGGTGAGCGCTGGCTTTACTCCACCCAGCCCATGGGGCGCGAGGCCTACCAGCTGCGCTTTGGCGCCGATGGCCAGTTGCAGACCACCACCCAGGTGCTGACGGCCGAGAACTTTGGCGCCATCCCGCTGGGGCAGTTCAGCGTGCAGCAGCTGATGCAGGATTTTGGCCCGCCGATGGAAATCACCAGCGTCTGGAGCTTCAAGGGACAGGTTTGGACCTACCGGTTCTGGGACAATGGCATCAAGCGATTCGCGCATGTGCACGTCGATCCGCAAGGTGTGGTGCAAAAGCTGATGTTCATGGACGAGCCTTTGCCCGAGCCCCGCCAGCGCGATTGACGGCCGGTCTGCGCTGCCTGATCGCAGCGTGCCCCTTACCCCAAAAAAAGACATGAAAGTAGTTTTCGCCGGTACGCCGGAATTTGCCCGTGTGGCCCTGGAGCAGTTGCTGGCCGCCGGTCACGAGGTGCCGCTGGTGCTCACCCAGCCAGACCGGCCCGCCGGCCGTGGCATGAAGCTGCAGGCCTCGCCCGTCAAGCAATGCGCGCTGGCGCACGGCATTGCCGTCAGCCAGCCGCGCAGCCTGCGCCTGGATGGCAAATACCCGGAAGAAGCCGCCGCCGCCCGCGATGCCCTGCTGGCCGCCCAGCCCGCTGTGATGGTCGTCGCCGCCTATGGCCTGATCCTGCCGCAATGGGTGCTGGATTTACCCGCCAAGGGCTGCCTCAACATCCATGCCAGCCTGCTGCCGCGCTGGCGTGGCGCTGCGCCTATCCACCGTTCGATCGAGGCGGGCGACGCCCAGACCGGTGTCACCATCATGCAGATGGATGCCGGCCTGGATACCGGCGATATGTGCCTGGTCGAAGCACTGACTATTGCGGCCGATGACACCACCGCCAGCCTGCACGACAAGCTGGCCGACCTGGGTGGCCGCATGCTGGTGCAGGCGCTGGCCTTGGCTGCCGACGGCCGCTTGCAGCGCGCGCCGCAGCCGGCAGAAGGCATCACCTACGCCCACAAGATCGAAAAGGCAGAAAGCGCGATCGACTGGGCCCTCAGCGCGGTGCAAATTGATCGCCGCGTCCGTGCCTTCAACCCCTTCCCTGCAGCCTCTACGCTGGTCGGCGATGAGGTGGTCAAGATTTGGGCTGCGCAGCCTGAGCGGCCATCGCCGGTCGATGCCGTCCCCGGCCAGATTCTGGCCGCCGATGGCCAAGGCATTGTGGTGGCCTGCGGTGAGGGTGCCTTGCGCATCACCGAGCTGCAGCGGCCTGGTGGCAAGCGTCTGCAAGCCGCAGATTTTTTGCGTGGCCATGCGCTGCAGCCCGGCCAGATCTTGGGTGACGACAGGCAGTCCGTGGCGGCGCCATGAGCCTGCACCACCGGCGCCGCGCCATCGACCACCCCAGTTTCCGTGCCGGCGTGATCGACATGTCGGGCACGGCCGTGGGCATTGCGGCCTGGGCCCTGGTCACCGGCGTGGCGATGGTCAAGGCGGGCATCTCTGCGCCCATGGCCATCTTTATGTCGTTGGTGGTGTATGCGGGCAGCGCCCAATTGGCGGTGCTGCCGCTGATGGCGATGGGCTCGCCCATGTGGGTGGTCTGGTTCACCGCCGCCTGCGTGAACCTGCGCTTTGTCATCTTGTCGAGCATGTGGCGCAGCTATTTTGCGCACCTGCCGCTGTGGCACCGGCTGTGCATTGGCTACTTCAGTGGCGATGTGATCTTTGTCGCCTTTATGCGCCGCTACACCGCGCCAGTGGCCAAGCCCCAGCAGGTGTACTACTTCTGGGGCGCGTCGTCGCTCAACTTCATTACCTGGCAGGGCTTCTCGATTGCCGGCATCTTGCTGGCCAATGTGGTGCCGCTGGAGTGGGGCCTGGGTTTTGCCGGCGTGCTGGCGCTTTTGGGCGTGCTGTACTCGATGCTGATCGACCGCGCCACCAAGGTCGCGGCCCTGGTGGCCGCCACCGCTGCCATTGCGGCCTATGGCATTCCGCTCAAGCTCAATATCCTGGTGGCGATTGCCTGTGCGGTGACTATCGGTCTGTTGGTCGAGGCGGTGGACCAGCGCGGCCGCAAGCCCAAGATCGTGGTCGTGGCCAAGAACAAACCCCTGCCATCGCCCGGGCCCGAGCAGCCCGACGATGGCACCACGGCCGTGCCTGTGCGTGAGGAGCATGTGCGATGAGCCCGGATGATTGGGATCTGCTCTACCAGCTGACAGCCATCGTGGGCCTGACCATCATCACCGTGGTCACCCGTGCGTTTTTCATGATTCCGAAGAACGAGCTGCCCTTGCCCGACTGGCTCAAGCGCGGGCTCAAATACGCGCCACTGGCAGCGCTGATGGCCGTCATTGCGCCCGAACTCTTGATGGTCAAGGGCGAGCTGACGGACACTTTGCTCGATGCCCGCATCCCGGCGGTGATCTGCGCGACCATCTATTACTTCAAGAAGCGCGGCATTCTGGGCACGATTGTGGTCGGCATGGCGGTCTACCTGCCTTTGCATATCGGCTTGGGCTGGTAAGCAAGGCCTGTGCCTTGCGGGACCGGGGTGCTGCGGGCAGCTGGGGAGAGGCCGGGCAGGCCTCTACAATGGCGGCCATGCTCGGCCGCTTGTCCGGCCTGTGCCCCAGTTTCTAGACTCTTTGGTAGCCATTCCCATGAACATCCTTCGTTTCTCCGACCTGTGTGCCCAAGGCAAGGTGCAAGGCCAACGCGTTTTTATCCGCTCTGACCTGAATGTGCCGCTCAACGACGCGGGCGAGATCACTGAAGACACGCGCGTGCGTGCCTCGGTCCCGGCCATCGAGATGGCGCTCAAGGCCGGTGCCGCCGTGATGGTGACCAGCCACCTGGGCCGCCCGACCGAAGGCGCGTTCAAGCCTGAAGACTCGCTCGCCCCGGTGGCGCAGCGCCTGGCCCAGTTGCTGGGCCGCGAGGTTCCGCTGATCGCCAACTGGGTCGATGGCGTCAACGTGGCCCCCGGCCAGGTCGTGATGCTGGAGAACTGCCGCAGCAATGTGGGCGAGAAGAAAAACCTGCCTGCGCTGGCGCAAAAGCTGGCGCAGCTCTGCGACATCTATGTGAATGATGCCTTTGGTACGGCCCACCGCGCCGAAGGCACGACCTACGGCATTGCCGAGTACGCCAAGATCGCCTGCGCCGGCCCGCTGCTGTCGGCCGAGATCGATGCCATCACCAAGGCCCTGGCTGCGCCTGCGCGACCGCTGGTGGCCATCGTGGCGGGCTCCAAGGTGTCGACCAAGCTGACTATTCTGCAGTCGCTGTCCAGCAAGGTGGACCAACTGATCGTGGGCGGCGGCATTGCCAACACCTTCATGCTGGCGGCGGGCCTGAACATCGGCAAATCGCTGGCCGAGGCCGATCTGGTGGACCAGGCCAAGGCCGTGATCGATTCCATGGCGGCACGCGGCGCCGATGTGCCGATTCCGACCGATGTGGTGGTTGCCAAGACCTTTGCGGCCGATGCCGTAGCCACCGTCAAACGCGCCACCGAGGTGGCCGATGACGACCTGATCCTGGACATCGGCCCCGAGACGGCCGCCCGCCTGGCCGAGCAGCTCAAGAAGGCCGGCACCATCGTCTGGAACGGCCCCGTGGGCGTGTTCGAGTTCGATGCGTTTGCGCATGGCACCGAAACCCTGGCAAAGGCCATTGCCCAGTCGCCCGCTTTCAGCATTGCCGGTGGCGGCGACACCTTGGCCGCCATTGCCAAGTACGGCATTGAAGACAAGATTGGTTATATCTCCACTGGCGGCGGTGCCTTTTTGGAAGTATTGGAAGGCAAGACCTTGCCCGCCTTTGAAATTCTGCAAAAACGCGCTGCAGCCTGAGCATCTTCACCGGACAGGTGACCGTTCCAAAGTGTGAGCAAAAACAACAAAATGCAGGACTGTGCTCGCACTTTGGATCGTTTCTCTTGTCTTGATACCACCACATCTACAACAATGGATGCAAGCCTGGGCGGGTGTTGGCCCGTCGGCTATCTAATTCCGAGGAGGGAAACATGGCTTTGAAAAAGACCATCGGAGCTGCGGCGCTGGCAAGTGCCGTACTCGCGTTGACGGGTTGCGCGGTAGAGGCACCTGTTCCATACGGCGCCAACTATGCGCAACCAACCCAGATGAAGGTGCGCGCAGCGGGCCACTGGGATCTGATGGCCAGCGAAGTGGTGGCTGACACCTTGGCCACCTTGGAGCGCAATGGTCTGAACGCCAAGACGCCTTTGTATGTGGCCCTGCCACAGAACGCCAGTGCCTTTGACAGCGTGTTCCACGACCTGGTCGTGACCAAGCTGGTGCAGCATGGCGCATCGGTCTATAACACCCCCGGCCAGCAGCTCGAAGTGAGCTATGACGCCAAGGTCGTGCACCACAACCTGCAGCAAGCGGGCAACTGGGCCTATGAAGGCGACAACGGCCAGGTCATTGCCGGCGTGAGCCCGACCATCGGCAGCGACTACCAGGCCGCCACCATCGCTGGCGCCCCTGCATACTCCGAAGTTCTGCTGACCACCACGGTGCTGCGCCAGGGCCAGTATGTGGCACGCAAGTCCAATGTTTACTATGTTGACAATGCCACCGTTGGCCAGTTCGCCAAGAACGAAGCCTACCGTGCGGTCAACATGAAGGTGGTGAACAAATGATGCGGCGTTTGACCTCCCTTGCTGCGGTGGCCTCGGCCGCCGTGCTGGCTGGTTGCGCCAGCTGGAGTGGTCCTGCCCAGCCCGTGAGCACGGTGCGCAGCGAGCCCACGTACCAAGCCGCCGACGCCAGCGTGTTCCTGGCCAACAGCCAGGATGCGATCAACAAGCTGACCGCCTCGGTCGCTCCGCAGTCCTCGGGCACCGGCCCGGTGCTGGTGGCCACCGTCGTCAACGTGAACAACATGGGCGCCTCGTCGCCCCTGGGCCGCACCTTGTCCGAGATCTATGCCAACCAGATGGCTGCCCGTGGTTTCCACGTCAAGGAAGTCAAGCTGCGCACCGATCTGTATGTGCGCGAAGGCACCGGCGAGCTGCTGCTGTCGCGCGAGATGCGCGACATTGCCCGCAGCCAGAACGCCTCCATGGTGCTGGTCGGCACCTTCTCGCCTGCAGCCAACTTCACCTACGTCAGCCTCAAGCTGGTGCGTACCGAAGACAGCCGCATCCTGTCGGGCTACGACTACGCGCTGCCCAATGACCGTGATGTGACCCGGCTGCTGAACGCACCCCGCTAAACCACGAGGGCAGGGCAACAGCCCCTGCGTTCCAGACTGATCTGCACTGGCTGCGACCTCCGCGCCAGTGCATTTTTTATGCCTGGGAGCAGCTGGCATCGTCCGTCTAAGCCCGCCCCCGCTGCCAAGGCCGAGCCGGGGGCCTGCAATCCCCGTGCGAGGCAGTCAGCCCTGCGAAGGGCATGGGCCTTGCTAGCTTTTACAATAGCGCCCATGCCTTTTATCGACCAGCTGCGCGCCGCAGCCACCCAAAACAACTCCATGCTGTGCGTGGGCCTGGATCCGGAACCCAGCCGTTTTCCCGCCGCGATGCGCGGCGATGCCAGCAAGATCTATGATTTTTGCGCGGCCATCGTCGATGCTACCCATGACCTGGTCAACAGCTTCAAGCCGCAGATCGCCTACTTTGCAGCGCACCGCGCCGAGGACCAGCTGGAAAAGCTGATGGCCCATATGCGCCGCGTGGCGCCCCATGTGCCGGTGATTCTGGACGCCAAGCGCGGCGACATCGGCTCGACCGCTGAGCAGTACGCCAAGGAGGCCTTTGAGCGCTATGGAGCGGACGCGGTGACCTTGTCGCCCTTCATGGGCTTTGACTCGATCACCCCCTACCTGCAGTACGAGGGCAAAGGCGCTTTCCTGCTGTGCCGCACCTCCAACCCCGGCGGCGATGATCTGCAGGCGCGCACCCTGGCAGATATCCCCGGTCACCCGCAGATGTTTGAGCATGTAGCCAAACTTGCCCAGGGCCCCTGGAACACCAATGGCCAGCTCGGCCTGGTCGTGGGGGCCACCCGCCCGCAAGAGATCGAGCGGGTGCGCGCCGTGGCGCCCCACCTGCCGCTACTGATCCCTGGCGTAGGAGCGCAGGGCGGTGATGCGGTGGCAACGGTCAAGGCGGCACGTATCGGCGGCGGCCCCATCATCATTAACTCCTCGCGCGCTATTTTGTATGCGAGCGGAGGCGAAGACTTTGCCAGCGCCGCGCGTGCCGTGGCATTGAAGACCCGCGATCTGCTCAACGCGGTGGACTGAGCGATCCACGCAACAAAAGGGGCATGGGCTCGTGCGGCTGGCACGGTCCCTGCTTCGGTGGTCATGGCGGTCTGCAGGGCTCGGGCCAGGACCGTATGTGGCCTGCCGCCTTCCCTTTGACGCCTCTCCTACCGCCACAAGGATTCGCCATGTACCTTGCTTTCTCTTCTCCGCCCGGCCGGGCGGCAGCCGTTGCTCTGCTGGCACTGGGGGCCAGCATGGCGGCAGAGGTGCAGGCGGCATCCGCTTACCCCCATAAGGCCATCACCCTGGTGATTGCCTACCCGCCCGGCGGCAGCACCGATGCAGTCGGGCGCATGGTGGGCACCGAGCTGGCGCAGCGGCTCAAGCAGCCCGTGGTGATCGAGAACCTGGGTGGTGCGGGCGGCGCCATTGGGGCGCAAAAGGTGGCCAGGGCGCCGGCCGATGGCTACACCTTGCTGCTGTCGGCCAACAACGAGATGGCGATTGCGCCGCTGATCAACAAGGCCATCAAATACCGGGTGTTCCAGGATTTCACGCCCATAGGTTTGGTGGCGACCCAGCCCATGGTGCTGGTCGCCTCGCAGGCCAGCGGCGTCAAGAACACGCAGGATTTCCTCAACCGGCTGCGCCAGAACCCGGGCAAGTACAGCTATGGCAGCTCGGGCGTGGGCACGGCCTTGCATATAGCCGGTGAGATGGTGCAGCAGGCCGGCCGGGTGACGATGACCCATGTGCCCTACAAGGGCGTGGCACCGCTGACCAATGATCTTTTAGGAGGCAGTCTGGATTTTGGAGTGTTTGTGCTGTCCTCGGGCCTGCCGCATATCCGCGCCGGCAAGGTGGTGGCCCTGGGCACGACCGAGGCCAAGCGCTCCACAGTCACGCCCGGTATTCCTGCCTTGGCCGAGAACCCCGCGTTTGCCAAGGTGGATATCAACAGCTGGTTTGCACTGATGGGGCCGGCCAAGCTGCCCCCGCAGGTGCTCACTGCGCTGAGTGCGGCGCTGGATGAGGCCCTGCAATCGCCCAGCTTTCGCGCCAAGCTCGAAGCCAGTGGCAATGTGGTGGCCGCGCCTGGTCAGGACATGGGCGCTTTTTTGAAGGCCCAGGTGTCCAAGTACCAGCAGATCGTCGAGACGGCCAAGATCGAAGACCGCTGAGCGCGGTCGCTTTTGCCATGGCTTAGCGCCGCGCCGCCTGCAGCCAGCGCCCGCCCCAGACCACAACGACCAGCGCCAGCACGACAAACACGGCGCCAGCCCACTGCCAGACCGTCACCGTCTCGCCCAGCACCAGCATGCCGGTGCTGAGCCCGATGACGGGCACGCAGAGGCTGAAAGGCGCCACCCGGTTGGCGGAATAGCGCTGGATCAGCCGCGTCCACAGGCCGTAGCCGACGATGGTGGCCACCCAGCCCAGATAGGCGATGGAAGCCCAGGCCAGCCAGGGGATCTGCTGCCAAGTCGCTGCATGCAGCCACTTGCCCACGCTGCCCTCGTCCAGCCAGGCGCTCAGCCCGATAAAGGGCAGGATGGGCATCAGGCTGCTCCAGGCGATAAAGCCCACCGGGTCGTAGCGGGCGTTCTCTTTCTGCGCCAGGCGCACCACCACGTTGGAGCAGGCCCAGGAGGTGGCCGCGCACAGCACCAGCAGCAGGCCGGCCAAGGTGGTGCCACCAGCGCCATTGCTGCGCATCTCGTTGATCAGCAGGCAAGCCAGGCCCAGCGCCGCAATGCCCATGCCGGCCACCAATGGGCGGCCAGGCCGCTCGCGCAGCAGCACCCAGGTCCACACGGCGGTAAGAAACACCTGGGTCTGCAGCACCACGCTGGCCAGCGATGCCGTCATGCCCACCTTCAGCGCAGTGAACAAAAAGCCAAACTGGCCCACGCCCTGGAGCAGGCCAAACAGCACCACCCAGCGCCAGTGCACGCGCGGCGGTTTGATGAACAGCACCAGCGGAAAGGCCGCGCAGAGGTAGCGCAGGGCGCCCAGCTCGAACGGGGTCAGGCTTTGCAGGCCCCATTTCATGATGACAAAGTTGATGCCCCAGACGACGACCACGACCAGCGCCAACGCGAGGTCAGTGGGACGAAACGGGACGGGGGAGCTGGATGCGGACATGGCTGGAGACGCCGCTATGCACAGCGCCTGTTGTTATGAGAAGTTTGCCAGCAGTGTAGAAGCAAGCCCGTGGGCTTGCTGGCACTGCGCTATTCAGCGCAAGGCACGCGTGGGCGACAGCGCCTGGGGCTGCACGCCCTGGCCGGCCAGCGCCGGGTCCAGCGGCTCCTGCAAGGCCAGGTTGCGCGCCAGCAGGCCGTAGCCATAGGCGCTTTGGATGCCGTAGCCGCCCTGCGCAGCCACCCACAAAAACTGCGGCGCCTGCCCGTCCCAGCCAATCACCATCTCGCCATCGGCGACAAAGGAGCGCAGGCCCGCCCAGCTGTGGCTGGGGCGGCGGATATCGAAGTGGCTGGCCTGCATGATGCGGTCAATGCCCTCGGCAATGTCCAGCATCTCGGGCTGCACATCATGGGGATGGGTGGCATCGGCATTGGCGGGTGAGCCCAGCAGCTGGCCGGCATCGGGCTTGAAGTACCACTGCTCGCCGATATCGATCACGGCCGGCCAGTGCTGGCCATCCATGCCGACGGGCATCGCAAAGGTGAAGGCGCTGCGGCGCTTGGGTGTGAGGCCGATCGCAGCGGCCCCGGCCATCTGGCCCAGTTCATCGGCCCAGGCACCGGCGGCATTGACGACATGGCGTGCCAGCAGCTGGCGGCCATCAGCCAGGCTGATCTGCCAGTGGCTGGCGCTGGCATCCCAGTGCAGGCTTTGCACTTGCGCATCCGTCCACAGCTGGCCGCCGCGCCGGCGCATACCCTTCAAAAAGCCCTGGTGCAGCGCATGCACATCGATATCGCGGGCGCCGTCGTCGCTGAATCCGGCTTCGAGTACGTCGGTGTTCAACGCTGGCAAAAAGGCCTTCAGCGCGGCCTTGTCCAGCCAGCGGGCGCCGGGTGAGTGCTGGCGCGCCTCGTCGTAGGCGGCTTGCAGCGCGGGCAATTGCTCAGGCGTAGCCACATACAGCACGCCCCGGGGGCTGACCAGTGCATGCGCGGCAAAATCGGCCGGGGGCTGCTCGTAGAACTGGCGGCTGGCCCGCGTGAGCGCTTGCACCTGGGGCGGGCCATAGTGCTCCTCATACAGCGCGGCCGAGCGGCCGGTGGTGTGGTAGCCGGGCTGGGATTCTTGCTCCAGAACCAGCACCTGGGCGCTTGCAGCCAGGTGCCAGGCGGTGGCGCTGCCGGCCATGCCGGCGCCGATCACGACAAAATCCCAGACCGCCGGGCTGGCGCTGGCAGAAGGGGTGACAGAGGGGGTGGCCGAAGGGGAACTGTTGGGGGTTTCCATGGACAGCATGGTAAGGTCAGTGGCACTTCGTGAAGGGTAAACATGAGACAGAAACAGGCACGCAAGGGTTTTCATTTATGGGCGCTGGGCGCCAGCTGCCTGCTGGCTGCTGTGGCTGCCGGCACCGCGCAAGCGCAAACACCCACGGCAGCGCCCGCGCTGCCCAAGCCCACGGTGCTGGGCAGCGGCTATCTCAATCCCTGGGCCATTGCGCCCTTGCCAGACAAGCGTTTTTTGCTGACCGAGCGCGGCGGCAAGCTCTGGCTGCTCGATGCCGAGGGCCGCAAGCAGTCCGAACTGCAAGGCGTGCCCAAGGTAGTGGACGCCGGGCAGGGCGGCTTGCTGGATGTGGTGGCCGACAGCCAGTTCGCCAGCAATCGCCGCATCTACTTTTGCTTCAGCGAAGCGGGCCCCCAGGCCGGCACCAACAGCACGGCGCTGGCCACGGCGCGTGTTGCGGCCAATGAGCGCCAGCTGGAAGACGTCAAAGTGCTGTTCAGCCAGCGCCCCAAGGCCAAGAGCAATGCCCACTTTGGCTGCCGCATCGCCGAGACGCCCGATGGCAACCTATTTCTGAGCCTCGGCGATCGCTTCTCGCAGCGCGACGATGCCCAGACCCTGAACAACCACCATGGCAAGCTGGTGCGCATTGCCAAGGATGGCAGCATCCCTAAAGACAACCCTTACGTCGCAAGCAAGGATGCCCTGCCCGAGATCTACAGCTACGGCCACCGCAACAGCCAGGGCCTGGCCGTGGCGGCGGATGGCACGCTGTGGCAGCACGAGCACGGCCCGCAGGGCGGCGACGAGATCAACCGGCCCCAGCCCGGCAAGAACTACGGCTGGCCGGTGATTACCTATGGCGAGGAATACGGCGGCGGCAAGATTGGCGAAGGCACGCAAAAGGCCGGCCTGGAGCAGCCCTTGCACTACTGGGTACCCAGCATTGCGCCCTCGGGCATGGCCTTTGTCAGCAGCGACCGCTATGGCCCGGCCTGGAAAGGCAGCCTGCTGGTAGGCGGCCTCAAGTCGCGCAGCGTTGCCCAGCTGACGGTCAAGGACGGCAAGGTGACGGGTGAAAAGCGCCTCTACGAATCCTTGGGCGAGCGCATCCGCGATGTGCGCCAGGGCGCCGATGGCCTGGTCTACCTGCTGACCGATGGGCCCGATGGCAAGCTGATTCGATTGGTGCCTTGAAGATCTTGAGATACGGGATCTAAAGCTTGCGCTTGAAACCCAGGTGGCTGGGTGCAAAGCCCAGCTTCTCGTAAAAGCGGTGGGCATCTGCCCGGCTTTTGTCGGTGGTCAGCTGCACCACCGTGCAGCCCCGCTCCCGGCACTGCGCCACCGCCCATTCCATCATCTGCTGGCCTGCACCGGCGCCGCGCAGCGCCTGTGCAATGCGCACCGACTCGATCTGGCCGCGCCAGGCCCCCGTATGCGACAGGCCGGGCACAAAGGACAGCTGCAGCGTGCCTACCACATGGCCCTGTAGTTCGGCCACCACCAGGCGCTGGTTGGCATCGGCGCAGATGGCTTCAAAGGCCGCGATATAGCGCGCATCGGGCGGGTCGGCCAGCACCTCGCGTTCGCGGCCCAGCGCATCATCGGCCAGCAGCGCAATGATGGCGGGCAGATCGGCCAGGGCTGCAGTGCGGAAAGTCAGGCTCGGCGGCATCGGTGCGGTGTTGAAGGTTGTGGTCGTTGCATTGCCAAACGCCCTCAGCGCTTGAGGTACGGCGCCAGGTAGCGCCCGGTATGGCTGGCCGGGTTGGCGGCCAACTGCTCGGGCGTGCCCTGCGCTACCAGCTGCCCACCGCCAGCGCCACCTTCGGGCCCCATGTCGATGACCCAGTCGGCGGTCTTGATGACGTCGAGGTTGTGCTCGATCACCACAATGGTGTTGCCCGCATCGCGCAGCTGGTGCAGCACCTTGAGCAGCAGGTCGATATCGGCAAAGTGCAGGCCGGTGGTGGGTTCATCCAGGATGTAGAGCGTGCGCCCGGTGTCGCGTTTGGACAGCTCTTGCGCCAGCTTGACGCGCTGGGCCTCGCCGCCCGACAAGGTGGTGGCGCTCTGGCCCAGGCGGATATAGCTCAGGCCCACATCCAGCAGCGTTTGCAGCTTGCGGGCAATGGTGGGCACATCGCGGAAGAAGTCGTGCGCATCTTCCACCGTCATCTCCAGGATCTGCGCAATATTACGGCCCTTCCACTGCACCTGCAGGGTTTCGCGGTTGTAGCGCTGGCCATGGCAGATGTCGCAGGGCACATAGACGTCGGGCAGAAAATGCATCTCCACCTTGACCATGCCATCGCCCTGGCAGGCTTCGCAGCGGCCGCCGGCCACGTTAAAGCTGAAGCGCCCCGGGCCATAGCCCCGCTCCTTGGCGGTGTTGGTCTCGGCCATCAGCTCGCGGATGGGGGTGAACAGGCCCGTGTAGGTGGCCGGGTTGCTGCGCGGCGTGCGGCCAATCGGGCTTTGGTCCACATTGATGACCTTGTCGAAATAGTCCAGGCCTTCGATCTCCTGGTAGGGCGCGACATCGCCCTGGGCGCGGTTGATCTTGTGGGCCGCGGCCGCGTACAAGGTGTCATTGACCAGGGTCGATTTGCCCGAGCCCGAGACGCCGGTGACACAGGTGAACAGGCCGACAGGGAAGTCCACCGTCACATGCTGCAGGTTGTGGCCGCTGGCACCGATGAGGCGCAGGCTTTGCACGGCGTGCGGATCCACGCTGGTCAGCGGCACAGGCTCCAGCACATTGCGGCTCTTGGCGCTGCTGCGCGGCTCCAGTGCGGCTTTGCCGCTGGGTTTTTTATCCAGCGAGGTGCGCACGGTGGGGAACTGCGAGCTGGCTTTGTCTGCCACGGGCTTGCCCACGGGCGCGCCGACGGTGCTGGCCAGCACCGGCAGCCAGGGCGTGCGGCGCGTGGGTACGGCAATGGATTTATGGCCGCTCAGGTACTGGCCGGTGAGCGACTGCGGGTTGGCACAGATGTCGGCGTAGCGGCCCTGCGCCATGATCTGGCCGCCGTGCACGCCGGCGCCCGGGCCCATGTCGATGATCTGGTCGGCCGCGCGCATCATGTCCTCGTCATGCTCGACGACGATCACGCTGTTGCCGATATCGCGCAGGTGCTGCAAGGTGGCAATCAGGCGGTCGTTGTCGCGCTGGTGCAGGCCGATGGAGGGCTCGTCGAGCACATACATCACGCCCGTCAGGCCGGAGCCGATTTGCGAGGCCAGGCGAATGCGCTGCGCCTCGCCGCCCGAGAGGGTCTCGGCGCTGCGCGCCAGGCTCAGGTAGGTCAGGCCCACATCGTTGAGGAACTGCAGCCGGGTGCGGATTTCATGGATCACCCGTGCGGCAATGTCGGCCTTGGCGCCGCTCAGCTGCACGCTGCTGAACCAGGCATAGGCCTCGCTCAAGGTGACATGGCTGATGTCCTGGATCGCGCGGGCCTGGTCGCCATCGCCCACGCGCACAAAGCGTGCCTCGCGGCGCAGGCGCGCGCCGTGGCAGTCGGGGCAGGGCTGCACGCTTTGGTAGCGGGCCAGTTCGTCGCGCACGATGCTGGAATCGGTCTCGCGGTAGCGCCGCGTCATGTTCGGCAGGATGCCTTCAAAGGGGTGCTTCTTGGTCACCATCTTGCCGGCGTTCTCGCCGCTGGCCAGCTCGTACTTGAAGGCAATCTCTTCGTCGCCGGAGCCGTAGAGCACCACCTGGCGCACGGCCTCGGGCAGATCCTCGAAAGGCTGCTCGATGTTGAACTTGTAATGGCGGCCCAGGCTTTCGAGCATCGCAAAGTAGTAGCCATTGCGCCGGTCCCAGCCCTTGATGGCACCGCTGGCCAGGCTGAGCGTGGGGAAGGCCACCACACGCTCGACGTCGAACACCTCATGCAGGCCCAGCCCATCGCATGAAGGGCAGGCGCCCTGGGGCGAGTTGAAGGAGAACAGGCGCGGCTCCAGCTCGGCCAGCGCATAGCTGCAGACTGGGCAGGAGAACTTGCTGCTGAACAAATGCTCCTGGCCCGTGTCCATCTCCAGCGCCAGCACCCGGCCATTGCCTTCGTTGCCGCCCACACGCAGGGCCGCTTCTACGCTCTCGGCCAGGCGCTGCTGCAACCCGGCGCGCACCTTGACCCGGTCGATGACCACATCGACATCGTGTTTCTCGTTCTTGGCCAGCGCGGGCAAGGTCTCGTGCTCGTACATCTGGCCATCGACCCGAAAGCGCACATAGCCCATGGCCTGCATCTGGGCGAACAGCTCGACAAATTCGCCCTTCTTGCCGCGTGCCACCGGCGCCAGAATCATCAGCTTGGTGTCTTCGGGCAGGGCCAGCACGGCATCGACCATCTGACTGACCGTCTGCGCGGTCAGCGGCAGGTTGTGGTCGGGGCAGAACGGTGTGCCGGCGCGGGCATACAAGAGGCGCAGGTAGTCATGGATTTCGGTGACCGTGCCCACGGTGGAGCGCGGGTTGTGGCTGGTGGCCTTTTGCTCAATCGAGATGGCTGGTGACAGGCCCTCGATCAGGTCGACATCGGGTTTGTCCAGCCGGCCCAGAAACTGGCGCGCATAGGCCGAGAGGCTCTCGACATAGCGGCGCTGCCCCTCGGCATACAAGGTATCAAAGGCCAGGCTGGATTTGCCCGAGCCTGACAGCCCGGTGATCACCACCAGCTGGTGGCGGGGAATGTCCAGGTCGATGTTCTTGAGGTTGTGGGTGCGCGCGCCGCGAATCGCTATGCGGCTGTGCGCCAGCCGCGCGCCCAGGTAGCGGCTGTCGTCCTGTCGTGCCTCGGACACGCCGAGTTCATGGTGCAGATCGATGGCAGCGGAGGGGGCAGGGGGTGTGCGTGGGGGCATGTGCGGCGGCGAGGTCCAAAACCCCTCATGATAGCCAGCCTGTCTGTCGGCTGTGCAATACCCCGGCTATCGCTGCACTGGGTTGGCGGATAAACACCAGAATGGCGCAGGCGCTTTGGCGACTGCCTATCTGCAAAATTGCCAGAAACTTGCCGCTGGGCCTGCAGTCTTAGCTATTGTTTTTAAGAGCAAGTCCCCGCTGCGAAGATTCCATCTGCCAGCAGGGCTTGCGGCAGCACCCTACACTTGCCGCTGGCCGTTATGGCCACCTGTCCCTTGTTTGCCTGCGTATCGCCCTTGTCCCTCACCTCCGCCTCCTCCTCCTCCACGGCCATGTCGCCGGCAGAGCGCCGCTCCAGCTTCAGCCTGGCGCTGATCTTTGCCTTGCGCATGCTGGGCCTGTTTCTGGTGTTGCCGGTGTTTGCGCTGGAGGCCCACAAGTACCCGGGCGGCAATGACCCGGCGCTGGTCGGGCTGGCCATGGGCGTCTATGGCCTGACCCAGGCCCTCTTTCAGCTGCCGCTGGGCATGGCCTCCGACCGCTTTGGCCGCAAAAAGGTCATTGTGCTGGGCCTGCTGGTGTTTGCCGCTGGCAGCCTGGTAGCGGGCATGGCTGGCAACCTGCACACCCTGCTGCTGGGCCGGGCGCTGCAAGGCGCCGGGGCCGTGTCGGCCGCCGTTACCGCGCTGCTGGCCGACCAGACCCGCGACGAGGTACGTACCAAGGCCATGGCGCTGGTAGGTGCGAGCATTGGCCTGATGTTTGCGCTGGCGCTGGTGCTCAGCCCCCTGCTGGTGGTGCACATCGGCCTGAGCGGCCTGTTTTTGATGACCTGTGGCTTGGCCCTGGGCGGTATTGCCGTGGTGCTGTGGGTGGTACCACCCGAGCCGTTGCAGCACCGGGGCGGCGTGCGCGGCGGCCTGCGCGAGGTGTTCCGCCATGCGGACCTGGTGCGGCTCAATGCCGGTGTGTTTGTGCTGCATACCGTGCAGATGTCGATGTGGGTCGCGGTGCCGGCCATGCTGGTGGCCGCGGGCCTGCCCAAGGACGCGCATTGGCAGGTTTACCTGCCGGCGGTGCTGCTGTCCTTTGTGCTGATGGGCGGGCTGTTTGCGCTGGAGCGGCGCGGTTACCTGCGCGGCGCTTTGCTGGGCTCGATTGCGCTGGTGGCCCTGGTGCAAATCGCGCTGGGCCTGGTGGCCACCTCGGGCCATGCGCCCACGCTGTGGCTGATGGGCGTGCTGCTGTTTGTGTTTTTCTGCGGCTTCAATGCGCTGGAGGCGACCCAGCCCAGCCTGGTCTCGCGCATGGCGCCCGCGTCCCTGCGCGGGGCGGCCTTGGGCAGCTACAACACCTTGCAGTCGCTGGGCCTGTTTGCCGGTGGCGCGCTGGGCGGAGCCTTGATCCGCTGGGGCAGCGTGGCGGATTTGTTTATCGCCACCAGCGCCCTGGCGCTGCTGTGGCTGGTGCTGACCTGGCCGCTGCAACCGCTGGGCCGCACCGTTGCTGGTGCTGGCGCTGCACAAAAGTAAGCGCTGGCTGGGAAGCGCCGGCCGGTGTCCCCCTCTGCTGGACGCTCTGCGCTCACCTGCCGAGAAACTCTTGGCCGCTTTGGGGTAGGATACGGCCCTGAATCACATTGATGGGCGCTTGAAGGCTGCAATGCCTGCAGAACTGCCAACGCATAGTAGGCGCCCATTTTTCAAAGGAAATACCTGAACCATGGCATCCGTCAACAAAGTCATCATCGTCGGCAATCTTGGCCGCGACCCTGAAATCCGCACCTTCCCCTCGGGCGACCAGGTGGCCAATGTCACCATCGCCACCACCGACCGCTGGCGCGACAAGAACAGCGGTGAGAACAAAGAATCCACCGAATGGCACCGCGTGGTGTTCAATGGCCGTTTGGCTGAAATCGTTGGCCAGTACCTGCGCAAGGGCAGCCAGGTCTATGTAGAAGGCAGCCTGCGCACCCGCAAGTGGACCGACCAGGCCACCGGCCAAGAGCGCTATGCCACCGAAATCCGTGCCGACTCCATGCAGATGCTCGGCAGCCGCCAAGGCCAGGGTGGCCCAGGCGGCCAAGGCGGTGGTGATGACTACGGCTATGGCGACAGCGGCTATGGTGACCAAGGCGGTGGCGCTGCAGGTGGTGGTGGCGGTGCACCCGCCGGCAACTTCCAGCGCCGTGCACCCGCACCGGCCATGGCCCCAGCGGCTGCGCCACGCCAGGCACCACCTCCCCGTCCTGCACCGGCGCCTATGCCCGCGCCAGCCCCACGCGCTGCGTCGGGCTTTGACGATATGGATGACGATATTCCGTTCTGATAGAGAAGAACCGGTTTTCCGCAGCAAGCCCGCGCTTCACACAAGCAGCGGGCTTTTTTGATGGCAACCTACAGGCATGCCCTAGCGGCCCGTCGTAAACGATGCTGCGCTGCCGGTAGCGCTGGCCTGCGCCGTGTTCAGATGGCGCCGCAGATCGAACTTGAGAAGCACCGCGCCCGCGCCAATCAGCAGCACGTCCTTGACGATAAAGCCATCCAAGGTGGGCAGTTGAGGCAGCAGGCTCAGGGTGGTGATGCCTGTCACGATGACGATGAGGTCGCCCGCAATACCAAAGGCCGGCTTTTTGAAGCCGATCATCAGTGCCAGAAAGGCCAAGGTTTCCACCACGCCGAGAAAGTAGCTGCCTCCGTGGACGCCGAAGAGCGTGTAGAGAAAGCTGAGCCAGGTGCTTGAGATAAGGGGCTCCAACTCGCTGACCTCGAAATCAAACCATTTGAAGGTGCCGAACAGCGCAAAAATAAAGATCACCGAGACGCGCAGCACAGCGATATCGGCATCGGAGCGAATAAAGCGATGAATGGCATTTTTCATGGTGGTCTCCTGGTAAAACTTGTGGGTGGTGGACGGTATGTCGATGTCATGGGGCAACCCTGAGCCAGTCCAGAATGGCTTTGGCGGCGCGGTCATAGGCTTCATGGGGCGGAATGCGGTTGAGCAATAAAGCGCCCTTGATCGCAGAGCTGACCACCATGGCCAGCTCTGCCGGGGGCTGCGCAAGATGCAGTTCTGCACGTTGTTGGCCCGAAAGCAGAATGTCTTGCAGCAGCTGCTGCTCGGTTTGCGCCAGTTGGTAGACCGCCGTTTGCAGCTCGGGCGAGAACAGGTGGCTGTCCGACAGCATCGCGTAGACCCCGCACATTTGTCCCTGCGCTGCACAGTCGGAGAAGGCATCCAGATAGGCCTGGAGCCGCTGTACACCGGCAGGCAGTTTTTGCAATGCAGTCTCAAGCGCTTTGAAATCCGCCATCTTGTAGTTGCAGTAGGCAATCCCCAGGTCCGTTTTGGACGGGAAATGGTGGTGAATACTGGCTTTTCGAATGCCAATACCCGACTCCAGATCGGCGTAGCTGAAGCCTTGAAAGCCACGCTGCTGGATCAAGGTGTTGCTGAGGTGGAGGATTTTTTCGCGCGTAGACATGGTCAGATAAACCTGGGCTTGGGTCGTTAGGTGGAATATACCTACTAGAAGGTAGGCTGCCAAGCAGCGATGTGATTCAAAGCGTAAAGCAGACCATCCAGCATGACCCGCTGCAGGGTGGGCGGATGCGTTGGCTGGCTCGGCCTGGCCATGGTGGGGGGGCGGCTTGCGCTCAAAAGGCCAGTGCCCACTGCGGTTTTGCAGCCGGTAGAGAATGCAGCATGTGCTGTGGTGCATGGGCGCAGAACGCTCCGCTCGCAGTGCTGGTCTGGCAGAGCCGCGTCCGCAACCCTGCCGTCCCGGAGCGGGGCGCTTAGGTGACGCCATGCCCATTGTTCAACTTGCCCGAAAGCGGCCATGACCGACCTCACCGCACTCACTTCCCTTATCGCCCCCACCGGCCGCCTGCGCGCGGCCATCAATGTGGGCAATCCCGTGCTGGCGCACAGGCTGGCCGATGGCTCGGCTGCCGGCGTGTCTGTCGATCTGGCGGGGCGCATGGCTGCCCAACTGGGCCTCCCGCTGGATCTACAGCTGTTCGAGGCGGCTGCGCATTCGGTCGATGCCGTCACCCAGGGCCAGGCCGATGTCGGCTTTTTTGCGGTGGACCCGGTGCGGGGCGCGGGCATTGGTTTTTCGGCCCCTTATGTGCTGATCGAGGGCGCCTATATGGTGCGCAGCGATTCGGCGCTGACGGACAACGCCCAGGTGGATGTGGCCGCGCATGAGGTGGTGGTGGGCCAGGGCAGTGCCTATGACTTGTACCTGAGCCGGGCGCTGCAGCACGCCCGTATCTTGCGCGCGCCGACCTCGCCTGCGGTGGTGGATGTGTTCTTGCAGCCCAGCGGCGATGTAGCCGCAGGCGTCAAGGTGCAGCTGCAGGCGGCGGTGGCCAGCCATGCCGGTCTGCGTCTGCTGCCCGGGCATTTCATGCTGATCCAGCAGGCCATGGGCCTGCCCAAGAGCCGGGGCGATGGCGCTATCCAGTGGCTGGCCGACTTTGTCGAGGACGCCAAGGCCAGCGGTTTTGTGGCACAGGCGCTGGCGCAGCACCAGGTGCAAGGCGCGGTGGTTGCGCCCGGAGCGCTGCGATGAGTGTGTTTGCGCATCTGCAGCAGCTGCTGGATAGCGAAGGCGCCCGCTTTCGGGTGCTGGAGCACCCAGCCGAGGGCAAATCAGACGAGGTGGCGCGCATACGCGGCACCACGCCGGGCCAGGGCGCCAAGGCCATGCTGTGCAAAACCCGCAATGCCGAGCACTGGGTGCTGGCCGTGCTGCCGGGCGACCAGAAGCTGGACTTTCGCCTGCTGGCAGCCGCGCTGGGCCTGCCCAAGATGACGATGGCCAGCGCACAGGAGGCCAGCGAGCTGACTGGCTGTGTGATCGGCGCCATCCCGCCGTTCAGCCCCGGCACGCAGGTGGCCCTGGTGGTGGACCCCGACCTGGTGGAGCGCCATGCCGAGATAGCGTTCAATGCCGGGCGGCTGGACCGCTCGATGGTGCTCAACGCGCAGGACTATGTGCGCATTGCCCAGCCGGCGCTGCACCGTATTTCTGCTGCAGCCGCTTAAAAATCCAACACAGCGCCAGCATGGCCACTGCACAATAGTCGCCATGTTCATCGCCATCCCCCTGGAAAACAAGCCCTCCTGGCAGTCGCCGCCCTGGATGACCGTGCTGTTGATTGTGATCAACTGCCTGGTGTTCTGGGTTTGGCAGGGTGGTGAGGAGCGGGGCGCAGAGCGCGCAGCCAAAGCCTATGCGCATACGGCGCTGCCCGCGATCGAGGTACCGGCCTTTGTGACCTACCTAGAGGCGCAAAGCCGCAAGCCGGACAGCCGCATCAAGCCGCCGATGCTGCGCATGGTGCAGGCCCTGCAAAAAAACCAGGACTACGCGCAGCTCTACCTGCTGATGCAGCAGGAGGGGCGTTTTCGCCGCCAGCTGCTGGCCGGTGAGGTGATCAAACCGGGCGATGCCCTGCATGCCGAATGGCAGGCCGCCAGGGCACAGTTTGCACCGCTGGAGCCCAAGCCTTTTACCGCGCGCTGGGCCATGAGCTATGAGGCGGGTGCCGGCCTGCAGCCAGTGCAAGCCTTTACCTCGACCTTTTTGCACGGCAGCACCGGCCATCTGCTGGGCAATATGGTGTTTCTGTTTTTGTTTGGTTTTACGTTGGAGATGGCTTTGGGTGCCGGGTTGTACCTGTGCTTCTATGTGGTCTCGGGTATTTGCGCCTCGCTGTTTGCGGGGCTGTTCTATGCCGGCACGGGCAGCTATGGTCTAGGGGCATCGGGTGCTATTGCCGGGTTGATGGCCATGTATGTGGTGCTCTACCGTATGCGGCGCATCCGCTTTTTCTACATGTTTGCGTTCTACTTCAACTACGCCACCTGGCCGGCCTTGGTGGTGCTGCCGGTGTGGATGGGTTTTGAGCTGGGCCAGCATTTTTTGGGGCAGCAGGGCGTGGCCTATATGGCGCACTTTGGGGGCTTGCTGGCCGGTGGCCTGCTGATGGCGCTGTACCTGCAGCTGCGGCGCCAGGAATCGGTGGTGGAGGTGGCAGCACGCGACAAGCAGCAGGCCCAGGCGCAGAGTGCGGCTTTGGACGCTGCCGTGCAGCGGGCGCAAAAGCACACCGACGCGCTGGCCTTTGAGCTGGCGGCCCCCGCCTGGCGCCAGGCGGCCAAGCTGGCACCGACTGACGCAGGTATCTTGCGCGCCTGGTTCGAGAGCGCCCGCCATGCGCCGGGCAGCGAAGATTTCCACCGCGCGGCCCGCGCCATCTTCAAGCTGCCTGCGCACAGCCAGGCCGAGCGCCAGCTGCAGCACCACAGCTGGCAAACCTATGGCGAACGCGCCCGACCCGGCCCGCGCATCAGCGACAACAGCTTGCACGCGCTGGCGCGCAGCTTTGTGCGCCTGGGCGAATGGGACGATGCCCAAAAAATCTGCCAGCAGCTGGAGAACGCTGCCGACCATCCGCACTGGCCCGCCACCCTGGCCCTGGTGGCCAATGGCCTGGCCAAGGCCGGGCGGTTGGAAGACGCCCGGCGCTGGTTGCCGGCGTTGCAGCGTGCCGCGCCGCAAGAGCCAGTGACGCGTTGGCTGAGCCAGGCGAGTGCCTGAAGTCCCTCGTTGGGAACGCGCAGTCCTGGGCGCGTAGCCGCCTTCTGCGTCAGCTCCGTGTAAAGTTTTCGTGAAGCTATGCCTTATGATCGCTCGCAAGCTGCGTCGCTAGGACTGCAGACAGAAAGGCTGGCCATGGGGTCATTGCGTTCACAACAGCAAGACGACGACGTCGATAGCGCCCAATGGGTGATCCCGCCTTTCTGGCGCAAGCTCAACAGCTTTTTCCTGTTCCCGCTGCAGCGCAAGCCTTTGCTGTATGCGCTCGTGCTGTCGCTGTGCGCTTACATGCTGCTGTGGGGCCTGTTGATCGGTGTGGTGGTCGCCATCGGCCTGCTGCTGGCCATCAGCCGGCATGCGTTCAAGATTGCGGCCTATGCCTCGCACGGCGTGCTGGACAGCAACGACTACGACGATTACCCCTGTGATGCCGACCTCAAGGTGCTGCCCTGGAAGTTCTTTGGCGTGCTGCTGGTGCATGGCTTTCTGATTGGCATGCTCGCCCGGGTCAGCCCAGGGCTGGCGGCGCTGGGGGATTTGCTCTCGTCCTTTCTGATCCCCGCGACCTTGATGGTGCTCATCACCACGGGCAGCCTGCGCGCGGCCATCAACCCCTTCATGCTGCTGGGCACCATGGCGGCGATCGGTCTGCCCTATGGCCTGCTGTGCCTGTTTTTGTTCTTGCTGATGCAGGGCGTGCCGATGGCCTTTGCGCTGTTGGTGACGGTGATGCCCCAGGCGCTGCTGGCACCGCTGTTGGCCTTTGTGGTGATCTACTTCAATGGCGTGATCGCCGCGATGATCGGTTATGTGATGTACCAAAACCATGCGGCGCTCGGCATCACCCCGGACAAGGGACCGCAGGCCGAAGCCGGCGCTCCGGTGCTGGACCCGCAAGCTGCGCTGGCCCAGCGCCGTGATGCCCAGGTGGCCCAGCTGGTGCAGAACGGCGACATGAACGCCGCCTTGGCCGAAGCCCGCGAATGGCAGCGCAGCGAGCCCGATAGCCTGGCCGACCAGCGCCGCTACCACCGCGTGCTCAAGCTCAGTGACAAGGGTGATGAGCTGGCGCGCCATGCGCAGAGTTATATCGCGCTGTTGCTGCAAAAGCAGCGCAGCAGCGATGCGCTGGAGGTCTGGGGCAGTTGCTACAAACGCGACAAGGGCTTTCGGCTGAACGAAGCCAGCCATACCTTGGTGCTGGCGCAGACGGCCTGGAAACGCATGCAGCTGCCGCACGCCCTGGCCTTGCTCCATGGCTTCGAAAAAACCTATGCCGGCAGTGATCTGGTGCCGCAGGCGCTGGAGCTGACGGTGCGGGTGCTCAAGCAAGGCGCCAATAAGCCGGACCAGGCGGTGCGGGTGTTCATGCGCATGAAGATTCGCTACCCCGCGCATGCATCGACCCAGGAGGCTGCCTGGATCTTGCGCGATGAACTGCCGGGGGCGTCCCAGGCACCTGGCGCGCCCGCCTGAGTATTTAAGCGACTGTTGAGGGCGCCACGCTGGCGATGATGCCGCCGCCCAGGCAGACATCACCGTCATACAGCACGGCCGATTGGCCTGGCGTCACGGCCCATTGCGCCTCGGGGAAATCGAGGTGGAAGTGGTCTGGCGTGGCATCCGCGCCGATGATGGCGGGCGAGTCGGGCTGGCGGTAGCGGGTTTTGGAGCCATAGGTGCCCGCTGCGGGCGGGTGGCCGGCCACCCAGCTGGTGTTGTCGGCATCCAGCGCTTGCGACAGCAGCCAGGGGTGGTCATGGCCTTGCACCACGCGCAGAATGTTCTTGTCCAGCTCCTTGCGGGCCACAAACCAGGGCGCGTGCTCGCCTGCGCCGCGCGCCGCGCCTTTTTCCTTCACGCCGCCAATGCCCAGGCCCGAGCGCTGGCCCAAGGTGTAGAACGACAGGCCCACATGCTTGCCCAGCTTGCGGTTGCGGTCGTCCAGCATCAGGCCCGGTTCCTTGCTGATGTAGCGGTTGAGAAAGTCGCGGAAAGGCCGCTCGCCGATAAAGCAAATGCCGGTCGAGTCCTTTTTCTTGGCATTGGGCAGGCCGATTTCTTCGGCAATGCGGCGCACCTCGGTTTTCCGCAGCTCACCGACCGGGAACAGCGCCTTGGACAGCTGCGCCTGGTTCAGGCGGTGCAGAAAATAGCTCTGGTCCTTGGCCGGGTCCAGGCCCTTGAGCAGCTCGAACAGCTGGGTGTCCGGGTTCTGGCGCACGCGGGCGTAGTGGCCGGTGGCAATCTTTTCGGCGCCCAGGCGCATGGCATGGTCCAAAAAGGCCTTGAACTTGATCTCGGCATTGCACAGCACATCGGGGTTGGGCGTGCGGCCGGCCTGGTACTCGCGCAGAAACTCGGCAAACACCCGGTCCTTGTAATCGGCCGCAAAGTTGACGTGTTCGATCTCCACGCCCAGCACGTCGGCCACGGCTGCGGCATCGACAAAGTCGATGTTCGACGAGCAGTACTCGCTGTCGTCGTCATCTTCCCAGTTCTTCATGAAGATGCCGACGACCTCGTGCCCCTGCTTTTTGAGCAAATACGCGGTGACGGCCGAATCCACGCCGCCACTCAGCCCCACTACGATGCGCTGTTTAACCATGGGCGCAATTATCCGCCTGGCCGAGGGCGCCTGCTGCGCTAGGGCTATGCGGCCTTGTGCCTGCATAGCCCTAGCGCAGGCCTTACTGCGGCGTCAGTGCAATGCGCTCGCGGGTGGCTTTCTCCACTGCGCTGCGCGAGTAGGTCAGCGGAAAGTACTGGCCTGCCGCCCAGGTGTTGGCCAGGTCGCGGTAGTGCGGGCTGGCCGGGTTGCCCGATTGGCCGGGCGTGTTGACCACGCGCGAGGCATCCCAGTTGCCCACATCCACCACCATGCGGAAGGACGCGCCTGAGGTCAGCTGGTAGGTATCGACGTTGTAACTGGTGGCCATGGGCGTGGCCCAGGATCCGCCGATGCCGCCTACGCCGACATTGAGCTTTTGCTTCGTGGCGCCGTCCACCACGCCGGCCAGCGGGTGCACAAAGATCGCCTGGTGCAGGCTGCCCCAGGTCCAGCTTTTGGCATCGGCGCCCAGCTTGCCCTGCAGCCACTGCATGGCCGGGGCGATGGAGGACAGCAGCACCTGGTCGCGCTCTGCATCGCTCATCCAGCCTTGGGGCTGTTCCAGCACGGTGATCATGCGGGTGGCGCTGGTCTCTTTGGCAAAGCGGCGCTCGTTGGCGGCCAGCACCTGGTCGGTCAGCGCTTTCTTCAAGGTGGCATTGCTCCAGACTTCATAGAGCGCAGCGGCAGCGCTGTCCTTGGCCATGGTGCCGTCCCAGCCCTGCAGCAGCGCCAGGCCTTGGGCGGTCTGGGCATCGCTGCTCTTGAGCGGTGCCAGCAGCTTGAGCAGGCGCTGGGCCGGCACTGCCACGATGTCCGTCTGCCAGGCTTCGGAATCGGCCACGCTGAGCTTTTTGCCGTCCTTGGCAGCCTTTTCAAACAGGCCATGCAGGCGCTGCGCGCGGGCTGCATCGGACCATTCGTAGCCAATGCCCTTTTGGTAGAGCGGGTGGCCCGGCGGCACATTGTTTTCGTTGGCGGTCACCACATAGCCGCGCTGGGGGTTGAACTCCCAGGGCAGCTCATCGCCATTGCGGTAGCCCGTCCACTCAAAGCGGCCGTCACCGGGCACGGGGGTCAGCCCATCCCAATTGGGGCGGATGGGGGTGAGCCCGCCGGGGATCCAGCCAATATTGCCGCTGCTGTCGGCATAGACCTGGTTCTCGCCCGGCGCGCCCCAGCGGTTCATCGCCGCGCGGAACTGGTCAAAGTCCTGCGCCCGCATGTAATCCATCGAGCCGAAATAGGGCGCCATGCCCAGGTCCAGCCAGGCGGCGCGCAGCGCATAGGCCTTGTTGCCTTCAGCGGCCAGCACCGGCCCGTGGCGGGTGTACCAGTTCTCGACGATGACCGGCTTGGCAGCGCCCTTGACGGCAATGCTTTCCGTCACGCGGGTCATCGGCTCCCAGCGGCCCTGGTATTGGTACTCTTTGCTGTTTTGCGGGTTGGTCTCGTAGACATACAGGTCTTCCTGGTCCATGTAGAAGCGCGTCAGGCCAAAGGCGATGCGGCCGTTGTGGCCGATGGAGATGCCGGGCAAAAACGGCTCGCCAGCGCCGATCACATCCATGCCGGGGGCGGAGATGTGCGAGATGTAGCGCAGGCTGGGCGCGCCATGCGCGCGGTGCGGATCATTGGCCAGAATCGGGCGGCCGGTGGTCGTCATGCCCGGTGCAATCGTCCAGTTGTTGCTGCCGTAGCTGGCCAGGGTGTTGGCATCAGGCTGGTTCAAGGTGGATTCGGACAGCGCCAGCAACTGCTCGGGCGCCATGTCCTGGGCCGATACCTTCACATTCTCTTTGGTAAAGCGCGGGCTGGCGGTGGCCAGTGCATAGGCGCGCTTGAGCTCTTTGCCGGGCAGGCCACACACCTCCAGCCCTTGCGGGATCTGCGGCTTCACATCGGGCACCAGCTCTCGGCGCAGCCAGTCCACGCGGGCGCCGTTTTGCTTGCCGTCGCAAAAGGCCTGGGCGCGGTCGACCTCGCCGGTAAAGTTCAGGGTCAGGCCATGGTGGCGGATGCGTACCGTGTCTTCTGCCGCCCATGGCGTGGGCTGGTAGCCCAGCAGCTTGAACTCTTCGGGCAGCAGGCGGGGGTCGGCCTGGGTCTGGGCCACAAAGGCATTCACCCCGGCGACAAAGGCCTCGGCCACCCGCTTGGAGTCCGAGCCGTAAGCCAACCATTCGCGGTACATGTCACCCCTGAACAGCACCGCCCGCGCCGCCTTGTCGCTCTCGACCCAGGCCGGGCCAAAGTCCTGGGCCATCTGGCCCAGGCCGCGCTTGCGCCACAGATCCATCTGCCACAGCCGGTCGCGCGCGGCCATATAGCCTTGCACCACAAAGGCGTCATAGGTCGTGCCCGCGTAGATGTGTGGCACGCCCCACTGGTCTATCAGCACCTCGGCGGGCTTTTCCAGCCCGGCAATCTTGGCGCTGCTCTGGCTGCTGGGCGGCGTGCCCAGTGAGCTGCAGCCGGCTGCGATCAGCGCAGCGGCTAGCGGCAAGGCCAGGCGTGTGGCAAGGCGGAAGGGGGCGCGGTGGGGCATGGCATGTCTCCTCGTTATGGTGTGACGCGGACAATGCCATGCCTGTCTGCCCCGCGCAATCGCGTTGGCGCCAAGCCGTGTCACCTGTGCAAGCGCAGCCACCCTGCGTGCAGGGCTGGGCGCCAGAGTGCAGCAGGCGTACGAACCACCAAAAACAAAGCCCATGGGGTTGGCCATGGGCTTGTGGGCTATTCCAGCGGCTTCATGCCTTCCGGTTTCACCAGCACCGAGACATCGGTGTAGATCAGGTTGAGCGCAAAGCGCTGGCCGGCCAGGTAGTCGTCCAGCGACTGCAGCACCAGGGGGCTGCGCATCTGGTGGGCCTCGGCACGCATTTCTTCAGCCGTCATCCAGACGGTGCGGCGGATGCCTTCATCGAGCGGCTGGTTCTCATAGAAGGCGCCCACGGTGCCGGTAAAGGCAAAGCGCATATAGGTGGTGTCCGTTCCGCTTTTGGTGCGCACAAAGCGGTTCATGTAGATGCCCAGCAAGGCGGAGGGTTTGAAATCGAAGGCCGTCTCTTCGAGCACCTCGCGGACGCAGGCTTGGATGGGCGATTCGCCCGGGTCCAGATGGCCGGCCGGGTTGTTCAGGCGGATGCCGTCCGAGGTGTCTTCCTCTACCAGCAAAAATCGGCCATCGCGCTCAATGACGGCGGCCACGGTGACGTTGGGTTTCCAGCGGTGGGGCATGCGGCATTATGTGCCAAGTCTCTGAAATCATAAAAAGAACCCTAGGCACCGACAAAGGCTTGCTGCAGTGGCTGCAATCCCCGGCAAGGGCAAAGCTCTGCAGTACGATAGCAACATGCATGCAACCGCCTCCACCCCAGCCATTCCCGCACAGTCCGTCTATGCCGAGCGCCGCGCCCAGGTCGCGCGCCAGCTGGGCGAGGGCGGGATCGCCATCATCCCGACGGCGCCCGAGCACCCGCGTAACCGCGATAGTGACTTTTTGTACCGCCACGACAGCTATTTCTACTACCTGACGGGCTTTACCGAGCCGAACGCCAGCCTGGTGATCACGGCCGATGGCAAAAGCACCCTGTTCTGCGCACCCAAGGACTTGGCGCGCGAGATCTGGGATGGTTACCGACTGGGGCCGGATGCAGCGGTGCCGGCGCTGGGCGTGAGCGAGGCCTATTCGGTGGCCGAGCAGGCCGCCCGCATGCCCAAGATGCTGGAGAACCGCAGCGTGGTCTGGTACCCGTTTGCGATCCACCAGGGGCTGGAGGGCACGGTGGCCCAATGGCTCAACAGCGTGCGCGCCCGCACCCGTTACGGCGCGCTGGTGCCCGAGCAGCAGCGTGACCTGTGCAGCGTGCTCGATGAGATGCGTCTGTTCAAGGATGCGCATGAGGTGCCCATCCTGCGCCGCGCAGGCTCCATCAGCGCCCGCGCCCATATTCTGGCGATGCAGCGCTCGGCCCGCATGCTCCGCGCCGGCCAGGATGTGCGCGAATACCACCTGGATGCCGAGCTGCTGCAGGCCTTTCGCGAATATGGCTCGCAGTACCCGGCCTATGGCTCCATCGTGGCCGCCGGTGCCAACGCCTGTGTGCTGCACTACCGTGCCGATGCCGCGCCCATCCGCAGCGGCGATCTGGTGCTGATCGATGCCGGTTGCGAGCTCGATGGCTATGCCAGCGACATCACCCGCACCTTTCCGGCCAACGGCAAGTTCAGCGGCCCGCAGCGCGATCTGTACGACCTGGTGCTCGCCAGCCAGGACGCGGCCATTGCGCTGGCCCGGCCCGGCAAGCGCTTCAACGACATGCATGACGCTACCGTCGCCGTGCTGGCCCAGGGCATGCTCGATCTGGGCCTGCTCGACAAGAACAAGGTCGGCGGCGTGCAGGATGTCATCGACAAGCGCAGCTATTTCCAGTTCTACATGCACCGCACCGGCCACTGGATGGGCATGGACGTGCATGACTGCGGCAGCTATATCGAGCCCAGCGAGCTTGGCCAGACCAGCGAGCGGCGCGATCCGCTTTCCGGCGAGCTGATTCTCAACCGGCCCAGCCGCATTCTGCGCCCCGGCATGCTGACCACCATCGAGCCGGGCATCTATGTGCGGCCGGCTGATGGCGTACCTGAAGCCTTCCACAACATCGGCATTCGCATCGAAGACGATGCCCTGATCACCGAAGACGGCTGCGAACTGCTGACCCGGGGCGTGCCGGTAAAGGCCGATGAAATTGAGGCCTTGATGCGCGATGGCGCGGCCCGGCCCGCTGATCTGGTCTGATCTGCCTCCGTCGCCCTCCAACACCTGCTAGGCCTGGCGCCTTGCAGGTGTTTTTTCTGGGCTACGCAATTGTGCAAACGCACATCGAATGAAACCGCGCTGTAACTCGCCGTGCACGTTTCTCATGTCAGAATGGAACTGAATTACATCGGGTCGGCCTCTGGTGACGGAGCCGGCCCCACTTTTGAGACAAAGACACAGGGGACCTGCCCATGATTTCGCCCAAGATCCGCCGCGCTACCAAGATTGTTGCCACCCTGGGGCCCGCCTCCAGCGAGCCGGCGCTGCTCGAAGAGATGATCCGCGCGGGGGTCAATGTGGTGCGGCTGAACTTCAGCCATGGCAAGGCGCAGGACCATGTGGACCGCGCCCGCATGGTGCGCGAGGCTGCGCAACGCGCTGGCCGTGAGGTAGCGATCATGGCCGACCTGCAAGGCCCCAAGATCCGGGTCGGTAAGTTCAGCGATGGCAAGGTGATGCTGGAGCCGGGCGCCAAGTTTGTGCTCGATGCCTCCCGCAAGGAGCCCGGTGACCTGCTGGGTGTGGGCCTGGACTACAAGGAACTGCCACGCGATGTGAAGCCCGGCGATATCCTGCTGCTCAATGACGGCCTGATTGTGCTGACCGTGGACACCGTGCGCGGCGATGCGGTGCACACCACCGTCAAGCTGGGCGGCGAGCTGTCCAACAACAAGGGCATCAACAAAAAGGGCGGCGGCCTGACCGCCCCGGCGCTGACGGCCAAGGACATGGACGACATCAAGACCGCGATGAGCTTCCAGGCCGACTATGTGGCCGTCAGCTTTCCCAAGACCGCCACCGACATGGAAATGGCGCGCCAGCTGTGCATGGTGGCGGCGGCCGAGTACCGCCACCGCCCCGGCCTGATTGCCAAGATCGAGCGCGCCGAAGCCATTCCGCACCTGGAAGACATCCTGCGCGTGTCCGACGGCATCATGGTGGCGCGCGGTGACCTGGCCGTGGAAGTGGGCCATGCGGCCGTGCCGGCCTTGCAAAAGAAAATGATCCGCATGGCGCGCGAGATGGACAAGGTTGTCATCACCGCCACGCAGATGATGGAGAGCATGATCACCAACCCCGTGCCCACCCGCGCCGAGGTGAGCGACGTGGCCAATGCCGTGCTGGATGGCACCGACGCGGTGATGCTGAGCGCCGAGACCGCTGCTGGCAAGTTCCCGCTGGAGACCGTGCTGGAGATGGTGGACATCTGCGCGCAGGCCGAGGCCTCGGCCGATTGGGACAATGACACCGACTTTGTCGGCAAGACCTTCCAGCGCATCGACCAGAGCATTGCGCTGGGCGCCTTGTTCACGGCCACCCACCTGGGCGCCAAGGCCCTGGTTGCCATGACGGACAGCGGCTCGACCGCGCTGTGGATGAGCCGCCACCGCACCCAGATCCCCATCTACGCACT
Organism: Comamonas sp.; assembly: GCA_036667955.1. Classification (GTDB taxonomy): domain Bacteria; phylum Pseudomonadota; class Gammaproteobacteria; order Burkholderiales; family Burkholderiaceae_C; genus Comamonas. Next base: position 68,995 of record JAVWTB010000006.1, read on the forward strand.
GACGCCCAAGGTGGCCACCCAGCGCAAGATGGCGCTGTACCGCAATGTGCGCCCGCTGCTGATGGACACCAGCGCCGACCGCGACACCGCGCTGGCCCAGGCCGAGGTGCATCTGAAGGCCCGCGATATTGTGCAAAGCGGCGATATCTATGCGATCACCTGCGGTGAGCCCATGGGCTCGCCCGGCGGCACCAACATGATGAAGATCAGCCGCGTGGTCTAAGCCTGAGCGGTTTTCCATCCACCGATCAGGGGCGCTTGCAGGCGCCCCTTTTTTACGCCTGTAGATCCGTCCATTTTTGTGCGGATTTTCGACTGCAGCCATACTATGGCGCTTCAGCGAGCCTGCCCGTACGTCCGTGCGGATCAAAGGACTGCGCTGAATCCATTCGAAGCCAGGCAGTTTTGCGCCCGAGACAGGGGCAAATCGGCCTTTACAATCCTGGCCTTCGATCACCTAGCCAAGCTGCTGCGAAAAAAATCCACAACACGCACGCATAGAGCAGCCCAGCCAAGCCCTTGTTGTTGAGCAGCACAGCGCCGCTGTGCCTGCATATTTATTGGAGAGGGAATCTATGTCGCAACGACTAGTACGCCGTTCGGTGTTGGGTATGGCCTTGGGCCTGGGTTTGGGCGCAGTGGCCGGTTTGGCCAGCCCCGCATTGGCACAGACCGCTGCAGCCAAGGCCAGCAAGCTGGATGCACGCGCAGTGGCCCAGGGTTACAGCCAATTGGTCTATGCCAACTACAGCGACAGCCTGGCCTCGGCGCGCGACATGCAGACCGCCATTGCCGCCTTCCTGGCGGCGCCCTCTAAACAAAGCCTGGAAGCCGCGCGCAAAAGCTGGCTCGATGCCCGTGAGTTCTACGGTCAGACGGAAGCCTTCCGTTTCTACGGCGGCCCGATTGATGACGAGAACGGCCCCGAAGGCCAGATCAACGCCTGGCCCATGGACGAGTCCTATGTGGACTATGTCGAAGGCAAGGCCAATGCCGGCTTCATCAACGACCCCAAGTTCAAGATCAGCAAGGCCAACCTGGCCAAGCAAAACGAGCGCGGTGGCGAAGAAAACATCGCCACCGGCTGGCACGCGATCGAGTTTCTGCTCTGGGGCCAGGACCTGTCCGAAACCGGCCCGGGCGACCGCTCCTTTGAAGACTATGTGGATGGCAAGCGCGCCAACGCCGACCGCCGCCGCCTGTACCTGAAGGTGGTGACCGAGCTGCTGATCGACGACCTGGCGGGTGTGGCCAAGGCCTGGGCTCCAGGCCAGAAGAACTACCGTGCCCAGTTCGACAAGGGCGGTGTGGAATCGGTGCGCAAGATCATCGTCGGCCTGGGCTCGCTGTCGCGTGGCGAACTGGCCGGCGAGCGCATGGAAGTGCCGCTGAACTCGCAGGACCAGGAAGACGAGCATTCTTGCTTCTCGGACAACACCCACCGCGACATGGTGGCCAATGCCACCGGTATCCAGAATGTCTGGCTGGGCCAGTACAAGCGCCGCGATGGCTCCAGCCTGAAAGTGGCATCGCTGGCCGAGCTGGTTGCGGCCAAGAATGCCGAGCTGTCGGGCAAGACCAGCGCCCAGATCGCCAGCACGGTCAAGGCGACCGAAGGCATCCAGGCGCCGTTTGACCGCGAAATCATTGGCGGCGCAGACGCACCGGGTCGCAAGCGCATCCAGGCGGCGGTGGACAGTGCCACCGAGCAGTCCAAGCTGCTGGTGCAGGCCGCCAATGCCATCGGCATCACCAAGCTGACCTTGGTCCAGCCCTGACCCCGGACCCTTGCTGCACTATGTCTTTGAAGATGAATGACAAGATGCCCGGTGGCCGCGCGCAGCGGCTGGCATGGGCAGCAGCGGGTCTGTGCGCGGCCGCCGCCTTGGCGGTGGCCCTGCGCCCGCAGGCCAGCGTGGCGCAGACGGCAACGGCTCCAGCAGCCGCTGCCGCGCAAGACCCCAGTGAGATGACCGGCGGCACGACCACTGTGTTTGCCACCGGCAAGAACGCGTTCTCGTTCCCGTTTGCGTCCTTGTCCGATGCAGAGCGCACGCGCTTTGTCATCGGCAATTCCTTTTTCAAACGCAACTGGGTGGAGGCACCGGCCTCGACCCGGCTGCGCGATGGGCTGGGCCCGCACTTTATTGCCCGCAGCTGCGCGGGCTGCCACATCATGGATGGGCGTGGTGAGCCGCCGGAATTCAAGCGCACCTTGGGGCCCGACCCCGAGCCGACGGTAGCGCTGCTGATCCGCCTGTCCGTGCCGGGCAAGGCCGACCCGCATGCCGGCGTGGTGCCCGAGCCGACCTATGGCGACCAGTTCAACAATGCGGCCGTGCAGGGCGTCAAGCCCGAGGGCATTGTGCGCATCCACGGCACCCCCATCCAAGGCCGCTTTGCCGATGGCACGGCCTACGAGCTGATCAAGCCGCGTTACGAGCTGACCGACCTGGGCTATGGGCCCATGGCCAAGGATGTGATGCTGGGCCCGCGTATTGCACCCCAGGTAGTGGGTGTGGGCTTGATCGAAGCCATTGCCGAGGCCGACATTTTGGCCAATGTGCAGGCGCAGGCGGCCATGGCCGGTCCCATCAAGGGCCAGGTCAACCGGGTCTGGGATGCCTATGGCCAGCGCGAGGCGATTGGCCGCTTTGGCTGGAAGGCCAACTCGCCCAGTGTGGCGCACCAGACGGCCAACGCCTTCTCGGGCGACATGGGCATTACCTCGCGCATCTTCCCCAACGAAAACTGCACCCCGGCGCAAAAGGACTGCCTGGCCGCCCCGCATGGCGGCGGTCTGGACAAGTCCACCGCCGGCCGCACAGCGGCCCAGGCCCGTGCCGATGCCCCCGAGATTGACGACAAGACGCTCAACGATGTGATCTTTTACCAGGCCACCTTGGCGCCTGCGGCACGCCGCAACATCAACGACTCGGCCGTCAAGCTGGGCCAGCGGCTGTTTGCCCAGGCGCAGTGCGCAGCCTGCCACAAGCCCAGCTATGTGACCGGCCCCGGCCCCTTTCCGCCGCTGACGGCCAAGAACATTGCCGGCCAAAAGATCTGGCCTTACACCGATCTGCTGCTGCACGACATGGGCCCGGAGCTGGCCGATGGCCGGCCAGACTTTCTGGCCAGCGGCCAGCAGTGGCGTACCCCGCCGTTGTGGGGCATTGGCCTGATCCAGGATGTGAACGGCCACCAGCGCCTGCTGCACGATGGCCGTGCGCGCGGCGTGCTCGAAGCGATTCTCTGGCATGGCGGCGAGGCCGAGCAGGCCAAGCAGCAGGTGCTGAACATGGATGCCGCCGAGCGCGAGGCCTTGGTCAAATTTGTGGAGTCGCTATGACGCAAGTCGGTTTAAAACCTTGGCCTGCCAAGGCCGCGCAATCGCTGGGCAGGGCTTGCGCCCTGGTGGCCCTGGCCGCCATGGGCAGCGTTGCTCCGTTGGCCCAGGCTGCCGACACCCCCATGCCGTACTACACGGCCGCCCAGGCGCTGCAAAGCCTGTATGGCCAGCACCTGCCAGCCCGTGCGGCGGCGTTTACGCAGGCCGCCAACGCGCAAGACCAGGCCCTGGCCGACTTTTGCGCCGGGCCTGCCGCTGCCGCTAAAACCGCAGCGGCCGATCTGCGCAGCCAGTGGCAGCGCAGCCATACCGCCTGGCTGCAGCTGTCCACCCCCAGCGTGGGCCCCTTGGTGGAGCGCCGTTCTTTGCGGCAGATTGATTTCACGCCAATCCGCACGGCGCTGATTGCCCGCGCCGTCAAAAAAGGCCCGCAAACCGCTGCCGACATGGAGCTGGTGGGCACGCCCGCCAAAGGCTTTGGCGCGTTGGATTGGCTGCTGAGCCAGGGCCTGCAGCCCGCAACGCCCGACTGCGCTTTTGCGCTGCAGGTGGCCAAGGCGATCAGCGCCGAGGCGCAAAGCATGCAGACCGCGCTGGCAACTTTGCAGAGCAAGACCTGGAGTGTCGAAGGCTCCGAGACCGAACCCGAAGATGTGGCCAGCCCCGGCGCCAAGGAGACCGGCGCGGCGATCGAGGAATGGGTCAACCAGTGGTTGGGCGGCCTGGAGCGCCTGCGCTGGGCGCAGATGGAAAAGCCGATCAAGGTGGTGGGCGGCGGCGGCAAGGCCCCCGCCTTTGCGCGCATCGCCATGGCGGACAACTGGCGTGAGTGGCAGACCCAGTGGCAGGCGCTGCATGCCCAGGCTTTGCTGACCCCCGCCCAGCGCCAGCAGCCGCCTGTGCCCGGCAAAGATCTGATCTCCATCGAGGCGCTGCTGCTCAGCAAGGGCCATATCGCATTGGCCCAGCGCTGGCGCGACGCGATGGGCGCGGTCGATGCCGCCATGCCGGCGCAAGACAAACTACCTACGAAAGAAGCCGCGCAGGCAAGCGCCGAGATTCTGGCGCTCGCCACCAAGCTCAAAGGCATTACCGCGCTGTACCAGGCCGAGATCGCGCCGGCGCTCGATATTCCGCTGGGCTTTAGCGACAGCGATGGCGACTGAGCGACAAGCTGTGACCGCAACCGCACTGTTATCCCTACCCATGCCCCGGCGTGCGCTGCTGCGCGGGCTGGGCGCCTCGGCCATGGGCGCGCTGGGCTTGGCCGAACTGTCTTTTGCCCAAGAGGCAGGCAGCACGGCTGGCGTGACGCGGCTGGCCGCGGTCTGGCGCGATGGCCCCAGTGCCATGGCCCAAGACTGGGCTGGGGTGCTGGAAGTGCTGCCCCAAGCCAGCGGCGGCCATGCCTGGCGCATGGCACAGCGCACCCCACTGCCCACGCGCGGCCACGGCGTGCAAACCCTGCCCGATGGCCAGCTGGTTTTTGCTGCCCGCCGGCCTGGAGACTGGCTGCTGCGCTGGCAACCCAAAACGGGGGAACTGCAATGGGCCTGGATGCAGGAGGACCGCTGCTTTAACGGCCATGTGGCGCTGGCCGGGCCGGCACCGCAGGGCGCTGGCAGCAGCGGCATTTTGTTCACCACCGAAACCGATCTGGAAGACAGCCAAGGCTGCATCGGCCTGCGCGATGCCCGCAGCCTGGAAAAGCGCGCCGAATGGCGCAGCCATGGCATGGACCCGCATGAGTTGCTGGTGCTGCCCGCCGCGCTGGGCAACCTGCCAGCGGGCACCTTGATGGTGGCCAACGGCGGCATTCCCACGCAAAGCGAGACCGGCCGCAGCAAGAAATGGCTGGACAGCATGGATCCGTCGCTGGTGGCCTTGCACCCGGCAGATGGCCGCTTGCTGGGCCAGTGGAAGCTGCCCGATCCGCGCCTGTCCATCCGCCACCTGGCCTGGGATGCCGTGCGCCAGCGCCTGGGTATTGCGCTGCAGGCCGAGCATGACGACGAACGGCGCCAAAGCGCGCCCATCTTTGCGGTATGGGATGGCCAGCGCCTGCAGCTGGCGCAACACCAGCCGCCGCTGGCCGGTTATGGCGGCAGCGTGGAATGTGCGCCGCTGGCGCAAGGGGGCTTTGTGGTCAGCTGCCCCAAGTCTGACTGCATGGCCTGGTTCGATGCCGAGGCGCGCTATCTGGGCAGCAGTCCGCAGGGCGATGTCTGCCCGCTGGCCCGCGATGGCGCGCGGCTATGGGCCGGCGGCGGCCATGGGGTGGCCGAGCGGACCAGCCGCAGCAGCGACCAGGCGGTGACTGCGCTGGATGCGGTGACCGGGCTGATGTTTGACAACCACTGGCGCCTGGTCGGTTGAGCCTTCGGGCTGCTACTCCGCTGCCTGGCTGCGACGGCGTGCCATGCCCATGTCAATGGCCAGGCCCGCCGTCCAGCACAGCCAGGCGGTCCACAAGGTGTGGCTCATATAGTGGGCGCCGCGCATCTGCTGGCCAATGCCTAGCAGCAGGCCCATCACCAAGGCCACCGCCAGCCACCAGCGAGCGGCACGTGGCGCATTGCGCGCCAGCGCAAAGTAGCCGCCGACAAAGGAAAAGCCCGCCGCCGCATGGCCGGCCGGAAAGCAGTGGCCGGCGCCGCCGTCATGCAGGCCCCAGCGCCAGTGCGATACATAGTCGGCCACACCGCCAAACATCGACAGATCCCAGGGGCAGCTGGTAGCGCTGCTGCGTTTGAGGATGGCTACCACCGCCAGCGAGGCCAGAATGCTGACCAGCAGCTGCACGCGCCGGGACGTGGGCAGCTTGCGCAGCACGCCAAAGGGCAGCCAGACGCCCAGGCTCAGTGCCAGCGCCAGCACCCAACCCAGGTTGCGCATCGCCTGGTGCATGTAGGTGACCAGAAAATGGTCGTCGCGCAGCGCAAAGCCCTGTGCCGTGCCCCATAGGCGGGCCAGCGCCAGGTCCTGGCCCGAGGCATCCCACAGCACGATGAGCAGAAAACTGAGCAAGGTGGCCAGCAGCCAGCGGGTGTTGTAGAGCGAAGGGCGGGGTTCGGCCAGCAGGGCAGGGGGGCAAGAGGGCATCTGGCGATGCTGCAGCCGCCGGCTTAAGCCTTTCTTAATGCGGCTGAGGCTGGGGCAGGCCACAGGCGCGCAAGCATAAAGATCGGAAACATGTTCTAAGTCATGCACAATGCCAGCCATGCGCATACTGATGGTAGAAGACGATGCCGGCATTGCAGAGGGCCTGAAGGCCAATTTGCAGCAGCGCGGCCATGCGGTGGACTGGTGCCCCAGCTTGGCCGAGGCCTGGCGCGCGCTGACGGCCGAGGGCTTTGATGTGGTGCTGCTGGACCTGGGCCTGCCCGATGGCGATGGCTCGCGCCTTTTGCAGCAGCTGCGCAACGCCCCCGCGCCCACGGGCCTGCGCAAATGCCTGCCCGACCCTGCAACCCCTGTCATCATCCTCACCGCCCGCGATGGCGTGCATGACCGCATCGAGGGCCTGGACCTGGGTGCCGACGACTACCTCTCCAAACCCTTTGACGCCGAAGAGCTGCAGGCCCGGTTGCGCGCGCTGGTGCGCCGCGCCGCTGGCCGGGCCAATCCGCTGATCCATTACCGCGATCTGGTGCTGGATCCCGCCCAGCACCAGGTGCGGCTGGGGGGCGAAGGGGTCGAGCTCTCGCCCCGGGCCTACACCATCTTGCTGATCCTGCTGCAGGCCCATGGCCGGGTGCTGTCGCGCCAGCAGCTCGAAGAAAAGCTCTACAGTTTTGATGCCTCGGTCGAGAGCAATGCGGTGGAGGTGCATATCCACCACCTGCGCAAGAAGCTCGGCGCCGACTACATCCTGACCATGCGCGGCGTGGGCTACTTCATGCCCCAGGACCAGGCTTTGTGATGGCGGCCGCCAAGCCCCAGCGCCTGCCCCAGCTGCAGACCCGGCTGCTGGTCTGGATTCTGGGCGCGCTGGTCGTCGTTTGGGCCAGTTTTGTCTACTGGGCTTACCAGACCGGCATCGAAGAGGCCGATGAGTTGACCGACGGGCACCTGGCCGGCGTCGCTGCCCTGGTGCTCAATATCCCCTCCAACCCGCAGACCCCGCCGGGCCTGCCCACCGAGCGCGTGGCCCTGCCGGGCCTGCATGCACATGACTACCAGCAGTCAATGAGCCTGCAGGTCTGGAGCGCCGATGGCGACCTGGTGCTCAATGTCGGCAGTGCGCCGCGCCTGCACTTTGCTGATGGGCGCAGTGGTTTTTTTGATGCGCAGCTGGGCCCCAAGCACGAGGTCTGGCGCACCTTCACCCAGTGGAACACCGAGCACACGCGCAAAGTGGCCGTGCTGGTGAACCTGCAGGAGCGCGATGACCTGGCCGATGACATTGCCGGGCAGATGATTTTGCCGGGACTGTGGCTGCTGCCGGTGGTCACCCTGGTGCTGGGGCTGACCATCCGCGCCGGTCTCAAGCCCTTGACCCAGCTCTCACGCGATGTGGAGCAGCTCGAACCCGAGCAGGGCCAGCGCCTGTCCACCGGCCACAACTGGCAGGAGTTCCGGGCGGTCACCCATGCCTTCAACCGCCTGCTGGACCGCAATGACGAGGCGATGGAGCGCGAGCGCCAGCTGGCCAACCAGGTGGCCCATGAATTGCGCACCCCGCTGACCTCCATCAGCTTGCATGCCCAGTCGCTGCAAGGCGGGCTGGATCCGGCGCAGCAGGCCCAGGCGGTGCAGCGCCTGCATGCCGATGCACTGCGTGCCGGCCATGTGCTCAACCAGATCCTGGCCCTGGCCCGCAGCAGCCGCGTGGCATTAACCCAGCAGGCCGCGCTGGTGGACCTGGCGCAGTTGGCGCGCACGGTTGGGGCTGAGTATGCACAAGCAGCCTGGCAGCGCGGGGGCAGTGTGGCGGTCGAGATGCCCGAGCATCTGTGGGTCAGCGGCCACGCGGTCTTGCTGGAGGTGGCCTTGCGCAATCTGGTCGAGAACGCGCTGCGCCACACCCCCGAGGGCACCCAGATCGAGGTGCAAGCGGGCATGGAGGGCGGGCAGTGCTGGCTGCAGGTCTGTGACGATGGGGGCCGCCTGCAAGCAAAAGCGGCGCCCGAGCCCGTGGACAGTCTGCAGCTGGGTCACCAGATTGTGCAGCGCATCATGGCTTTGCATGGGGGCGCTTTCGAGCAGCTAGAGGCGCTGGCGCCCTATACCACTTGCTACCGCCTCAGTATGCCTCTCGCCCAGATGGCCTGAGCTTGCTAAAATAGGCAGTTACCAAGCGGTTACCATGCCGCTGACATGAACCCAGGGTGTTGTAGCGGCCGCTGCAGCACTTTTTCTTTGCATTAAAACGGACCCGACCACCATGCCTTTGATCTCGATGCGCGAAATGCTCGACCATGCCGCCGAAAATGGCTACGGCATCCCTGCCTTTAACGTCAACAACCTGGAACAAGTCCAGGCGGTGATGTCGGCGGCAGACGAAGTCGGCGCGCCCGTGATCTTGCAGGCCAGCGCCGGCGCCCGCAAGTACGCCGGTGAGCCCTTCATCAAGCACCTGATCCAGGCCGCGGCCGAGATGTACCCCCACATCCCGCTGGTGATGCACCAGGACCACGGCACCACCCCCGAGATCTGCCAGGGTGCGCTGAACCTGGGCTTTGGCTCGGTGATGATGGACGGCTCGCTGATGAGCGACGGCAAGACCCCTTCGTCCTTTGACTACAACGTCGATGTGACCCAGAAGGTGGTGGCCATGGCCCACCAGATCGGTGCCACGGTCGAAGGCGAGCTGGGCTGCCTGGGCAACCTGGAAACCGGTGAAGCCGGCGAAGAAGACGGCATCGGCGCCGTGGGCAAGCTGGACCACAGCCAGATGCTGACCGACCCCGAAGAAGCGGCCGTGTTCGTCAAGGCCACCCAGCTGGATGCACTGGCAATTGCCATCGGCACCAGCCACGGCGCCTACAAGTTCAGCCGCAAGCCCACGGGCGACATTCTGGCGATCTCCCGCGTCAAGGAAATCCATGCCCGCATCCCCAACACCCACTTGGTGATGCATGGCTCCTCGTCCGTGCCCCAGGATCTGCTGGCCATCATCAACCAGTACGGCGGCAAGATGAAGGAAACCTACGGCGTGCCCGTCGAGGAAATCCAGGAAGCCATCAAGTTCGGCGTGCGCAAGATCAATATCGACACCGACATCCGCCTGGCAATGACCGGCGCAGTGCGCAAATTCCTGGCCGAGAACCCCGACAAGTTTGACGCCCGCGAATGGCTCAAGCCTGCGCGTGAAGCGGCCAAGCTGATCTGCAAGGCCCGTTACGTCGAGTTCGGCTGCGAAGGCCAGGGCGGCAAGATCAAGGGCTACAGCCTGGAGCAAATGGCCAAGAAGTACAGCGCCGGCGATCTGGCCCAGCTGGTCAAGTAAATTGCCTCTTTAGCCAGTGCCCGGCACTGGCCGCCCAAGCCTGCAACTGCCTCTGCGTTGCAGGCTTTTGCTTTTGGCCTACGCCATCTGTCGATAACCGCACGCGGGCGCTGCAGCCCGTGTTTTTGCACAATGCAAGGCATAGCAAACAAAGGAGCGCAGAGCATGCAGACAAGCCATTCCTGGGACCTGGATCTGGTGGTGATCGGTGGCGGATCGGGGGGCGTGCGGGCCGCACGCATGGCGGCAGCACGGGGGGCCAAGGTGGCGGTGGTGGAGTCCAAAGCCATGGGCGGCACCTGTGTCAACGTGGGCTGCATTCCCAAAAAGCTCTACAGCTATGCGGCTGGCTATGCCGAGGCCTTTGCCGAGGCACGTGGCTACGGTTGGCAAATGCCCGAGGCGATTGCGCTGGACTGGCAGGTGCTCAAAGCAGCGCGCGCGCAGGAAATCTCCCGCCTCAACGGCATCTACGAAGGCCTGATGCGCAATGCCAAGGTGGAGCGCATTGTCGGCCAGGGCCGGCTCGCCGACGCCCACACCGTGGTGGTGTCCGCCGATGGCGCCGATGTGCGCAGCCTGACGGCGGCCCATATCCTGGTGGCCACGGGCGGCACGCCGGTACACCCCGATCTGCCGGGGAGCGAGCACGTGATCGTCTCGGACGAGATGTTCGACCTGGCCGAGCTGCCACGCCGCCTGGTGGTCGTGGGCGGCGGCTATATCGGCTGCGAGATGGCCAGCATCTTCCATGGCCTGGGAGTGCAGGTGAGCCTGCTGCACCGGGGCGAGCAGATTTTGCGCGGTTTTGATGACGAGGTGCGCAGCTTTGTCGCCGAAGAGATCCGCAAGAGCGGGGTGGACCTGCGCCTGAAGACCGACGTGACATCCATCACCTGTGATGCCGCCAGCGGTGAGCGCACGCTGACCCTGGCCGATGGCAGCCAGCTAAAGGCCGACCAGGTGCTGTATGCCACCGGCCGCAAGGCCAATGTGGCCGGACTGGGGCTGGAGGCGCTGGGCATTGCGCTGGATAAAAGCGGTGCCATCGTCGTCGATGCGCAGCTGGCCACCGCCCAACCGAGCGTGCATGCCTTGGGCGATGTAGTGGGACGCATGGAGCTGACCCCGGTGGCCCTGGCCGAAGCCATGGCCTGGGTGGACCATATCTGGGGCCCCGAGGCGGGCAAGTCCGCGCGGGTGATGGACTACGACAACATCCCCACGGCGGTGTTCACCCATCCGCAAATCGGCACCGTGGGCCTGACCGAGGCGCAGGCCCGCGAGCGCCATGGCGCGGTGCGCATCTACCGCAGCGATTTCAAGCCGCTGCGCCACACCTTGTCGGGCCGCAGCGAGCGCTGCCTGGTCAAGCTGGTCGTCGATGACGCCAGCGACAAGGTCGTCGGTCTGCATGTGGTCGGCGCCGACGCGGCTGAGATCACCCAGGGCTTTGCCGTGGCGATCAAGGCAGGCGCCACCAAGGCCGTGTTTGACCAGACGATTGGCATCCATCCGACCATGGCTGAAGAGCTGGTGACCCTGCGCGAAGTAAGCCGCAAGTAAGCTTGGATACGCCGCAGTTGCTGCTTTGCAACATCCTATAAATTTTCCCTATAAAGGCCGCATGTCTCGGGCATGATACGCGGTCTTTACAGAGGAGACACATATGAAGGAGTGGGTGTATCCGCGCGAGCGGACCCTGGGCGCCATCACCCTGGTTTTGGGCCTGTTGGTATGGTTGCTGATCTTGTTGCTGAGCCTGGGCACGGTGCTGATCTACTTGCTGATCGGTTTCATTTTTTATCTGTTTGCGCAGTCGGCGCTGATCGCCTGGCTGCGTGGCACCGGGGTGCGGCTGTCGGACGAGCAGTTCCCCGAGCTGTACCTGCAGTACCTGCAGTGCTGCAAAAAGCTGGAGCTGGTCGACCCGCCCGAGGCCTATTTGTTGCAAGGCGACGGCATGATGAATGCCTTTGCCACTCGCTTTCTGGGTCGCAACTTCGTCATCGTGCTGAGCGACACGGTGGACGCCATGCGTTCGTTGCCCGATGGCGTGAACTTCTACTTTGGCCACGAGCTGGGCCATATCAAGCAAGGCCATTTGACCGGCCACTTCTGGCGCATGCCGGTGCTGTGGCTGCCACTGATCGGCGCTGCTTATGCGCGCGCCCAGGAATACACCTGCGACCTGCACGGCCGCGCCTGCTGCGAGGGCTCAGAGTCGGCTGGCCGCGCGCTGTCGGTACTGGCCGCTGGCGCGCAGAAGTGGAAGACCATCAACCTGGTGCAGTACGCGCGCCAGACCATGAGCAACCGGGGCTTCTTCCCCGATCTGCATGAGCTGCTGAGCGGCTACCCCTGGCTGACCAAGCGCGTGGCGCGCATGATCAGCCCCGGCATCAAGATGCCGGGCCGCAACCCCTTCTCTTATCTGTTTGCGCTGTTGGTGCCCTATGGTGGCCGGGCCGGTGGCGGGGCGGTGGGCCTCTTGATGGTGGTGGCGATCATCGGCATCGCGGCAGCCATTGCCTTGCCGGCGCTCAAAGGCGCAGGCGGCGCCGGTGGTGGTGCTTTCAGCCAGATGCTGATGCAAGGCATGCAGTCCCAAAAGGGCAAGGAGGTCTTCCAAAAGGAGTGGACACAGGCTGAGCCGGTGCGCCAGGCGCTGGCGCGTTATTACCAAACCTATGAAGAAGTGCCGGATTCGCTGGCCGACGCCGGGGTGTCTCCGCAGCAAGCCGCTGCGCTGATGTTTGACAGCGAAGACATGTCGCTGACGGCGATGACCGTGCATGGTCAGCTGCAGATGCAGCCCATGCTGGGCGAGGGCGGCAAGGTGATCTGGCATTGCAGCGCTGATGGTGCTGCGCAACAGTACCTGCCGGAGAGCTGCAAGAGCGAGTGATGCATTTTGATACATTCACTGCCAAAGTCTCCTGATTCGCCCCGGCGGCCTCAGACAGAATCCGCAAGGGCCTTGCTATGATGCAGGGCTTGGCGGTGTGGCACAGGCCACGCACTGTCTGTTGGCCGCCGCTACTGTTTTCAGGATCCGTCTATGTCTTTTTCTGCTGCCCGTTCTCTGTCCTGGCTGGGGTGTGCCGCCGCAGCCGTGGTGCTGAGTGCCTGCGCGCCGCTGCCCTCCCATGTGGAGCCGGTCGGTCGCACCCTCGTGTCCATGGACCAAAACGCCGCTCTGCAGTGGACCTACTGGGGCACGGACAGCGAGGTGCTGGATGTGCTGCCCCAGGACCTGGCCCAGGACAAGGCGCTGCAGGCCAAGCTCTGGCAGATGCGCACCAAGCTGGGGGAGCTGGTCGGCGTGATGTCGCTGCGCTCCAACGTGGATGACCTGAACAACCGCAGCACCGTCTGGACCCAGGACTGCCCCAAGCAAAAGGGCGTGCTCGTCGAGCGCACCCAGGGCCTCAACATTGGCCGCGTGGACTGCTTGCGCATCAAGCGCACGGCCAACAGCAGCGATTGGCTGGTCAAGAACGATGCGCTGATGGCGGGCCGGCTGGAAGCGGCCGGCGTCTACTTTGCCCGCGCCGTGGCCTATGTGTCCTACCAGTTCACCACCAGCAATGGCGGCTATGTGGAGGCACAGGTGCTGGTGGACCAGCGCCTGGTGCGCCCGCCGATCCGCAGCAGCGTTGATTTTCTGGCCGCCGGCCGCGCGCTGGATCGCTGGGCGCAAGACCTGGCGCGCTCCATGCGCGAGAGCACCGGCTACTTCAACGGTGTGCTGACGGTGCCGCCCTTCCCCTACGAGATTGACCAGCAGCCCTATTACGAGACCAAGCAGGACGATTCCGATGTGCTGTTTGGCAAGGAAAAACCCAATGCCAAGGCCGATGAAGAGAAGGGGCCTGCCGTGGCTGCGCCCGCACAGCGTTGATGGTTTCTGCTGCTGATACCCAGCCATGGCCTCGGTCATGGCTTTTTTTTGTCTTTTTCAAGGGTAATTCCAGACTTGGAATCCGCGCAGAATTTGCACAATAGAACGCGATCTAACAACATGGCGAGCAGCGAGCCAGGCGCAGAGGGCGCTGGCACCCCGCCGTAGCGCCAACAGGAGACTTGTGCATGACCGAACGCCCGTGGCTGGCCACCTACCCCCCTGAGATTCCCGAGGACATCGACCCAGAGCGCATTCCCACCCTGGTGCAGCTGCTCAACCAGGCCTTCATCCAGTATGCCGACCGCACCGCGCTGCACTACATGGGCGCGCGCTTTAGCTATCGCCAGCTCGATGAATACAGCGTGGCGCTGGCCGCCTACCTGCAGACCCTGCCCCTGACCAAGGGCGACCGCGTGGCCCTGATGATGCCCAATGTGCCGCAGTATGCGGTCGCCGTGGCAGCCGTGCTGCGCGCCGGGCTGGTGGTGGTCAATGTCAACCCGCTCTACACCGCCTCGGAGCTGGACCACCAGCTCAAGGACAGCGGTGCCAAAGTGATGATCGTGCTGGAGAACTTTGGCGCCACCGTGCAGAACTGCGCCGCGCACCGCCAGCTCGATCAGATCATCGTCTGCAGCATGGGCGATTGCCTGGGCCTGCTCAAGGGCAGCATCGTCAACTATGTGGTGCGCCACAGCAAAAAGCTGGTGCCGCCTTTCAGCCTGGAGCGCAGCATCCGCTACCAGGACGCGCTGCGCCAGGGCGAGCGCCATGCCTTCTCGCCGGTGGAGATCGGGCCAGACGACATGGCCGCGCTGCAATACACCGGTGGCACCACCGGCGTGGCCAAGGGCGCCGTGCTGCTGCACCGCAACCTGGGCGCCAATGTGATGCAGGTACAGGCCTGGTATGGGCCGGCGCTCAAGACCATTCCGCAAGGCGAGCAGCCGCTGTGCGTCTGTGCGCTGCCGCTCTACCATATCTTCGCGTTCACGGTCTGTTTTCTGCTGTCCATGCGCCTGGGCCACCAGGTGCTGCTGATCCCCAATCCGCGCGACATGAAAGCCGTGCTGGGCGAGCTGGGCAAGTACGAGTTCCACACCTTGCCCGCGGTCAACACCTTGTTCAATGGCCTGATGAGCCACCCCGATTTTGACAAGGTGAACTGGAGGAACCTGCGCGTGGTGGTGGGGGGCGGCGCGGCCGTGCAGTCCTCGGTGGCCGAGCGCTGGCTGCAGCGCACCGGCCAGCCTATCGTCGAAGGCTATGGCCTGTCCGAGACCAGCCCGGTGGCCAGCTGCAACTTTGTGGGCACGGGCCAGAAGGCCTCGGGCTCCATCGGCTACCCGATGCCGGGCACCGATATGGCCATCCTCGACGATGCCGGCGAGCCGGTGGCGCAGGGCGAGCGCGGTGAGGTCTGCATACGCGGGCCCCAGGTGATGGCCGGCTACTGGCAGCGCCCGGACGAGACCGCCAAGTCCATGACCGAGGACCAGTTCTTCCGCTCGGGCGACATCGGCATCATGGAGCCCGATGGCATGTTCCGCATCGTGGACCGCAAGAAGGACATGGTGCTGGTGAGCGGCTTTAACGTCTACCCCAATGAGGTGGAAGACGTGGCGGCTTCTTTCCCCGGTGTGGCCGAATGCGCGGTGGTGGGGGTGCCTGACGAGAAGACCGGCGAGGCGATCAAGCTGGTGGTCGTGCGCAAGTCGGCCGATGTGACCGAGGCGCAGCTGCGGGCGCACTGCGCCGAGCACCTGACCGGCTACAAGCGGCCCAAGTACATCGAGTTTCGCGACAACCTGCCCAAGACGCCAGTGGGCAAGATCCTGCGGCGCGAGCTGCGCGACGAAACCAGCAAGGCCTGAGTAGGGCTTCAACGCTGAGCAGTGGTAGGCAAAGCGGAGATTGCAGCGACAATCTCCGCTTTCTTGTTTTTGGATGTTGACGTGACCCTCGCCATTCTCAGCGCCCTGCCCGAAGAGCAGGCCGGCATTGCAGGCTTGCTGTCCGATGCCCGCATCACCGACTACGCAGGCCGGCGCTACAGCTGCGGCCAGCTGCACGGCCATGCGGTGGTGCTGGCGCTGTCGGGCATTGGCAAGGTGGCGGCGGCCAGCACGGCGGTGAGCTTGATCGAGCGCTTTGGCGCCGAGGCCATCGTCTTTACCGGTGTGGCCGGCGGCCTGGCTGAGGGCGTACAAGTGGGCGATGTGGTGGTGGCCAGCAGCTATGCGCAGCACGACATGGATGCATCGCCGATTTTTCCGCGCTACGAGGTGCCGGGCTATGGCCGGGCGCGCTTTGGCTGCGATGCCGCACTGAGCGCACAACTGGCCCTGGCGGTGCAGCAGTGCCTGGCCGGCGGCGCGGCGGCCTGGACCGCTGAGCTGGGCCTGCCTGCGCCGCAGATGCACCAGGGCCTGGTCGTCAGCGGCGACCGCTTTGTCAGCAGTGCCGCCGAAGTACAGGCCTTGCGCAGCGGCTTGCAGTCTGCCGGGCTGGATGCGTTGGCGGTGGAGATGGAAGGTGCTGCCGTCGCCCAGGTCTGCGCTGACCACGGCCTGCCGTTTGCCGCCATGCGCAGCATCTCGGACCGGGCCGATGACAGCGCGCATCTCGACTTTCCGGCCTTTGTCCAGACGGTGGCCAGCCGTTACGCGCTGGCGATCGTGCAGCACTGGCTGGCAGCCCGTTAGGCACCCACGCGCGCGCTTATTTACAGTCGCTCAATGCCGGCCATGTCCACCCACTTGGCCCAGCGGCGGATGTCGTCCTGGATGAAGCGCTGTAAGTCGGGCCCGGAGCGCCACTGGTTCTCAAAGCCGCGTTCTGAAAAGGCCTGTTGGACCGCGCTGTCGGCCATGGCCTGCTGCAAGGCGCGGCCCATGCCCTCCACGGCCACGGCGGGTGTCCCTGCGGGGGCGGCCAGGCCAAACCAACCCTGCACTTCAAGCCCCGGAACCACGGTATGGGCCGCAGGCACCTGTGCCAGTGCCGGCAGTGGTTGTGGGCTGGATACGGCGATGGGGCGCAGCCGGTCATTTTGCAGCGCAGGTGCGGCAGACAAGGTATCGATGAAGACAAAGTCCAACTGGCCCCCCATCAGATCGGTCAGGATCTGGGTGACTGACTTGTAGGAGGCACCCTGGAAGTCCAGCTTGGCCAGCACACGCAGCAGCTCGGCGGGCACCTGGGAGGATGAGCTGTAGTAGCCATAGTTCAGCTTGCCAGGTTGGCTGCGCGCAGCCGCTATCAGCTCAGGCAAGGTTTTGAACGGGGCGTTGGCGCGCACCAGCAGCACGGAGCTGAAATGGCCAAACATGCCGATTTGCACAAAATCCTTGAGCGGGTCGTAGCGCAGCTTGCGGTAGAGCGAGACATTGGCGGCATGCGTGGAGTTGCTGGTCAGCAGGAAGGTGTAGCCATCCGCGGCAGCGCTTTTGGCGGCCAGTGTGCCCAGGATGCCCGCCGCCCCGGGCCGGTTGTCCACAACCACGGTTGCACCGGGCAGCGTGCGCGGCACATGCTGGGCGAAGGTGCGGGCTATGAAGTCGGCCGCGCCCCCGGAGGCTGAGGGCACGATGATGCTGATGGGTTTGGTCGCTGGCCAGGCGGCTGCACTGGCAAGAGCGCGGGCGGCAGGCAGGCATGCCAAGGGCAGGCTGGCCATGCCTTGCAGCAGGCTGCGGCGGGAGGGGTTGAAACTAGGCATGGGCTTGTCTCCTTGGTTTTTAAGCTGGGCGTTCTGGCTGAGCGGGCGGTGTGCTGCGCAGCATGTGCAGAAAAGGGTGCAGGGCCTGCAGGTACTGCTGCGGGCAATCCACCATCGGGGTATGGCCGCCGGGCAGCAGCTGAAGGCGGGCATGGACGATGCAGGCTGCCAGCTCCCTGGCATCCGCTACGCTGCGGCGCTGGTCGCGCTCACCGTGCAGCACCAGAACCGGGCATTGCAGCGACGGCAACTGCGCGCTCAGATCCACGGCACGCAGCCCTTCAAGGCTTTGCAAAAGGGCGGTGGGCGGCAGGCTGGCGAGGTAGTCGCACAGCTGCTGCCACAGCGCTGGCGGTGGCGGCGACGCGAAGCAGGCCTGCAGAAACGCCTGCTGAGCGGCAGGGGTCCATGCCTCCCGCACCCGCTGGGGAAAGCCGGGGTCTCCGTGGCGGCGGCTGTGGGCGCCGGTGTTGCCGGTCACCACCCCTGCCAGCGGCAACCGTGGTTGCAGCGCCGTCATCAGCGCCAGCACGCCACCGACGGAGTAGCCCAGCAGCACGACGGGGCCGGCCTGCCGGTCCTGAACGCGCGCGCGCAAACCATCGGCCAGCCGCCGCGCCACCGTAGGCGGATCGCAAGCGTAAGGGCTGTGCGGAGGCTGGGCCCAGTCCACCGGCTGTACCGTCCAGCCCGGTGCACGCAATGCGCCCAGCACCGCAGGGCTGCAGCCAGCGCCAGGCAGGGCAACCACCAGCGGGCCGCGCAGTGCGGCCCAGTCGATGGTATCCAGCGGGGCCGCAGGGCGGGTCAGGGGCCAGGCCTCTGGGTCGGCGTCAGGCAAAAGGGCAGTCTCAGGCATGGCGCCATCGTAGTCAGGCAGGGCTGATCTACATAGGGAATAATATTTATGTTTTGATAAGTAAAAGGAATCAGCTGCCATGCTGACCGATTTGCCCATTGCCCAGGTGCGCCACTTCCTGTTGGTGGCAGAGCACGGCGGCTTTCATGCCGCAGCCGACAAGGCGTTTCGCACCCAGCCGGCCATCAGCAAATCGATTCAGGCGCTGGAAGAGCGCCTGGGTGGTGCGCTGCTGGAGCCGGGACGGCGCTCACTGCTGACACCGCTGGGCCGCCAGTGCCTGCCCTATCTGCGCGAGTTGGTGCTGCACCATGACCGCACGGCAAGCGCCGTGTCCGCCTTTGTGCGCAAGGACCGGGGCACGCTGACAGTGGCAGCCATTGCGGCGGTGGCTGGCAACTGGTTGCCCCAGCTGGTACAGGGCTACCAGCAGGACTATCCGGGCGTGTCGGTTCGGCTGCTGGACGACAACTCGCGCAACATCGAACGCATGGTGCTCGATGGCGAGGTTGATTTTGGTGTTGGCAGCACGGTCTCGGGCACGGCGGAAATCGTTGTCGATCCGCTGGTGGATGACCCGTTCGGCCTGGTCTGCAGCCGCAGCCACCCTCTGGCGGCGCGCAAGCGCCTGCGCTGGGAGGCGCTGCAAGGCCTGCCCTTGCTAGGTACCACCGCACACCACCAACTGGCCGCATGGCCTGAGCAGGCACGCTGGTTGCAGCAGCCGGTGATGCAGGTGAGCACCATGCTGACCATGCTGGCGCTTTTGGAGGCGAATGTGGGGGTGACGGTGCTGGCGCGCTTGGGGGTGCCTGCCATGCTCGCAGAGCGCCTGGCCTTTGTGCCCTTGGTGGGGCCCCAGCGCATGCGCCGGCTGGGTATTTTGCGGCTGGCAGGGCAATCGCTGAGCCCCGCTGCGCAGGATATGCGCGAGCGCCTGCTGCGCCATGCACAGGCGCTGCAGGCTGACCCGCCCCGCTAAGTTGCCGCATCTCCAGCCTTACACCGAGCCCCGCATCGGCCGCCCCGTCGCGGCTTTGTCGACGGCCTGGGCCGCACGGGCGGCGCCAGGGTGACTGTGTGGGGCGGCCATACCCGGCACAATGGCGCGCTGCTGCGATGACCCGATGCCGACCATGTCCCTTTTCCCGCCCAACGCCTTTGCCCCGAGGCAGGTGCTGACCACCTGCAAACTGGGCCTGGGGCAGATGCTGTCCTGGGGATCGGCGTTTTACTTGCCGGCCATTTTGGCGGGCGCGATGGGCGAGAGCCTGGGCCTGCCGCCGTCACGCATCTTTGCCGCATTTTCGCTGGCCTTGCTGGTGATGGCGCTCACCGGCCCCGTCGCGGGGCGGCTCATCGACCGATGGGGCGGGCGCCCACTGCTGATGGCCACCAACTTGCTGTTTGCACTAGGCCTGCTGCTGCTGTCCCGCGTGCAGACGCAGGGCCAGCTGTTTGCGGTCTGGCTGCTGCTGGGCCTGGCGATGGGCGCGGGGCTGTACGAGGCGGCCTTTGCCACGGCGGTACGCCTGTATGGCAAGGCGGCGCGCGGCAGCATTGTGGGCATCACCTTGTTTGGCGGCTTTGCCAGCACCTTGAGCTGGCCCCTGACCACCTGGCTGCTGCACACCTGGGGCTGGCGCGAGGCCTGCCTGGTCTGGGCAGCCGTGCAGTTGCTGGTGCTGCTGCCCCTGCATGCCAGCTTGCCGCAGGCGCCAAGCCGTACGGCCTCTGCATCCGCATTGCCCGCCCAGGGCGCCGGCTTGCCTGCAGCCCCGGCCGCCTCTTTGCGCGGGCAGCTCGGTACGCTGGCATTGCTGGCGCTGACGTTTGCAGCCGTCTGGTTTATCGGCACCTCGATGATGTCGCACCTGCCGCGCCTGCTGGCAGTGAGTGGTGCCACGGCCGCTGCGGCGGTGGCGGCAGCGGCACTGGTCGGGCCGGCACAGGTGGCGGGCCGTATTGCGGACTATGCTTTTCTGCGCCGCGCGCATCCGCTGTGGTCGGCGCGCATTGCCGTCATCGCCTACCCGCTGGCAGCCTTGATCCTGGCGGTGTTCGGTGCTTCGGCAGGCTGGGGCTATGCGCTGGCCTTTGGCCTGGGCAACGGCATCATGACCGTGGTCATCGGCACCTTGCCGCTGGCCATGTTTGGCGCGCAAGGCTATGGCCAGCGCCAGGGCCTGCTGATGGTGCCGGCCCGCATGGCGCAGGCCAGTGCGCCTTTTCTGTTTGGCCTGGCGCTGGAGCGCTGGCAGCTGGGCGCACTGTGGGTGCTGGTGCTGGCCGCATCCATTGCGGGCACGGCCCTGTGGTGCCTGCGGCCGAGGTCCGTCTGACTCGTAACCGGCGGTAATGCCCCGGATTAGCACCTGATTCGATAGCAGAAGACTCCCTGCCGTCAAGGCCGAGGGGCTGCTTTTCTGTGCCTATTCCTGCGCTCCCGCCTGGCCTCCATCCAGCGCTTTTGGTGACGCGTCGTCGAATTCCCTAGGGTTTCCCCTCTGCATTGCCCCCATGGGGTGGTCGCTACACTGACGATGTTTCATGAATTAATCAATGTTTCTTAGGTGAAACAATCAATGACTATGACACCCATGCCGCAGATTGGCCAGTTGCAAGGCCGCCGTATTTTGGTCACCGGTGCCGCCCGGGGCCTGGGCTTTGCATTTGCCCAGGCTTTGTGCGAACACGGCGCCCATGTGGCGCTGGCGGACCTGCGTGAGGATCTGCTGCCGCAGGCGGTGGCTGCACTGCAGGCGCGCGGCTTCTCGGCGGTTGGCATTCGCGTCGATGTGTCAGACCCGGACTCTGTGCAGCATTGTGCCGATGAAGCGCTGCGCGCCTTGGGCGGGCTCGACGGCTTGGTCAACAACGCAGCCGTCACCGACTCAGGTGGCAAGGGGATGGACGACATCGAGGTGGCCAAGTGGGACCAGGTGATGGATGTGAATGTGCGTGGCACCTGGCTGATGACCCGAGCCTGCCGCCCCGCACTGCGTGCCAGCGGCCGGGGCGCCGTGGTCCATCTGGCATCCGACACCGCACTCTGGGGCGCCCCCAACCTGATGGCCTATGTGGCCAGCAAGGGCGCGGTGATTGCGATGGCGCATGCGATGGCGCGCGAGATGGGCGCCGATGGCATCACGGTCAATGCCGTGGCGCCGGGCCTGGTGATGGTGGAGGCCACGCAGTACGTGCCAGAGACGCGGCACCGCCACTACATCGACCAACGCGCGTTGCAGCGCGAGCAGATGCCCGAGGACGTGGCCGGCGCCGTGGTCTACGCCATGTCCGATGGTGCCCGCTTCGTCACGGGCCAGGTACTTGCCGTCAACGGCGGCTTTGTCATGAATTAAGCGCAAGGAGCAACACATGAGCGAACAGCAGACAATCACCCGCACCTGGGAGCGTCCCGAAGGTGCCAGCCTCCAAGACTGGATGGAGACGCGCATCGCGCGCTTTTCCACCCGAAAGTATGACTTCGACGCCCTGAAGTTCCAGGCCGATTTCGATCCCAAATACCGCCGTGGCCAGATGCGCTACATCGGTACCGGCGGCACCGGTGTGGCGACCGACAGCAACACCATCCCGTCCGAGCACTTCACCTTCTCGACGATGGTGATCCCCGCTGGCAACGAGGGCCCACCGCATATCCATGTGGATGTGGAAGAGGTTTTCTTCCTGATACGCGGCAAGCTCAAGGTGGTGCTGACCACGCCCGAGGGCGAGCGCTATGAGACGGTGATGACCGACCGCGATGTGGTCTCGGTGCCGCCAGGCGTCTACCGCGAAGAGATCAATATCGGCGACGAGGATGCGCTGATGTGCGTGATGCTCGGCGCCAAGAAGCCGATCACCCCCACCTACCCGGCCGACCATCCGCTGGCCAAGCTCAAGCGCTGATCCCGCCAGGCCTGCCCAATGACTACCGAAACCGCCATCGTCAGCGCCACCGCCTGCAGCGATGCGCTGATGCGCAAGCTGCAGCAGCTGGAAGCGCAGTTTGCGCAGCGCATGCTTGCGCTGCCCGATGCGGCCCAACTGGCCCTGCGCGAACGCCCGGCCGTCGGTGCCGTAGCGCGGACCGTGGTGCTGCTGCACGGCATCAGCTCGTCGGCGGCCTCTTGGCTGGATGTGGCGCTGGCCTTGCCCCGGGACTGGCGCGTGCTGGCCTGGGATGCGCCGGGCTATGGTGCCAGCACCGCCTTGCCGCAGAGCCATCCGCGCGATACCGACTACGCCGCCCGCCTGGGCGCCTGCTTGGCTGCCGAGGTACAAGGCCCGGTGGTGCTGGTGGGCCATTCGCTAGGGGCCTTGATGGCGGCAGCCTGCGCAGCACAGGCTGCGCCCCCGCAGCTGGCGGGCCTGCTGCTGCTCAGCCCGGCAGGTGGTTATGGCGCGCAGGATGCCGCCGCCCGCGAGAAGGTGCGCAGCGAACGCAATGCCGGGCTCGACACGCTGGGCGTGGCGGGCCTGGCCCAGCGCATTGACCAGCGCCTGCTCAGCCCCGGCGCCGATGCGCTGGCGCGCGAGTGGCTGCGCTGGGGCACATCGCGCATGCAGGCCAGCGGCTACCGCCAGGCGGTCAACATGCTCTGCGACAGCGATCTGGGCCGCCATGCGCCTGGGGCGCTGCCGGTGCATATCGCCTGCGGCGAACACGATGTGGTCACCCCGCCAGCGGCCTGCCGCCGCTGGGCCGAGGCCTGGCAACGGCCTTTTGCCAGCATCGCCAATGCCGGCCATGCCAGCCCGGTGGAAAACCCCGGCGCCGTGGCCGAATGGATCGAAGATAGAGCCCTCTGACTTTGAACCAGGAATACTGCAATGACACAGACAAACCCTTCTGAAACCGGCGCTGACAAGTATGTGGTGCCTGCGCTGGAGCGCGGCTTGCGCCTGTTGCAGGAGTTTGGCCGCGACAGCCGGACCCTGGGTGCGCCCGAACTGGCGCGCCGGCTGGAGCTGCCCCGCGCCACGGTGTTCCGCATGCTCAACACCTTGGAGGGTATGGGCTTTTTGGAGCGCGTCGATGGCGGCACGGAATACCGCCTGGGCATGGCCGTGCTGCGCCTGGGCTTTGAATACCTGTCCTCGCTGGAGCTGACTGAGCTGGGCCAGCCGCTGATTGCCAGGCTGTGTGACGAGATCAGCTACCCCTGCAATATCGTGGTGCGCGACAACCGCTCGATCATCTATGTCGCCAAGGTCACGCCCCAGTCGCCACTGGCCAGTTCGGTGCGTGTGGGTACCCGCCTGCCGGCGCATGGCACGGTGCTGGGCCGGGTGCTGATGGGCGATATGAGCCTGGCGGAACTGCGCGCTCTCTACCCTGAAGAGCACCTGGAGGCCTTTACCGCCAACACCCCCAAGACCGTGATGGCGCTGTTCAACCTCGTCGAGGCGGACCGCGTCCGTGGCTATGCCTTTGGCGAAGGTTTCTACGAGGCATCGATTTCCACCATCGCCGCGCCGGTGCGCGACCACAGTGGCCGCATCGTGGCGGCGCTGGGCTCGACGATCCCGGCGCCCCATGTCAGCCCGTCCCAGGTCGACGGCCTGGTTCAGCGCGTACTGGCCGCTGCCAATGAGCTGTCGGGCCTGTTGAACTACCGGCCCCAGGTCCAACCGCAAGCGCAGATTTTGCCCATGCCGGGGCATTGAAGAAAGTTTTTCAGATGGATGTTTTTCAGATCAAGGATGCGGTGGCCGTGGTCACCGGCGGATCGTCAGGCATTGGCCTGGCGACGGCCCAGCTGCTGCTGGAGCAGGGCGCTGCCGTGGCCATTTGCGGACGCAATGCGGAGCGCCTGCGCGCCGCTGAAGCCCGCCTGCGCGAGCACCACCCCAACGCCCGGCTGCTGGCCAGCGTCTGTGATGTGCTCCAAGCGCCGGACGTGCAGCGCTTCGCCGCCGAGGTGCAGCAAGCCCTGGGCGACGCCAGCATCCTGATCAACAACGCGGGCCAAGGCCGCGTGTCGACCTTTGCCGACACCAGCGATGAAGCCTGGAGCCAGGAGCTGAACCTGAAGTTCTTCTCCGTCATCCACCCCACACGGGCTTTTTTGCCGCAGCTGCAGCAGCATGCAGCGCAGGGGCGTGATGCCGCCATCGTCTGCGTCAACTCGCTGCTGGCATCCCAGCCCGAGCCGCACATGGTCGCCACATCGGCGGCACGCGCCGGCCTCAAGAACCTGGTGCGTTCCATGGCCACCGAATTTGCCCCCCAAGGCCTGCGCGTCAACGGCATCCTGGTCGGCCTGATCGAGTCGGGCCAATGGCGCCGCCGCTTCGAGGCGCGCGAAGACGCCGCGCAGGACTGGGCCACCTGGACCGGCGCGCTCGCCCAGAAGAAATCCATTCCGCTGGCACGCCTGGGCCTGCCCCGAGAAGCCGCACAGGCCATCACTTTTCTAGCCAGCCCCCTGTCGTCGTACACGACGGGCAGCCATATCGATGTTTCCGGAGGTCTTTCTCGCCATGCCTAATACCGCACAAATCACCGTCGGCGCTGCCGTTGCCGAGTTTCTCGAACACTGCGGCGTGAAGGCCGCCTTCGGGGTGATTTCCATCCACAACATGCCGATCCTGGACGCGATGTTCGCTCGGGGCAAGCTGCGCTTTGTGATGGCCCGTGGCGAGGCGGGCGCTGGCAATATGGCCGATGCCTGTGCCCGCTCCACCTCCAGCCTGGGGGTCTGCATCACCAGCACCGGCCCGGCCGCAGGCAATATCGCCGGCAGCCTGGTGGAGGCCTATACGGCGGGCACACCGCTCTTGCACATCACCGGCCAGATTGAGACCCAGTACCTCGACCAGAAGCTGTCCTATATCCACGAGGCACCCGACCAGCTCACCATGCTGGGCGCCGTCTCCAAGGCCGCTTTCCGCGTGCGCAGCGCGGAGACCTGTTTGTCCACCTTGAAGGCGGCGGTGCAGGCGGCGATGACGGCCCCCACCGGGCCGGTGAGCGTCGAGATTCCGATCGATATCCAGCAAAGCCTGATCGACATGCCGACCGATTGGTCGCCGCTGCCAGTCGCGGTGCTGGCACCGAGCGCGGCTGCGCTGGACGCCTTGGCCGACACGCTGGCCCAGGCACGCCGCCCGCTGCTGTGGCTGGGGGGCGGCGCACGCCATGCGGTGGCAGCCGTGCAGCGGCTCAAAGCCCTGGGCTTTGGCATCGTCAGCACCGGCCAGGGCCGCGGCATTGTGCCCGAGGACGATCCCGCCTCGCTGGGCGCCTACAACATCCAAAAGCCCGTCGAGGCCTTCTACCAGCGCTGCGACGCCATGCTGGCCGTGGGCACGCGCCTGCGCAGCAATGAGACGCTGAAGTACGAACTCAAGCTGCCGCGCCCGCTGCTGCGCATCGATGTGGATGCCGCCCAGCAAGGCCGCTGCTACCGCGATGACGGCTTTGTCTGCGGTGACGCGGCCCTGGCCCTGAACGGCCTGGCCGACCGGTTGGAGGCACGGGGCTACCGGGCCGATCCCGAGATGCTGGCCGACCTGCGCCGGGTGCACCAGGAGGCGGTGGCCAGCATGCGCGATGGCCTGGGCCCCTACAGCGCCCTGGTGCAGCAGCTGCAGCAGGTGGCGGGCCGTAACTTCAACTGGGTGCGCGATGTGACTGTCTCCAACAGCACCTGGGGCAACCGCGAGCTGCGCGTTTTTGCGCCCAATGCCGGCGTGCACGCCACCGGTGGCGGCATTGGCATGGGCATGCCCATGGCCATTGGCGCGGCCATCGGCGCTGCCGAAAGCGGCTCAGGCCGCAAGACCTTGGGCCTGGCCGGTGACGGCGGCTTCATCCTCAACCTGGGGGAGCTGGCGACCTTGGTGCAGGAAGCCTGCGACACACTGATCGTGCTGATGAATGACCAGCGCTACGGGGTGATCCAGAACATCCAGGACGCCTCCTACGGCGGCCGCCGCTGCTATGTAGACCTGCACACGCCCGACTATGCGCAGCTCTGCGCCTCGATCCACCTGCCCCATGCCCGCGTGCGCAATCTGAACGAGCTGCCTGCGGTGCTGGAGGCGGCCTGGAGCCGCAAGGGCCCCTTCCTGCTGGAGATCGACATGCTGGCCATCGGCAGCTTCAAGGCCACGTTCTCCGGCCCGCCGGTGAACAAGCTGGACCAGATTCCAGCCACCCAGACCCAGTAAGCCCCCTCAGAACAAAAAAGGATACCCACCATGCAGATTGCACTGATCGGCTGCGGCGCCATTGGCAGCGCCTTGCTGGAACTGGTCAAGGACGATGCTGGCCTGCAGATTGCCGCCATTGTGGTGCCCAGCGACAGCCAGGACGCGGCGCGGGCTGTGGCGCAACGCCTGGCCCCGGGCGCCCAGGTGCTGCCGGCGCTGCCGGCAGACGGCGTCGACCTGGTGGTGGAGGCCGCTGGCCATGCCGCCATCACGCAACATGTACTGCCTGCGCTGCAGCGCGGCCTGCCCTGCATCGTGGCATCGGTGGGAGCCTTGTCGGCGCCTGGCCTGCCCGAGCAACTGGAGGCGGCCGCCCGCGCAGGCCGTACGCAGGTGCAACTGATCGCAGGTGCGATCGGCGGCATTGATGCGCTGGCCGCCGCGCGCATCGGCGGCCTGGACACGGTGCGCTACACCGGCCGCAAACCGGCGCAGGCCTGGAAGGGAACGCCCGCCGAGCAGCGCTGCGACCTGGACAGCCTGGTGGTTGAAACCTTGATCTTTGAAGGCACGGCGCGCGAAGCGGCGGCGCAGTTCCCCAAGAACGCCAATGTCGCCGCCACCGTGTCGCTGGCCGGGCTGGGGCTGGACCGCACCTTGGTGCGCCTGATCGCCGATCCAGCGGTGCGCGAGAACCTGCACCAGGTCGAAGCCGCTGGCGCCTTTGGCAGCTTTGAGCTGACCATGCGCAACCAGCCGCTGGCCGCCAACCCCAAGACCTCGGCCCTGACCGTTTTCAGCGCGGTGCGCGCGCTGCGCGGCCACGTGGTGCCGCTGGTGATCTAACCCAAGAAAGACTTTCATCATGTCCCAGCTTGCACTGCTTCCCATCAACATCGCCGGTGAATGGCGTCTTGGCGGTGGCGATGAATCCCACACGCTCTACCCCGCCACCGGCGAGGTGGTGGGCCGCCTGCGCGCGCCCAGCCTGGCCGATGTGGACGAAGCCATCTGCAAGGCAGACCAGGCCTTTCGCCGCAGCGGCTGGGCCCAGAAAAAGCCCCATGAGCGTGCGACTGTGCTGCAGCGCGTGGCCCAGCTGATCCGTGAACGCGCCGAGCCGCTGGCCCAGTTGCAGCGCCTCGACAACGGCAAGCCGATCAGCGAGACGCGGGCCCTGGTGGCCAGCGCCGCCGCTACCTTCCAGTTCTTTGCGGCGGCCTGCGAGACCATGGAGGAGACCCTCACGCCATCCCGTGGCGACTTCATGACCATGAGCGTTTATGAGCCCATGGGCGTGGTGGCGGCGATCACGCCCTGGAACTCCCCCATCGCCAGCGAGGCGCAAAAGCTCGCCCCGGCGCTGGCGGCAGGCAATGCCGTGGTGGTCAAACCGGCTGAAGCCACGCCGCTGCTGGCGTTGGAGCTGGCCAAAATCTGTGAACAAGCCGGTGTTCCCAAGGGCATCGTCAGCGTGCTGCCGGGCCGGGGTTCGGTGATTGGCGATGCCATCACCCAGCACCCCCTGGTCAAGCGCGTGTCGTTCACCGGCGGCACCTCCACCGGCAAACACATCGCCCGCATTGCCGCCGACAAGATGATGCCCGTCTCGCTGGAGCTGGGCGGCAAGTCGGCCACCATGGTGCTGGAAGACGCCGACCTTGATCATGCCGTCAACGGTGTGCTCTACGGCATCTTCAGCTCCTCGGGCGAATCCTGCATCGCCGGCTCACGCCTCTTTGTGGCGCGCAAGTTATATGCTGCGTTCATGGAGCGCCTGACGGCCAAGGCCGCCGCGCTGCGCGTGGGCGACCCCGCCGATGAGCGCACCCAGATGGGCCCGCTGATCAGCGCCAAGCACCGCGAATCCATCGAAAGCTATGTGCAGCTGGGCCTGTCCGAAGGCGGCCGACTGCGCACCGGGGGCCACCGGCCCGAGGGCGCGCTGTTTGACCGTGGCTACTACTACCGCCCCACCATCCTCGAAGGCTTGAACAACAACGACCAGATCTGCCAGCAGGAGATCTTTGGCCCGGTGCTGGTGGCCATGCCTTTCGACGACGAAGAGGCCTTGCTGGAACAGGCCAACGACAGCGTCTATGCACTGGCCGCCGGCATCTGGACGCGTGACTACAAGGCCGCCTGGCGCATTGGCCGGGCCGTGCAGGCCGGCACCGTCTGGATCAACACCTACAAGCAGTTCTCCATCTCCACGCCGTTTGGCGGCTGGCGCGACAGCGGCCTGGGCCGTGAAAAAGGGCGCCTGGGCATCCAGCAGTACATGGAGCAAAAAAGTCTGTACTGGGGCCTGAACGAGGCACCTCTGGCCTGGGCCAACTAAGGAAAGACCATGAGCGTATTGGGCATTGATGAAATCAGCTACGGCGCCGACGACCTGGCGGCCTGCCGCCAGTTCTTTCTTGACTGGGGTTTGAGCCTGGTCGAGGAGCAGGCCGAGCGCCTGGTGTTTGAGACCTTGAACGGCTGCCGCGTGATCGTGGCTGCCAGCAGCCACCCCGATCTGCCGCCGGCCATCGAAGCGGGCCCCACCTTGCGCGAAGTGGTCTGGGGCGTGGAAAGCGCGGCCGACCTGGCGCTCTACGAAAGCCGTATTGCACAGCTGCCGGGCTTTGTGAAGCAGGGCAGCCGCATTGGCTGCACAGATCCCAACGGGCTGGCCCTGCGCCTGCAGGTCACGCAAAAGCGCGACATCGACCTGCCCAGCGCCGAGTACAACACCTGGAGCCGCAAGGGCCGCATCGACCAGGCCAGCCCGGCCTACGAGCGTGCCCAGCCCATCGAGGTGGGCCATGTGGTGTTCTTCGTCAAGGACGTGCAGGCCTGCGAGCGCTTCTATGTGGAGCACTTTGGCTTTGCCGCATCAGACCGCTACCCCGAGCGGGGCGCCTTTCTGCGCACCGCGCCCGACGGTGGCCACCATGACATCTTTTTGCTGCAGCGCCCCGACAAGTACGCGGGCCTCAACCATGTGGCCTTCACCGTGCGTGATATCCACGAGGTGTTTGGCGGTGGCATGCACATCTCGCGCTGCGGCTGGGACACCCAGCTGGGCCCCGGCCGCCACCCGGTGTCGTCCGCCTATTTCTGGTACTTCAAGAACCCGGCCGGCGCCTTAGTGGAGTACTACGCCGACGAGGACCAGCTGACGGCCGACTGGCAGCCACGCGAGTTCGAACCCGGCCCCACGGTGTTTGCCGAATGGGCGATTGATGGTGGCATCGATGGCAACACCCGCCGCCAAAAAGGCGCAGGCGGCGCGGACGGCAAGTTTCTGACCGACAAGCGCCACTGAGCAGGCTTTGTAGCACCGCAGACCGAATGCACCGGGGCGCCATGGGCTTTGCGCTCGGCGGCATCCCCAGGCTTGGCATACAGGCTGCGTGAACCGATTTAAAAGGAGATTCCACGATGGCTGTTGAACGATACCTTGAACCGCAGCAGGCCCGCCAGCGCCCTGCCACCTTGTTTGAAGACCTGCTGGGCGATGCCATCGAGCGCGCCTTTGGCGAAGGGGTGCAGACCTTGCCAGAACTGGTGGCCTACATCAACCGCAGCGGCCCGGCCGGAGAGAACGGCGAGGCCTGGACCGAAACCAGCTTTGCCGCCCTGATGCAACGCCTGGGCCACTGAAGCACAAGGAGCACGCCATGCATGTACAAACTATCGCCATCGATCCCGTGGACCGCCTACTCACCAAGGGCTTGAAGAACCTCTGGTACCCCGTCTGCCCCTCCGGCTTTGTGCAGGACAAGCCTATCTCGCTGCGCCGCTTTGGCTACAAGATCGCCTTGTGGCGCGATGCCTCGGGCCAGGTCCATGCGCTGGAAGACCACTGCCCACACCGGGGCGCGCCGCTGTCGCAAGGCGTGATCTTGGGCGACCGCCTGGCCTGCCCTTATCACGGCGTGGAAGTGCGCTGTGATGGCACGGTGACCAAGGTGCCGGGCAGCCCAGGCTGCAAGCTCGAAGGTGCGCGCGCTGCGCTGGATTTCCATGTGCATGAAGCGCATGGCGCCATCTTCCTCTTCAACAGCGACACGCATGTGGATGCGCCGCCCGCATTCCGCATGCCCGAGGAGCTGACCTCGCCGGAGTATTCGAACTTCCTGTGCTATGCCGAATGGCGTACCGACTACCGCTACGCGATCGACAACGTGATGGACCCGATGCATGGCACGTTTTTGCACAAGCAGTCGCACTCCATGGCCGAGGGCGACAGCAAGGCCACGTTCCAGGTGCGCGAGACCGATCTGGGCTTCGTTTTTGAGAAGGCGGGCCAGCGCGGCGTGAACTTTGACTGGACCGAGTGGGGCGAGACCGACATGCACTGGATGCGGCTGGAGATTCCGTACCCCAAGACCGGCGGCCCCGGTGGCAACTTCGCGATCATCGCCTGCGTCACGCCCATCAGCCCCGAGCTGTGCGCGGTGTTCTTCTGGCGCTGCCGCCGCGTGCAGGGCTGGATGCGCGACACCTGGCGCTTTCTCTACCGCAACCGCCTGGAGGCCCGCCACTGGACGGTGCTGGAGCAGGACCGCGTGATGATGGAGCAGATGGAGTTGGATGCCAACGAGCGCGAGAACCTGTACCAGCATGACATCGGCCTGGTGCGTCTGCGTCGGCGCCTGCGCCGCCTGGCCGAGGAACAACTGGAAGGAAGTGGCGCAGCATGACGACGACCTTGCAGGCCTTTGTGCACACGCTGCGCTTTGAGGCCCAGGACACCATCAGCGTGGAGCTGCGCCCGGTGGGCGGTGGCGAGTGGCCGGCATTCACGGCCGGCTCCCACATCGACCTGCAGCTGCCCAATGGGCTGGTGCGCAGCTACTCGCTGTCCAACGACAGCCGCGAGCGCCACCGCTATGTCGTGGGCGTGCTGCGCGACCGCGCCAGCCGGGGCGGCTCGCGCTGCGTGCATGAGGCGCTGCGCGTGGGCATGCCCATCAGCATCTCCGAGCCGCGCAACCACTTCGCGCTGGACGAAGACGCCAGCCATTCGGTGCTGGTGGCCGGTGGCATCGGCATCACGCCCATGCTGTGCATGGCGCGCCGGCTGCAAAGCCAGGGCAGCTCCTTCGAGATGCTCTACTTTGCGCGGGACCGCCAGAGTGCCGCCTTTCTGCCAGAACTGCAGGCGCTGGGCATGCCGCTGCAGCTGCACTTCGATGCCGAGGCGGGTGGCCCGCCCGATCTGCGGGCCTTGCTGGCCCAGCGCGCTGCCGATGCCGGCCTGCACCACTACGCCTGCGGCCCGACGCCGATGCTCGATGCCTTTGAGAAGCACTGCAGCGAGCTGGGCCATGCCCATGCCCACGTCGAGCGCTTCAGCCCGGTCGAGATCCAGGCGGCGAGCGATGCCCGCAGCGACTACACGGTGGAGCTCAAGCGCAGCGGCCGCTTCATCGCGGTGACCCCCGAGCACTCGCTGCTGGACACCTTGCTGGCGGCGGGCGTCAAGATCGACCACAGCTGCTGCGAAGGGGTCTGTGGCTCCTGCGAAACCCGGGTGCTCAGCGGCGTTCCTGACCACCGCGACTCGGTGCTCAGTGCCAAGGAAAAGGCGAGCAACAAGCTGATGATGCTTTGCGTCTCTGGCTGCAAGAGCGAGACGCTGGTTCTGGATCTCTAAACCGCAGACACACAACTAAGAGACAACACCATGAAAAAAATCGCAATTGCCGCTGGCTTGGCCAGCCTGGCAGGGATGGCTGCAGCCCAATCCAAGGTCGAGGTGTTCGGGGTCATCGACACCAACATCACCCGGCTGACGGGTACGGGCGCGTCCAGCAAGCTCGGCCTGGCCACCGGCGGCGCCAATATCAGCCGGCTGGGGTTTCGCGGTACCGAAGACCTGGGCGGCAACCTGAAGGCTGGCTTCTGGCTGGAGGCGGGCCTGGACTCTGACACCGGCGCGGGCAAGGCGGCGGGCAGCAGTGGCCTGGGCTTCAACCGCCGCTCCACTGTCAGCTTGCTCGGCGATTTTGGCGAGCTGCGTCTGGGCCGGGACGACTCTGCCAGCTTTCTCAGCACCTTGATCTTTGATCCCTTCTTGACCAATGGCGTAGGTGGCACGGGGGCCTTCAGCATCCTGGGCGTTCCCGCTGCGGGGACGTCCACCGGCGGCGCACCGATCCAGATCAGCAATGCCATCAGCTACCTGCTGCCGGCCAGCCTGGGCGGCTTCTACGGCCAGGCCCAGCTGGCTTTTGGCGAACACACCAAGGCGGAGCCCAATAAGAACCAGGGCGATTATCGGGGCCTGCGTGTGGGCTACCGGCAAGGCGCCTTCAACGGCGCAGTGGCCATGGGCCGCTTCTACGGCGACAGCCCGGAGAACCACATCACGGCCAGCAACCTGGGCCTGAGCTATGACCTGGGCGTGGTCAAGCCCATGCTGCTCTGGGCGCGTGAAAAGCGCGGTGCCCTGAAGGTGACGGTGCTGCAGCTGGGCGCCACGGCACCGCTGGGCCCGGGTGAACTGCGCGCTTCGCTGGGCCACTACAACACGGCTGGCAGCGATGCGGACTGGAACAAGGTCGCGCTGGGCTATGGCTACAACTTCAGCAAGCGCACCCAGGTCTACGGCACGCTGGCCTACCTGAAAAACAAGGGTGGTTCCAACCGTGCCATCGGCGTGCAGGGCCTCAGCGCCACCGGCGCCGCGGTGGGCGGCAAGTCCACCGGCATGGAGCTGGGCATTCGCCACTTCTTCTGATCCGCAGCCGATGCCCCGGGCGCGGACGTCGTCTGCGCGCAGGGGTTGGCCCAAGTCTGCTTTTTTATCTTCTAGGAAAGTCGCACCATGAATGACTCCCGTTCCATGCGCTGGTGGGGTGTGCTCACCCTGTTTGTGGTCGTTGCCATCTCTTATGTGGACCGGATCAATATATCGGTCCTGATCACGGACCGTGATTTCCTGTCGCACATCGGCCTGACGGTGGACGACCGCACGCGGCAGGGTCTGCTGGCCACCGCCTTCATGGTGGGCTATGGGGTGTCTTCCCTGGTGCTCACGCCGTTCTGCGCGGCGCTGTTCGGTGTGCGGCGCAGCCTGATTGGCGGGTTGCTGCTCTGGGGCGTGGTCACCTTTCTGTCGCCGACGATGAGCAGCTATGGGCTGCTGCTGGCATCGCGCATTCTGCTGGGTGTGTCGGAAGGGCCGCTGTTCTCGCTGGCCGGTAGCTACATCAAGGCGCATTTCGAGAGCCGCGAAAACGGCAAACCCAATTCGCTGGTCAACATGGGAACCGGGGTCGGGCTGGCCGTGGGTTATCCGCTGGTCGGCTATCTCGTGGTGGGGCACGACTGGGAAACCTCCTTCCATGTGCTGGGCCTCATCAATGTGCTGCTCGGGATTCCGCTGGTCTGGGCCTTTGTGCGCATGCCCAAGGTCGAGACCGGCATGCCCAAACCCCAGTCGCTGGGCCAGGCCGTAGGTCAGGTGGGCAGCATCGTGCGGGGTGCCATGCAGACGCGCTACCTCTGGCTCATCACCATCCTGACAGCGGCTTTCCTGTCCTACCTCTGGGGCAGCAGCAACTGGCTGCCGGCCTACCTGCAGGAGTCGCGCGGCTTTTCGATGCGCGAGATGGGCTGGCTGGCCTCGCTGCCGCAGTACGCGGCCGTGGCTGCGGTGTTTGTGGGCGGCATGCTCATCGACCGCATCGCGCGCCGGCAGGTGCCGCTGATCTTTGTGTTTGGCAGCATCGGGGTGGCGCTGGCGGTGTGGATGGCCATCCATATGGAAGACCGCTATGCCGCCGCCTACTGCCTGATCGCTGCCAACTTCTGCTGGGGCTTGATGAGCCCGGCCATCCCCAGCACCGTGCAGTACTTCGCGCGGCCCGAGCACATCGCCAGCGCCTACGGCGTGGTCAATGGGGCAGGCAGCCTGGTGGCGGGCTTTATGCCGGCCATCATGGGGGCGGTGATCGGTGCACTCTCGGCCCGCAGTGGCGTGGGCGCCGGCTTCTTTGCCGGGTTTGCGGCGCTGATCGGTACGCAGCTGGTAGTGATGCTCTGCGGCATCATTCTCTGGGTGCGAGAGCGCAGCAATACGCCGCCGCAATAAAAAATGAGCGCCTGGCGCTCATTTTTTTGGGGGGAGGGCAGCGACTACTTCAGCCAGCCGCGCTTGCGGAAGTACATCATGGGTATCAAGGCGCTGCAGACCATCAGCACAATGCCGTAGGCATAGCCGTACTGCCATTCCACCTCGGGCATGTACTTGAAGTTCATGCCGTAGACGCTGGCAATCAAGGTGGGGGGCAGCAGGGCGACGCTGGCCACCGAGAAGATCTTGATGATCTTGTTCTGGTTGATGTTGATGAAACCGACGGTGGCATCCATCAAGAAGTTGATCTTGTCGAACAAGAAGGCGGTGTGGTTGTCCAGCGATTCGATGTCGCGCAGGATCTGGCGGGCATCCTCGAACTGGTCAGAGTTGAGCATCTTGCTGCGCATGACAAAGCTCACGGCGCGGCGCGTGTCCATCACATTGCGGCGAATGCGGCCGTTCAAGTCTTCCTGGCGGGCGATGGCCGAGAGCACTTCACTGGCGTGGGTGTCGGTCACATTGCCGGCCAGCACCTGGGCGCTGACTTTTTCCAGGTCGTCGTAGATGCCTTCGAGCGTATCGGCGGAGTATTCGGCATCGGCGTCAAACAGCTTGAGCAGCACGTCCTTGCTGTCCTCGATCAGGCCCGGCGCACGGCGCGCGCGCAGGCGCAGCAGGCGGAACACGGGCACATCTTCATCGTGGATGGAAAACAGCACGCCATAGCTTTTGAGCGAGGCATTGTGCAGGTTCATGATGAAAGCCACGCGCACGCTGCGCGGGTCATCTTCGTCATCGATCAGGAAGTCGCTGCGGATGTGCAGGTCGCCATTGTCTTCTTCGTAGAAGCGGGCGGATTCCTCGATGTCCTGGTCCATCGCGTCTTCCGGGATGGACAGCCCGTAGTGCTGCTTGATCCAGCGCTTCTCTTCCAGCGTGGGGGACTCCAGGTCGACCCAGATGGGCTGAAAGCGGGCCAGCTCTTGCAGGGATTCGATCTCTTCCTGCACCAAACGGCCATTGGCAAGCGTAAAGATGTTGAGCATGGGCTCACTTCCTTGTTGTTCTTGGTTTGCAAAAGGGGGGCGGGGGGCGCTTCCTACCCTTGTGCAGCCATGTGCTTGCCAGGGTGGAAGCTACCAACTAGGGTAGGGATCCAAGGAGAGACTCCGGTTTTGTGATTGGGCGCCATTATGGCATTCCCGCATAAGCTTGGCGTGACGCTGCGCTTTGTCGTGCTGCGGCGTTGTCACCGCCCCACGGTTGCACTTGTCAGTGGGTGCCTACATTCGCCAAATGGCCGCAGGGCTGCTGGCTGGCTGCCCTGGTTTTAGCGCCCGGCTTGGGCCAGTGCAAAGCACAGATCGGCCCAGGTGGCGGCCTTGGCCTGGGGGGTGCGCAGCAGGTGGCTGGGGTCGTAACTGACCACGGCGGGCAGCTGGTTGCTGCCCAGATGGTGCAGGGTCTGGCGCAGCTGGGAGAAGGGCTGCTCGCCGGGGATCAGGTGGCGCACGGCCGGCAGGCCCAGCAGCAAGGCCATCGCGGGCTGGCATTCCTGCACCAGCGCGTCGATGCTGTAGCTGGGCAGGCTGTCGTCGTCTTCCTGGTTGGCCGCGATGCGGGCCAGCGGTACCCAGTAGACGGGGGCATCGCCCAGGCGCATGGCGCGCAGCATTTGCACCAGCAACTGGCCTGCGGGCCCTTGCTGGGGGGCGCCTTCGGGCAGTTCGGCCACCACCAGCCAGGCTGCTTGGCTGGCAGAGGCGGAGGCTGGTTTTCCTTGCAGATACAGCAAGACCGGCGCGCGCAGGGCAAAGCGCACGCGGGGGAAATCGGGTGGCAGCGCCTGGGGCTGCGGTGCCGCGCGTGCCGGCGCCATGGCAGGGGCCGCTGGTGCAGGCGCTGGGGCCGTCATTGGCGCAGCTAGCGCAGGCGCAGGCTGCAGTGCGATGGAGGCGCTGGCGGGGGTATCGCTTTGCTGCGGCAGCGGGGTGGCCGCAGCCGCTGGCGCCAGCGGGGCCGACGGGGCCCATGCAGTCGGGGCTGGCACTGGCACTGGGGTTGCTGCTTCCGCAGCGGCAGCCTGGGCGGCAGGCGCGGGCGATTCGGGCCACCACAGCGGGTGGCCCATCTCTTGCAGCATGGCGCGTTGGCGGGCGTCCAGGTTCAGGCTCATGGGGTGGTAGGCAGCAAATAACGCATGACCATGGCGTCCTCGCGTTCGACATGGGATACCGGATAGTAGCGCTTTCGCAGCCCTACCGATTCAAATCCAAACTGCAGGTAGATCTGCTGGGCGCGCAGATTGCTGATGCGCACTTCCAGCCAGATGGCCTGGGCCTGCACCGTAGCGGCCCAGCTGCGCAGCTGATCGAGCAGCACCTTGGCCCAGCCCTGGCGCTGGTGGCGCGGGTTGACCGTGATGTTGAGCAGGTGCAGCTCGTCGACCCCTTGCATGGCGACAAAGTAGCCGATCAGTTCCTGGTCGACCCAGAGCAGCTGCATCGCATAGCCCATGGCCATCGAATCGATGAAGTTGCCCCGCGTCCAGGGGTGGCTGTAGCACTGGTTTTCGACCTCCAGCAAGCGGTCGAGGTCATCGATCCGCAGCGCAGACCAGCGCAGCTGGGGCGTGGCCTGCGGGCTCATGGGGCGCTGTGGGGTGTGCTGGCGGCCAGGGCCTGCTTTTCCGCCTCGCGCTCGGCCGTGGTTTTGGCCACCTTGTCGCGGATATAGAGCGGCAGCGCATCCTGCGCCGCCACGGCGAGGCCCTGAGCCAGCAGATAGGGTGCCAGGCTCAGCAAGGCAGTGGCCGTCGGCATCGCCTGCAGGTGGGGGGCCGCGGGTGCCAGGCGCTCGCTATAAATGGCCTGGGCATTGCCGGCCACCACAAAGCCGGCGGGCACCTGCACCGCTTGCGGCGGGCAGACCTGCAGATCGCCCAGCGTCTGCCAGTGGCCATCGGCATACTGGTAGACGGCGTTGTAGACCTCGTCCATGCGGGCATCAAGGCAGGCCAGCACCTGGGTGCAGCCGTGCTGGAGGCGGGCCTCTTCGGCGACGGCCATCAAGGTATCGACCGGCAGCACCGGCACGCCCTGGCCATTTTTGGCGACAAAGGCCAGGCCCTGGGCAATGGCGCAGGCGGTGCGCAGGCCGGTGAACGAGCCCGGGCCCCGGCCAAACACGATCGCGTCCAGCGCATCAAAGCCCAGCTCGGCCTCCGCCATCAAGCGGCGCACCGCCGGCAACAATTGGCTGGACGTGTGCTGGCCACCGGCACCGCTGTGCAGCCAGCGCTGGTCGCCCCGCGCGGTGGCAATGAAGAGGGTGTCGGTACTGGATTCGAGGGCAAGCAGGTTCATGGGGTAGGCGGCGCGCAGACGCCTTGCAGGCGCCCGGTTTCAGCCCCTGTGCAGGGGCCGCAACCTGCCATTATCGGGGTAAAGCCAAGGCTGCATACCGGGCTTGGGCATAGCCGCTAGACTGCTGCCCATGCAACAGATTTCCCCCATGGCGCCTGCCAGCGAGTCCCGGGCGCAGCCCGCTACCAGCCTGACTGCAGGCAGCGGCCGCTGGCTACTGCCCCTGGCGATTGCGCTCAGCCAGGTGGCCTGCGCGCAGACGCCGGCCGCCTCGTCTGCCGACCCGGCGCCCACC
Source organism: Comamonas sp. (assembly GCA_036667955.1). Taxonomy (GTDB): domain Bacteria; phylum Pseudomonadota; class Gammaproteobacteria; order Burkholderiales; family Burkholderiaceae_C; genus Comamonas. Next base: position 107,179 of record JAVWTB010000006.1, read on the forward strand.
CCCATCCGGCTGGCACAGCCGGTGGCCGCTGCGCCCCAGGGGCCAGCTGCCACCGCAGCCCCCATGGCACCCGCCAGCGCCTGGCCGGCAACCCGCCTCCCGCCCGAGGTGGAAGCCGCCCTGCAGCGCGGCAAGCTGGCGCCCGATGCGGTGTCGGTGGTGGTGATGGATGTCAGCGGCGCGCAGCGCCCGCTGCTCGACGTGCGCAGCGATGTGGCGCGCAACCCGGCCTCGGTGATGAAGCTGGTGACCACCTATGCGGCGCTCGAGATCCTGGGCCCCGCCTACACCTGGGACACCCGCATAGCCACCGATGGCCAGGTCGCCCAAGGTGCGCTCAATGGCAACCTCTATGTGCAGGGCGCGGGCGACCCCAAACTGGTGATGGAGCGCCTGTGGCTGCTGCAGCGCCGCCTGCAGGGCCAGGGCATCCAGGTCATCGTCGGCGATGTGGTGCTGGACAGCTCGGCCTTTGCGCTGCTCCCCATCGACCCGGCGCGCTTTGACAACGAGCCCTACCGGCCCTACAACGCCGTGCCTGATGCGCTGCTGCTGAACTACAAGTCGCTGACCATGCGCTTCATCCCCGATGCCGCAGCCGGCGTGGCCCGTATCGCCTACGAGCCGGCCATTGCCCATCTGCGCCTGCCCAGCACGGTGCCCTTGCTCAAAACCAAGGGCAACGCCTGCGGTGACTGGCGCGGGGCTCTCAAGGCACAGATGGCCGACCCCACGCAGATCCAGTTTCTGGGTGGCTACCCGGCCGCCTGCGGCGAAAACAGCTGGGCCGTTGCGCCTGCCGCCCCCGACCGCTTTGCGCCGCGCGTGTTTGAAGGCATGTGGCGCGAGCTGGGTGGCAAGGTCACCGGCCAGGTGCGCATGGGCACCACACCCGATGGCGTGCAGCCGCTGATGAGCTTCAGCTCCCCCAGCTTGGGCGAGGTGGTGCGCGACATCAACAAGTACAGCAACAACGTGATGACCCAGCAGGTGTTTCTGACCCTGGGCAAGCAGCGCGCTGGCGTGGGCACCTTTGAAGGCGGCCGCCAGGCCGTGGCGCAGTGGTGGAGTGAGCGCGTGCCTGGCATGGCCGCGCCCACCATCGACAATGGTGCCGGCCTCTCGCGCGATGCGCGTATCACGGCCGGCGCGCTGGCCAAGATGCTCTCGGTCGCCTGGAACTCCAACGTCATGCCCGAGCTGATGGCCTCGATGCCCATCGTGGGCGTGGACGGCACCTTGAAGAACAGCAAAAGCGCCCACACCGGCGGCGCCCACTTGAAGACCGGCACCCTGCGCGATGCATCGGCCATTGCCGGCTATGTCAACGGCCGGGACGGGCGCCGCTGGGTGGTGGTGGCCATGGCCAACAGCGACAACGCCCCCCAGGCACGCCCCGCCTGGGATGCGCTGATCGACTGGGTGGCGGCGCAGTAAGGGCCAGGGCGGCAGGGGCGGGAAAGACCTGCCTGCCACCAAGGTCGGTGAGGCGCGGGATCGGTGTACATTGCACCTCGGAGCCTGTCCACCAGGCACAAGGAGCCCCGCATGAGTCTGCCCGCGAAGACCTCGCTGTTTGCTGCCGCCAAAAGCTGGGATGCCGCCTTGGTGGCCCAGTTGCTGGCGCAGGCGCCGCAGTGGGCCCAGGCGGTGGATGGCAAGGGGCGCACTGCGCTGCACCTTGCCTGTGGCGTGTCTCCCCAGACCTCGCAGTCCGCCGATGCCCATGGCCTGAAAACGGTGGCGGTACTGCTGGCGGCTGGCGCTGCCTTGGAGGCCGAGGTGGCGCTGGGCGCATGCGACGGCGATTTCCGAGCTACTGCGCTCTGGTATGCCGTCTCGCGGGGCGAGAACCTGCCGCTGGTCGATCTGCTGCTGTCCCAGGGCGCCAATGCCAGCTACTCGTTGTGGGCCGCCGTCTGGCGCGATGACGAGGCCATGTGCCGCGCGCTGCTGCAGGCCCGGCCGCTGCTCAATCTGCGCGAGCACGGCGAAACCCCCCTTTTCTATGCCGCCCGGCTGGGCCGGCTCAAAACCCTGGAGCTGCTGCTGGACGCCGGGGCCGACGTCTCTGTGGCCGATTTCAAAGGCCGCGACGCGGTTGACATCGCCCTCGCCCGCCGACTGCCGCAGGGGCTGATCTACCGCATGCAGCAGCTGCGGCAGCCTCGGCTGGCCTAGGGTTCCCCGCCAAAACTCCCCCACTGGTCTGACCGCGGACTCGCGTGAGCCACTGCCTTGCCTTTCAAGGCGTTCCCACCATTCAATTCAATTCCATGAGCGGATAGCGCTGGATGGTCGACCTGCCAAGTGAACAACGGCTGTCAGCACTCACTCCTTCAGCGACTGTTGTGTTTGCCAAACTGCGCGTCAGCTTCCTGTAAGCACTGTTCATTCCAATGTGCTTCAATATGCAATAAAACTATCAATAAATATCCATAAATTTTGGAAATTAGTTGATGAACATCAATTGAGGCAGAGGGTCAGGGCGCATTGGCGTACCTGGGCCGACTAAAGATGGACACACGGTATGTATAAAAAAATGAGGGGCCGCCCGCTGTTTACCAGCTGGGCGACAGTGGTGGGCATGTTCGTGCTGGGGCTGCTGTATTCGATCAGCAGTGCCTTTGCACAAGCCGCAGATGCCGTGTGTGCAGAAGTCAAAATTGTCATCGAGCAAAAGCTCTCGCTGGAGCGCCAGGCGTTCGACGCCAAGATGGTCATCACCAATGGCCTGGCTGACCAGAAGCTGGAGAACGTCTCCATCGAGCTGAGGTTCTTGGACGCCAACAACAACCTGGTGATCGCGACCTCGGACCCCAATGCCCAGGGGGCCACCTTCTTTTACCGCACCGACCAAGTCACGGGCATCACCAGCCTGCAGAATGGTGTGATCGCGCCCAAGGCGGTGGCCAATATCAACTGGCTCATCATCCCCGCTGCAGGCAGCGGCGGCAGCAACCCACAAGGGGCCGTGTACTACGTGGGCGCCAAAGTCAGCTACACGCTCGATGGCAAGGCCGATTCCGTCGAGGTGGCACCGGAATCCATCGTGGTGCGCCCCCAGCCCGAGCTGGTGCTGGATTACTTCTTACCGCGCGATGTCTATGCCGATGATGCCTTCACGCCAGAGACCGAAGCTGCAGAGCCCTTCACCTTGGGCGTCCGAATCAAGAACCAGGGCGCAGGCACCGCGAACAAGACCAAAATCGACACGGCCCAGCCCCGCATTGTGGAGAACCGGCAGGGCCTGGCCATCAGCTTTCAAATTCTCGGCGGCTATGTCGGCGACCAACCAGCAGGCAAGAGCCTGCTTTTGGACTTTGGGGACATAGAGTCAGGCACTTCCAAAATGGGCCGCTGGTCCATGGTCACCAGCCTGGCGGGCAAGTTTGTCGAATTCAACGCCAGCTTTACCCATGCCGACTCTTTGGGCGGCGCAGTCACCTCGCTGATCAAAGAGGTGCGCACGCATACCTTGATCCAGGACGTGCGCGTGGATCTGCCAGGGCGCGACAAGGTGCGCGACTTTCTGGCCAAGGATGGTGATGTTTACCGGGTCTACGAGTCCGATGGCGCAGACACCGAGGTGCAGAACCAGACGGCATCGGCCCTGATGACCGTGCAGGGCAACAACGCCAGCCTGCGCTTTAGCCCCGTGGCACAAGGCTTTGCCTATGCCCGTGTGCCCGATCCGGCACGTGGCGCCAAGCTGCCCGTGCAGGTCACCCGTGCAGACGGCTATATCGTTCCAGCAGAAAACGTCTGGCTGTCCAAAGAGCGCAACGAAGACCTGAGCTGGAGCTACTTTCTCAATATCTTCGATGCCAACACCAGCGGCCAGTACAGCATCGGCTTTGTGGCCGGTGCAGCCGAGGCCAGCATTGCGGGCCTGGTGTACCGCGACAGCAATGCCAATGGCCTGCGCGACAGCGGCGAGCCTGGCATCCCCGTGACCGAGATCAAGCTGAGCGGCACCCAAGCCAGCACGGGCGCAGCCGAGCTGCAAACTGCTTACACCGATGCGCAAGGCGCATTCAACTTCACCAACCTCAAGCCCGGCGTCTACACCTTGGTGGCTGGCGTGAGCGATGGGCTGGTAGACGGTGCAGCGCTGGCAGGCACTGCCGGCGGCCAGGCCGAGGCAGGCAAGTTCAGCACGATCGAGCTGGCTGCCGGCACCACCGCATCTGGCTATTTGTTTGCCAAGCGCGCCGCCACGCCAGACAACCCCGACCCCGAGCCCAAGGCCGACTTGGCAGTGGTCGCCGGTGCCACCCCGGCCACCGTCAAACGCGGTGATAAATCCACCATCACGGTCACTGCAGAAAACCTGGGCCCTGCAAGCGCTGTGGCTGCCACAGTCAATGTGGAATTGCCAGCGGGCCTCAGCGTGCTGAGCCAATCGGCTGCTGTGGGCAGCTATGCCAATGGGGTCTGGACCCTGGGCGATATGGCAACGCGTTCTACCGCCATCCTGACCCTGCAAGTGCAAACAGCCAAGGACGGCAGCGCCAAGGAATTTGCGGTGGCTGCGCGCATCGGCTCGTCCACCAAGGACGATATCGGCAGCAACAACAGCGCCTCGACCCTCATCCGGATCCAGGACAGCGAAGCCGTAACTGCCACTCAAACAGCCGACCAGGGTATGCGCCTGCTGGCCTATATCGGCTGCGGCGCTGACAGCGCCTGCGCCGCGCAAAAGCGCCAGACAGCACACACCGTGCTGGCCGCGTATGACGATGAGGCAGAGATCGTTGAGACAGCCGCCGCCTTCCAAAAAGCGCTGCGTGCCGGCGACTTCAGCATCCTGTGGCTGAGCGGATCGCTGGGCGACCTGAGCGCCAACCTACAAGAAGAAGTGCGCGCTGCTGTACTGCGTGGTGCCTCGCTGGTGGTGGACGGCGCTGCCGACACCCATCTGCGCGCCATTGCCGATATGTGGGGTGCTTATGCCGACCAGCCACTGGCCAGTGCTGCGCTGCAAATCGGTACTACCCAGCTGCCGCTGACCCGCCCAAGCTGGGCCTTGGCCGCTGATGCGCAGGCGACCAGCGAGCTGCGCTACGCGACCGGAGAAACCGCCGCAGCACGCACTAGCTACGGCAAGGGCCAGGTGCTGGCCATGGGCTTTGACAGCTTTGGCGACCAGGTGAGCGGTACAGGCTGGACGGAGTGGCTCCAGGCCCAGATGGCACTGAGCACCCCTAAGCTGGCTGACCCCATGCTTGCCCAATCGAGCGTGTATGTGAAGACCGTCATCAGCAATGGCGACAGCAAGCCCCGCCAACTCACGCTGAGCACGGCCTTGGCCAACGGCGCCCAGTTGCTGTCGTCCAAGCCCGCTGCCGTACAAAACGGCGACCAGCTGAGCTGGCCTATGGACCTGGCTGCCGGTGCAGAGCAAGGCGTTGAGCTGTGGCTACAGCTGCCTGCCGATGCCAAGGCATTCAACCTGGAATCCCAGCTGCGCAATACCGCTGATGCGGTGGTGGTGGACAGCTGGTCGCACAGCCTGCGCACCATCGCGCAGCAGCAGGCTGAGGCCAATGCACGCGCAGCGGTGCCCGCCATTGCAGGTTTGACCGATGCAGCAAAAGCCGAGCTGGCTGCCTTGTTCGACCAAGCGGCCGCCGCAGCGGCGCAGCAAAAGCTGGGCGACGCCATCACGGCCCTCTTGCAAGCACAGCAAAAACTGCGCGCCTTGCCGCAAGCCGCGGGGCGCGATGCCGCGCTGCAATCGGTGGCGCAGTGGATAGGCCTGGTGTCTGCCGCCTGGAAAGACGACGGATCTGCTACCAAAAACTGGACCTTGGTTATCAGCAGTGGCAACCAGCAAGTGGCCAAGCTAGGTGCCGCCTTTGCGGCGCCGCTGCAGCTGCGCCTGGCCGATGAGAACGATGCCCCGGTGGCCGGTCAGACCCTGCGCTTTGCAGCGCCTGCGAGCGGCGCCAGTGGGGTGTTCAGCAACGGCACAGCAGCCTTGCAGGTCACCACAGATGCCCAGGGCATGGCGTCCTCGGGTGCCATCACCGCTAATGCGGTGGTGGGCAGCTACCAAGTGCTGGCCAGTGTGGATGGCGTCAGCTCGCAGGCCATCTTTGACTTGCGCAACGCGGATGCCGCAACACCCATCCTGTCTCTGCAGCGGGTGGCTGGCGACGGCCAGACGGCGCAAGTGGGCCAGGCCTTTGCCCAGCGCTTGCAAGCCAAGGTGGTGGATGCGCAAGGCACAGCGGTGGCTGGCCAAGTGGTGGTGTTCACGCTGCCAACGGCGGCAGTGGGGAGTGCCACGGCCAGCTTTGCCGGCGGTGCCCACACGGCCAGCGCCACCACCGATGCCCAGGGTGTCGCAACCTCCCCGGTGCTGACGGCCAATGGTGCCGAAGGCAGCTACCAGGCAAGCGCTACAGCGGTGGGTGTCTCTGGTGAGGTGACGTTCTCGCTGCGCAACACGGCGCAGCCGGTGCAGGTGCTCCAGCTGCTCGGCGTCTCCGGCAGCGGCCAGTCTGCCCATGTGGGCGCTGCCTTTGTGCAGGCGCTTGCAGCCAAGCTGGTGGATGGCCAAGGCGTAGGCGTGGCAAACCACAGCATCCGTTTCGAGTTGCCTTCCAGCGGTGCCAGTGCCACGTTTGCAGGCGGCGCTTTGCAAGCAGAGGTGCAAACCGATGCCAATGGTTTGGCCAGCGCGCCTGTGCTCACGGCCAACAACACCGAAGGCAGCTTTGCTGTGGTGGCCAGTGCCGCTGGCGTGGCAGACAGCTTGCAGTTTGCATTGACGAACACGGCGGTGACCGCACCCGTGCTGAACCTGCAGGTGCTTGCCGGTGGCGGCCAGTCTGCGGTGGTGGGTACGGCCTTTGCCGAAGTGATTCGCGTCAAGCTGGTCAACGGCCTGGGTGAACCCGTGGCAGGGCGTGTGCTGAGCTTCAGCATGCCCGCCAGCGGAGCAGGCGCTGTCTTTGCGGGTGGCGGCTTGATTGCGCAAGCGACGACCGATGCACAGGGCCTGGCGGCATCGCTGATGTTCAGCGCCAACCCAACCGTGGGTGACTACGAGGTTTTGGTGACGACAGCCGGTGCGCCTGATGTGAAGCTGGGCCTCAAGAACACCCCGGCACCTGCAGGCGACAAGCAAGTCACCATCCCCACCCCCACGGGAACGGGCACGCTCAAGGCTTCGGTCACGGGCGGTGGTGCCACTTGCCGCTTCAACCCTGACAAGACCGCCGTCAAGCGGGCGCAAGGCTGGTTGCCGCTGTTTGATGTGCTGCTGTTCCCCCATGGTGTGTTCGAGTACGAGCTGATCGGCTGCGACGTGGGCAGCACGGTAACCATCACCACCGAGTGGCCCAACCTGTTTGGCATCAGCAACTACATGAAGTACGGCCCCACGCCCACCTCGCGTGGCCGCAGCCTCTGGTATGTCCCCAAGAACCTCAAGCTGGAGGGCAACCGGGTGAGCTTCAGCATTACCGATGGCCAGCTGGGCGATGACGACCTGGTCGCCAATGGCGTCATCAAAGACCCGGGCGGCCCGGTGATCCAAAGCGGGCCGCTGCCTGCCGATGAGCAAGCCGTGCCCGTGCCTGGCTTGGGTTGGCTGGCGGTGCTGATGTTGTCGCTGCTGACGGGGTTGGCTGCAGTGGTAGGGGTGCGACGCAAGGGCTTGCATGGAGCTGGCCATGGTCGTTAAGCGCAAGGTGTGCGGCCCCAGGTCGGGTGCGCACGCTGCGCTGACCGTCTTGGTCGGCGCGGCCTTAAGTGGCACCGCCTGCGATGCATCAGCTTGGTCGCGGCCAGTCACTGCGCCTCCTCCGTTGGTGGAGTCTGAATCGGCTTCTGCACCGTCCAAGGAGTTGGGCTGCTCGGCCGCGCAGTATGCAGCACAAACTGCAGAGACGCCTGCGCTGGCATGGCCGCTGCAAACCGCGCCGCTCGCGCTGGACCAGGCCTGCTGGGTAAACGCTGCTGACGCGGCTGCATCGGTGCAAAGCGCCCAGCCTCCCACCTTGGTGGATGTGCGGCCGCGCAGCCTGCAACGTGCAGCACCCATTGCGCGCGCCTTGCAGCTGGAGCTTTCTGACATGGCCAGTAAACGCTTCTTGCAGCAAACGTCCGTGGTGCTGATCGGCACGGGCCTGGATGCAGCCCAGGTGGACCAAGCCTGCCAGCAGCTGCGCCAGCAAGGCTTTGCCCAGCTGCTGGCTGTGCGCGGCGGTAGTCGGTCATGGCAAGCAGCGCAGGCGGGGGCGGCAGGTAGCCAGCCGTTGCTACAGCCTTTGGATGCACAGACCTGGATCGCCGCTTTGGGCCAAGGCATGCAATGGACGGTGATCTCTGCCAGCGAATCCATGCAGCGCGCACCGCAGGCCCAGTGGCCCGTGCGGCCCGAGCAACTGGTCGCCGTGCAGGTGGAAGGCAAAGAGCGCGATGCCAAGCTGGTGGCCGCTATCACGCGTGCTTACCGGGACAGACTCAAGCGCGCGAGCAAGGCGGGCTATGCCCAGGCGCTGATGGTCATCACCGATGGTGTGGTCAGCGATGCCTTGCGGGCGCAGGTCGAAAAGGCCTTGGCCCAAACCGCCGATCTATCCGGCGCTGCCAGTTCTACCAGTGCTTCGATTACCGCCTTGCCTGCCTATTGGCTAGACGGCGGCTGGCAAAGCTACACACAGCAAGTGGCGCAAACCGCGGCCATCCAACAGACCGCCAACCACCGGCTGCAAGCGCCGTGTGGGCGTCTATGAAAGTTTTTCAGATGAAGCCATTGAACACAAATAGCCAAAGACTTGTCGTATGCGCCACACAGACTGCGTGGCACCTCTGGCGGTATGTCGCCTTGTGCCTGCTGGTGTTGATGCAATGTATGGGCTCAGCTAAAGCAGCGACCGACACTGGTCTTAGTGGCGACGATCTCTATGCGGGGCCATTCCCCATAGGATTCGAATTCACGTATTGGGGGGAAACCTATACGAGCTTCTATGCCAGCACCAATGGCTTAATGCAGTTCGCTAACCCTAACGTTAGCTACAGCAATGCTTGCCTTAATACGAACCCATTTCGGTCCACCATCTTTCCCTATTGGGACGATCTGCGTACCGATGTGAGCGGCCAAGTTAGCGGCACGATCCAGTATCAAACCATCGGCGCGGCTCCTAACCGAAAACTGGTTGTCCAGTGGACGAACATGTACTTCGCCTATCAAAATCGCCCGTTGGGTACATTTCAGGTAGTGCTCAGTGAAGGCAGTAACACCATTGCGCTGAATTACAAAAATCTACATGGAACCAATGCACAAGGCCCATCGGCCACGATTGGCATAGCATCAGCCAACGGTGCATTTAACCAAATCGCGTGTAACACTGCGGGCACAATTCACGCAGAGCAATCCATACTCTTCACTCCTGATGGAGAAGGAGGCTACACAGCGGACCTGGCAAGTCCTTATGAATTTCTCGATATCTCAGGGCTGACGCTCGACCAGCCCCAAACCGCCGGTCGCTATACCAATAAATCCCCCAAGTGGACCTGGACCCTAAATTCCACTCTCAATTTTTATGAAATCGAGATCCAGGATGGCAATGGCCAGGGGGTCAAAAGTGACACGGTGTCCAACGCAGCATCCTACCAATGGGCATCAGGCTGGACAGAAGGGACAAACTACCGCGCCCGCGTCCGCGGCAGCATCAACAATGGTGGCACTTGGGAACAGTGGTCAGATTTCTCCAATCTGACGACAGTGGATCAGACCCCGCCAGAAGCAATTGTCACATTTGCCCAAGCAGGTGAAAAAGGGGTATCTGTCTGGTATCTAGCCCAGGACAGATTATCGGGTTTTGCTTCGGGAAGGATTGCGGTCGCAGCTGATCCTGGATTCTCTGAGTTGTTGGTGGATCGGTCCGTGACGGCACCCACTGCCAGAGTTAATTTTGAGCTCCCAGGGCGCGTTGACCGGCTGTTTGCCAGATTTGATGCATTTGATAACGCGGGAAACATTCACACATCGCCAGTCCAGATTCTGAACACGCTGTCAACGCCTCTTATCACTGCCCCCGCAGCAAACTCACTAATTACACGGATGCCGTTGTTGATTCAAGGAGAGGCAGATCCCTATTCTCAAATTGAAATCTATATCGATCAGCTTATTGTTGAACGCGTTTTCTCAGGCTACGAAGGCAAATTCAGCATTGAGTGGAGGGGGCCGCTTGCAGAGGGTCCGCACTCTATCCATGCGGTTGCTAGAGAACTCGAAAGCACCAGTGGACCAAGCCTGCCGCATGCGTTTACCTATACCCGGCCTGATGGGCCTGCAGTGACTGCTGCCTTGGATGCTATGCCTCTTGTTGAGATTGGCAATGTCGTCACTGAGCCGGGTGAGCTTGTTGTAACGGCAAACGGTGCAGCGGGAGTTTCCATAGTCACCGTCAGCATAGACGGTGAGTTTCACCATCAACATTCAACAGGAGGCTCCGGCTCTGTTGTTTCCCGCCTCTTCCTGGATTTTTCGGAATGGCCCAACGGGGCGCATATTCTGACCATCGAAGCATATGGTACGGATGGTGGAAAAACGACTCTGAACTTGCCTCTGAGATTGGCACTGGAGGCACCGCCAGCTCCCGTCATCACAGAGCCGGCCAATGGCGCTTCGGTCAACACGACGCAAGTCCGTGTTGCTGGATCTGCGCAGCGCGGTGCCCGAGTGCAGTTGCTGTTAGATGACCAGGCGGTTGGAACACTTCTGCCTGTGGGAGAGGATGGTCTATTTAGCTCTACTGTCTCCCTACCTGCCGAAGGCACCTACCTGATTACCGCGCAGGCCCGCAACAGCAGAGGCGTGGGACCTGTCAGCAGCGCAACTACAGTCATCTACCACACTGGCCCCGCCATTGCATTTGTGAGTCCCGAAGAGAATGCGACGCTGGTCGAGGACAGTACCATTGAAGTGGCTGCGACCGATGCCAGCGGAATCACCAAGGTAGAGCTTTTTGCCAACGACCGATTGTTGAGCACGCTGACGGCGGCTCCATGGCGCTCCACATGGGCAATAGCGGGTGTCCCCAATGGCGCGTACACCCTAAGCGCTAAAGCGACCAGCGGCAGCGGTAAGACGGCGCAAGCCACCCGCACCGTGCAAGTACAAAAGCAAGGCGGCAACGGCCCGGCTATCACCGCCAGCTTTGCCGGGCAGGCGCTGCAAGCCAATGCCACGATCACTCAGCCGGGCACGTTGGCGGTTACCGCAGAGAGTGCAGTGGGCGTCACTAGCTTAAAAGCCGCCGTCAACGGCGTGCAGATTTTTGAGCGCAGCTATGGCAAGACCAGCCCGGTCAGCCACAGCCAGATGGTGGACTTTGCCCAACTGCCCAATGGCAACCACAGCTTCAGCATCACCGCGACCGATGCCGATGGCATTGCGGCAGTGCTGGATATTCCTTTCACCCTCAGCCTGAGTGCCCCTGCAGCCCCGGTCATCACCCAGCCAGCGGCGGGTACGACCGTGGCCGTGTCGCAGCTGAATGTGGCGGGCACGGCGATGCCGGGCTCGCAGCTGCAGCTGTTTTTGAATGGCCAGGCATCGGGTTCGCCGGTGGCCGTGGGCGCCAATGGCAGCTTTGCGGTCAGCATCAGTTTGCCGGCCGAAGGCGTGCACCAGATGGAGGCGACTGCCAGCAACACGCGCGGCACCAGCCCCAAGAGCGCGGCGGTCACGGTGACCTATGCCAGCGCGCCACCCAGCATCAGCTTTGTGGCGCCCGCGCCCAATGCGGTGTTGTCCAGCGCGGCTACCATCACCGCCGTGGCATCTGCCCCAGCGGGCATTGCCAAGGTTGATATCTACGCCAACGATGTCTTGCTGGCATCGCCCACCCAAGCGCCATACAGCGCGCAGTGGGCTGCCAACGCGGCAGCCGATGGCAGCTATACCTTGAAGGCCGTCGCCACCTCTGCAGCAGGCAAGACGGCGCAGGCCACCCGTGTGGTGACGGTGCAAAACGCCCCCGTCGTGCCGGAGGTGCCCAAGACGCCTTACACCGGCACGGTGGCCAATATCAGTCCTGCACTGTCTTATGGGGCCCAAAGCATTGTCATCACCGGCGCTGCTGTCACCCGTGATACCGCGCAAGCCATCCCCAATGCTGCGCTGCGCATCGTGCTGGATATCGCGGGCTTTAAGCGCCGCATCAATATTGCGACCGATGCCACAGGCCAGTACAGCTATGTGTTTGCACCTGCAGCCAATGACAACGGCACCTACATCGTCTCGGTGGTCCACCCCGATGAAACCGTGACGGTGGAGCAAGGGCGCTTCACGATCAACCGCCTGAGCTTCAACCTCTCCAGCTACAACCTGACGGCCGCGCGCGATTTTGCGAGCAACATCACCATACAGGCGCGTGCCAGTGCCGGCACGGGGGTGGCAGGTGTGCGCTGGGCCGTTGTGCCTGCCAACCAGCCCAGCGGCAGCCTGCCGCCCGGCATCAGCGTGGATGCCGGCCCGCCCGTCAATATTGCGGCCGGTGCCTCCGTGCCCATGGTCATCAAGTTCACCGGCAGCGCTACGGCTGGCGAGTCGGGCACAGTCGTCCTCACCGCCTTTGCAGCCGATTCCGGTGATACGCCGCGCGGCACATTCAGCATCAACTACCGACTGGTGCAAGCCCGCCCCGATCTGTTTGCCAAGCCCACGTTTATTGAAACCGGCGTTCAGCAAGAGAGCTCCGTCACCGAGAGCGTGGTCATCGGCAACCGGGGTTTGGTGGCTGCGCAGAATGTGCAGGTCAAGCTGGTAGACAACAGTGGCAACCAGCCGCCGGCTTGGGTGTTTCTGGCCAGCGGCAACCAGATCGGTGCCATTGATGTGGGCGGCGAAGTGCCGATCCAGGTGACAGCCAGCCCCGACAAGAATGTGGCCGACGGCATCTACAGCTACAAGCTGATCGTCAGCGCGGGCAACAGCGGGGATGGCGTCATACCGGTATCGGTGGCGGTGACCCAAAGCGGGCAGGGCGGCGTGAGCTTCCAGATCACTGACCTGTTTACCGGAACCCTGGGCGCAGACAACCAGCCTATCAAGGGTGTGGCGGGCGCCCGCATCCGCCTGCAAAACGATGCCGTGCTCACCTATCTGCGCACGCTCACCACCGATGCGGAAGGGAAGGCTGTCGTGACGGACCTGCCACCAGGCACCTACACCTACCGTGCCAGCGGCCCGCGCCACTCTGACAAGACCGGCCGCATCTTTGTGCGCCCGGGCATCACCACCACGGAGCGGGTGCACCTGCAGTACCAAACCATCAGCATTGATTTCAGCGTCACGGAAACCACCATTCCTGATGTCTACGACATCAACCTGGAAGCGACGTTCCAGACACAGGTGCCCGCACCCGTGGTGCTGCTGGAGCCCCTGTCCATCAATCTGCCCGAGCTGCAAATTGGTGAGGAACACACCGGCGAGCTGACCTTGACCAACTACGGCCTCATTCAGGCAGAAGAGGTCGTCTTTAAACCGCCCCAGTCTGACGAGTACTACCGCTACGAATTTTTGGCGGACATCCCCAAGGTGCTGGCAGCCAAGCAGCGCGTGGTCATCCCCTACCGGGTGACCGCCGTCAAGCTGCACCCCAAGGGCATTGGCTTTACCAATGCCAAGGCGGGCGACTTTACCGCTGTGCAACGCGCCCTTGCCAACACCTTCAGCAGCAAGGCATCAAGCTGCTCGTCATACAGCGTGTGGGCCACGGCCGAATGCTCGTTTGAATGCGTGAACGGCGAGCGCGAGAACCGGGTGGTGTTCTCGCAGTACAGCCGCTTGGTGGGAACCGGTACGTCGTGCAGCGGCGGAGGTGGTAGTGGTGGCGGCTGGGGTGGTGGCGGCGGTGGTGGCTGGGGCGGCGGCTCCGGCGGGGGCTCTGGCACCCAGCTGCCCCTGGCGCCGCAGTGCACACCCCATTGCCGGGGTGAGTGCTGCGCTGGTGCGGGTTCAGGCCCTGGCGGTGGTGGCGGGGGCGGAGGAGGTGGAGGTGGAGGTGGATCTGGCCCCGGTGGTCCTGGAGGCTCCGGGCCCGGCGGTGGTGGCAGGGGGCCTGGAAACCTTGGAAGCAGCTAAAGCCTTGATGCCGATCTGATTCAAAAAGACATTGGAAATAATGCGCAGGCGCTGGGGCACAGAGCCCCAGCGCCTGGACTAAACAATATGAGGGAAAGACAGATGACGATTTCTACAAAAATCGCAGTACGAGGAACGGCGACATCGGCGGCAATAGCTGCAGGCCAACAAGTACTCAGCGGCTTGAATGTCAAACAAATACTGCGCACCAGCTTGTTGGTCTCAGCTTTAGGTTGGGCTAGCGTCGCATCCGCTCAAGGCATCTCCGGCATAGGCGCCTTCGTCCCCAACACCGAGCTGGGTTTTACCCCAGTCGCCAAAGCAGGCGAGCCGCGCATCAACTGGATCAATGGCGAGTACCAAGAGAGCAACACCGACCTGAGCGTCAAAGTGCTGGGCGGCAGCCTCGATATTGCCCGCTCCTGGAGCCAGGGGCGCTGGTGGCTCAACCCCGCCTGGGCACCGCTCAGCTTTGAGTTGGACCCGCTGGGCAGCGACGCCAAAGTCATCGAGCGCGTAGGTGTCCTCTACGAGCGCAGCGGCCAAAGCGATCTGTATATGGCCAAGAGCAAAGGCAACGCCCCCGTCTATATCAAACGGCTCAAAGATGCCACTGGCCAGCACACCGGCTGGCAGTGGTACGACCGCTTTGGCAACACCATCAACTACAGCGCAGACGGCGTCATCCAAAGCTACGCCAACGCCAGCGGCGTCAAAGTCAGCTTCGCCTACGACAGCGCCACCAGCGCCCGCATCCTGGACCACGGGGGCAAAACCATCTACACGGTCACCATGGCGGGCGGCCTGATCACAAGGATAGAAGACCTGGCTAGGCGCAGCGTCAGCTACCAATGGGCGGGCCAGCGCCTGGCCCAAGTCACCGACGTCATGGGCCACGCCTGGAAGTACGAGTACGACGCCAACGGCCAGATCACCAGCCGCACCGACCCGCTGGGCCTCAAGATCACCGCCCAGTACATCCAAAGCATCCCTGCACCCGAGCCCATGCTGAGCCTGGGCAAGAAGGGCGTCACCATCGACCCCACCGGTACCAGCGGCACTACGCAAAAACTGGCCAACCTCTGGGGCGGCGGGCGCGTGGGCCAGTTCGACGGGCAAAGCGGCTGCGCATCAACGGGCGCCAACAACTACCTGCGCGAGCGCCGGGTGTTCGAAGTTACCTACACCGACTGCAGAGGCAACGCCACCGTCACCCAGTACGACCTGCAAGGCAATGAGCTCAGCCGCACCTTCAACGGCAAAAAGACCACCTCTAACCAATGGGATGGCGCTTACAGCCAGAAATACACAAATGCCCGGGGCTACAGCACCACCACGACCTACGACAGCAACTACCAACCGCTGCAAATCACCCATCCCGATGGCAGCGTTGAGAAGTACACCTATGAGCCCTTGTTTGGCAGGCAAAGCAGCTACACCAACCAGCTGGGGGTTGTGAGTACCTGGCGCTATGACAGCAGAGGGAATGTGACTGAATGGGTGGAGGCCAATGGCCTGCCCGAGCAGCGCACCACGCTCTACACCTACGACCTATACAGCCAACTCACCAGCAGTACCAAAGGTGCGAGCGATGCAACTAAGGCGGATGCCATTACCCAGAGATGGCAGTACGACAGTGCGGGAAATGTAATTATTTTCAAAGATGGCGAAGATAATACCTTTACGCAGATATACGACTCTATAGGGTCATTGGTTGAAAAAATAGACCCTGAAAATAATAGAAAAACCTACAGGTATAACAAATCCGGCAGTGTGGAGATGATATCTGTTGCTGGAGATATTGTTGAGCGATTTAAGTATGATTCTTTAAATCGAAGAATTCAATCTATAACTGCTATGGGTTACGAAACCAATATTAAATATGATGGGTTAGGGCGGTTGATTGAAATTAGTGAACCTGGAGATTTAAGTGGCAGTGGACGTAAAGTGCAGTATGATAAGTATGGGAGTGTGAAAAAAATAATCAGTCCTAGCGGGTTGAGTATTGTTAATGAGTATGATGAGTTCGGTAGAATAGCTAATGTATATAATATCTCTGGTGAGAAAACATCGTATGTATATGGAGACTATGAAACAGAAAATGCCGGGTTGCTAATTTCAACTAATTATGCAAGTTATTCTGAGGTATATAGTTACGATCAGTTAGGTAGGAAGGTGAAAACTACGGAAATCTTTGATGGTGGTAAAAAAAGATCTCGAATCGTTCAATACAATGCTGTCGGGGATAGAGTCGCCGTTATTAATACTGCTGGTGCTGCAACAATGTTTGCGTATGACCCGTTGGGTAGGCTTCTTTCCGTAATTACTCCTGCTGGTGGATTTAGTGGGTATAGCTATCGTTTCGATAATGAAATGACGGAGTTTTTGGATGGGGGTAATAATAGATTTAAATATGCCTATGATAAAAATGGGCGGATTGTGAAGACAGTTTCTCCATTGGGTGCGGTAGTGGATTTTACGTACAATAAGAATGGTAAATTAATTTCGCGAGTAGATGGAGAGGGGAATGTAAAAGAGTTTCATTACGATAATTTTCATAATCTCCAAAGGGAAGTATACCGTGATTCATCGTTGAAGACTATTCAATCCATAGCGTACCAATATAATTTGGATGGACAAGTGATTGAATATCAACAAATGGGTTTTGATGATAGGCTATTGAGCTCGGCAGTCTATGAAAGAGATATGCGGGGGAGAGTGATAAATTCAATTATTAAATACGGGATGGTCAATAAGATTGGAGTTTTTAGTTTTAATATCGGGTATAAGTATGACAAGGATGGGAGAATTGTTGAGGCATCCTATCCTGATTCTTCAGTGCAGTCGTATCAATATACCGAGGCTAATTTATCTCAAATAAAGTTACCTAATGAGCAAGTAATAAATTATGAGAAATATTTTCACGGAAAACCTACTAATATAATTTTTCCTGGTAGCAGGTCGGAAACCCAATTTGATGGTTTGTATAGGGTTAAAAATATAAATATCGTTGCAAAGAATCAGCTGATTGCGCATAAGTCGTATGAATATGATGCGGCAGGCAATATAAAGCAGATTGATGACCAAAACGGCATATTTAAATATGTGTACGATCATGATAATCGACTGACTGAGGTTGAGCCTAGTGGCGATGCACGAAATCTTGGTTTTGAAAGCGAGGCTTATAAATATGATAATGCTGGTAATCGCATATTTAGTTTGCATCAACCCGGGGGGTGGGTTTATGCAGGGAATCAGTTGGTAGCATATCCAAAGCGTGATATGTTTGATGAAAATTTGCAAGAGGTGAGCGCTAAATATAACCTTCAGGGGAATTTGATTTCCGAAAGTAGCTCCGAAGAGAAAATGCTTTATAGTTACGATGCTACAGGGCGGTTGGTAGGCTATAAAAATGACCGTCTAGATGTTGTATATGGCTATGATCCGTACGGTAGACGTATAAGTAAGAGTAAGAGTAAGAAGAATGGTGTAGATATTGATACCTTCTACTATGCTTACAATAATCAAGGTCTTGTGGCTGAGTTTGATTCAAAGGGAGTGATGACAAAGGCTTATGGCTGGGGTAAGGCTGATGTTAGTGATGAGGAGTGGGGTGCTAATCCAGTTTGGCAGGCCGATGTTATTAAAGGTGCCTTAAGTGAAAAGATGACCACTTATAACTATATACATAATGACCATTTGGGGTTTCCTGTAGTTTCGGTTAATGAGGGTGGATTGATCACTTGGTCTGCAATTTATGATTCTTTTGGATCTGTGAAGATATTAGATAATTCTATAAATATCAATCTAAGATTTCCTGGTCAATATTGGGATGAAGAGAGTCAATCTCATTATAATTACAGGCGGAATTATATGCCGCAAATTGGGCGCTATATACAGAGTGATCCTATTGGTTTAAAGGGCGGTAGTAATTTCTATGCTTATGCGTCATCTAATCCGCTAATGTATTATGACCCCCAGGGCCTACAAGCTAAACCATGTTGTCAACCTCAAATGACAGATCAAGACTGCTGTAATTCCATACCAACTTCGAGCGACGGTCTTAACTTTGAAATGCCTTCATTAGCGACTGGAACCGTTATGTGTTGTCAAGGGCGATCTATTAGCTGTCTTTCTAAATCCTATGATCATGCAAAGTATGGGCGGGATATCTCAAGAAAATGTGCAAAAGTGCATGAAGATACACATCAGGCGCATGTGAAAAAATGCCCAATGGATTGTAGTTACTTTGTCAATCCATTTGATATCGACAAAATAAGCCCTGAGAAAGGTGAGTGTGAGGCATACGGTGCAGAGCTCAAATGTCTCACCGATAGTCTTCCTGAGTGTGGAGATGATGCACTTTGCAAGATGAAAATTAAAGCTTCTATAGCTTCAAGTAAAAAAGAACTTGGGGAGAAAAGACAATGCCCAATGTGAAGATGATCTTGGTGGTAATCTTTATAATCCCTCAGTTGTCTGCATGCTTTGGGACTTCGTGTGAAGGGAGCTGTGGTAGAAGGATGCGCGATGCGGAAATCATTGAAAGAATGAAGAAAATTTATAAGATGGATGAGGACTTAATTAAATTTGGAAAATTTGAAGTTGAATATAAAAGAAATAACTATTATGTTAAATTTATAGTTGAGCCGAGAGTGCCTGGAGGGGAATTTGAAGTGGTATTTGATTGCGCGGGTGACCTGATTTCTTCCACGCCAGGAAAATAACTTTATGGCTTTTATTTCGTGTTTTATTTATCGAGACTGCTTGTGTTTAAATGTTAATGTCTTATGTGTATGCTCTTTATATATTTAATGGTGATGAAGTCGTAGTGACGTTGTTTAATAACGTAGACATTGAGGAATGTGTTCTGTAATTACTAAATTTAGTCTATCTCTAATAGACGTCGTATTGACGAAGATGGCTGCAGTGTTGGTGTTCTATGTTCCGGCCGTCTTGTCTTTTCTCGTTGTTTTAATCTTGTCAATGTGGTTTGCAAGTCGGGGAAATTGCATTGACTTAGAAAGAAGGGGAAATATGAGAAAGTTAGCTACTCTGAATTTAACTTTGCTGCCATTGAAATAATGACTGAGATTCAGGAGATGTGCAGCGAGGCTGGATGCAGAAATCCAATTGACCTAGCCCCTATTGAGAGTAATTAAGGGGGTTGATGGTGAATATTTTATCTTGTGGCTAATCAGGTTTTCGAATATTAAAGATATATTTTGTAAAATATATGATTTCATTACTAATGTAATAAGTAAATGGCGCAAGGGTTCTGTATCAGCGGCATACTTAGGGCTAATTTTTAAGCTGTAGTGTTGCAGGTTGGAGTAAGGCATCGAATCAAAAATAATCAGAGTATAATAGTGGTCCTGAATTGATTTTCTGAGTGCATCCAGATGATTGATATTATCTAGACATGCATGTTGCTGATGAATATTGTATGTGAATTTTGAAACGATTATATTTATGGATCAATGCTGAATGGGTGAATTTCGCAATAATTATTATTATGGTTTATTTCAAAGAGATATTGCTTTGCTTAATTCGAAGGTGCAATAGGATATGGGAGTTGTTGGGCTTGCCAGTGTTAAGGAAGCTCTGCAAAACCATTGAATTCAGAAGCGCAGCTCGGTCCCCCGTCGGTTTAGCCACATCTGCGCGGTTTTGCAGCCAAGTTTCAAGCCGCAGTTGCCGCTTTTCGCCCTTTTGGGGCGTGACCAGGCGCACTCAGGCCTGCATCCTCATCAACTGCCCTCGCACCAGCCACAGGTTGGCCAGCGGAAACATCGTTTGGAGCTTGTTGTCGTTCTTGGCGATGCCCCGGTAGCGCACCTTACTGAACCCAAACTGCTGCTTGACGATGCGAAACGGGTGCTCCACCTTCGCTCGCATGCTGGCCTTGTTCTGCTCATATTTCTCTTTGAGCATCCCCAGCTGGGTTCCCAAGTCCAGCTGCTTGCGCAGGCCTTTGCGCATAGCAATGTGCCAGGTCACTTGGCTCTTTGCCGCCTCTGCGCGTTTGTCCACGCCTTGGTAGCCGCTGTCGCCCAGCGCATGTCTCTCTTGCCCGTGCAAGAGACTATGGGCATGCGATACATCGGCTTCGTTGCCTGGTGTTGAAACGACGGTGTGCACCAGGCCCGAGTTGCTATCGACACCGATATGGCACTTCATCCCAAAGTGCCACTGGTTGCCCTTCTTGCTCTGGTGCATCTCAGGGTCCCGCCCACCGCCTGCATTCTTGGTGGAGCTGGGAGCTGCAATCAGGGTGGCATCGACCACGGTGCCCTGTCTCAAGAGCAGGTTCTTGTCTGTCAGGATGGCGTTGACCAGCGCCAGGATCTGCAAGCCCAGCTGGTGAGTTTCCAAGAGGCGACGGAACCGCAAGATAGTGCTCTCATCGGGCATGGTGCTGATGCCCGGATCGAGCCTGGCAAAGCTGGCGAAGACGGGGGTGTCGTAGAGCGATTCTTCCACTGCCGGGTCCGAGAGGTTGAACCACTGCTGCAGCAGGTGGATACGCAGCATGGACTCGACTGCAAAAGCGGGCCTGCCGGTAGCTTTGGGCGGGCTGTGTGACTCAATGAGTGTCACCAGCTCGTGCCAGGGAACGACCAAGTCCATCTCGTCCAAGAACTCACGCTTGCGCGTGCGTTTGGACTTCTTCTCGAATCCGGTAGCCAGGCTCATTTGCTTCATGCGCGGATCATCCCATGCGGTGGGGCGGGCTGGGACTTTTGCAGAGTTTCCTTAACACTGGCGAGCCCTGTCTCATCAAACTACCCAAGGCCAATGCCTACTATCCGAGATACAGTTATGCAGCAACTAGCCGACGAGTGGCGTCTAGTGCGCCCCATGGGCGCGCTGGGGGTTGACACCTGAGCGCTGCGCTCAGCCAGTGATCGCTCGTGTGTCCCGACAAACTCCTTCTCACCCAGGCTCCAGAAGCACTGCCTTTTAGCCTCCAGCCGAAACCTCAGCAGAGATCCAACACTGAGGCCTGCGAGACCGCGTCTGAACCACCGCAACACCGCCAGAACAAGAGTCTGCTCTCCTTCATCAGACCCTCATCGTTTCCTGAGGAAGGACATGCCAGCCTGAACGCCTGAGACCCCCAGCACAGACTTCTCATATCCATATTTGAAATTCTTCGTGGTGCAAAGCCAGCCCGAAAGCTCCAATGGAGGCTTCGTTGCTGCTGCCGCCATGTGATGGCGCAGTCTTTACCTCCAGAAAGACGTCCCATGTTTCAGAGTTTCAAGCGTGTGCTGATCTCCGCTGCCATTGCTGTAGCCGTGCTGCCGGCTGTGGCGGCAGACAAGCTCAAGATCGCTGTTGTGCCCGGTGCCTATGCCGATTCCATCAATGCAGCAGCCAAGGATGCCAAGGCCCAGGGTATTGATGTGGAGGTGATCGAGTTCACCGACTGGACCACGCCGAATGTCGCGGTCAGCAACGGCGATATCGATATCAACTACTTCCAGCATCAGCCTTTCCTCGACAACGCGGTCAAGAAAAACGGCTACGCGCTGGCCAGTGCGGGCACCGGCATTCTGGCCAATGTGGGCCTCTATTCGCTCAAGCACAAGAACGTGGCCGATGTGCCCAACAACGGCAAGGTGGGCATTGCCAGTGACCCGGTCAACCAAGGCCGGGGCCTGTTGCTGCTGCAAAAGGTGGGGCTGATCACGCTCAAGCCGGGCGTGGGCTATCTGGGCTCCATCAACGACATTGCGAGCAACCCCAAGTCGCTGCGCTTTGTCGAAGTGGAAGGACCGCAGCTGGTGCGCATCACCGGCGATGTGGATATCGCCCAGGGCTATCCGCACTTTATCGTCGCGGCCAAGGCCTTTGATCCATCGAGCGGCCTGGCGTACTCGGGCATCGAGGACCAGCAGTTCGCGATCCAGTTCGTGGTCAAGAAGGACCGGGTCAATGACCCGGTGGTACAGAAGTTCATCCGCATCTACCAGAACTCCGAGACCGTGCGCACGGTCAGCAAGAAGTCTTTCAGCAATGACGACCGGCTCTACACGCTGGCTTGGCTGAAGAAGTAAGCGCGGCGGGCGACCGACCCCTTATCCAACAACAAAAGCAAGCGAGAAGCACATGACGAACAAGATCAACAGACGCGTGGTGGCTGCAATTGCAGCAGCGGCCATGCTGGGAGGGTGGCAACTGGCGCTGGCAGCGGACAAGATCCGCATTGCCTCCACGCCAGGGGCGACGGCGGACGCCATCAAAGCCGTGGTGGCCGATGCCAAGAGCCAGGGGCTGGATGTGGAGCTGGTCGAGTTCACCGACTGGACGGTGCCCAATGAGGCTGTCAACAACGGCGATGTGGACCTGAACTTCTTCCAGCACCAGGCCTTTTTGAACAACGTCATCAAGGAGCGTGGCTACCAACTCAAGTTTGTGGGCTTGGGCCTGCTACAGAACATCGGTATCTATTCCGAGCGCCATAAGTCGCTGGCCGATGTGCCGGCCAAGGCCAAGGTGGCGATTGCCAATGACCCGGTCAACCAGGGCCGGGGCCTGGCCTTGCTGCAAAAGGCGGGCCTCATTCGCCTGCGCACCGGCGATGCGCCGGGCGCCACGGTGGCTGATATCACCGACAACCCCAAGCAGCTGCGCTTTTATGAAGTCGAAGGCCCGCAGCTGATCCGCTCGCTGCCCGATGTGGACTTGGCTGTGCTCTGGCCTAGCTACTTTGTCAGCGCCGGCAAGAAGGAGCAGGCCAGCAAGGCCCTGGCCTATTCGGGCATTGCCGACCGCTTCTATGCGATGGGCTTTGTCTCGCAGGCCGGCCGTGCCGACGACCCCAAGCTGCGCAAATTTGTCCAGGTGTTCCAGAACTCTGCGGCAGTCAAGCAGGCGATCAGCCAGCAGTTCAACAACGACCCCAAGCTCTACACCTTGCCCTGGTAAGGGTGGGGACACCAGGAGAAGCACATGGCCCTTTCCGCCGTATCCAACGTATTGCGCAGGCAGTTCCGCGCCGAGGCCGAGCCAGCGGCAGAAGGCCGCAGTGCGCGGCTGAGCGTGCCCGCATCGGCCGCCGCAGGCAGCCAGGGCCAAGCCCCGGTTGCGCCACTGGGCACCGTGGTGTTCCGCGATCTGGGCAAGGTTTACCGCTCTTCGGCGGGCGAGGTGCCTGCGCTGCAGAACATCACGCTGGACATTGCCGCAGGCAGCATTTTTGGCATCATCGGGCGCAGTGGCGCGGGCAAGTCCAGCCTGCTGCGCACCATCAACCGCTTGGAGGCCCCCAGCAGCGGCCAGGTGCTGGTCGATGGCATCGACATTGGCACCTTGGATGAAGCGGGCCTGGTGCAGCTGCGCCGCCGTGTGGGCATGATTTTTCAGCATTTCAACCTGCTGTCGGCCAAGACGGTGTTTGAGAACGTGGCCCTGCCGCTCAAGGTCGCAGGCGTGCCTGCGGCGCAGATCCAGAAGCGGGTGAATGAACTGCTGGACCTGGTGGGCCTGCAGGACAAGCACAAGACCTACCCCAGCCGCCTCTCGGGCGGGCAAAAGCAGCGCGTGGGCATTGCCCGTGCGCTGGCTACCCGGCCCGAGATTTTGCTCTGCGACGAGGCCACCTCGGCGCTGGACCCGGAAACCACGCAGGCCATTCTTGCCCTGCTGCGCGATATCAACCGCCGCCTGGGCATCACGGTGATCCTGATCACCCATGAGATGAGCGTGATCCGCGAGATTGCCGACCAGGTGCTGGTGCTGGAGAAGGGCGAGATTGCTGAGCTGGGCGAGGTTTGGCAGGTGTTTGGCAACCCACGCCATGCGGCTACCCAGGCCCTGCTGGCACCCCTGCGCCACGGCGTGCCCGATGATCTGCAGCAGCGCCTGCAGCCGCAGGCCCCTGCAGCCGGCCCTTTTGAGCAGGTACTGCAGCTGGGCTACAGCGGCCATGACGGGCTGGAGCCGGACTTTCCCCGCATTGCCCAGGCACTGGGCGCCAAGGTGCGGCTGCTGCACGGCGGTGTGGACCGCATTCAGGGCCATGCCCAGGGCCAGCTCGTCATCGCTATCGATGGTGCTGCGGCCCGCAACGACTGGGGCCCGCTAACGCAAGGCCCCGCCACCATCGCACATGAAATCAGGGTACTGGGCTATGCCGTTTGAGCTGACTATCTCCATCGACCGCTACGGCAAGGCGCTGCTGGACACCTTCACCATGGTGTCCACCTCCGCCGGTATTGCGTTGCTGGCAGGCATCCCGCTGGCCATTCTGCTGATCGTGACCGCCCCCGGTGGCTTTCTCGAATCTCCGCGCACCAACCGCATTGTCGGCAGCGTTGTCAACGGCTTCCGGGCCACGCCCTTTATCGTGCTGCTGGTCGCGTTGATTCCGTTCACGCGGCTGGTGACCGGCACCACGATTGGCGTCTGGGCGGCTATTGTGCCGCTGGCCATCAGTGCTACACCGTTCTTCGCGCGCATTGCCGAGGTCAGCCTGCGTGAGGTCGATCCCGGCCTCATCGAGGCGGCGCAAGCGATTGGCTGCAAGAAGTGGGACATCGTGCGCCATGTCTACCTGCCCGAGGCTTTGCCCGGCATCATCGGCGGCTTCACCATCACCCTGGTGGCGCTGATCAGCTCGTCGGCCATGGCGGGCGCGGTGGGGGCTGGCGGCCTGGGCGACCTCGCCATCCGCTACGGCTACCAGCGCTTTGACACCCAGGTGATGCTGATCGTGATTGCCGTGCTGATTGCGCTGGTCACCATCGTGCAGACCGCTGGCGACCGCGTGGCGCACTGGCTGCGCAGCCGCTGAACGACAAAACGTTCTGACAACCGCCCACCACGGCGCAGTGCCGTGGTCTGCAGGCCAGGGTGCGACTCTGGCCTGTCTCTCTCCGAACCCATCCAGAAAGCACCGAATGACTTCAGCGGTTGCCCAGGGCGAAGCCTTGCCCATTGATACCCCCACCCGCCTGCCTTTGCCACCCAGCCAGCCCGCGCAGATTCGCAGCGAGGCCGAGGCCTTGCAGGTCGCTACGGCGGTGGCCGAGAGCTTTCGCGGTGGCGCCGCCCGGCGCGACAGCGAACGCCTGTTGCCCTGGGACGAGATCGAGCGCTACACCGCCAGCGGCCTGGGCGGCATCACCGTGCCGCGCAGCCATGGCGGGTTGCAGGCGAGTTGGCATACCGTCGTGCAGGTGTTTGCGATCATCAGCGCGGCCGATGCCTCGCTGGGGCAAATTCCACAAAACCACTTTGCGCTGGTGCAGAACCTGCGCGATACCGCCAGCCCCGCGCAACAAAGCCGCTGGTTTGCCGATGTGCTGAGCGGGCACCGGCTGGGCAATGCCGGGCCCGAGCGCAAGGGCCGCGCCGCCCAGCTGAGCGATGCCACCGCCAGCCTGCGCCAGACGGCCGATGGCCGCCTGCTGGTCAACGGCACCCGCTACTACTCCACCGGCTCGTTGTTCGCCCACTGGGTGCCTTTCCGCGCCGAGGACGAGGCGCAGCGCCCCCTGCAAGTCTGGGTGCGCCGCACGGCGCCGGGTGTGCAGATCATTGACAACTGGAACGCCTTTGGCCAGAAGACCACCGCCAGCGGCGGCGTGGTGCTGAGCGATGTCGAGGTCGAGCCGCGCGATGTGATTGCGCTGCATGCGCTCAAGGACCGGCCGACTCTCTCCGGCCCGGTGTCACAGATTCTGCAAGCCGCCATCGACATGGGCATTGCCCAGGGCGCGTTTGACGAGGCACGCCAGTTTGTGCGCGACAAGACCCGTGCCTGGGTGCACTCGGGCGTGGAGCATGCCTGGCAGGACCCCTACATCATCCAGGAGTTTGGCCAGCTGCAGGTGGAGCTGGATGCCGCACGCGAGGTGCTGCTGGATGCCGCGCAGCAGCTCGATGCATTCGCTGCGCAGCCCGTCACTGATGAGAGCAGCGCGCAGGCCTCCGTTGCCGTGGCGCGCGCCAAGATCTTGACCACCGAGGCCGCGCTGAACGCCAGCGAGCGCCTGCTGGAGCTGGGTGGCACCTCGTCTGCCCGCGCCGGCTACAACCTGGACCGCTTTTGGCGCAATGCCCGCGTGCACACCTTGCACGACCCGGTGCGCTGGAAATACCACCTGCTGGGCAACTACCTGCTCAATGGCCGCGCACCGCGCCGCCACCAGTGGAACTGAGCCGCCGCACCGCCTAACGACTTTGACGGGCCGGGCCAGCGCCATGCTGCTGCCAAGCCCATGAGCCACCACCATGACTACCTCTCCCCCTGTGATCGCCGCTGCCAACCCGGTGGCCCCCGCCCCCGCACCGCGCCAGCGCCCCCCGGTGTTTGCCAGTGAGCAAGCGGCACTGCAACAAGCCCAACAACTGGCCGATGCCTGGGCCGGCGATGCAGTGCTGCGCGACCGTGAGCGCCGTCTGCCCTGGGCAGAAATCGAGGCCTACAGCGACAGCGGCCTCTGGGCCATTACCGTGCCGCGCGCCTATGGCGGTCTGCAGGCCAGCGCCTGGACCGTTGCGCAGCTGATCGCCACCGTGGCTGCGGCTGATGGCTCGCTGGGCCATATTCCGCAGAACCATTTCTATGCGCTAGAGGTGCTGCGCGTGGGCGGCAGCGAAGCGCAGCAGCGCTTTTTCTACGAACGGGTGCAGGCAGGAGAGCGCTTTGGCAATGCGCTGTCCGAGATCGGCCACCGCGACTACCGCCGCCGCTCGCGGCTGGAGCAGGGCGCCTCGGGCTGGGTGCTCAACGGCCGCAAGTTCTACTGCACCGGCGCCATCTTTGCGCACTGGATTCCGGTGCAGACCATGCAGGTGATCGACGAGGCCCAGGACCCCGTCAGCGTGATGGTGTTTGTGCCGCGCACCGCCCCGGGCGTGACGGTGATTGACGACTGGGACGGCATGGGCCAGCGGGTCACCGGCAGCGGCTCGGTGCTGCTGGAGAACGTCGCCATCGACGAGGCCTGGATTGTGCCGTTCCAATCGAGTTTTGACAGCCCCAGCACCATCGGGCCGTTTGCGCAGATCATCCATGCCGCCATCGACATGGGCATTGGTGAGGGCGCGCTGCGCGCCACCTTGCCCTTTGTGCGCAGCCAGTCGCGCGCCTGGGTGGATGCCGGCGTGGCGCAGGCCAGCGACGACCCATTGACCCTGCAGGCGCTGGGCAATGTGGAGCTGCGCCTGTTTGCCGCGCGGGCGCTGCTGCGGCGCGCGGGCAGCCTGGTCGATGCTGCGCAGCATGAACCTACGGCGCACACGGTGGCTGCCGCCTCGGTGGCCGTGGCGCAGGCGCGTGCGTTGGCGCATACGGCCGGCCTGCTGGCGGCCAACAAGCTGCTGGAGCTGGGTGGCACCTCGGCCAGCTTTGCCGAGCATGGTTTTGACAGCTACTGGCGCAATGTGCGCACCCATACCTTGCATGACCCGGTGCGCTGGAAATACCATGCCATCGGCAACTATGCGCTGAGCGGCGTGCTGCCCCCGCGCCACGGAGCACTGTGATGACCAGCACCCCCGCCAGCGCGCGGGCGCCCATCATCCTCAATGCCTTCAACATGGCCAGCGTTGGCCATATCAACCATGGGCTGTGGACGCATCCGCGCGACCAATCGAGCCACTACCACCGCCTGGACTACTGGACCAGCTTGGCCAAGGAGCTGGAGCGTGGCCTGTTTGACAGCCTCTTTATCGCCGACATCATTGGCGCCTACGACACCTACCAGCAGTCCGTTGATGTGACCCTGCGCGAGTCGGTGCAGCTGCCGATCAATGACCCGACCCTGGTGGTGCCCGCGATGGCCGCGGTGACCGAGCACCTGGGCTTTGGCGTGACCGTCAACCTCAGCTACGAGCAGCCCTATCTGCTGGCGCGGCGCTTTTCTACCTTGGACCACCTGACGCAGGGGCGCATTGGCTGGAACATCGTCACCGGTTACCTCGACTCGGCCGCCCGCGCCATGGGCCAGCAGCAACAGCTGGCGCACGATGCCCGCTATGACCGCGCCGATGAGTTCATGGACGTGCTCTACCAGCTCTGGGAAGGCAGCTGGAGCGACAGCGCGGTGCTGCGCGACCGTGCAGGCCGCATCTATGCCGACCCGCAGCAGGTGCGCCGCGTGCAGCACAGCGGCAGACATTTTCAGGTGGATGGTTACCACCTGAGCGAGCCCTCGCCGCAGCGCACGCCTGTGCTGCTGCAGGCGGGCAGCTCCGGCCGGGGCCTGCAGTTTGCCGCGCGCCATGCCGAATGCGTGTTCATGGCCATCCAGGACAAGGCCGCTACCGCCGCGCTGGTGCGCCAGCTGCGGGCGGAGGCGGTGCGTGCCGGCCGCCAGCCCGGCGACATCAAGGTGCTGGTGGGCATGACCCCAGTGGTGGGCGCCACCACGCGCCAGGCCCAGGAGAAGTACGAAGAGTACTGCCGCTATGCCAGCCCCGAGGCCGCGCTGGCGCACCTGTCTGCCACTGCCGGCATTGATTTCTCCACCTACCAGCGCGACACGCCACTGCTGCAGCAGCACCGCAGCAATGGCATCGAGAACTCGATCAAACGCCTGGCCAATGGCCGCGAGGACTACCGCCTGGGCGATCTGCTCGATGAGCTGGCGCTGGGTGGGCGCTACGCCACTGTCGTGGGCGATGCCCAGCAGATCGCCGACGAGATGCAGTCCTGGGTGGAGGAGGCAGGTGTTGATGGCTTCAACCTCGCCCGCACCGTTGTGCCTGAATGCTTTGGTGACTTTATCGACCTGGTCGTGCCCGAGCTGCAGTCCCGGGGCCTGCACAAGAGCGCTTATGCGCCCGGCAGCATGCGCCACAAATTATTTGGCCAAGGCGACCGGCTGCCGGACCACCACCATGCGCGGCAGTTTCGCCAGCAGCCCTCCGTCGGTTCCGCCAGCGTTACTGCTTCTCCATCCCTCTCTACTCCCCGCGCCCAGGCCTTGGCCTGAGTGCCATCCAGGAACTCCCATGTCCCAGAACCCTTCTTCTCCGCAGCCAGGCCAACGCCGGCGTTTTCTGTCCTCGTCGCTGGCGGCGGGCGCCGCGCTGGCCACCGGAGCCTGGCGCAACACCGCCCAGGCAGCGGTACCGGCAACCACCAAAGTACTGAAAGTCGGGGTCACCTCGGGCCCGCATGAGCAGGTATTTGAAGCGGTCAAGAAGGTCGCCGAGCGCGACTATGGCCTCAAGATCGAGATCGTGTCGTTCAGCGACTATGTGATGCCCAATGCCGCGCTGGATGCGGGCGATCTGGATGCCAACAGCTTCCAGCACGGCCCGTTTTTGCAGGCGGCGATCCGCGCGCGTGGCTACAAGCTGGTGGGATTTGGCCGTACCTGGGTGGGCCCGATTGCGCTGTTCTCCAAACGCTACAAGCGGCTGGAAGACGTGCCGGTGGGCGCGCAGATTGCGCTGCCCAACGACCCGGCCAATGGCGGGCGCGTGCTGCTGCTGTTGGAGAAGGGTGGCCTGATCAAGCTCAAGCCCGGCATCGACCCGATCAAGGGCGTGTTTGCCTCCACCCAAGACATCACAGACAACCCGCGCAAGCTGCGCTTTGTCGAGCTGGAATCGCCCATGCTGGTGCGCGCGATGGACGATGTGGACCTGGCCGCCATCAATGCCGACTACGCCTACAAGGCGGGGCTCAACCCGACCAAGGACTCGCTGTTGGTCGAAGGTGGCGACAGCCCCTATGTCTGCCTGATAGCAGTGCAGGAAAAAAACCGCAACGCCCCCTGGGTGCCGCAGCTGGTGGCCGCCTACCGCACTGATGAGGTGCGCAGCTATATCCAGCAGGCCTTCAATGGCGTGGTCCTCCCATCGTGGTGATCGCGCACCCCACCTACCGCGCTCACTGACTGCCTTCACCGACACCGGCTATGACTGACAAAAAAATCATGCATGTCAACGCGTTCAACATGAACTGCGTGGGCCATATCCACCACGGCCTGTGGACGCATCCGCGCGACCAGTCCACCCAGTACCACACGCTCAAGTACTGGACCGACATCGCCAAGCTGCTGGAGAAGGGCCTGTTTGATGGCCTCTTCATAGCGGATGTGGTGGGCTACTACGACGTCTACCAACGCGGGGTGGACCTGACCCTGCGCGAGGCGATCCAGCTGCCGGTGAACAATCCCTGGCTGCTGGTGTCGGCCATGGCGGCGGTCACCGAGCACCTGGGCTTTGGGTTGACGGCGACGGTCAACGCCCACCACCCCTACACCTTTGCCCGCGATGTCACCACTTTGGACCAGCTCAGCAACGGGCGCATTGGCTGGAACATCGTCACCGGCTATGTGGACAGCGGCGCACGCGGCCTGGGCCAGGACGGCCTGGCCGACCATGACAGCCGCTATGACCGGGCCGATGACTTTCTGGCTCTGGCCTACAAGTTCTGGGAAGGCAGCTGGGAGGAGGGCGCCGTGATCGCCGACAAGGCGCGCCGCATCCACACCCTGCCGGACAAGGTGCACCCTGTCGTGCACGATGGCCCGTTCTACCGCGCCAATGCCATCCACATGAGTGCGCCATCGCCCCAGCGCACGCCGCTGCTGTTCCAGGCCGGCACCTCGCAGCGTGGGCTGCAGTTTGCCGGCCAACATGGGGAGGGCATCTTTATCGGTGCGCGCACGCCCGAGGCGGCCAGGGATGCCTCGCGCAAGCTGCGTGCCGCCGCCGTGGCGGCCGGGCGCCAAGCCGACGACATCAAGATCTATGTGGGCGCGGCCGTGGTGGTGGCGCCCACCCAGGCCGAGGCCGAGGAGACATACGCCGACTACCTGGCCTATGCCAGTGCCGAAGGCGGCCTGGCGCACTTTGCCGCCAGCACCGGCGTGGACTTTGCCCAGTACGACCTGGACGAGCCCATCGTCTACGGCCAGGGCAATGCCATCCAGTCTGCTGTGCAGGCCGCCCAGCAGCAGGGCCTGACCACGCGGCGCAAGCTGCTCGAACAGTTCAGCCTAGGCAGCCGCTACAACACCATCGTCGGCGACCCGCAGCAGGTGGCCGATGCGCTGGAGCGCTGGATCGATATCGGCGAGATCGATGGCTTCAATCTCACCCGCATCGTCGTGCCCGAGACCTGGGAGGACTTTGCCAGCCTGGCCGTGCCCGAGCTGCAAAACCGGGGCCGCTACCGCACGCGCTACGAAGAGGGCAGCCTGCGCCACAAGCTGTTTGGCCGTGGAGATGGCCTGCCCGCCAACCACCCCGGCGCGCAGCAGCGCAGATAAACAACGAGATTTTAGAAAGCAGCCATGAAGTTTTTCCCCTCTTTGACAGCCCTGCTGCTGTCGCTCGCCACCCTGGGCGCCGCCCAGGCCCAGCCGCTGCGCGTGGGTGTCACGCCCGGCTCGCTCGCCGATTCCGCCCAGATTGCCGCGCGCGAAGCCAAGGCCCAGGGCCTGGATGTGCAGATTGTCGAGTTCACCGACTGGACGTTGCCCAATACCGCGCTGGTCAACCGCGATCTGGACCTGAACTACTACCAGCACCAGGCCTTTCTCGACACCTTCAACCGCGAAAACCGCCAGGACCTGCGCGCCGTGGCCGTGGGCTCGCGCGGCAATATCGGCATCTTCTCCAAGCGCTACAAAAGCCTGGCGAGCCTGCCCACCGGCGCCAGTGTGGCGCTGGCCAATGACACATCGAACCAGGCGCGTGCCATTGCCACCTTGCGCGATGCGGGGCTGTTGACCCTGCGCGCCAATGCGCCGCAACTGGCCCAGATCGACGACATCGCCAGCAATCCCAAGAAGCTCAAGTTCATCGAAGTGGCCGGCCCCCAGCTGGCGCGCGCGCTCGATGATGCCGACATCACCGTGGTGAGCCTGGGTGGCCTGCTGCAGGCGGGCCAGCTGGAGACCGCCCGCCAGGGCCTGTACTACAGCGTCGGCACGGATGCCTTCTGGGCCATCCACTTTGTCACCCGGGCTGACAACGTCAAGGATGCGCGAGTGCGCCAGTTCATCGATATCTACCAGCAATCCCAGGCGGTGCGCCAGCAGATCCATGCCTCGTACGCCAATGAAAGCCGCTTCTACAGCCTGCCCTGGCTGAAGTGAACCAGCCACCCAACGAAGGAAAGACGATGACGATGTTTGCGCTGAAAAAATACCTGCTGGCGCTGGGCGCTGGCGCTTTCGTGGCGGCCACCGCAGTGGCGGCCACCGCTGTGGCAGCTCCGCTGAAGATCGGGGTCACGCCTGGCTCGCTGGCCGACTCCGTCCAGGTCGCTGCCAAGGAAGCGCGCCAGGCCGGGCTCGATGTGCAGGTGATCGAGTTCACCGACTGGACCACGCCCAACACCGCGCTGGATGCCGGCGATATCGATATCAACTACTTCCAGCACCAGGCCTTTTTGGACAACGCGATCCGCGACCGGGGCTACAAGATCGAGAGCGTGGGTGTGGGCCTGCTGCCCAATATCGGCCTGTATTCCAAAAAGTATGCGTCTCTGGCCGATATCCCGGCTGGCTCCTCGGTAGGGGTGGCCAATGACCCGGTCAACCAGGCCCGGGGCTTGCTGCTGCTGCAAACGGCCGGGCTCATCAGCTTGCGCCCCGGCGTGGGTGCCAAGGCCAGCGTGAACGATGTGGTGGGCAACCCGCGCAAGCTCAAGCTGCTGGAGGTGGAAGGCCCGCAGCTGGTGCGGGCGCTTGACGATGTGGCGTTGGCCCAGGGCTATCCGGCCCATCTGGTCAATGCCGGCCAGCGCGAGCTGGCCAGCCGCGCGCTGCTGTACTCCACCGTCGATGACCTGTACTACGCCATCCGCTTTGTGGCCCGCAGCGACCGCAAGCAGGACCCGCGCATTGCGCAGTTTGTGCAGATCTACCAAGCATCGCCCGCGGTCGCCAAGCAAATCAGCGCCTCGTTTGCCGATGACCCCAAGCTGTACTCGCTGCCCTGGAAAAACGCCGCGAAGGCCGCGCCATGACGCAGGCCACGCTGACACGCCCCGTGCCCGAAGCTGCTGAGGCCGCCGATGCCAACGCCCCGAGCCTGGCCGAGCTGCAGCAGCGCTTTGCGCCGGTGTTTGCGCGCATTGCGGAAGGTGCTGCCGAGCGCGAGCACAGCCGCACCCTCGCCCATGCACCGCTGCAATGGCTGCGCGAGAGCGGCTTTACCGCCTTGCGCCTGCCAAAGGCCTTGGGCGGCAGTGGCGCATCGCTGGAGCAGCTGGTGGCCTTGCTGGTGGACCTGGCCGAGGCGGACCCCAACCTGACCCAGATCCTGCGGCCGCATTTTTTGTTTGTGGATCGCGTGCTCTACCAGGGCTCGCCCGAGGCGCAGCGCCACTGGCTGCCCTTGGTGGCGCGTGGCGACACCTTTGGCAATGCCACGACCGAAATCGGCGAGGGGGCGGTGGGTAGCCTGCAGACCACCTTGCAGCGCGATGCGGCAGGCCAGTGGCGGCTCAACGGCCAGAAGTTCTACAGCACCGGCAGCCTGTATGCCGACTGGGTCAGCGTGCTGGCCCGCGCCGTGGTACCCGGCCAGGCCGAGCAGAGCGCGCATGCGCTGGTGGCGGGCGAGGCCCAAGGGGTAGAGCGGCTTGATGACTGGCGCGGCTTTGGCCAGCGCTTGACCGGCTCGGGCACCACCGTTTTGCGCGATGTGCTGGTTCCAGAGCATGCGGTGCTGCAGTTTCGCAGTGGCGAGCCCTCGCCCATCGTGGCCTTTGCGCAGCTGTTCCACCTGGCGAGCCTGGCGGGCATTGCCCGCGCGCTCAGCCGCGACACCCTGGCGTATGTGCAGCAGCGCCACCGCGTGTTCAGCCATGGCGCGGCCGCCTTGCCCAAGGACGACCCGCTGGTGCAACACATCGTGGGCCAGCTGGCCAGCACCGCCTATATGAGCGAGCTGGTGGTGTGCGATGTGGCCCAGGCGCTGGGCCCGATTTTGCGCAGCGCCGAGGCCGGCAACGAGCGCGCGGACAAGGCCCAGCTCGATGCGCTGGAGCTGCGTGCCGCCCAGGCCCAGGTGGCGGTGGTCGATGCGGTGCTCCAGGCGGCCACACGCATGTTTGATGTGGGCGGGTCGAGCGCGCTGGCCGAGGACCTGCGACTGGACCGCCACTGGCGCAATGCCCGTACTCTGGCTTCGCACAACCCGGTCATCTACAAGGCCAAGTCCGTGGGCGACATGCTGCTCAACGGGGCCGAGCCGGTCTACTTCTGGCAGGTGGGCCGCGCAGCAAAAAACGAATAAGGACATGAGATTTCATTCCTTGGCCTGCGGCGGCGCAGTGGGTGTAATGGTTGTCTTGACGCTGGAAGCAGCGACCCGGATAGGCCGGGCCCTGGCCTCTGGCGTGTGAACGATTGGAATGAACATGAGCCGCGTTTTGAAAACCGTCATCGTCAACGGCAGCCTGGGCAAGCCTTCGCGCACCCGCAGCCTGCTCGACAGCCTGCATCTGCAACTGGGCCAGGCCCTGGGCCAGTCGGCTGACGCTGTGCGCCTGGATGTGCGCCATATTGATCTGGTCGATCTGGTGGCCGACATCGGCCCGGTGCTGTACAAGGATGCACTGTCCGCGCAGGCCCGTGCCGCGTTGGAGGCCATCGAGACGGCGGACTTTTTGATCGTCGGCTCTCCCGTGTTCCGGGGTAGCTTGCCGGGCCTCCTCAAGCACTTGTTTGACCTGGTGGACCAGCATGCGCTGCAGGGCACGCCCGTGCTGCTGGCCGCCACCGGCGGCAGCCCGCGCCACTCGCTGGTGCTGGACCACCAGCTGCGCCCGCTGTTTGGCTTTTTCTCGGCACTGACCTTGCCGATCGGCGTCTATGCGACGCCCGAAGACATCCAGGGCGGCGTGGTGGTGAGCGAGGCGCTGCACAAGCACATCGCCTTGGCCGTGCAACTGGCGGTGCCGGTGCTGCAAGGCTTGTCGCACAGCCAGCGCAGCAGCCAACCGGCCTTGCACGCGCTGGAGCGCCAGGCCGCCTGAGCGCGTTCAGGCTTCTTTTCAAACGCCTCCCACCTGCATACGCTGCGGTCGGGCTGGCGCAGCATGCCCTGCGGCGTCAGCTGCACGCCCCTTGCCTTGCAGCAACCCTGGATCTTTGCCATGGCCTCTACCTCCTCCCCACCTGAGCTGTTCTGGTTCCTGCCCACCTCCGGCGATACCCGCTATCTGGGGGCATCGGATTTTGGCCGCCAGCCCACGCCCGAGTACCTGCGCAGCATTGCCACGACCAGCGAGAACCTGGGCTATGACGGCCTGCTGATTCCGACCGGCAGCTCTTGCCTGGACCCCTGGGTGGTGGCGTCCAGCCTGGTGCCTGTTACCCAGCGCATCAAGCTGCTGGTGGCGCTGCGCACCTCGCTGGGCATGCCGGTGCCCAGTGCCCGCCAGGCCGCTACCTTGGACCAGGCGCTGGGCGGGCGCCTGCTGCTCAATGTGGTGCCCGGGGGCGATGCCACCGAGCTGGAGGCGGATGGCGTGTTTTTGGCTCACGACGAGCGCTATGCCTATGCCGATGAGTTTCTGACCATTTGGCGGCGCCTGCTGTCCGGCGAGACGGTGGACCATGACGGCAAGTACTTCAAGGTCAAGCAGGGCAAGAACTTTTTTGAGTCAGTGCAAAAACCGTACCCGCCTTTGTACTTTGGTGGCTCCTCGGATGCAGCGCATGACCTGGCAGCCAAGCATGTCGATGCCTACCTGACCTGGGGCGAGCCGCCGCAGGCGGTGGCGCGCAAGTTTGCCGATATCCGCGCCCGCGCCGCAGCCGCTGGCCGCCAGCTGCGCTTGGGCGTGCGCCTGCATGTGATCGTGCGCGAGACCAACGAAGAGGCCTGGGCCGATGCCGAGCGCCTGATCAGCAAGCTGACCGACGAAGACATTGCCAAGGCGCAGCAAAACTATGCGCGCATGGATTCGGTGGGCCAGGCACGCATGGCGGCCTTGCATGGCGGCAACCGCCAAAAGCTGGAGGTGGCACCCAACCTCTGGGCCGGCGTGGGCCTGGTGCGCGGCGGTGCCGGCACTGCGCTGGTGGGCGATGCGGCGACGGTGGCCGAGCGCCTGCGCGAGTACATGGACATTGGCGCCGATACCTTTGTGCTCTCGGGTTACCCGCACCTGGAGGAGTCGATCCGCTTTGCCGAATTGGTGTTCCCGCTGCTGGGCAAGAAGAGCGTGACCACCGCGCGCTCGCAGACCGGCGGCGCCTTTGATGTTCGTGGTGTTCAACAATTTAAGGAGTCGGCTTCATGAGCCTGCCCGTGATCGATATGCGCTGCCGGCCAGCGTTTTTGCACAACTTTTTTGGCGCAACCCCAGGCTCGCCCGAGCATGACACCGCCCGCTGGTTGAACCGGCGCGTGGGTACGAGGGGCAGCGATACGCACTTTGAAGAATCGCTGACCCAAGACGGCTTTTTAAAGGCGGTGCGCGATGCCGGCCTGAGCCAGGCCGTGGTCGTGGGGCGGCACACGCCTTCGCAGCACCTGCCCAATGACACCATCCACCAGATCGTGCATGGCCACCGTGAGTTGCTGGGCATTGCCGGGGTCGACCCGGTGCTGCAGGGCGAGCAGGCGGCGCTCGATGAGATCGAGCGGGCGGTCAAGGTACTGGGCCTGCGCGGCATCGACCTGGAGCCCGGCTTTGGCGACCCCGCACGCCACCCCGATGACCCCGTGTACTGGCCCATTTATGAGCGCGCACGGGAGCTGGGTGTGCCGGTGTTCCTGATGAGCGGCCCGACGACGCCAGACCCGAGCTTCAGCGACCCGGCGCGCCTGGCCAAGGTGGCGCAAGCCTTTCCCGATCTGCCGCTGGTGGTGTACCACGGCTACTGGCCGCGCGTGCAAGAGGCCATTGGCCTGGCCTTCCGCTACGCCAATGTCTACCTGGTGCCAGACATGTATGTGTTCCAGCCCGGCAGCCAGGCCTATGTGCAGGCGGCCAACCAGTTCCTGGGCGACCAGCTGCTGTTCGGCTCGTCCTACCCCTTCCGCCCCATCCGCCAGAGCATTGACGACTTTCTGGCGCTGGGC
This sequence comes from Comamonas sp., assembly GCA_036667955.1. Classification (GTDB taxonomy): domain Bacteria; phylum Pseudomonadota; class Gammaproteobacteria; order Burkholderiales; family Burkholderiaceae_C; genus Comamonas. The sequence goes on from JAVWTB010000006.1 coordinate 144,311, forward strand.
TTTGACGAGGCCGTGCTGCCCAAGCTGCTGCATGGCAATGCGGCGCGGGTTTTGAAACTGTAATCAGCGCCGGGCAGTCATCGCGCTCGCCGCAACCCAAGTGCCTGGCCGCATCAGCAGCCGGGCACTTTCGCAAATGCGGCCGCCAGATGGTCGATCAGCGCCCGCACCGCCGGTAGCATGCCCCGGCGGGAGGCGAATACCGCATGCACCGCCTCCTTGCGCGGGCCCCATTCGGGCAGCACTTTGACCAAGGTGCCTTTCTCCAGTTGCTCGTGCACCATGATCATCGGCAACTGCACCACACCCAGGCCCGCCATGGCCGCGCTGCGCAAAGCCACCATGTCGGTGGTGATCAGGCGGGGCTCGTGGGCCACCTGGATGCTGGGCAGGCTGTCGTGTTCGAGCTTCCACACAAACTGCTGCTCGGGCGAGCCCAGCCAGAGGCTGGGCCACTGCGAGAGATCGGAGGGGCTGCGCACAATGCCCTGGCGCGCGGTCAGGATGGGGCTGGCCACCAGGTGCTGTGCATGCACCGAGAGCATGCGCACCGAGAGGTCGCTGTCTTGCAGTGGCATGGTGCGCACGCGGATCGCCAGGTCAAAGCCTTCGCCAATCACATCGACGGCGCGGTTGGTGGCATCGAGCTGCATGGTGACTTCGGGGTACATGACCATGAAGTCGGTCAACATGCGCTCGACCAGCTCATGGAGCAAGGTGATGGGGCAGCTCAGCCGCACAACGCCCCGGGGCTGTGACTGCACCGCCTCAATGCTCAGCTGCGCGGCCTCGGCCTCGACCAGCATGGCCTTGCAGTGCTGGTAATAGGTCTGGCCCAGCTCGGTGACGGCGAACTTGCGGGTTGAGCGCAGCAAGAGGCGTACGCCCAGGCGCTCTTCCAGCAAGGCAATGCGCCGGCTGAGCTTGGACTTGGGCATGCCCAGCGCGCGCCCGGCAGGCGCAAAGCCGCCGTGGTCGACGACTTGGACGAAATAGAACAGGTCGTTGAGGTCGAATTGCTGCATGGGCGCTCTGGTAGATGGTCTTTATCGTTCAAGAAATAGAACTATCAAGGCGAATTATGCCGTCTACCGCTTCCAGTGTTTCAACCCCACAATAACGGTACAGCCTTCCAACACATAGCTTGGAGGCCAGACAGGAAACCCCCATGAAAAACGTACTGCATGTCCAAGACGCACCCCGCCAGCACTGGGTTGGCGACGGCTTTCCTGTGCGTTCGCTGTTTTCCTACCAAAGCCATGGCCAGGTGCTGAGCCCCTTTTTGCTGCTGGATTTTGCCGGCCCGGCCGAATTTACCCCAGCCAGCACGCCACGCGGTGTGGGCCAGCACCCCCACCGGGGCTTTGAGACGGTGACCATCGTCTATGACGGCGAGGTGGCGCACCGAGACTCTACCGGCCAGGGCGGTGAAATTGGCCCCGGCGATGTGCAATGGATGACGGCGGGCGCCGGTATCTTGCACGAGGAGTTCCACTCTCCCGCTTTCACCGCCCAAGGCGGCAAGCTGCGCATGCTGCAGCTCTGGGTCAACCTGCCTGCCAAGGACAAGGGCGCAGCCGCTGGCTACCAGGCCATCAGCCAGGCGCAGATCCCTGCGGTGGCCTTGCCCGGTGGCGGCCAGGTGCGTGTGATTGCTGGCGATTACCAGGGCCAGCAAGGCCCCGCCAAGACCTTCACGCCCATGCATGTCTGGGATCTGCGGCTGGTTGCGGGTGAGACGCTGGAGCTGGATTTGCCCGAGGGCTGGAGCACGGCGTTGGCGATGGTGCAAGGCGCCGTGCTGGTCAACGGCAAGGATGTGGCCCGCGAGGCGCAGCTGGTGGTGATGGCGCAAGAAGGGCGCCGCCTCACGCTGGAGGCCAATGGCGATGTGGCCTTGCTGCTGATGAGCGGTGAGCCGATTGACGAGCCCATCGTGGGTTATGGCCCCTTTGTGATGAACAGCCAGCAGGAAATTGTGCAGGCGGTCAATGACTTCAACAGTGGCAAGTTTGGCAGCATGCAGGCCTGATCGGCGGGTCTGAGATGCGCGAATCGGGCTCTCAGTAGCTCATAAAAAAATGGACACCTCGGTGTCCATTTTTGCTGTGTAGCTCGCGAAGAGTCTGGAGGCGCTAGCACGGCCCAGCAAACCGAAGGTTTGCGATTGAGACGAGGCGCGAAGCCGCAGGCAGTACGAACGTACGACAAGGCTAGGCGCCCCCGGCAAAGCAACGACGTATCAAGGGTCGTGGTAGTGACTCTTACCAGTTGGCCTTCATGCGGTCATAGACCCAGTCGCCAAAGCGGCGGTGCGCTTGGGGCGTGTAGTTCACCAGGTCCGAGAACAGGTACTGGTCCACCTTGGAGGCATCGACCAGGGTGTCGGCGGTGCACAGCGAGGAGTTGATCTGGTTGGCGCCGATGTTCAGGCCATTGGTCGCGTCTGCGGTGGTGCAGGCCGGATCGGTGTAGTTGGTGAAGCTGTAGCTGCCAGGGTTGCCGGTCATCGAGTTGAAGTAGTACTGCACGTCGGCGTACAGCACTTCCGTGCCCGACAGGCCGTACAAGGCGTTCAGCAGGCCATTGTTGAAGGCCGTGGTGGCGGCTTCCAGGGTGCTGGAGGGCTTGGGGTCTGCGCTGGGTTGCGCCTTGTCCAAGCTGATGGCCCACAGGGTACGGCCCAGGTTGGGGGTGCCCACAGACAGAATGCGGGGCGCGCCTGCCGTGTTGAGGCGGCGCACCTGGGCAGCGAGTTGCTGGCCAGCGGTGGTCATGTCGGCCAGGTACTGGTCACGGGTCTTGGTGCCGGCGGCGAATTCGTTGTAGCCGGCGATGACATCGCTCATGCCGCCGCTCATCAGCACAAACTGGTTGCTGGTAAAGCTGGGGTTGGCAGCCAGGTAGCTGTCAATCTGGGCGGTGATGGAGGGGGCATTGGTCGCGCCGGTGGCATCGGCCTGGGACACGCGGGCATTGCCATAGGCATAGGCGGTGCCGCCTTCCTTGGCCGCTTTGATCGTCAGGTCATAGCGGTAGGCGATTTCGCGCGTCCAGTTGTTGTAGCTGCCGTTGCTGACCGAGTAGGGGCGGCCATTGGCGTTTTGGCCCAGGTCGGTCATTGCATCACCAAAGGTGATGATGCTATCGGGGCGAATTGAGTTTGCGGTTGAGCTCGATCCGCAGGCCGCCAAAATGGCCACCGAGGCAGCAGCCACGGCGGTCAACATGGTACGGCGCATCCAGTTTGCTGCCATGAGAGTTCTCCAATAAGTAGTGCGTAGTGTAGCGAGGCTGACCTTGGCCACCACAGCGATGAGGTAAAGAGTGGTAAACGAAGCGGAACCGTGCCTGTCAGCCCGCAGCCGCTGCGCGCTGCAAGCGGTCGCTGACGCCTTCCCAATCGGCGCTGTCCGGCGGGGTTTCGATCCAGATGAGTTTGGCACCCCAGTCGTCAAAATCGCGCAGCAGGCCAAACAGCTCGTGGGCGGTGGCCAGCGGGGCATCGGGCATGGGTTGCAGGCGCAGCTGCGTGCTGCTGCTGTGCAGCGGACTGCGGTGGTAAACGGCGATGTGCCGCGCATCGGCGCCCAGCACATCCAGCGCCGATTGCAGCTGTTTGGCATCCATCAGCCGCAGCTTGGCGCTGGGCGCGTAGTGCGCCAGCAAGGTGCCCGAGGCGCGCGGGGTGTCTGCCGTCAGCTCTTGCATCGACAAGGGGCGGGTGCCGCAGGCGCGTTGGATATCGTCGCGGGTGATGGCGCCGGGGCGCAGCAGCACCGGCACGCCACGCGTGCAATCGACAATGGTTGACTCGATGCCGATATCGCAGGCGCCGCCATCGAGTACCAGCAAGTCATCGCCAAACTCGGCGGCCACATGCGCCGCCGTGGTGGGGCTGACGCGCCCAAACTTGTTGGCGCTGGGCGCCGAGACGCCCCAGACCGGCGGGCTGAGCTGCTGGCAGGCGCGCAGCACCGCTTGCGCCACTGGGTGCGAGGGGCAGCGCAGGCCGACGCTGTCCTGCCCAGCGGTGGAGGCATCGGCTGCGCCGGGCAGGCGCGGCAGGATCAGGGTGAGCGGCCCGGGCCAGAACGCATCGATCAGCTGCTGGGCAAACACCGGCACGGCCTTGGCATAGCGCTGCGCGCCGGCGGCATCGGCCACATGCACGATCAGCGGGTGGTCGGCCGGCCGGCCCTTGGCGCTGAAGATCTGCGCCACGGCGGCATCGTTGTCGCTGTCCGCTGCCAGGCCATAGACCGTCTCGGTCGGCAGGCCGACCAGCTGCCCCGCCTGCAGTGCCAGCGCCGCAGCGCGCACCGAGGCGTCGAGCTTTCCATCCAGTATCACGGGCAATCCTCTTAGAACGGGGCAATGCCCAGGATGGCGGCCGCCTGCAGGGCGGTTGCGCGCACTTGCTCAGGCGTGGCGGCGGTGATGTTCAGGTGGCCCATCTTGCGGCCGCGCTTGGCATCGACCTTGCCGTACAGGTGCAGGTGGCAGCCGGGCAGCGCCAGGATCTGGTCCCAGGCGGGGGTCTGCGCGCTGGCGCTGTTGGTGAACCACAAATCGCCCAGCAGGTTGAGCATGATGGCGGCGCTGTGCTGGCGCGGTTGCACCAGGGGCAGGTTGGCCATGCAGCGCACCTGCAGCTCGAACTGCGACACATCCAGCGCGTTCTGGCTGTAGTGGCCGCTGTTGTGCGGGCGCGGGGCGATCTCGTTGACCACCAGCTGGCCGCTTTCCAGCACAAAGAACTCCACGCAGAGCACGCCCACATAGTCCAGGCCCTCGGCCACCGACTGGGCCGCGGCAATAGCCTGCTCGGCTTGCGCGGCAGGCAGGTTGCCGGCAAAGACCTCGGTCACGGCCAGAATGCCGTCGCGGTGCAGGTTGCGTTGCACCGGCAGGTGCACGATGGCGCCCTGGCGGCTGCGCGCCACGATGACTGAGCATTCATGCGCCAGCGGCAGCATTTTCTCGAGCACACAGGCGACCTGGCCCAGATCGGCCCAGGCGGCGGCCAATTCCTCGCGGGTCTTGACGCGGACCTGGCCCTTGCCGTCATAACCCATGCGGGAGGTTTTCAAAATGCCGGGCAGCAGGGCGTCATTGACGGCAGCCAGCTGCTCGGCCGTCTCGATGACCGCATAGGGTGCGCAGGGCACGCCGCATTTCACAAAGTGGGCTTTTTCAGCCGCGCGGTCCTGGGCGATGGCCACGGCAGAACCGGCAGGCGACACCGGCAGGCTTTGCGCAAGCTGGTTCAGCGCGGCGGCGGGCACGTTCTCGAATTCGGTGGTGACTGCGGCGCAGAGGCGCGCCAGCTCGGCCAGGCCTTGGGGGTCTTCGTAGCCGCTGCGCACATGGTGGTGGCTGACCAGGCCGGCCGGGCTGGTGGCATCCGCGTCCAGCACGGCGGTGAAGTAACCCATTGATTGGGCAGCGTGGGCAAACATGCGGCCGAGTTGGCCGCCGCCCAGAACGCCCAGGGTAGCGCCCGGCAAAATCACCGAGGCGCCAGGCTGGCTGCTGTGGCTGGGGGCGCTCATGCGTTCACCGGCAAGGTCATGTTGCGGGCCGCTTCGGTCTGCGCGGCGCGGAAGGCGTCGAGCTTGGCGCGCAGCGCCGGGTCTTCATTGGCCAGCATGGCCACGGCAAACAGGGCGGCATTGGCAGCGCCCGCCTGGCCGATGGCAAAGGTGGCCACCGGCACGCCCTTGGGCATTTGCACGATGGAATGCAGCGAATCAACGCCCTGCAGATGGCGGCTGGCCACCGGCACACCCAGCACGGGCACGGGGGTTTTAGCGGCTATCATCCCAGGCAGGTGGGCGGCGCCACCGGCTCCGGCGATGATGGCCTTGAGGCCGCGCTCTACGGCACTCTCGGCAAAGCGGAACATGTCGTCAGGCATGCGGTGGGCGGAGACCACCTGGGCCTCAAAGGCAATACCGAATTGCTGGAGAATGTCTACTGCGTGCTGCATGGTCTCCCAGTCGCTGCTGGAGCCCATGACCACGCCAACTTGGATGGGTGTCATAGTGTGGGTTGGCGGGTGTCTAAGGCAAGAATGCCGGCCCCGCGCCAGGGTGGAACCCGCCATTTTACTTTTTGCAGTGAAGCTGCCTGATCAACACGGATTTTTAGCGACATGATCGACGTCACCATTGAGAATTTTGAAGCCGAAGTCATCCAGGCATCCCTGCAGGTTCCCGTGCTGGTGGACTTTTGGGCACCGTGGTGCGGTCCCTGTAAAACCCTGGGCCCTTTGCTGGATAAGCTCGAAGTGGACTATGCCGGCCGCTTCAAGCTCGTCAAGATCGACTCCGACCAGGAGCAGCAGCTGGCCGGCATGTTCGGCATCCGCTCCATTCCCACCTGCGTGCTGATGATCGGCGGCAAGCCGGTCGATGGCTTTATGGGCGCCCAGCCTGAAGGCAAGCTGCGCGAGTTTCTGGACAAGCACCTGCCCTCGGAGGCTGCACTGGCGGCAGAGGCCGGTGCCGACGAGGCCCAACAGCTGCTGGACAGCGGCGATGTGCAAGCGGCTCTGCAGATGCTGAAGGAGGCCTTGGAGGCCGACCCCAGCAATGACGATGCCCGCTTTGACTACGCCCGACTGCTGATCCAGACCGGTGCCGTTACTGAGGCAGAGTCCCTGCTCGAAGAGCCGCTCAAGCGCATTCAGCAGCCGCTGCGCTTTGTGGCGCTCAAGGCCTGGGCCCAGGCGATCCGCTTTGTGCATGAGGACGACCGGGGCGACTGGCCGCTGGAGCAGTTCGATGCCGCGATTGCGGCCAACAAGCGCGATTTCGACACCCGCTTTGCCAAGGCCCGTGCGCTGATGGCCGAAGGCCAGTGGACCGCCAGCATGGATGAGCTGCTGGAGATCATCATGCGCGACAAGACCTGGAACGACCAGGCAGCCCGCAAGCTGTTTGTGGCCATCCTGGAGCTGCTGACCCCGCCCAAACCCAAGGCCGCCGAGACCGTGCCAGGCACGACGGCCGGTGGTATTGCGCTGACCGGCAAGGCTAGCAAGCAAGAGGACGAAGTGGCGGCCTTGCTTAGCAGCTACCGCCGCCGCCTGAGCATGGCGCTGAACTGAGGCCCCAGCCTGCGGCGGCCTGCTTCCTGTACAGTGTGACCCTACACCCCGTTGCATTTGCAAAAACGGAGTGTAGTAGTTTGCACCTATACTGATAGCAGCAAAGCGGCGATGGGTGCGCCATGTGCCCATTTTGAGCGTTGATAGGCTGAAAGCTCGGGTCTTTGACGCTTGGGGCGCATGGGGCGTGCCGCTACCGCAGGAGAATCAACACCATGGGATTGTGGCAAAAACTGTTGGGCTGGCTGAACCCGTCCGCGCCAACGGCTGCCCCCGCTGACACCCTGAGCCCGCCGGCCGCTGCGGTGGCCGCTAGCGCGCCGCAGGACCCTGCCGCGCGTGGCACACGCGAACCCGCGTTCGACCCTGCTGCCGAGTTGGCCGCGCCAGTGTCCAGCCATTCCAGCGCCTCCGATGCGCAGCAGTCGCCGGTAGCGGCTGCAGCATCTGATGCTGCGCCCAGCGCGCAAGCCGATCTCTTCGAGGCCGCTGCCGCGCGCGAGGCCGACATCCCCGCCGCCATTGCCGACCCCGCCTTGCGCGAGGCCCTGTCGACCTATGCCGGCATGGCCTGGGACCGGCAGCTCGATTTTGCCGACAAGGTCGGCGACCGGCCCTGGTCCGCTGACACCGCCCAGGGTCTGATTGCCTTTGGCGATGACCTGCGCTTTCGCATGCAGGTGCTGGGCTCCTACTCTTTCCAATCGGGCACTTGGCTGTGGATTTGGGCCCATACCCAGGCCGAGGTGGCGCCTGCGTTTACCGAAGTCGCACGCCAGCTCCAGGGCTTTGGCGCGGCCCAGAACCTGGCGCTGTTCACCGAGCCGCGCACGGCGCTGCGTCAGGAAGACCTGCATGTGATCGGCCTGATTGCCGCCGGTGCCGACGACAGCGCAGGTTACTACCTGGGCAACTATGGCGACGGCATCTTGCTGGCGCTGATCGATCCCGACCATGGCCTGCCGAGCACCGCCCCCAAGCCCGAGCGGGTGCCAAGCGTGGTGTCGCAGCTGATCAGTGATTTCGAGTTGGACCACCGGCTGCTGCTGCAGCACTACCTGCCGGCCAAGGGCTTCAGCGTGCAGGAGACCGGCTCGCGCATCACCGGCCAGCATGGCGCCAACCGTATCGTTGCCGATCTGGACAGCCAGGGCCGCATCAGCGCCGTCTCCGGCAGCCTGGGACCGGCCTGATCAGAAGCGGTAGTCCAGCGTCTTGCCGGGCGTGCCTGCGGGCACAACCTCCACGCTGTGCTCAATGGTCTTGCCACCCTCAGCGCTGGCCTTGACCGTATAGCGACCGGCGTCCAGTCGGACCAGGCAGACAGGGCCCTGCGCCTCAAACTGTCCAACTTGCGCGCCTTTCTCCCCCTCGATCACCACCTGGATCTTAGCCAGGTAATCGCCGGATTGGGTGGCAAACAGCAAGGACAGTGGGTAGTCCTTCATCGCCGCGCGCATGGCGGTCGATTCATCAATGCCGATACCGCCACACACATATTGCAGATCGCCTGCTTTTTGCAGCGCGGGGTGCTGGGCATGGGCGCCCGTGGCGGACAACAGCGCGGCGCATAGCACGGCGGTGCTCAGGGTGGAATAGCGGTTTTTCAAAGCAGTCCTTGGCAGTCATGGATCAGCTTTGACTGTGCCTGTGCGTGGTGGCCGCGCCTGTCAGCCAAGGGCCGACATGGCGGTACGTCAGCGGCGCCTTAGCGCTTAGAAGCGAGGCAGATCCGGGTGCGACAGCTTGCCAGCGCGCACCAGCATCTTGCCGTACTCGGCGCAGCGGTTCAGGGTGGGGATCACCTTGCCGGGGTTGAGCGAGCCTTGCGGGTCAAACGCGGCTTTCAAGGCCAGCATCTGCGCATTCTCCTCGGCCGAGAACTGCACGCACATGCTGTTGAGCTTTTCCACGCCCACGCCATGCTCGCCGGTCACCGTGCCGCCCATGGCGACGCTGGTCTCCAGAATGTCGGCGCCAAACAGCTCGCAGCGGTGCAGCTGGTCGGCGTCATTGGCATCGAACAGGATGAGCGGGTGCAGGTTGCCGTCGCCGGCATGGAAGACGTTGGCGCAACGCAGCTGGTACTTTTTCTCCATCTGCTGGATCGCAAGCAGGATATCGGCCAGGCGCTTGCGCGGAATGGTCGAGTCCATGCACATATAGTCCGGGCTCATGCGGCCACTGGCGGGGAAGGCGTTCTTGCGGCCGCTCCAAAAGCGCAGCCGCTCCTCTTCGTCCTGGCTGATGCTGATGGCCGTGGCGCCCGCTGCGCGCAGCACCTGGCTCATATGGGCGACCTCTTCGGCCACCTCTTCGGGCGTGCCGTCGCTCTCGCACAGCAAGATGGCTTCGGCGCTCAGGTCATAGCCGGCATGCACAAAGTCCTCGACGGCGGCGGTCATCGGCTTGTCCATCATCTCCAGCCCGGCCGGGATGATTCCGGCGGCAATCACTGCCGCCACCGCGTCACCCGCCTTGCGCACATCGTCAAAGCTGGCCATGATGCAGCGCGCCAGCTGGGGCTTGGGAATGAGCTTGACCGTCACCTCGGTGGCCACGGCCAGCATGCCCTCGCTGCCGATCACGGCGGCCAGCAGGTCGTAACCCGGCACATCCAGCGCCTGGCTGCCAAACTCGATGGGCTCGCCCTCCACGGTGAAGCCTTTGATCTGCAGCACGTTGTGCACCGTGAGCCCGTATTTGAGGCAGTGCACACCGCCGGAATTCTCAGCAATATTGCCGCCAATGGTGCAGGCGATCTGGCTCGATGGATCGGGCGCGTAATACAGCCCATACGGGGCCGCCGCATCGCTGATGGCCAGGTTGCGCACGCCGCACTGCACCACGGCCGTACAGGCGGCGGGGTCGATATGCAGGATCTGGTTAAAGCGTGCCATCGACAAGGTGACGCCGAGGGCAATCGGCAGCGCGCTGCCTGAGAGGCCCGTGCCAGCACCGCGCGCCACCACCGGCGCTTGCAGTGCATGGCAGGTCTGCAATACTGCCTGTACCTGGGCATAGGTCTCCGGCAGCGCCACCACCAGCGGGCGCTGGCGGTAGGCGGTCAGGCCATCACATTCATAGGGGGTGGTGTCCTCGTCGTGCCACAGCAGGCAGTCGTCGGGCAATACCTTGCGCAGGGCGGCCACCACTTCGCGCTGGCGTGCGGCGCGTTCGGTAGTGGCGGGTGGGGACGTAGGGAGGTCAACCTGGCTCATGCCCCCACTGTAGCAAGTTGCGGGCAGCGCACAGGTCACCGGGGCAACCGCCTGTAGGCAGCGCCCCCGGCTGGATCAGCGGAAGATGACGGTTTTGTGGCCGTTCATCAGCACGCGGTACTCGCTGTGCCACTTCACCGCGCGGGCCAGCACCTGGCTTTCGGTGTCCTGGCCGCGGGCAGTCAGGTCGTCCACCGTGTCGGTGTGGTAGGCGCGGGCCACATCCTGCTCGATGATCGGGCCTTCATCGAGGTCGGCCGTCACATAGTGGGCGGTGGCGCCAATCAGCTTCACGCCCCGGTCATGGGCCTGGTAGTAGGGCTTGGCACCCTTGAAGCTGGGCAAAAAGCTGTGGTGGATATTGATCGCCCGGCCCGACAGCTTGCTGCACAGATCGTTGGAGAGCACCTGCATGTAGCGGGCCAGCACGACCAGCTCGGCGCCTTCGGCCTCAATGATCTCGAACTGCTTGGCCTCGGCCTGGGCCTTGGTGGCTGCCGTCACCGGGATGTGGTGGAAGGGGATGTTGTAGCTGGCCGCCAGCTGGTAGAAATCGCGGTGGTTGCTGACGATGGCACGGATGTCGATGGGCAGCAGGCCTTCCTTCCAGCGGAACAGCAGGTCGTTCAGGCAATGGCCCTGGCGGCTGACCATGATGACGGTCTTGATCTTCTCTTCGGCCGCATGCAGGCGCCAGTGCATCTCGAAAGGTTTTGCAAAGGCATCCAGGTCCTCCCGCAGCTGGGCGGCAGGCCCGGCATTGGCAAAGCGCACGCGCATGAAGAACAGGCCCGTGGCCGGGTCGTTGAACTGGCCAGCTTCTTCGATATTGCTGTCATGGTCCAGCAAAAAGCCCGATACCGCGTGGACCAGCCCTCGGCGATCAGGGCACGAGAGAGTGAGGATGTAAGCATTGGTCATAAGCCTGCCATTGTCGCAGTTTGGCTAGGGAGTTGCCCTGTCAGGGTTTGCTTTTTTACAGGGGTAGAAGCAGAAGCGCATTTTGTAAATAAACGTCAGAAGTATTTATTTATTGTTTTGCGGCCGGTCCGCAGCCATCCGCAGAAAATGCCGAAAAATCAACGATTTTTGCCAGCACTGTGCTGCAGCATCGTCGGCCGCCGCTTGCGCGCGTGCCACCCGCACAGCCGCTTGCCACGGCACTTGCCAGCCGTTTTTGCCCGCAGTTTGCGGCCACACAACAAGGGTGGTTTTGGTGGTTTGCAAGCCTGGCATTTGGGGGTAGATTGGCGGTTGGCTTGCAAGCTCCACGAAGTTTGTATCAGCCTATCGATTTCACCTAAACCTGCCATGGCCTCCGCCTGCGCCTGAACCCGCCGGTGCGCGGCGTCCGGGTGTTGTACGCGGCTGCTTGCCGCCCAGGCCCGCCTGCGCAGGACTGATTTTTGAGGACAGACCCCATGAAACGCGACAACATCACCCCTTCTCCCGAGGCCATCAGCGGCCAGGCTCCCCAGGCCATCAGCCTGGATGTGCTCAAGGAGAAGTACTTCAAGGGTGATGAGTCCAGCATCGAGGACTTGTACAGCCGCGTCGCGCGCGCGCTGGCCTCGGTAGAAAAACCTGAGCTGCAGGCCGAATGGGAGGCCAAGTTCTACGCCAACCTGCATGCCGGCGCGATTGGCGCGGGCCGCATCATGTCGGCAGCGGGTACCGACATCCAGGCGACCTTGATCAACTGCTTTGTGCAGCCGGTGGGAGACTGCATCCAGGGTTTTGATGACGAAGGCTACCCCGGTATTTACGAAGCGCTGCGCGAAGCGGCCGAGACCATGCGGCGCGGCGGCGGTGTCGGCTATGACTTCTCGCGTATCCGCCCCCGGGGGGCCGAGGTCAAAGGCACGGCCTCCATGGCCTCGGGCCCTTGCAGCTATATCAATGTGTTTGACCAGAGCTGCTCCACGGTGGAATCGGCCGGCGCCCGCCGGGGCGCGCAAATGGGCGTGCTGCGCATCGACCACCCCGATGTGATGGAGTTCATCACCGCCAAGCGCACGCCAGGCCGCTGGAACAACTTCAATGTGTCGGTGGGCGTGCCCGATGCCTTCATGCAGGCGGTGGTGGACGATGCCGACTGGCAGCTGGTGCACAGCGGCAAGCCCAATGCCAAGCTGCGCGCCGAAGGCGCGGTGCTGCGGGACGACGGCCAGTGGGTCTACAAGACGGTGCGTGCCCGGGCGATGTGGGACACGATCATGACCTCGACCTATGATTTTGCCGAGCCGGGCATCCTGTTCCTCGACCACATCAACGACGACAACAACCTGCGCTACTGCGAGCGCATTGCCGCGACCAACCCCTGCGGCGAGCAGCCGCTGCCGTCCTATGGCTGCTGCGATCTGGGCCCCATCATCCTGACCCGCTTTGTGCGCAATCCCTTTGGTTTTGGTGGCCTGCCGAGCTTTGATTTCGACAGCTTCGAGCAGGTCGTGGCCACCCAGGTGCGGGCGCTGGACAACGTGCTGGACGCCACCTTCTGGCCGCTGGAGCAGCAGCGTGAGGAGTCGGCTGCCAAGCGCCGCATTGGCGTGGGCTTTACCGGCATGGGCAATACCTTGACGATGCTGACCCTGCGCTACTCCGACCAGGAAGGCCGCGACATGGCCCGGCGCATTGCCGAATGCATGCGCGATGCCTCCTACCGCGCCTCGGTCGGCCTGGCCAAAGAGAAGGGCGCCTTCCCCAAGTTCGATGCCAAGGGCTATCTGGACAAGGGCACCTTTGCCAGCCGCCTGCCCCAGGACATCCAGGACGACATCCAAAAACACGGCATCCGCAACAGCCACCTGCTGTCGATTGCGCCCACCGGCACCGTCTCGCTGGCCTTTGCCGACAATGCCTCCAACGGCATTGAGCCGGCTTTCTCCTGGACCTACACCCGCAACAAGCGCGAGGCCGATGGCAGCAAGAGCCAGTACCAGGTCGAAGACCACAGCTGGCGCCTGTACCGCGAGCTGGGTGGCGATGTGGAGCAGCTGCCAGCCTACTTTGTCTCGGCGCTGGAGATGTCGGCCACCGAGCACCTGGCGATGATGGAAACCGTGCAGCCCTATGTGGACACCGCCATCTCCAAGACGGTGAACATCCCCGCCGACTACCCCTATGAGGACTTCAAGAACCTGTACCTGCAGGCCTGGCGCGGCAACCTGAAGGGCCTGGCCACCTACCGGCCCAACAGCATTCTGGGTGCGGTGCTGGAGACCACGCCGGCCGCCAAACCCGAAGCCCCGGCCGCCGAGAAGGCCGCCGCAGCGGCGTTGGTGGACCCGATGAAGCTGGTGATCGAGCGCCGCCCCGAGGGCGAGCTCAGCGCCGTGGCCGACAAGGTCGAGTACTGGACCCAGGAAGGCCAGCAGCGCCTCTACATCATCGTCTCCTTCCTGCCGGTGCCCAGCGCCGATGGCAAGAGCATGGTGGACCGCGCGGTGGAGTTCTTCATGCCCGTGGGCCAGAGCGGCGAGTCGCAGCAGTGGATCACCTCCAGCATGCGCCTGCTGTCGCTGGCCGCGCGCGGTGGCTTCCTGGAGCGTGCGCTGGCCGACATGCGCAAGGTCGCCTGGGACCGAGGCCCCGTGCGCCTGGGCACCTACCAGCGCGCCGATGGCACGCATGTGCCGATGTGGCATGACTCGGAGGTCTCCGCCATTGCGTATGCCGTGCAGCAAATTTTGGAGCGCCGCCGCCAGCAGAACCTGCCCGGCATCAGCAGCTCCACTTTGACCCCTGTGGTGCCCGCCCCGGTGGTCAGCCAGGCCATGCAGACCATGGCCGGCAAAAAATGCAATGAATGCGGCGCCCATGCGGTGATTCGCAAGGATGGCTGCGAGTACTGCACCGCCTGCGGCGCCGTGGGTGCCTGCGGCTAAGCAGGCGTGGCAGCGGGCGCTCAGCCGCTAAGAAAAACAAACGCCCGTGTCGCAAGACCGGGCGTTTGTGCTTTCAGGGGTTTACGTGGGCATCAGCGTTTTGGCACCTTGGGCAGCAGGATGGCGACCATGCCCAGCAGCGGCAGATAGGCCGCCATCGCATAGACCTGCTCGATGCCACTGCGGTCAGCGATCATGCCCAGCACGGCAGCGCCCAACCCGCCCATGCCAAAGGCCAAGCCAAAGAACAGACCCGAGACCATGCCGATCTTGCCGGGAATCAGCTCCTGGGCGTAGACCAGGATGGCCGAGAACGCAGACGACAGCACCAGACCAATGATGATGGTGAGCACCACCGTCCAGGCCAGGTTGGCATGGGGCAGGATCAGCGCGAACGGCGCCACCCCCAGGATCGAGGCCCAGATGACGGGCTTGCGGCCAATGCGGTCGCCTATTGGGCCGCCCACCACGGTGCCCACAGCCGAGGCCAGCAAGAAGACAAACAGCAGCAGCTGGGCGTTTTGCACGCCTACGCCGAAGTGCTCCATCAGGTAGAAGGTGTAGTAGCTCGAGAGGCTGGCGATGTAGAAGTACTTGGAGAAGATCAGCACCAGCAGCACGGCCACAGCCCCCAACACCTGCGAGCGCGGCAGGCCATTGGCGACGGGGACATGCACGCTCTTGGCCGCGTGGTGCTGCAAGGCATACCAGCGGCTCACCCAGGTCAGCAGTGCAATGCCGCCCAGGGCGGCCAGGCCAAACCAGGCAATGCTGTGCTGGCCAAAGGGCACGATCACCGCCGCTGCCAGCAGCGGGCCCAGCGCCGTGCCGGTGTTGCCACCCACCTGGAACAGCGACTGCGCCATGCCATGTTTGCCGCCCGAAGCCATGCGGGCCACCCGAGAGGATTCGGGGTGGAAGATGGACGAGCCGGTGCCCACCAGGGCGGCGGCGACCAGCACCGTGCTGTAGTTGGGCGCAAAGGCCAGCAGCAGCAGGCCGCCCAAGGTAAAGCACATGCCCAGCGGCAGCGAATAGGGCGTGCTGCGCTTGTCGGTATAGAGTCCCACCAGCGGCTGCAGCAGCGAGGCGGTGACCTGGTAGACCAGGGTGATGAAGCCGATCTGGCTGAAGCTGAGCTGGAAGCTGCCTTGCAAGATGGGGTAGAGCGCCAGGATCAGCGACTGCATCATGTCGTTGACCATGTGGGCGGTGCTGATGGCGCCCAGCACGCCAAAGGCGGTGCGGGGCTGGGCAGCAGAACGCTGGGCGGGGTGGGCGGCGAGGGGGGAGTTCATGGCGGCATGGGCCTGTGCGGTTCAACAGAAAGCAGCCATGCTAGTGCCGGGTCGTTTGCCTGTCTTGCGCATTTTGGGCTAAAGTCTTTGCCAAACGGACATTCGATGCCTTACTACTTCCAGACCTTGGAGGAGATGGAGCGCAGCCCCGTGCCCATTGCCTGCCACGCCACCGACTATGCGCCGGGCAGCAGCACTGGCACGCACCGCCACCCTTTCCACCACCAACTCATCCATGCGGTGCATGGCGTGATGCTGGTCGCCTCCGAAGGCGGTCAGTGGATCGTGCCGCCCACGCGCGGTATCTGGATGCCCGCCGGCACCGAGCACCAGGTGCGCCATATTGGTGAGGTGCGCATGCGCAGCCTGTTTGTGCGCCCCCATGCCGCGCCCGGTCTGGCCGAGCAGGCCCAGGTGGTGGGTATCTCGCCGCTGCTGCGCGAGCTGATCCGCGCGGCCATGGAGATTGATTTGCCGTATGTCCCTGAGTCGCGCGACGGCCGGCTGATGCGGCTTTTGCTCGACGAGCTGCAGGCGCTGCCAGTGCTGCCCATGCATTTGCCCAACCCGGCCGATCCCCGGCTGCAGCGCATCTGCCAGCATATCCAGCGCAAGCCCGAGGACCAGGCCACGCTGGCTGATTGGGCCCAGCACTTCGAGGTGGACCCCAAGACCTTGCAACGGCTTTTTCTGCGCGACACCGGCATGGGTTTTGCCCGCTGGCGCCAGCAGGCCCGGTTGTTGCAGGCGCTGGAGCTGTTGGCGCAAGGCCAGAAGGTGATCGAGGTTGCCATGGCGCTGGGCTATGACAGCCCCGGCGCATTTGCCACCATGTTCAAGCGCCAGTTTGGGCAGACACCATCGGGATTTTTCCGCTGATCAGCCCCTCTATGCCGGGCGCTGCGCAAAAACTTCCTTGGCCACCGACAGCCCGTTGAGTGCTGCTGGAAAGCCGGCATAGACCGCCATCTGCATGATGGTCTCGACCACTTCCTCCTGGCTGCAGCCCACATTCAACGCCGCCTGGATGTGCACCTTCAGCTGCGGGGCCGCATGGCCCATGGCGGTGAGGGCCGCAACCGTTGCAATCTCGCGGCTTTTCAGATCCAGCCCTGGGCGGCTGTAGATATCGCCAAAGGGGAACTCGATCAGGTACTGGGCAAAGTCTGGTGCGATATCGGCCAGGTTGTCCAGCACCTGCTCGCCTGCGTGGCCATCGATTTCCCGCAGCTTGTCCAGGCCGCGTTGGTAACGTGTCATTTCAGTCATGGTGAATGCCTTTGTGCTGACCCGCATGCTTGCTGGGTGATGTGGATGCTTCCAACGCCTGGTAGTGCCTGATCTTGACCTCTAAAGCCTGGGCTGCTTGTTGCATGGCGGTGATCTGGGCCTGCACGTCGGCCAGATGCGTTTGCAGCAACTGGCGGCGGGCGGGCACGGTGCTGTCGCCCGCGCTGCGCAGTGCGGCGAACAAGCGCATTTTCTGGATGGGCATGTGGGTGGTGCGCAGCCGCGTCAGAAAGGAAATCCAGGCCAGGTCGCTGGCGGCATAGCGGCGCTGGCCACCGGCTGCGCGCGGCACCGCTGCAATCAGGCCGATGCGTTCGTAATAGCGAAGCGTATGGGCGCTCAGCCCGGTATGCCGCGCTGCTTCTTCAATGCTCAAAAGAGGTTCCATGACCGCATGGTAGAAGTTAGAGCGCACTCCAAGTCAAGCGGTCAGGGCTGTTTTGGCCAAAAAAAGCTGTCTGCGCCTGGAGGGTACGCAAACAGCTGGGATGGGGTGGTGCTGTGCTCGGGGTCAGTGCACGATGACCGGTTGCTGGGCCAGACCGGTGTAGCGGTCTAAGGTGGCCTCGACTTCTTCTTCAGTCGGCGCATTGGTTTGCCAGGCCTGGATTTGCTGGTGGAACATCTCTGCCCATGCGCCATCCAGGTACAGCTCTTTGCCGCTGCGCTTGTCCACTATCTCAAAGCCCTGGCGCTGCAGGTGGCGCAGCGGCTCGGTGATCGTGGGGCTGGTGACGGAAGCACCATCGTTGGACAGGGGCAGTTCTGGCGTCAGGTGCAACACCACAAAAGAGTCCGAGTCATAAATCATTTGCATGATGTTCCTCCTTGTGAAGTGCAGATGGTGGCAGTTTGCGGATTTGCAAGCCTGCGTCCACACACCCGTTGTAGCAGGTTTTGATGCCATTCCTGACAATTGCAGGCGTTTTTACAGCCAAACGTCGCAAATCGGGGACGTATCCCTAGGGCTTTGTCGTACAGCGCAGCCGCAGGCCGGGGACAGGCCCGGGCTGCCAGGCGATCAAGGTGCGGTCTTGTCCACCGTCGCGGCCTGCAGTTGCAGGTCGGCAAAATCGCCGTTGGACTGGGACAGGCGAATGCGCACCGGCAGGTACTGCAGCGAGGGTGCCAGCCAGAGGTGGGCGCTTTGGTCCTGGCCCTTGCGCGGTTGGCGGGTCAGGCGCAGGGTCGCCGTGGGGCCGGCGGGCAAATCCAGGGTCTCGGGGCCATCGACCACAAAGGTCCAGACTTCGGCGCTGCGCGCGCTGGTCACATTGATGGCGACCGTGCTGCCGGGTGCATAGCGCTCGGGGTTAGCGGCCACCATGCTGGACAGCTGCAGAAAGATCGACAGCCTGTCTTGCACGCCAGCGCTCACGGCTTGGGGATCGTCCCCGTCGCTGTAGCGGATGCGGCCTGCCTCGGTATCCAGCTCGGCGCTGCGCTCGCGCCGCGCGTTGTCGACAAAGCGCTGGGGCGCCAGTCCATGGGGCGTTACCCGGCCGGAGCTGGTCTGGCTGCGGCTGCCCATTAAAAAGGCAGACACCTGCTGCTCGGCCTGGTAGCGCAGGCCATCGGTCTTGAACACCAGCTGCGCCTTGGCGGAGTACTGGAAGCCCTTGGCCGAACCCTTGGCCTGGAACTGCAGCTGCGCCGAGGGCGGCAGTTTGATCGCCGGCAGGGGGCCGGCATAGCCTGCGCTGCCAATGCCGATGGTGGGCGCTGGTTCGCTGGCGTTGGGCGCATCCGTGCCGGTCTTGGCTTCAGGGGCGGGCGGATTTTGGGTGGCGCTGGATTCGCCCTGGCCGGCCACCGCATTGAGCGGCTGAAGGTCGGCAGCGGAGCCGGGGGTGGTCTCGGGCGTGGGCGCCGGAATGGGCTCGCCTGGTGCAAGCAGTTGGTCCAGTGCCGATGGTGCGGCGGGTGTGGCCTCAGCCTCCACCGCAGTTGCGGTGTCTGCGGCGGCAGGTTTGTCGGCAGTGTCCTCAAAGGCTTTGGGGCCCACGCTGGCGCGGCTGGCAGGTGCCTGCTGGGGTGGGGCTTTTTGTACTTGGGGCCGGGGGGCGACAGGGGCTGCTTGCGCCATGCTGGGCCGCGAGGCCGGCGTGGGCGCGGGCGGAATGGCTGCAGGGGGCGGTGGCGCTATCTGGCGCACTTCAAAGCGCAGCTCGTGAGGGGTGCTGCCGGTGATGCGTGCCTTTCTCATCGCTTCCTGCACCCCGGGCCAGGCCAGCAGCAGCCCATGGGCGGCCAGCACGGCAAAGGTCAGCAGGATAAGGGGGCGTTGGCGCATGAGACGCTCAGTGTAGTGCCTGCTGTGCAGGCCCGCAGGGCAGCTGCTTAGGTCGGGAGGCCTTGCGCTGCGCTGTTGTAGCCCAGCGCGTGCGACAGCTGCGCGGCAAGCGCTTGCAGGCCCTGGGCCATGGCGCCTTGGGGGCTGGGGTCAAAAGTGGCTTGCGTGCCCAGGCTGGTAATACCCAGCACCAGCTGGCCACGCGCATCGAACACGGGCGCGCACAGTGCTGCCACGCTGGGCATCAGGGTGTCGACCACGCTGGCCGTGCCCTGGCTGCGCACCTGGGCAAACAATTGCTGCGCATCGGCGGCGGTCTGGGGCAGATCGCTGCGCCCAGCCAGGCGCGCCTGCGCCAGCTCGCGCTCCAGGGCGAGCGCAGTGCGGGCCTCGGGCAGCCAGGCGCCAAAACAGCGCCCGGTAGCCGACGAGAGCAGGGGCATCACATCGCCCAGCCGCAGGTGACCGGTGGTGCCGTGGGGCGGCTCCTCCCAGTGCACGATGGTGGCGCCATGGTTCCCCCAGACGGCCAGCGCCACGGTATGGCCCAGGTGGTCCAGCCAATCGGGCATGCGCTCGCGCGCCAGCCGCACCGCATCACTGCGCCGCAAGGCTGCCAGCCCCAGCTGTAAGGCCATGGGCCCCAGGTCGTAGCGGGAGGTGGCCGCATCTTGCTTGACCAGGCCGCTGCGCTGGTAGCTGACCAGGTAGCGGTGGGCCTTGGCTGCCGGCATGGCAGCGGCATGCGCCAGGTCTTTGAGCGCGAGCGGGCCATGGGCCTCCACCAGCGCTTGCAACAGCGCAAATCCCACTTCGACCGACTGAATGCCTGCACGATCCTTGTCCATGGCGCTAGTTTAAGGTATTCTAAATAAAGGAATGAGTTTCACTAATCGTAATTTGGCGGTGCAGGGCATCGCCAGCGGTACGCGGAATGCCCGTGGCGAGCGCCCATGCCGGGGGCCAATCTGGCACGATAGCGGCATGTATGACTGTGAGATACCCGTATGAAGCTTGCTAGCTATAAAGATGGATCGCGCGACGGCCAGTTGGTCGTCGTCTCGCGTGACCTGCGCACGGCCCATTACGCCTCGGGGATTGCCCACCGCCTCCAGCAGGCGCTGGATGACTGGGATTTCTACGCACCGCAATTGCAGGACCTGTATGACGCGCTCAATGCCGACCGCGCCCGCCACAGCTTTGACTTCAACCCGGCCCAGTGCATGGCGCCGCTGCCGCGTGCCTACCAGTGGCTGAGCGGCGCGGCCTACCTGAACCAACTGAGCGTGCTGCGCCAGTTGCCCCAGGCCGACTTGCCCGCCGCGCTCAAGACCGACCCGCTGATCCACCAGGGCGGCAGTGATGCCTTCATCGGCCCCTGTGACGACATCGTGGTGGCCAGCGAGGCCATGGGCATTGATTTCTCGGCTGAGTTGGCCGTCATCACCGGCGATGTCAAGCAGGACAGCAGCCCTGAGGATGCGCTCGACAGCGTGCGCCTGTTGATGCTGGCCAACCCGGTCAGCCTGCGCCAGCTGCAGGCCGCCGAGCAGGACAAGGGCGCCGGCCTGGTGCAAAGCCGGCCGGTGACGGCCTTCAGTCCGGTGGCCATCACGCCCGATGAGCTGGGCGACGCCTGGCGCGGTGGCAAGGTGCACCTGGCCTTGCAAACCAGCTGGAACGGCCGCAAGGTTGGCATGTGCGATGCGGGCCCGGAGATGGCCTTCCATTTCGGCCAGCTGATCGCCCATGCCGCCAAGACCCGCAACCTGCGCGCCGGCACGGTGCTGGGCAGTGGCACCATCAGCAACAGCGGCGCTGAAAAGCATGGCCGCATGGACTGGCCCAAGGGCTACGGCTGCATTGCTGAAAAGCGCAGCATGGAGGCGATGCAGAACAGCAAGGCCAAGACCGGCTTCATGCAGTTTGGCGACACGGTGCGTATCGAGATGAAGGGCAAGGATGGAAACAGCCTGTTTGGTGCCATTGACCAGAGCCTGGCCCCGCTGTACCCGGCGCAGGCCGATGCCGTGCCCGCGCAGGAGTCGGTGGCATGAGCGAGCGGCTGCATGCACGACCGCGTTGGCAGCCGCCAGCGCCGCAGGGCGCATGCAGCCAGCCGGGGCGGCGTGGGCGTTTATTCAGGCAGGCTGGTCTGGCGCGCGTGCTGCAGCAGGCGGTCGAGCAGCACACTGAGCTGCTCGCGTTCATCGATGGTCAGGGCCGAGAGGATTTCTTCGTTGCGGCGGGCAATCACCACCATCACCTTGTCCCAGTAGTCGCAGCCCTTGGGTGTGAGGCTGAGCACCACGCCGCGGCCATCGACCTCGCTGGCCTGCTTGAGCACCAGGCCTTGCTCCACCAGCGCCTGAGTCGAGCGGCTGGCCTGGGCCTTGTTCAGGTTGGCGCGCATCGCCAGGTCATTGACCGACAAGGGGTGAAAGGCGCCAATCGCTGCCAGGCACCGGGCCTCGCTGATAGGGATGCCCACCTCCTCCTCGTAGACCATCTGGGTGGTGCGGTCGGTGACCTTGGCCAGTGCATGCAGGCGGTGGGTATAAGTACGGTCCAGCGGCGTGTTCAACGCAACTCCTTGGGTATGTATGGCTCCCCGGGGGGAAAACAGCTACCGCGACTATGTCACGGAGGCCTGCTTTGCGGAAGCGCCCAGGTTGCGCGCGCGTCAGGTGTTTTCCCTAGGAATCAGCGCCTGAGGATTCTCAACGTTTCACCGCCAGGCCCGCAGGGCCTGCGCACCCGCCCCCAGAATGACTGACAGGAGACATGCATGCGCAGCTTGAACGCCGAGCCCCGGCACTATATGACAGGTTTTGCCAATGAATGGGCCACCGAGGCCGAGCCGGGCGCTCTGCCGGTAGGGCGCAATTCGCCGCAAGTGGCGCCGCTGGGCCTGTATGCCGAGCAGCTGTCGGGCACGGCCTTTACCGCGCCGCGCCACAGCAACCGCCGCAGCTGGCTCTACCGCATCCGCCCCGGTGCCATGCACGAGCCCTTTGCGCCGCTGGCCCTGCCGCGCTGGAAAAGCCATGTCACGGGCGGATTTGACGAGGTGCCCACGCCCCCCAACCAGCTGCGCTGGGATCCGCTGCCGCTGCCCGATGCGCCTTGCGACTTTCTGCAAGGCATGGTGAGCATGGCTGGCAATGCCGCCTGCGGCATCCACCTGTATGCCGCCAACCGCAGCATGGAGGGCCGCTACTTCTACAACGCCGATGGCGAGCTGCTTATCGTGCCCCAACAAGGGCGTTTGCAGATTGCCACCGAGCTGGGCACCTTGGAGGTGGCGCCCCAAGAGATTTGCGTGGTGCCCCGGGGGGTACGCTTTGCGGTGACCTTGCTCGATGGCACGGCGCGCGGCTATGTCTGCGAAAACTATGGCGAGCTTTTGAAACTGCCCGACCTGGGCGTGATCGGCTCCAACGGCCTGGCCAACCCGCGTGATTTCCAGACGCCGGTGGCGGCCTACGAGGACAAGGAGGGCGACTTTGAGCTGGTGGCCAAGCTGCGCGGCCACTTCTGGTCGGCGCGCATCGGCCACTCGCCCCTCGATGTGGTGGCCTGGCATGGCAACTACGCGCCCTATAAATACGATCTGCGCCGCTTCAACACCATCGGTTCGATCAGCTACGACCATCCCGATCCGTCGATCTTTCTGGTGCTGCAATCGCCCACCGCGCTGCCCGGCGTGGATGCGCTGGACTTTGTCATCTTCCCGCCGCGTGTGCTGGTGGCGCAGGACACCTTCCGTCCGCCCTGGTTCCACCGTAATTTCGCCAGCGAGTTCATGGGCCTGATCGAGGGCGCCTACGACGCCAAGGCCGAGGGCTTTGTGCCGGGTGGCGCCTCCTTGCACAACTGCATGAGCGGCCACGGGCCCGATGCCGACACCTTCGACAAAGCCAGCAAGGCGGACACGCACAAGCCGCACTACATCGACAACACCATGGCCTTTATGTTCGAGACCCCGGCCGTCATCCAGCCCAGCGCCTATGCGATGGAAACGGTGCAGCTGCAGCACGAGTACTACCGCTGCTGGCAAGGGCTGCAAAAGCATTTCAAGCCGCAGGACAAAGCCTAAGACGGCTGAGGCCGTAGCAACCCCATTTGGAGACACCACAGAATGACGATGCTCAACGAAACCCACGACCCCGCGCTGCAAAGCTGGGTTAGCAGCGCCCAGGCCGCTGGCAGCGATTTTCCGCTGCAGAACCTGCCGTTTGCCAGCTTTCGCCGCCAAGGCAGCCAGGAGGCCTGGCGCGGCGGCGTCGCCATCGGCGACCAGATTGTTGACCTGCAGGCACTGGCCGCCAGTGGCAGCCTGAGCGGTGATGCACAGCGCGCCGCGCAGGCCGCTTCGCAAGAAGCGCTCAATGCCTTGATGGCCTTGGGCCCCCAGGCCTGGAGCGTCTTGCGCCTGGCGCTGTCGCGGGGCCTGCGCGCAGGTGCGGCCGAGCAGGTGCAGTGGCAGGGCTTTTTGCTGCCGCAAGCGCAGGCCGAGTACAAGCTGCCCGCACGGATTGGCGACTACACCGACTTCTACACCTCCATCCACCACGCCACCAACATCGGCAAGCAGTTCCGCCCGGACAACCCCTTGCTGCCCAACTACCAGTGGGTGCCCATTGGCTACCATGGCCGCTCGTCGAGCATCGTGGTCTCGGGCACGCCGTTCAAGCGCCCGGTGGGCCAGACCAAGGCGCCTGATGCCGCAGTGCCGACGGTGAAGGCCAGCGCGCGCATGGATATCGAGCTGGAGCTGGGTATTTTTATGGGCCAGGCCAATGCGCTGGGCGAGCCCGTCAGCATTGGCGAGGCCGAGGACCATGTGTTTGGCCTCTGCCTGCTCAATGACTGGTCGGCACGCGACATCCAGCCCTGGGAATACCAGCCGCTGGGCCCCTTTTTGGCCAAGAACTTTGCCTCGCACCTCTCCCCCTGGGTGGTGACCCTGGAGGCGCTGGCGCCGTACCGGGTGGCCTTTGCCCGCCCCGAAGGCGATCCGCAGCCGCTGCCCTACCTGGACAGCGCACACAACCGCGAGGCGGGTGCCTTCGACATTGCGCTGGCCGTGGACCTGCAAACCCCCAAGATGCGCGCCGCCGGTGAGCCAGCGGTGCAGATCACACAGACCAACTACCGCCACGCCTACTGGACCGTCGCGCAGCTGGTCGCCCACCACACCGTCAATGGCTGCAACCTGCAGCCCGGCGATTTGCTGGGCACGGGCACCTTGTCCGGCCCCAGCCTGGACCAGGCCGCCGCGCTGATTGAGCTGACCGTGGGCGGCAAGAACCCCATTGCGCTGCCCAATGGAGAGACCCGCACCTGGCTGGAAGATGGCGACGCCGTGGTGCTGCGCGGCTGGTGCGAGCGGCCTGGCGCTGCCCGCATTGGCTTTGGCATTTGCGAAGGCCAGATGCTGCCGGCGCGTACGCTCTGAGCACTGTGCAGCGGGCCCGGGCCGGGCGGACCATGTCTGCTGGCCCCTGTCCTGCGCCCAGCGCCACAGAGACAACAAAGATTACTAACAGGAGACAAACCCATGCCCACCTCTTTTTCCCTGCGCCAGCTGCTGGCGGCAGCCGCGCTGGCCCTGCCGTCCCTCAGCCAGGCGGCCTACCCCGACCATTCGATTGAATGGGTGGTGCCCTATGCGGCAGGCGGCGGCTCCGATGTGGTTGCCCGTGTGGTGGCTGAGCCGATGGCCAAGGCCCTGGGCCAGCCGATCATCATCCTCAACAAACCCGGCGCGGCCACCAATATTGGTGCCGATTACGCCGCCCGTGCCAAGCCCGATGGCTACACCCTGCTGACGGGCGATACCGGCACCCTGGCGGCCAATGCCTACCTGTACCAAAAGCTCAGCTACAGCGCCGAGAAGGACTTTGCGCCCGTGGGCATGTTGGTGCGCTTTCCGCTGATCTTGGTGGTCAACCCCAAGCTGCCGATCAAGAACCTGGCGGAGTTCAACGCCTGGGCCAAGGCCCAGCAAGGCGGTGTGAGCTATGCGACCCCCGGCGCAGGCTCGCCTCACCACCTGGCGACCGAGATTTTTCGCGAGCAGGCCAAGCTGAGCCTCGTGCATGTGCCCTACAAGGGCGCAGCGCCCGCCGTGCAGGATGTGCTGGGCGGCCAGGTGCCGTTTATGTTTGTCGATTCGGTCGCCGGTTTCCAGAACATCCAGGCGGGCAAGCTGCGCGCCATTGGCATAGCCACACCTCAGCGCTCCAAAGTTTTCCCCGATGTGCCCACCCTCGATGAGCAAGGGCTCAAGGGCTTTGAGGCCTATGCCTGGCAGGGCCTGGTCGTCCCCAAGGCCACGCCCGAGGACCGGGTCAAGCGGCTGAGTGAGCAGCTGCAGGCCACCTTGAAGGACCCGGCCGTCGTCAAGCGCTTGGAAGACATGGGGCTCGAAGTGACGTCTACGAGCCGCGCTGAGATGGAGAAATTCCTCGTGACAGAGCGTAATAAGCTGGGCCCCGTGATAAAAAGCAACAATATTCAATTAGATTAGTTAAAAATTGTCGAATTGCGTTAAAATCGAAGCGCCAGTTGGTTAACCATTCCATGGGTAAAAAAGTTAAGTCACCAAGCGCGATGTCCTAGACATCGCGCTTTTTTTGTGCCCAAACCGCGCGCATGACGCCTGTGCGATAGGGCGGTGCCGCGTGCTGGCGCATGCTGGGGCGGTGTTTTTTCACTGATGGAACCGATCCCATGGCTGTAGCGCACCCCCAGATTCTGGCGTTTGACGTATTTGGCACCGTTGTGGACTGGCATGGCAGCATCCAGCGCGAGATGGCCGAACGCTATCCCCAGGTGGATGGCGACGCCTTTGCGCTGGCCTGGCGCAAGGGCTACCAGCCGGCGATGGACTTGGTGCGCCAGGGCCAGCTGGGCTGGACGCGCATGGATGCGCTGCACCGCCGGATCCTCGATGGCATCCTGCCGCAGTTTGGGCTGGGCGACATGCCCGAGGCCGAGCGCGCTGAGCTGAACCGGGTCTGGCACCGGCTCTCCCCCTGGCCCGATGCCGTTGCCGGGCTGCAGCGGCTCAAAAGCCGATTTGTCATTACGCCGCTGTCCAACGGGAATATTGCTTTGCTGACCTATATGGCGAAGAACGCTGGGCTGCCCTGGGATTGTGTGTTGTCGGCGGAGGTGTTTCAGGCTTACAAGCCGGATCCCCGGGCTTATCTGGGTGTGGCGGATGTTTTTGGGGTGGAGCCTGCTTCCGTGATGCTGGTCGCTGCCCATCACAGTGATTTGGCGGCGGCTCGGGGGTGTGGGTTGCAGACGGCGTACGTCCAGCGGCCTCACGAATACGGAGTCAATCAACCCAAAGATGTGACCCCCCAACCAGGCAACACCTACCACTGTAGTGATTTCTTGGATCTGGCGGATCAGTTGGGGTGTTGAGGCCTTTTCCCTTTTTTGAGAGGGGGCTGTTAGTCGTGCGGAGGCGCCGATATAGGGCCTGATCCTTCGTTGCGCAGCCTTGCCGTACAGGCGTACTGTCTGCGCCTGCGACGCCTTGTTCAGATTGTTTTATTTGCTGGCAGTGGGCTGCTACCCGTGCGGAGGCGCCGATATAGGGCTTGATCCTTCGTTGCGCAGCCTTGCCGTACAGGCGTACTGTCTGCGCCTGCGCGCCTCGTCTCAAACCCTATCTCGGCGTTGGGGTGGTGGGGTTGGGCGCTGCGCTTGCTTCTTGGGCCCGCTCCAGCGAACTGTTGCATTTCATGTGATGCTTGGGCTGGCGCTGTTCTGAGTTTTTGGGGTTGGGTCCGTTAGTCGTGCTGAGGCGCCGATATAGGGCCTGATCCTTCGTTGCGCAGCCTTGCCGTACAGGCGTACTGTCTGCGCCTGCGCGCCTCGTCTCAAACCCTATCTCGGCGTTGGGGTGGTGGGTTTGGGCGTTGCGCATGCTTCTTGGGCCCGCTCCGGCATGCGGGGGGACTAGGCGAGCAACTTTTGGAGGCGGCTGTTGCGCATGCGTTGCTGAATGCAAAAGGCGCCCGGGGTGTCCTCGGGCGCCTTTTGCTTGGTTTGCTTCGCTTATTTCTTCGCTTGCGCCAACCACTTGGTGGCCAGCTCTACCCAGTAGGTGGCGCCCAGGGGGATCAGGTCGTCGTTGAAGTCGTAGCTGGGGTTGTGCAAGGTGCAGGGGCCGCCGCCGTGGCCCATGGCGCGGTGGTCGCCTTCGCCGTTGGCGATAAAGCAGTAGGCGCCGGGCTTGGCTTGCAGCATGAAGGAGAAGTCTTCGGCGCCCATGGTGGGTTCTTGCGCCTTGACGCGGTCTTCGCCCAGGATGTCGACCATCACCTGGCGCGCAAAGGCGGCTTCGGGGGCGCTGTTGACGGTGGCGGGGTAGTTGCGGTTGAAGTGGAAGTCGCACTTGGCGTTGTTCATCGCGCAGCAGCCTTCGGCCACCTGGCGCATGCGCGCTTCGATCAGGTCCAGCACTTCGGTGTTGAAGGTGCGCACCGTGCCTTGCAGCTCCACCCGGTCGGGGATCACGTTGTTGGCTTCGCCGCCGTGGATCATCGTGACGGAGATCACGCCGGTATCCAGCGGCTTCTTGTTGCGGGTGATGATGGTTTGGAAGGCGGTGACGATCTGGCAGGCGATGGGCACCGGGTCGTTGCCCATGTGCGGCATGGCGCCGTGGCCGCCCTTGCCCGTGATGGTGATCTTGAAATCATTGCTGGAGGCCATCACCGGGCCGGAGCTGACCGCCATATTGCCGGCGGCCATACCGGGCCAGTTGTGCATGCCAAACACGGCTTGCATCGGGAATTTTTCGAACAGGCCGTCCTTGATCATCTCGCGCGCACCGCCACCGCCTTCTTCGGCGGGCTGGAAGATCAGGTAGACGGTGCCATCAAAATCGCGGAACTTGGAGAAGTGCTTGGCAGCGGCCAGCAGCATGGCGGTGTGGCCGTCATGGCCGCAGGCATGCATCTTGCCGGCATGGCGGCTGGCATGGTCAAAGGTATTCGATTCCTGCATCGGCAGCGCATCGATATCGGCACGCAGGCCTACGGCCAGGCCGCTGGCGCCGCCATCCTTGCCGTGCACGATGCCGACCACGCCGGTCGTGCCCAAGCCGCGGTGGATGGGGATACCCCATTCCGTCAGCTTGGCCGCCACCAGATCGGCCGTGCGCACTTCTTCAAAGCACAGCTCCGGGTGGGCATGGATGTCTTTGCGGATCTGGGCAATGCTGGCCGCTTCGGCCACGATGGAATCAATCAGCTTCATGGAAAATCCTGTTGGCTACATGGGGGTGTATCTGTCTGGCGGCGCGCGCTGGGGGTCAAGGCGTTGGCGGGCGGCATGCCAAGCCCTCTATGGTGCAGCAAAGCAGGGCATGCTTACCCTTAAAAGTCTTGGGAATAACCCTTGCGAACGCAGCCGCGCAGGCGAACGTGCTGCAGGCGACGCCAGCCCCTGCCATCTGGCGCTACCATGTGCGGCACAACATTTCCCCCTCGAATTGGCGCCCAACCCCGCGCCCGCCATTGCCATGACCACCACCGCCGCCGCCACCACCGTTTTGGGGGCCTGCCCCCATGACTGCCCCGACACCTGCTCGCTGGTCACCACGGTGGTCGATGGCGTAGCCACCAAGGTCAGCGGCAACCCGCTGCATGCGCACACCGGCGGCGTGCTCTGCGCCAAGGTCAGCAAATACACCGAGCGCAGCTACCACGAAGACCGGGTGCTGCAGCCGATGAAGCGGGTGGGGCCCAAGGGATCGGGCCAGTTTGAGGCAGTGAGTTGGGATGAAGCGCTGGCCGATATCAGCGCCCGGCTGCACGGCATCGCCCAGGCCGACCCGCAGGCCATCCTGCCCTACAGCTATGCCGGCACCATGGGCCTGGTGCAGGGCGAGAGCATGGACAGGCGCTTTTTCCACCAACTGGGCGCCTCCTTGCTGGACCGCACCATCTGCGCCAGTGCCGGGTCGGAGGCTTTGCTGCACACCTATGGCGGCAAGCTGGGCATGCGGGTGCAGTTTTTTACCGAAAGCCGGCTGATCCTGATTTGGGGCAGCAACAGCATTGGCAGCAACCTGCATTTTTGGCGCTATGCGATGGAGGCCAAGCGCAATGGCGCCAAGCTGGTCTGCATCGATCCGCGCAAAAGCGAGACCGCCGACAAATGCCATGAACACCTGCAGCTGCTGCCCGGCACCGATGCGGCGTTGGCGCTGGCGCTGATGCATGAGCTGATCGCCCACGACTGGCTCGACCACGACTACATCGCCCAGCACACACTGGGCTGGGACGATCTGAAAGCGCGGGCACTGCAGTGGCCGCCCGAGCGCGCCGCCCAGGTCTGCGGCATTGATGCGGAGCAGATCCGCAGCCTGGCACGCGACTACGGCACCACCACGCCGGCCGCCATTCGCCTCAACTACGGCATGCAGCGCACACGCGGCGGCGGCAATGCCGTGCGCGCTGTCGCCTGCCTGCCAGCGCTTACCGGCGCCTGGCGCCACCGCGCAGGCGGCCTGCTGCTGTCCAGCTCCTCGTCGGCCCCGGCACGCCGGGGCGCGCTGCAGATGCCGGCGTTGCTGGGCGCGCGACAGCCCCGCACCGTCAACATGAGCACCATTGGCGATGCGCTGCTCAAGCCCACCAGTGCCGAGTTTGGCCCCCAGATTGCAGCGCTCATCTGCTACAACAGCAACCCGGTAGCGGTGGCCCCCGATTCGGCCAAGGTGGTGCAAGGCTTTGCCCGCGAGGACCTGTTCACCGTGGTGCTGGAGCACTTTATGACCGACACGGCTGACTATGCCGACTATGTGCTGCCCGCCACCAGCCAGCTGGAGCACTGGGATATCCACACCAGCTACGGCCACACCGATGTGCTGCTCAACCGCCCGGCCATTGCGCCGCTGGGCCAGGCGCGCAGCAATGCGCAGATCTTCCGCGACCTGGCCGCGCAGATGGCGCGCTACGACAGCGCCTTTGCCGCGCCGCATTTTGCCGACAGCGACGAGGCACTGTGCCGCCAGGCGGTGGACCCCACGCGCATCCCTTTCGAGCAGCTGCTGGACCAGGGCTTTGTCGCACAAGACCTGCCCGACGCCCCCTTTGCCGAGGGCGGTTTTGCCACGCCATCGGGCAAGTGCGAGTTCCACAGCGCAGCGCTGGAGGCCCTGGGCATCAACCCCTTGCCTGACTACCTGCCTAACCATGAGCTGCCCACGGCCAGCCACCCGCTGGCGATGATCTCGCCACCGGCACGCAATTTTCTGAACTCCACCTTTGTCAATGTGCGCCAGCTGCGCAGTGCCGAAGAACGCCCGATGCTGGAGATGCACCCCAGCGATGCGCAAAGCCGAGAGATTGCCGATGGCGATCTGGTGCGCGTCTTCAACAGCCGGGGCGAGCATGTCTGCCATGCCAGCATCAATGGCCGGGCCAGGCCCGGCGTGGTGGTGGGGCTGGGCATTTGGTGGCGCAAGGATGGGCCCAATGGCACCAACGTCAATGAGCTGACCCACCAGCAGCTGACCGATATCGGACGCGCACCGTCCTTTTATGACTGTGCGGTGCAGGTCGAGCGCATGGTCCCCGCAGAGATCGCCAACGAAGGAATCGCCGCATGAGCGCCGTGGAACAAGCCTTTTCGCGCAGTTACGCGCAAGCCCGCCAACAGTTTTTGGAGGCCGCCGCCGCAGCTGGCCTGGCGCTGCAGGCCCAGCCCCATCCTTTGACCGGGGTGGAGGGCGAAGCACTGGCCATGGATGTGGCCAGGGATGGCCCGGCCGATGCCGACAAGCTGCTGATCCTCAGCAGTGCCTGCCATGGCATCGAGGGCTACTGCGGCAGCGGTGTGCAGGTCTATGCGCTGCGCGATGCCGAGTGGCTGGACAAGGCACGCAGCGCTGGTGTGGCCGTCCTCTATGTGCATGCGCTCAACCCCCATGGTTTCTCCTACGGCCGGCGTGTGACGCAGGAGAATGTCGACCTGAACCGCAACTTGGTCGATTTCACCCAGCCGCTGCCGGGCAACGCAGCCTATGACCAGCTGCACGATGTGATCTTGCCTGCGCAGTGGCCGCCGGGCCCCGAGGCCGAGCAGGCGATGCAGGCCTTTATCGCGGCGAACGGCCTCAAGGCCTGGCAGGCGGCTGTCGCCCAGGGCCAGTACCGCCATCCGCAAGGCCTGTTCTTTGGCGGCCAGGCCCCCACCTGGAGCAACCAGACCCTGCGCCAGGTGCTGCGCCAGCATGGCAGCCAGGCGCGCCAGGTTGCCTGGATCGATGTGCACACCGGCCTGGGCCCCAATGGCTATGGCGAGCGCATCTTTACCGGCCCGCCCGGTGATGTGGCCATGCTGGCGCGGGCGCGCCGCTGGTGGGATGGCGCAGGCGCCACGCCGGTCACCTCGATCGATGATGGCAGCTCCTCATCGCCGCCGCTGACGGGTTTGCTCTGGAACAGCGTGGCGCAGGAATGCCCGCAGGCCGCCTTTACCGGCATGGCGCTGGAGTACGGCGTGCTGCCGGTGCATGCCACCCTGGATGCCCTGCGCGCCGACCACTGGTTGCACCAGCACCCCGAGGCGCCAGCAGCCCAGCAGGCCGCCATCCACCAGCAGATGCGCGAAGCGTTTTATGACGAGAGCGCAGCCTGGAAGGGGCAGATCATCAGCCAGGCGCGGCAGGTGCTGTTCCAGACCGTGGCTGGACTGAGCCAGGAGCCCTAAGAACCTGTTCAAAGTCTCCTCGCGCCGCGACAGTGTCTTTGCGAGATGGGATGCGAGGGGGGCGCCTAGCCGCGCAACACCGCAGCAATAGCCGCGCTATTGCGAGGATTTGCAACGACGCAGACCGCTCCCTTCCCGGGCAGCGCAAAGACACTGTCCCGAAGGGTTGGAGTGAAATCGGGCGATTTCTTCGCGCTGGCCCTTGCTTGCACCCCGGTGCAAGCTGCGGACCATCCCTTCGAACTCATCCCGATTGCACTCCAACGCGGCTGCGTAGAGACTTTGAACAGGTTCTAAGCATCAGCCCTGCCATGCCACCTGCTGGCAGCCCCAGTGGTGCAGGCATTCACGCAGCAGAATCAACAAGGCAGCCTGTTCGGGCGACAGCTGCAGGCCGCTGTGGCCGCCGCCCATCATGTGGTTGGCATAGCGGTTAAAGAGCTGCTCGATGGTGTCCGTGTGCTGCAAGGTGGCCTGCGGATCGGGCAGCTGCGCGATGAGCGCCGCCATGTCGGGCGCGCTGCACAGCAGGCCCAAGCTGGGCCCCGCCGCTGGCCAGCTGCGGGTCAGCGGCATGATCTGGTCTTCCACCAACTCAATCACCTGTTCCACATGGCCGGCGGTCACCGGCGGGCGGCGCAGGTACTGTGTTGCCAATTGGCCATAGCCCAGGGGCAGCTGGTGTCGAATAGGTGACGTGTTTTCTCGCGCAAAGCGCCAGACCTGGCTGGCATCGGGATCAGCCTGCAGCACCACCCAGTCGTGGTCTGGGTAGCGGGCTTGCAGCGCGGGCAAAGCCAATAGGCATGCGGGTTGCAAAGGGGGTGAGGGCAGGGGTGTGGGCATGGTCGGAGTGCAATGCTAAGCGCGCTTTATCGGCGCCGCTTGCTGTATCTTTTATACATATGCTGTCAGTAGGTGTGTCGGACAACGGCCATTGACGGCGCCAACCGGCGTCACACAATAACCGCTATGAATATCCTGCAGTCCAAGCTCGAAGAAAAGCTGGCGGGTTTGCCAGTGTCCATGGCCATCGCGATGCCCCAGGGCGGATGGATCGGCCCGCCCGACCAGGCGCAACTGCGCATCCACTGCCGCAATGCGGCGGCGCTGGCCGCGTTGGCGGCGGGGGATGTTGGTGTGGTGGGCGCGGCCATTGTGGAAGGCCATGTAGAGATCGATGGCAGCATGCGCGATGTCATGGCCGCAGCAGCGGCACTGGTGCCTGCGGACCCGGTGGCGGCGCGCTCCACCTGGTGGAGCCGGATGCTGGCACGCTCGCGCTCGGCGGCGCTGCACACCTTGACAAAAGATTCCGAGCAGATCCAGTTCCACTACGACGTCTCGGACGCGTTCTACGGCCTGTGGCTGGATCCGCGCCGCGTCTATTCCTGCGCCTACTATGCGCAGCCCGGTTTCAGCCTGACCCAGGCCCAAGAGGCCAAGCTCGACCTGATCTGCCGCAAGCTGCAGCTGCAGCCTGGCGAGCGCTTTTTGGATGTGGGCGCCGGCTGGGGCGGCCTGCTGTTGTGGGCGGCCGAGCACTATGGCGTGCAGGGCACGGGCATCACCTTGTCGAAAAACCAGCATGCCCATGTCAACCGGCTGATTGAGGAAAAAGGCCTGCAGGGCCGGGTCCGCATGCTGCTGAGCGACTACCGCCATTTGCAGGTGGACCAGCCTTTTGACAAGCTGGCCTCGGTGGGCATGTTTGAGCATGTGGGCCGCGCCCATATGCAGGAGTACTTCCGGGTGCTCAAGCGTTTGATTCGGCCGGGCGGCTTGCTGATGAACCATGGCATCACCGCTGGCGGCACCGACAACGAGCAGCTGGGTGCCGGCATGGGAGATTTCATTGAAAAGTACATCTTCCCGGGAGGCGAGCTGATCCATGTCAGCGCCGTGCTGCAGGAGATGGCGCATGCGGGCTGGGAGATGGTGGACACCGACAACCTGCGCCCCCATTACGCCAAAACCTTGTGGGCCTGGTCCGATGCGCTGGAGGCGCAACTGGACGAGGCACTGGCCATCCTGGCGCAAAAGGGCGAGCCCGCGCAAGCGGCCAAGACCTTGCGCGCCTACCGCCTCTACCTGGCCGGCTGCGCCACGGGCTTTGAGCATGGCTGGGTAGCGTTGCACCAGATGCTGGCTGTCATGCCTGATGGATCGATGACGACAGGCAGCATGCCTGGGGCACAATCACACTATCCCTTCACCCGGGACTATATGTATCGATAAGGAGAAAGCCGTGCTATTCAAATTCAAATCTCAGGCCACTGCGGACATGATCATGCTGGAGCCCGATGCCCGCAAGGTCCTGCAGATCATTGGCAAGGATGCATCGCCGCGCGGCATCATCACCACCGACCAGATTCCGCAGGCCATTGCTGCGCTGCAAGCGGCCGTGGCTGCCGAGGACGAGCGCGCACAGGCCGCCAAAGCCCCTGATCTGGACCAAGACCCCGAAGACGCGGACGGCCAGGATGTGAAGCCCAGCGTGGGTCTCAAGCAGCGTGCCGTGCCTTTTATCGAGATGCTGAGCCGCAGTGCGGCCGAGCAGGCCGATGTGGTCTGGGGTGCCTGAGACGCGCTAAGCCCCCCGCGCCACGACGAAAAAAAGACTGCCGAGGCAGTCTTTTTGCATGGGAGGTCCGCGATCAGTCGGCGAAGGTGCCGGCCGCCTTGATGATGGGCGTCCACTTGGCGATTTCGGCCTGCACAAAGGCCTTGTGGCCTTCGGGCGTGATGCGCTGGTCGTTGGCGACCACGGCGCTCAGGTTCTCGGACTTCTTGATGAACTCGGGGTCCTTCAAGGCCACCTTCAGCGCGTCGTTGACCTTTTTCAGGATGTCGGCCGGCGTGCCCTTGGGGGCGTACAGACCGTGCCAGATCGTCACTTCAAAGCCCTTCAGGCCTTCTTCTTGCAACGTAGGCAGGTCCTTCAGCGATGGCGTGGTCAGGCGCTTGTTGGTGGTCACGGCATAGGCCTTGACCTTCTTGCCCTCGATCTGGCCGGTGGTGTTGGTGGTCTGGTCGCAGAGCACATCGACCTGGTTGCCCATCAGATCGGCAATCGCCGGTGCGGCGCCCTTGTAAGGCACGGCGGTCAGCGGGATCTTCAAGGTGCTTTGCAGCAGCAGGCCGCAGAGGTGCGAGGCAGAACCAATACCGGCATTGGCCAGGTTGACCTTGTCCTTTTCCTTGTTCAGGTAGGCGGCCAGTTCCTTGTAGTTGTTCGGCGCCAGGGTGGGCTTGCCGATCAGGGTCATCGGCACGTCGTTGATGATGCCCAGGTACTCGAAGTCCTTGGTCACATCAAAGGACAGCTTGCGGTACAGGATCGGGGCCGTGGCCACGCCAATGTGGTTGAGCAGCAGGGTGTAGCCGTCGGGCTTGGCACGTGCCGCCTTGGCCATGCCGATGGTGCTGCCAGCGCCGTCGGCGTTGTCGATGACCACGGTCACGCCGTTCAGGGGCTTGCGCAGTGCCTCTGCCAGATCGCGTGCCACGCGGTCGGTGGGGCCACCTGCGGTGAAGGGCACGACGATGGTGATGGGCTTGTTGGGGTAGGAGGCGTCGGCATAGGCGCCAGTGGCGGTGGCGGCCGCCAGGGCCAGTGCGCTCCATTGCATCATCTTGTTCATAACGGCTTGTCTCTCTTAAGGGAAAAAGAGTGCCATCCTAACGAGATCAGGCTGCGGTTTTTTCTAAGGTAAACCCTTGTTTTTCCAGCGTGTTTCCGGGTTTTGTTGGTGATGCTTTTCGAGAACTTAAAGCCAAATGCCAGCCCGGGGCAAACCTGGGCTGTCATAGATGCTATCAATATTGATAGTCGAAATGTTGTTAGGCAATGTCGGAATGGTAGGTGACCTAGCGCTGAAATGGACAGTTATTTGCGTTGGCGCAAGCCGTTCGGGCCGCAACCAGGGCCGCCAGCTAGGGCAATGTCCATAGCTTTCCTATGGCTTTCACCCAGCTTACGCCGTGAACGAGCCGCTGGCGATGGCCGCCGCCGCCGCGCGGGTCTCCACGCCCAGCTTTTCAAACACATGCTCCAGGTGCTTGTTGACGGTGCGCGGGCTCATGCCCAGGATCTGCGCAATGTCGCGGTTGGTCTTGCCCTTGGCCAGCCAGCCGAGCACCTCCGTCTCGCGCGGGGTCAGGGCCGCATCCTGCAGGCGCTGGCTGCTGGCGCGCAGGCCCTCATGGCCCTGGCGCAGCACCAGCATGCGCTCGCCAATGCCTACTTCGCCCACATCCTGGGCCAGCAGGCTGCCTTGCGCCAGTGCCTGCTGGGCGACCTGGTCGCGGGCCGATTGCAGCCAGGTGGCAGCAGCGGGCGGGGCGCCAGCAAAGGCCTGCTCCAGCCACAGCGCCGCCTGGGGTGAGCGCCAGGCGATGCGGCCCTGGCGGTCCAGCACCACCACGCCCATGCCGCCCACATCCACCGCCGCCTGGGCCATGCGGCCCACATGGGCGTTGTGCATATGGCGGGCCAGGCGTGCCAGCACCTCGGGCAGCTTGAGCGGTTTGACGACATAGTCCACCCCGCCGCAGGCAAAGCCTTCGACGATATGGTCGGTCTCCGACAGCCCCGTCATGAAGACCACCGGCACATGGGCCCAGGCCGGGTGGGCCTTGATCTTGCGGCACAGCGAAAAACCGCTCTCCCCGGGCATCACACAGTCCAGCAGCACGGCATCCGGGGTGGCCATGTCCAGCCGCTCCAGCGCTTCGGCCGCATTGCGGGCTACCAGTACGGTGTAGTCCTGCTGGCTGAGTGCTTCGCAAAGAAAACCCAGGGTCTCGACGGCATCGTCCACCACGAGGACAACACCGGCATGGGGCGTGAAAGTGGGCATGGCTAGCTGTCCGTAGGCGCTGCAGGCCCTAGGCTCTCAAGGATGAGGGGGAAGTCAAAGCGCTGGGCGGCGGCATCAAGGGCCTGCAGCGTGCTGTGCGATTGAGGGTGGCTGGCCTGGGCGGCGGCCAGCAACCTGCGCAGGCCGGCGCCATCGCCAAAGCGCGCCAAGCGCGTGATATCCGACTGCAGATCCGGCGGCAGTGGCGGCTCCTGCGGGCTCGGGGGTGGCGCTGCGGGGGGCGCAGGTTCGGCCATGTCTTCTATCCATTCCAGCTTCAGCAGCCAGGCCAGGGTGTCCATCAGCTCAGACTCCAGCACCGGCTTGCCCACAAAGGCCTGGCAGCCGGCGCGCTCCAGCTGCTCGGGCTGGTTCTCAAACAGGTCGGCCGAGACGATGACGATCGGCAGGTGCACGGCGCTGTACTGCTGGCGCACCAGCGCGGCGGTCTGCCAGCCGCTCAGGTCATCCATGCTCAGGTCCAGCAAGAGGGCATCGGGCGGGGCATCGCGGATGATCTCC
The DNA here is from genome assembly GCA_036667955.1 of Comamonas sp. Lineage (GTDB taxonomy): Bacteria > Pseudomonadota > Gammaproteobacteria > Burkholderiales > Burkholderiaceae_C > Comamonas. Next base: position 181,545 of record JAVWTB010000006.1, read on the forward strand.
AGGCACTCCTGGCCGCTGGCCGCCTCCAGCACGGTAAAGCCCAGCGGGATCAGCACCCCGGCCAGCAACTGGCGGTGGATGGGCTGGTCATCGACCACCAGCAGGGTTCTGCGCGGGCCCAGGTAGCCGCCGATAAAGGGCCGCGCCTGCAGTTGCCCGGCCAGCGCACGTGGCGGGTTGTGCACCTCGCTCAGGTAAAGCCGTACCGAGAAGGTACTGCCCTGGCCGGGTGTGCTGTGCAGTTGCAGCTCGCCGCCCATCAGCAAGGTCAGCATGCGGGTGATGGTCAGCCCCAGGCCGGTGCCGGTGCTGGCCGCGCGGCGCCCGGCGCTGCCCCGCTCAAACGGCATAAAGATGCGTTCATGGTCCTGCGGCGCAATGCCGATGCCGGTGTCGCAGATGTCAAAGCGCACCACATCGCTGTGGCAGTTGACCTGCAGGCGGATGCTGCCACTGTCGGTAAAGCGGATGGCATTGCCCAGCAGGTTGATCAGAATCTGGCGCAGGCGCTTGGCGTCAGCCCGCACCCACGCTGGAATGCGGCCCTGTGTCTGCAACTCGAACTGCAGGCCCTTGGCCTCTGCCTGGGGCCGCACCATGCGGTTGACGGCTTCGAGAAACTCGGGGAACTGCAGCGGCGCCGGGTCCAGCCGCAGGCGGCCGGCCTCGATACGCGCCAGGTCCAGCAGTTCATCAATCAGCGAATGCATGTGCTGGCCGCTGTGCAGCATGGTGCTGATGTTTTCATGAGCGGGGCCGGGCAAATCACTGCGGCGCAGCAGCAGCTGGGCATAGCCCAGGATGCTGGTGAGGGGCGTGCGCAGCTCATGGGCCATGCCGGCCACATAGCGCGATTTGGCCTGGTTGGCGGATTCCGCATGCTCCTTGGCGGCTTGCAGTTGGGCATCGGTGCGCTGGTGGGCCTCGATCTCTTGCAGCAGCATCTGCGTCTGGCGCTCAGATTCCTCGCGCGCCATGCGCCGGCTGTCCTTGGCCAGCACCAGCCACCAGGCGTAGAGCGCGCATAGCAGCGCCAGCAGCGAGAAGGCGCGCACAAAGGCCCAGCGCAAATCCGTCTGCCCGGGCGACAGGCTTTGCTGCATATAGACCACGAACAAGGCCAGCGCCATGGGGCTGGCCAGCAGCAGCACCGTGCCCGCATAGGAGGCCAGCCTAAAGTTGATGCTGCGCTGGATGCGCAGAGGCAGCAGGCTTTCGTACAAGTTGCGCCACTGCACCTGGGCCCGCGCCGTGCTGGGCTTGCAGCGGTCTTGGCAGCGCGAATCGAGTGAGCAGCACAGCGAGCAGATGGGCGCGCCATAGGCCGGGCAGCCGGCCATGTCGGCACGCTCAAAGTGGTTCTGGCACAGGGCGCATTGCAGCTCGGGCGCATCAAACACCTCTGGCGTGCGGGCGATGTACCAGCGCCCGCGCGTGAGCCAGGCCAGCAGCGGCGACACCAGGAGCGCAATGGCCAGTGCAATGTAAGGCGCAAAGGCGCTGGCCAGCTCGCCCAGCAGGCCGCTGTAGGCAATGCCGGCGGCCACGGCGGCAATGCCCATGGCGCCCAGGCCCACGGGGTTGAGGTCGTGCAGGTAGGCGCGGCGGAACTCGGTGCCCGTCGGGCTCAGCCCCAGCGGCTTGTTGATGACCAGATCGGCCACCAGCGCGCCCACCCAGGCCACTGCGATATTGCTGTAGATGCCCAGCACCTTCTCCAGCGCGCTGAACACGCCCAGGGTCATGATCAGCATGGCGATCATCACATTGAACACCAGCCAGACCACGCGGCCCGGGTGGCTGCGGGTGATGCGCGAGAACACATTGGACCAGGCGAGCGAGCCGGCATAGGCATTGGTCACATTGATCTTGATCTGCGCCATGACCACAAACACCAGGGTGACCCACAGCGCCGTGCTCTGGTCGGCGAAGATCTTGCCAAAGGCCGTCAGGTAGAGGTGGGTGGGGTCGGAGGCCTCGGCCACCGTCGAGCCAAACTGCAGCGCCACATAGGCTAGGTAGGCACCGCCCAGCATGCGAGCGGCGCCCATCAGGATCCAACCCGGGCCGCCCATCATCACGCAGAACCACCAGCGGCCCCGGTTGGCCGCCGTCTTGCGCGGCATAAAGCGCAGGTAATCGACCTGCTCGCCCACCTGCACGATCAGCGCAAAGATCACCGTGCTGGCCGAGCCGAAATACAGCCAGTTGAAATCGGCGCTGCCCGAGGTGAGGCCCGACAGGCCCGGCAGCTCCTGCACAAACTGCGGCTGCTGGAAAGCCAGCCACAGGTAGGGGGCCAGCAGCATCAGCGCCCACACGGGCTGGGTCCAGGCCTGCAGCTTGGAGATAAAGGTGACGCCATACAGCACCATCGGTATTACCACCAGCGCGCACAGCACATAGCAGACCACCAGCGGCCAGCCCAGCGCCATCTGCACCGCCAGCGCCATGATGGCCGCCTCCAGCGCAAAGAAGATAAAGGTGAAGGTGGCATAGACCAGGGAGGTGATGGTCGAGCCCAGGTAGCCAAAGCCGGCGCCCCGGGTGAGCAGGTCCATGTCCAGCCCATAGCGCGCTGCGCAGACCGAGATGGGCCAGGCGGTCAGAAAGATCACGATGCCCATCACTGCAATCGCCCAGGCTGCGCTGCTAAAGCCATAGGCGAGGGTGATGGTCGCGCCAATCGCCTCCAGCGCCAAAAAGGACAGCCCGCCCATTGCCGTGTTCAGCAGCTGCCATTCGCTCCAGCGGCGTGCCTTCTGCGGGGTAAAGCGCAGCGCGTAGTCCTCCATGGTTTCGTCGGCCACCCAGGCGTTGTATTCGCGGCGGATCGGGAAGATCTTTTGGGAAGGCTTGTTCATCACAGGCAGCGCGCAGGCGCTGGGGGCATGGGATCCGCAGACTAAGCAATATTCAGGCCACGGCAAGGCTGGTGCGGCCGGCGAGGTGCGGCCGGCGAGGTGCGGCCGGCGAGGTGCGGCCGGCGAGGTGCGACCGGCAAGGTGCGGTGGGCAAGCTAGCTTAGTCTGGCCTGCGTACGCAGGGCCTACGTCAAATGACGTATGGGTGTTTGGCGGCGGCACTTTTAGAGTGGGCTCAGGTTTCAACCCGTTACCAGTTCAGTGATCTGAACCACTTGAGGAGAAAAGCATGTCTCAGGAATTCCAACAGTCGCTCCGCCGCCGCCGTCTTTTGCAAGGCCTGGGGGCCCTCAGCATGGCCGGTCTGCCCCTGCTGTCGCGTGCCCAAACGCCACCCACCGCCCAGGTCAACACCACCAAGCTCGCGGTGACCGATACCGAGGTGGTGGTGGGCCAACTGCACTCGTCGACCGGCACCATGGCGATCTCCGAGACCGGCTCCATCCAGGCCGAGCAACTGGCCATTGACCAGATCAACGCCATGGGCGGTGTGCTGGGCCGCAAGATCCGCGTGATCAAGGAAGACGGCGCCTCCGACTGGCCGACCTTTGCCGAAAAGGCCAAGAAGCTGCTCATCAGCGACCATGTGGCCACCGTGTTCGGCTGCTGGACCTCGGCATCGCGCAAGGCGGTGCTGCCGATCTTTGAGAAGGAAAACGGCCTGCTGTACTACCCCACCTTCTACGAAGGCCTGGAGCAGAGCAAGAACGTGATCTACACCGGCCAGGAAGCGACGCAGCAGATTCTGTACAGCCTCGACTGGGCCAAGAAGGAAAAGAACGCCTCCAAGGTGTTCCTGGTCGGCTCGGACTACATCTGGCCACGCACCTCGATGAAGATTGCCCGCAAGCACATCGAGACCTTCCAAAAGGGCAAGGTCGTGGGCGAGGAGTACTACCCGCTCAGCAACACCAACTTCAACTCGCTGATCAACAAGATCAAGGTGGCCAAGCCCGATCTGATCTTTGCGGCTGTCGTGGGCGGCTCCAACGTGGCCTTCTACAAGCAGCTCAAGGCCGCTGGCATCACCGGTGACAAGCAGTTCCTGGTGACCCTGTCGGTGACCGAGGACGAAATGCTGGGCATTGGCGGCGAGAACTTTGCCGGCTTCTACTCCAGCATGAAGTACTTCCAGTCGCTGGACAACCCGAACAACAAGAAGTTTGTCGAGGCCTTCAAGGCCAAGTACGGCCCCAAGTCCGTCATCGGCGATGTGACCCAGGCCGGCTACCTGGGCCCCTGGCTGTGGAAGGCGGCTGTTGAGAAGGCTGGCAGTTTCGACGTGGCCAAGGTCACCGCCGCCTCGCCGGGCATCGAGCTGAACACCGCGCCAGAAGGCTACGTGAAGATCGACGCCAACCACCACCTCTGGAGCAAATCCCGCATCGCGCAGGGCCTGCCGGACGGGACCTTCAAGGTGGTCTCCGAGTCGCCGGAGCTGATCAAGCCAGATCCGTTCCCTAAGGGTTACCAGTAAATCCGCAGCGCCGAGAGCGGGCTCGGGGCATTGCCCTGAGGCCCGCGTTGCCGCCGACCACTCACCCGACAAGAGAGCGCCATGACCTTTTCTGAAATGATGAACATCGGGCTGATGCAGGGCTTTGCGGGCCTCAGCTTGTTTGCCGTATTGCTGCTGATGGGCCTGGGCCTGGCGATTATTTTTGGCCAGATGGGAGTCATCAACATGGCGCATGGCGAGTTCATGACCATCGGTGCCTACACCGTGTTCCTGGGCTCGACCCTGGTGGAGGCCCATGCCCCGGCATGGATGCCTTACTACTTCCCCTTGTCGATTGCGGCGGCCTTTGTGTTGGCGTTTGCGCTGGGCTGGTTGGCCGAATGGGCGTTGATACGCCATCTGTACAAGCGCCCGCTCGATACCCTGCTGGCCACCTGGGGCCTCAGCCTGGGGCTGCAGCAGGTGTTCCGCACGGTGATCGGCCCCAAAGAGGTGAGCCCCACCTTGCCTGAGTGGCTGATGGGCTCCTGGTCGCCCAGTGAGGGGCTGGACATTCCGATCAACGGCATGTTTGTGCTGGCGCTGGCATTGCTGGTGACGGCGGGCGTGCTGATTGCGCTCTACCGCAGCCGTTGGGGCCTGCGGGTACGGGCAACGGTCAGCAACCGGGTGATGGCCAATGCCATCGGCATCAACACCAAAAAGACCGACCGCCTGACCTTTGCCATTGGCTGCGGGGTGGCGGGCATTGCCGGCGCGGCCTTCACCACCATTGGCTCGACGGGGCCTACCTCCGGCTCGCTCTACATCGTGGATTCGTTCCTGGTCGTCACCTTTGGCGGCGCGGCCAGCCTGCTGGGCACCGTGGCATCGGCCTTTGGCATTGCCCAGGTGCAGTCGATCAGCGAGTTCTTCCTGAGCGGCTCGATGGCCAAGGTACTGACCTTGTCCTTCATTGTCGTGGTCTTGATGTTCCGGCCCCAAGGCCTGTTTGCCAGCAAGGTGCGCCGCTAAAGCCGGTGGAAAGGATGAGAACCATGAAAGATATGCGTGCGTGGCTGGAGCGAACCGGCCTGGGACATGTGGCACTGCTGGCCATTGTGCTGATGGTGGTGTTCCCCTTGGCGCTGGATTCGTTCCGCCTGAACCTGGTGGGCAAGTACCTCTGCTACGCCTTTGTGGCCGTGGGCCTGGTGATGCTCTGGGGCTGGGCCGGCGTGCTGAGCCTGGGGCAGGGCGTGTTCTTTGGCATCGGCGGTTATGCGATGGCCATGTTTCTCAAGCTCGAAGCCTCGGACAAGGCCAGCACCAGCATCCAATCAACCCCCGGCATCCCCGACTTTATGGACTGGAACCAGCTCACTGCCCTGCCGCTGTGGTGGACGCCTTTCGAGCACCTGCCGTTTGCGCTGTTTGCCGTGGTGGCAGCGCCCGCGCTGCTGGCCTTCATCATCGGTTTTGCGATGTTCCGCCGCCGGGTGGGCGATGTCTACTTTGCCATCATCACCCAGGCCGTGGCGCTGATCCTCACCGTGCTGATCATCGGCCAGCAGGGCTACACCGGCGGCGTCAACGGCATGACCGATCTGCGCACCCTGCTGGGCTGGGACATCCGCACGGACAGCGCCAAGTACATCCTCTACTACGTCTGCTGCGGCCTGCTGCTGCTGTCCGTCGTCGCCTGCCTCTGGATCCAGAAAAGCAAGCTCGGCACCCTGCTGCTGGCTATGCGCGACAAGGAGGACCGCGTGCGCTTCTCCGGCTACGACGTGTCGATGTTCAAGGTGTTTGTGTTCTGCCTGGCCGCTGCGATATCGGGCATTGGCGGCGCGATGTTTGCGCTGCAGGTGGGCTTTATGTCGCCATCTATTGTCGGCATTGTTCCCTCGATCGAGATGGTGATCTTTGCTGCTGTTGGTGGCCGCATGAGCCTGGTCGGTGCCGTCTACGGCGCGCTGCTGGTCAACTTTGGCAAGACCTATTTCTCCGAGACCTTCCCTGACCTCTGGATGTTCTGCATGGCCGGCCTGTTCATCGTGGTGACCATGTTCTTCCCCAATGGCCTGGCGGGCCTGTATGCCAGCAAGGTCAAGCCCATGCTGGCGCGGCGTGCCGCCAAATCGGCCAGCACGCCCAGCCACGGCGCTGGCCCTTCCATCACCAAGCCCGCAACCACCAGCAGCAAAGCCCAGGAGCCGGTCGCCGGCAAGCCCGCTGCCGAAGCCGTCTGAACCAGGAGCGCGCAATGAGCAATACCGACTTTGCACTGGCCGTTGAGGGCTTGACGGTCTCCTTCGATGGTTTCAAGGCCATCGAGGACCTGACCCTGTATGTGGACAAGAACGAGCTGCGCGTGATCATCGGCCCCAATGGCGCCGGCAAGACCACCTTGCTCGACCTGATCTGCGGCAAGACCAAGGCCAGCAGCGGCAGCATCAAGTTTCAGAACGAAGAGTTGACGGGCATGGACGAGTACCTGCGCGTGCGCAAGGGCATAGGCCGCAAGTTCCAGACCCCGTCGATCTACGAGAACCTGTCCGTCTTCAAGAACCTGGAGGTCTCCTACCCCGAGGGGCGCTCGGTGTTTGGCGCGCTGCGCTTTCAGTGCAGCCCGGCCGTGCAGCAGCGCGTGCAGACGGTGGCCCAGGAGATTGGCCTGGACCATGTGCTGGAGATGGAATCGGGCCTGCTGTCGCACGGGCAAAAGCAGTGGCTGGAGATTGGCATGCTGCTGATGCAAGAGCCTGAGCTGCTGATGCTGGACGAGCCGATTGCCGGCATGAGCGCGCGCGAGCGCGAGCTGACGGCCGAGCTGCTCAAGCGCATCTGCGTGGGTCGCTCGGTGATCGTGATCGAGCACGACATGGCGTTTGTGGCCCGCATTGCGCACAAGGTCACCGTCATGCACCAGGGCAAGATTCTGGCCGAAGGCTCGATGGAGGCCGTGCAGTCCGATCCCAAAGTCATCGATGTCTACCTGGGCCACTGAGGAGCCGCACATGCTGAAAGTCAACGATATCCACGTGGCCTACGGACAGAGCGAGGCGCTGCACGGCATCTCCTTCGAAGGCCGACCCAACGAAACCCTGGCCATCATGGGCCGCAACGGCATGGGCAAGACCACTTTGTTCAAGGCGCTGATGGGCGTGCTGCCGCTCAAGAGCGGGGCGGTGCAGGTCGCCGGGCAGGATGTGTCGCGCGACGAGAGTTATCTGCGCGTGGCCAAGGGCATTGCCTATGTGCCCCAGGGCCGCATGATCTTCCCGACCCTGAGCGTCGAGGAGAACATCGAGACCGGTCTGGAAAACGCCCGCGACCGCAAGATTCCCGATGAGATCTATGCGCTCTTCCCGGTGCTGTGGGATATGCGCCGGCGCAAGGGCGGCAACCTCTCGGGCGGGCAGCAGCAACAGCTGGCCATTGCGCGCGCGCTGGTCACCAACCCCAAGGTGCTGCTGCTCGACGAGCCTACCGAGGGCATCCAACCCTCCATCATCAAGGACATCGCCAAGGCGCTCAACGAGATCCGCAAGATGCGCGAGATCACCATCGTCGTCTCCGAGCAGGTGCTGCATTTTGCGATGGATGTGGCCGACCGTTTGTTCGTGATCGAGGGCGGGCGCATCGTGCACGAGACCGACCGCGCCAACACCAACGAAGCCCATATCAAATCCTATCTGTCGGTGTGAGGCCCCGGTGGCCACAAGCACGGCCGCCGGCCCCGCGTTTTTTCGTTTCATTGACTGCAACACAGGAGCTGCACATGCCCGAAACCCTGATCAAGGTTGACCTGTCCCAACCGGCCCCCTCCAACGAGAAGGTGCACAACCGCTGGCACCCCGATATCCCGATGGCCTGCTGGGTGAACCCCGGCGATGACTTTGTGCTGGAGACCTACGACTGGACGGGCGGCTTTATCCAGAACAACGACAGCGCCGACGATGTGCGCGATGTGGACCTGACCACGGTGCATTACCTCTCGGGCCCGGTCGGCGTCAAAGGCGCAGAGCCTGGCGACTTGCTGGTCGTGGACCTGCTCGACATCGGCGCCAAGGACGAGAGCCAGTGGGGCTTTAACGGATTCTTCTCGCAAAAGAATGGCGGCGGTTTTTTGACGGACCACTTTCCGTCCGCACAAAAATCGATCTGGGATTTCCAGGGCATGTTCACCACTTCGCGCCACATCCCCGGCGTGCGCTATGCCGGTTTGATCCACCCGGGCCTCATCGGCACCTTGCCCGATCCCAAGATGCTGGACATCTGGAACACCCGCGAGCAGGCACTGATCGACACCAACCCGGACGGCAACCTGGCCAACCCGCCCTTTATGGCCACGGCGCACATGGGCCAGCTCAAGGGCGAGGCCCGCGACAAGGCGGCAGCCACCGGCGCGCGCACCGTACCCCCGCGCGAGCATGGCGGCAACTGCGACATCAAGGACCTCTCGCGCGGCTCCAAGATCTTTTTCCCGGTCTATGTCGATGGCGCGGGCCTGTCGGTGGGCGACCTGCACTTCAGCCAGGGCGATGGCGAAATCACCTTCTGCGGCGCGATCGAAATGGCCGGCTGGGTGCACATGAAGGTGTCCATCATCAAGGGCGGCATGGCCAAGTACGGCATCAAGAACCCCATCTTCAAGCCCAGCCCCATCGTGCCGACCTACAACGACTATGTGATCTTTGAAGGCATCAGCGTTGATGAATCGGGCAAGCAGTACTACCTGGATGTGAACGTGGCCTACAAGCAGGCCTGCCTGAACGCCATCGAGTACCTGAAGAAGTTCGGCTACTCCGGCGCGCAGGCCTATTCCATCCTGGGCACCGCCCCGGTGCAGGGCCATATCAGCGGCGTGGTGGATGTCCCCAATGCCTGCGCCACCCTGTGGCTGCCCACGCAGATCTTTGAGTTCGACATCAACCCCAATGCCTCCGGCCCGGTCAAGTACCTGGATGGCAGCATCGATATGCCCATCTCGTACGACAAGTAAGACGCTGGCTTGCGCGGGCCGCTGTGCCGGCCCACTTTTATCTTTTTGTGCAGGAGACTTTGATGCCCACCTATGACTACGCCTGCCAGCACTGCGGCGAGTTCGACGCGCTGCGCCGCCTGGCCGACCGCAACCTGGCCTGCGCCTGCCCGCAGTGCGGCGCCGCCGCCGAGCGCGTCATCACCCAGGCCCCGCGCCTGGCCTGCACATCGCCCCAGCAGCGCCGCGCTGCCGAGGTCAACGAACGCGCCCGCCATGCGCCGCGTATGTCCCGCGACAACGATCCTGCTGCGGGCAACTATGGGCGGCTGCGGCATCCGAGTGGCTGTGGTTGTTGCAGTGGGGGCGCCAAAACCGGCGCGGCTGCGGCAGCGGCGCAGCCGGCGCTCAAAAGCCAGGTGGGGAATCGGCCGTGGATGATTAGCCACTGAGGGACTTGGATCAGGCCTGTGGCTGTAAAAAACCTGGCCGGCTTCTGGAGATTCCATAGACGCTTGCGGCGTTTAAGTCTATTATTCACCGCATGTTTAGCGGTGAATATATCTGGCAATCCCCGCACTGGCCCCAGTGGCAGTTCGATAGCCATGCCCTGGCTGCTCCCCTGGCGCAGGTCAGTCAGGCGCAAGGCATGCTGCTGGGCCGCTTGGCGGATGTCGGGATGGGCCTGCGGGACCAGGCGAGCCTGGCTGCGCTGACGCAGGATGTGCTCAAGACCTCCGAGATCGAAGGCGAGTCCCTCAATGTGGCCTCCGTGCGCTCGTCCATCGCCCGGCGGTTAGGGCTGGACATTGGGGCGCTGGCACCTGTAGACCGCCATGTGGAAGGTGTGGTCGAGATGGTTCTCGACGCGACGGCAAACCACCAGCACGCGGTCACCGAGCAGCGCATCTATGGCTGGCATGCAGCCTTGTTCCCGACCGGCTACTCGGGCATGAGCAAGATAGCGGTGGGCACGTGGCGGGATGACGCAGCGGGCCCCATGCAGGTGGTATCAGGCCCGATCGGCCGCCAGAAAGTGCATTACGAAGCGCCTCCGGCGCCCCAAGTACCAGCGGAGATGGCCAAGCTGCTGGTCTGGATCAATGACCCAGCGCCTTCCACTCTCCCGGCATTGCTCAAATCCGGTTTGGGCCATTTGTGGTTTGTGACGATCCACCCATTTGATGATGGCAACGGCCGTATGGCGCGGGCCATCGGTGATCTGCTGTTGGCGCGCGCGGATGGCAGTGCGCAGCGCTTTTACAGCCTGTCTGCCCAGATACAGCGGGAGCGCAAGGCCTATTACGAGGTTTTGGAGCGCACGCAAAAAGGCGGCATGGATGTGACGCCCTGGCTGCTGTGGTTTCTGCAGACCTTGCACCAGGCGGTCCTGCAAGCGAACGAGGGGCTAGAGGTTGTGCTGTACAAGGCGCGGTTTTGGCGCCATTGGGCGATGACGCCGATGAACGAGCGCCATATCAAGGTGCTGAACCGCTTGCTCGATGGCTTTGACGGAAAACTTACGACCGGAAAATGGTCGGCCATTGCCAAGTGTTCCAGCGACACGGCACTGCGGGATATCAACGAGCTGCTGGCGCTGGGCGTGTTGGCCAAGGCGTCAGCAGGTGGGCGCAGCACGAGCTATGTGCTTAGCCCGGTATAGCGTGGCGGGGCGGGCCAGCAGATGCGACAGGCGCCGGACCGGGTCCAGCGCCATGTCTGCTCAGTCGTAACTCCGCGCATCCTCAATCACCTTGCCATCATTGGGCAACTCGCCCGGGCGCAGCAGCGCGATGTCGGCGCGCAGCTTGGTGACTTCGCGCACGGCGTCGGCGATCTGTTCGGCCAGGCCGGCGCCCAGCTCGGTGGTTTCCACCTGCAGGCTCATCTGGTCCTGGGCCATGGCGCCGCTGACGACCAGGCGCGCCTTTTGCACTTGTGGGAAGCGTTTGACGACCTCGGCAATCTGGCCAGGGTGTACAAACATGCCGCGCACCTTGGTGGTTTGGTCGGCGCGGCCCATCCAGCCTTTGATGCGGGTGTTGGTGCGGCCACTGGGGCAGTGACCGGGCAGCACGGCAGACAGGTCGCCGGTGCCAAAGCGGATCAGCGGGTAGTCGGTGTTGAGGGTGGTGACGACCAGCTCGCCGACCTCGCCTTCGGCCACCGGGTCGCCGGTGCCGGGTCGCACGATCTCGACAATCACGTTCTCGTCCAGCACCAGGCCTTCGCGGGCCTCGGTCTCATACGCAATCAGGCCCAGATCGGCGGTGGCATAGCACTGGTAGGCGGCAACGCCGTGCGCGCTGAACCAGTCGCGCAGCGACGGCGGGCAGGCTTCGCCGGAGACGAGCGCCTTGGTCAGCGAGGCAATGCGCTGGCCCTGGGCCTCGGCCTTCTCCAGGATGATTTTCAAAAAGCTGGGCGTGCCGATGTAGCCATGCGGGTGCAGATCGGCCATGGCCTGCACCTGCTGTTCGGTCTGGCCGGTGCCGGCGGGGAACACGGTGGCGCCCAGCGCCTGGGCGCCCGATTCCATCATCGAGCCGGCGGGCACAAAGTGGTAGCTAAAGCTGTTGTGCACCAGCTCGCCGGCGCGAAAGCCCGCCGCATAGATGGCGCGCGCCATGCGCCAGTAGTCGGGGCGCTGGCCTTCGGGCTCATAGATGGGGCCGGGGCTGGCAAACATGCGCGGCATGGCGCGGCCAAACGGCGCGGTGTTGAAGCCGCCAAAAATGGCGCGGCCCGGGTGCTGGGCGCGCTCGGCCTTTTGGCGCTCCAGCAGCTCATGCTTGCGGGTCACGGGCAGTTGCGCCAGCGCGGCGCGGCTGCTGATGCTGGCGGCATCCACTCCTTGCAAGATGCTGGCAAAGGCGGGGGCGTGTTGCTGGGCGTGCCGAATCTGGGCGGGCAGGCGGGCCATCAGATCGGCTTCGCGGGCCGCTGGGGCGCGGGTCTCCAGATCGTCGTAGTGCTGGCTCATGCGGTTTCTCCGGGACGGGTGATCGGTATTTTTGGGGGCGGAATCTGCCGCAGACGCCGGGCTTGGTGGGCACCAGCCGGCGCGGTGATTGAATCGTCAGTGGATGGGGCTCAGGCCAGCCAGCGTTTTCTGCGCTTGTAGCTCTTGACGTCCTTAAAGCTCTTGCGCTCGCCGCCGCCCATGCCCAGGTAGAACTCCTTGACGTCCTCGTTGTTGGCGAGGTCCTTGGCGGCGCCGTCCATCATGATGCGGCCGCTCTCCATGATGTAGCCGTAGTCGGCGTACTTCAGTGCCATGTGGGTGTTTTGCTCGGCCAGCACGAAGGTGACCTTTTCCTTTTGGTTGAGGTCCTGCACGATGTTGAAGACCTCTTCGACGATCTGCGGCGCCAGGCCCATGGACGGCTCATCGAGCAGCACCAGGCGCGGGTTGCTCATCAGCGCGCGGCCAATGGCGCACATTTGCTGCTCGCCGCCTGAGGTGTAGGCCGCCTGGCTGGTGCGGCGGGTCTTGAGGCGGGGGAAATAGTTGTAGACCTTGTCCAGGTTGGCAGCAATCTCGCCCTTGTTGGTTCGGGTGTAGCTGCCGGTCAGCAGGTTCTCTTCGATGGTCAGGTGGGCGAAGCAGTGCCGGCCTTCCATGACCTGCACCACGCCGCGCTTGACCAGGTCGGAGGGGCTGAGGGCCTCGATGCGCTCACCTTCGAGCTCGATGCTTCCCTTGGTGACCTCGCCGCGCTCGCCCTTGAGCAGGTTGGAGATGGCGCGCAAGGTGGTCGTCTTGCCGGCGCCATTGCCGCCCAGGATGGCCACAATCGATTCACGCGGCACCGACAGCGAGACGCCTTTGAGCACCAGGATCACATGGTTGTAGATCACCTCGATGCCGTTGACGACCAAAAGCGGGGCCGCTGCGGGTGGGGTGGAAGCTGTTTGCGGGGAATCGGTCATGCCGTCACCTGGTCTCTCAACAAAATAGAGGGCGGGCCGCCCCGGGGAACAGGCGCTTTCGCAAAGCGAGGGCGCCAGGGGCCAGCCACGAGAGGCCCCGGGCCTAAGCGGCCCAGGGACCACGCAGCCTTAGCTGCAGGAACGCACCTTGACGTTCTTTTCCTTGGCGTACTTCTCGGCGTACTCCTTGACCAGCGGGTCGATCAAGGTCTTGTCTGATTGGTACCAGTCGGAGCTCACGTTGAACTTGCTGCCGTCCCAGGTGGCGATACGGGCCCAGTCAGCACCCAGGTGGTTCTCGCAGCTGGTCTTGAAGGGGCGGATCATCTTGCCAAAGCCCAGCTCGTTCAAGCGCTCCTGGGTCATGTTCATGTTCTCCAGGCCCCAGCGGACTTGTTCGGAGGTCATGACCTTGCCCTTGCCGTACTTCTCTTGGGCGGTGCGGATGGCTTCGACCTGCAGCATCGCAATCATCATGCCGCGCGTGTGCGCCAGCTGGCCCAGTTCCTTGACGTCGGACGCCGTGCCCTGACCCTTGTCGTACAGCGTGGCCTTCACGTCGTCATGCACTTTGTCGCGCTCGGCGGTGTTGTGGATGGTGACGGTGTTGTAGCCCTTGGCGCCGGCACCGATGTCCTTGACGTCATGGTCCGAGCCGCCCCACCAGATGGCGTACATCTTCTCGCGGGGGTAGCCAGTGGCCTGGGCTTCGCGCACGGCCGTCGGCGTCATCACGCCAGCGGACCACAGCAGCACATAGTCAGGGCGGTTCTGGCGGATCTGCAACCAGGTGGATTTTTGCTCCACGCCGGGTGCGGTCACGGGCAGCAGCATCAGCTCAAAGCCATCCTTGGCGGCGCGCTTTTGCAGCAGGGCAATGGGTTCCTTGCCGTAGGGCGAGTCGTGGTAGACCAGCGCAATCTTCTTGCCCTTGAGGTTGCCCTTTTCCTTCTTCAGGATGTCCTGCACGATGGAATCGGCGGCGGTCCAGTAGTTGCCCAGCAGCGGGAAGTTCCACTCGAACACCTTGCCGTCGGCCGATTGCGACAGACCATAGCCGGGGGTGATGACGGGCATCTTGTCGCCAGCGGCCTTGTCGGTCACGGCAAAGGTGATGCCGGTGGACTGGGTGTCGAAGCCGGCAGCGCCGCCATCGCGGCCCTTGAGGCGCTCGTAGCATTCCACGCCCTTGGCGGTGTCGTAGGCGGTTTCGCACTCTTCGAACTTGATCTTCACGCCGTTGATGCCGCCCTTGGCATTGACGAGCTTGAGGTAGTCCTGCTTGCCGTCACCCCATGGGATGCCCAGCGGTGCAAACTGGCCCGTGCGGTAGACCAGCAGCGGAACAAACTGCTCCTGGGCTTGTGCGACTGGGGCAGCCATCATGGCCCCCAGACCCAGGGCTGCCGTAGCAGCGGCGATCACAGCTTTCTTGAAAGACATGGTTTTATCTCCTTAGGTTGTTGGGGCTGATGACCCCCACTTTGCGAACACTCTGCGTTGCTCTCTTCGAAAAAAACACTCAATGCGGGAACGGCCACAGACGCAGCTTCTGGCGGGCCGTGGCCCAGAGCTTGGCCAATCCATGGGGCTCGACAATCAGGAAAAACACGATCAGCGCGCCAAACACCATGTGCTCCAGGTAGGTGGCGGTCGCCGTCGAGATCGGCAGGCCCAGCCAATGCGGCACCTGGGTCAGGAAGATGGGCAGCAGCACAAAGAAGGCGGCGCCAAAGATGCTGCCCACGATGGAGCCCAGGCCGCCGATGATGATCATGAACAGCAGCTGAAAGGACCGGTCCAGGCTGAAGGCTGCTGGCTCCCAGGCGCCCAGGTGGACAAAGCCCCAGAGCGCGCCGGCAATGCCGACGATAAAGCTGCTGACCGCAAAGGCCGAGAGCTTGGCGTACATGGGGCGGATGCCGATCACGCTGGCGGCCACATCCATGTCGCGCATGGCCATCCATTCGCGGCCCATGGCGCCGCGCACCAGGTTCTTGGCCATCAGCCCCAGCACGCAGAGGATGGCCAGGCAGAACAGGTACTTCTGCACCGGCGTCTCGATGGACATGCCAAACACCGACAGCTTGCCCGCGCTGACGGAGCCTGACGAGGAGTAGTTGCTGACCCAGGCCGCCCGGCTGGTGAGCCAGTCCATGAAGAACTGGGCTGCCAAGGTAGCCACCGCCAGGTACAGGCCGCGAATGCGCAGGCTGGGCAGGCCAAACAGCACGCCGACCAGCATGGACACCAGGCCACCACCGATCAGCGACAGGATCAGCGGCATGCCTTCAAAGCGCACATGGAAGTTGTAGGCGGCGTAGGCGCCAGCAGCCATGAAGGCACCGGTGCCCAGTGAGATCTGGCCGCAGTAGCCCACCAGGATGTTGAGCCCGATGGCGCCCAGCGACATGATCAGAAAAGGGATCAGCACCGCCTTGAAGGTGTAGTCGCTGAACATAAAGGGCACCAGCACAAAGGCCACCAGCAGCAGGCCCAGGATGGCCCACTTGTCCTGCAGCACCGGGAAGATCTGCTGGTCGGCCGCGTAGCTGGTCTTGAACTGGCCATTTTCACGATAAAACATAGGTCAGAGTCTCCAGTTACACGCGGTCGATAATTTTGTCGCCGAACAGTCCTTGGGGACGGAACAGCAGGAAGCACAGTGCCAGGCCGTAGGCAAACCAGGTCTCGATGCCTCCGCCCACATAAGGGCCCAGGTAGACCTCGGAGAGCTTCTCGCCCACGCCGATGATCAGACCGCCGACGATGGCGCCGGGCACGGAGGTGAGGCCACCCAGAATCACGACCGGCAGCGCCTTGAGGGCGACCAGCGACAGGGAATACTGCACGCCCAGCTTGGAGCCCCAGATAATGCCCACCACCAGCGCCACGCTGCCGGCCACCGACCAGACGATGACCCAGATGCGCGAGAGCGGAATGCCGATGGACTGGGCGGCCTGGTGGTCGTCCGCCACAGCGCGCAGTGCCCGGCCGGTCTTGGTTTTTTGGAAGAAGACGCTCAGCACCAGCACCAGCACGGCGGCAATGCCGGCGGCATACAGGTCTTCCTGGCTGATCAGCACGCCGCCCTGGAACATGTTTTCCAGGATGAACATGGGATCCTTGGGCATGCCCACATTGATGCTGTAGACGGCAGAGCCAAAGATCATCGGGCCCAGGCCGTCGAGGAAGTAGGCGATGCCCAAGGTGGCCATCAGCAGCGCGATGGGCTCCTGGTTGACGAGGTAGCGCAGCGCAAAGCGCTCAATTGCCCAGGCCACGCCGACCATGATGACCATGGCGACGACGAGCGCCAGCGCAATGCTGAGCACACCGGGCTCCATGCCCAGCCATTTCGGAATCCATTCCGAAAAGCGCGCCATGGCCAATGCGGCAAACAACACCATGGCCCCCATGGCGAAGTTGAAGACGCCCGAGGCCTTGAAGATCAGCACAAAGCCCAGCGCGATCAGCGCGTAGAGCATGCCGACCATCAGGCCACCAAACAAAGTTTCAAGAAAAAATGCCATTGCGGTCCCCTGGGGTCTGTGCTCAGTGGCCTGCGCCCAAATAGGCGCGGATCACATCTTCGTTATTGCGGACTTCTTCGGGCGTGCCGTCGCCGATCTTCTTGCCGTAATCCAGCACCACGACCCGGTCGGAGATATCCATCACCACGCCCATGTCGTGCTCGATCAGCACGATGGTGGTGCCGAACTCGTCATTCACATCCAGGATGAAGCGGCACATGTCCTGCTTTTCCTCAACGTTCATACCGGCCATCGGCTCATCGAGCAGCAGCACCTTGGGCTCCATGGCCAGTGCGCGGCCCAGGTCGACCCGCTTTTGCAGGCCGTAGGGCAGCTGGCCCACGGGTGTTTTGCGGAAGGCCTGGATCTCCAGAAAATCAATGATGCGCTCGACAAACTCGCGCTGCTTGATCTCTTCGCGCTGGGCCGGGCCCAGGCGCAGCGCCTGCATCAGCAGGTTGCTTTTGATCTGCAGGTTGCGGCCGGTCATGATGTTGTCGATCACGCTCATGCCCTTGAACAGCGCCAGGTTCTGGAAGGTGCGGGCCACGCCCATCTCGGCGACCTGGCGGCTGTTCATGTGGGCAAAGGTTTGGCCGCGAAAGCTGATCGCGCCTTCCGAGGGCGTGTAGACGCCGTTGATGCAGTTGAGCATGGAGCTCTTGCCGGCGCCGTTGGGGCCGATGATGGCGCGGATCTCGTGCTCTTTGACGTTGAAGGAGATATCCGTCAGCGCCTTGACGCCGCCAAAGCGCAGGCTGATGTTCTTGATGTCAAGAATGACGTCACCGATTTTTTTGCTCATGGGTGGCTTTCTCTTGGCTGGGCGCTCAGGCAACCGACTTCATCGGCGCAAAGGTCTTGCTGTCGGCGATCTTCAAGGTGGCGCTGACGCTGCCGCTGCGGCCGTCCTCGAACTTCACCTGGGTCTCGATGAACTGCTCGCTGAGGCCGGCATAGAGCGCCTCGACCAGCACGCCGTATTTGTCGGCGATGAAGCCACGGCGCACCTTGTTGGTGCGGGTCAACTCGCCGTCATCGGCATCCAGCTCCTTGTGCAGGATCAAAAAGCGCGTCACCTGGCTGCCGGCCAGCATGGCGTCGGTGGCCAGGTCGGCATTGACCTTCTCGACGCAGTTCTGGATCAAGGTGTAGACCTGCGGCTTTTGTGCCAGATCGGTATAGCCGGCGTAGGGCAGGTTCTGGCGCTCAGCCCAGTTGCCCACGGCCTCGAAGTCGATGTTGATCATCACGCAGACCTTCTCGCGCCCATCACCCAGCGCCACGGCCTCTTTGATGAAGGGGAAGAACTTGAGCTTGTTCTCGACGTACTTGGGGGCGAACATCGCGCCGTCGTTGCTGCCGCCTTTCAAGCGGCCCACGTCCTTCACCCGGTCGATGATCTTGAGCTGGCCGCTCTTGTCCATAAAGCCGGCATCGCTGGTGTGGTACCAGCCGTCCTCGCTCAGCACCTCGGCCGTCGCCTTGGGGTTCTTGTAGTACTCCTTCAACAGGCCTGGTGACTTGACCAGGATCTCGCCGTTGTCGGCCATCTTGATCTCGACGCCGCGAATCGGGTTGCCCACGGTGTCGGCAAACACCTGGTTGTCGGGCTGGATGCAGACAAACACGGCGGTCTCGGTCGAGCCGTAGAGCTGCTTCAGGTTGATGCCGATGGAGCGGAAAAAGCTGAACAGATCCGGGCCGATGGCCTCGCCCGCCGTATAGGCCACCCGTACCCGGCTAAAACCCATGTTGTTGCGCAGCGGGCCAAACACCATCAGGTCGCCCAGCTTGTAGCTGATCTTGTCCATCAGGCTCACCGGCTGGCCGTCGCGCAGCGCCGGGCCCACGCGCTTGGCCACCGCCATGAAGTGCTGGAACATCTTGCGCTTGATGAGGCCCGCATCTTCCATGCGGATCATCACGCTGGTGAGGATGCCTTCGAACACGCGCGGTGGCGCAAAGTAGTAAGTGGGGCCGACTTCCTTCAGATCGATCTGCACGGTGGCGCTCGATTCAGGGCAGTTGACCACATAGCCGCAGGCCAGCCATTGCGAGTAGCTGAAGATGTTCTGGCCAATCCAGGCGGGCGGCAGGTAGGCCAGCACTTCCTCGGCATGGCCGAGGTTTTCAAACTCGGCACCGGCCGATGCGCTCTCCAGCAGCGAGCTATGGGTATGCACCACGCCCTTGGGGTTGCCGGTGGTGCCGGAGGTGAAGAACATCGCCGCCACATCGCCGTTGTGGGTGGCCTCGACCTGCTGCTGGAACCAGCTGGGGTTGGCCGCTACCATCGTTTCGCCGCTGGCAATCAAACTGTCGAGCGATTCCAGGCCGGGCTCGTCGTAGTTGCGCAGGCCCCTTGGGTCGTCGTAGTAGATATGGCTGATCTGCGGGCAGTGCTCGCGCAGCTCCAGCAGCTTGTCGACCTGCTCCTGGTCTTCCACCAGGCAGAAGCGCACCTCGGCATTGTTCAGCGGGAAGACGCATTCGGCCGCCACGGCATCTTGGTACAGCGGCACGGGAATGGCACCAATCGACTGGGCGGCCAGCATGCTGGCGTAAAGGCGCGGGCGGTTGGCCCCCATCAGCACCAGGTGTTCGCCGCGTGCCAGGCCGGCTTGCGACAGGCCAGCGGCAATCTTGCCCACCAGGCTGGCCAGCTGTGACCAGCTGTAGCTTTGCCAAATGCCGTATTCCTTCTCACGCAGCGCAGCGGCCTCGGGCCGATGGGCCGCGTGCTGCAGCAATAGCTTGGGAAATGTCGTTGACATGGTTGTCTCCTATGCCGTTTTTTGTAGATCACAAGTGCCATGCCTTGCGTCCTGTTGAAACCGAATGTAGGTTCAGCTTTGACGTTGTTTTGTCTTTATGACGACAATCTGCGGGAAAACGCTGTAGGTACTTTCCTGCGGCTGGCAGATTTGGACGCGCTGCGGGCGATGTGCGGCGCAGGCGGGGTGCCTAAGCAGTGAAGGATGCGCAGGCGCTGCGATACCGGAAAGCGGGGGCAGCGAGATGCCCAATGCCGAATGCGCTATGCCGAGCAGGGCATGGATTCGGAGGGCGGGGGGGCCGCCCTGCTTTGGTAGCAGGGGGCGGCAAGGGGGTGCAGGGCTGGTGGGCGCGGGCCAGCCCCTGCAGGAGCGGAATGCTTAGAACAGGTTCTTAGAGCAGCTCTTGGATCATGTCGATGTACTGCTGCTTGGCGTCATCTTGCGCCATGCCCTTGCACTGGTTCCAGGCGTTCCACTTGGCAGAGGCGACAAAGTCGGTAAAGCCGGGCTTGGGCTCATTGTTGTCGCCATGCGCGCCTTGCTTGTACAGGCCATAGAGCTTGAGCAGGGTCTGGTTGTCAGGGCGCTCGCTCATGTTCAGGGCGGCTTCTTTGGCGGCTTCAAAGGCGGTGTTCAGATCGGACATGGGAACCTCGTTGTAAGGGAGTAGGGCAAGAAGTTTGCCAGTTTAGCCTGCGACGGGCAGTGCGCAGGCTTGCAAGGCTGCGGCTACTTGGGGCCGATACCCGGGCTGGGCTGGACCTGGAAGGCGCCGGTATAAGGCGTGTGCACGACATGCACGGTGACCAGCGGCTGGCCCTCGCGCATGTCCTTGGGCACCTGGCGCGAGTAGGTGAACTCGTTGGGGTTGAGCACCTCCATCTTGCGGCGCAGCTGGCTGCCGTTGTCGGATACCGTGTGCTGGTACTGGCGGTCGCCGGTAAAGAAGAACCAGCCGGCGCCGCCTTGCTGACCGCGCGAACGCCCTGTCGCGGGGTCAAAGTACTCGTAGCGGTTGCTGCAGGCATCCCACAGCGAGATGCCGACGACACCGGGGTAACGCGCTACCAGGTTCTGGCTGCGGTCATCGCCTTCGTAGACGGCGGTGGTCAGCCAGGTTTTGTCGGCCAGCACGTTGGCATCGGGTGATGCGCCCGTGCAAGCAGGGCTTGCGAGGGCATAGCCGGGTGCCAGCAGTGCGGCGGCCAAGGCCAGAGCGGCAGGGCGAAGGGCGGTGGTCGGATGGGACATGGCAGCTTTCTAAAGGGGGTGAGCGGCGAATGGGCCAGTTTAGCGGGCCGCCTGTTGGGCCGATGCAACTTGCTGCGCAGGTGACAAGTGCAGGGCCCACCCTGGTAGCGCCCCTCTTTGCAGTCCGTGCCGCCTGGTGCATTCTTGGCCGCCATGAGCCCGCATGCCTCTCTCTACCAACGCCGCCGTGCCCCGCACGCTGCGGAAGTGGCCGATATCCCCTGGATCCCCGTTCTGCAGCCCGCCGAGCGCGACTACGCCGTGCGCCAGCTGATGGTGACCGAGGCCGAGCCGGGCGAGTATGTGTGCCGGGTGGGCAAACCGGTGACCTACTGGTTTGGCGTGATCGAGGGCCTCTTGAAGATGAGCGCCGAAGACAGCGAGGGCCGCACCATGACCTTTGCCGGTCTGCCCCGCACCGGCTGGTTTGGCGAGGGCACGGCGCTCAAGCGCGAGATCTACCGCTACGACATCCAGGCGCTGCGCAAAAGCTCCGTCTGCGGTATTCCGGTCGATGCCTTCCACTGGCTGCTCGACCATTCGCTGGGCTTTAACCGCTTTGTGATGCACCAGCTCAACGAGCGGCTGGCGCAGTTCATCAGCGCCCGCGAGATTGACCGCTTGAACCGCCCCGAAGAACGGGTCGCGCGCACCCTGGCTGCCTTGTTCAACCCCGTGCTCTGCCCAGGCGTCAGCGATGTGCTGCGCATCACCCAGCAGGAGCTGGCTTACCTGGTCGGCCTCTCACGCCAGCGGGTGAACGAAGCCCTGGCCGCTTTGCAGCACCAGGGCTTTATCCGTATCGAATATGGCGGCCTGCGGGTGCTCGATCTGCAGGCCCTGCGCGGGCAAGGGTGGCTGGTGAAGCCGCAGCGCGCGGATTTTGACTTGTAGCGCCGGCGCGTTCAGGGCTTGTTCGACGGCGTTGCGGGTGCCTCTGGCGTCACGCCGCTGGGTGGCGGCGCGGGCATGGCGCCACCGGGTGTGGTGCCATCCGGCGTCGCACGTGGCATCGCTGGGGTGGAGGCGCCACGGTCACAACCACTCAGGGCTGCAACGCCAAGCACCAAGGCGGCAGCAGGCAACCAGCGCAGCGCATAGCGGGAGGTGAGGGGGGTGGTCGTGGTGAATGCCATGGATATCTCCTTGAAATGAATAAGTCCATGCTACGCCTCGATAACTGTCGGTTTCTGAGCCTGTTTGCAGTGCTCACATCTGTACGCATTCCGATGCAAATCGCCAGGGGCCGCATGGGCAGAGGCGGGCAGGCCCGGGCAGCCAGGGACATCGACCGCTGAAGCAGGCCCTACAGCCGCAGAGCTTCTATCAACGTAAGAAACGGGCCAAGTTGTAAACGCTGCTGAAAAAAGCGGCAGCGGGCCCCTGGCAGCTTGTACACAGGTTTATCCACAGTCGCCATAGCCGTGCGCCCCGCTTGGAATGGCAATACACGCGACAATAGCGGGCTATGTCAAATCCCCGCTCTCCTGCTGATTCGCCTGCCGCCGACGATGGCGATGGCCGCAAAAAACTCACCCTGACCCGCAAACCCGCGCCCGCACCTGTGGCGCGAGGCCGTGACGGAGGCCCTGGTGGTGACCGCCCGCGTTCAGCCGGTGGACCCCGCCCAGCAGGGCCACGCGCTGGGGGAGACAGCCGTTTCAGCCCAGAGGGCCGTGGCGGCAGGGACAGCCGTGATGGCGGCGACCGGCGTGATGACCGGGGCAGCCGTGACAGCTGGGCAGGCCGCGACAACCGTGATGGTGGTTTTGGCCGTGGCGACGCCCGTCCCGGTGGCTATGGCCAGGACCGGGGTGATGACCGCCGTGACGCCGGACGTCCCTATGAAAATCGCCCTTACGAGGGCCGCCCCAGCGGAGGTCGCCCTGACGCGGGCCGCCCCTACGCCGGGCGCCCTGACGCGGGCCGCCCCTATGCCGGGCGCGGTGACTTTGTCTCGGTAGGCCCTGGATCGCGCGACCCGCGCCAGGATGACCGCCGTCCCGCAGGCCCACGCCAGGATGACCGCCGCAATGAGGGCCCACGTAGCTTTGGCCCGCGCCAGGATGACCGTCGCAATGAGGGTCCGCGAGGCTTTGGTCCCCGCTCGGAGGGCCCCCGCGAGGGCGGACCCCGCGAGGGCGGACCCCGCGAGGGCGGACCCCGTTCCTTTGGCGCTGGCCCCCGTCAGGATGGCTTCCGCTCGGAGCGTCCACGCGACGAAGCCCCTCGCCGGGATGCCCCGCGCCGAGATGGCCCGCCCCGCCGTGAAATGCCCTCGAATGTCTGGCGTGCCGATGCGCCCCAGCGCACCATGCAGACCGCCAAGGCCCAGGCCCAGAATGAGCAGCTCAAGGCCGAAGGCCAGGTGCGGGTGAACAAGCGCATGTCCGATCTGGGCCTGTGCTCACGTCGCGAGGGTGATGCCTGGATCGAAAACGGTTGGGTGCTTGTCAATGGCGAAGTCGCCACGATGGGCCAGATGGTGGAGCTGACGGACAAGATCGAGATCCAGCGCGAGGCGCAGGATCTGCAGGCCCAGCAGGTCACGATTCTGATCAACAAGCCCATGGGCTATGTCAGCGGCCAGGCCGAAGACGGCCATGAGCCTGCGATGGTGCTGCTCAACCCGCCCAACCACTGGCGCGAAGACCACAGCAAGACGCGTTTCAATTTCAGCCAGCTCAAGGGCCTGGCGCCTTGCGGCCGCCTCGATATCGACTCAATCGGCCTGCTGGTGCTCACCCAGGACGGCCGCATTGCCAAGCACCTGATTGGCGAGAACTCCGAGGTCGAGAAGGAATACCTGGTGCGCGTGACCTATGACGCGGTCGACAAGGATGTGCAGCAGCACTTCCCAGAAGACAGGCTCGCGCTGCTGCGCCATGGCCTGTCGCTGGATGGCGAAGCCCTGCTGCCCGCCGAGGTGGACTGGCAGAACCCCGAGCAGCTGCGCTTTGTGCTGCGCGAAGGCAAGAAGCGCCAGATCCGTCGTATGTGCGAGGCCGTAGGCCTGTTTGTGGTGGGCTTGAAGCGCATCCGCATCGGCAAGGTGGTGCTGGGCAATCTGCCGGTGGGCCAGTGGCGTTACCTGGGCGAGAACGAAGAGTTTTAAGCGCTGATCCACTGCTGCCTATCGTTGATTTGCAGCAGGCCATGAACCCCTCTTTGTGCCTTTGAATCGGGCCCTGGAGGGGTTTTCTTATTGGGCGATTGGCGGTTTGTCGGGGCGGGCCGCTGCAATACCCCGGGCGATGCGGGCATTGCGCACTGCCGCTACCGTCAGCCCCAGCTGCGCGGCCACATCGGCGTCCGATGCGGTGCCCAGCAGCAGCACCTCGTTGGGCTGCCAACTGTGCTGGGTGTGCTTGCCCCGGCGGCTGTCCTGCGGCGCAATGCCTAGGGCTCCGCGCTTGGCCACCACACTGGCCTTGCTGATGCCCCAGCGTGTAGCAAGGCTGGCATCGCTCTCCTGGCCCAGGGCCGCCAGCATCTCCGGCGTCCAGTCCACATGGCCAAAGGCGGCGATGCCCAGGCTATTGCGTTTGAGATTGACGGTCTTGGCGCTGGTGCCCCAGCGCTCGGCCAGCACCGCGTCCTTGTCGCTGCCCAAGGCGGCCAGCATCTCGTCGGTCCATACCAGGCTTGCGCGTCCCATCGTGCGGCCTCAGTGCTGTGCCAGTGCCTGCTCGGCAGCGGCGGCCATCGCCAGCAAGGCGCTGTCTTGCATGCGTGCGCCGACCAGCATCAGCCCCACGGGCAGGCTTGCGGCACTGCGCGGCAGTGGTAGCGAGATGGCGGGCAGGTCGTAAAAGTTGAAGATGGAGGTATTGCGCAAAATCAGCGCATTGGCTGCGAAGAAGGCGCTGTCGTCTTGCAGCAGCGGCGCAATGCGCGGCGCGGTGATGGCGATGGTGGGCAGCAGCAGCAGGTCCACCTCTTGCATGGCGGCATCCATCTGCGCCATGCGTTGCTGGCGCTGCTGCAGCAGCTGGATGTAGTAGGGCGCGCTCAAGGCGCGGCCCTTGTCCATGCGCGAGAGCACACGCGGATCAAAAGCCTCGCGCTCGTGTACCAGCGCTTGCTGGTGGATGGCGGCTGCCTCGGCGGCAATGAGGGTGCCTTCGCTTTGCAACTGGGCGGGGGCGGCCATCAAATCTTGCCAGGGTAGCTTGCGGATGGCTGCGCCCTGGGCCTGCAGCACGGCGATGGCGCTGTCGGTCTGGGCCAGCACTTCGTCGCTGCAATCGGTCCAGGGCAGGCCCTGGGGCAGGCCAATGCGCAGGCCTTGCAGGCTGCGTTTTGGCAAGGGGTGGGCGAGCTCGCCGGCCATGGTGGCATCCGCTGCGGCGCAGTCGGCCACCGTCAGCGCCAGAGGGCCCAGCGCATCGAGCGTGAAGGACAGCGGAAAGGCGCCTTGCCGCGAAACCCGCGCCTGGGTGGGCTTGAAGCCAGTGACACCGTTGAAGGCGGCCGGAATGCGCACCGAGCCGCCGGTGTCTGAGCCAATCGCAATATCCACCAGCCCCCGGCCCACGCTGACCCCCGCGCCGGACGAGGAGCCGCCGGGGATGTGCAGCGCGTTGGCGGCATTGCCAGGGGTGCCAAAGTGGGGGTTGATGCCCACGCCCGAGAAGGCAAACTCCGTCATATTGGTTTTGCCGAGGATCACCGCGCCGGCTGCGCGCAGGCGCTGTACCGCGGGGGCATCCTGCGTGGCCGGGGCGCTTTTGCGGCGCATGGCTGCGCCAGCAGTGGTCACCTGGCCTGCGACATCGAGCAGATCCTTGACGGAGACCAGCTTGCCATCGAGCGGCCCCAGCGACAGGCCGCGCGCGGCCCGCTGGTCTGCCGCCTGCGCCGCTTCTTGCGCCGCGTCTGGGTAGAGCTGGGTGAAGATGCGCTGCGCCTCGTCACCCAGCGAGGTCAGGGTCTGCAGGCTGTGGGCAAGGCGTTCGGCGCTGGTGGGCATGGCGAAATCATTCAGAAAGCAAATGGGATTGCCATCGTAACCAATAACCATGCACCAAGCCGTCTAAAGCAGGACTGGGAACCCCTTCAAGGCACCGCGGCGGTGAAGCTCAGCTGCCCGCTGTAATTGCCGGCCGTGCGGCTGATGGCGCTGTTGTAGGCGAAGGTCCAGTTGGCATTACGGATGGTAACCAGGCTGTTGACCGTGCCCGTGCCGCCGCCGGTGATGTTGACGCTGGTGCCGGTACCGCTGGCCGGAATCGTGGGTGCCGGCAGGGCTGCGTCGCTGCTGGTGATGCTGACCATGTTCATCGGAATGGTGTTGGCGCCGCTGGTCAGCGCGGTGGTCACCGTGGCGAACACGCTGACCTGTCCGCCATTGCTGCGCACCTCGACGGGCAGCACATTGCCGCTGGCGGCGACCGCAAATGTGGGCGCCGTACCGTTCCAGTTGACGGCCGTGTTGTTGCCGTTAGCCGGGGTGGTGGGCACGGCCGGTATGGATGGGCTGAGTGTGAAGCCGACCTGCGAGGTCGTGCCGCCCGGTGTTGGCCAGGCGCCGTCGCCCACGCGAAAGAACAGGAATTTATCGACCTGGATGGAGAAGTTCAGCGCCACCCTTGCGGTAGTGAGCGTCGGACTGCTGCTGGGCCCTACGGTCGAACTGGCCGCGTGTCCCCCCGAGCAGGCGGCCGCCAGGACCATCGGCAGCAGTGTCTGACGCATGAGGGTCAACGGGCAGCGCTGCGTGTTCATTGGAAATCCGCGTTCAGCTTGAAGCTGCCCTTGTCCCAGTCCAGGATGCCGCTGGCCTTGACCGGGTAGCTGGGCTGCAGGGCAGTCTGGCCGTCTTCGGCCTTGGGCACCAGGGCCAGGTGCCGGGTTTGGCCGGGCATGATGGGTGTGCCCTCAACGGCCAGCATAAAGCTGCGGCCCTGCGCATCCTTGGCGTCGACGGTGCCGTCGAGCCGGCCATGGGCGTCGCCCGTGTTGCGCACGGTGATGGAGGGGCTGCGTTTGCCGGCGACATCGCGCATGCCGATCTGCTGGACTTCGAGCTTGGGCTCGGCGCCGCCCAGCATCACATACACGGCCACGGCAATGCGGCCGGTCACGGGCAGGCTCAGGCTTGCGCCGCCGCTTTGGATGATGGTCTGCTGGGCCGGCTCCACGCCTTCGATGGCGATCATGAAGCGGCATTCGCCGCGCGGCGCATCGGCGGGAGGCGTGACCTGGAAGCGAAAAGCCTGCTTGGCCTGGGCCGGTACCTTGAGGCTGCGGCGCTCCAGCGCCACCCAGGGACGGCAGCTGCCGGGCAGCAGCTCGTCGTGGTAGGTGATCTGGCCTTCGGGTGAGTAGCTCCAGTCCAGGGTGCGCACCGACAAGGCGGTAGGCGCCGAGCCCAGGTTGTGCAGATCGATGGACTGGCCCAGGCGCTCGCCGCTTTTGGCCGTGAGCTCAAAGCGCGACGGGGAGACGGCCATCTCGAAGGGGGCTGCTTGTGCCAGGCAGGTGACGAGCGGCAAGCTCAGCGCCAGGGCACGGCGCAGCACGGTGGAAAAGGTCATGGCTGGGTCTCGATTTCAAAATAGGATTCAAAGCGCAGGTTGCCGCCTTGGCCGATCTGCAGCTGGCGCTGTTCGATGCGCAGCTGCAGGTCAAAGCTCTCGGTCATCCAGGGCGCGCGTACCACGCCGCTCCAGACGAGGACCCGGTCACCAGGGCGCCCGGCGCCCGCTTGGAACAGGCCGCTGCTGCGCCATTGCACTTGCATGCCCATGGGCGAGCGCAGGCCGGCCACGGCCAGGGGGATGACGTAATAAATGCGTGCCTGCTTGCCCACGTAGGCGGCGGTGGCCAGGCGGTACTCGACACGCCCGAAGGGCAGGCTGATGGTCTGGTTGTCCAGCATCTGCGCCTGGCGGAAATCGGCGCTGACCTGCGAGCGGGGGGACGTGGAGTCGTCCAAACGGGTGCCCTGGGCCTGCGCAGCCTGGCCCCAGGCGTATGCGGCGGCCAGAACGGCGGCTAAACACGGAGCGCGAAAACTTGGCATGGACTAGCCTCCTTTATTCCATGGACGCGGTGAAATACACCGTGCCCTGGTAGGTCCCTGCCGGGTAGATCGTGTCGTTGGCAAAGCTGAATGTCAAGCGCGTGGCATTCATCGCGTTGGACTGGTAGGTCCAGCCAAAGCAGAAAATCAAAAACGGGGCAGAACAGTAGGTGGCATTGGCATTGAAGCTGGCCAGTTGCTGGTTGGCTGCGCCGGTGAATTGGCCGTTCTGGATATCGCCAGCGCCGCCGCCACTGCTGTTGCTGGCGGTCCAGCTGATCTTGCTGAAAGGGATGATGGTGGCGCCGCAGGAGCCACTTTGGCAGCTCAGGCCGGTGCTGGAATCCACCCGCAGGGTGACCGGTCTGGCCGTTGACGAGGTGGAGACCGGACGCATCGGCGTGACCGAGATATCGATGGCGGGAGAGCCTGTCACCGGCGCGGGCGTGAGGCCCACGTTGTTGCCCGTGACATTGAATTGCACGGTATCCACGCCGGCCGCTGACCCCACCTGCAGCGACAGCGCATAGTTGCTGCCGGTGTCGCTGACGGTGGTGATGACGGCGTTGGCAGGCACGCTGATGCCGCAGGCGAGCAGCACCAGCCCCGCGCTTAGCGGTGCGCGTGCTGCCCGCAAGGCGGCGCGCGCGGCGGTGGTTGCATCGCGCTTGCGCATCAGACGCCCGTGGCCGTGTAGGTGACGGCGTTGGTGTAGGTGCCTGCCGACCAGCTGCTGGCCGTGCCGGTCAGCGCATAGGTCCAGGTGCCGCTCATCAAGGTGTTGGTCGAGATGGTGGTAGAGGCACAGGAGCCCAGGTTGGCACCGGGGTGTGGCAGGGGCGTGGTGCCGCCGGACGTGACGGTGAAGCTGGTATTGGCCGGGCCGCCGGTGGCGCTCCAGGTGCCCATGCTGCAGTTGATGGTGGCCGAGCCGGCGTTGGTCCAGGCCGCCACGTTCAGCACATTGCCCGTAGGGGTGGTGGTCACCGTTGGGGCCGTGCCATCCCAGGGCACCACGGTGTTGTTGGCGGTGGTGGTGGGGATGGTCGGCGTGGCAGGGATGCTCAGCGAAGCGGTCCAGGCGACGGTGTCCTGGGTGCCAGCGCTGGAGCCTACCTTGAGCAAGATCAGCTTGGGGATGACCACGCTCAGGTTGACCTTGGCCGTAGCCGTCACCGAGCCGGTGCCGGTCGAGGAGTAGCCGTACTGGCTTTCAGCCAGTGCATGGCCGCTGCAGGCCAGAGCCAGGGCGGTGCCCAGAGCCAGGGCGTTCAGTTTTGGGTGTTTCATATCAAAGTCCTAGAGGAGAGAGGAGCTAAGCGCGTTGGCGCACAAGGTCGGTCCATGCCGTGCATTGCTGGCAACGTGCGCTGGACCTGGGTTCTGCTGCATGGTCAGTCCTCCACCTTGGTGATGGGGATCTCGGCGTGGGCTTCGCCACGCAGCGGAACATCGACGCCCAGTACCGCGCCGTCTGCAGTGCCCCAGGGCAGGGGCACGCTGTCGAGCGTGATGCTGAGCTGATGGCGGCCTACGCCGACCATCGGGAATAAAAAGCGGCCTTCGGCATCGGTGGTGGTGCGGTAGCGCCCGTCCATCACCACTTCGATACCCTGGGCCCCGGCTTCATCGGCCTGGGGGCGGCCGTCCTTGTTGGCGTCGAAGAAGACGCGCCCAGCGACGCTGCCGCTGCCATTGCCGGGCATGCCACCGGCCACGGCGAAAGGCCGGCCGGTGCCGCCTTCCCAGCGCAGATAGACATAGGCGGTCTTGTCGTTGCTGCGGTAGATTTGCGGGCTGGTCCAGCTGAGCACCTGGGTGGTGGCTGCGCGAGCCTGGTTGAGCAGCACGCCAAGACCCATGCTCCAGCCGCTGCCCCATTGCTTTTCGGCCTGCACGGTGCCCGACAGGCCCCGGCTGGTATAGAGGCCGCCGCTTTGCGAGGTGTAGCGCAGGTTGCCGGAAAAGCTCAGCGTATTGCTCGCCCAGTAACGCGCCTGCACCCCGGCGGTGGGGTAGTGCTGTGTTTTGCCGTTGCTGCGGTCATCGGCCCAGCCCAGGGTGGTGGTCAGTTCGGGGCGCATGGTTTCGCGCTGTGCGGCAATCCAGTCTTGCTCCCACTGCAGCTCGCGGCCGGTGGCGGTGCCGTCTCCCAGCACGATTTGCTCGTTGCTGCGCAGGCTCAGACTGAAGCGCGAGCGCGGCAGCTCGCCAAAGCGGGTTTGGTAGAAGCCGTAGGCATAGAGGCTGCGCATCTTGCCTTGCACGGTGGCGCTCTGCGCGTCTCCGTCATAGCGGGTCTGGTAGAGGTTGAGGTTGCCGCCCAGCGCGGTTCTGCGGTCCAGCTGGTAGTGCACATGGCCGCTCAGGCCTACGCGGGTCTGGCCTTGCTGCACCGGCCAGCTGCTTGGGCGTGTGCGCTCGGCCTCCAGCCCGGTGCCCCAGCTCAGGCGGCTGCTGCTGTGGTCCATGCGCCAGTAGGCGCCCTGGGTGCCCGAGGGCAGCAGGTAGTCGCCAAAATGCAGGTTGGGCCGGGTCACGTAGGCACCCCAGGCATGGCGAAAGCGCCCGATGCGGGTGTCGGCCTCCAGGTACAGGCCTTGCGCGCTGCCGCTCGGTGCCTGTGCCATATCACTGCGGGTGCTGCTGCCCAGTGCCGTCAGCCGGCCGCGCAGTGCGCCGTCTTGCTGGGTGGGTGAGCCATAGCCCAGCGCGGCGGCCCAGCTGCTCACCCGCTTGCTGCCGGCGCCGTCGTTGTTCCAGAGGCCGTAATCCACAGCCGGAATGCTGTTGGCCTGGCCGAGCTGGCCGGCGGCATACCAGGCGCCACCCAGGCGCTGGGTGGCGCCGACCCAGGCCACCGTGCCCTGGCCCTTTTCAAAACCCGGGTAGGGGCCGCCCAGCAGGTCGCCGCGCTCACCCATGCCGGCGCTGATGTCAAAGTCCGCGCCATAAATACGGGTGGACAGTCCGCGCAAGGTGCTGGTGCCCAACATCAGGCGGTAGTTCTGGCCCAGGCCGGTGGTCAGCTCGCTGTAGCCGTCGCCAATGGTCGTATCCATGCGGATGCCCGGCGTGATCGGCATGGCCAGGTTGCGCAGGGTGATGCGTTGGCTGCTTGATTGCCTCGCATAGCCCAGTGCGCCGATACCATTCCAGGCATCCTGCGCGCCATGCATGCTGCGGATATCGGCCTGCAGCAGCCATTCGCCGTAGTTCAGGGTTTGCTGGCGGTACTGGATGCGCTGGCCCAGCTCGGTGCCGCGCTGGCGGCCCTGGTCGCCCGCATCGGACTGGCCCACACCCAGGCGGCTTTCCAGCACCCAGCTGCGCATTCCCAGCGGCAAGGTGTTGGGGTCGACGTCATCGGCCGCGCCGGCGCGCAGGGCCGTCAAGTCATCGGCGCTCATGAAGTTGTCCTCATAAGCCGCAGGTGCAGCCTCGATGGTGGCGCGCAGCCTGGCTTGTTCGGCCTGGGCGGGACTGAGCGATTCCACCCGGGCGCTGGCTGCGCCCTCTGGCGGGCTTTGCGCAGCCGCGGCCTGCAGACCCGCCCCCAGCACCAGCAAACTCCACATGGCTTGCCCCGGCAGGGACTGGAATGGCCCAGTTCCGCTGTCTGAGGAAGGCAGGTGAACAACTTTCATTTGTAATCAAGAGTTAATTGCGTGGGCGATGGCTGTGTGTGGGTGGAATCAATCAAATGCCAAAATTTGATACTTAACGTTAAGTGTGTCAGAGAGGATGACAAAGTGGAGCGGCACTCTTTGTAAAGTAATTTGAAGCGCTGTCTATGTATACGAAGCGGCCCTAGCGGAGATGGCTATGTGATAAATCTATCGTGGATATAGATGAACTGAATAAGCATTTAATAAATAGCAGCCCGCCTTGAAGCGGCGCGGCCCGCACCCATATAAGCCCTTGACTTGTGTTGTAGAAGACGAACTCCCATGACCAAAAAAACCCATTCCTTCCAGGCCGAAGTGGCCCAACTGCTCCACCTGGTGACGCATTCGCTGTATTCGAACCAGGAGATTTTTTTGCGCGAGCTGATCTCCAACGCGTCGGATGCATGCGACAAGCTGCGGTTTGAAGCACTCAACGACAGTGGTCTTTATGGCGACCAGCCCGATCTGGAAGTGCGCGTGTCGTTTGACAGCAAGGCCAAGACCTTGACCATCAGCGACAGCGGCATTGGCATGACCACACAAGAGGCCATCGACAACCTGGGCACGATTGCCAAGAGTGGCACCAAGGCCTTCATGGACAAGCTCAGTGGTGACCAAAAGGCCGATTCGCAGCTGATCGGCCAGTTCGGCGTGGGCTTCTACTCCGGCTTCATCGTGGCCGACAAGATCACGGTCGAGTCGCGCCGTGCAGGCACCCAGGCGTCGGAAGGCGTGCGCTGGACCAGCGGCGGCATGGGTGACTTCGAGGTCGAGCAGATCGAGCGCGCCCAGCGGGGCACCAGCATCATCTTGCACCTGCGTGACGATGCGCAGGACTTCTTGAACGGCTACAAGCTCAAGGAAGTGATCGCCAAGTACTCGGACCACATCAGCCTGCCCATCCTGATGGAAAAGGAAGAATGGAAAGAGGGCGAGAACGAGCAGCCCGGCGAGATGGTCAAGACCGGCGAATGGGAAACCGTGAACAAGGCCAGCGCCTTGTGGACGCGTGCCAAGAAGGACATCACGCCCGAGCAGTACCAGGATTTCTACAAGGCCATCAGCCACGACTATGAAGATGCGCTGACCTGGAGCCACAACCGGGTCGAAGGCAATACCGAATACACGCAGCTGCTCTACATCCCCGGCAAGGCCCCCTTTGACCTGTACCAGCAGGGCAAGCACGCCGGCATCAAGCTGTATGTGAAGCGCGTGTTCATCATGGACGATGCCCAGGCACTGATGCCCCAGTACCTGCGCTTTGTCAAAGGCGTGATCGACTCGGCCGACCTGCCGCTGAACGTGAGCCGCGAGCTGCTGCAGGAAAGCCGCGATGTGCGCCTGATCCGCGATGGCTCGGTCAAGCGCGTGTTGTCGATGCTCGAAGACCTGGCTCGCCATGACAAGCCGCAGGCCGCTGCCGCCGAAGGCAGTGACGGCGTGGTCGATGTGGTCAGCGAAGACGACAAGGCCAAGGAAGGCAAGTACAGCCGCTTCTACAGCGAGTTCGGCTCGGTGCTCAAGGAAGGCCTGGGCGAGGACTTTGGCAACAAGGACCGCATCGCCAAGCTGCTGCGCTTTGCCTCGACCACGCACGAAGGCCTGAACAGCTCTTTTGCTGATTACAAGGCGCGCATGAAAGAAGGCCAGGAAGCCATCTACTACATCACCGCCGATACCTTGGCCGCCGCCAAGAGCAGCCCGCAGCTGGAAGTGTTCAAGAAAAAGGGCATCGAGGTGCTGCTGATGACCGACCGCGTGGACGAATGGGCGCTGAACTACCTGCAGGATTTTGACGGTACCCCGCTGCAGTCGGTGGCCAAGGGCGCGGTGGACTTGGGCAAGTTGCAAAACGAGGAAGAGAAAAAGGCCGCAGAAGAAGCGGCTGAGGCCTTCAAACCCGTGCTGGCCAAACTCAAAGATGCCTTGAAGGACCGTGCCGAAGACGTGCGTGCCACCAGCCGCTTGGTGGATTCGCCCGCCTGCCTGGTGGTTTCGGACAGCGGCATGAGCTTGCAGCTGGCCCGTTTGCTCAAGCAAGCCGGCCAAGCCGCACCTGAATCCAAGCCCGTGCTTGAAGTCAATCCTGAACACCCCCTGGTCAAGAAGCTGGATGGCTCG
This sequence comes from Comamonas sp., assembly GCA_036667955.1. GTDB lineage: Bacteria > Pseudomonadota > Gammaproteobacteria > Burkholderiales > Burkholderiaceae_C > Comamonas. The sequence continues at coordinate 215,207 of JAVWTB010000006.1, forward strand.
GTGCATTTCCACGATCTGGCGCAGATTTTGTTTGACCAGGCCGTGCTGGCCGAAGGTGGCCTGCCGGAAGACCCTGCCGCTTATGTCAAACGGGTAAATGCGCTGCTGGTGTAAAGCAAGCGATACTTCGTCAGAAATCCCCGCCGGGTTGGCATAACCCGGCGGGGATTTTTTTTATGTCATATGCGCTATTGCATTAATACCAAACAAATTCGAAGATATTCAATGGAGGTGAATACTATTTTATGCGCAGGTTTGAATAGCGGCCTGCGGAGTCGATATATCGGCGGTGGAAGCACTCACTTAGAAGTGAAAATCCAGAAAAATACCCGAGCGAAGCGCTGTTAAAAATTGTTGACATATCAGATGCATAGTTTTTTCTGCATAGCGGGTGGCTGAGAGGGCCGCCAAGATGCATCGTTTTTTCCTTGTCTGAGCCCCCTCGCGCATGAAAATTTACGAGGGGGTGGGCACCAACTCGGGACCGAGGGCGGGATGTGCACAAGAAACAAATCGTAAGAAAATCATGCATCGCTCCAGTGCATGCTGACAGCGATCAGGTCGCCAAAATTCTTTTATTTGTCAAATAAATCATCATATTGAATTGATGTTTTTGGCGTCAACTGTCTGTGCAGCCTCCTGCCAGGCTGCCTTGGGGCATGCATTTTTTCTCCGTCTGCGGCTTCCTTTGGCCGCCCTGTCTTCCGCTGTGAAGGCGGCTGCGGATGGATGCGCGCGCCCCCGTGGTTTGTAAACACTATGGGTTCTTATGCATCGTTTGTGTGCATCATTTCTTTATATCTAATAATTTTATTAAAAGTTTATTGGATATATACGATCAGCACCGGTGATAAATTCGGCCCCCTTGTTGTTTGATGCAACAGGAGGTCTTGAAGACCAGTTTCTACCGATGGCGGTGTCCAGGCCATGGCCGGGAAGATCATCGCCTCTTAATCGGTAGTCCTTTCATCCACTGAATACGCAAGCTGTTATCCCTGTTTTCTCGGGGAGGGCGGAGCTTTGCCTTTTTTTTGCAGGACATTGAAAGTGTTACACCCCTATCGGACACCGGCGCTGCTCGCAAAGATGCGATGCAGCGCTGCCGTTGCCTTGGTATCTGGCTTGCTTCCCGCGATTGCATGTGCGCAGTCGACCCAACACGACATTTTTGTGAACCATGATGCCTTTGTCGCCCAGACGGGCGCGGTGGCTGAGCATGGTTCTGTGGATGGCCCGGCTGGTGCGGATTTTGTCTACCGTGCCAAAGTCAAGCTCAACGGCAGCAGCGGCGAGGTGGCGAATGTATCGCTGGTGCAGTCGCTGCCGGCTGGCGCCATTTTTGCAGGCATTGTTGCGCCGCCAGGTGTGAGCTGCGCAGCGCCGCTGCCCCAGCCCGGCGATACCATCGCGGCGAATGCTCCGCTGACCTGCAGCATCCCACGGGTCACGGCGACGGATTTTGTGGAAGTCGATTTCCGCGTCAAGCTTCCCAGCGCAGGCACCGATTGGACCGCCGAGGCCTCGGCCTCCAGCCCGGACAACCTGGACCCGGATGCAAACGACGAGTCCCCCAACCACAGCCGTATCGAGCGCACCATCACCACGTATGAGCGCGCCGATTTGTCGGTGCATATTCTTGCCCCAGGTGATGGCTCGACCCACACCCAGGGCGACAAGGTCGACTACCAGCTCCAAGTGCGCAATGCCGATTCGCCCTATGCCTTTGCGTTGAAGGCCGGCGAAAAAGCCAATGTGCGCTTTCCGCAGCCCGAAGGTACCGAGTTCCAGGGCAGTCCTACGGGCAATGGCTGGGTGTGTACCAAGGCAGAAGATACCAGCGCCGGCCAGCCCGTGCCGGTGTGGAATTGCAGCTATACCGTGCCCGCAGGCCAGTCCGTGCCACGCAACAGCGATCTGCCTGCGCTCAGCGTTCCCTTGCTGATCAAGACCAGCAATGGCCAGGTCGCGAGCGTGGTGGCAGTCGCGGGCGAAACAGCGACCGGACAGCTGTTTTTGGATGCCGACCCCGACAACAATACCGACGATGTTCGCATTCAGGTGCAGCCCAATGTGAACCTGGACATGGCCCTGACCAAGGCGGTCAATCCCACAGTGATTGACAAGCAAGCCGCCGGAGCAGTGCCGGTGACCTATACGCTCAGCGCCAAGCGGGTGGCGGGCGAGCTGCCGCCACAAGACATTGTGGTGACGGATACGCTGCCTGCCGGTGTCAGCTTTGAGTCCGCTAGTGGAACAGGGTGGGATTGCAGCCACAACGCGCAAGTCATCCGCTGCCAGTTCAGCGGTACGTTTACAGCGAACCTGCCGCAGATCACGGTCAAGGCGTCGGTGGATGTGTCCTCGGTGGCAGCAGAGAGCGTGATCAACAACTCGGCAACCGTGTCTGCGAGCAACGAATCGCCCGCCAATGTGGGCGCCAACAACCAGGCGCAGGCGAGCGTGTTGGTCAGCAACAAGGTCGACCTGGCGGTCAGCAAAAGCACCTCGGCTTCGGTGATCGCCTCCGGCCAAGCGTACCAGTACGCCATCCGGATCAAGAACAATGGCCCGCTGGCCGTGCTGCCAGGCCAGACCATGACGGTGACCGACCAGCTCGACCCCCAACTGCAGTTTCTGGGTGTTGCTGCCGGTTCGCCCTGGGTCTGCAGCCCAGAAAGCACGACAGCCACTGAACTGGGGAAACTGCTGACCTGCACTTTCAAAGGTGGCATTGCCGCTGGCAGCACCTCGGAGTTGGTGCTCAATGTGGTGGCCCATATCGATGCGGCAAACGGCAAGTTTGCATCCATCGCCAACGGCGCTGCGTTGACGGGTATGGAGGGGCGTGACGGTGCGCCCCTGAACCAGATCGTGAACAGCAACAAAGTCAACATCTCGGAAACCAAGGCCGATCTGTCGATCAGCAAGTCAGCGGCGATCCCTGCTGGTTCGAAGGCCTCGGGTGCCGAGGTGGTCTACACGCTGCGCGTTAAAAACGATGTGCCTGCCAATGCGCTCAATGAAGACCTGCAAATGGCCAAGACCGTCACGGTGACGGACACCATCAACAACCTGTTGACCAGCTACAGCGCTGGCGTGCTGAAAGTGGGTGCCTATGCCAATGACCGCTATCTGACGGCCGAAGTAACGATGCCCGCGGCCAACGGCGCGGAGTCGGACGCTTGCCTCATCTCGGGCAATAACAGCCAAAAGTCTGCCACGGTGACCTGCAACTTCCGCAATCTGCCCGCAGACCCGGCGGTGGAATATGTGATCGTCATCAAGGCGCGGCAGTATGTCGACCCCAAGGACAACGACACGCAGACCAATACCATCGTGAATGTGGCCACCGTTAGCTCGCCCGACACGGCAGAGTTCAACCCCGACAACAACAGCGATCAAGCCTCGGTGGAGCTGGAAGCGCTGACCGACCTGACGGTCAGCAAGCAGGCTGCGCCCGAGAGCGCTGCCGCTGGCCAGGCGATCACCTATACCTTGACGGCCAAGAACAGCGGCCCCTCGCAAGCCCGCCGGGTCAGCGTGACCGATAGCTTGCCGTTGGCCAGCATTTGGGTAGGCAAAGCCCCCAGCACCACCGCCGGCAGCTGTGTCTTGAGCGGTGGCGCCGCATTTGCGGCGGGGCTGGAGATCACCGAGGCCAATCGCACGATGACCTGTACGTGGACCGATGCGGTGGCTGAAAACGCGCAAAACACGGTGACTTATCAGCTGCGCTCGCGCACCAAGGACTACCCCGCCCAGCTGGACAACAGCGTGGTGGTGGCATCCGTCACGCCAGAGACCGACAAGACCAACAACAGCGCCCGTGAGACGGTGCCGCTGGACCGGCCCCAGGTCGATGTGCTGGTGAATATGCGCCACACCAACGACGGCATTCCGCTGGATACCGGCAAAACCCAGTACACGATCACGGTCACCAACAGCGGAGCATCGCAGTCCTATGCAACGGGCGTGCAGATGATCGACCAGTTCCCGGCCCCAGGCTCGACGGCCGACTTCCGCTTTGTCTCGCTCGACAGCGTGCAACTGGCCAATGGCGATGCCCGCATTGGTCCGGACAGCTGTGCGGTGCCTGCTGCTGGCGCACTCGCAGGAACCTTGGTCTGTGACTTCCCCTGGCTGGCTCCGGGTGAGTCGGTGGCGATCAAGTTCACGATGGAGCCCGCATCGCTGCTGGATGGCCGTGCCGTCGGCACCATCAACCACCGTGCTGTGGTGAGCGCGGATGTGGAAGAGTTGGCAGGGCTGGATGTCAGCAAGAACAACCAGACCACGGACCGCACCTCGACCTATGACCCGGCCCAAGTCTCGCCCGAGGACCTGGAAAAGCTGCGCTATGTGGACTTGTCGCTGACCAAGACCTCGTCGACAACGGCCGCTGTGGATGTGGGCGACCTGATCGGCTACACCCTAACGGTGAAGAACGAGGAAGACCCAGCGGCCAACCCGCGCCGCGATCTGACCAAGGGCCAAGCAGTGCTGAGCGATGTGCTGCCCGAAGGCCTGGCGCTGGAAGGTGCTGCACCGGCAGGTTGCGGCTATGAGGATGCATCGCGTACCTTGCGCTGCGAGATTGCCACACTCAATGCGGGCGAAGAACTGGCCTTCTCCTTCACGGTCAAGCTGCTGTCGCGCTCGCAGGGGCAGGCCAGCGTTGTCAACAACGCAAGCCTGACCAGCCCTGGCGACACCGACGAGAGCAACAACCGCAGCAGCACCGAGACGCCTTTGGCGCTGGCGGACCTGGCGCTGAACAAGGTGGTGGACAAGGCACAGGCGGCTGCAGGCGATGCGCTGACCTATACCTTGACGGTGGTGAACCATGGACCGTCGCCAAGCCGCCATGCCAGCGTTACCGATGTGCTGCCCGAAGGCCTGGTCTTTGTGCAAGCCTCGCCGGCCTGCAGCTTTGAGGCGGGCAGCCGCACGCTCAGTTGTGCGCTGGAGCCCCTGGCGGTCGGTGAAGCAGTCGCTTTGACGGTGGAGACCACGGTGGATGCCGCGCTGGAAGGCCCGGCCAGCCTGGTCAACACCGCCGTGGTGGACTTGCCCGGCGACACCGATCCGAGCAACAACGAAAGCTCGGCCACCACGACCATCCCAGGCAAAAATACGGGTGGCGTGGAAAAACCACCGGGTGGCCAACCCGTGCCCGTACCGGTTCCCGCCATGGCGGATGGGGCACTGGTGCTGATGGCCCTGGCATTGGCTGGCCTGGCCGCCCTTCGTCTGGGCCGGCGCCGCAGCCACTGAGTCTCTCGATAGGCGCTAAAACCAAAGCCGCGCACAGCTTGCGCGGCTTTTTTACGTGCGTATTGGCAGCACGAACACCAGTTGTTGACAGAGGCATTTACACCCGGCGAGAACTTTAACGGCTATATTTGCTCCTACGTCCACTTCGACGACTGCAGGCAGGCACCATGGTTCGCTTCTTTTTTGTATTTCTGGGGCTCCAGCTCACTTTGTTCGGTCTCAATATGCTGAGCTGGGTGCAAAAGCACCTGGTCGAGCCCTGGACCGCGATGCTGGCGCAGATCTGCGCCTTTTTGGTGACCTGGTTCGACAAGTCGGCCGTGGCAGAAGGCAAGGTGCTGTGGAACCATGCAACCAACTTTGGCGTGTCCATCGAGGCCGGCTGCAATGGCATCGAGGCCTGCATTGTGTTGTTTGCGGCCATCATGGCTTTCCCCTCCAGCTGGCGCCACAAACTCATTGGCCTGGTGCTCGGCTTTATCGCGGTGCAAGCGGTCAATATCGTGCGTGTGATCAGCCTGTTCTACCTGGGCCAGTGGAACATGACCGCCTTCAACTTTGCCCACGAGTACCTGTGGCAGGCGCTGATCATGCTGGACGTGCTGGTGGTCTGGCTGGTTTGGGTGCGTGCAGGCCAGCGCGCCAAGCGGGCCGAGGATGGCTCGGACGATTTACCACCTTCAGGTTCAGGGGCGGGCCCAACACTGGCAGCCGCCTGATCTGAACCAGCCAGCAGTGCAAGCACTGCTGGCTTTTTTCCGTTGGCACCACAAGAAGCACACGGCCCCCAGGGCTGAGACAGAGGAAGAGGGATGAAGCGCTTGAACCCGATACAGCGATTTGCGCTGCTGGCCTTTGCCGGCATCATCGTGCTGACCACCTTGTGGGTGCAGCTGTCACCCTGGATGAGCTACCCGGTGGCGGTACTCTCCAAGGAGGGCATGCTGGACCTGGCTGCCGGCTGGGTCAAGCAAGTGCATATTGCACCGGGCAAGATCGAGGTGGATACCTCGGTGGGGGTCGCCAATGCCAACACCGGTGGCCGCTGGGCCGAGATTTCGGTGGATGGTGACCCGGGCCGTTATGCCTATGGCTTCCCCATCTTTTTGGCGCTGCTGCTGGCCGCCTGGCGCAAGGGCCGCATTTGGCGTGCCGTGCTGGGCTATGTGATCTTGCTGCCCTTCCAGGCCTTCAGCATCTCGACCAGCCTGCTCATGCAGATGGTGCTGGCCACCAACATCGATCTGCGCCTGCTCAAGATATCGCAGACCCAGCTGGATTTGCTGGCCTATGGCTACCAGCTGGGCAGCCTCGTGCTGCCGACCTTGGTGCCGTTTTTGCTGTGGCTGTGGCTGGACCGCCAGTTCGTCAACGAGGTGCTGGTCGAGGCCTGGAAGAAAAACATCCAGCCCAAGCTGGCGCCGCGCCCCACGGTAGTACGGCCACCACCACCGCCCCCGCCAGAGCAGGTGATCCGGCCTGCCGAGAGTGGCCCCGAGATCTCGCGTGAGATCAGCATCACCTTGCCGCCACGCAAAAACAGCTAGGGAGGCTCGGCAAAGGCAGCCCAGCGCGGCATCATCGCTCTAGTTAGTAGCAAAGCCTTTGACCACAAACGGTGATGTGGCGGTTGCAATACCGGTGTGTGGCGGCCGGTGCGGAAATAGCTGTTAGAAATAGCCATGACCAAGATGCCTTCCATGCCCGTTTTATCCGTTGCCCATGTGCGCTGCCGTGTTGCGGCCAGCCTGACTGTGGCGGCTTTGTCCGCGCTGGCACTGAGCGCCTGCACGCCTTATGTGGGGGTGGGTGTACCGGTCGGGCCGTTCTCGGTCGGGGTGGGTGTGGGCAGTGGTGGCGTCAGCGCCGGTGTGGGCACGGGCGTCGGCCCCGTCGGTGTGGGCGTGGGCGTCAACCAGCGCGGTCAGGTCAGCGGCAATGCGGGTGTTGGTGTGGGCACCTCGGTGGGTGGTGCCCAGGTGGGCGTGGGGGTTGGCACGGGCACGGTGTTGTATGACCCGGCTGCGCCAGCACAACCGGCTGCATCGGCGGCACCACCCGCGCAGCCCGGGGTGGTGGTGCCCGGCCTGGCCAACCCGCCTTCTGGCGAGCATGGCGGCCAGCTGCAGTGGCGTGGCGCAGATGGCCAAACAGTGCCGGACTGCCAGTGGAACAACCGCTGCTAGCGCCTCTGGGCGCTAGCGATCAAACGTAGAGAGGCGCCTCGTCCATGGCGATGATCTGCGCCTGCAGCATCTGGGTTTGCTCCTGCCAGTAGGCCTCGCTGCCAAACCAGGGAAAGTGGATCGGAAAGATCGGGTCGTCAAAACGCCGGGCCAGCCAGGCGCTGTAGTGAATCAGGCGCAGGGTGCGCAGCGGCTCGATCAGCAGCAGCTCGCGACGGTCAAAGGGGCGGAACTGTTCATAGCCTTCCACCAGCGTGGACAGCTGCGCGCTTTGCTGCTGGCGGTCGCCCGACAGCAGCATCCACAGGTCTTGCACCGCTGGGCCGCTGCGGGTGTCATCCAGGTCGACAAAATGCGGGCCGCCGCCCTGGTGCTCGGGCGGCACCCACAGCACATTGCCCGGGTGGCAGTCGCCATGCAGGCGCAGGCTGCGGTAGCTGCCCGCTGCAAAGTGGCCGCTGGCGCTGCCCGGGTCGATGATCTCGCAGATCTTGTCGGTGGCGCGGCGGCAGGCATCGCTCCAGGCGCTGCGCTGACCAAGCGGAATGCACTCGTGCTGCATCAGCCAGTCATGTGGTTCACGGGCAAAGTCCTGGGCGTTGATGCTGGGGCGGTGCGCAAAGGGCTGGGCCTCGCCGACGGTGTGGATGCGGGCTAGAAAGCGGCCCACCCATTCAAGCACTTCCCAGTCGTCCAGATCGGGCTGGCGCCCGCCCCGCCAGGGCGATACCGAAAAGCGAAAACCGCCATGCTGCAGCAGGCTGTGGCCGCCCAGTTGCAGGGGCGCGACCACGGGCACTTCTGCATCGGCCAGCTGCTGCGAGAACTGGTGCTCCTCGGCGATGGCCTCGTTGCTCCAGCGGCCTGGGCGGTAGAACTTGCAGACTACTTTGCTGCCGTCCTCCAGCCAGACCTGGTAGACGCGGTTCTCGTAAGAGGACAGGGGGTTCAACCGCCCATCGCCCCACAGACCCACGGAAGCGAGGGCATCGAGCACCACATCAGGAGTGAGCGCCGCGTAGGCGTGGTCGGCCTGCGGGCCGGGCGGGTGGTCGTCAATGTCTTGCATAGCTGCCATTGTGCGCCCTTCCTGTGACGCCCCATTGGAACCTGGGCGCGCAAAAAAAGACCGGGCATGCAGGGCATGCACCGGCCGTACTGGAGCTGGTCAGTCGATCAGCAGGGAGGCTTACACCACCACGGTCAGGGTCTTGTCGATGTTGCCGCGGGTAGCGTTGGAGTAGGGGCAGACCAGGTCGGCGTCGTGCACCAACTTGTCTGCAACGGCCTTGTCCATGCCAGGCAGGTTGATCTTCAGGCGTGCGGCAATGCCATAAGCATTGGGGATCGGGCCCAGGTCGATTTCGGCGTCGATGGACAGGCCATCAGGCAATGCCAGTTTTTGCTTGCCTGCGACGGCCTTCATGGCGCCGATGAAGCAGGCGGAATAGCCTGCAGCGAACAACTGCTCAGGGTTGGTGCCCTGGCCGCTGGTGCCGGGGGAGCTCAGTTGCACATTCAGACGGCCATCATCGGTGCGCGATGCGCCGTCACGTCCGCCAGTGGTGTGTGCGTTGGCCGTGTACAGAACTTTTTCGAGAGTAGTCATATTTAGATCCTGGTTGAGGGTAGGTTAAACGTGCTTCGGCTAGAAGCGGCGGGGAGCGTTGCAGCCAGGCGGCCACGCAGCTGGTGGATCTGTCGGGTCATTGGCTGCATCTCCAGCGTGCAGTGGCTGAGCTCCAGCATGCATACGGGGATGGTGGCTACCTGCAGCTGCAGCTACAGGCCGGTATCGGTCAAACGTACACGCACACGACGTTCAAATTAACTATCGCGTCGTCTATTCCAATAGTTTTAAACCATTCAGTCATCGCGCCCCCATAGTACCAACAGCACCAGCGCAGCTGAATGACAAACACAAATGTTCAAGTAAGCGGTTGTACAAATTGGCCACAAACCCGGCCTTGGCCCACCCCGCAAGTCAGCCGCAAGTCACGCAGCAGCGCGATGTGCGCCGTGATGGGCGGTGGCATCAGGCATGGACGGAATGCTGTTGTAAATTTAACGGTGTGGGTGAATGAAAACCCATTTGAATCATGGGGGTGATCGGCCCGGCCTTGGGGGCTGCTGCATCAATAGGCGGTTTGCACCACCTGGCCGCTGCTGTCCTTGAACTTGGCCGCCACCGCATCGGCGGCGCTGCGCAGCAGGATCAAGTCCATGGAGACGGCGACAAACTGCGCGCCCAGTGCCAGGCATTCGCGGGCACGGACTTCGTCCACCATCAGGATGCCGGGCGCCTTGCCGGCGGCGCGGATGCGGGTGATGGCGTCATCGATCGCGGCATTGACCACCGGGTGGCGCGGCTGGCCGGGGTAGCCCATGCTGGCCGAGAGGTCGGCCGGGCCGATAAAGATGCCATCCACCCCATCGACGGCGGCGATGGCCTCGATCTGGTCCAGCGCCTGCGCGGTTTCCACCTGCACCAGCAGGCACAGTTCCTTGTCAGCATCGTCGACGTACTGCAGATCACGGCCAAAGTTGCTGGCGCGCATGGAGCCACCCATGCCGCGAATGCCCTGGGGCGCATAGCGCATGGCCTGCACGGCGGCGCGGGCCTCGTCGGCGTTTTGCACAAAGGGGATCAGCAGGGTTTGGGCGCCAATATCCAGGTAGCGCTTGATGAGCACCGGGTCATTCCAGGCCGGGCGCACCACGGCGCTGGTGGGGCGGGGCTGCAGGGCCGCTTCTACCGCCTGCAGCTGCTGCAGCACCTGGGGTACATCGTTGGGCGAATGCTCGGTGTCGAGCATGATCCAGTCGTAGCCGCTGCCGGCCAGCAGCTCGGTGATATAGGGCGAGGGGAAGGCCGACCACAGGCCGATTTGGGCCTGGCCGGCGGCCATGGCTTTTTTGAAGAGGTTGGGCGTTGGCATGTTTTGTCTCTGTTGTGTGTGGTGTTGTGGTCAGGGCAGGATATGGATGTCGTCTTCGCGCATGTGGCGCCGGCAGGTCGCTGCCAAGGTATGCCATTCGCTGGCGCCCAGGTCCAGTGGCTGCTGGTCTGCGAGCGCAGTTACGCTGCGGCAGATGGGCTGAAAGTGGCGGGCGGCCACCGTGTCGCGCCCGTAGCGCTGGTAGTAGCGCTTCAGGTGCAAATCGGCCGCCGGCACCCGGGCGGCTACATAGGCCAGGTAGTCACGGTAAAGCGCATCGACCGGCGCGTCTTCGAGGTTTTGCTTCCAGATGCGAAAGCCCGCCATGCAAGCCACCAGAGCCAGTACCAGTGCAGTCACTGGCAGGGCCTTTTTCCAGGTGGGGGTGCGGCGTGGCGCGGGCATGGGGCAGGAATCGCTGGGCAGCGCGGGCGCGCGCGATCAGGCGTAGCTGTAAACGCCCTTGCCGGTCTTGCGGCCCAGCTGGCCGGCGGCGACCATTTCCTTGAGCAGCGGGCAGGGGCGGTACTTGCTGTCGCCAAAGTCCTTCAGGTAGACCTCCATCACGGCCAGGCAGACATCCAGGCCGATCATGTCGGCGAGAGCCAGCGGGCCAATCGGGTGGCTGCAGCCCAGCTTCATGCCGGCATCGATGTCTTCAGCCGAGGCAATGCCTTCGGCCAGCACAAAGAAGGCCTCGTTGATCATCGGCACCAAAATGCGGTTGACCACAAAGCCGGGCGAATTTTTCACGGTGATCGGCGATTTGCCCAAGGTCTCCGCCATTGCTTTAACCGCATCGTGCGTGGCATCGCTGGTTTGCAGGCCCCGGATCACTTCTACCAGCGCCATCATCGGCACGGGGTTGAAGAAATGCATGCCGATGAACTTGTCGGCGCGCCCGGTGGCCGCTGCCAGCTGGGTGATCGAGATCGACGAGGTGTTCGAGGCCAGCAGCACGGCGGGGTCCAGCAGCGCGTCCACTTGTTTCAAGATCTTGAGCTTGAGCTCGTAGTTCTCAGTGGCCGCTTCGATCACCAGCTGGGCCTTTTGCAGGTCTTCGTAGCGGGTGCTGCCCTGGATGCGCGTGAGGGCGGCGGCCTTGTCGGCGTCGCTGATCTTTTCCTTTTTGATCAGGCGGTCGAGGCTGCTGCCCACCGTTGCCAAGCCCTTTTGTACGGCGGCCTCCGAAATGTCCACCATCACCACATTCAGCCCCGCCACTGCGCAGGTCTGCGCAATGCCGTTGCCCATGGTGCCTGCACCAATTACGCCTACGGTCTGGATCGTCATCTGTCTTCCTTGGGTCCTGTTGCTGGGAGAGGGGCTGGCCTGCATCCGCCCTGCAGTGCCTATCGGCAAGCCCGGTGGCAGGATCATAGCGGCAGGTGGTGCACTGCCACACAAACTCGGTGACACGCTGCGGGGGGATAGGCGGGGGTTCTAAAATGCCCCCCATCGCTGCGCCGCAGCCCTTTGTAGACACGACCTGATATGACCACCTTCGGCACTCCGCTCACCAAGAACGCAACCAAAGTCATGCTGCTGGGCAGCGGCGAGCTGGGCAAGGAGGTGCTGATTGCCTTGCAGCGCCTGGGCGTGGAGACGGTGGCGGTGGACCGCTATGACAACGCACCCGGTCACCAGGTGGCCCACCATGCCCGCACCATCACGATGAGCGATCCCGCCCAGCTGGCGGCACTGATTGAGGCCGAAAAGCCGGACATGGTGGTGCCCGAGATCGAAGCCATTGCCACCCCCGCGCTGCAGGCGCTGGAGGCGGCTGGCACCGTGCGTGTGGTGCCCACCGCCCGCGCCACCCGCTTGACGATGGACCGTGAAGGCATTCGCCGCCTGGCCGCCGAAACCCTGGGCCTGCCTACCAGCCCCTACCAATTCTGCGACAGCCTGGCCGAGCTGCAAGCGGCTATCGACGGCGGCATTGGCTACCCCTGCGTGGTCAAGCCGGTGATGAGCAGCTCGGGCAAGGGCCAGAGCAAGATCGATGGCCCGGCCGATGTGGAAAAGGCCTGGAACTACGCGATGGAAGGCGGTCGCGTGCAGGGCGGCCGCATCATCGTCGAGGGCTTTATCGACTTTGACTACGAAATCACCTTGCTGACCGTGCGCGCCAAGAATGCGGCCGGCCAAATCGAGACCCATTTCTGCGAGCCCATCGGCCATGTGCAGGTGCAGGGCGATTATGTGGAAAGCTGGCAGCCTGCGCGCATGGCGCCCGCTGCGCTGACCTTGTCGCAAGATATTGCCCGCGCCATCACCAGCGACCTGGGCACCGGCCTGAACGGCGAGCCCGCCGGCCTGGGCCTGTTCGGCGTAGAGCTGTTCGTCAAGGGCGACCAGGTCTGGTTCAGCGAAGTGAGCCCCCGCCCGCATGACACCGGCATGGTGACCATGATCACCCAGTGGCAAAACGAGTTCGAGCTGCATGCCCGCGCAATTTTGGGCCTGCCCGTGGACACCAGCCTGAAGACCGCTGGCGCCAGCGCCGTGATCTACGGCGGTGTGGATGCCCAGGGCATTGTGTTTGACGGTGTTGATGCGGCCTTGCAGATCCCCGGCACCGACGTGCGCCTGTTTGGCAAGCCCGAGAGCTTTGCACGCCGCCGCATGGGTGTGGCGCTGGCCCGTGCTGCTGATACCGATGCGGCGCGCGACAATGCCAAAAAGGCCGCTGCGCTGGTCAAGCCCCGCGTGGCGGAGTAAGCGGCTGCTGAGCGACCGCTCAGCCCCGCGTGAGATTGATTCGATAAAAAAGCTGCTGGCTGCCCTTGCAGGGCGTCCAGCAGCTTTTGTTTGGGGTTTGCTTGGTGCGGTGGTTTTTAGTTGGACTGGCAGCTATAGCTGTCCGCCACATTCACATCGCCACTGCCCTTGTAGCGCGGCCAGGTCGGGTACTCGCACAGCGGCCGGGTGCGGCCTGGCACGCCAGCGGTGTCGCTGACCACCTGGGCACCCGGGGCGGTGCCAGCAGTCACCCACTGGTCCAGCGCCTTGAGCGAATCCCAGTTGGCATTGAAGGCGGTGCTGGCCGCATGGCCGTAGCCGGGCACTTCGTAGTAACGGGCAAAGCTCTTGACGGCAGGCGCGCCCATGGTCTGCTCCAGGCGCTGCCAGTACTGCGCGGTGGCGCGGGTGCTGACGAGCACGTCGGCCGTGCCATGGGCCATCAGCAGCTTGCCGCCGCGCTTGTTGAAGGCGGACAGGTCGGTGCTGTTGATGTCCTGCAGCTTGGTGAGCTGGTTGATGCGGTCCGTCCAGGCGCCGGGGTTTTGTGGGTCGAGCGAGAGCGCATCAAAGTTGGCATCGCGGGTCACAAAGTAGCGCACCCACTGGTCCCAGAACACCGCCCAGTAAGGGGCCGTGAGCGGCGCGGGGCTGGCGGGGGCGGTGGTGTTCATCGCCAGCAGGTTGACGGTGGGTTGCAGCGGGCTGCTGCCTTCCTCACCCAGCTCCGAGCCCCAGACGTTGAAGCCGGGGTACTGCGTCTCGCCGCTGCCCAGTGGGGCGCTGAAGCGGATCTCGCTGTTGTAGGTCTTGAGCGCGCTGATCATCGCGTCCGACAGGCAGCCGTCCTGGTTGGCGCCGCTGGCGCAGCGCAGTGGCTTGCCGCCCACGGTGGCGGTGGCCGGGTCAAACTGGCTGTTGCAGGCGGCCACATTGCTGACCACGCCGTCTTGCACGCCGTCGAGCGCATCGCACTTCTCCAGCGCGGCCTGGCGCAGCAGCTTGCGCTGGCCCAGGCTGGGGTAGGCGCCCGGCTGGGCAAAGGCGCGGCTGATGCGGCCAAACTGCAGATCCAGGCTGGCGGCGTTCCAGGCCGGGTACCAGGCCACCACGCCATCCCAGTCTGACGGCCATTTCTGGGCTACGGCCAAGGCCTCGCGCCCGCCGGTGGAGCCGCCCATGAAGTAGCGCTTGTCCGGCTTTCTGCCGTAAAAGCGGGTGACCAGCACATCGGCCACGTCGCTGACCTTTTTGAGCGCAGCGCCCGAGAAGTTGGCCACCGCCTCGTCATTGGTGCCAAAGCTGCCATCGCGGCTGCCAGCTGCGCCGGCCTGGTGGCCCGAGTCGCTGCCAAACACCGCATAGCCCTGGTTCAGCAGCGGGTAGGCGCCCTGGCTGGCGGGGGCCGCGGGGTAGCTGTAGAGGCCGGGCATCACGCCGTTGTAGCCGCCACCGCCCACCATCACCACCTTGCCGTTCCACTCCTTGGGCAAGAGCAGGCCCATCTTGATGGCGGGGGCGCCGGGGTCGACTGGCGCGATCGAGATATTGGCCCGCACCGATGCCGGGGGCTGCGCGCCCGTGGCGGCCGTTGGCTTTTCGGTCGAGGTCACCGTGGCGCCACTGGTGGGCAGGCCGATCTGGCTGGCGGCCACCTGCTGCTTGGCCAGCGCCAGGCTGGCCTCGTCAAAGTTAAAGCTGTGGGAGCCGCCGCTGCCGCAAGCGGACAGTGCAAGGGCCGCGCTGGCGACGGCCGTTAGAGGGATAAAGCGCCTGAGTGGAGGGAGGATGGCTGTTGTCACTGTGTCTCCTGGTTGTTATGGTGCGGGCGCAAAGGCTTCTTTACGGCCCGCCGACCATTGTGGAAGTGAGGCGGCCAGTTATCCACAGGGTTTGCAGTTAGGTAGTTCCCCATAAGTAAAAAAGCCAGCACGCTTGTGCTGGCATTGGAGTAGGGCCCTCTGCAGAGGGCTTGTTGGGCGCGCAGCTTATTGGAAAGCCACCTCGGCAAAACTGCGCAGTTTGCGGCTGTGCAGCCGGTCCACACCGCCTTCGCGCAGAATATTGACCGCCCGCATGCCGATGCGCAAGTGCTGGTCTACCCGCTCGCGGTAGAAGTGGTTGGCCATGCCGGGCAGTTTGATCTCTCCGTGCAGTGGTTTGTCGCTCACGCACAGCAAGGTGCCGTAGGGCACGCGGAAGCGGAAGCCATTGGCGGCAATGGTGGCGCTTTCCATGTCCAGCGCCACGGCCCGGCTTTGGCTGAAGCGGCGCTGGGGCGTGTTGTCGGGCAGCAGCTCCCAGTTGCGGTTGTCAGTGCTGGCCACAGTGCCCGTGCGCATAAAGCGCTTGAGGTCGTCCTCGGGCACCTGGGTCACGTCGGCCACGGCCTGCTGCAGGGCGACCTGGATTTCGGCCAGCGCGGGGATGGGCACCCACAGCGGCAGCTCTTCGTCCAGCACATGGTCCTCGCGCACATAGGCATGGGCCAGCACATAGTCGCCCAGCTGCTGGCTGTTGCGCAGGCCGGCGCAGTGGC
>JAVWTB010000007.1:0-198103 GCA_036667955.1 Comamonas sp.
GTTGTAGCCCAGCGGGTTGTCAAATGCCTCGTAGTGCGTGGGGAACGGGCCTTCGTTCATGCCCTTGCGGGCAAAAAAGCGTGCTACCCCTTCCGGGTTCATGATGAACGGGCCGGTGCCTGTCTCGGGCTTGATGGTCGGGCCGTAATCGGGCACGTCCGCGCCACCCCAGGTCTTGCCGTTCCACTGGATCAGTGGGCGGTTGGGGTTGAAGGGCTTGCCTTCCAGATCCGCCGATGCACGGTTGTACAGCACGCGGCGGTTGGCCGGCCAGGCCCAGGCCCAGTTCAGTGTGTTGCCGATACCGGTCGGGTCGCTGTTGTCGCGGCGGCCCATCTGGTTGCCCGCCTCGGTCCAGCTGCCCGCCCAGATCCAGCAGCCACTCATCGTGGTGCCATCGTCGCGCAGCTCGCCAAAACCGGACAGCTGCTGGCCGGCAGGGCGCAAGACCTTGCCATCCGGTGCTGTCAGGTCGCTCAGTGCGCGGCCGTTGTACTCCTTGGCAATCTCTTCGGACGAAGGGTGCGCGGGCTGCGAATAAGGCCACCACAGGTTCTGGATGGGATCGGGGAACTTGCCGCCGTCCTGCTGGTAGGCTGCCTTCATGCGCAGGTGCAGTGCCGACATGATCGCGATATCGGTCTTGGCCTCGCCTGGGGGCTCGGAGGCCTTCCAGTGCCACTGCAGCACACGCGAAGAACTGACGACCGCACCATCCTCTTCTGCAAAGCAGGTGGTGGGCAGGCGGAAGACCTCGGTCTGCACCGATGCGGTGTCGATGTCGTTGTACTCGCCGTAGTTCTTCCAGAACTCCGAGGTCTCGGTGGCCAGCGGGTCCATGATCACTAGGAACTTGAGCTTGGCGAGACCGTTGCGCACGCGGCTCTTGTTGGACAACGCCGCCAGCGGGTTGAAACCCTGGGCGATATAGCCGTTGACCTTGCCCTCGTTCATCAGCTCGAAGATCTGCAGCATGTCGTACTGCTTGTCGAGCTTGGGCAGGTAGTCGTAGCCCCAGTTGTTTTCCTTGGTCGCCGCCGGTCCCCAGAAGGCCTTCATCAGGCTCACGTGGAACTTGGGGTAGTTCTGCCAGTAGCTCATCTGGTTGGCACGCAAAGGCTTTTGCGTACGCGCGTCGATGTACTTCTGGTAGTCCTGCTCACCTTGGTTGGCCAGTGTCAGGTAGCCGGGCAGCGCGTTGGACAGCAGGCCCAGATCGGTCAGACCCTGGATGTTGGAGTGACCGCGCAAGGCGTTCATGCCACCACCGGCCACACCGATGTTGCCCAGGAGCAGCTGCACCATGGCACCGGTACGCAGAATCTGCGCGCCGGTCGAGTGCTGGGTCCAGCCCAGCGCGTACAGGATGGTCGCGGCGCGGCCGGCCTCTGCCGTCGATGCGAGCTTTTCGCAAACATGCAGAAACTTCTTCTGGGGCGTGCCGCAAACGCTCTCGACCTTCTCAGGCGTGTAGCTGGCGTAATGGCGCTTGAGCCATTGGTAGACGCAGCGCGGGTGCTGCAGGCTCGGGTCGGTCTTGACGTAACCGTCCTCGCCCAGTTCGTAGTCCCAGCTGGCCTTGTCGTAGGTGCGCTTTTCGGGGTTGTAGCCCGAGAAGATGCCTTCGTCGAACGCAAAGTCTTCCCGCACGATGAACGTGAAGTCGGTGTAGTTGCGCACGTACTCGTGGTGGATCTTGTCGTTGCTCAGCAGGTAGTTGATCACACCGCCGAGGAAAACAATGTCCGAACCGGAGCGGATAGGGGCGTAGAAATCCGCCACCGAAGCCGATCGGTTAAAGCGTGGGTCGACCACCATGAAGTGAGCCTTGTTGTGCTCCTTCGCCTCGGTCACCCATTTGAAGCCGCAGGGGTGGGCTTCAGCGGCATTGCCGCCCATGATCAAAATAACGTCCGCGTTCTTGATGTCGACCCAATGGTTCGTCATCGCTCCACGGCCAAACGTCGGGGCAAGACCTGCCACCGTCGGGCCGTGTCAGACACGTGCTTGGTTATCGAATGCCAACATGCCCCAAGAGCGGGCCACTTTGTAGGTGATGTAACCGGCCTCGTTGCTGGCAGCCGATGCGGCCAGCATGCCGGTCGATGTCCAACGGTTCACCGTCAGGCCATCATCGGTCTTCTCCAGGAAGTTCGCGTCGCGATCGTCCTTGAGCAGCTTGGTAATGCGGGTCAGGGCCTCATCCCAGGACAGGCGCTTCCACTCGTTGGAGCCGGGCGCACGGTATTCGGGGTAGAGCAGGCGGTTGGGGCTGTGGACGATGTCCAGCAGCGATGCGCCCTTGGGGCACAGGGTGCCGCGGTTGACGGGGTGGTCGGGGTCGCCTTCGACGTGGATCACCGAGAGTTTGGCGTTCTTGCCGCCATCGCCCAGCGAGTACATCAAAATGCCGCAGCCAACAGAGCAATACGTGCAGGTTTGCCGTGTCACTGTGCTGCCGACCAGCTTGTACTGACGGACTCCAGCAAGCGCGGTGGCGGGCGAGAAGCCCATCACGGCCAGGCTGGAACCCGCCAGAGTCGAACCAGTCACTTTCATGAACTGGCGTCTGGAGAATTGCACCATGGGGGTGTCCTTTCAGAGAAGGATGCTTGTTTTCTATGCTTACGACACAAATTGTAGTCTTCTCCCTCTGAAAGCAGAATAGTTGGGCATTCCGGGTATTCAGCACGTTTGACAAATGGGTAAAAATGCGAGAAAGCGGTTCCTCATCGACAAATACCAATACATTTCACAAACTTGCATGAAACTGTGAATAATATGCTTTATGAATTTTTTGCTGCCTGAATCCAAGGGGGAGACCATGCACCACCACGACGCGGCTGCGCGCCGTCCCTTTTTGCTCTGGGCGTTGTCGGCATCGGCGCTGCTGGTCGGTTGTGGTTCTTCGCCGCCCCGCACGGCGCGGCAAGAGGGGGGGCAGCGCACGGCAGGCGGTAGATCGACGTCACCGCGTGTGGACAGCGGCGTAGTGCCCGTCAACCTGGGGCTGAGCGGCGAGCTGCGCGAGGCGCTTTACGCAAGGGTGATGCTGGTCGTGAACACGCCCTACACCTATGGCGGCAATACGCCCGAAGGCGGCTTTGACTGCAGCGGCCTGATCCAGTACGCGATCCAGGGCATCACCACCCGCCGGCTGCCGCGCACCACCGCGCAGTGGGCGGGGGTGAGTGCCGAGATCGACCGGGGTGATCTGCAGCGCGGCGATTTTGTGTTCTTCAACACCATGGGCGGGCGCTATTCGCACATGGGTATTTATGCGGGCAACAACCAGTTTGTGCATGCACCGTCGAGCGGCGGCGTGGTCAAGACGGTGAGCCTGGCCAACCCTTATTTCTCGCGCCGCTTTACCGAAGCCCGCACGATTTTTGACGCCTGATCCTATTCATCGGCCAGATAACCGGCGGCATAGCAAACAGGATCAACGCCAGGCGTAGGCACCCCAGGGGTGCGAAGCATCCAGCAGCCAGTGCTGCAATTCCTCGGGGCTGATGCTGCGCCCCAGCGCATCGGACCGGCCCTTGGCCACCCACTGCGCGCGGCCCTGTGTATAGGCCTCAGCAAACGTCTGCCAACTGGCAAAGCAATCGCGGGCCCGCGCGGCGTTGAGCTGCAGCAGCTGCCACTGCTGCTCGGGGCTGAGCCAGCCCAGCATGGCGGCAGTGCGCACAAAAAAGCAGGTACGCACGCAGGCAAAGGCCATCGCGGCGCGGGCATCATCACCGGCCTGCAGGCGCTCCACATCCAGGCACCACCAGCGCGTGCGCAAGCGCTCGGGCAATTGTTCGCGCACCTTGGCATCGTCCAGATCGGTGCGCAGGCCAAAGGCATGCAAGGCCATGGGCCGCAAGGATGCCGCCAGGCTGGTGGTGGGCGAGGGCATATCGCTGTCGGCGAATCCGCCTTTGAGCGCATGGAAGGCCATGGGGTGTGCCAAAGCCAGCGCCCAGTTCTGCTCGGGCGTGAGCAGGTAGTGCGCGACGGGTGCCGAGGCTGCAGATGCGGTGCTGCCCCATTGCCGGCGAAAAGCCCGGATGCATTGCCACACCAGCCCCAACCCCAGCAGAGCGATGACCATCTGCATCATGGCGCCATCCCCGGTATCCCCGGCCCCGTACCCAGGGGCATTTTGGGCGGCGCTTTGCCGGCTTGCTCCAGGCTGAAGGCCAGCGCGGGCGGCAGGCTTTGGCCTGCGAGCAGGCTGCTGTCATGCGCTGCCACCAGCCACTGCAGCAGTGGTGATGCCTGGGGAATATGGGCCAACAGCCGGGGCTGGCGCTGCCAGATCTGCAAATGCTCGGCCTCGCTGCGCAAGGTTTCGACCGCATGCCAGCCCGGCGTGGTGCCGGTTGTGCGCAGCAGGCGCATGCCCAAGGCGTCGTCGGGCGTGTCTTCGCTGGTGTTCAGCTGGTTCAAAAAGGCGATGACATCGGCGCGGTAGCGGTCAATCGGCGGGCGGTTTTGCTTGCCCTTGATCTGGTCAATGCGCAAGCGCCCATCGGGCTGCAGCCAGGCATTGATGGTGATGCGCGGCTGGCCCTGGCCGGTGCGGTAGCTGAAGATGCGCATGCGGCCTTGCTCGCAGCCCTCGGCATAGTGCTCGCCGTAGCCCCCCGTGAGCTGGCGGCGGTTGGCAAACTGGCCCAGGCAGTGGCGCATCATCTGGCTCTCATAAGCCATTTCTTCGCGCAGCACGCCGCTGCCGGGCAGCAGCTCGACAAACTCGCCCTGGCTGCCCTGCCACACCGCTTGAATGGCCTGGGGCTGGTGCTGGCGCCAACCGGCCAGTTGCTGGGCCTCGAAAGCCTGGTGCTCCTGCGCCCAGCGCTCCAGGGCCTGCGGGCAGTTGATGCGGGCGAGCTTGCCCTCTAGCGAGGTGCCCTGGCGCGATTGCAAAAACTCCAGCAGCTGGCGCTCCAGCGCCAGCACGCTCTCATGGTCGGGACTGATCCACCACAGCGCGGACTCGGCTGGCCATGCCTCGGGCCCAGCCTTGCGCGCCAGCAGGGCCAGTGCCCAGGCCGGCGCGCCAGCGGCGTAGCGCTGCTGCAGTGCTTCGGTGGTGGTGATGGCCTGCACCGCCTCTGGCGGCGTGTTGAAGTTGCCCACCAGGTAGCGGTAGAAATGGTTGTGCAGCCAGGCGGCAATCTCGGGGCTGTCGCCGCGCTCACGGCTGCGTGCGCTGATGCGGGCCTTGAGCTCGGGCGCATTGACCACATTGCGCGCCAGGTATACCGTGCTGCTGCGTATGGACATGGCTACCAGAACTTCCACCAGGGTTTGCTGCCAGCCGCGCCAGGCACCGTGGTGATCAGTTGGGCATTGAGCTTCTCGATGCTGCTTTGCAGCTTCTCCCGCTCGGCCGCATCATCGCTTGGAGGGTAGGCCAGCGCCTCCTGGTAGATCTGCAGGGCCTGCTGGTCCGTGCCCGAGGTCTGCATGGCATCGCCTGCGCGGCGCAGCAGGTAGGGGTTTCGGCGCTGGTAGAGCTCGGGCAACAAGGCCTGCAGGCGCGGCAGCACCTCGGCGCCATGGGTGGCCGAGTAGTAGTCCAGCTGGTTGAGCAGGCTGCGCAGGTAGTCATAGCGCTCGCTGCGCTGCTCGTCTTCATCCAGCTGGCTCCACCACTCGTCCAGGCGCTCCAGCCAGATGCTGTTCTCTACATTGCGGTCTTGCTGGTAGAGGGCATAGGCGACCTTGGGGAAATAATCGCAGGGACTGTGGCGGCTGTAGCCATTGTCCCGGCTGTAGTGCCACAGCTGCTCGGCCGCAGCAATGAGCTGGGCGTAGTTGTCGCTGTCGATATGGGTGGAGACGATGCCGTTGTAGTGCTCGGCAAAGGGGCTGGTGGCAATGCCCTTGGCATGCAGGGCCAGCGCACCGTCGTAGTTCTCGTCGTTGTAGCGGTACTTGATGGCCAGGTTGTTGCACAGCATCGAGTAGTCGTGCAGGTTGCCATCCTTGTAGCTGCCCTGGCCGGTGGCAAACCAGTGCTCAAAGCGGGCCTGGCCGGTCTCGTAGTAGTGCTTGATCCAGCGCAGCAGCTCGTCATAGGGCCAGTCGGCGGGCAGCGCGTCGCCTTCCATGCCGATGGCTTTCATCAGCGCCTCGTCATCATCCAGCTGCACGCCCATCGCATAGCACCAGCTGCCACTGTCGCAACGGATATAGGCCGACTGCAGCGCGTTGGCCAGGCCGGCCACACGGGCGCGGCAGACAAACAGGCGGTAGGCCAGCTCGCCATTGGCGTACTGGGGGCGTTCGGCCAGGGTTTCGAGCAGCGGCAAGGCCTGCGCATAGTCCTGTTGCTCGAACAAATGGTTGCCCTGCAGCAGGCGCCACATCGGGTGGTTGAGCGACTGCTGCTGCACGATAGCGCTGTAGTGCGCAAAGGCCTGGTCGGCATCCATGTCGGCGGGCAAAAACTCGGCCAGGTCTTCATCCTGGCTGGCGGCCATCAGGCTCAAGGCCCAGTAGGGCGCGCCGTCCGATTCGCCCAGGTGGGCCAGCGCCTGGCGGCAGGCCGCTTCGCGCGATGCGGGGCGGCTGTGCAAGGTGCTCTCAAAGCACATGTGGGCTGCCTCGGGAAGGCGGGCGGCTTGCACCAGCCAGTCGATCAGTTGCGCGCTGCTGCCGTCATCGCTGTCGCGCACCAGCGCAAAGCGGCCTTCCTGGCCCTTGGCGATGGCGGCATCGATGGCGCCTTGCTGGTGGAGGCTGCTGGCAGCCAGGCGTGCCAGCTGGGCCCGGGTGTCGCGCCAGGCGGCGGGCGAGGCGGTGCTGGGCAGGCTGGCCAGGGCCAGCTCGCTGTGCTGCGCCAGCGCATCGGGGGCCAGCGCAATGATGTCCTCGCCCAGGCTCAACCAGTCATCGGTGTCGATGTCCTGGCCCGCTGCTGCGTGCTGGAGTTTTTGCAGCGCGTAGTGGCCCAGATCACGGGCCGCGCCGGGGTTGCCTTTGGCCGCTTCGATGCGGCCCAGGCGTGTGGCCAGCACCGCATCATCCCAGGCTCTGAGGTGGGCGCGATCGGCCTGCTGGCTTTTGTGCTGGTGTTGTTTGCGGTAGATCTGCTCTTGCAGATCCAGGGCCTGGGCCTGGTGGGCATGGCGTGCCAGATGCCGCCAGGCGCGGTCCGGGTCGCCCTGGTCACCGGCCTGTTCCACCGCTGCGATGGCGTTTTCGACCACGTTGCGGTACTGTCCCGCTGGCAGTTCGGCCACATCCTCGGCGGCATCGGCCTGCATCATCGCCATGGTCAGGGTGGCATCGCGCTGGGCCTGGGGTGCCAGGTCCTGCAAGAGGCGGGCCTGGTGCTGCTGTACGGCGGCCAGTGCCTGCGCGGGCTGGCCCGCCATGCTCCACAGCCGGTAGAGGCGGCGCAACTGGTCCAGGTCATCGGGCTGCAAGCTGCGCGAGGCCAGTTGCTCGGCGGCCGCCGCCTGACGCGCCGACCATTCCTGCGTCTCATCATCGGCGTCAAAAAAGGCTTCTACATGGTCCAGGAAGGCATCGAGCGCCTCGCTGCGCAGTGCGGTGGTTGGATCGGACGCGGAAGCCATGGTGATGACGCCTTTCTAGTAGTAATGGCGCATCCCTCATGCGCCCCCTGCATGCTAACGGCCCCCAAGGCGGGTATGGCCTTTGTGGGCCACAAAAGCAGGCAACAAGCTATTTTTACCGGCTTTCATCGCCGGTGGCGAGCGCTGCATGGCCTGGCCATTGACGGGACTCAGTGGGTGATCAGTACCTCGCCGCGCAGCGTGTAAGTCATGGTCTCGGTGATGCGCACATCGACCATCTGGCCGATCAGGCGCTCCTGGCCGGGGAAGTTGACCACGCGGTTGCATTCGGTGCGGCCCATCAGCTCGCCATTGTCGCGCTTGGACTTGCCTTCCACCAAGAGGCGCTGCACGGTGCCCAGGCGCTCTTCGCTGATGTCCTTGATGTTGGTGTTGATGACGGCCTGCAGCTCTTGCAGGCGGCGCAGCTTGACCTCGTAAGGGGTGTCATCGGGCAGGTTGGCGGCCGGTGTGCCCGGACGGGGGCTGAAGATGAAGCTGAAGGAGTTGTCAAAGCGCAGGTCATGGATGAGCTTCATCATCTTCTGGAAGTCTTCTTCGGTCTCGCCGGGGAAGCCCACGATAAAGTCGCTGCTCATCGCCAGATCGGGGCGAATGGCGCGCAGCTTGCGAATCGTGCTCTTGTATTCCATAGCGGTGTAGCCGCGCTTCATGGCCATCAAAATCTTGTCACTGCCGTGCTGAACGGGCAGGTGCAGGTGGCTGACCAGCTTGGGAATCTTGGCGTAAGCCTCGATCAGGCGGGGCGTGAACTCGTTGGGGTGGCTGGTGGTGTAGCGAATGCGCTCAATGCCGGGAATCTCGGACACATATTCCAGCAGCAGCGCAAAGTCGCAAACCTCGCTGGTGTCGCCCATCTTGCCCAGATAGGCGTTCACGTTCTGGCCCAGCAGCGTGATTTCTTTCACGCCTTGCTCGACCAGACCGGCCACTTCCACCAGCACGTCTTCAAACGGGCGGCTGACTTCTTCACCGCGCGTGTAAGGCACCACGCAGTAGCTGCAGTACTTGGAGCAGCCTTCCATGATCGACACAAAGGCCGATGCGCCTTCTACGCGGGCAGGTGGCAGGTGGTCGAACTTTTCAATCTCGGGGAAGGAGATATCGACCTGGGGCTTGGCCTTGGCGGCGCGGGCGTTCAGCAGCTCGGGCAGGCGGTGCAGGGTCTGGGGGCCAAACACCACGTCCACATAAGGCGCGCGCTTGATGATTTCTTCGCCTTCCTGGCTGGCCACGCAGCCGCCCACGCCAATCAGCACGCCTTTTTCCTTCAGGTGCTTGAAGCGGCCCAGATCGCTGAACACCTTCTCCTGCGCCTTTTCGCGCACCGAGCAGGTGTTGAACAGGATCAGGTCGGCCTGCTCGGGGTCGTTGGTGGATTCATAGCCCTGGGCGGCGCCCAGCACGTCGGCCATCTTGTCCGAGTCGTACTCGTTCATCTGGCAGCCGAAGGTTTTGATAAATACTTTTTTGGACATGGTGCAAATCTCGTGGGGGCCCGGGGGCTGCAATGGCAGGCCCTGGGTGGAATACGGCAATACGGCAGAAATCCAGGCGCCTCGCGGGCGCACTGCTGCCAGGGGGAATGCGAGGGTCATCATGCAGCGCCTGACCGGAGTTGGTCAGACCGCGCTGCTGCGCCCGGGCGTTTTATTTAAAGAGTCCGCTCCAGAAGCCGTTGTCGGCCCGGTCGCGCTTGAGGGCGGCTTCATCGCTGTTCAAGATCCAGGCGGCATGCACGCGGCCGCTGGATTTCTCGATCACATAGTTCACCGTCAGCTTCTGGCCCAGCACGGTGTTGGGGCGCAGCGTCGTGTTTTGCGGGTTGTAGAGCTTGAAGGCTGGCGCCAGCAGCAGGGCCTGGTTGTCGATGGTCGCCTCGGTAGGGCTGGTGACCACCAGATTGCCACGCAGGGCCTGGGGCGGAAAGGCGCGAACCGGCCCCTGGAAGGGGGCAAAGGTAGCGGTCTGGGCCAGGCTGGGCAGGGCGCTGATGCCGCCCAGCGCAAGGGCCAGAGCGGCGAGGCTGGCGCGGGTGGCACGTCGCAGGCGGTGTGGGTGTGTGTGGGGTGTGGTGCAGCGGTTCATGGTGTATATCCAGGGGCTGAAGGCCGCATTCTACAAACACTGGTGGTGCCGCAGTCCGGCACTGGGGCTTGGTCGATGGGCGACGCGCCGTAGGCGGTTGGCTAGCGCGCGGCCGCCTTGGTGCTGATGAGGAGGCCCGCCAGTACCAGGGCCATGGCCGCCAGCAGCGCGGGGGGCGGCATGCGCTGGTGCAGGGCCAGCTCCAACAGGGCGGCGGTGACGGGGCCCAGGGCCTGGAAGGCAATCACCATGGAGGCCTCAAGCCGGCCCAGCGCCCAGAGCAGGCAAAAATAGCCCAGCCCGCTTGACAGGCCAATGAAGACCATATGGCCCCATTGCACTGCAGAGAACACCGGCAGCAGCGGCTGGCCTTGCAGCGCGCAGTACAGCGCCAGAAACAGCACCGCTGCCGCCATGGCCAAGCCGCTGGTGGGCAGCGCCGGGTAGCGCCGCATATAGGGGCCGTAGAGGATGCTGGTGGCTGCCCCCACCACTGTGGCGGCCAGCAAGGCGGCCATGCCTGATCCGCCTAGCAGGCCCAAGCCGCCAGCGCCGCCCAAGCTGCTGGCAGAGCGCGCGCTGCCGATCAGCAGCACGGTGACGCCGCCCACGGCCAGTACCAGACCGGTTAGCCTGCGGGGGCTGACGGCTTCGCGCCCCGTGAGGGCCGCCAGGCACCAGGTAAACAGCGGCATGGTGGCAAACACCAGGGCGCAGGTCGATGCGGGCAGGCGCGCCAGCGCATGGTTGAGCAGCAAAATCAGCACGGCAAACTGCGCCACACCGAGCAAGGCGATGGCCAATGCATCGCGGGGGCGGTAGCGTGGCCAGGTTGCGAGAGTGGCCGGGACTGCCAGGATCGCCAACCCGATGGCATAGCGCAAAAACGCCAGGCTGGCCGGCGAGGCGGCGGACGATAGCGCGCTGGTGGAGACCATGGCCGCACCCACCAGCATGCCGGTGGTGGCTGCTGCCCACAGCGCGGGCTGGCGGGCCTGCATACGGGGCCTAGGCGCCGTGTAGGCGGCGGCTGAACTGCTGCTCTACCACCGTCGATCCCCATTGCTGGCCGGCCTCCTCATGCACCAGCGCAAAGCCCAGGGATTCGTAGAGCTTGCGGGCGGCGTCCAGCCCTTGGAAGGTCCACAGCTCGGTGCTGGCAAAGCCGCGTTGGTCGCAAAAGGCAAGCGCCTGCGTCAGCAGCTGGCGGCCCACGCCGCCGCCGCGGCAGCCATCATCCAAAATGAACCAGCGCAGATGCGCCTGGTTGTTGCCCAGATCCTGCCCGTCAATCGCGACGGAGCCGACGATGCGGTCGTTGTGCACCGCCGTCCAGATTTGGTTGCAGGGCTCGCCCAGGCGACCGCTGAATTCGGCAATGCCCGAGGCCACCTGGCTTTCAAAAAATGGCCCAAAGCCCCAGTGCCGGGCATAGAAAACGGCATGCATCTCCGCTACCCGGCCAATGACGCCCGGGCGGTAGCCGCTGTGGATCTGGATGCTGCTGGTCGCTGAGGTGGCGGAGGATGTCTGACCGGCAGTGCTGCCCAGCCGGTGCGCTTGCAGGGCCTGGGCATAGGCCGTCAAGCCCTGCGCCACGGCTTGCTGGAGCGAGGGATTGAGCTGCGCCAGCGCGCTGCGCACCTGCGTTTGCCCATAGGCGTGTATGCCCGCTACCGTGCCTTGCCCCTGCGCCGAGAGCTGCAGCTGCTTGGCGCGGGCATCGTCGGCGCAGGGTTGCTCCTGCAGCTCACCATGGGCGATGAGCTTGGCCACCATGCGGCTGACGCTGGATTTGTCCAACCCCAGAAACTCCGCCAATTGGGCGGCAGTGACGCTGACATGCGCATCGATCTCCAGCAAGGCATGGACAGCGGACGCGGAATAGGGCGTGGCTGCCAGGGTGCTGGCCATAAAGCCCAGCTCCCGCACCATGGCGCGGGATGCGCTGCGAATGTCGTTGACCAAGGGGGTGTCAGCTGCCATGGGGCTCTCCAGTAGTTGGTTGCAATATACATCCATATGGTTGTGCAATGCAACTTTTTTGGAAGGGTCGCCAGGGCCGCAACGCCCCAAGGTGGTTTATGCGGCATCGAGCCGGTAGCTGGATACCGCCAGCCCGCCCATGAAGGCCTCCTCGTGGTAGATGCGCACGGCGCGGTCGGCCTCGGCGGCGCCGACCGCCACCATCAGCGGCAGCAGATGCTCTTCGCGCGGATGGGCAATGCGTGCGGCGGGGGCGTCTTCCCAGTCCAGCAGGCGCTGGCTGCGGCTGGCGCTGTCCACCTGTAGCATGGTCTCGGCCAGCCAGTCGTCAAAGGCCTTGGACGGAACCCGGGCCTGCGGGCCAAAGGCGCGCAGGTTGTGGTACGAGAGGCCGCTGCCGACGATCAGCACATCTTCGTCGCGCAAGATGGCCAGCGCCCGGCCCAGCGCCAGGTGCTCGGCCGGATCCAAACCCCGGCGCAGAGACAGTTGCACCACGGGCACGTTGGCCTCAGGGTAGATGGCGGCCATGGGCGAGAACATGCCGTGGTCGTAGCCGCGCTCGGCATCCTGCTGCACGGCAATGCTGGCCTGGCCCAGCAGGCCAGCGACCCGCTCAGCCAGCGCAGGTGAGCCCGGTGAGCGGTAGTGGATCTGGTAGGTGTGGGCCGGAAAGCCGCCGTAGTCATAGATCATGCCGGGCTGGGGCGTGGACTGCACGGTAAACGTATCGGCTTCCCAGTGGGCGGACACCATCAAGATGGCGCGCGGTGTGCGGCCGATCTGGCGCGGCATATCGGCCAGTGAGGCCGCCAGCTGCGCGTAGTGGTCGTGCATCTCGGGCATCCAGGGCCAGGGGCCGCCGCCGTGCGAGATGAAGTACACGGGCAGTCGGCTGCCGCTGGTGCTGCTGATGTTGGTGGGGGCTGTGGTGGTCGTGGTGGTCATGCTGAAAACTCCTTGTCTCCAATGT
The DNA here is from genome assembly GCA_036667955.1 of Comamonas sp. GTDB lineage: Bacteria > Pseudomonadota > Gammaproteobacteria > Burkholderiales > Burkholderiaceae_C > Comamonas. Next base: position 12,649 of record JAVWTB010000007.1, read on the forward strand.
AGTACATGCCCAAAAGGAAACCAAGTAGCTAAAATGCAGCAATCAATTTCCTGTTAAGAAACTATGGACCAGCTCACCAGCATGCAGGTGTTCCAGGCGGTGGTGGATAACGGCAGCTTTGCCCAGGCCGGCGAGCGCCTGGGCATCTCGGCGCCTATGGTGAGCAAGCATGTGGCCCAGCTGGAGCAGCGCCTGGGCGCGCGCCTGCTCAACCGCAGCAGCCGCCATGTCAGCCTGACCGAGGCGGGCCAGCGCTGGTACGCCCAAAGCAGCCTGGCACTGGAGATGCTGGATGCCGCCGCCCAGGAGATCGGCCAGCACCACCAGGCCCCCAGCGGCCAGCTCAAGATCAGTGCGCCAGTGTGGTGCGCCACCCCGCAGATGGCGCGCATTCTGGCGCGCTACCGCGCCCGTTATCCGCAGGTGCTGGTCGACATCCACCTGGACAACCACAAGATCGATCTGGCCACCGCCGGCTATGACATGGCCTTGCGGGCCTCGTCTGACCCCGCACCGCATTTGATTGCCCGCCCGCTGTGCCAGGTGCCGTTCTACCTGGTGGCCACGCCCGCCTACCTGCAACGCGCAGGCCAGCCCCAGCAGCCAGCGGACCTGGCCCAGCACCCCGCCGTGCTGCCCAGCTATGTGTCGATTAGCCCCCTACAGCTGAGCCAGGCCGGTGGCCGCAGTGCGCCGCTGCATTTGCAGCCGGCCCTGCTGTCCGATGATTCCAACCTCAGCCTGCATGCGGTGCGTGCCGGCATGGGCCTGGGGTTTTTGCCATCGTGGCTGGTGGAGGACGATCTGCACAGCGGACAGCTGCAGCGGGTGCTGCCCGAGTGGGAGGCACTCACCGTCACCTTGTATGCCATCTACACCAGCCGGCGCTACCTGGCGCCCAAGGTGCGCAGCTTTATCGATTGTCTGTCGCAGGAGCTGGGTGGTGCTGCCAGTGGCCCGGGAGTCTAAGTGGCGCGGCGGAAGGTGAGGTTGATGCGCACCCCATCCAACAAGGGGTGCGCCACCGGGCTGACCGCATCGCGCACCGGCATCACCCCGTGGAAGCGCATGCGGTCCACACCGCCCCAGACCACCACATCACCATGCTGCAGCGGCAGCTTTTGCGTGGCATCGGCGCGGCTGTCGCCACCCCAGAGGAAGGTGGCGGGCAGGCCTAGCGATACCGAAACGATCGGATGGTTGGCGTCGCCTTCGTCCTGGTGCAGGGTCAGGCGGGTGCCGACGGTGTAGCGGTTGATCAGGCAGGCATTGGGGGCGAAGGGGGGCAGCTCCGCTGCTTCTGCGGCCTGGGCGGCCAGCGCTTCAAAAGCCTCGGGCATGGGCGGCCAAGCTTGGCTGCTCAAGGGATCGGTGGCGGTGTAGCGGTAGCCATGCTGGTCGCTGTACCAGCCAAATGCGCCGCAGTTGCTCATGGCCACCTGCATGCTGCGCCCGCCGGGCGTGCGCAAATGCCGAAATGGCGCCTGCTGCACCATGGCCTGCACTTGACTGAGCAAGTCCTGCTCCCAGTGCAGCGCAAAGCCGCGCAGCACGCAGGCCTGGCGGCCAATGGCGATGCGCTCCCAGGGCGCTAGGCTTTCATCTGTGAGCGGGCTGAACAGATTTTGCATGCCGGCTATTGTGCCTGGGGCTTGGCCATGCCGAAAAGAGAAAAACCGCAGTGATTTTGCAATCACTGCGGTTTGAAACCTGGTGGTCGTAGTGGGACTTGAACCTACGACATCAGCATTATGAATGCTGCGCTCTAACCAACTGAGCTATACGACCGGCAGAAGGAAATTATATACCGAAATTTTAGGCTGCCCAAGAATCTGCAAAGTTTTGTGCAAATCACGGTTCTTCGGCCGCGACCGTGCCCGATCAGCTGTTGCTGAACTGGGCGGGGCGCTTGTTGACAAAGGCGTCCATGCCTTCTTTCTGGTCGTTGGTGGCGAACAGCGCGTGGAACAGGCGGCGCTCGAACATCACGCCGTCGTTGAGGCTGCCCTCAAAGGCACGGTTGACGGATTCCTTGGCGGCCATCACGGCCAGTTGCGAGAAGCCGCTGATGATGATGGCGGCGCCCAGCGCTTCTTCCATGAGCTTGTCCACTGGCACCACGCGGCTGACCAGGCTGGCACGCTCGGCTTCGTCGGCGTTCATCATGCGGCCGGTCAAGGCCATGTCCATGGCCTTGGCCTTGCCCACGGCGCGGGGCAGACGCTGCGTGCCGCCCGCGCCAGGGATGACGCCCAGCTTGATCTCGGGCTGGCCAAAGCGGGCATTGTCGGCGGCGATGATGAAGTCGCACATCATCGCCAGCTCACAGCCACCACCCAGCGCGTAGCCGCTGACGGCGGCAATCACGGGCTTGCGGATGCTGCGGATCGCTTCCCAGTTGCGGGTGATGTAGTCACCGCCATAGGCGTCCGCAAAGCTGTACTTGGCCATGGCACCAATGTCGGCACCTGCGGCAAAGGCTTTTTCACTGCCGGTGATGACCATGCAGCCAATGTTCTTGTCGGCGTCAAATTTCTTCAGCGCATCGCCCAGCTCGTCCATCAGCTGGTCGTTCAGCGCGTTCAGCGCCTTGGGGCGGTTGAGGGTGATGATGCCCACCTTCTCGGCTTCGACGCGCACTTCGATCATTTCATAGGCCACGGTCTATCTCCTTGGTTGTTAGGCAGCAGCGACCAGCTGGTGCCCGCATGTCGACAGGCATCCTACACCAAGCTAACTGCGGCAGTGCAGCAAGCGCTGCAAGATGGCGCTTTTTGGGTGCAGGTGGGCGGGTCGTTGACAGCGATCAACGCCCGTCCAGCCAGAGATTGGCCAAATTCGCATCGGTGACAGACAAGGTGACGGTGTCGGTCTGGATGGCAGCTTTTGGGGTTTTCTTGCGGCCTTTGGCGGGTGCCTCTGTGGCGCGCTGGGGCAGCTGCAGTGGCAGGCGCAGCAGGCGTTTGTCGCGGGCCACCAGGGCCAGCACCTGCTGGGCGTCGCCAGCATACAGCGGCAGATCGTCGAGCTTGTGCAGGCGCCAGCCGTAGCTCTCGGCACTGGCCTGCAGCGGCTCGATGCCGATCCATTCGTCGCCCGCCATCATGCCGGCGGCCTCGGCCGTGCCGCCGCGCAGCACCACCTTGATGCTGATGCCCGCCGCGCCTTCTGCCACGCGCAGGCCCAGCTGCTGGGCGATCTGGGGCGTGTCGGTCTGGCAGTCCACACCGTGGGCCTGCAGCAGCGCGGCGACAGGCAGGTCGTGCTTGCCATGCACCCAGGCGCTGATGTCCGCTGCCCAGCTGCGGCCTGTGAGCTCCTGCAGCACATCGCGCAAGTCTTGCTCGCGCATGGGGCCGGCCTTGCAGCGCTTGTACAGTGCGCGCATGACCTGGTCGAGGCCGCTGTGGCCCTCACGGCGCAGGCTCAAATCCAGGCACAGGGCCACCAGCGAGCCCTTGGTGTAGTAGCTGACGGTGGCGTTGGGCGTGTTTTCATCCTGCCGGTAGTACTTGACCCAGGCGTCAAAGCTCGATTCGGCCAGGCTTTGCAGATGGCGGCCCGGCGTTTGCAGCACCTGGTTGAGGGTTTTGTTGAGCAGCTTGAGGTACTGGCTGTTGTCCAGCAGGCCGGCGCGGCGCAGGATCAGGTCGTCGTAGTAGCTGGTAAAGCCCTCGAAGAACCACAGCAGCTCGGTGTAGTTCTCTCGCTCGTAGTCGTAGCTGGCCAGCTCCATGGGGCGCAGGCGCTTGACGTTCCAGGTGTGAAAGTACTCATGGCTGATCAGGCCCAGCAAGGTGATGTAGCCGCTGCTGGCCTTGGACTCGCCCTTGCGGGGCAGGTCGCGCCGGCTGCAGATCAACGCGGTGGAGTTCTTATGCTCCAGGCCGCCGTAGTTGTCGTCCATGGCATTGAGCATGAAGACATAGCGCTCGAAAGGCGGCTTGCCCCGGGGGTGCCAGAGGCGGATTTCGGTCTCGCAGATTTTTTGCGTATCGGCAATGAGGCGCGCGCCATCAAAGCTGGGTGGTGCGCCCGCCACCACAAAGCGGTGCGCGACACCATGGGCGCTGAACTCGGCGCTCCAGAACGGCCCCATCTCTACGGGGCAGTCCACCAGCTCGTCATAGCTGCTGGCGTGGTAGCGGCCAAAGCCTTGGGGGTTGGTGTGCGCAGCCGTAAGGCCGGTGGCTACTTGCCAGTGGGGCTGCTGGGCCGGCGGCTCGATGTGCAGCACCTGCAAGAGCGGCTCGCTGCCATGCACGCGCAGAAAAACGCTGGTGCCATTGAAAAAGCCGCGCTGGCTGTCGAGCCAGGCGGTGCGTACCGAGCTGTCATAGGCGCAGACCTGGTAGCTCAGCGTGAGCGGCTCGCCCGCGCTGCAGTCCACCACCCAGGTGTTCTTGTTCTGCTGCTGGATGTCGACCAACTGCCCGCCCTGGCTGGCGCTCAGGCTCTGCAGGGATTTGGAAAACTCCCGCACCAGGTAGCTGCCGGGTATCCACACCGGCAGCGACAGGCTTTGCATCGCCTTGGGCTGGGGGATGTTGAGCACGATCTGGTAGAGGTGGGCATGCAGATCGATGGGCGTGATGGTGTACTGGATGGCATGGGCTGCCATGGCGGGAGCGCTTTGGGTCATAGCCTGCAAGCGTAGCCCCAATTGCATGGGCGCGTGCCGACCTAGGAATTCATCGGACGCAAAAAAGGCCCCGAAGGGCCTGATGGGAGGTTGGTGGCAGAACGCCAGGCTTACTTGATGGCCTTGAGGCGCTTTTCCAGGTCGTCAGAGCTGATGGCGCCGGGTACGCGCGAACCATCCGCAAAGAAGATCGTCGGCGTGCCGGTGATCTTGTACTTGCGGCCAAATTCCATATTGCGCTGCAGGGCGGTCACATCGCAGCTCGATGGAGCGGCTGGCGAATCGGTGCCCTTGAGCATGTGGCTGGCCCATTCCTTGGACGCGTCCTTGGCGCACCAGATGTTGCGCGACTTCTCGACCGAATCGGGGCTCAGGATGGGGTAGAGGAAGGTGTAGACCGTCACGTCCTTGACGTTTTGCAGGTCCTTCTCGAAACGCTTGCAGTAGCCGCAGTTCGGGTCTTCAAAGACGGCGATCTTGCGCGAGCCATTGCCCTTGACGGTCTTGATCGCGTCCTTCAGGTTGAGGCTGTTGAAGTCGACCGCCGTCAGCTTGTTGATGCGGTCTTCGGTCAGGTTGCGGTGCGCCTGGGTGTCGATCAGCTCGCCCTGGATCAGGTAGTTGCCCTTGGCATCGCTGTAGAACAGGTCGGTGCCCACGCGCACTTCATACAGGCCCTGCATGGGCGTGGCGCTGACTTCGTCAATCTTTTGCAGCTGGGGGATACGCTCTGCCAGCGACTTGCGGATCACGTCTTCTTGCGCGCTGGCAGAGAAGCTGGCCGCCAAGGCCGCACTGGCCAACACCGTAGAGAGAATTCGCATGAGAAACCTTTTTTGAATCTTGATAGTGGAAAGCCTGGGCGTTGGGCAGTCTCCAACGCGTGGAAAGCCGCTTGGCGGTACGACAATGTCCGTCTTGGCGGGAGGCCGTGGCGCTGCAGCCTGGAGGCCTGGGACAGCGCTAAACCCCCGCAATTATTAACATTTTGGTACTAACAAGCGGCTCCTAGGCCGAACACGGGTTTGTACCAGAAGGGCGCTAAAAGTTCACTCCCATGGCCTGGCGGGTGACCCAGGTTTTCAGCGGGCCACTGCTTTCAAAGCCGCGCATGCCCCAGTTGCGCAGGCTCTGCAAGGGCGTTTCGGGCCGGGTAAACAATTGTTGAATGCTGTCCATCGCCAAACCAATGGGGGCCAGGCGCGCCTTGCGCTCGCGCTCATAGCGGCGCAGCAGGCGCAGGTCCGACAGTCGGCGCCAGCGCGCATCTTCACTGGTCAGCAAGCGGGCCAGCGCGGCGATATCGGCCATGCCCAGGTTCAGGCCCTGGCCGGCCAGGGGGTGGACGGCGTGGGCACTGTCGCCTGCCAATACCCAGCTTCTGGCCTGGGCGGAATCTTGCGTTGTGCTGCCTGGCAGCGGCCCGCACCACTGGCGTGCCACCGACTGCTGCAGCGGCCAGGCGGCGCGCTCGGCGCAGACGGTCAACTTACCCAGCATGCCCTGGCTGGCCGATTCCAGCGCCATGGCCAGGCCCGCGTCATCCAGCGCCTTGACGCTTTCTACCTGGCTGACCGGCAGCGACCACACCACGGCCACTTCATGGCCCTCCGGCCCGCCCAGCGGCAGAAACGCCAAGATATCGCCAGCGGCAGAGAACCACTGGCGTGCGGCCTGGCCGTGCGGGCGCTCGCAGTGCAGGCGGGTGGCCACGGCCGTCTGGTGGTAGGGGATGGTGGTGAACTCGACGCCAAATTCTTCGCGGGTGCGGCTGTGCTTACCTTCGCAGACCACCGTCAGACGGGCATCGACCGGGCTGGTGACGGTCTCTACCATCGGCTGGTAGCGCACAGCGGCGGCCAACTGCGCTTCGAGAGCGGGCACATCCACAATCCAGTTCAGCGCTTCGGTATGCTGCTGCGCCGCATCAAAATGCACCTCCCCGCCCTGGTCGCCATAGACATCCATGCGGGTCACCGGCGTGGCGTACTGCGCCTCGGGCCAGCTGCGCACCGATTGCAGCACCTCGCGCGAGAGCTGGTTCAGGGCATAGGCGCGCACATCGCCATGGCCGCTGTTGCTGGGCGCTGGCGCCGTGTCCACCAGGGCCACGCGCATGCGCTCGCGCGCCAGCAGCAATGCCAAACTGCGGCCCACAATGCCCGCGCCACGGATACAAACGTCGAATTCAGAAGCCATAAGCGGCCTATTGTAGTGGGGCACTGTGGCAGCCGAGGGCGCCCGTACGACTCCGCCAAAGGGTAGTTGCACCGTTTGGCGCCAAGCAGATGCAGGACGGCATTTTTATCGTTACAGTGTGCTTTGCCCAGAATCAACCCAGGCGCAGAGCAGCATGGCAAATAGCGATTTTTTTGATGTCACCGGCCATATTGGCCAATTGTGGGTTTTTCCCATCAAGTCCTGTGCCGGCATCGCCGTGCAAAGTGCGCGCCTGTTGGCGACGGGTCTGGAACATGACCGGGCCTTCATGCTGGTCGATGGGCGGGGCGAATTTATCTCGCAGCGCGAAATCGCCCGCATGGTGCTGGTGCAGCCCGCCATTGCCGATGGCGTGATGACGGTCACTGCCCCGGGCATGGCGCCACTCCAAGTGGATATGGACTTTAGCGGCCCCGAGCGTGCGGTGCGCGTCTGGGACGACCAGGTGACGGGTCTGCAGGCGCCCGATGCGGTCAATGCCTGGTTCAGCGCGTTTTTGCAGACCGAGTGCACGCTGGTGCGCATGGCGCCGCAGGCGCAGCGCCTGGCCAGCAAGAAATGGACCGGCGGCGCAGATGCGCCCACGCAGTTTGCCGATGGCTTCCCTGTGCTGGTGGTCAGCCAGGCCTCGGTCGAAGAGCTCAACGCGCGCCTGACCCAGGCGGGCGAAGTGCCCGTGGTCGCAGAACGCTTTCGCGCCAATATCGTCGTCGATGGCTTTCAGTCCCATGATGAAGACCGGATCGAGAGCCTGGCGGTGCAGCAAGGTGGCCCGGGCAGCCAGCAGTGGGCCGATCTGCCGCTGGTCAAGCCCTGTGCGCGCTGCCCCATCCCCGATGTCAACCCGGCTACGGCCGCCCGCGGCACCAGCGTGACTGACACCTTGCAGACCTACCGCCACGATGCGCGTCTGGATGGCGCCGTCACCTTTGGCATGAACGCCTATGTGCCTGCTGGCACCGGCGGCGTGCTGCGGGTGGGTGATGCAGTGGGCGGCGCCTTGCAGTTTGACTGAACGCCGCTAAGGGATCTTCTGCAGAACCCTCGCCCAGGCAGATGGACGAGAATCGCCCGAAGCCGCGTGCAGACCAGGGCAGGGGGTTTTGCAGAGGCTCCCCATTAATACGCCTGAATTCGCGATTGCCATGCAGTCGGCATAAAATGCCGGGTTTGTCCGAAAGAATAGAGAAAGCACTGCCATGAGCCTCAAATGCGGCATCGTCGGTTTGCCCAATGTTGGCAAGTCCACCCTTTTTAATGCGTTGACCAAGGCAGGGATTGCCGCCGAAAACTATCCTTTCTGCACGATCGAACCCAATACCGGCGTGGTGGAAGTGCCCGATCCGCGCCTGGACCAACTCTCGGCCATCGTTGAGCCCGAGCGCGTCGTCCCCGCCATCGTGGAGTTTGTCGACATCGCTGGCTTGGTGGCAGGTGCCTCCAAGGGCGAAGGCCTGGGCAACCAGTTCCTGGCCCACATCCGCGAGACGGACGCCATCGTCAACGTGGTGCGCTGCTTCGAAGACCCCAACGTGATCCACGTGGCCAACAAGGTCGACCCGATTGCCGATATCGAAGTCATCCAGACCGAGCTGTGCCTGGCCGACCTGGCCACCGTGGACAAGGCGCTGAACCGCTACAGCAAGGCCGCCAAGTCGGGCAACGACAAGGACGCCGCCAAGCTGGTCTCGCTGCTGACCCCCATCCAGGCCGTGCTCGACCAAGGCAAGCCCGCCCGCATCGTGCCCGTGTCCAAGGAAGACGCGCCGTTGCTCAAGCAGTTCTGCCTGATCACCGCCAAGCCGGCGATGTTTGTCGGCAACGTCAGCGAAGACGGCTTTGAGAACAACCCGCTGCTCGACAGCCTGAAGGCCTATGCCGAGGCCCAAGGTGCACCCGTGGTCGCTATTTGCGCCAAGATCGAGGCAGAAATGTCCGAGATGGGCGACGAAGACCGCGACATGTTCCTGCAGGAAATGGGCTTGGAAGAGCCTGGCCTCAACCGCCTGATCCGCGCTGGTTTCACCTTGCTGGGTCTGCAAACCTACTTCACCGCCGGTGTGAAGGAAGTGCGCGCCTGGACCGTGCCGGTGGGTGCCACCGCTCCTCAGGCCGCTGGCGTCATCCACGGCGACTTTGAGCGCGGCTTTATCCGTGCCCAAACCATCGCCTTTGACGACTTCATCCAGTACAAGGGTGAGCAAGGCGCCAAGGAAGCGGGCAAGATGCGCGCCGAAGGCAAGGAATACATCGTCAAGGATGGCGATGTGCTGAACTTCTTGTTCAACGTCTGAGCAGTCCCTGCGACTGAACGGCTGGCGCGCATTCGCTGCGCGCTGACTGCACAGAACCCCATCAGCCCGCTGCGTTGTCAGCGGGCTTTTTTTATGGCGCGCTGCGGCCATCTGCATATGGCAGGTGGACGGCAGAGCAGCGTTGCAAGCCGTTATAAGATAGCCGTTGCTTGTTGGCAGAGTCGCTTGTTGACCGCTTCTGCGAGCCCAGCCCACTTGACCAATTTTGAAAGCACCCCTCTGGTGACCCCACTTGCTGCCACGATGAAAGCCACTGCTGCGACTGAGCTTGCACCGAGCGCTGCCGAGCCTGAGCAGCATTCGGTGCAGGCCGATCTGGTCGCCGTGCTGGTGGCGGTCACCGGAGGCCAGCCGCGCATACTGACCACGCATGCGGGCGAGACCCTGCCCGCCGGGCCCTTCACCGCCAACCACCGTTCGCTGCAGGCCAGCCTGCGGGCCTGGGTGGAGACGCAGACCCACCACCCGCTGGGCTTTGTCGAGCAGCTCTACACCTTTGCCGACGGCGACCGCTCGCAGGAGCTGGGCATGCGGGCGATCTCCATCAGCTACCTGGCGCTGACGCGCGAGTTGGACGATGCAGGCCAAGCCCAGCCGGGCTGGCAGGACTGGTACCGCTATTTCCCCTGGGAAGACTGGCGCAATGGCGCGCCTGCCATGCTGGGCCAGCGCATCGCCCCGGCGTTGCAGGCCTGGAGTGCGCAGGAGCCCGACCCGAGAGAGGCCAACGCGCGCTGGGAGCGGGCCTGTGTGAGCTTTGCGCTGGAAGCGGGCAGCGATTGGAACGAAGAGCTGGTGCTGCAGCGCTACGAGCTGCTGTTTGAAGCGGGCCTGGTGGCCGAAGCCTGGCGCGATGGCATGAGCGCCCCTGAGGGCCAGACCTTGCTGGGCCGGGCGATGCGCAATGACCACCGCCGCATTCTGGCCACCGGCATGGCACGGTTGCGGGCCAAGATCAAGTACCGGCCGGTGGTGTTTGAGCTGATGGCCGACCGTTTCTCGCTGCTGCAGCTGCAGCAGACGGTGGAAGCGCTGGCCGGGCGCAGCCTGCACAAGCAGAACTTTCGCCGGCTGATCGAGCAGCAGGCACTGGTAGAAGATACCGGCGAGATGAGCAGCCAGGGCGCAGGCCGGCCCGCCAAGCTGTTTCGCTTTCGCCGCAATGTGCTGGTGGAGCGGGCCATTGCGGGCAACAAGCTGCCGCTGGCACGCGGCTGACCGTCTCAACCCCTCTTTGAAGGCCTGAGCGTAGGTGACAGGCTTCTAAGGTCAAACCTTGACACTATTTATGCTCAGGTTTAGCATAAATCCCCGTGCGACAGGTGCAAGGCTGGCGCGCCTCTTTTTTTACTCTTTAAATACTCAAAATGAGCATTAATCAAACTGCCGCACTGCCCGTTCCTCCGCTGCCCGATGTGATGCTGGAGCCGCTGGTGCGCATGGCCCTGCTCGAAGACCTGGGCCGCGCCGGTGACCTGACGACCGACACCATCGTGCCAGCCGATGCCCAGGACAGCCTGCGCCTGGTGGCGCGGCAAGCTGGGGTGCTGGCGGGGGTGGACCTGGCGCGGCTGGCCTTTCATCTGCTGGACAGCAGCCTGGTGTTTGAGCCGCTGTGCGGCGATGGCACGGTGCTGGCCCCAGGCATGGAGATCGCGCGCATTCGCGGCAAGAGCCGGGCGATCTTGACGGCCGAGCGCACGGCGCTGAACTACCTCTGCCATTTGAGCGGCGTGGCCAGCGCCACCTATTCGATCGCCCAGGCCATCCAGCCTTACGGCACGCGGGTGACCTGCACGCGCAAGACCATGCCGGGCCTGCGTGCGCTGCAAAAGTATGCCGTGCGCGTGGGCGGCGGCAGCAACCACCGCTTTGGGCTGGACGATGCCGTGCTGATCAAAGACAACCACATTGCATTGGCGGGCGATGTGGCCACGGCCGTGGGCCGCGCGCGGGCTGGCGTGGGCCATATGGTCAAGATCGAGCTGGAGGTGGATACCCTCGCGCAGCTCGATGCGGCATTGCAGCTGGGGGTGGATGTGGTGCTGCTGGACAACATGGACCTGGAGACCCTGCGCACGGCCGTGGCCATGTGCCGGGGCAAGGCGGTGACCGAGGCATCAGGCCGCATCACGCCCGAGACGGCGCCCCAAGTGGCCGCCACCGGGGTGGACCAGATCGCAGTGGGCTGGCTCACGCACAGCGCCAAGGTGCTGGACATCGGGCTGGATGCCTGAGCTGACCACCCCACCAACCGAACGCCCTGCACATCTTGGAAAGAGGCCAGTGATGCCCCGAGTTCTTCAACGCTTTTCCTGGTGGTGGCTTGCGGCCGCCATGGCAGCTTGCATGGCCACCGGCCTGTGGCTGGGCGGCAGCAGCATGGCGGCGGCCCGCTTTGACAAGCCCATCACCATCGTCGTGACCTTTCCGCCCGGCGGCGGCACGGATTTGCTGGCGCGCAAACTGGGCGCCGCCTTGCAGCAGCGCATTGGCCAGACCGTGGTGGTGGAAAACCGCCCTGGCGCGAGCGGTAATATCGGCGCGCGCCATGTGGCGCAGGCCCCGGGCGATGGCAGCACCTGGCTGATGGTGAACAGCTCCTTCGCGATCAACCCCGCCGTTTACCGCCAGCTGGATTTTGATCCGCGCCAGGACTTTAAGGCCGTGTTCAATGTGGGCACCATCGCGTCGGTGCTGGTAGTGCCGCAGGCCAGCGACCTGCACAGCCTGTCTGATGTGCGCGCCTCAGCGCAATGGCAGCAACTGCCGTTTGCGTCTTGCGGCAATGGCACGCCCCAGCACATGGCCGGGGAAATGCTGGCCCAGGCCGCGCAGCTGCATTTGCAGCATGTGCCCTACAAGGGCTGCGGGCCGGCCATCACCGCCGTGGCCGCCGGCCAGGTCGCCATGGGTATGGTCACCGCCAGCAGCGCTGCGCCGCTCATGGAGGCTGGCCGCGTGCGCGCCATTGCCATCACCGCGCCCCAGCGCCTGGCGCAGTGGCCGCAGGTCGCTACCGTGGCCGAGCAAGGTGCCGCCGGCTTCAGCGTCGAGCAGTGGCATGGCCTGCTCGCCCCTGCTGCTACCAGCGATGCCGTGGTGCAGCGCATGCATGGCGTATTGGCGCAGATCTTGGCTGAACCGGCCATGCAGCAGTCGCTGCGGGAGCAAGGCTATACGCCAGTGCAGCAAAGTGCTGCGGCCTTTGGCCGGGTGATCGCCAGCGATATCACGCGCTATGCGGCGGTGGCCCAGCAGCTGGGCTTGCGGGTGGATTAGGCAGCGCTCGAAGCAGCGCGCCTTTAAGAAGGCCAGAAGTGCAGGATCGTCGCCGTCATCACCAGGTAGCGCAAAAACTTGCCAATCGCCATATAGAACACGCAGGGCCAAAACGGCAGGCGCAGCCAGCCGGCTACGGCGCAGAGCGGATCGCCCACGATGGGCAGCCAGCTGAGCAGGCAGGCCTTGGCGCCAAACTTGCGCAGCCAGATGCGGGCCATGCGCTGGTGGCGGCTTTGTTTGTTGGGTGGTGCGGGCGGGGGCTGGCCAGTGTCTGCGGGGTCCGCGCCCACCTTGCGCAGGCTGCGGGCCTTGTACCAGGCGCTGCGGGCCAGCGCGCCGGTCCACCAGCTGATCGCGCCGCCCAGGGTATTGCCGGCCGTGGCCACCAAGATGGCCTGCCAGAACAGATCGGGGTTGAGGTGTAGCAGGCCGGCCACAGCGGGTTCGGACCCGAGGGGCAGCAAGGTGGCCGAGATCAGGGCGACGATAAATACCGTGCTGAGCCCGAACTGTGGCAAGGCCAGCCATGCCAGCAACGGTTGAATCCAAGCTTCCATGGCTGCCAGTGTAGCGGCTGGGGCCTACCTGGCAGCGGCGCTGCGGGCCGGTTTTGTGTCAGCCAAGAGGCCGAAAAATCCCATCTGGACAAGCCATTGCGGCAGCGTGGCCTGAGCGCTCACTGCAGCTGCCAGGCGCTGCCCGAGGTGCTCGCCTATTGCGGGCGCATCGCTCAATTTTTGGGCATTCCCAAATGTCAAGCGGGTAGATTGGATATTTGCTGCTTTTTTAAGCAGTACAATCTGCCCCTTCCCCTCACCACAACAACCAGCACTTCGGTGGCGAAGTGCTCGCTTTTTGCATTCCATGTCCGTGCGCATCGGTCCCTATACTCTGGCCAACAATGTGTTTGTGGCGCCCATGGCGGGCGTGACAGACCGGCCCTTTCGCCAGCTGTGCAAGGCGCTGGGGGCGGGCTATGCGGTCAGCGAGATGGTGACCAGCCGCAAGGACCTGTGGGACAGCCTCAAGACCAGCCGCCGCGCCAACCATGCCGGTGAGCCCGGGCCGATTGCTGTGCAGATTGCCGGCACCGATGCGCCGATGATGGCCGAGGCAGCGGTCTACAACATTGAGCGCGGCGCGCAGATCATCGACATCAACATGGGTTGCCCGGCCAAGAAGGTCTGCAACAAATGGGCCGGCTCGGCATTGATGCAAAACGAGCCGCTGGCCGTGGAGATTGCCGCTGCCGTGGTGGAGGCTGCGGCCCCCCATGGCGTGCCGGTCACCCTCAAGATGCGCACCGGCTGGAGCGATGACCACAAGAATGCCGTGCAGCTGGCGCGCCAGTTTGAGCAGGCGGGCATCCAGATGCTCACCGTGCATGGCCGCACGCGCGAGCAGGGCTACCGGGGCCTGGCCGAGTACGACACGATCCGTGCCGTCAAGCAGGCGGTGTCGGTGCCAGTGGTCGCCAACGGCGATATCACCAGCCCGGCCAAGGCACGCGATGTGCTGGCCTTGACCGGTGCGGATGCGGTGATGGTGGGACGGGCGGCTCAGGGCCGCCCCTGGATTTTTCGCGAGATCGTGCATTTTCTGCAGACCGGCGAGCTGCTGGCGCCGCCCTTGGTGGCGGAGCTGCGCAGGCACTTGCTGGAGCACCTGCAAGACCACTATGCGCTGTATGGCGAGAGCACGGGTGTGCGCTCGGCGCGCAAGCACATTGCTTGGTATGTGCGCGATCTGCCGGGGGGCGATGCGTTCAGGCGCGAGATGAATGTGATTGAAAACAGTGCGGCGCAGTGGCAGGCCGTAGCCGACTACCTGTGGGCCCTGGGGCAGCAGATGGACCGGCTGCCGGGCACAGCGCAAGCACAAGAGGCCAGCGGGAGTGCGATGGCCCAAGCAACAACAACGAGTGATGACTTTGTATGAGTAAGACGACGATTGAGCAGTCCGTGCGGGACAGCCTGCAGACCTATTTTCAGGATCTGGAAGGCGAAGTGCCGGACCGTGTGTACGAGATGGTAGTCCGCATGGTGGAGCGCCCGATGCTGGAGGTGGTGATGAACCACGCTGACAACAACCAGTCGCGTGCGGCCGAATGGCTGGGCCTGAACCGCAACACCTTGCGCAAGAAGCTGGTCGAGCACAAGATGCTCTGATCCCCCAATGATTTCAGTGCTGCTTGCGCCCGCTGCGCAAGCGGCACAAGCCTGTTTCTATCTTTGAAGTGATTGACATGAAAGCCCTGATTTCCGTTTCCGACAAAACCGGTATTGTCGAGTTTGCCCAGGCCCTGCATGCGCTGGGTGTGCAACTGCTGTCCACGGGCGGCACCGCCAAGCTGCTGGCTGACAAGGGCCTGCCCGTGACCGAAGTGGCCGAGGTCACCCGCTTCCCCGAGATGCTCGACGGCCGCGTCAAGACCCTGCACCCGATGGTGCATGGCGGCCTGCTGGCCCGCCGTGATCTGCCCGAGCACATGGCTGCGCTCAAGGAGCACGGCATCGAGACCATCGACTTGCTGGTGGTGAACCTCTACCCGTTTGAAGCCACGGTCGCCAAAGCCGGCTGCACCCTGGCCGATGCCATCGAGAACATCGACATTGGCGGCCCGGCCATGGTGCGCTCTGCCGCCAAGAACTGGAACGATGTGGGCGTGATCACCGCCGCTGACCAGTATGACGCCGTGCTCGCTGAGCTCAAGGCCGCGGGCAAGCTGTCCCATAAGTTGCGCTTTGCGCTGTCGGTGGCGGCATTCAACCGTATCAGCCAGTACGATGGCGCGATCAGCAACTACCTGTCGTCAGTCACGTTCGAAGACGAGAAGCTGTCCGAAGCCTACGTGCCCGAGCGCGCCGCCTTCCCCGGCCAGAGCAACGGCCAGTTCATCAAGATCCAGGACCTGCGCTATGGCGAAAACAGCCACCAGCAAGCGGCCTGGTACCGCGATCTGTACCCCGCGCCCGGCTCGCTGGCCACCGGCGTGCAGCTGCAGGGCAAGGAGCTGAGCTACAACAACATCGCCGATGCCGATGCGGCTTGGGAATGCGTCAAGAGCTTTGACGTGCCGGCCTGCGTGATCGTCAAGCATGCCAACCCTTGCGGCGTGGCCGTGGGTGCCGATGCCTTCGAAGCCTACTCCAAGGCTTTCCAGACCGACCCGACCAGCGCTTTTGGCGGCATCATTGCCTTCAACCGCGCAGTCGACAAGGCAGCGGCCGAGGCCGTGTCCAAGCAGTTCGTCGAAGTGCTGATGGCCCCGGACTTCAGCGCTGAAGCGCTGGAAATCTTCAAGTCCAAGGTCAATGTGCGCCTGATGAAGATTGCACTGCCCGCTGGTGGCAACACCGACTGGGAGCAAGGCCGCAATGCCATTGAATCCAAGCGCGTGGGCTCGGGCATCCTGCTGCAAACGGCAGACAACCATGAGCTGCAACTGGCTGACCTCAAGGTGGTGACCGTCAAGCAACCCACCCCGCAAGAGTTGCAAGACCTGCTGTTTGCCTGGAAGGTGGCCAAGTTCGTCAAGTCCAATGCCATCGTGTTCTGCAAGAACGGCATGACCATGGGTGTGGGCGCGGGCCAGATGTCGCGCTTGGACTCGGCCCGTATCGCGTCGATCAAGGCCGAGGCGGCCAAGCTGTCGCTGCAAAACACCGTCGTGGCGTCGGATGCCTTCTTCCCGTTCCGTGACGGCCTCGATGTGGTGGTGGACGCGGGTGCGACCTGCGTGGCCCAACCGGGCGGCTCGATGCGCGACCCGGAAGTGATTGCCGCTGCCGACGAGCGCGGCGTGGCCATGGTGTTCACCGGCGTGCGCCACTTCCGCCATTGATGGCTCGGGCAGCGCCTGCGAAGGCGCTGCTGCTCTTTACCAAGCGCCGCGAACCTAATAAAGGGTTCGCCGGCCTGTTTTCAGCGTTGGCCCCCGGCCGATTCCAGCATGAGCGATTCGCAGCACCAAGACCCACCTCCCGCACCTGATTCGGACACCGAACCACCGCGCCGCTCGCGCTGGCTGGGGGTACTCATCGTGGCATTTGCCCTGGTGGTGGGCCTGGGCATGTTCAATATCGGGCGGCTGATCATCCGGCCCAAGGCCGAGGTAACGGCCGCTGACCGCCTGATCGAAGCCAGTCCCCAGTTGCAAAGGGGGCGCGACCTGGTGACCCGCAGCAGCGACTGCATGCGCTGCCACACCATGGAGCTGGATGTCGTGGGTCCGGGGTTCAGAAACATCGCCAAGCGCTATGCGGGCCGCGATGATGCGGTGCCTTATCTGGCCGGCAAGATCCGCGAAGGCAGTGTGGGCGAATGGGGTCGCATCGTGATGCCACGCCACCCACAGATCACGCAGGAGCAGGCCGAGCTGATGGCCGCCTGGTTGATGGCGCTCAGCCCCGCGAAGACACCGGCGGCCAACCCGCCCTGAATGCTGTCTGAATTTGCTGACCGGCCCGCTGGCAGAGCGGGCTTTTTTGTGCGCCGCCGCAATGCCCGTAGGCGGGGTCTGGAAAGGCCCTGCTTTGTAAAGCAAATCTGCGATACTGCAGCGACATAGACCTGAAGGAGGATGCATGAACTTTCCCGAATATGCTGGCCACGGCGCTGGCTTGACCGAGGCGCAAAGCCGAGGCCAATTCATCAAGGCAGCCTATAGCCATCTGGCGGTGGCCATTTTGGCTTTTGCCGTGCTGTCGTTTGGCTTGTACGCCAGTGGCGCATCGTTTGCCATGCTCAAAATGCTGGGTGTCAGCAAATGGGGCTGGTTGGCCGTGATGGGCGCCTTCATGGTGGTCGCCTGGTTGGCCACCAATGCGGCGGACAATTCGGAAAGCACCGGCGTGCAGTACCTGGCGCTGGGCGGCTTTGTGTTTGCCGAGTCGCTGATCTTCGCGCCCATGCTGGCCATGGCCAGCATTGTGGCGCCGGGCTCCATCCAGGCCGCATCGATTGCGACCCTGGCCCTGGTGGCGGGTCTGACCTTCACCGCCTTCACCAGCAAAAAGGATTTTTCCTTCCTGGGTGGCTTCTTGAAGATTGCGGGCCTGGTGGCGATCGGCATCATTTTGGCCGGCGTGGTGTTCGGCTTCAAGCTGGGCATCTGGTTCTCGGGCGCGATGGTGCTGTTTGCCGGCGCTTGCGTGCTGTATGACACCTCGCAGATCATGCGCCACTACCCCGCAGACCGCCCCGCCGGCGCGGCCCTGCACCTGTTCGCATCGGTGGCCATGCTGTTTTGGTATGTGCTGCGCCTGATCATGCAACTGGGCGGCAGCGACGACTGATCGCCAGCGGCAGACCACAAAAAAAACCTCGGCATGCCGAGGTTTTTTTATGCCCGCCAGATGGGGCAGGGGGCAAGGGCGACGCCTTACAAGGTCTTGAAGACTTCGCGGGCGGCCTCGATGGTGGCCTGGATGTCGGCATCGGTATGCGCGCTGCTGACAAAGCCCGCCTCATACAGTGCCGGTGCAAAGTAGTGGCCGCGCGACAGCATGCCGTGGAAGAATTTGTTGAACAGCGGCTTGTCGCTCTTCATCACGGCTTCGTAGTGGCTGGGCAGCTCGGGCAGCAGGAAAAAGCCAAACAGGCCGCCCTGGTGGTCCACGCTGAAAGGCACACCGGCCGCATCGGCCTCGGCCTTCAGGCCCGCCATCAGCTGGCCGGCCTTGGCATGCAGCGCTTCATGGAAGCCCGGTTGGCTGATCAGCGCCAGGGTCTGCAGGCCGCAGGCCGTGGCAATGGGGTTGCCCGACAAGGTGCCGGCCTGGTAGACCGGGCCTAGTGGCGAGAGCTTTTCCATGATCTCGCGGCGCGCACCAAAGGCCGCCATCGGCATGCCGCCGCCAATCACCTTGCCCAGCACGGTGATGTCGGGTTGGAAGCCAGGGATCTGCTGTGCATACAGGCTCTGGGCACTGCCCAGGGCCACACGGAAGCCGGTCATCACCTCGTCGTAAATCAGCAAGGCGCCATGCTCTTTGGTCAGCTCGCTGATGCGGCGGGTAAACGCCGTGCTGGCGCGCACAAAGTTCATATTGCCGGCAATCGGCTCCATGATCACGCAGGCGATCTGGTCGTCGTATTTGGCAAAGGCCTCTTCAAGCTGGCCGATGTCGTTGTATTCCAGCACGATGGTGTCTTGCACGACATGCTCGGGCACACCCGCCGAGGACGAAGCGCCAAAGGTGGCCAGGCCCGAGCCGGCCTTGACCAGCAGCGCATCGGCGTGGCCGTGGTAGCAGCCATTGAACTTGATGATCTTATTGCGGCCGGTAAAGCCACGTGCCAGGCGGATGGCACTCATGCCCGCTTCGGTGCCGGAGCTGACCAGGCGCACCATGTCCATCGAGGGCATGAGCTTCAAGATCGCCTCGGACAGCGCAATTTCGCGCTCGGTGGGCGCGCCAAAAGAAAAGCCTTCCAGCAGCGCGGCCTGTACGGCGCTCAGCACCTGCGGGTGGCCATGGCCCAGGATCATCGGCCCCCAGGAGCCGATGTAGTCCACATACTGCTTGTCATTGGCATCAAACAGATGGGCGCCTTGGGCGCGGGCGATGAAGGCGGGCGTGCCGCCTACCGCATTGAAGGCCCGCACGGGCGAGTTCACGCCGCCGGGGATGACCTGGCGTGCGCGTTCGAACAACTGGGCGTTTTTATCAATCGTCATATGGGCTCACAACTAGACTGGCCTTGGATTGTCGGCCAATCGACAGCCAGGGGCTGTCAAACCGGTATTCACTGCAGCGGATTGCGCAGGTTTTGGGCGCCGTCGGCATCTTCGGCCTCGTCCTCGCCCGCTTCTTCCTCGTCTTCGTCATCGGCATGCACCCAGAAGAGGCGGTCGGGAATGGTCTTGCCCATGCCCGGGCGCAGGCCGCCTTCCAGGCATTTGTCTAGGTAGGTCATGGCCTCGGCGGTTGCATCGCTGAGCGGCACCTCGGTGGCCAGCAAGGCGGTGAGCGCGGCGCTCAAGGTATCGCCGGCACCGATGTACTCGGTCTCGAACAGTTCGAACTCACCACTGCCATAGATGGTGTCGGCCGAGGCGAGTACGTTTTCCACATGCTGGTCATGGGTGGGGATGCCGGTCACCAGCACAAAGGGCACGCCGTGCTCGGCGGCGGCTTTGGCAATGTCACGCGGGCTGGGGCGGTGCTCGGAGGTGCGGTCCGGCAGCAGCCAGCGCCACAGCAGGCCATAGGCGCCGACCAGCACGGTCACCTGGGGCAGCAGCAACTCCTGGTAGGCGTCCAGGTAGTCGTCGATCAGTTCACTGTCCCACCAGGCCATGCCCGCCACATAGGCGACCACGGGCACATCGGGGTAGTCGTTGGTTACTTCCGCACACACTCGTACATTCTCGATGGAGCCCAGAAAGCCCAGTTTGATGGCGCGGATGGGGATGTCTTGCAGCACGGTCTGGGCCTGCTGCTGCACGGCCTCATCGGAGAGCGCATAGAAATCAATGGTGTCGAGCGTGTCACGGATGAGCGCACCGGTGACCACGGTACAGGGGTGGCCACCCATGGATGCCACGGCCAGGCTGTCTGCATTGACACCGCCTGCGCCACTCGGATCATTGGCGTTAAAACACAGGATGCTGGCCGTATCGATGGTGGCTGCCAGCGTGCTATCACTTGGAAAGGATTCTGGCTGGTTTGTCAAGGAGGATGTCATAGGTCAACGAGATAGGGCACATTGCGGCAGAAATCACCGATAAATCTGTGTTCAAAAGCTACAATCGTTGCATTCTATGTAAAGGCTCTGTAAGCTTTTCAAAATTAGGAGCAGGGACGACGGATGCAGTGTACGCGCTGTGGTGCAAAATGCACCCAAAGCACATGCGGATTCGTCGAAAGAAAAATTGCCATAGGGCGTATGTGTTCAATGCAAACGGGTGGGAGGGGCTTGTCAGCCTTGGCTGCCGCGTGCATTCACATTTCATGACATGCAATGAGGAGGGTGGCCGGTGACAGTTTCCGCAGACAACTTCAAGGTATTGGTGGTTGACGACAGCAATACCATTCGCAGAAGTGCAGAGATTTTTCTAAAGCAAGGCGGCTATGAAGTGCTGCTGGCCGAAGACGGTTTCGATGCCCTCTCCAAGATCAACGATTTCAAGCCGGACATGGTGTTTTGCGACATCCTGATGCCCAAACTGGACGGCTACCAAACCTGCGCCATCGTCAAGCGCAATGATGCTTTCGCATCGACACCCGTGGTCATGTTGTCGTCCAAGGACGGCGTCTTCGACAAGGCCCGGGGACGGATGGTGGGATGTGAAGACTACCTCACCAAGCCATTTACCAAAGATCAATTACTGGAAACCGTCGGACGTTTCGTTGCCGAGCGTTAAGGAGGGGTCGTGCCTATTCAAAAAGTTCTTATCGTTGATGATTCAAAAACCGAATTGATGTTTTTGAGTGATCTGCTTGTACGCCAGGGGATGGTGGTGCGCACTGCGCAAAACTCGGACGAAGCCATGCTGCGCCTGTCCGAAGAACGCCCCGATCTGATTTTGATGGACGTGGTGATGCCCGGACAGAACGGCTTTCAGCTGACGCGTCTGATCACACGCAGCCCGGAATATGCCGATATTCCGATCATCATGTGCACCAGCAAAAACCAGGAAACCGACCGGGTCTGGGGCATGCGCCAGGGCGCGCGTGGCTATGTGACCAAACCGGTGGATCCGGCCGAGCTCAAGGCCAAGATCGAGGCGCTGGGATAAGGCATGGCACAGCGCGAAGACTTGCGAGAGCTGCAAACCCGGCTGGCCGATCGTCTGAGCCAGGCACGCAACCAGACTGCGGTGGGTGCCTCCTGGCTGGCGGTCAAGATCAGCGGCAAGAACTTTCTGCTGCCTTTGAGCCAGTCCGGCGAAGTGCTGGGCTGGAGCGGGGTGGAGCCCGTACCCTACACCAAACCCTGGATGCTCGGCGTGACCAGCATCCGGGGTATTTTGTTGACGGTGGTGGACCTGGCCCGCATGCTGGGCATGCCGGCGGCCCGCAGTGAGCAGGTGTTTGCCAGTGCCTCGGTCGTCGCGCTCAACCCCATGATGGGCGTCAATGCTGCGCTGTTTGTCGAGCAGCTCGAAGGCTTGCGCGGCACCACGGATTTTTCGCGCTCCAAAGACACACCGGCCGATGCGCCGGAATTTTTTGGTGCGCTCTACACATCTGCCAACGGTGAGCAGTGGCAGGAGCTGAATTTGCAGCTTCTGGCCAATGCGCCCGATTTTCTCGATATCACGGTTTAGTGCGGGGCTTCCGCGGCGTCATCCTTTTCAGTATTTGTATGTTCAACAAACTATTCAAACGCAAAGAAGAAGCGGCAGACCCAGGTGTCAGCATCTTCCCAGATGGTGACCAGGTCATGCTGTCCGAAGGCTCCACCGGCGACGGTGCGCCTTCTGCGGCCAAGAGCGCTGGCGCTGCCAATGCGGTGGCACAGGACGATTACATGGCCCAGTTGGTCGAAGGTGAGACCAGCGGCGACGACCTGGTGACCTTGCCGCTGCTGGGCACGGCGCCGGCGGCCAAGCACCAAAAAACTCTGCTGGCCGTCGTGGTCGGTGGTCTGGTGGTGTTTTTTGCGCTGGCGGTCTGGGCTATTTTGCAGTCGCGCACCACGGGTGGCCAGCTGGCTGCCACCAGCCAGGCCCTGACCCAGTCGCAGCGTTTGGCCAAATCGGTGGGCCAGGCGGTGAATGGTAACGAACAGGCGTTTGCCGAAGTGGCCGAAGCCTCGTCGATTCTGAAAAAGAACATCGACGGCCTGAACGCAGGCTCGGACGATCCCAGTATCAAGGCGCTGTCCGGCTCCTACGCCGAGGTGCTGGCGCCGCTGGTGGAAGCCTCTGACCGCACGGCCAGCAAAAGCGACTCGGTGGTCAAGCAAAAGGCCTCCCTGGTGGCCATGAGCAAGGACTTGCAGGCGATTCACCGCAATACCCAGACCCTGCTGGAGCTGAGCGAAGCGGTGGTGAGCCTGAAGCTGCAGCAAGCCGCTCCCACGGCAGAGATCGCCGCGGCCAGCCAGCTGGCCATGCTGACCCAGCGTATCGGCAAGTCGGCCAACGACTTCCAAAGCGGCTCTGGCGCCAACGCCGAAGCTGTGTTCCTGCTGGGCAAAGACTTGAACACCTTCAAGGAAATCGTCTCCGGTCTGCTCAATGGCAGCCCTGAGCTGCGCCTGGGCGCTGCCCGCGATGGTGCGGTGCGTGACAAGCTGCTGGAGCTCTCGGCCCAGTACGACATCACCTTGAAGGACGGCTCCTCGGTGCTGAGCAACCTCAAGGGCATCTCGGAAGCGCGCGAGGCCGAAGTCTCGATCCAGTCGGCCAGCGATCCGCTGCGCAAGGGCCTGGAGGCGTTGCAAGCCGACCTCAACAGCTGGTCGGACCGTGTCTGGCTGTACCTGGTCGGCATCGTGCTGGCCGCCTTGCTGGTGGGCCTGGGTGGCTGGGGTCTGGTGCGTCTGCAGTTGGCTGACAGCTCGAACCGCCGCCGCGCTGCGGAATCGCTGCAGCAAGAAGCGACCCGCCAGGAGCAAGAGGCCAAGCGCCTCAACGATGCCAACCAGGCCGCCATTTTGCGCCTGATGAACGAGTTGCAGTCGGTCGCTGAAGGTGACCTGACCCAGGAAGCGACTGTGACGGAAGACATCACCGGCGCGATTGCCGACTCGGTGAACTACACGGTGGAAGAGCTGCGCATGCTGGTGGGCAGCGTGCAGAACACGGCAACCCGGGTGGCGCAAACCACCTCGACCGTGGACGCCACCTCGACCGAGCTGCTGGCCGCTTCGACCGAGCAACTGCGTGAGATTCGTGAAACCGGCAAGTCCATTTTGGACATGGCAACCCGTATTAACCTCGTGTCTTCCCAGGCGCAGGAATCGGCTTCGGTGGCGCGCAAATCGCTGATGGCTGCCGAGTCCGGTCTGCAGGCCGTGGACAACGCGATCGGCGGTATGAACTCCATCCGTGACCAGATTCAGGACACGTCCAAGCGGATCAAGCGTCTGGGTGAGTCCTCGCAGGAGATTGGTGAAATTACCGACCTGATCTCGGACATTACCGAGCAGACCAACGTGCTGGCGCTGAACGCGGCCATTCAGGCTGCATCGGCCGGTGAAGCCGGTCGTGGCTTCTCGGTGGTGGCCGAAGAAGTGCAGCGTCTGGCAGAACGCTCTGCCGACGCAACGCGCCAGATCTCGGTGCTGGTGAAGGCCATTCAGACCGACACCCAGGATGCCGTAGCCGCTATGGAACGCTCCACCCAGGGTGTGGTGGAAGGGGCCCGTCTGTCGGACAGCGCCGGTACCGCACTGAACGAAATTGACCGCGTCTCGCGCGAACTGGCCGATCTGATTCAACAGATTTCCCGTTCTGCCTCCGACGAAGCGGTGCAGGCCAACGAGGTGGCTGAGAGTATTCAGCATATTTTTGCGGTGACGGAGCAGACCAGTGATGGCACCCGTACCACGGCGCAGCAGGTGCGCGAGCTGTCTCAAATGGCCGAGGAATTGCGCCAGTCGGTGTCTCGGTTCAAGATCGCCTGACCGATGCCTGCTGTTTAATTTTGACCCGCAATCGGGGACTGTTGCATGTCTATAGCTATCGAAAATAAAGCGGAAAACGCACAGCCAACAGAAGAGAGGGATCTCGGGCCATTGGCATGGATCAATGACGAGGTGCGCCGGTCACTGGAATCCACGGTCAAGGCATTGCTGCGCTACAGCCGGGACGTAGAGACAGCCAAGGTCTCGGATCTGGAAGCCGTGGACAACACGGGTATCCGGGTTGCCAAACAATACCTCCACCAGGTCAAGGGGGCCTTGCAGATGGTGGGGGTCGACCAGGCCGCTGAGCTGGTTGCGCTGATGGAGGTGGCTGCGCAGCGCTTTGCTGCCAAGCCCCATCTGTGCACCGAGAAATCGGTGGCGCTGATGGAGCGCACCTCGTTCGCCTTGCTGGAGTACCTCAGCCATGTGCTCAAGGGCCGCAGCGTCTCCTTTGTGGCACTGTTTCCCCAGTACAAGGAAATGCAGGCCTTTGTGGGCGTCGAGCGCGTTCACCCTGCCGATCTGTGGCACGGCGACCAGGCCCAGCGTGAGCCGCTGACGCCGGTCGTGACCGCGCTGCCGCTGGACCGTGTCGCGCGCCAGCGTCTGGACTCGGACATGCTGCAGATCATCAAGTCTGGCGACAGCCGTGCTGCGCAGGATTTGACCGCTGTCTGCCTGGGCTTGGCGCAAGGCCTGAGCCCGCAGCCCGTGAAGATTTTCTGGAAAGTGGCGGCGGGCTTTTTCGATGCGATGGCCTACAAGCTGCTCAATGCAGACCTCTATGCCAAGCGCACCGCCTCGCGCGTCATCATGCAGTTTGCTGCGCATGCCAAGGGCAGTGCCGAGGTGGACCGGGGCCTGCAGCATGAGCTCAGTTTTTTCTGTGCCATCGCCCAGGGGCCTGATGAAGCCAAGGCCTCGGTGCTGCAGGCCGTGCGTGTCAGCTTGCAGACCGAAGCGCTGCAAGGAGTCAACTACGGCCAAGAGCGTTTTGGCCTGTACGACCCGGCTGTGCTGGCGCAGGCGCGCAAGCGCCTGGAGTCAGCTGCCGAGCTGTGGTCGTCGCTGGCCGATGGCGACCGCTACAAGATCAAGCCCGTGGCCGACCAGTTCCACCTGATCCGCGAATCGCTGCACAAGCTCCATATCGGTGCCGACGAGCTGGGCGCGGCGCTGGGCCGCGTGACCGAGCGCTTGGTCGCTTCGGGCACGCCGCCGTCGACGCCGCTGGCCATGGAAGTGGCCACCGCCGTGCTGTACCTGCAGGCCAATCTGGAGTCGCTGGACGTCAAGCCCGCGCTGATGCGCGAGCGCGCTGACCGCCTGGCGCAACGCCTGGACCATGTGCTGGCTGACCAGCCGCCTGAGCCGCTGGAGACCTGGGTCGAAGAGCTGTACCGCCGCGTCAGCGACCACCAAACCATGGGCAGTGTGGTCGATGAACTCCATTCCACCCTGGCCGAAGCGGAAAAGCACCTGGACCAGTATTTCCGCAACCCCGACGATGTCTCGATGCTGGGCACGGTCACCGGCTCGCTGTCGCAGATGCGCGGCGTGCTGTCGGTGCTGGGCCTGGACCAGGCCGTGGCAGCCACCCAGCATTTGCGCACGGTGGTAGACCAGCTGGCCGCCGGCCAGGTGGCGGACGATGACAAACCCGTGGTGTTTGAAAAGCTGGGCAACAGCCTGGGCGCGCTGGGCTTCTTGCTCGACATGCTGGGCTACCAACGTACCCTGGCGCGCAAGCTCTTTGTCTTTGATGCGACCAGCGGCGAGCTGCGCATCGTGATGGGCACCCAAAGTGCCGGTGATGTGGCGCCCGCGCCTGTACCCCAGGCGTCGGCAGTGACGCCGCAGCAGCCGGAAGAGCCCGAAGACGACTCCGTCTACTTTGCGGCCACCATTCCGGCACCGCTGTTCGATGCCAGCCCCGCCCCAGCGCCCAAGGCCCCTGCCGTGTTGGCGCCCGATCTGCAGATTCTGGTGCCTGCGGCCCAGGCTGCCCCCGTGCTGGAAACCCAGGAAGCGCTGGACGAGGAGCTGCTGGAGATCTTCCTGGAAGAAGCCCAGTCCGTGGTGCAAACGGGCGGGCAGGCGCTGCAGTCCTTGCGCCGCGATTCGGCAGATGCCGAGGCTTTGACGACCTTGCGCCGCGCCTTCCATACCCTCAAGGGCAGCTCGCGCATGGTGGGCCTGGTCCAGTATGGTGATGCGGCCTGGTCGATGGAGCAGGTGCTCAACAGCTGGCTGACCGAGCACAAATCGGCCGATGCGCCGCTCCTGGCACTGAGTGCCGAAGCGCTCAGCGGGCTTGGCCGCTGGGCTGAAGATATTGGTGCGCAACGCCAATCGACCTGGAACCCCGATATTTTCCGTATCTCGGCCGACGCTATGCGGTTGGACGCCGTGCATATTCCGCTGGTCGTGCCCGCAGCGCCGGGCCACAGCGAGCCGGATCAGCCCTGGGTCCACGATACGCAGCAAATGGAGCTGGAGGCCGACGCGCCCACCGCAGAGGCGGATGCGGAGACAGAAGCGGACACCGATACGGGTGCAGACACCGTGCTGGTTGCTCCCGACGCGCTGGCTGAGCCCAGCCCGGTGGTGGACAGCGCGCCCGCGCTGGTCTGGCCTCTGGACGGCATTGACCTGAACCTGGACCCCATTGAGCCGGAGCCCGCCCTGGCGACGCCATCAGGCCTGGTGCCGCTGGCCATGGCGCCCGAGAGCGCCGAAGAGGTGGACTTCTCCGAGTTTGCACAGGCCATGGCCCATGCCCAGGCGCCCAGCGCAACCCCCGAAGCCGCCCAGGCCCTGGAGCTGCAGGACAGCGCGCTGGACTTTGTCGCCATGGATGCGGCCCTGGAGTTTGTGGATGATGAGGCGGCAGCCCAGCCGCTGCCCGCACCCACCCGCTTGCCGCTGGATCTGCCCTCCCTGGACCTGCCCAGCGAACCTGCGGTGGCGAGCGAGTTCCACAGCGCATTTGCCGACAACATCGAGTTTGCAGACACCATGCTGCCCGATCTCGAGCCCCAGGCGCTGGCGCCGGAGCCGCTGAACGAGGTGTTGCTGGTGGTGCCCGATGATCTGGTGCTGCCCGAGGCGCTGCCGCTTGCCGACGACACCGCCGTAGCGCGCCTGGATGCCGCGCAAGTGCAGCCCGATGCGGAGCTGGATCCTGCACCTGCGCTGGAGCCCGCCCCGGCGCTGGCCGCCACCGATGCGCTAGCCGAGATTGAGGCACCAGCCCCATTTGAGGCTGAGGCTGAGATCGTGGCCACAAGCGACGCAGAGGCCGAAACGGCCAATGCGCTGGGCGTGAGCACGGCGCTGTTCAATGTCTATTTGGCAGAGGCAGAAAACTGGTCGCACAACCTGGAGAAGGTGCTGTACAGCTGGGCCCAGGCGCCCAACCGCAACTTCCCTGAAGATGCCATTGCCTATGCCCATTCGCTGGCTGGCAGCTCGTCGACGGTGGGCTTTGGCTCGCTGTCGGAGCTGGCACGCGCGCTGGAGCATGCACTCTCCCATATCCACAACTTCTCTAACCCCGAAGTGGCCTGGCTCAACACCTGCCAGGCGGCGGGATCGGAAGTGCGCAAGCTCTTGCACCAACTGGCCGCAGGCTTTGTCAAGCCGGCCAGCGAGATCGTCGTGCAGGATTTGGTGGACATCGCCAACCTGGAGATCAACTCGCAGCTGCACCCGCCTTATGGCATGGCCGAGTTCGATGCCGAGCCTTCTGCTTTGGCCGAGCTGCGCGCCACCGAGCCGGTGCGCGCCTTTGTGGCTGCACCGGTCGCTGCGGCAGCCCTGGCCTTGCCCGATCTGCTGGAGCTGCGCAACGACGATGCGATCGAAGTGGTCGATGTCATCGATCCGGACCTGTTCCTGATCTTTGAGGAAGAGGCGCAGGAGCTGCTGCCCAAGCTAGGCGCTGCCTTGCGGGAGTGGTCGGCAGACCCGCACTACCTGCCCCCGCGCGGCGAAGTGCTGCGCCACCTGCACACGCTCAAGGGCAGTGCCCGGCTGGCTGGTGCAATGCGCCTGGGCGAGATGTCGCACCGCATGGAGTCCGAAGTTGAAGACATTGGCACGGAAAACCTGACTGGCCAGGACATCGACATCTTGCTGGCCCGTTACGACGGTCTGCAGCACGAGTTTGTGGGCCTGCAGCAGCGGGGCAACCAGGTGCTGGCAGAAGGGGCATTGCCGCAGCACGCGGCGGCTGCCACCGAGCTGGGCGAGGTTGTGGCCGAAGTGGTGGCCAGCACGCCTGCTGCGCAGGACAGTGCCGCTGCCGACCAGGCCGCTGCCTTGGACGATGCCGCCGATGCCGCCGCTGGAGTACAACACAAGCCGCTGATGCTGCGCATGGCGCCTGTGCGTGCCGCTGCCGGCCAGTCGGTGCGCGTGCGCTCGCAGCTGCTCGACCGCCTGGTCAACGAGGCGGGTGAGGTGCTGATTGCCCGCTCGCGCCTGGACATGCGTCTGAGCAATATTCGTTCGTCCATCAAGGACATGTCGAGCAATCTGGAGCGCTTGCGCACCTTGCTGCGTGACGTGGAGATGCAGGCAGAGTCGCAGATGCAGTCGCGCATGGCGCTCGCCAAGGATTCGGAATCGGGCTTTGACCCGCTGGAGTTCGACCGCTTCACCCGCGTGCAGGAACTCACCCGCATGATGGCCGAATCGGTCAACGACGTGGGCACCGTGCAGCGCAACTTGCAGCGCACGGCCGAAGGCGCCGAAGACGATCTGATTGCCCAGGGCCGCCAGGCCCGTGAGCTGCAGCGCGATCTTCTGCGCACGCGCATGGTGGAGTTCGATTCCATCTCCGAGCGCCTGTATGCCATCGTGCGCCAGATCTCCAAGGAACTGGGCAAGCAGGTCAAGCTGGACATCACCGGTGCCTCGATCGAGATCGACCGGGGCGTGCTCGACCGGGTGACCCCCGCCTTTGAGCACTTGCTGCGCAACAGCGTGGCGCACGGCATCGAGCTGCCCGAAACGCGCAAGGCCCAGGGCAAGCCAGCGGTGGGGGTTATCGCCATCGATGTGCGCCAGGAAGGCAACGATATCGCGGTCTCCATCCACGACGATGGCGCGGGCCTCCAGCTCGATGCCATCCGCAACAAGGCGCTGCAATCGGGCCTGATCGCGGCCGATGAGACGCTGGACGTGGACAAGGCAGCCCAGCTGATTTTTGCACCCGGCTTCTCTACCGCCACCGAGGTCTCCGAGCTGTCGGGGCGCGGCATTGGCATGGACGTGGTGCGTACCGAGATCCAGTCGCTGGGTGGCCACATCGTGACCACGTCGGAGAAGAACAAGGGCACGCGCTTCCAGATGGTGATGCCGCTGACCACGGCCGTCACCCAGGTGGTGATGATGCGCGCCGGCGATATCAAGTTCGGCGTGCCGGCCAACCTGGTGGAGTATGTGCGGCGCGTCCCCAAGGCGCTGATCGAGCAAGCGCACAAGGACAGTGTCTACACCGACAACAACCAGGAGTTGCCGTACTACTTTGCCGGTGCCTTGCTGCAGGGCAACCTGCGCAGCCAGGAAGAGCCGGAAAAGACCAGTGCCGTGGTGATTCTGCGCTCGGCCACCAAGCGCCTGGCCGTGCACGTCGACGAAGTGCTGGGCAACCAGGAAGTCGTGGTCAAGAACCTCGGCCCCCAACTGGCGCGTTTGCCTGGCTTGGCAGGCATGTCGGTGCTGGCGTCCGGCGCCATTGTGCTGATCTACAACCCGGTGGCGCTCTACACCGTGTATGGCCAGCAGATTGCCGACCGCATTGCCGAGGCGGCCGTACACCCCGAGGTGGCCAAAGCACCCGTGCGCGAGCTGGCCGAGCAGGTGGTGCAGACGCCTTTGGTGCTGGTGGTCGACGACTCCATCACCGTGCGCCGCGTCACCCAGCGCTTGCTGCAGCGCGAAGGCTACCGCGTGGCGCTGGCGGCCGATGGCCTGCAGGCGCTGGACCGTTTGCGCGAGGAGCGCCCGGTCATGGTGCTGTCGGACATCGAGATGCCGCGCATGGATGGTTTCGAGCTGGTGCGCGAGATCCGTGCCGATGCGGCGATGAAGGACCTGCCGGTGGTGATGATCACCTCGCGGATTGCCGACAAGCACCGCGAGCACGCCGCCAGTCTGGGAGTGGACCACTACCTGGGCAAGCCCTATGCCGACGAAGTGCTGCTGTCGCTGGTGCGCCAGTGCGTGCTCGATGGCGAGATCAAGGCGGCAGACGCTGCTCCATTGCAGTAAACGGCGCTTAGCCACAGCGACAAGGGCTGCCCCAGGGCAGCCCTTTTTTTGTGCGTGCTGCGCAGCAAAAAGGCGGTCGGCCTGCCCGTACAATGGGCCTATGAGCGCTGAGACTGACACTTCCGGGACCCTGAACCTGACCCACCACTTTCTGATTGCGATGCCTGGCATGCAAGACGAAATGTTTGGCCGCAGCGTGGTCTATGTCTGTGAACACAGCGAAAAAGGTGCCTTGGGCATCATCATCAACAAGCCCTCGGACATCACCATGGGCAAGCTGTTCGACAAGGTCGATCTGCCGCTGCGCCGCGAAGACCTGGAGCTGGAGCCGGTGTTCCAGGGCGGGCCCGTGCACACCGAGCGCGGCTTTGTGCTGCATGACCGGATTGTTTTGGATGCCAGCGCCGGTGACGAATCGGCCTATTCCGCCACCCTGACCATTCCTGGCGGGCTGGAGATGACCACCTCGCGCGATGTGCTCGAAGCCCTGTCCACCGGCGCCGGCCCGCACCGGGTGCTGGTCTCGCTGGGTTATTCGACCTGGGGCGAAGGCCAGCTGGAATCGGAAATCACCGAGAACGCCTGGCTCACCGTGCATGCCGATGCGGGCGTTATTTTTGACACCCCTGTTGAAGAGCGCTATGACATGGCGCTGGCCCTGCTGGGCGTGCAGTCCTGGGCGCTGTCTGCCGCAGCCGGCCGCGCATGACGGATGCCGCCACCAAGCCCTTGCTGGCACAGGCGCAGGGTATGCAGAGCTTTCTGGCTTTTGACTTTGGCATAAAGCGCACCGGCGCCGCTTATGGCACCCGCATGCTGGGCACGGCCCGACCGCTGCCCACCATCCATGCCGAAGGCAAGGCCCGCTTTACCCCGATGGAGAGTCTGGTCGCGCAGTGGCAGCCCGATGCGCTGGTGGTGGGCGTGCCCTACCACCCTGATGGCGCCGCCCACGAGAACACCGCCCTTGCACTGCGTTTTGCGCGCCAGTTGCGTGGCCGCTTTGGCCTGCTGGTGTTTGAGGTGGATGAGCGCTACAGCACGACCGAGGCCCTGGCCAGCGGCGCGCGCGATGCCGATGCGGCCTCAGCCTGCATCATTCTTGAACAGTTCATGCGCAGCCTGGATGTGCCAGACCTGGATGCTGCCCGCTAAAGGCGGTTTTTATTGAACACCCCCATGCATGCACTGATTCGCTCCCTCGTCGGCCTGTGGCGCCTTGCGCGCATGGGCCTGCACATCGTGGTAGGTGTCACCAAGATCTGGCTCACCTTCGGCCGCTTGGGCCATGAGGAGCGCAACCGGGCCGTCGAGCGCTGGGCCGGCCAGCTGCTCAAGCTGAGCGGCATTGAGCTGCGCGTGCTGGGCGCGGTGCCCCCTGAGGGGCCTTTGCTGCTGGTGGCCAACCACCTGTCCTGGCTGGATATTCCCGCTATTCACGCGGCCAAGCACTGCCGCTTTGTCTCCAAATCCGATGTCAAGGCCTGGCCCATCATCGGCAGCCTGGCCAGTGCAGCCGGCACCTTGTTCATTGAGCGCAACTCTCGCCGCGATGCGATGCGTACCGTTAGCCGTATGGAAGAGGCACTGCGCAAGGGCGATATCGTGGCGGTGTTCCCAGAGGGCACGACCGGCGATGGCCAGCAGTTGCTGCCCTTCCATGCCAACTTGCTGCAGTCGGCGATTGCGGCCGATGCGGCCGTGCAGCCCCTGGGCCTGTGCTTTTATGACAAGCAGACCGGGCGCATGAGCAGCGCCCCCAGCTATGTGGGTGATGAGAGCCTGATCGGCTCGATGTGGCGCACCGTGACGGCGCCGCCCCTGGTGGCCCAGCTGAACTATGGCGAGCCGCAGACCCATGCAGGCCGCAACCGGCGCGATTGGTCGGCGGACCTGCAAGCGGCTGTTGACGCATTGCGTCAGGTGCAGCGCTGATGCGCTAGTGCGCCAACGGGGCGCGCCAGCGGCTCAGCGCGTCAGCGGTGCAAAGCGGACCAGGTGCTCGGGCTGGGCGCGCAGGCCAATGCTGTCACCCACGGCGTGCTGCAGCTGGCTGGAGACCTGGGCGTAGACCAGCTGCTGGCTGGGCAGCTGCAAGGTGTACAAATACTGCGATCCCCGGAACGACTTGCGCAGCAAGGTGGCGCGGTGGGGCGAGGCGGGGTCAAACACCACCTCGCTGGCGCGCAGCAGCACATCGCAGGCCTGCGGAGCCTCGGGCGTGGCAATGGCACCCAAAGGGGTGTCCAGCTGCCAGCCCTGGCCTGCGGCCAGCGGGCTGGCGGGCAGCAGGCTGCCATGGCCGATAAAGTTGGCCACAAAGCGGCTGGCGGGCTTTTGGAACAAGGTGCTCGCATCGGCCCATTGGTGCAGGTGGCCGCTCTCCATCACCCCGATCTGGTCGCCAATGGCAAAGGCTTCGAGCTGGTCGTGCGTGACGAACAGGGCAGTGGCCTGCGCGGCCTTGAGGATGTCGCGCAGCTCATGGGCCAGGCGCTCGCGCAGATCGACATCGAGGTTGGAGAAGGGCTCATCGAGCAGCATCAGCTGGGGCTGCGGCGCCAGCGCCCGGGCCAGTGCCACACGTTGCTGCTGCCCGCCCGATAGCTCATGCGGGTAGCGCGCAGCACTGTTCTCCAGCCCCACCAAGGCCAGCACTTGCTGCACCCTGTGCTGTTGTGCCGCCTTGGGCAGGTGGTGGATTCCGAAAGCCACATTTTTGCCCACCGTCAAATGGGGAAACAGCGCGTAATCCTGGAACACCATGCCGATGCGGCGCTTTTCAGGCGGCAGGTTGGTGCTGCTGCTGCTGACCACCTGGCCTTGCAGTCGGATCTCGCCGCCGCTGATGGGCTCCAGGCCGGCGACGGCGCGCAGCAAGGTGGTCTTGCCGCAGCCCGAGGGGCCGATCAGTACACCGATATCGCCAGCTTGCAGTTGCAAAGACACCTGCGCTACGGCAGGCTGGGGGCGCCC
The DNA here is from genome assembly GCA_036667955.1 of Comamonas sp. Classification (GTDB taxonomy): domain Bacteria; phylum Pseudomonadota; class Gammaproteobacteria; order Burkholderiales; family Burkholderiaceae_C; genus Comamonas. The sequence goes on from JAVWTB010000007.1 coordinate 45,952, forward strand.
GGCATAGCGCACATTCAGTTGGGAGACCTCAAGAAACATGGCTGCATTGTAGAGGGCCGATAGGCGAAGAGGGCTTACTGCTGCCGCAGGTAGAATCGCCAGCTTTTGGTCCGTCAGTGATTCGCATTTGCAAAACCTCGCCCGCTTCCGTCGCCAGCTTCTGCTCGTAGCCATTGCCTTGGTGCTGGTGCTGCCGGTGCTCACTGTTTTCAGCGCCTGGCTGCCGGGCGCGGGCAATGATGCGGATGCCTTTGCCGTGGTGCGCGAGATGTTTGCGACGGTGCTGCCAGGCTATATCCGCACCACGGTGGCGCTGGGCCTGATGGTGGCACTGGGCTCGGCGGTGCTGGGCACCTTGTGTGCGGCAGCGGTGACACTGTTCGACTTTCGCGGCCGCAAGACCTTGGAGTGGTTGCTGCTGCTGCCGCTGGCCATGCCGGCCTACGTAACGGCTTATGCCTATACCGATTTTCTGCAGTTCAGCGGACCGCTGCAGGTGTGGATGCGCGCCAGCTTTGGGCTCGAAGGGCGGCTGCTGCCGGAGGTGCGTTCGCTGGGCGGCGCGGTGCTGGTGTTTGTGGTCTCGCTCTACCCCTATGTCTACCTGCTGGCCCGCACGGCCTTGAGCGAGCGTGCAGCGCACCTGATGGAAGCCGCGCGCCTGCTGGGCGCCTCGCTGCCGCGCCGCATCCAGACCGTGGCCTTGCCGATGGCGCGGCCTGCGGTGGTGGCCGGCGTCGCGCTGGTGATGATGGAGACCCTGGCAGATTTTGGCGTGGTGAGTTACTTCGGCATCCAGACCTTCACCACCGGCATCTACAAAGCCTGGCTATCGATGGAGAACCGCAGTGCGGCGGCCCAGCTGGCTACGATGCTGCTGGTCTTGGTGCTGGTGGTGCTGCAGCTGGAGCTGCGCGCGCAGCGGCGCATGCGCTTCGTCACCAGCGGGGTGGGGCGGGCATCGTCTGCCGAGGCCCAACCCCACCGCCTGCAAGGCACGCGCTGCCTGGCCGCTTGGCTGGTCTGTGGCCTGCCGGTGCTGCTGGGTTTTGTGTTGCCGGTTCTGTTCATGCTGCGGCCGCTGGCGGCAGACTGGTCAGTGATTCCGCTGGAGCGCTTTGTGCAGTGGGCGGGCAACAGCATCCGCTTGGGCGCCATCACTGCAGTGCTGGCCGTGGCCATTGCCGCGCTGGCGGCCTACGCTGCGCGCCGCAGCCAGGACTGGGTCACCCGCACGACGGTGGGCCTCATCAGCCTGGGTTACGCCGTACCGGGCGCGGTGATTGTGGTGGGCTTGCTGCTGCCCGTTGGCTGGGTGCAGCAGGCCTTTCCGCAGTGGGGCTTTCCGGCCCTGATCACCGCGACATCGACCGGCATTATCTGGGCCTACCTGGTGCGCTTTACCGCCATTGCGCTGCAGTCCTTGCAAAGTGGCTATACCCGCATTCCCAAAAGCCTGGACGAATCGGCGCGCATGCTGGGGGTGGGCAGTGCCGGCCTGGTAGCCCGTGTGCATGGGCCGCTGCTGCGCCGCTCGGCACTGACGGCAGCGCTGCTGGTGTTTGTCGATGTGATGAAGGAGCTGCCCGCCACCATGGTGCTGCGGCCCTTTAACAGCGACACCCTGGCCGTTGTCGCCTACCAGCTGGCGCGCGATGAACGGCTGGGCGAGGCGGCCCTGCCATCGCTGGCGCTGGTGCTGGTGGGTCTGGTGCCCGTCATCCTGCTGATCCGCACCATGCGGGTGTCTGCCAGCCGCTGACACCGCCTTTGGCGAGGTGTTGCAAAAGGCTGCTCGCCCATGGTGGCGCAGTGGTGGTACTTGAGCGGCCGCACCTCGCCCGCCGCTCCTCGTCTCTCGTTTCCCGGACTTTCGCCTGCCTGTGGCACTTTTGCCTGTTCCGCCGTCCGTCTATTTCGCATTTGATCTAGATCAAATGTGCATTAAGGGTTTCCACCTAAACTGATTTTTTTGAAACATTAATTGACGATTGGTGTTTCCTTTTCCCAATGGCGGTGGTTGTTGCGATCACTGCAAGGGGCGGTTGGCGCTGCGCCGGGGTGCGAGCTCCAGCTTCGGCCATTGTGCTTACCGCTCAACTCCCAATGCCGCCCTGCGGCCTCCATCGCGTGCAACCAACAACACCCGTTCTGGAAACAGACAACTGGGGCGTGGCCTATGGCGACAAGGTCATCCTCACCGGCCTGCAACTGCAGATCGCGCCGCGCGCCATCACGGCCTTGATGGGGCCGGTGGGCGGCGGCAAGTCCACCTTGCTGCGCAGCCTGGCCGGCCTCAATGACGAGAACCCGCGTTTTGTGCAATGGGGGCAGCTGCGCTATGCCGGCCAGCCCCTGGCGGGCGAGCACCGGCCGCACCTGGTGCGCCAGCATGTGCGGCTGATGCAGGCCAGCGTGCAGGACTCGCTCAGTGAGCTGCTGCAGCTGGCCCATCCGCTGTCCGGTCTTGACCGGCGCGCCTGGTGCGAGGCCTACCTGGAGCGCATGGGCTTTGCCGATATCAAACCCATGCTGGCGCAGCCAGCCATCGAGCTGTCCCCCCTCCACCAACGTGCCATTGCCATCTTGCGCGAGGCAGCCGCTGAGCCGGCCTTGCTGATGTGCGACGAGCCCACCGCCGATCTGCAGGATTACGACAGCTACCTGCTGCTCGAATTGCTCAAACGCCTTGCCCGGGAGCGGGCGGTGCTGCTGGTGACCCACAACCAGCGCCATGCCCACAAGGTGGCCGACCATGTGCTGCTGCTGGCGGGCGGGGCGGTGCAGGAGACCAGCCGCGCCGAGCCATTTTTCTCGGCCCCGTACTCCCCGGCTGGTCAGCAGTTTGTGCGCAGCGGCAGCTGTGCGGTGGTGGTGCCCGAGTTGTCGGTGCAGGAGGCCATGCAGGCCGAGCCCGCGCCTGCAGTGGCGGCGGCTGTGCCGGCGCCCACGGCCGCCCAGGCGGCGCGCCAAAGCCAGCGCGCCGTCTTGCCCGATCTGGCCCTGGCCAACCCGGTGCTGGCCGCCGCGCACTATGTACCCGGTGCGCGCGGGCCGCGTGGCTTTGCCTGGCTGGTGCCCGGCAAGCTGGCCGGCACGCCGCTGCCTGGTGTGGTCAATGACGTCGATGTCGACATGCAGGCCTTGAAGCGCTGCGGCATCACCGTGCTGGTGTCGCTCACTGAGAACGATATTGACCAAGCCGCGCTGGCCCGCCATGGCCTGCGCAATGTGCATCTGCCCGTGCATGACCGCGAGCCGCCCTCGGTATCGCAGCTGCAGATGCTGATGCTCAAGATGAAACGCCTGCTGCTGGACGGCGAGGTGTTGGCCGTGCATTGCCTGGCAGGCCTGGGCCGCACCGGCACCGTGCTGGCCGCCTGGCTGGTGTTTGAAGGCGTCACGGCCGAGGAAGCGCTGCGCCGTGTGCGCGTGATCGAGCCGCAGTACGTGCAGTCGGAGCGACAGGAAAACGCGCTCTCGGCTTACGAAGAAATGCTGCTGGAAAAAATGGGCTGAAACCGGCGACTGGCGCCGGCCCCCGTCATCAAACCCCTTTGAAGGAACACATTACATGTCCATGGATACCGTTTTGCAGAAAGTTGCCACATTTGTGCCCGAATGCCTGGCCGCCGGCTATGTCGATGTGGCCACCGGCATGCTGCTGGCCATTCGCACGGTGGATTCGCACCCCCGCGAGGTGATCGACTTGGTGGCCGCTGCGACGGCCGACCTCTTCAACGGCCCCAATGTGTCGATGATCGAGCGCATGTTCAAGAAGTCGCGTGGCCTGCAAGACGATGGCCACCACTACTTCCAGGAGATCATCGTCAACAGCGACAACCTGATCCACATCTTCATGCGCGGCAAGACCAACCCCGAGTATGTGGCCGTGCTGGTGTGCCGGCGTACCGCCAACCTGGGCATGGCGCTGACCAAGGCGCGCATCATCATGCCCGAGCTCGAAGCCTCTCTGTAATAAGATCGGGGGCATGGCCCAAGACCCGATCACCATCTACCACAACCCGCGCTGCAGCAACTCGCGTGGCGCGCTGGCGCTTTTGGAGGCGCAGGGCGTCCAGCCCCAGATTGTCGACTACCTGCATGCGCAGCTTGATGCCGCGCATCTGACGGCGCTGATCGCCCAGTTGGGCCTGCCCGTGCGCGAGGTCATGCGCAGCAAGGACGCCCTCTACCAGGAACTGGGTCTGGGCCGCGAGAGCCTGAGCGATGCCGAGCTGATCGCGCAGATCGCCGCCCACCCCGAGTTGCTCAACCGTCCGATTGTGGTGAGCGCCAAGGGCGCACGTTTGTGCCGGCCACCTGAGCGCGTGCTCGAACTGCTGTGATGGGACAGGCGCGGACTCTCCCTGCGCAGCGGCCTTAGCCAGGGCCCAGACCATGCTGCGCGTGACCGTACTTTCCGGCCTTGGCCACACGATCGCTGTGATGGTGGCGCTCTTGGTCTACACCCTGGTCACCCGCGCCGGGCACCAGCGCCGCCACCCGGCATCGGCCATTGGCTGGGTGCTGGGCATGCTCACTTTTCCCTATCTGTTTCTGCCGCTGTTTTTGGTGTTCGGGCCGCGCAAGGCTGTGCGGCCACCGGCCCATGCCGTCATCCCCAACACCGGCCAGCGCCGCAGCACCGTGCCCCAGCAGGTGCCCGCCTGGGCCGGCCAGCTGCTGGCCAGCATGGAGCTGGATGCGGCCCAGCCCAATGCGCAAGTGGTCTTTCACCAGGATGGCCTGCAGGCGCTGCAGCAGCTATTGCAGTTGATTGAGCAAGCCCGGCGCAGCCTGGACCTGAGCACCTATGTATTTGCCGATGATGTGGTGGGGCGCCAGATTGGCGCGGCGCTGCAGCAGGCGGCACAGCGCGGTGTCAAGGTGCGGCTGCTGATCGATGGTGTGGGCTGCTGGCGCCTGCTGCCTTCGCGGCTGCGCCAGCTGCGTCGCTCGGGGGTGCTGGTGCGCCGATTTATGGTGCCCATGCTGCAGCCGATTCGCGGTGGCAGCAACCTGCGCAACCACCGCAAACTGGCGGTGGCCGATGGCGTGCATGTCTGGAGCGGCGGGCGCAATCTGGCCGATGAGTACTTTTTACCCAGCAGCGCCGGGCACCCGGCCTGGGTGGACCTGAGCTTTAGTGTGCAGGGCGCCCTGGCCGGTGTGGTGACCGCGCAGTTTGAAGCCGACTGGCGTGCCGCACGGGGCCGGCGCCGCCCCATGTGGCTATCGCCCGCGATGGCGCTGGGCGGGGGCGACCAGGCCTGGGCCCAGTGGCTGCCCAGCGGGCCCGACCATGCAGACGATACCTTGCATGCGCTGTACCTGGCCAGCGCCTTCCACGCGCAGCGTTCCATCACCTTGGTGAGCCCATATTTTGTGCCCGACGATGCCCTGCTGGAGGCTTGGTGCCTGGCCTGCCGGCGTGGTGTGAGGCTGCGCATTGTGCTGCCCCAGTGCTCCAACCATCGCCTGGCGGACTGGGCCCGTGAGCGTGCCTTGCGCGCCTTGGTGCTGGCGGGGGCCGAGGTGTTCTGCTCACCGCATATGGTGCATGCCAAGGTGGTGATTGTGGACGACAGCATGGGGCTGTGCGGATCGGCCAACCTGGACGGGCGCAGCCTGTTCTTGAACTACGAAGCCATGACCGCTTTCTACAGCGCTCCCGAAATTGCCTGGCTGCACCAGTGGTGTGCACAGCAGATGCAGCAAAGCAGTGCCTATGTCTACCGCCGGCCCAGCTGGTGGCGCGATGTGGGCGAGGGTCTGGTGCGCGCGGTGGCCTTCCAGCTGTAGGCGTGCCCGGCTTGGAGGCCCAGACCTGCTCGGAAGCGTGAAACCAGGCCCAGGGGCTCCAAAAGAAAACCGCCCGAAGGCGGCTGGCATCAGCGTTGAGCGCGTCGGCGTGAACGGGCCATGCCCCATCCCGCCATCAGGCCCGACAGGCCCAGCAAGCCCCAGATACCGAGCGTGGGAACCGCTTTGGCCGCCACGGGTTGCGGCGGTGTGCTGGTCTTGATAGGGCCGAAGGCAGCACTGCACACCTCGGGCCCGACCAGGGTGCCACGCACCGCTACCGGGGTGACGCAGTAGTACAGATAGGCCTTGTCGTCGGCCGCTTGCGTGGTGTAGGCCACCGTGCCCGCTGCACCCAGCGTACTGCCCGATTGCAGCACCGTGCCTTGGGCGGCTTGGGTCAGGCTGGCATTGGCGCTGCGCACCCATTGGTAGCGCGTGCCCGCGCTGCTGCTGTCTTCCGGATCGGTTTCGGTGTCCGCATAGCTGTAGGTGCCTGTCAGTGTCTGGCCGACTTCGGGCTGGCCGCTGACGGCAGGGACGGCACTGGGTGCATCATTGGCGACGCAGGCATTGGCACCCGAGATGGCCGCGGCGAAGCCCATGGCGGGGTTACCGCTTTTGACATAGACCGTGATGGTGTTGACCCCCGTTTGCCAATCGGGGGAGGCCATGCTGGCAATGTTAAGCCAGCGGTTGGTGCCAAAGCCGTTGTAGTTGAACTGGTTGGTGGTGCCCGCCTGGGGCAGGTTCCAGGTCCCCGGCCCGTGCGCCATTTGTGACTTGCCGTTGACAAAGATGTCCACCACCGAGTTGTCGGCGCTGTAGGTCATCGATGGCTGGAAGCTGCCCAGAGAGACGCTGGGGTCAAGATTGAATTGCACCTGGAACAGCGCATCGATATTGCCGAAGTTGGCCCCATCGATGTAGGGCTGGCTACCCCAGGCATTCAGCCCAATCCATTGCGCAGCGCTGCTGTTGGCTGGCGTGCTGGTCCAGCTGGCATTGCGGCTGGTGACGATGGCTGCATCACCAAAACTGCCCCAGTTGGCCGGGCTGCTGCCCGCATAGGCCGGCAGGTACTGGAAGCGCCAACGCCCGTCGATGGCAGGGTTGGTTGCGCTGGGCTGGCCGGTGTTGAGCTGCGCCAGCGAGTTGGGGCTGCAATCGATGGTAACGGGGGTTTGGGCTTGCACCTGCAGCGCGCAGAGTCCCAAGGTCGCTGCCAGTAGGGCATGGATGGCCCATGGGCGACCTGGGTGTTTTTGTCGATGGTGCATGGTGTTTGGATTTAAAAATCAATTGATTTATGATTTTTTCAAATCCAATAGAAATTGTCTGTAGTCAATTCTGATTAATCTATAGCCGTTGAGAATTGTCCACAGAGTTGTGACATTTGCTACAGAGTCAGGAGCAGGCTGCTCGTCGGCCACCGCTGCGACAAGGGCTGCGATGCATTGACAAGTAAACCTGACATTTGCTAAAGTCAGGTCTACCTTACATTTTCGCTTTCATCTTGACCATGCACCACGCACTGCCTCCCCCATACCCCAGCCCTTCCATGCGTGCCTACCTCATCCGCACCGTGTTGTGGATGGGCCTGTACTGCGCCATCCATGCACTGGTCATCGTGGGCGTTTTTGATGCCATCGTTGGCACCCCGGCGGCCTGGCTGCTGGCGCTGGCCGTTTCGCTGCCGATTGCGGCGCAGCTGCGTGCATCCTTGCAGTGGATACAGTCGGCGGATGAATACCAGCGCGCGCAGGCCATCCGCAGCGTGGTGATTGCCTGCGGTCTGGTGCTGATGCTGTGCAGCGTCTGGGGGTTTGGCGAGAGCTATGCCGCAGCGCCCCATGCGCCGGCCTGGCTGGTGGTGCCGCTGTTCTGGCTGGTGTGGGCGCTGGTCACCTGCATCATGCGGGCGCGCAGCTGATGGACAACCATCTGCGCACGCTGCGCGCCAAGGCCCAGTGGACGCAGGCCGATCTGGCGCAGCGTCTGGGGGTGTCGCGCCAAGCGGTCAATGCGCTGGAGACGGGTAAGCACGATCCCTCGCTCGATCTGGCCTACCGCATCAGCGTGGTGTTCGCGCTGCCTGTCGAGGCGATCTTCTGCAACCCCTATAGCGGCACGTAAGCCTGATTTTTTAGCTGTCCAATTGTCTGTGGATTACTGACCTGGCTCATGGGTTTGCACCATTGCCAGGCATCGTCGGCATAGGCTGACAGGATTTTGTTTGCAATATTCCTGCTTTCGGTTGAAGCTATAGAACGTCTGCATAAACCTAGTTGACTGTTATATCCATACGGGTGACGGGTGGTTTGCAGAGTGCCCAGGAGCGGGCCGGGCCACTGCCATCGGGCTGCCATATGGTTGGCAGATACTCCCTGGCTTGATCGCTCGCTTTCGCTTCGTTCATCTTCTACCTTTGTTTGAAAGCTATACCATGGCCAAATCTGACAGCAGCAGTAAAAGTGATAGCAAGGCCCGCCGCAAGGCGCCGCTGGTCACGCCCAGCGATCTGGCCGCTGGCGCCACCAAGGACATCAGCGCTGCGCTCAATGGCATCCTGGCGGACGTGTTTGCGCTCTACCTCAAGACCAAGAACTTCCACTGGCACATGAGTGGCCCGCATTTTCGCGATTACCACCTGCTGCTCGATGAACAGGCCGACCAGCTCTATGCCATGACCGATGCCATAGCCGAGCGCATCCGCAAAGTCGGCGGCACCACCTTGCGCTCGATTGGGCATATCGCCCGTTTGCAACGCATCAGCGACAACGATGCCGACTATGTCGATCCGCTGGATATGCTGGCTGAACTGCGCGAGGACAACCAGCAAATGGCGGCCCGCTTGCGCGAGGCCCACAACGTAACGGACGAGCACCGCGACATTGCGTCATCGAGCCTGCTGGAAAACTGGATCGATGAGACCGAGCGCCGCACCTGGTTCCTGTTTGAATCCAGCCGCAGTGCGGGCTGATTGAGCGCGCATGCTGCCCTCGGTGGAGCCCGGGGCAGCGTGGCGCTGAGCTTGCGCCGGTATAGACGCTTACCGCTGGCGGCGTCGGTTCAACCAGGCCAGTGGGGCCAGCAGCAGCGACAGCAAGGCCAGGCCCCAAGGTGCAAGGGTGGGCACGGGGGTGGCGACTGCGGCGGGCGCTATAAACGCACGACCGACGACGTCACCGGAGGCGATGAAGCGCATGGGGCCAGGGAGTGGGCACTGCGCATCAGGGCACACCGTGGAAAAGGCTTTGCTACGCAAAGCCTCCGTGACCGCTGGCTCCACGTTGGGAGGGTTGATGGCGATAGTGCCGCCGGCATCGGTCATGGCACTTTGCAGATCCAGCGCCAGAACCTGCTTGCCCGTCATGTCGCTGGTATCAGCAGGTGCAAAAAAGATGAATTGGGCAGGCAGGGGCGACGGAGCTGCGCAGTTCGTACCATCGCAGGTGTTGCTAAAGCTGGCGGCTGGAACACCTTCCGTGCCGGTGGTGGCAATGCTGATCCGGCTGAAGGTATTGGTTTCAGCATCGAACACATAGGAGCCAGAGGCAGTGCCACCATCCACGAATGTCACATTCGTCAGGGTCCATTGCACCAAGGCGGCATGGGCTGCCGAGGCAAAGCCACCCACCGTCAGCGCCAATGCGCCCGCGCACAGTAATTTTTTCATCGGGGATTCTCAAGGGGATTGAATGCAAGTAAATGTATCAGAAATGTCAATGACTGATAACGCCATCCCTGGCTGAGCGCGGACGGCCTGAATGCCTATCCTTGCTCTGTCAGACGCCGCGCCGTCTTTGCAGAAAGCAGCAATAGGGTCTTTCTTGAGTCCCATAGATCTTGATACAGTCTGTGACTACTCCATTTTTTATGGTGCGCTTATGGAAACCCAGGAAAAAGTCACAATTCATACCCCCTTCGCCATCTCGCCTCGCGGCGCCGAAGTGCTGGCCACCGGCTGGAGCGTCAAGAAGGAATTCATTGGCGAGCCGGTGCACGACACCAATGGCCAAGAGATTGGCACCGTCGATGACGTGATCGTTGGCAAAGAAGACAGCCTGATTTTTGCGATCGTCGGGATCGGTGGCTTTATGGGCTTGGGCACCTATGACGTGGCCATTGAGTTCTCGCGTTTCAAGCTGGGCAAATATGGCTTGCTGCTGCCCGACGCGAGCAAGGAGACCTTGCAGGGTCTGCCGCAGTTTGTGTATCCCAAGGCAGCCGTTTAAGGCCTGCCGTATCCCGCAGAGCGCCGGGTGCTGTAAAACGCAGCACCGGCGCTTTTGCCGTGAAGGTGTTTCTGTCGGGGTGCCCGCTTCCTACCGGGAAATCCCAGCGAAGCAAGCCTGCGGGCTGCCGCAGCCGCTGGCACATCCGCCAAGAATCTATGGACGATAAAAAGCCATCTTGCGGTCAATGCCAGCCAGGGCTTAACTGACTGGCATTGCCACAAAGGCGGCTCCATGCAGTCAGGCCCTGCGCTGACGCCGGATCCCCAGCAAGGCGATCAGCGGTGTCAGGCTGACCAGTGCCCATGGTCCCAGGCCTGGCACGGGCGTTGGGGCTTGCTGCACCACGCGAGGGGTGACACGACCCACCGGGCTTGTGCATACCTGAAGTCCGGGGCTAGCGCCGGTTTGTGCGGCGGGCGTGACGCAGAAAAACACGTACTGGTTCAGATCGGCAGGCTGCAAGGTGTAGCTGACGGTCTGGCCAGCACCGCCGGTCGTGCCGCTGGCAACGACCGTGCCTTCACTGGAGCTGCCAATGCTGGGGTTTGGACTGGTGACAAACTGGTAGCTGCTGCCCGTGCCGCTGGGGTCTTCCACATCGGCGTTGGTGTCCGCATAGGTATAGCTGCCCGTGACCGTCGAGCCGACCTGGGGTGTTCCTGAAATGGCTGGCTCGGCGGTCGGTACGATATTGGGTGGTGCGCGCTCGATCAGGGCCACCATGTGCTGGTACGCCGGATTCCGGTTGCGGAGCAGGTCCATCGTGTAGGTGTTGGACCGGTACGATGTGCGCAGTGTCGGCAGACTGGCCTTCATGGCGTCGTACAAGGTGTTGTAGGCGGTGACAAACGCGGCTTGGTCAGTACCGCCATAGTCAAGGACGTTCTCGGAGGCAGGACGCGAGGCTCCTGCGCTGATGTTGATGCTGGCGGCACTTCCATCGTAGTCGTTGCCAATCTCCCACAGCGCGTATTGCAATGCGCGCCGCTGCTCAACGGTGCCGGTCTTGTAGTAGCTGAGGTAGTACTGGTCGAGCAGCCAGTAGACCGCCGCCTCGCCTGCGGCACCGGAGGAGCCTTTGATGGCGCTGGCGCCTGCTTGCGTGTCGAATTGAGCAGGATTGACTTTGTAGTCAAAGGGGGGTTGTGTGCTGTGGTCGATGCAAATCAAAAGCACCGGCAAGTCGCTGTACGGCGTTCCGTCGGCGTCATAGGTCAAATCTTCTGATGTTCCAGAATAGATGTCGCTGTAGTTATAGAAAACGGGGCCTGATACAAACGCGGCCGTAGACAAACTGGGCACCGCCATCGCAAGCGCTGCGACAAGGGTCAGAATCTGTTTTTGCATCATGCTTTCCATTCACATTTTGAGCCGCTAGCGCCTTGGCTTGTTACCCATGGCGGTGTGTTATCTGGTCACGCGTGGCAATAACCCAGAGCGTATTTAATTCCAGCGTCTGGCTATTGAAGTTTCCCGTTGGATATTCAATAAATGGACGCTAAAACGTAAGCAAAATATACAATGATGGCCAGGCTCTTGGCCTTTGGTTTTCTCGACAAACATTTGCTTTTATGGGATTGAAAGGAGATATTTGGAAAAATACCGATGGGATCTATATTGTTGACAATCCATTCAGTCTCTAAATAGTGATCTGAATAAAATAAAGCGATTAATCATCTTGGTGCAATAAATGCCAGGCATCCCCGCAGAGGGCCCGCCCCTCTGCAGAGCCCTTGCTCGAACCCTCGCTCACTAGGATGAACCCGGATCACCCGATATGGCGTTCAGACCACGGCAGGGAGTTGTGCAGAGGATTCGCCAGATCGCTTGGCAAGTGATGCCCCTTCCACTGGATCAGGACAAGCCATGGCTAAAAAAACCGCTGAGCAAAAAGCCGCTGAGGAGCGGCGCTATATCGCCGCTTCAGGCGCCGCGAACGCAGCGGAACTGGAGCCATTTTTGACGGACCCCAACCAGGCGATACGGGCTGCCGCAGCGATGAACCCGGATGCAGACGCTGACATCCTGGATCGCTTTGCGAGTGACCGGTTCTGGGGCGTGCGCATGGAGGTCGTGCACCACGCCCAAGTCAGCCAAGCTACGCTTTTGAGATTGCTGGAGGCGGATGTGCGCAAGCGCGGCGTTGTACACCACGCAGCACGTGCCAAGTTGGAAGCGCGCGGGGTGGTATTTGCTGCCGATGGTTTGCCGCAAGCGTGAACGCAGGCCAGCGAGTGGTGGCCCGGCGGCGTAGCGACGCGGCGCAATGAGTCTCGCGCTCAGAGATACTGATGGGCGTCTCCCAACCGAGTGCCCGGGTGCATCGGTGTCTCAACGGGTTTTGTGGAATTCTCGGCGTTTGCCCCTGCGTTGGCGGTGAGTGGCTTGTCCTCCAGATGGGAGATGCGGTGCCAGCGTTGCCCACCGATTCGGTTCAAAACGGCCGCCGAAGGGGTTGAGCCAGAAGGCTTGTGCGGGGCTTGTGCCGGGCTTTTGCCTAGCGCTGCTTCGTAATCTCTGCCGCCATGTACTGGTTCAGGTCGCGCAAATCCTTCACGCGCCAAGCAAACGCCGGCAGTTTTACGCCGTTGGCTTGCAGCGTTTTCGGAATCAAATCGCCATTGGGGCGCAGCACCACCGACGAGACGATGACGCCTGGGTAATCGCTGAGGCGCTTTTTGAACGCGGCCGTGGTGAGGTCAGGCGTTGGCGGCTGGCTTTTGTTCGCCAATGGGCCCGTGCCTTTGAGGTCTGTGCCATGGCACATGGCGCAGCGCTGAACAAAGATGCCTTTCCCATTGCTGTTTTCTGCCTGTGACCAGGTGGCATGGGCGCCGAGCATGAGCGCTAGCGAAATGACGATGGATTTTTGCATGGTGTGTGGAGTTTTTTTTGCCTCGGTATTTTGGAGCAGGCCAGAGGTATTCCACAGCGTATTGGTCACGTCCCAGCCGTTTTTTCTAGGCAGGATCAGGCCTCTGAAGCCTGCATGGGGTAGAAGTGCCGGCAGTCACGCCAGTCCTGTACGGGCTGGTCGTCCACATAGGTCGTCGGCTTTGGGAGAAAACCTGAGAAGCAAGCCGCTATTCCCAGCGCATCGGCGGTGTTGCGGCAGTAGTCGGCGTCACCAGAAAACGCCGTATTCCCGTCAATCGTCGGCGACCTAAATCATCTGTTTACGCCGGCCGATGCCGCCCGACCAAACCCGCTTGGAACCCGCCCCAGCCGCTTGCGGAACATGGTCGAGAAGGCGCTGGGGCTGTCATAGCCCAGTTCCAGCGCGACCTGCGTGACGGATTGGCCAGCCGATAAACGCGGCAGCGCAGCGAGCAGGCAGGCCTGCTGGCGCCAGGCGCCAAAGCTCATGCCCGTTTGCTGCCGAAAAAGCCGGTTAAAGCTGCGCAAGCTCTTGTGCAACTGCTTCGCCCAATCGTCTGGCACCGCCTGGATGTTCGGTGACTGCAAAAACGCCTTGCATTGTTGGGCAAGGCGCGCATCCTGCGGAATGGGGGCGAACAAGGGCATGGTGGGTGCCAAGCGCACTTCATGCAGCAGCAATTGCGCCAAGGCGCCGTCGCGCCCCTGTTCGTCATACAGCGCCGGAATGGCCATCGATGCCAATAGCAATTGGTGCAGCAGCGGACTGATCACCAGGGCCTCGCAGTGCGAGCCTTCTCGCGGGGCGGCAGCAGGCTCGATATAAAGGCTGCGGGTGCTGACGCCCTGCATGCGCACCCGGTGGGGCTTGCCGGCGGGAATCCATACACCGCTGTAGGGCGGGATGACCCAGGCCCCATCATCCGTCTCCACCTCCATCAAACCGCTCATTCCATACAGCACCTGCGCGCGGCGATGGCTGTGGGTGTCCAGCAGGGTGCCGGGTTCGTAGTCGGTGCCGATGGCCAGCAGCGGCCGGGCCACGGTATCCACAGAAGCGAGAGGTAGGTTGCGCATGGGTGGATTTTGGCCTAAACGCAAGGATGGTTGGCTATGTATCGAATGTCAGCCGCAGCGTATTTTTCTATCGTGGAGCTTTGCAACCTCTGATGGTCCTGACCCATGTATTTGCTGCTGTTGTGCTTTGGTGTTCTTGCCGGTGTGACCACCGTGCTGTTTGGGTTTGGCGGCGGCTTTGTCGTTGTGCCTGTGTTGTATTCGGTGCTGCTGGGGATGTATGGCGCCGACAGTGTCTTGGGGCGCGCCGCCATGCATATTGCAGTGGCCACCTCCACCTGCGTGATGATCTTTGGGGCAGGGCTGGCGAGCCTGCGGCACCACAAGGCAGGCACGGTGCCGTGGGGCCAGGTCAGGCCGCTGCTGGGCTATGTCGCCATCGGTGCCATACCGGGTGCCATCGCGGCGATGGTATTGAGCGGAAGCTGGATTCGCTGGGCATTCATTTTTTACCTGGGACTGACGATTCTGGACAGCCTGCTTCGGCCCGGTTTCACCTGGAAGAATGCCGCACAGATGCGCCCTTTGGCCAAACCTGTGGCCGCGGTGGCGGGGCTGGCGATTGGTGCGATCGCCGCCTTTCTGGGGGTGGGTGGCAGTGTGATGACCGTGCCCCTGATGCGCCGACGCGGTGCCAGCATGGCGGCGGCAACGGCCGCTGCCAACCCGCTGTCGCTGCCCATGGCCATCGTGGGGACTGGCACCTACGCGCTACTGGCGTGGAACACTGCCCCCTTGGGTGACTGGTATATCGGCTTCATTGATCTGCAGGCCTGTCTGGTGCTTGTTGCGGGCTCGTGGCTGGGTATCCAGGTGGCATCACGCTGGATTGGCAAGATCCCTGACAGCATCCATGCCAAAGCCTATATCGCCTTGCTGTGTGCGGTGCTGCTGGCGATGGCCGTCGTCTAGCAAGACCCGTGGCGGTTTAAGCCAATGCCGCTACCATGTGAACGAAGCTGCACCAGGTCGGTGGATCGACGTGGTTCAGTGCTTGCCATCGGGTTGGTTCCAAGCTTCCGGAGGTTGCAAGTGGTAAAAATTCCCTCAGTGCTGTTGGTGAGTAGGGTTATCTTGCCCGGCTGCGGATCTGCACCGTCGCAAACCCAAGCAGAAGCCGACCATGGGCGTTGCGCAGGCTAAGGTTACGAGCCCGGCAGCGACCAGTTTTCCCATTGCATGATGAGCATCGATGTCGCGCGAGACAAGCGCGATGCCAAGGACCATCCCAGCGATGCACGCATGAAAGCCTTGAGCATGGAGCGCAATGGCGATACGCGTTTTCCCATCTGCTCCGCAGGCGATATGGACAACAATTTGGACACCACCCATAACGCTTGGTATGGGCCGAACTGCCGGCAGCGATGAGCCATAGCCTCTGGCCGCTGATGACGTGAACCGGGTGGTAGGCTGCGCTATCTCGTCCATTTGGCATGCACCGGGCCCGGGCTTTTTTGTCCCTTATGGCGCTGCTCCTTGGGCCCAGATACAGCTGTCTCAAACTGAGAGAGTACAAATCAGGATGTAAGCGCCTGCATCTCCTACGTCTGAGCAGAGGGCGGCGGCGGACACTGTCCATCAGTGCAATGCACACGCAAAACACTGATTCAAGAGGCGCTCCCGCTAGCGACAGAAGCACCTTATCCCTCACTCGATTTAAGGAATCATCATGTCTCAGCAACAACAGCAGAACACTGGTCAGCAGCAACCCGGACAAGACCAGAAAAAACCTGGCCAGCAGGACCAGCAAAGTCCTAATCAGAAGCAGCCAGACAGCAAGCAGCCAAACACACAACCAAAGTGATGGTGCTTGTATTGAATGCAACAACGGCCTAGGTCGTTTTCATGGCCCACCTTGGTGGGCTTTCTCATGCGTGGAATTGGCACCGATCCAAAAGCAAAGCGCCTCCCCCGGCGCCACTATGGCACTGGGGAGTGCGCTTTTTATTTGATGCGGTTAAGGCTCAGGAAGCTGTGGTCGGACCGAGACCGTGCCGCATGTGTATGGCAGTTCCCATGCGAAGGTGTTCGAGAGTCCCGGGCCAAAACCAAAGCCAGCAGGAGCGGTCGCCGTTACTGACAATGTTCCAGAGATCAGATCAATTGCGTTTGGAATTGATCCATTAGGGCCAAAGATCGCTTGTGTTGCGTTCCTCGTATAGGTCGATGTAACTGCCACACCATTGGCATCAAATGTTGGCAGTGAGCCTATTATTGGGGAGCTTGCAACAACATTATTAATGCCAGTAGCGGATGCTTCATAGGTCCCGATTACTGTGTTGCCGTCGCAGTCTGGGGTCGGAGGGGATAGG
The DNA here is from genome assembly GCA_036667955.1 of Comamonas sp. Classification (GTDB taxonomy): domain Bacteria; phylum Pseudomonadota; class Gammaproteobacteria; order Burkholderiales; family Burkholderiaceae_C; genus Comamonas. The sequence continues at coordinate 62,264 of JAVWTB010000007.1, forward strand.
ACTTCGATCTGCTGCACGACGGGTGTTGGGGGCGTACATGCGAAAGCCTGCGTAGTGCAAGAAGCGCCAGGTGCAAGCTCTGCATTGACTGCGCAGGTCCCAGTCTCAGAAGCGTTTCCGTTGGCGGTTATCTTGATACGTCCACCGCTGGTGTTGGTGACAGTAAGAACTGGAGCGGGATCGCTGTAGACAACCTGGGTATCTGCCACCGTACCACCCGTTGAACTAGAGAACTCGTAAGGTCCAGCAGCCCGAACAACATTGACCAGGGAGTCGCCGCCAGCAACAGACAGGACCGCCGCCCCGGTCATCAGTGCAACTGACATCAACCGATTGAAGCCGCCTTTGTGCCTCCGGCGCCATGCAAAAGTGGCAACTACGCCCCCAAGAATCCCGATACTTAGCAGCGTTAGCCCAGGGACTGCTGTGGGAGCGATGACCGAAGGTGCCGCAACTGCTGCATACCCAAGCGATATCTCGCATACACCTGCTGCGCTCTGCGCCCAAGCTGAAGAGCTTGTGGCAAGCAGCAGTGACATAGTGGCTGCTGTGGGCCGAAGTAAATGCGGGGTGCAGAAGATACGAGTCATATGCGACCTTGGTTCGTGAGGGAAACCGTTCGCGGGGCTGCAGAAACACCCCGATTGTTACTTCATGTAATTTTAGTTTGAGCTTCGTGGTTCTGCCTTCGCCGGATGCATTGTTCACAATTCACGCCCCGTACATGCGCGACCGTTTCAAGTTGTGGTGCTTCGATGTGCGCGAACCACGGCACTGTGGAGGCAATCTTGTGGTTTGTGGTGCCCACTTTCTGGGATGTGCCAGGCTCTCAATGCTGTTTGGTGGCACAGTAATTTGGAGTCTCGCAGTGCAGATAGCGCAGATCGCCATCGCCGTTCTTGGAGCTTCTACCGAGTATCACGTCGCAGGCAGGTGCTGAGCGCTTTCCGCGTTGGGCCTGCATCTTCGGCGTGCTCGCTCATCTTCTGGTTTTACGCCTCCTGGAAGGCCAAGCGATGGGGGCGCTTTGCGGACAGTGTGCTCTATGCGCCTGGCCAGGATGACGGCGCGGTGGATTCCTGAGGTTCGGCCCGCGTCCGGCAGCACAAAGGGCAAAAGCGGAACTTTCGCGCTGGGCATCCAACCCCATTTCATTGATTTGCACAGAATCGCAAATTCGCACTGTCGAGTCCTACTCGACACCCCCTGGTGTTGATTTTCCCGGCCTGCAACCCAGGTCCGAAAAATCAACATTGGGCGGTGGCCATGAAGCAGCGCCGGTCTAACTCGGCGGAGGGTGGGGGCTCCGCCATGGGCCGGCGGAAAATACCTCGCTCTGGTGCCGCGCCGGAGCGGCGATAGCCTGGCGCTGGAGCCGGGGGAAGGCGGCGCAATAGTGCGTGTCAGAGCGCAAAAAAGGCTCCAAAAGGAGCCAGCAAAATTAGACAGAAATCGGTGGTTCATGTCCCCGCAATGTCCCCGCCGGGTTTTCAAAACAGTGAGCCACTTGATTTCATTTAAAAAAAGTGGTCCCCCCGACAGGAATCGAACCTGTATCTAGCGCTTAGGAGGCACTCGTTCTATCCATTGAACTACAGGGAGGTACAGCCAGCTATTGTAGAGGACTTGCCAGGGCTCGCAGCCGATCTGCCAAGCCGATAGCAAACATGCCCCTGCAGTCCTGGGACCGCAGGGGCATGTCATTTGATGCCACTGGTTGGAGCCTTGCCTGGCTCAGTCGTAGCGCAAGGTATAGATCAAATCCAGCGCACTGGTGGTACCGGCTGATCCACGCAGCTGCAGGTTGCGGGTGAAGTCGTAGAAGATGTAGAGGGCGCCCAGGGTGCCGGCCAGGCCTGCTTCGTAGGTGACGTACAAGTCCTGCGACAGGCGCTTGCCGACGGACAGGCTGGCGGAATCGCGGTCGGTGCCGCCAAAGCCGATTTCATCCAGACCCAGGCTCTTGGCCACATTGCCGGTCAGGCTCTCGCCGGAGCCGCCGCTCAGCAAGGCGAGCGCGGCCTGCTGCATCAGCGCGCTGCTGGCGCCGCCGCCGGCAGGATCGCGCCCCATCACCACCCAGGAGATCTTTTCCGCATCGGGCATCTCGGGGTTGGAATACAGGCGCACGCGCGGCGCCTGCGCCGAGCCGCTGACCTGCACGCCCGCCTTGACGGCGATATTGGGGCGCAGCGCCAGAATATCGAGCGAGGGGTTGTTGTAGGGGCCGTTGAAGCGGATCAGGCCGGTTTCCACATTCAGCACCTGGCCCCAGGCGCGGTAGCGGCCTTCTTCGGTGCTGATGACGCCGGTGATGCGCGGCATGCCCATGCCGGCGCCGCCGCTGCTTTGCACGTTGAGCGTGCCAGTCAGCCGGCTGGTGATGCCATAGCCTTGCAAGGCAAAGTCACGGCCCATGTCCAGCTTGATGTTCAGGATCAGCGGTTTGGCGGGCTCGACCCGGCCAGCAGGTGCATCCAGCTTGTCCTGCGCGGCCTTGGCCGCTTCTTGCTTGGCCTTTTCGGCGGCGGTCGCACGGCTGGCCTTGGTGCTCACCACCACATCGCTGCCCAGCTTGGGTGAGGATTCATCGGCCAGCATGATGCTGGCGCGGTCCACGGTCAGGTCGCCGGTGATGCTCATCTGGCCTTGCTGCAACTGGCTGCGCACCTGGCCAGAGATGCTGACTTGGCGATCGGCGCGCACCAGCACCTGCAGGGCCTTGGCCTGGGTGCGGATGTCCATGCGGATATCGGGCGCGGCGCCGTTTTGCGGCATGGTCCAGCTGATGGTGCCGGTGGCATCCAGGCTGCCGCCGCTGGTGGGTGCGGCGGTCAGGTTGCCGCTAAAGCCGGCGATGCGGGCACGGCTGCCTTCGCCGCCGTCAAAGTGCAGGCTTTGCAGCTCCAGCACATTGCCGTTGAGCTGCGCGCGCAGGCTGCCGTTGCGCAGGTCCACGCCATCCAGCTGCGACTGGATATGCATCTTGTCGGCGGTGATGGTGCCGCTCCAGCGCGGGTCTTGCAGATTGCCGGCCAGCTGTACATTGGCTGCCAGGCTGCCAGCCACGCGCCAGCCCGGCGGTGCAAAGCTGGCCCAGATACCGAGATCGGGCATTTGGGCCTGCACGTTGCCGGTCAGTGGGGCATTGGGGGCCACGGTGGCACCCAGGTAGTTCTTGCCTTCGTACTGCAGCGCCGTTTGTACATCGGCCGTGAGCTGGCCGGCGTTGACGGAATCCCATTGCACGCGGCTGCGCACCTGGCGGTCTTGCACAGTCAGCTCGACCTTGGCGGTGCGGATGCGGGCTGTGATGGTCTGCCCTTCGGCCGAGAAAGCCTTGGACACCGCACCTTCCTTGCCGCTGGAGTGGAACGTGACATTGGTGGGCGCGCTGCCTTGGGTATGCAGCTGCAGATCGCCGCTGGCGCGTTCGACTTCGACCTTGGCGTTCAGGCCGTTTTGCGTGTTGACATCCCAGCGGCCCTGGACCACCAAGTCGGAGTCGAACGGGCTGTGCTTTTGCGCCTGGCTGGGGTCGGGCTTTTGAAAAGCGCGGATCCAGCGCACGGGCAGGCCCTGCAGGCTGCCGGTGCTTTGCAGTTGCACGGCCTGGTCAGCTCCCTGGCTGAACTGCAAGGGGTTCCACTGCAGGGTGACGGTGCCGGGCTCGGGCCCGGTCAGCTGCAACTGGCTGGCGCCGGTGCTGGCGCGCAGCGGCTGATTGCTGGCGGGCAGCTGCAGTTTGAAGTCCAGCGGCTGCTGCAGCTGCAGCTGCCAGGGCTCCTTGTTGGGCGGCAGGCTGGCACGCGCCTGGAGCTTGCTCACAGCGCCGCTCCACTGCTTGGCCGCTGTGCTGTTGGCGGCCAGGCTGACCTGGGCGGCCATCTGCTGCTCGCCATGCTGGGCTTGTGCACGCAGATCCAGCTGCACTTTTTTAAGGTTGCCAACCAGCGCCAGCTCGGTATCGCGCAGCTGCCACAGGTCGGCGGCATCGGCGCTGGTACGCACGCTCAGTTGGGGCGTGGTGATGTTCGCATCCAGCGCAAAAGGCTGGCCACCGGAAGGCATGCCCTCCGGCAACTTTGCCAGCAGGCCAGCTTGCTGCAGCTGGCGCAGCGCATCGCCATAGCCGCCGCTAAAGCGCAGTTTGGCATCCAAGCTGCCCTGGGCCAGCATGCCTTCGGGCAGCGCCTGGGCCATGCCAGGCAGCTTGCGCAGCCATTGCAGCAGTTGCTCGGCACTGCTCAGCCGCAATGCCAGGTTGCCCTGGCCTTGCTGGGGCGCGGCCTGGGCTTTGGCATCGAGGTTGGCGCCGGGTATCTGAACGGACAGCTCGCCCGCGCCACTGCGCTGGTCGATGTTGGCGCGGACCTGCTTGGCACTGATATGCGCGCCCAGCGCATCGATCTGCGCGCTTTGCAGCTGCAGCTCGGGCGACTTCCACTGGCCCTTGGCGATGATGCGGTCAATCGGCAAGCTGGTGCTGGCCGCACTGGCCTTGGCGGGGGTGCGGCGGTCGGAGGTGATATTGGCGTCAAACACAATCGCCTCGTTTTGCGACTCGGCCGACAGGCTGCCGGACAGCGGCGCGCTGTCGATACGGGTATCGACCAGCGCCGGGTTGATGGCGCGCAGCGCGGCCTGGATGCCTGCATGCTGGTCCGTCAGGCGGTAGTGGCCTTGGGCGCTCAGGCGGCCGCTGCCCAGTTGCACTTCGCTGCCTTCGAGCACATCCACCCGCTGGCCATCAAACAGCGCATGGGTCTGGATGGCGCTGACGGGCAGGTGCTGGTGGTTCAGCGGGCCGGGCAGGGCGTTGCTGAGCTGGATCTGGATATCCAGCGGCACGGGCAGCAGGGCCGGGGGCGCTGCGGGCTTGGCATCTGGGGTATCTGGGGTGTCGGACGCTGTAGTTGCTGCCGTGCTGGTCGCCATCGGCTCCACCGGCGTATCCAGCAACGCGGGCGCTGGATGGGCGGCATGGGTGCTGCTCATCAGCTCGGGAGCGGCTTCGCTGACTGCCAGCTCGCCATTGAGCAAGGTGGTCGGCAGGCTGGGCAAAAAGGCAGCCAGGTTGACGCTTTGCAGCTGCGCCTGCGCGGGGCCCAGCGGCCAGGGGCGCCAGGGGTAGACGGTGGCATCGACATTGGCCTGCATGGGGGCAGCGCCAGCCAGGGCCTGGGCCGAGCGGGCCGCCTGGGCCTTGGCAGCTTTTTCTTGTGCCGATGGTGCCTTGGCAGCGGCCTTTTTACGGGCGGCAGCGGGTGCTGGTGCGCTGGCTGCGGCGGGCTTGGGGGCCGCCGCTTCGAACTGGGGGTTGACCTGGGCCTGTACGCGCAAAGCGGCATCCAGGCCGGACAGGGTGCCGGTGACCTGCACGCCGGCATCGGCCAGGATGGCGGGCAAGGTCTCGGTCGCGGGCTGGTCCAGCCGGGCTTTCAGATCGGCGGCGATGTGCATGGGCGCGAGCGCATCTACATCGGCTTTGAGTTGCAAGCTGCTGTTGAAGGCCTCGACTTGGTCGATCTGCAGCTGGTGCTTGTCGGCGGCATACAGATAGTGGCCTTTGAGGTGGGTGACGGTGATGGGCTGGGGTGCGGCCCAAACAATTTCATCGACTGCGAAGGGCACCTCCAGCAGCTTCAAAGGCAGCGGCAGCTGCTCCAGGGGCTTGGTCGGCTCCTTGGGCTGGTCGATGCCGGACGGCGTGATGGTGACTTTGGCGATATGGATCGGCGCCAGGCGCAGCTCGCGGTCCAAAATCTTGTCGAGGCTCCAACCGATGGTCGCCTGCTCCACCTGCACACTGAGTGACGGGTTGCGCCACTGCAACTGGCCAATGCTGCCGCCGCCGCGCAGGCTGCCGTTCACGTCCTGGGCCTGCAGCTGCATATCAGCCGGCAAAAAGCGCTGGGCCAGGGCGATGCTGCGAGCGAGCGAATCGTTCTGCCCGCTCCACCACCATGCGCCGCCCAGCAGGGCCGCCAGCAGCAGAACCAGCGCGATAAGCAGCCACAGTACGTAGCGCGCTGCGCGCCGCAGCCCGCTGCGCTTTTTGGGGGAGGAGGGGCCGGAGGGCGGAGAAGCCGGGGGCTGCGTTGCGCTGGCCGTTGGTGCAATAGCGTTTGTATCTGCCATGTTTAAAAGCTGTATCCCAGACGCAGGTGCAAGCGGAAACGTTCGTCTTTGAGGCCATAGGCCACATCGGCCTGCAGGGCACCCACGGGGCTGCGCCAGCGCAGGCCCGTGCCAATGCCCCAGTAGGGCGACAAATCACCGGCCTTGTCGGCCACGGAGCCCACATCGGTAAACACAGCCGATTCCCAGGCGCTGATCTCGCCATTGCGCACGAGGGGGCGCTGGTACTCGACACTGCCCACATACATGTAGCGGCCGCCATACACCTGGTCGCCGGCCACGCGCGTGCCGATCTTTTTGTAGCCGTAGCCGCGCACGGTGGTGTCACCACCGGTGATGAACAGCTGGGTGGCCGGGATCACGGCCGAGTCTTTGGCCACGACGGCGCCGCCCTCGGCGCGTAGCGCAATGCGGGCGCTGCGCGAGCTGCCGTTGGGCGCTGTCACCTTGCCTGCTGGCACAAAGCCCTGCCAGCGCAGCAGGCTGCGCACAAAGGGTTCGCGGTCGGGGGTGATGGTGTAGCCCGCACCCAGCTCGGCGGCAATGCCGTAGCCGCGCGTGGGATCGGTGTTGTTATTGAAGTAGCGGCCCGTCCAGCCGTAGTTGATGCTCAAGGCACTGCTGGAAGGGATTCGTTCCTGGCCTTGCACGGACGAGAAGTCGTACTGCAGGAAGGCGCTGCGGTCGATATGGTCCGTGCTCTTTTTGTGGCCACCGCGCAGCTGCATGGAATTGACCGTGAAGTCGCCGTTCAGCTCGCGCTTGACCTCGCCTGCGCCAAAGTAGGCCCAGCCGCTTTCCTTGGGCAGATCGGTCCACTCGGTGGACAGCAGTTTCTTGTCGCGCTCGAAAGAGAACTTGCTCACCGCCCGCCAGCCCAACCAGGGCATCTTGTTGTGGGTGTGGTCCAGGCTCAGGCGGGGGCCGGTGTCGGTGGACATACCAATACCGAACACCACTTTTTGCAGCTTGGCCTCGCGTACCTGGGCGACTACGGGTGCTTCCTTGGGGTTGGGCGCGTCGGTATCCAGGGTCAGGAACACCGAGTCATAGTAGCCACTGGCTGCCAGTCGGGTCTGGGCGTCAAGCATGTCGGCTTCGCTGTAGTTCTGGCCGGTGGGCAAGCGGCCAATGCGGGCAATGCCTTGCGCGTCGTAGCGCTCAGCGCCTTCAATGCGCAGCGGGCCAAACTTGTAGAGCGCGCCGCTGTCATAGCCCACCGACAGTTTGGCCTGGTTGCTGTCACCATCGATATCGGCCCGGCTGTTGCTGATTTTGGCGGTGGGGTAGCGGTTGCGCTGCAGGCTGCGCAGGCCCTCTGACTTGGCTCCGTCCCAGCCTTTTTGGGTAAAGCCCTCGCCGGGCTGCAGATCCCAGTTGCGCTCAAAGCGGGCGCGACGGGTGGCGAAATTTTTTTCCTCTGTCACTTCGCCGCTGTAGTCCAGCTGCACCTCGGCCACCGTGGTCTGCGGGCCGGGCTCGACCTCGATCACCAGCTGGGGACGGGTCTGGCTGTTTTCGGTGGATATGCCGCTGTCAGCGGGTGCAGCGCCGGTGTCGTAGACATCGATCTTGATCTCGGGGCTGAAGTAACCCAAGGTGCCCATCAGCTCACGCACATTCTCATCAGCGCCGCCGAGCAGGCGCGTCATCTCGCTCATCTGCAAACCCGGAAAGTTGCGGTAGCGCTTGAGCTCCACATACTGCTCCAGGTACTCCTGCACCTTCTTGGGCGCCTTGACCGTAATGTCAAACGCGGGCTCGCTGCTGGCATGCGTCGCGGAGTCCTCCGCATCGTCGGCCTTGGGGGTGCTGCTGCAGCCTGCCAGCAGGGCAGCAGTAAGAATAAAAAACGCCGGCAGAACCGGCGTTGTCAGACGGTGTCGCATGGTCACTTAGACAGCAAGCGCATGGTGTCCTCCAGCCCTTTGAGTGACAGGGGAAACATGCGGTCGCCTACGAGTTGTTGTATCAGGCTGATGCTTTGGCGGTATTGCCATACGCCCTGGGGTTCCGGATTGATCCAGGCGTTTTTGGGAAACGCGTGGGTCAATCGTTTAAGCCACTCGGCCCCAGGCTCCTCATTGTTGTACTCAACAGAGCCTCCGGCTTGTAGGACTTCGTATGGACTCATTGTGGCATCGCCCACAAAGATGAGTTTGTAATCTTTGTTATATTTTCTGATGATGTCCCAGGTGGGGAATTTCTCAGCGTAACGGCGTTTATTGTTCTTCCACATGTAGTCATAGACGCAATTGTGAAAATAATAAAACTCGAGGTGTTTGAATTCGCTTTTGACGGCGCTGAATAATTCTTCGACCCGCTGGATATGGTCGTCCATGGTGCCGCCCACGTCCATCAGCAGCAGCACCTTCACATGGTTATGGCGCTCGGGCACCATCTTGATATCCAGATAACCGGCATTGGCGGCGGTGGCCCGAATGGTATCTGGCAGATCCAGCTCCAGCTCATTGCCTTCGCGGGCAAAGCGGCGCAGGCGGCGCAGCGCCACCTTGATATTGCGGGTGCCTAACTCCTGGGTGTCGTCGTAATCGCGGTAGGCGCGCTGCTCCCACACTTTGACAGCGCTGCGGCTTTTGCCGGGGCCGCCAATGCGCACGCCCGCCGGGTTGTAGCCGCCATGGCCAAAGGGGCTGGTGCCGTTGGTGCCAATCCATTTGTTGCCGCCTTCGTGCCGGCCTTTTTGTTCTTCCAGACGTTTTTTGAGCGTCTCCATCAGCTCGTCCCAGCCCATGGCCTCGATGGCGGCCTTTTGTTCGGCGCTCAGCTCCTTTTCTAGCACCTGCTTGAGCCAGTCTTCGGGCAGCTCTTTTTTCCAGTCGGTGAGCATCTCCATGCCCTTGAAGTAGGCGCCAAAGGCCTGGTCGAACTTGTCGAACAGTTTTTCATCCTTGACTAGGCAGAGGCGGGCCAGAAAATAAAAATCGTCCAGGCTCCAGGCATCCTCGGAGCGCGGCCCGGCCAGGCCCTTGTCCAGTGCTTCGAGCAGGGTGAGCAGCTCCTTGACCGACACCGGCAATTTGGCCGCGCGCAAGGTGTAGAAAAAGTCTATCAACATGGTTTGTAAACAATCCGTAACAGTTTGGCGCTAGCCTCTCCAGTCTAACGGGTACTCAGAGGGCTGCTGTCATGGTGATGATCAAAACGGACAAGGCGCGCCAGGCCTTGCGTGACCGCGGCAGCCTGTCTGTGCAGGAGCGCCAGATTCTGATCTTGTGCGATGGCAACCGCTCGCGTCAAGAGATTGGGCGTTGGGTTGGGGACAGCGCTGGCAGCGTTTTGGATGCCTTGGTCAGCGGCGGCTATCTGGCAGTGCAGCAGGCTCCGGCGCCACCACCTCCGCCGCCGCCTCCACCCCCAGTGGCAGCTCCGCCGTCCCCCCAGGTGGCGCCCAGCCCGCCCGCCGCTCCCGTGTACATCGAGCAGACGCGTGCCAGCCAAGGCAGCAAGCGGTCGCTGGCGGGTTGCAAGATGTATGCGGTGGGCATTTTGCAGATGCAGCGCAGTGCCGATGCCATGGCACTGGCCGTGCGGGTGCAGCAAGCGGGCGACGAGACCGAGCTGCTGCTGGGCCTGGTGGACATGGTCAGCTTCCTGGAGCAGATGACCAATACCGGCTATGCCGACAATGTCAAAACCCATCTGCGGCAGATTCTGCCGGAGCAGTACCTGGGCGTGCTGAACCTGCAGACAGCCTGAGCCTGCCACTCAGCAGTTGTCAGCGCGGCTGGTTCAGCAGGTACAGCAGCTGCGCCTTGGCCTCGGGCCATTCGCCGGCCAGCATGCTGTAGAGCACGGTATCGCGCACGGTGCCATCGCGGCGCGGCGCATGGTGGCGCAGCACGCCGTCTTTCTTGGCGCCCAGGCGCTCAATGGCGCGCTGGCTGGCAAAGTTGTAGTTGTCGGTACGCCAGCCGACCACGGCGGCGCCCAGCGTCTCAAAAGCGTGGGTCAGCAGCAGCAGCTTGCAGGTGGTGTTGACATGGCTGCGCTGCACGCTGCGGGCGTACCAGGTGTAGCCAATCTCCACCCGCTTCAGCGCGGGGACGATGTCGTGGTAGCTGCTGGTGCCCAGCAGCTGGCCGCTGGCCTCGTCCACCACGGCAAAGGGCATGCGGCTGCCGGCCTCGCGCATGGCCAGCGCTTGCTCGATGTAGGCACGGGTATTCTCTGGCTCGGGCACTGAGGTGACGCGGATGGTCCACAACTCACCGTCTTGCGCGGCGGCGCGCAGGCCGGCCTCATGCGCCAAGGTCAGCGGGGTCAGCAGCACGCCACGGGCGCGCAGTTCAATCGGTTCTACAAAGGCCATATGCCTCTTTCTGGTTGCTTGTTTTAGGAGTTTTTGTCGGCCCTGCGGCTGCGCCAGCGCCGGGCCAGTTGCAGGCCGGCGCCGCCACCCAGGCCCACCAGCACAATCGCAGCAATGCTGCTTGCGCCATAGCCTTCGGAGAACAGCTCCCAGCCGAGCAGGCTGCCCAGGCCCCAGCCCAGTATGGCGCCCGCAACAAAGCCGACGGCATCCGTCAGCCCTTCAATCAGCAGTTGCTGTGGGGTGGCCATGGCGGTTTTAGCGGTTGCGCTGGTTCATGAAGACCAGCTTTTCGAACAGGCTCACATCCTGCTCGTTTTTCAACAGCGCGCCCACCAGCGGCGGGATGGCGATTTTTTGGTCTGCAGTCTGCAGCACTTCGGGCGGAATGTCTTCGGCCACCAGCAGTTTGAGCCAGTCGATCAGCTCGCTGGTGGAAGGCTTTTTCTTCAGGCCGGGCAGGTTGCGGATATCGAAGAACACCCGCATCGCCGCCGACAGCAGCTCTTGCTTGAGGGTGGGGAAGTGCACTTCAACGATCTGCTGCATCGTCTCGGCATCCGGGAACTTGATGTAGTGGAAAAAGCAGCGACGCAGGAAAGCATCAGGCAGCTCTTTTTCGTTGTTGGAGGTGATGAAGACCAGCGGCCGGTGCTTGGCGCGGATCATCTGGCGCGTCTCGTAGCAGTAGAACTCCATGCGATCGATTTCGCGCAAGAGGTCATTGGGGAACTCGATATCCGCCTTGTCGATCTCGTCGATCAGCAGGGCGACAGGCTGGTCGGCCGTGAAGGCCTGCCAGAGCACACCCTTGATGATGTAGTTGTTGATGTCCTTGACGCGGCCGGCGCTCTCGGGGTCAGCGAGCTGGCTGTCACGCAAACGACTGACCGCATCGTACTCATACAAACCCTGCTGTGCCTTGGTGGTGGACTTGATATGCCACTGCAGCAGCGGCATGCCTAACGCCTGTGCGACTTCCTCCGCCAGCATGGTTTTCCCTGTCCCTGGTTCCCCCTTGACGAGAAGCGGTCTTTGAAGGGTAATGGCCGCATTGACCGCCAGCATGAGGTCATTGGTCGCGACGTAGTTCTGTGTGCCTTGGAATTTCATGGAAGTGGATGCAGAATCGTGATGACGGGGCCGGTACAGCGTTGACTATAAACCCAGATCTCCGCAGCAAAGCGGCGGCCTGAACCACACGATTGTGCGCACAATGAATAAAAGATGGACCACGATATTTGCCTTGCTTGTCGCGTCAGCGACCGGCGCAGTCTGCGCGCAGGAGATCAAGGGCAATGCCAAGGCGGCTGAAGGCAAGGTAGCGATGTGCATTGGCTGCCACGGCATTGTGGGCTACAAGGCCAGCTTTCCCGAGGTCTACCAGGTGCCCAAGATATCGGGCCAGAGCGAGAAATACATCGATGCGGCCCTGCATGCCTACAAGAAGGGCGACCGCAAACATCCCACCATGCGCGCGATTGCCGATTCACTGAGTGAGCAGGATATTGCGGATCTGGCCGCCTACTACGCGCAGCACACGGTGGGCGAGGCCCAACTGGCAGACAAGCCTTCCAAGGTGCCCAGTGCCGAGGTGGCGGAGCTGCTGAAAAAAGGCACTTGCGTGAGCTGCCATGGCGACAACTTCTCCAAGCCGCTCGATCCTTCGTATGCCAAGCTGGGCGGTCAGCACCCTGATTACCTGTACGCGGCACTCAAGTCCTACACCGTTGAGAAAAACACCCGCATCGGCCGCAACCACCCGATCATGGTGGGCATGGCCAAGCAACTCACCCATGCCGAGATGAAGGCACTGGCCAACTACATCGGCAGCCTGGATGGCCCACTGCAGGTGGTGCCGGAGTCGCGCTTTCGCAGCAAGCAGGCGGCCAATTAAAGCAGTTGGAGGCTAGGCGCTCAGTCTTTGGTGGCCTGGCGCTGCACGGCGGCCACATAGGCATTGCCGTCGGGCGGGCGGCCCGAGCGCTGGCTCTCCCACAGCATCGTTCCCAGGCATTCCATCGTTACATGGTGTGCGTCATGCAGTGAGCCCAGGCGTTTGGCCAGCAGCTCCACCGCTTGGCGAATGCCGCGCGGCTGGTCAATGCTGCACTGCTCGCTGATGGACAGGTGCATCGACAGGTGCAAAAACGGATTGGTCTTGTCCGGCGTCAGGTCGTAGTTGTGCGCAATGGCGGCATCCACATCGCTCAAATCTGCACGGTATTCCGGGTGCTCATCGATCCAAAGCGCGGCCAGGGTTTCGATGGCCTCCATTGGCAGACCCGCCTGCTGCTTGGCATAGACAGCACAAAAAAATCGCCGAACATCGGCTTGGGAGGGGTTGAACATAGGGCGCAGAGCGTAGCACGCACGTAGCGGCTACGCTGGGCTGTGGTTAAACCGTTGGCGCTGAACCAGAGGCTCAAATCTGGCTGTGCGGATCTTCGGGCGGTGGTGGATAAGGGCTGCTCGGTGCGTCCTTGGCGTCCTGCACCTGGTCCTGGCGTTCCTGGCGCTCGCGCATCATCTGTTCGACCAGCTGCTCGCGGCCCTGCTTGGCCACGGCCAGCATGGTTTCGCGGTCATGGTGGTGCTCGTACATCTTGTCGGACAGCTCAATGTTGTGCGCGCGGAACACGGTCACCACATACTGCGCATCTTCGGCGCTGTAGCCCATCAGCTCCAAAGCCTTCTCCGCCGTTTGCAGGCTGGAGTCAAACACTTCGCGGTCGACATGGTGCACGCCCATGTCGCGCAGCGCATACCAGTGGGCCACATCCTTGGCCCGGGCGACGATCTTGAGGTGCGGAAAATGCTGCTGCACCAGGCGCACGATCTGGTTGGTCTGCAGCTCGTCATCCACCGCGATGACCATCACCTCGGCTTTTTCAGCACCGGCAATGCGCAGCAGGTCCTGGCGCGTGGCATCGCCATAGAACACCCGGTAGCCAAAGTTCTGGGCCACCTGCAGCATCTCCACGCTGTGGTCCAGGATGACGGCCTTGATGCCCTGGCTCAGCAGCACGCGGGTGACGATCTGGCCATAGCGGCCAAAGCCGGCGATCAGCACGGTGGCTTCCTGCTGCTCGCTCAGCTCGGGTGGTGTGTCGCCCCCCTTGGCCAGGTTGGCAAAGCGTGGCATCAGCCAGCGGTCCATCGCCGCCACGATGAGCGGCGTGGCTACCATCGAGATGGCGACCGAGCCGATCAGCAGCGACGACTGCTGGGGCGTCAAGATGCGCTGCGCCTGGGCGGCGCTGAACACCACAAAGGCAAACTCCCCGCCCTGGGCCAGCAGCAGGGTGAACAGCGGGCGCTCTTGCACCGGCATGCGCAGCAGCTTGGCCAGGCCATAGATGACCACGCACTTGATCAGCAGGAACAGCAGCACCAACACCAGCATGGTGAGCGGCGCCTGCAGGATGACGGAGAAGTCGATGCTCATGCCGACTGCGATAAAGAACAGGCCAAGCAGCAGTCCCTTGAAAGGCTCGATATCGGTCTCCAGCTCGGCGCGGAACTCGCTGTCGGCCAGCAGCACACCGGCGAGGAAGGCGCCCAGCGCCATCGACAGGCCGATTTGCAGCATCAAAAAGGCAATGCCCACCACCAGCAGCAAGGCGGTGGCGGTGGAGATCTCGCGCGATTCGCTCTGGGCAATCCAGCGCAGCACCGGGCGCAACAGGTAGCGGCCCACCAGAATCACGGCCACGATGATGGCCAGGGTCTTGCCGATCTCCAGCAGGATGTTGCCGTCGTTCTGCGCGGCCTGGTGGCCCACGGCCAGCAGCGGAATCAGCGCCAGTATGGGGATGGCGGCCACGTCCTGGAACAGCAGGATCGCAAAGCTGGTCTTGCCGCTGGTGGTGGACATCAAATTGCGCTCGGCAATGCTTTGCAGCGCGATGGCCGTGGATGACAGCGCCAGGCCCAGCGCCGCAATCAGCGCCAGATGCCAGTCATAGCCAAAGGCCAGGCCCGCTGCAAACAGGCCTGCCGTACACAGCACGACCTGCGCGGTGCCTACGCCAAAGATGGGCCGGCGCATGCTCCACAGCCGGCTGGGCTGCAGCTCCAGGCCGATGAGGAACAGCATCAGCACCACGCCAAATTCGGAAAAATGCAGGATGTCCTGCACATTGCTCACCAGCTGCAGGCCGCTGGGCCCTATGAAGATGCCGGCCACCAGGTAGCCAATGATGGTGCCCAGCCCCAGCGCGCGCGATATCGGTACCGCGATGACGGCGGCTGCCAGGTAGAGGAAGGTGTAGGTAAGCCAGGCGGGAGCGTGTTCCATGCTTGCGGTTTGTTATGGATATTTGTAGTTGCGGAGCACAGATTACTTTTTTTTGCCGTGTCACGGTATTTTCTTGCAATGTTTTGCGGTTGGCGCTTGTGGGTATTGCCCCGCTAGCTATCAAAAAATACTTGTATGGCACTGGCTGCGGCGCGCTTGATGCTGGCGGGTCGGCGCGATAATCCTCGCTTTGCCCGTTTCCGGGCGAGCTCGCAGCGGACTGATCCGCTGCCCCAGGATGAACCATGGATTTGCATACTTGGATGGCGTATCTCGTAGCGGCTTGCATCATTGCCGTGTCCCCCGGATCGGGAGCGGTGTTGTCAATGAGCCACGGGCTGTCGTATGGTGTGCGCAAGACCAGCGCCACTATCCTGGGCCTGCAGCTGGGCCTGCTGTTGATTCTGCTGATTGCGGGTGCCGGCGTGGGTTCGCTGCTGATCGCGTCCGAGACGGCCTTCAATGTCGTCAAGATCGTCGGCGCCTGTTACCTGATCTACATCGGCTTTGCGCAATGGCGCGCCAAGGGCGGCATCATGGACGCCCAGACGGAAGAGCCCGCCAGCGGCAGCTGGCAAAAGCGGGCGCTGAGCGGTTTTCTGACCAATGCCACCAACCCCAAGGGCATCATCTTCATGGTGGCGGTGCTGCCCCAGTTCATGACGCCGGACCGCCCGCTGTGGCTGCAGCTGCTGATTCTGGCTGCCACCACCTTGGCGGTGGACACCATCGTCATGCACGGCTATGCCGGCAGCGCCAGTGTGCTGCGCCGCCTGCTGCGCGACAGCCGCGCCATGCGCATCCAGAACAAGGTGTTTGGCGGCCTGCTGATGCTGGTGGGCATGGGCCTGTTTTTCGTCAAACGCTCGCAAAACGCGGCCTGACCCTGAGGCATGCCCCGCCAGGGTTGTGGGGAAGGTGAGTAGTTACTGTGCCGGCGTGCCGTCCGGCATCGCAAAGCCATTCTGGCGCCAGGCCTCGAACACCGTCACCGCCACCGCATTCGACAGGTTGAGGCTGCGCTGGCCAGCCACCATCGGCAGGCGCACGCGCTGGCTGGTGGGAAAGCTCTCGCGCACGGCGATCGGTAGACCGCGGGTCTCACAGCCAAACACCAGCCAGTCGCCGGGCTGGAAGCGCATTTCAAACGCGGGGCTGCTGCCGTGGGTGGTCATGGCGAACATGCGGTCAGGAGCAGGCTGCAGGCGCTCAATAAAGGCCTCCCAGCTGGCATGGCGCTGGGTGGCGGCGTACTCGTGGTAATCCAGCCCTGCGCGGCGCATCAAGCGGTCTTCCATCGAAAAGCCCAGCGGCTCGATCAAATGCAAGCGGCTGCCGGTATTGGCACACAGGCGGATCACATTGCCGGTGTTGGGGGGGATTTCGGGTTCGACCAGGACGACGTTGAACATGGCAAATGCGCAAAAAACAAGGGCGCCAGTGTAGCGGCCCTGCCAAACAACGGTGAACCGCTGCGCTATTGGCCGGGCGCGGGCGTTCTGGCAAACACCAGGGCCTGCACGGCGGGCGCGCCCTGCGCCTGCAGCAGCTGCGCCACGGCGCCCAGGGTGGCGCCGGTGGTCATCACATCGTCAATCAAGAGTGGGCACTCACCTAAATTTGGTGCCTGCAGCCCCGGCCGCAGGGCAAAGGCATGGCGCAGGTTGTGCAGCCGGGCCGCACGGTCCAAGCCAGCCTGGGCAGGGGTATCAACCAGGCGCTCCAGGTAGCGCGGCTTCACATCTGCCAGCCGTAGCCCCGCGGGTGCCTGGCGGCGCAGGGCCTTGGCCAGCAGCAGTGCCTGGTTGTAGCCACGCTCACGCAGGCGGGCGGCAGACAGGGGGACCGGCAGGATGACGCTGGCCTGCTGCAAGCTCTCCAGCACACCGGGGGTCTGCAGCAGCAGCTGCGCCATGCGGTTTGCCCATGCCAGCTGCTGGTGAAATTTAAGCCGCAGCACCATGCCATCCCAAGGCGGGCTATAGTCCACGGCGGCATGGCAGCGCTGCAACAAAGGTGTATCGCGCAGGCAGCCGGCGCAGACTTGGCTGCTGGCTGGCAAGGGCAGGGCGCAGCGGCTGCAGCGACGCAGATCGGGCTGCCAGCACACCTGGGCGCAGGGCCCGCAGATCCAGTCACTGGGCCAGCTGCGGCAGACCAGGCACTGGCTGGGCACATGGTTCATCAGCTGGGCCGCACGCTGCCACAGGCTGGGCCGGTACTTGTCGGGTGTGGCTGCTGTCATTGCATTAATACCAATCAATAATCTGCGCGCTAAAGCGCAGGTGTTCTCCCATGGCTGAATTTACCGCACCTCCGTCCATCGACCCCAATGCCGCCCACGGCTGGCAGCGCCGCACGCCTGCGCACAGCCCCTGGCTGCACGAAGAAGTGGGCCGGCGCATGCAGGACCGCCTGCAATGGATCGTGCAAAAGCCCGAGGCCTGGTGCAGCTGGGAGCCGGTGTACGGCGGGCTGGAGGCGCACCAACAGGTGGCCGAGCGTTACCCGGCCGCTGACATCCATGTGGTGGAAAGCCGCCCTGCCCATGCCGCACTGCTGCGCAGCCAGCTGGACAAACCCTGGTGGGCACTGAGCCGCTGGCGCCAGGCCAAGCTGCACTGGGGCTTGCCTGCGCCCGGAAGTGTGCAGATGCTCTGGGCCAATATGGCGCTGCACCAGCACCCCAACCCGCAGCAGCTGTTGCAGACCTGGCACCAGAGCCTGGCGGTCAATGGCTTTGTGATGTTTTCCTGCTTCGGGCCCGATACGCTCAAAGAGCTGCGTGCGGCCTACGCCAGCCAGGGCTGGCCTGCCGCCAGCCACGAGTTCACTGACATGCATGACTGGGGCGACATGCTGGTGCAGGCCGGCTTTGCCGAGCCAGTGATGGACATGGAACGGATCACCCTGTCGTATTCAGGCGCCACCCAGTTGCGCGCCGAGCTGCGTGAGCTGGGTCGCAATCTGCACCCGGCCCGCTTTGGCGGCCTGCGTGGCCGCCAATGGCGCGACCAGCTCGATGCCCTGCTGACCGCCAAGCTGGCCGATGCCCAGGAGCAAGGCCGCCTGGTGCTCTCCTTTGAGATCATCTACGGCCATGCCTTCAAACCCACGCCACGCATGAAGGTGCAAGGCGAAAGCAGCATCAGCGTGCAGGACATGCAGCAGATGCTTCGCCAGGGGCGCATGGGCTAGTACGGGGAGGCCTTGACGGCTGGCGCTGATATACAACGCATCAGCAGGATTCGGCCCGCAGGTATTAACACATTCAGGCACTGTCTAGTATTGGACAGCGGCTGTTGTGAATCTCCTATGATCCCGGGATTGCATGGGTTGCAATCTTGCGCGGTTGCGGCCATGCTCGCTGTAATGACAAAGTGGCATGGGTGCAAGCGGAGATGCACCCGGCGGTGTCTGCACCACGCGGTTGGATGGTTTCCCCAGCTATCCCAGCCTGCCCCTATAACGATGAGAAGATGAGAAGTAAGTGACAACTATGAAAAGTGATTCTCATAAGCTGGCTTCTTTGCTGCTGGTGATTGCATCTGGCCTCGCGTCTGCAGCGCATGCGGTGCAAAGTCTGCCGGGCGGCCCGGCCGTCGGGCAGATGAACCTGGCGCCCCCCGTCACCCGCATTGCCCAGGAGCAGCATACGCTGCACTGGATGATGCTTTGGATCTGCACCATCATCTTTGTCGGCGTGTTCGCGGTGATGTTCTATTCCATCTGGAAGCACCGCAAATCCAAAGGCGCCGTCCCCGCCACCTTCCATGAATCGGTCACGGTCGAAGTTACCTGGACCGTGCTGCCTTTCATCATCGTCATCCTGATGGCCTTGCCCGCCACCAAGGTGCTGGTCGCGCAAAAGGACACCACCAATGCCGATTTGACGATCAAGGTCACCGGCTACCAGTGGAAATGGGGCTATGACTACCTGACCGGCGAAGGCGAGGGTCTGGGCTTTATCTCCACCCTGGACAGCGGCCAACGCGCCATGTCCAACAGCGGTGATGTCTCCAACGCCCCCAATGACTACCTGCTGCGCGTCGACAAACCGCTGGTCGTGCCGGTCGACAAAAAGGTGCGCATCATCACCACCGCCGCCGATGTGATCCACTCCTTCATGGTGCCGGCCTTTGGCATCAAACAGGATGCAATTCCCGGTTTTGTGCGCGACACCTGGTTCCGCGCCGAGAAAACCGGCGACTACTACGGCCAGTGCGCCGAGCTCTGCGGCAAGGAGCATGCCTACATGCCCATCCATGTGAAGGTGCTGTCGGCCAGCGATTACTCCGCATGGGTCGCTGAGCAAAAGAAGCTGCTCGCCGCCCAGGCCGATGACCCCAACAAGGTCTGGGAGCTGGCTGCGCTGGTGGCCCGAGGCGAAAAGGTCTATGCCGCCAACTGCGCCGCCTGCCACCAGGCCAACGGCAAGGGTGCCGGCCCCATCAAGGCGCTGGATGGCAGCCCGGTTGTGCTGGGTCTCACGGCCGACATGATGCACACCGTGCTGGAAGGCCGCGCCAATGGTGCCATGCCATCCTGGAAGCAGCTGAGCGATACCGACCTGGCGGCAGTCGTCACCTTTACCAAGAACCACTGGGGCAACAAGACGGGCACCATGGTGCAGCCGGCCCAGTTTGTGGCGGCGCGTACCGGCAAATTCCCAGAAGGCGGTGGCACGGCGGCCACACCGGCAGCCGCAGGCGCTGCTGAAGCGGCACCTACCGCAGCAGCCCCAGCGCCTGCCGATGCCACCGCTGCCCCGGCAGCTGCGCCAGCCGCTGCTGCAGCACCGGCAGAAGCGCCCGTCTCCCAGATTCTGTTTGCCAGCGGCAAAAGCGATCTCGACAGCCAGGCCCAAGATGCCGTGAAGAAAGCGGCTACGACCTTGGCTGGCCAAAGCGGCAAGGTGGCCCTGTCCGGTTTTGTCGATGGCACCGGCAATGCCGACCAGAATGCGGTGCTGGCCAAGGAGCGCGCCCAGGCAGTGGCCAAGTTGCTGGTAGCGCAAGGCGTGGCAGAAGCGCGCATTGAGATGCGCAAACCCCAGGCCATTACCGCCGGCGAGGGCGCTGACAGCCAGGCGCGCCGTGTTGATATTCTTGCTGCCCCCTAAGCGGTGCAAGCCCCAGAAGAGCCATCGGAGTCAAGATTTATGAGCGCCGTTCTCCCCACAGACCCCAGCCATAGCGACCACGGCCACGCCGACCATGCCCATGATGACCACCACCATGGCGCGCCCAGCGGCTGGCGGCGCTGGGTGTTCGCCACCAACCACAAAGACATTGGCACGCTCTACCTGCTGTTCTCGTTCACCATGCTGATGGTGGGCGGCGTGCTGGCGCTGCTGATCCGCGCCGAGCTGTTCCAGCCGGGGCTGCAACTGGTCAACCCCGAGCTGTTCAACCAGCTGACGACGATGCACGGGTTGATCATGGTGTTCGGTGCGATCATGCCGGCCTTTGTCGGCTTTGCGAACTGGATGCTGCCGCTGCAGATTGGCGCCAGCGACATGGCCTTTGCCCGGATGAACAACTTCAGCTTCTGGTTGATGATTCCGGCCGGCCTGATGCTGGTGGGCTCGTTCTTCATGCCTGGCGGCGCGCCCGCTGCGGGCTGGACCTTGTATGCACCGCTGACCCTGCAAATGGGTCCGTCGATGGACACCAGCATTTTTGCGATGCATATCATGGGCGCTTCGTCCATCATGGGCTCGATCAACATCATCGTCACCATCCTCAACATGCGCGCGCCCGGCATGACCTTGATGAAGATGCCGATGTTTGCCTGGACCTGGCTGATCACCGCCTACCTGCTGATTGCCGTGATGCCGGTGCTGGCTGGCGCCATCACCATGACCTTGACGGACCGCCACTTTGGCACCAGCTTCTTCAACCCCGCTGGCGGTGGTGATCCGGTGATGTACCAGCATATCTTCTGGTTCTTTGGCCACCCCGAGGTCTACATCATGATCTTGCCGGCCTTTGGCATCATCAGCCAGATCGTGCCGGCCTTCAGCCGCAAGAAGCTGTTTGGCTATGCCTCGATGGTCTACGCGGTGGCGGCGATTGCGATCCTGTCCTTCATCGTTTGGGCGCACCATATGTTCACTACCGGCATGCCGGTGACGGGCCAGCTGTTCTTCATGTACGCGACCATGCTGATCTCGGTGCCGACGGCCGTGAAGATCTTCAACTGGGTGGCGACGATGTGGCGTGGCTCGATGACGTTCGAGACCCCGATGCTGTTCTCGGTGGGTTTTATCTTTGTGTTCACGATGGGCGGCTTTACCGGTCTGATCCTGTCCATGGCGCCGATCGATATCCAGCTGCAAGACACCTATTACGTGGTGGCCCACTTCCACTATGTGCTGGTGGCTGGTTCGCTGTTCTCGATGTTTGCCGGCTACTACTACTGGGCGCCCAAGTGGACCGGCGTGATGTACTCCGAAGCACGCGGCCGTATCCATTTCTGGGGCTCGCTGATCTTCTTCAACATCACCTTCTTCCCGATGCACTTTCTGGGTCTGGCTGGCATGCCGCGCCGCTATGCCGACTACCCGATGCAGTTTGCCGATTTCAACATGATCGCGTCGATCGGTGCCTTCGGCTTTGGTTTCATGCAGGTGTATTTCTTTGCCTTTGTGGTCTGGCCTGCGATGCGCCACCGTGGCGAGAAAGCGCCGCAAAAGCCCTGGGAAGGTGCAGAAGGTCTTGAGTGGGAAGTTCCCTCCCCCGCGCCTTTCCACACCTTTGAGACCCCGCCCAAGTTGGACGCGACTGCCACCAAGGTGATTGGATGATCAGCCCGGCGCAGCGCAAGGCCAACCGGCGACTGGCATGGATCCTGGCGTCGATCGCGGTGGCGTTCTTTATCGGATTCTTGGTAAAAATGACAGTGCTCTAGCAGCACAGGGAGCAGCAGGTGAGCAGACACGCAGAGAACGTGAAGATGGTGGGAAAGCTGGCTGTGGTCGCCTTCGGCATGTTTGCCTTCGGCTATGCGCTGATCCCGCTGTACAAGCGCATCTGCGAGATCACCGGTATCAATATTTTGGCCCTCACCGAGCGCGATGTGCCGGGCAATGGCACGGCGGGCAAGAACGTCAAGCTCAACAGCCAGATCGACGAGAGCCGCACCATCACCGTAGAGTTCGACGCCAATGCGCGCGGGCCTTGGAGCTTCAAGCCGGCGGTGCGCTCGATGCAGGTGCACCCCGGTGCGCTGAGCACGGTGATGTACGAGTTCCGCAACGAGCAGGATCACCGCATGTCGGCCCAGGCGATTCCCAGCTATGCACCTAAGCAGGCTGCGCCGTACTTCAACAAGCTCGAATGTTTTTGCTTTAACCAGTACACCCTGGAGCCCGGCGAGCAGCGCGAATGGCCGGTGGCCTTTGTCATCGACCCCAAGCTGTCCAAGGATGTGACGACGATCACCTTGTCCTATACCTTCTTTGAGGTCGGTGGCCGCATCCCCGCAGCGCCTGCATCGACGGCGGTGCTGGTGCCTGCGGTCCAAGGCAGCCCGGTGCAAGCAGGGGCCTCCTGATGGCCAGCACGCCCGGCCCCCATCCACCGCGCAAAGGCAACCTCTGGCGCACGGTCAAGGCGGTGGCCTGGTCCATGCTCGGTGTGCGCAAAGGGTCAGAATGGCAGGAGGACGGCGTGCAGGTCACGCCGCTGCAGGTGATTGCCGTGGGCCTGGTGGCGATTTTCCTGTTTGTCTTGGGGTTGATGGCCCTGGTGCAGTGGCTGGTTTGATGCCAGTATCGGCATCGTCGAAGAATGAACTAAACAACTATCAGGAGCAGCGATGAGTGCGACACCCCATGGCACCACACCGTACTACTATGTTCCCGCCGAGTCCCGCCACCCGGTAATGGCGGCCATTGGCCTGGGATTTGTGATTGCCGGCGCGGGCAACTGGGTCAACGGCCACACCTGGGGCATGTACCTGCTCTTTGTCGGCATTGCCTGGTGGCTGTTTGTGCTGTACCAGTGGTTTGGCGATGCGATTCGCGAGAGCGAGCAGGGGCTGTACAGCCACCGTATCGACCTGTCCTACCGCTGGAGCATGAGCTGGTTCATCTTCTCGGAGGTGATGTTCTTCGGCGCCTTCTTCACCGCGCTGTGGTGGGCCCGAGCCCATTCGCTGCCCACCTTGGGCAGCTTGGACAATGCCATTCTCTGGCCCGACTTCAAGGCCGTCTGGCCCAGCGTGGAAATGGGTGCCACCGGCTCGCCAGCGGGCATTGTCGATCCGTTCCAGACCGTCGGCCCTTTTTGGCTGCCCACCATCAACACCGCGCTGCTGCTGACCTCTGGCGTCACCTTGACCATTGCCCACCATGCGCTGCAGGCCGACATGCGCCGCAAGTGCATCCGCTTCATGTGGATGACTGTCGTGCTGGGCATCATCTTCCTGTGCGTGCAGGGCTATGAGTACTACCACCTCTACACGGAGCTGAATCTCAAACTCAACTCTGGCGCCTACGGCTCCACCTTCTACATGCTGACGGGCTTCCACGGTCTGCATGTGTTTGTAGGCATGCTCATGCTGCTGGTCATTACCCTGCGGCTGCAAAAAGGCCATTTCACAGCCCAAAAGCATTTTGGCTTTGAGGGCGCCGCCTGGTACTGGCACTTTGTCGATGTGGTCTGGCTAGGCCTTTACGTCGCCGTGTACTGGATGTGAGAGCGACGGGCTTGGCGCGCTGTGGGTGCGCAGGCCCGACTCTTGGAAGAGGGTGCTTAAGCCCCCAGCGGAATGCCATGGGGCTGCAAGTAGCCCAGCTTCCAGGCCAGCAAGATGCCGGCAAACACCAACACGGATATCGCTATGCGCAAGGTCAGCGCCCAGGCCATGCGCTTGCTACCGGCTTCGGACTGGTTGCCGCGCAACATGAACAGCCCGGCCGCGGCCAGGCAGGCGAGTATCACCACAAAGGCGAGTGCGATGAGCAGGTGCATGGTGCTGTCCTTGGAAATTTTTAACGGCAGGGTATGTAGGCTGGCGATGTGTACCGCCGCATCCCGGTGCTTGCTGCCATTGTGCGGCAGCACTAAGCAGGGCACCATCGGCGGCCACCCCAATGCCATCCGCTTTTTGGTCGCAGATGCGGGCCGTGCTGGCTGCGGATATCGGCGCACGGTATAACCCACAGATGCCCGCTGTATCCGCCTCTCCCTCCGTCGTCGAACGCAATGAACGCCTGCGTTTTCTGCTGATTACCTTCGCCGCAGCGGCCTCGATGCTGCTGACCGCCTCGCTGGGATTTTGGCAGTTGCGCCGCGCCGATCAGAAGCTGGCCTACCAGGCCCAGCTGGATGCCCGTGCCGCCTTGCCGGCGCTGGACGGCGCCAGCTTGCTGCAACCCATGGGCGAGGTTGAGCGTGCCAGCTTGCAGCACCGGCAGGTGGTACTGCGTGGTGAATGGTTGCCCGCGTACACCGTCTACCTGGACAACCGCCAGATGCAGGCGCGCCCCGGCTTCTATGTGCTGACGCCGCTGCGCTTGCTGGGCGAGGCAGCCCCAGGCCAGCCGCAGACCGTGCTGGTGCAGCGCGGCTGGGCACCACGCAATTTTGAAGACCGGCTGACCTTGCCTGATGTGCAAACGCCTGCGGGTACTGTGCAAGTGCAGGGCCGCGTTGCGGGCCAGCCGGCGCGGCTTTTCGAGCTGCCGACGCCCGCCGGTACCCCAGGGGTTTCCCGAATCCGGCAAAATCTCGACACCGACAGTTACGCGCAGGAGACAGGCCAGGCCCTGGCTGCGCTGACCGTGGTGCAGACAGGGCCGCCCAGTGATGGCCTTTTGCGCGACTGGCCCGTAGTAGGCAGCGGCGTGGAAAAGCATTATGGTTATGCATTTCAATGGTTTGGTCTGTGTAGCCTGATTGCGATCCTCTATGTCTGGTTCCAAATTGTCCGACGTGTCCTTCGACGCCGCCGCCACGCAGGCACCGCCGCCCGCTGATGAGGCGCTGCTGGGCCTGACCGTGCATGGCTTGCCGCCTGCCGAGCAGGCGGAAGCCGCACTGGAGGTGGCTGAGCGTTCGCGCAGCGGCCGCCTCAAGATGCTGCTGGTGCTGCTGGTCTGTGCAGCGCCGGTCATCGCCTCCTACTTCACCTATTACGTGATCCGGCCCGAGGGGCGGCGCAATTTTGGCGAGCTGGTCAGCCAGCAACCGACGATTCCGGCCGCGCAGGTGCAAACCCTGGATGGCCAGCCCTTTGACCTGCAAAGCCTCAAGGGGCAGTGGTTGCTGCTGAGCGCCTCGGGTGCGGCCTGCGACGAGGTCTGCCAGAACAACCTCTACCTGCAGCGCCAGTTGCGCGAGAGCCTGGGCCGCGAAAAAGACCGGCTGGACTGGGTCTGGCTGGTGACCGATGACGGCGTGCCGCCTCCGGCGCTGCGCGCCGCGATGGACCAGGCCACCGTGCTGCGGGTGCCCCAGGCGCTGGTGGCCCAGTGGCTGCAGCCAGCCGCCGGCCAGCAGCTGGGCGAACATTTGTATGTGGTGGACCCGCTGGGCCACTGGATGATGCGTTTTCCGGCCCGGCTTGACCGATCCGATGCGGCCAAGGCGCGCAAGGATCTGGAGCGCTTGCTGCGTGCGTCGTCCAGTTGGGACCAGGAAGGGCGGTAGTGGATAGCTAGTATGACTTCGCAGGATTTGTATGATTTCGCGCCACTGGCGCGGTTGTTGCTCACGGGCGCCATCATTGCGCTGGGGCCGATTGTCTGGATTTGGTGGCGCCACCGGGGTGCTACACCGCTCAAGCGCCTGCAGGTGCTGGCGGTACTGACCTTGTTTCTGTCCTTTGACCTGGTGATGTTTGGCGCGTTTACGCGCTTGACCGATTCGGGCCTGGGCTGCCCGGATTGGCCCGGTTGCTACGGCAATGCCAGCCCGATTGGTGCGCATGCCGAGATCTCCGCCGCGCAGGAGGCCATGCCGACCGGCCCGGTCACGCATGGCAAGGCCTGGGTGGAGATGATCCACCGCTACCTGGCTACCGCCGTGGGCGGCCTGATCATTGTGCTGACCGCCAGTGCCTGGCTGCAGCGCAAACGCGCGGGGGCGCAGCCGATCAGCCCCTGGTGGCCCACGGTGACGCTGGTTTGGGTGCTGATCCAGGGGGCCTTTGGCGCGCTGACGGTGACGATGAAACTTTTCCCGGCGATCGTGACCCTGCACCTGCTGGGCGGCACGGTGCTGCTGATGCTATTAACCGTGCAGGCAACGCGCCACACGCAATTTGCCGATAATCTAGGGTTAGTCCCAGTGCCACGCCTGTTGCGTGGCATGGTCATGGTCACCGCGCTGCTGGTGTTTGCGCAGGTGACCTTGGGTGGCTGGGTCAGTACCAACTATGCGGTGCTGGCCTGCACCAGCTTTCCGATGTGCAATGGCGCCTGGTGGCCGGCGATGAACTTTGACGGGTTCCAGATTTGGCGCCCCTTGGGTTTTCTGGCCGATGGCGCGCACATCAGCTATGAGGCGCTGGTGGCCATCCACTACATGCACCGGCTGTTTGCCTACCTGGTGATTGCCGCCTTGCTGTGGCTGGGCTGGAGGCTGCGCACCGTGCCGCTGCTCCGGCAGCAGCGCCGCTGGCTGATCGGCCTGACGGTGCTGCAGTTTGCCACTGGGCTGTCGAATGTGGTGCTGGACTGGCCGATGCTGGCGGCCGTTTTGCACACCGGGGGCGCTGCCGCCATCATGGTGGTGCTGACCTGGATCTGGTGTACTGCGGGCCCCCAACCTGCCCGCAGTGCTGCGAGCTGAATACCCTGTATGGAACAAAGACTGAGTGCCCCGATGACCGAACTTGCCGCAACGCCCATGCCGAACCGCTTTGCACAGTTCTATGCATTGACCAAACCCAAGGTGGTGCAGCTGATTGTGTTTTGCGCGCTGATCGGCATGGTGCTGGCCGTGCCCGGTGTGCCCACTGTGGCCGAGCTGCTGCGCATGCTGGTCGCTTGCGTGGGCATCTGGCTGGTGGCAGGTGCTGCTGCCGCCTTCAACTGCCTAGTGGAGCAGGGCATTGATGCACGCATGAAGCGCACGGCCTGGCGCCCCACCGCGCGTGGCGAGCTGTCCAACCGCCAGACCCTGCTGTTCTCGGCCACCCTGTGCATCGCCGGCTCGGCCATCCTGATCGTCTGGATCAATGCCATCACCATGTGGCTGACCTTTGCCACCTTTGTGGGCTATGCCGTCATCTACACGGTGATCCTCAAGCCCCTGACGCCGCAGAACATCGTGATCGGCGGCGCATCGGGCGCCATGCCGCCGGTGCTGGGCTGGGCGGCGATGACGGGCGACGTGTCGCCCCAGGCGCTGCTGCTGTTCTTGATCATCTTCCTGTGGACGCCCCCGCACTTCTGGGCGCTGGCGCTGTACCGGGTGGAGGACTACCGCAAATCCGGCCTGCCGATGCTGCCCGTCACCCATGGGAACTATTACACCCGCGTGCAGGTCTTGCTCTACACCGTGGTCTTGTTTGCCGCCGGCCTGCTGCCCTTCATCATCCAGATGAGTTCCTGGATCTATCTGGTGGCTGCCGTGGTGTTGGGTGCGGGGTTCTTTGGCTACGCCTTTGCGTTGTGGCGCAATTACTCCGACGCGCTGGCGCGCAAGACTTTCCGTTTTTCACTCATCTACCTCAGCCTGCTGTTTGCCGCGCTGCTGGTGGACCACTATGTGACCTGGTAACTCTGCAATGAACAAGCGCAATGCTCTTCGCTGGCTGGCCGGCTCGGCTGTACTGGCCTCGATGGCTGGTGTCCTCACCGCCTGCAAATCCAAGGCCGATTTCAACGCCATTGACCTGACGGGCAGCAAAGAGTATGGGCAGGATTTCTCCATGCCCGACCAGCATGGCAAACGCCGCAGCATGGCGGATTTCAAAGGCAAGGTGGTGCTGGTGTTCTTTGGCTTCACCCAATGCCCCGATGTCTGCCCCACGACCTTGGGCGACCTGGCTGCCGTCAAGCAAAAGCTTGGCGCCAAGGGTGACAAGCTGCAGGTCATCTTTGCCTCGGTCGATCCAGCGCGCGACACGCCCGAAATCTTGCAGGCCTACCTGGCCAACTTTGACCCCAGCTTTTTGGCGCTGCGCGGCAGCGACGAGGAAACGGCCAAGATGGCCAAGGACTTCAAGGTGTACTACAAGCGGGTCGAGGGCCAGACCCCCGGCAGCTACACGATGGACCACACCGCTGGCGACTATATCTTTGACCCGGAAGGCCGCCTGCGCCTGTACAGCCGCTATGGCACGCCCGTCGATACGCTCGCCAAAGATATTGAACAGCTGATCGACGGCGCATAAGCGCGCAGGACATCCGTCCGCTCACATCGACCAGATACGCGGGCGCTGGGCGGGCAACCCCAACAGGCTGCTGCGCCAGTGGCCCCACACCGTCTTCCACAGCTGCATCGCTGGCTCTACCACCGGTGCCAGACCGCGCAGGACCAGCATGTGTTCGTTGGGGGCAGTCACCCCCGCCATCACTTCCGCAGAGGCGGCTTCTAAAAGCATCTGCGTGCTCTCCAGCAAGGCCTCGCGCTGCGCACGCGGTATCGGGGAGCCGCAGGCATAAACCAGGCTGGCCATGCAGCGCTGGCCCGCCAGTCCCAATTGGCCATTGAGCAGCAGCTTGTCATCGGCACGGATTCGACCACGCTCCAGAAAATGCCCCGGCCAGGCAATGTGCTGCGAAAACACCCCTTCTACAAAAGGCTGGCTGGCCAGCGGCAAGCCCAGCGCGGTGATATCCCAGGTCAGCAACTGCGCATCGGGCGCCAGCTCCATCTGCAGCTCGTTGGCCGCTACGCAGGCGTTGTAGGCAATGGCCTCCAGCGGCAGCCATTCCAGCCGGGCACCGGCCTGCAGTTGAAGGCGGGTGCGCTGCAAGGCGGGCTGGCCATTGGTCTTGTAAAAACGTGTCGCCCCTGGCGTGGTCACCAACGCATGGGCCCCCGCACCTACCTCGACCGAGATATCCAGTACATCACCACCCACCAGCCCGCCCGGTGGGTGTACCAGCACGTTGTGGCAAATACCAGGGCCTTCGGGGTAAAGACTTTTGAGAATGCGCAGCGGGCCATCGTGGCTGAACTGTACGGAGGTCTTGCCCGCCTGCAGGCCATAGCGCAGGTCGAGTTGGGCATGCCAGCTCATGGCCGTCGCGCGCAGTGGCTATGGCGTGGACGGCAAGGCTCTCGGGGCGGGATCAGGTGCAGTTGATGGGATAGAGGCATGCCAGGGCTCTGCAAGCCACGTGCCAGGTTCTGCACCGCTCTGGGTTGCGGCATGTACCGATTTGGTGCGCAGGGGCCGCTGATGCTGCGTTGTGGTGCCGATGGCGATATGCCGGCACAGAAAGCGTGCAGCGGGCGCTGGCCTGCTGTGGTTGGCATGTGCCTTGCTTTGCTCTCGGTATGGAACTGACACCTCGCGAAAAAGACAAGCTGCTGATCTTTACCGCCGCCCTGCTGGCCGAGCGGCGCCTGGCACGGGGGCTCAAGCTCAACTACCCCGAAGCGGTAGCGCTGATCAGCGCCTTTGTGATGGAGGGCGCCCGCGATGGCCGTACCGTTGCCCAGTTGATGAGCGCTGGCCGCACGGTGCTGACCCGCGCCGATGTGATGGATGGCATCCCCGAGATGATTGCGGATATCCAGATCGAGGCCACCTTCCCCGATGGCACCAAGCTCGTCACCGTGCACGAGCCGATTGTCTGAACTCTCCCATCTTTTTTGCGCACCCCACCACCATGACCTTCAAGAAATTCTCTGCCGCGCTGGCCACCGCCGCTGCCGCCTTGCCGCTGTCAGCCCTGGCCCATGTGGGCGCCGATGGCGGCGGCCACCATGGTTTTCTGAGCAGTTTTGGCCATGCCTTTGCCCACCCCTTTACCGGTGCCGACCATATGGCCGCGATGCTGGCCGTAGGCGCCTGGAGCGCGCTGACCGTCACGCCCGCCTGGCGCGCACCGGCCGCCTTTGTGGCCTTGCTGGTGGCCGGTGCGCTGGCTGGCTTTGCGGGGCTGTGGGTACCGGGTGTGGAGCCGATGATTGCCGCATCGGTGCTGGTGCTGGGCCTGCTGGTGGCGGTGCAAAAGCAGATGCCCTGGGTGCTGGCCGCTGCGCTGGCGGGCGTGTTTGCATTTTTCCATGGGGCAGCCCATGGGTTTGAACTGGCAGCGGATACGGGCTGGGCCTCCGTGGGTGCTTTGGCGGGCATGGCGCTGGGCTCGGCCTTGCTGCATGTGGGCGGTATGGTGCTGGGCAAGGCCGTCATGCAACGCCACCGCTGGCTGGCCAAGCTGGCAGGCGGGGCCACAGCGGCGTTGGGCGCGGTCATGCTGACCCGCCTGGCCTGAAAAGGAGTACGCGATGATCCCAGGTGAACTGCTGCTGGATGACGGCGAACATGTACTGAACCCCGGGCGCCGTACCACCACCGTGGTGGTGCACAACGCCAGCGACCGGCCGATCCAGGTAGGCTCGCACTACCACTTTGCCGAGACCAATGCCGGCCTCACTTTCGACCGCCAGGCAGCCCATGGCATGCGCCTGCATATCGCCAGCGGCATGGCCGTGCGCTTTGAGCCCGGCCAGCAGCGCACCGTGGAGCTGGTGGACATTGGCGGCGACCGGCAGATCTACGGCTTTCGTGGCCTGGTGCAAGGGGCGCTGGAATGATGCGCGGCACGCAGTGTGCGGACCTGGGTTCTAAGACTGGATGGTTCTGATGGCAACGATGGACAGACGCGCATACGCAGAAACCTATGGGCCCACGGTGGGCGACCGCCTGCGCCTGGCCGATACCGCGCTGATCGTGGAGGTGGAGCAGGACTTTACCTTGCGGGCCGGTGGCTATGGCGAAGAAGTGAAGTTTGGCGGTGGCAAGACCATCCGTGACGGCATGGCGCAAAGCCAGCGCAGCAGCGCGCAAGGCGCGATGGACACGGTGTTGACCAATGCGCTGATCATCGACCACTGGGGCATCGTCAAGGCGGACATCGGCCTCAAGGCCGGCCGCATTGCCGCGATTGGCAAGGCCGGCAACCCCGATACCCAGCCGGGCGTGGACATCATCATCGGCCCGGGCACCGAGATCATCAGCTGCGAAGGCAAGATCGTCACCGCCGGTGGTATCGATACGCACATCCACTTCATCGCCCCCCAGCAGATCGAGGAAGCGCTGACCAGTGGGGTGACCACGATGATCGGCGGCGGAACGGGCCCAGCCACCGGCACCTTTGCGACGACCTGCACGCCCGGCGCCTGGAACATGGAGCGCATGCTGCAGGCGGCCGATGCCTTCCCGATGAACCTGGGTTTTCTGGGCAAGGGCAATGCCAGCCTGCCGCTGGCTTTGCACGAGCAGATTGATGCCGGCGCGATTGGCCTCAAGCTGCATGAGGACTGGGGCAGCACACCCGCAGCCATTGACAACTGCCTGGATGTGGCCGAGCTGACCGACACCCAGGTGGCGATCCATACCGATACGCTCAACGAGAGCGGTTTTGTCGAAGACACGGTGGCCGCATTCAAGGGCCGCACTATCCACACCTTCCACACCGAAGGTGCGGGCGGCGGCCACGCGCCCGATATTTTGAAGGTGGTGGGCGAGGCCAATGTGTTGCCCAGCTCGACCAACCCGACGCGGCCCTACACGATCAACACCTTGGATGAGCATGTGGACATGCTGATGGTTTGCCACCACCTGGACGCGGGCATTGCCGAGGACCTGGCCTTTGCTGAAAGCCGCATCCGCAAAGAAACCATTGCGGCCGAGGACATCCTGCATGACATCGGTGCGATCAGCATGTTCAGCTCTGACAGCCAGGCCATGGGGCGGGTGGGTGAGGTGGTTTTGCGCACCTGGCAGACGGCGCACAAGATGAAGCTGCAGCGCGGCCCCTTGCCGGGCGACAGCGACCGGCATGACAACTTCCGCATCAAGCGCTACATCGCCAAATACAGCATCAACCCCGCTATTGCCCATGGCATCAGCCATGAGGTGGGCAGCCTTGAGGTGGGCAAATGGGCCGATATCGTCATCTGGAAGCCGGCCTTCTTTGGCGTCAAACCGGCCTGCATCCTCAAGGGTGGCTTTATCGCGATGGCCGCCATGGGTGACCCCAATGCCTCGATCCCGACACCGCAGCCGGTGCACTACCGCCCGATGTTTGGCGCCTTTGGCGGCGCCATTGCCAAGACCTCGCTGACCTTTGTCTCGCAAGCGGGGCTGGCAGCGGGCATCGGCCAGCGCTTTGGGCTGGCCAAGACCTTGTCAGCCGTCAAAGGCATACGCGGCCTGCAAAAGCGGCATATGGTGCACAACGACCTGGCCCCGCGCATGGAGGTGGATGCCCAGACCTATGCAGTGCGCGCCGATGGCCAGCTGCTGACCTGCGAGCCAGCCAGCAGCCTGCCGATGGCCCAGCGTTATTTTCTGTTTTGAACCGGGATAACCCATGGCAAGCCCATTGATTTTCAAGCGCGACCCTGTGACCGACGACCGCGTGCTGGCCTTTTTGGAAGCACACCTGGAGGACATGCGCCGCGTGTCGCCACCCGAGAGCGTGCATGCGCTCGACCCCGAGCAGCTGCGTGCGCCAGGGCTGCATTTGTGGACCGGCTGGACGGCTGGGCAGGAGCCGCAAGACCTGGTGGCCACCGGCGCACTCAAGGTACTGGATGCTGGCCATCTGGAGCTCAAATCGATGCGGGTGGATGCTGCCCACCGTGGCTCGGGCGCGGCCCAGCAGGTGCTGGACTATGTGCTGGGCCAGGCGAGGGCAATGGGCGCTTCGCGCATCAGCCTGGAGACGGGCACGGAGGCCTTTTTTGCGCCGGCGCGCCGCTTTTACGAGCGCAATGGTTTTGTGCCTTGCCCGCCTTTTGGCAGCTACCAGCCCGATCCGAACAGCTGCTTTATGCGCCTGGAGCTGTCATGACGAACGGGGCGATGCTGCAAGTCTCCAAATGCCTGCCCGGTGGCCAAGGCCTGGCACCGGCCCTGCGCAAGCGCGCGACCTTCGTCGAATTGGACTGGGATGTGCGCCAGAAATCGCGCTTTTCTGCCACCGACAGCAGCGGCCGTGCGCTGGCGATTTTTCTGCCACGCGGCCAAGCGGTGCGCGGTGGTGATGTGCTGGTGGCCGAGGACGGCTCAGTGATCCTCGTGCGCGCTGCGCCGCAAAAAGTGCTGCATATCAGCGCCTGCGCGCAGCACGGCTCGGCCTTTGATTTGATGCGCGCCGCCTACCACCTGGGCAACCGCCATGTGCCGATCGAGCTGCAGCCGGACCACCTCAAGATCGAGCCCGACCATGTGCTGGCCGACATGCTGCGCAGCATGCACATGACAGTCGTTGAGGCGGACATGCCTTTTGAGCCCGAAGGCGGCGCCTATGGGGGGCATGTCACCAACGATGGCCACAGCCACCATGGCCATGGACACAGCCATGACCACGGGCATGACCACACTCATCCGCCTTCCCACGGATGAGCCTGCAACAACCTT
The DNA here is from genome assembly GCA_036667955.1 of Comamonas sp. Classification (GTDB taxonomy): domain Bacteria; phylum Pseudomonadota; class Gammaproteobacteria; order Burkholderiales; family Burkholderiaceae_C; genus Comamonas. The sequence goes on from JAVWTB010000007.1 coordinate 95,599, forward strand.
GACGCCATGAGCACGCAGCCCCTTAGCCTGTCACCCGCCAGCTTTTTGCAGCTGATGTGGCTGGCCTCGCCGGCCTTGCCCATCGGCGGATTCTCCTATTCGGAAGGTCTGGAAGCGGGTGTGAATGCCGCCTTGGTAGGCAACGAGGCGCAGGCGGCAGACTGGATTGCAGAGCAGCTGCAGCTGAGCCAGGCAAGGGGCGATATGGCGGTGCTGGCCCAGGCCATGCCGGCCTGGCAGAGCGATGACCGCGCACGCCTGGTAGCGCTCAATGCCTGGGTGCTGCAGACGCGCGAGAGCAGCGAGCTGCGCCTGCAGGCCGAGCAGATGGGGCGCTCGCTGGTGGCCTGGCTGCAGAACCGCCATGCCGACGATGCCGATGCGCTGGCCCTGGTGAACTGGCTGTCTGCCCAGGATGCGAGCTACCCGCTGGCCTTTGCGCTGGCCGCACACCTGGCGGGCGCGGGCGCGCGCGATGCGCTGCTGGCCTATGCCTTTGGCTGGGCCGAGAACATGGTGCAAGCGGCCATCAAATCGGTGCCGCTGGGCCAGAGCGCCGGCCAGCGTATTTTGGCGCGGCTGGCGCAGGCGATACCGGGCGCGGCCGACCATGCGCTGGCGCTGGCCGATGACGAGCGCCAGGCTTTTTCCCCGATGCTGGCCATTCTTTCGGCCCGGCATGAACACCAATATTCACGGCTTTTTCGATCATGAGCACTGCACTGCACCACATCCCCAACCGCAGCAAAAAACTGCCTCCTTTGCGCGTGGGTATTGGCGGGCCCGTGGGCTCGGGCAAGACCACCATCTTGGAGATGCTGTGCAAGGCCATGCGCGACAAATGGGACCTGATTGCGATCACCAACGACATCTACACCAAGGAAGACCAGCGCCTGCTGACCGTCAGCGGCGCGCTGCCTGCTGAGCGCATCATGGGGGTGGAGACGGGCGGCTGCCCGCACACGGCGATCCGCGAAGATGCCTCCATCAACCTCGAAGCGATTGACCGCATGCTGGCCCAGTTTCCCGATGCCGACATCGTCTTTATCGAGTCGGGCGGTGACAACCTGGCCGCCACCTTCAGCCCCGAGCTGTCGGACCTGACCATCTATGTGATCGATGTGGCAGCCGGAGAGAAGATTCCGCGCAAGGGCGGCCCCGGCATCACCAAGAGCGATCTGTTTGTGATCAACAAGACCGATCTCGCCCCCTATGTCGGCGCCAACCTGGAGGTGATGCGCAGCGACACCGAGCGCATGCGTAGCTCGCCCAAAGGCACCAAGCCCTTTGTGATGACCAACCTCAAGACACTCGATGGTCTGGATGAGGTGGTGGCCTTTATCGAAAAGCAGGGGCTGCTGCTGGGTTGAGTGCTGGCGGCGCGAAGCGCTATGCGGGTGGCGTATTCAGGCTGAATGCGGCATCCGGGTGCTGGCGGCCCTGCTGGCTGATCCAGTCCAGCCAGTCCTGCGCGCGGATCTGCGCCCGGCCTTGCAGTGCCGGGGGCAGGGCCTCGTACACCAGCACATCGAGCGGCTGCCGGCCGCCGCCGGTCAGGGCCACATCCAGGGTCAGCACCCGCTTGCCGTACTCGCCGATGTCCTGGGGCCAAATGCCTTCGATGCCGTCCATGGCCTGCTCCAGCGCATCGTTCATGGGGTAGACCTCGGCCAGCACCTGGCCGCTGCCCTGCAATTGCAAGCCCGGGTACCAGCCCAAGTCATAGAGGGTGCCGGTCAGCAAGGTACGGCCCAGACAGACGATGCCAGGCTCCAGCCGGGCAATGTCATTCACCCCACCAGCGCGCAAGGTGCCATACACGGCGACATGGCCTGCGCCGCAAGGCCGCCAGGGCGGTTGGGCGGCAGGATGGTCTGGGGTTGGCGTTGGCATCAAAAACTCTGCGGAAAAGGCAGTCAGCTGGCCTGCGCAGGTCGACCCGCCGCTTGCCGGGTCTTGGCGATTTCTCGGCTGGGCAGCGGGGTCTGGCCGGTGGCCATGCGCATCAGCAGGCAGTGCAGCATCTCGGTAGACAGGCCATGCAGCACCAGGCGGTGGCCGGCGCGCAAGGTGGACAGCGGCACAAGCGGGTGCTTGTTGTTGAGCATGACCAGGTGCTCGGGCGAGGACAGGATCTTGGCGGCATAAATGGCAACGGTCTCGTCGAGCTGCAGCGAATTGCTGGCGCGCCAGAAATCATTGTCGGTCAGCAGCAGCTGGTAGACGGGGGTGTAGACCTCGATGGCGCTTTGCAGGTCAAGAATGTTCAGGCGCCCATGCGGCATGGCATCCAGCTGCAGCGGCGGGTCGCAGAGCATCGCAAAGTCGGGCTCTGCGACCGGGCCCATGTGCTGGCCATGGCTGCGCAGGGTGGTGTTGAGCCGGATGACAAAGTTGAACAGGTTCAGGTCGTGCTTCAAGAACAGTTCGTCCTTGATGTCATCGATCTGCATCGGTGCCAGCGGCTTCGTGGGCACGGGGGTGGGGGCATTGGCGCCGATAAAGCTCAGGATCTGCGAGCCCAGATGGAAGTGCCGCATGATCAGCCAGTTGGCCTCGGGCGAGACAAAGCGGTTCATGCTGAAGGCCAGGGTGCGGTGCAGCAGTTTGGAGTGCGCCCAGCGCTTGGGCAGCAGCACCTTGAGCACCTGGATCAGGATGATGCTGATGCGCGCCAGGGGACGCACAAAGGGCAGCAAAAACTGGCGCGAGCGGCTGCTTGAATCCTTGAGCCAGGCGGCTTTGACATGGTCGGGCAGCGGGGTGCTGTCGTCCAGGTAGAGCGCCAGCCAAGGGTTGGGGTCGCGCTCGTCGTGGGGGATGTCGCGGAAGTCGGTCATCGCGCGCTCTCCGTGGCCGTGGCATCGAGGATGTGCCGGAACTGCATCAGGTAGAGCGCGGCAGTATGGCGTGCGGTGGCAGCAATGGCCGCCGCTGCCTTGCCCGTCTCGTCCAGCGCCATGGTCATTTGCACGGCCAGCAGCCAACGATCCAGGTGGTCTTCATCATTGGCGCCGTGGTACTCCAGAAAGCGGAAACAGTCCGGCCCCAGCGCCAGGTGCTGGCGCAGCAATGGCAGCAGGCTGGGCACAATGCGCTGGCCCGTGCCTTCGATGATGTAGATGGCACCCAAGAGGCCGATGGGGTTGGTGGTGGCCGCCAGGCTGTGCAGATAGCTGTTGAGCGCCTCACCGCCTGGATTACGGCGCAGCTGGTTGATATCAGTCTCGGGCCCGCCAGCGTTCAAGTAGTCCTGGTGCAGGATCTTAAAGTCGTTCTGCTCCTCGCTGGCATGCACACCCATCAACGCGGCCAGCTCGGCATAGGCCCCTGTGAGCGAAGCGGCACCTTCGCGCATCCAGAGGCTGCCTTCGCGCACCTGGGGCACCCATTGGCTCATCCAGCGCACATAGTCGGCCTGCTGTATCTGGCCGCTGTGGATGCGGTGCACCAGCGGCGTGCGCCAGACCTGGGAGCGGTAGTCGTGCCAGATGCTGGCCAGCTCGGTCAGCAACGGGGCCAGGGCCGTAGGGGCGGCGGCCGGGTCATGGGGCGGGGCAATCAGCGCGCTTTCTGCAGCCGCTGCGGCCTGGGGCGCGCGCTGGGCTGGCGTGCTGGCACGGGCGGCGGCCGGGCTGGCGGGCGTGTGGCGCTCCACCTCCAGCAGCATGTAGCCGGCAGTAAAGCGGCCGGACTCGGGCACAAAGCAGAGCATCGTGTCGCCGGGTTTCAAGCGCTCATGCTGGGTCTGCAGGTACTCGGCAATCATCACAAATATCGAGGCCGCGCCGGTATTGCCGCGCCAGGCCAGGTTGCTCCACCAGCGTTCACGGGGAATCGACAGCTGTGCCTTGTTCAGCAGTTCATCCACGACGGGGATGAACTTCTCCGACGAGTAGTGGCACAGAAAGTGGTCAATGCCGCGCTCGGGCAGCCAGCCTTGGTGGGCGATGCGGGCGTACTCGTGGATGCAGACATCGAAGAGGTGGGGCAGCAGCCGGATATCCTGGCGCAAGGACAGCGCACCAGCGGCCTCGGCCTCGGCCCAGGAGGGGAAATCCAGGTGGCTGCGCTGGCGGTCATGCGTCAGGCCCAACTGCATGCACACGGGGTAGTCCCCGGCAAAGCTGCGCTGGTGGGTCCAGCGCAGTTTCAGGCGCAAGTCGGGGCGCTGGGGCAGCGCGGCACCTTGGCCCAGCAGCACGGCACCGGCGCCATCGCTCAGCATCCAGCGCAAAAAGTGCGCGTCAAAATCGGTGTTGTAGTCCTGGCTCGCGTAGCGCGAGCGTTTGAAGAGCCGGGACGGCATCTCGCTGGCCACGGCCAGCGCATGGGCATGCGTGCCGTGCTCCACCGCCAGGGCCGCGCTTTGCAGCGCACCCACGCTGGCCGCGCAGACGCCATGCACGCTGAGCAGCTCCATCGGCGGGGCGGCCATTTCGCCCTGGATCATGCTGGCAAAGCCGGGCATGAGCGCATCACCGCCTGATGAGCCACTGGCCAGAAAGCCGATATCAGCGATGGGGCGCGCAGCTTGTGCCAGTGCCGCCTCGATGGCGCCTTTTGCCATCTGGGCATTGCTGTAGGTGGTGCTGCCATCCGGGGCGATGGCGTAGTGGCGCTGCTGGATGCCGTTCTCCGCCAAGATGCGGCGCTTGAGGCGCTCGGATAGCCGGTTGAGCGGTGCCACATAGGCATCCATGCCGTCGTTGGCAATGGGGGCGCCGGGCATGAAGTGGCCGGCGGATTCGATATAGACCTGTGAGTAAGCGACTGGCATAAATGACTACTTTTTCTCCATAGGTGGCATCAGCGACCGGCTGCGTGCCGATCGGCTAACCATCCCTCCAACAAAGACCCGTGCCATATAGGGCAACAGGCCTCCCTCATTGAGCACCGGGTGGACCCGGTGTCGGTATTCATCGGCATGCAAGCGGGTCAACGCGGACCAGTGGGCATGCGGGCATTCATGGTGGGCGGTGTGCAGGCCGATATTAAAGAGCAAGGGGTTGACCATGCCTTCAAAATTGCGCGCGTAGTTCAGCATGCCACCGGCGGTATCGTTTTTTGGCTTGGGCGGCTTGCGGCCATCGGCATGGGCATGCTGCAGGTAGTTGGTGGCCAGCAGCCAGTGCAGGCCATGGAGCTGCGGCAGGATGACAAAGACCAGGGCCTTTTTCCAATCCAGCGCCAGCAGCCCCGCCCAGCTGCCCAGCCACAGCGCGTACTGGCCCATGCAGTAGCGAAAGGCGCCCGGGCTGCGCTGGCGCAGACCCGCCAGCCAGCGGATGAACAGCGGGTACAGCACCCAGGCGGCCTGCAGCGGGTGGAGCAGGTAGCCCCAGAGGTGGTTGGTGTCGCCACCAAAGCGGTAGGTGCGGGCGATGTCTTGCTCGCCATGCTTGTAGCGGTGGTGGTTACCCACATGGGCGGGCCAGAAGACGAAGGTGGGGTGACCCTGCAGCAGGGTTAAAGCGTAGTCGGTGGCGCGGTTGGCCCAGCGGCTGTGCGGCCCCGTCCACATGCGCAGATGGGTGTGGTTGTGGTGGATGACGCCAATGCCCAGGGTCAGGAACAGGCCCACCAGGTAAAGCCACCAGACCAGGCCATGCTGCCACTGCCAAGCGGCGATCAAGGGCAGGGCCAGCATGTACAGCAGCGATTGCCAGTCGCGCCAATGGCGCAGCCGGGGCAGCTTGCGGGACTGGTCGCGTGGTGCTGTCATGCCAAGGCGGTCAGGCAGAGGGTCGGCCGGGTGCAGGGCGCGGTGGGCGTGGCGGCAGCGGGTCTGCTTCGCTGCGCATCAGTCGGTCCATAAAGGCCAGCGCAAAGCCGTAGTTGCCTGCAGGCCGTGCATGGTGCAGGTGGTGGCGGCGGCTGGCGGCCAGCGGGTGGCGGGGCCCGACGCGGGGGAAGAAATCGTAATTGGCATGGCCCACCGCATTGAGGAACAGGCTGAACACCGGCACCGAGGCCAAGGACCAGAAGGAGAAGTCATGCACCAGCATGGGCAGCAGGATGACATTGCCCAGCATCATCGCCTCGATGGGGTGAAAGCTATAGGTGGACCAGGGGGTGACCACGACTGAGCGGTGGTGGTCGCCATGGAAGCGCTTGAACCAGCGCGTATGCAGCAGGCGGTGGTTGATCCAGAAATGCACATCGTTCCAGATCAGCAGCACCCAAATCTCGATGGCGATCTGCCAGCCGCTGGGGGCGACTGCGAAATGCGCCCATCCCAGCTGCACAAAGCCCCAGGGCACGACCATGCCCAGGCCAAATACGAGGATGGAATGGAAGGACTGGCGCCACTCGCGGCGCAGCTGGTCTGGCTTGAGCGGCCGGGTATCGAGCACCCGGCCGATGCCGTGCCGCTGCAAAAAGCCGGTGAGCGCCGTCATGCCCAGGCCGCCTGCCACATACAGCGCGCTGAAAAACACCAGGCCCCAAGCCATCACCTGCCAGGCGCTGAGATTGGAGAAGACTTGGGCGGCGGTCATTGTGCGCGGATGTTCTGCTCTTGGATGATGGCGCCCAGCGCTTTCACATCAGCGTCAATGCGGTTCTTCAGGCCTTCGGGCGAGCTGCCTACGGCCTGCCAGCCTTGCAGGGCCAGCTTCTGGCGCATCTCGGGGCTGCGCACAATCTCGCCCACGGCAGCGGCCAGCTTTTCGACATGGGCCTTGGGCATGGCTTTGGGGGCGGCCACGGCGTTCCAGATTTCCATGTCGTAGTTGGCAATGCCCAGCTCTTTGAGGCTGGGTAGGCCGGGTGCCAGTGGGCTTCGGGCAGCCGAGCTGACAGCAATGCCGCGCAGCTTGCCGGCCTGGATCTGGTTCATCGCCAGCGCAGGGGGCAGCATGGACAGCTGCAGATCGCCGCCCTGGATGCCGTTGAACACCTGGGGGTAGCCAGGGTAGGGGATGTGTTCGGGCTTGATCTTGGCGCGGCTCTTGAGCAGCTCCATGCCCAGGTGGCCGATGGTGCCCACGCCCGGGGATCCATAGCTCCAGCTGTTGCCTGCCTGGGCGGCGGCCTCAAAGAAAGCCTTGCCTTCAGGGGCTTTGGCAGGAGCGACAAGTACCAGCGGCGCCACGCCAATCAGGCCGACGGGTTGCAGATCGGTCAGCGGGTTGTAGCGGATGGCCGGGTTGAGCATCTTGGCAATCGTCATGTTGCCGTTGATCATCACGCTGAAGGTATAGCCATCGGTGGCGCGTGCCACGTACTCGGCGGCGATATTGCCACCAGCACCGACCTTGTTCTCGACGATGATGGGCTGGCCCAGGGCTTTTTCCAGCGGTTCAGCCAGCGCGCGGGCGGTCAGGTCAGGCGACGAGCCCGCCGGAAAGCCCACAATCAGGTGCAGGGGTTTGCTGGGCCAATTGTCGGCAGCCAGGGCGCCAGTGGTGGCGAGGGCGGCCAAGGTAGCTGCCACCAGACAGCGGCGGGACAGGGGAAATTGCATGAAAGCTCCAGATTCGCATGGCTGCCCGCATGGGTGGAGGTTTATCCGTCTGTACGTCCGCCGGGCTCATACGGGCCATAAAAAAAGCGCACAGGCCCGGAGGCATGTGCGCTTTGATTATCGCCAATTGCGATGTTGATGGGTGCTGCGATAGCAGATCGTTGCAATACAGCTTAGGCGTACTCGGCCAAGGCCTTGCGCATTTTCTTCATCGCGGCCGATTCGATCTGGCGAATCCGCTCGGCGCTGACGCCGTAGACGGCCGCCAGGTCGTGCAGGGTCATGCCGCCCGAGCCATCGTCGTTCACCTTGAGCCAGCGCTCTTCCACAATGTGGCGGCTGCGCTCGTCCAGGGTGGCCAGTGCTTCCTGGATACCGTCGGTGGCCAGGTAGTCGCGCTGGCGCGATTCGATCATTGCGGTCGGCTCGTGCGAGGCATCAGCCAGATAGGCAATAGGGCCATAGGCCTGCTCGCCGTCGTCGGAGGGGCTGGGGTCGAGCAAGATATCGCCACCGGACAGGCGGGTTTCCATCTCAATCACGTCTTCACGCTTGACATTGAGATGCGCGGCCATGGCGTCGATTTCGCTCTCGGTCAGCGTTTCGCGGTGCATGGTCCCGTCTTCCATGCCAGCGTCGGCCTTGAAGCCCTGCTTCATCGAGCGCAGGTTGAAGAACAGCTTGCGCTGGCTCTTGGTGGTCGCCACCTTGACCATGCGCCAGTTCTTCAGGATGTATTCATGGATCTCGGCCTTGATCCAGTGCATGGCGTAGCTGACCAGACGCACGCCCTGGTCTGGGTCAAAGCGCTTGACGGCTTTCATCAGGCCGACATTGCCTTCCTGGATCAGATCGCCGTGCGGCAGGCCGTAGCCCATGTACTGGCGCGCAATGGATACCACCAGGCGCAAGTGCGAGAGCACCAGGCGGCCAGCGGCTTCAACATCGCCGTTTTCCTTGAGTTTTTTGGCGTATCCCAGCTCTTCCTCGGGGGTGAGCATGGGGATGCGGTTGGCCGCAGTGATGTACGCGTCCAGATTGCCCAGGGGTGGTACCAACGACCATGGGTTTGCAGGAGCCAATGCGGTAGAAATGGTGGCGGCTCCAGAATGAGTTGTCACGCTAGAAGTCCTTTCGTCTATGCGATACATAGTAACACCGGTAGGAGTCCCTTGAGGCTGTGGGAGTTCCCTCCATTCGGTGCGTTATTTGCCGGTTTAAGATTCAGCTAAGAGACCCCGTAATCGTTGCCAATAAAGAAAAGATTGCTCCTATTTTTGATAGTCTTCAAGATTCTTTACAGCCCCGGTGACGGCGCGGCAAGCGGCTGTCTGACATCCGATTCCGCGTGATGGACGGTTGGAGAGGGTGGCCTGTGGATAAGTTCCCCGCCGGCTCCGAAAAATATGGATAAATTACCAGTGTTGGGATGCGCTGGATGCCGCTATTAAACTGCCGCATGTTTGATGAAAATCATGGAGTTGATGCATGGATACCTTTGCCATGGTGCCCGGCCCCGCAGGCAACTGCCTGGTGGCCTGGGCCAGCACAACAGTGGACAGCGAACGGGCCGCCCAGATGCTGGCGCAGGCAGGGGTCAAAGCCCGGCTCGCCGCTTGCGCCCAGGTGGAGAAAATCCATTCGCACTACTGGTGGGACGGTCAGTTGCAGCAGGGCGATGAATGGCGCATCACCTGGAAGACCACGCCGCAGCGCTTGCAGGCCTTGCAGCGCGAATTGCTGCCTTTGCACCCCTATGCGCTGCCGCAGTGGCTATGGGGAGAAAGCCAGGCCAGCGCGGCGTATGCGGCTTGGGTGGGCGCCGAAGTCAGCGCGCCACTGCAGGCTTGAGGGCCAAAGTCACCTGACCAGGGATATCAGACAGGAATGACGGCCACACCTTGGGCGCTCAGCGCTGCCAAGGCCTCGGTGTTGCTGGGGTGGGCATTGGTAATCAGGGTTTGGTTGGCCGGTGGGCAGGCCACCGCGTAGCGGCTGCGCAGCCCAATCTTGCTGTAGTCGGCCAGCACCAGCATGGACGAAGACTGCTCGGCCATCGCGGTGGCCAGGCTCGCTTCATGCTCGTTGCCAAAGGTGATGCCGTCTTGCGCGCTGATGCCCACGGGCGAGAGCAGGGTGACATCGGCACGGTAGCGGCGAATCTCGTTGAGGGTCACCTCGCCGAATGTGCAGGGGATTTCCGGGTTGGTGTCACCGCCCAGCAGCACCACGCGCATGGCATTGGCCGTGCCCGCTGTAGCTTGGGTGCCCGCCAGCTTGAGGGCAACGGTGATGGAGTTGGTGACCACGACCAGTCGGCCGATCAGGCTGAGCTCTTCGGCCAGGATAGCCGTGGTGGTGCCTGCATCGATGAAGACCATCTGGCCGGGCTGCAGGCGTTTGACAGCCGCCTTGGCGAGGGCGCGCTTCTCGGCTACCCGCAGCGCCTGGCGTTGCACAAAAGGGGGCTCGTCCTGGGTGACGCGGGCCACGCCGCCATGCACCCGCCGCACCAGGCCCATAGATTCGAGTGCCAGCAGATCCTGGCGCACGGTTTCGCGTGAGACCTGCATGTCCTGGATGAGTCGGTCGGTGCTAAGCCGGTCGATCGAGGCGAGCAGCGACTGGATGCGGACAAAACGGTCTTCTTGCAGCATGAATGCATTTCCTTAAAGGCGCAGGCGGGTTGCAAGGCCTGCGCTATTTTGCAGTACACGCCGCTGTCAAAGCCAGACCATGTTGGCCTTGACGGCGGCGTGTAGAGGTGGGACTACTGGCCGCAGAGGCCTGCTCTGCGGCGGTAGGCCGTTCAGCGTTGGCGGCGTGCCATGGCAGCCAGGGCCAGGAACAGCAGCGATGCCAGCAGCAGCGCCAGCGGTTGGTCAACCGGCACAGGACGGGCGGTTTGCGGCTGAGGCACCACCACATCGGCAGGCACGGCGACCAGCACCGGATCGACGATGGCGCCGTTGACCAGGCCGTCTTCGTCCAGCGGGCCGCCGTCGGTGACGGTGTAGCTGGCAATACCGCCTGCGATGCTGGCTGCAGCGATATCGCTGACCACCCGTTGGCCGTCTGCGTTGGTGTGGACCTTCATGACCCGGCTATTGGCGGGCAAGGAGGCCGGCACGCTCAGGCGGACCTGGGCGCTGAAGCCGCTGTGCTCGCAGCCCGAGAGGGTGAATGACACCAGGCCGGTAGCCGCTTTGAGCCCGGCGGGCAGCAGGTCAGCAGGCACGGGGCTGATGCTGGCGTTGGATTGGTCACAGCGGGTGGCGGCCTGGATGTTCAGATCCAGCGCGGGCAGTCCGCCGCCCGGGGTTGGCAGTGTGGTATTGAGCAGGTCTTGCACGGGCGGCTTGGGCTCAGGTGCCGGGTTGCCCAGCTCGAACGAGCCTGTCGTGCTCCAGTCGGACCAGTTCAGGTGCGTATCGCGCACTCGCACACGCCAGTACCAGCGTTCATCCTTGCCCAGTTGCAGCACTTGCGGGGCCTGGCCCTGGAAGGGATCAAAGGCCGAGCCCTTGTTGCCGTCGGCCTGCACCAGCTGCGCATAGCACTGGCGGCCGCCCTGGCGCTCTGCGCCGCTGTCGCCATCTTCATCCCACTTGTAGCTGCAGCTCCAGCGGTCACGCAGGCTGTTGCCGCCGGCAATGATGGCGGATGTGAGCTTGCCGCGCGCGCTGCCGGCATCCACGTTCGGGTAGACGCGCTTGGGGTTGGCCAGCAATTGGCCCAGCGCCAGGCTGGAGATGTCGGCATCCTTTTGCGTGTTGACGCGCACTCCGTTCACAAAGGTCCAGTTCTCGCGGCGGGTGTCATTGCCCCAGACGTCGTAGACAGGCTGGCCTTGGGCAAATTGCGGGTCCTTGGAGAGCTGCCACTGCGCTTCATACAGCGCTGGGCTTGCGCCTGTGCGGTAAGCCAGCTGCACGCTGGTCGGGTTGACCTGGCCAAGCTTGGCTTGCACCAGCTCGGGCTTGAGGGCCAGCGCTTCGCTGGTCACTTCGATGCTGTCGTCCGGTGTGGCGCTGGTGGTGGAGGCGCCCAGGTCGTAGCGCTTCCAGGTGAGGGCCGGCGTGGCGCTGCCAAAGCGGGCTTCCAAGGTGCCGTAGCCAAAGCTGAGCTTGGTGTTGGCGATGACGTCCAGATCGCTGTCATCGCTTTGCTTGGCGCCTTCGAGCGCGCCGCTGCCTGAGGCCACATTCAGCCAGAGGTGGCGGCTGTTCATGGAGTTGCCACGCTCGTAAAAGTGCACATGGCCGTTGAGGTTGGCGGTGATGGCACCGGTCGTGCGGCCATAGTCTTCCATCTGCGCGATGAAATCGCAGGTGGCCATCACCTCGCCCTGGCGCCATTTTTCACTCAGGCAGGGGTGGTGGTTGAGCAGCACCATGTAAGGCTTTTTGTCCACGCGGGTCTGCGCCATGAGGCCGCTGAACCAGTTCAGATGCTCTTTCATGTAGTCAGCGCGGAACAGGCCCCGGCCATTGTCATAGCTGGTCCAGCCGCCGGTGTTGTGCATGGCCGAGGCGGGGTTGAAATCGCTGCCGACAATGCGCATGCCCAGGTAGTCCAGGTGGTACCAGTGCAGCGGGTGCGTGAGCGATCCGTTGGCGGGCATGCGGTTGAAGTACTTGCGGTAAGTCTTGGCCCAGGTTTTCTCGGCACCAGCGCTGGCTTGTTCACCGCCAAAATACTCATGGTTGCCGGGCGAGGGGATCAGCGGCACATAGGCTGAGATGGCGGCCAGCGGGCCGAAGAACTGGTCCTTCCAGTTGCTGCGCGTACCGCCCGAGCCGACCAGGTCGCCGGGCACCATAAAGCCGGCCAAAGTTTGCGCGCACTGGGCGGCAGAGCCTGCGCAGTCGTTGTTGATGACGCCTTGTGTGATGTTTTTGAGGCGGTTCGCCAGCCCATCCTGGGTGTCCGAGACCACGGCGAATTTGGCGCTGGCAACGCCGTCGCTCTCACGCGGCCAGGTCTTGAACTGGAAGGGCCCTGCCAGCTTGGGTGCCGTGCTGGTACCGGTGACCACCGCGTACTCATAGAGCGTGTTCGATTGCAGGCCAGCGAGATCGGCAAAGAAGATGCTGCTGTCGGCAAAGTCACCCACCGGGTTGATCGCGGGTGCCAAGGTGTAGGGCCCGCTGCTGCCGGCCTTGCGCCACCAGATGGTGGGCGCGGACTCGGTGGTCTCCAGCATCACGGCCATATGGTCAGGGCCGGGGTTTTGCAGGCTGGGGCCCACCGTCAATGCGGGTGCGGTGGCCGTGCTGGGCAGCTTGGCGGGGTCAAAGGGCTTGGGCGGCTCGGCGCTGGTTTGGGTCAGCACCACATCGTCAAGGCCCCAGTACCAGTTGTTGTCGGTGTTCAGGTAGCTAAAGCGCAGGCTGACTTTTTTGGCCGCTGCTGGGGCACTGAAGGCCAGGCTCTCGGACTGGTTCAGGCGCGAGCTGCTGGTCTCCTGCAGCAGAGTCTGCACGCTGCTGTCATCAAAGACGGCCTCGACCTTGATGCTCTCCTTTTTGGTAGAGCCTATTTGGAAATGGTTGAGAAAGGCGAGCGTGTAGCTCTTGCCCCCCGCCACTGCAATGCCGGGGCTTTCCATCACCGTGTTGAAGAACAGACCGCTGGTCGGGCGCAGGCCATCCGACTCGGCGACCGCGATCTTGCCGCTGGCCTTGCTGAACTTGGCGCGCTCGCCACCTGAAACCTGGGCCGTCCAGTAGCTGGGCGTCACAAACTTCCAGCCCAGCCAGGGCAGTTTGGCTGCTGCCGAGCGGCCACTGGTGGGCACCGTCTCCGCGTTTTCCAGGCGCAGGGTCCAGCCTGCGGGGCCGGTTGTGCCCAGACCGGTGGGTGCATCCGCACCCGCCGCGTCAAAATTCTCGCTAAAGACCACCGTTTGGGCCAGGGCCAGTCCGCTGACTGCCCAGAGCCCGGCCGCACATAGGTGCCGCAAGCTTGCTAATTTCATGAAACCTCCTGCCGTCAAGGCCGATGTGGTGAATGCATGTTTTCACCAGGAAGTACCAAAAATAGCAAATTTGCATGAAACTACAATGACGCAAGCCAAGAAAAAGCCCTGCCGTTGTTGGCAGGGCTTGGGCAGCAGTGTCTTGCTGTGAGCCGCGATCAGGCCAGCAGCGCCTGGGCAAACTCTTTGGCGCTGAAGGTCTCCAGGTCTTCGACCTTTTCTCCGACACCAATGAAGTACACGGGGATGGGACGCTCTTGTGCAATGGCAGCCAGCACGCCGCCTTTGGCGGTGCCGTCGAGCTTGGTGACGATCAGGCCCGTCAGCTGCAAGGCATCGTCAAAGGCGCGTACCTGGTTGAGGGCGTTTTGGCCGGTGTTGCCATCGATGACCAAGAGCACCTGGTGCGGCGCGCTGGCATCGGCCTTGGTGACCACGCGTTTGATCTTCTTGAGCTCTTCCATCAGGTGCAGCTGGGTGGGCAGCCGGCCAGCGGTGTCGACCAGCACAACATCCTTGCCACGGGCTTTGCCAGCGGTTACAGCATCAAAACTGACGGCAGCCGGGTCGCCGCCTTCCTGGCTGATGATCTCCACGGTGTTGCGCGTGGCCCAAACACCGAGTTGCTCACGCGCCGCAGCGCGGAAGGTGTCGGCCGCGGCCAGCAATACGCTCTGGCCGGCATCGGCCAGGTGCTTGGTCAGCTTGCCAATGGAGGTGGTCTTGCCCGCGCCATTGACTCCTGCCACCATGATGACCGTGGGGCTGTGCTCGCCGATGACCAACGGCTTTTCCAGCGGTGCCAGCAGATCGGCCAGCGCGCTGGCCAGCAGGTCTTTGACGGCAGCCGGGTCGGTGGTCTTGCTGTCCTTGACGCGTTGCTTGAGGTCTTCGAGCAGATGCATGGTCGCCTTGACGCCGGTATCGGCCATCAGCAGCGCCTCTTCCAGCTCTTCATAGAGCTGTTCATCGATCTGGGTGCCGGTGAACACCGTGGCAATGCTGGAGCCGGTTTTGCGCAGGCCGCTCTTCAAGCGGTTCATCCAGCTGTCGCGGCTGCTTGCAGGCTCGGGTGCTATAGTGATAGGAGCTACCGATGCCTGTGGAGCCTGCGTAGATGGGTTTTTTGGGGCGGTGTCCGCTGGCACCGATGCCGGTGCTGCGGCCTTGCCGCCCAGGCCCAGGCCGCGCAGCCAGCCCGCTTTGGCGGGCTCGGCAGCCACGGGGCTCTGCGGCTCTGCCGTCACCTCGGTGGGGTTGGCAGTCACGGGTGTCTGCAACGGCGCCTGTAGAGGCGCTGGCACAGGCGCCGACACGGGGGCGGGCTCTTGCCCTGCGGGCGGGAGGAGTGTGGCTGCGTCGGCAGCGGGAGATTTTTTCTTGAAAAAACTGAACATTGTGCGCTACGTAGAATCAGCCTATTTTATGAAACGTTCCACCATTTTGCTGGCCTTGATGGCCTCCCTGGGCGCTGGGGCTTCTTCGGCCCTGGCCGCGTCGCCATTGTCCACCCCTGCGATAGCCTCCAATTCTGCGGGTGCCCAGCAGTTCAAGCTGTCCAACGGCATGGACCTGATCGTACAGCCAGACAAGCGTGCCCCCACGGCAGTGCACATGGTCTGGGTGCGGGTGGGCTCGATGGACGAGGTGGATGGCCGCTCGGGCCTGGCCCATGCGCTGGAACACATGATGTTCAAGGGTACGCCTGCCGTGCCACCGGGCGATTTCTCGCGCAAGGTCGCGGCGCTGGGCGGGCAGGACAATGCCTTTACCAACCGCGACTATACCGGTTACTACCAGCAGATCCCTTCGGGCAAGCTCGAAGACGTGATGCGCCTGGAGTCGGACCGCTTTGCCAACAACCAATGGCCCGACAGCGAATTCAAAAAAGAGATCGAGGTCATCAAGGAAGAGCGGCGCATGCGCACCGATGACAACCCGCGCGCCAGCCTGATGGAGCAGCTCAATGCCGCAACCTGGCAGGCCTCGCCCTACCACCGTCCGGTGATCGGCTGGATGGGCGATCTGGACTCCATGCACCCCGATGATGCCCGCCAGTTCCACAAGGCCTGGTATGTGCCTGAGAACGCCGTGGTGGTGGTGGCCGGCGATGTGGATGTGGCGCAGGTTCGTGCGCTGGCCGAGAAATACTACGGAAGCATCCCCGCCCGTGCGCTGCCAGAGCGCAAGCCCCGGCCTGAGCCGCTGCAAAAGGGTGAGCGCCGGCTGGACTACAAGGCGCCCGCCGAACAGGCCTATGTGCTGATGAGCTTCAAGGTGCCCGATCTGCGCAACCTGGTTGAGCCCCAGGACAGCGACAAGGATGCGATGGCGCTGTTGATGCTGGGCTCCGTGCTCAGCGGCTATGACGGTGCACGCCTGGATCGCAACCTGACCCAGGGCGCGGGCCGCGTGGCCGATGCCGCCTTCAGCGGCGCCAGCGTGGTCAACCGGGGGCCTTCCACCTTCTTGCTGGGCGGCGTGCCATCGCAAGGCAAAACCGCCAAGGATGTGGAGACCGCTTTGCGCGCCGAGGTGGCCCGCGTGGCCAAGGAAGGCGTTGGCGAGGCCGAGCTGGCCCGGGTGCGTACCCAGTGGCAGGCCTCCACCGTGTATGAGCGTGATTCGGTGTTTGGCCAGGCCAATGACCTGGGCTCCAACTGGGTGCTGGGCTTGCCGCTGGACGCCAATGACAAGCTGCTGGCATTGATGAAGACCGTGACGGCCGCGCAGGTGCAGGCGGTGGCTGCGCGCTATTTTGGCGATGACCAGATGACGGTTGGCACCCTGGTGCCCCAGCCGCTGACCGATGCCGATCGCGCTGCGCAAAAACGCAGTGGTGCCGCAACCAAGGATGGCGCGGTTCACTGACCTCATTCCCCGGAGGGCTGGCGCGGTGCTTGCGTGCCTGCTCCCGATTGTTTTCACCAGGCCTTGCAAGCGTTGGCGCAGGGCCCTGGCTAGCAGAGATATCCATGCGAAACTTTTTTTGCAAAACACTGGTCGGCGGCGCAACAGCCTTGCTGGTCTCCCATTCGGCCTGGGCCTTGCTGCCCATCGAGCATTGGACGCAGGACAGCGGCGCCCAGGTCTGGCTGGTCAACAGCCCCACCATCCCCATGGTGGATGTGCAGCTGAACTTTGATGCGGGCAGCCGGCGTGACCCGGCCGACCAGGCGGGGCTGGCGAATGCGGCTGCGCTGATGGCCTCCAAGGGCGTCAAGGCCCAGGCGGGTGCTCCTGCGCTGGACGAGAACGCCGTGGGCGAGGCCTGGGCAGATCTGGGTGCCAGCTTTGGGGCGGGTGCCAGCAACGATGCGCTGACTTTTTCGCTGCGCTCCTTGAGCGATGCCAGTCTGCTGAACCGCGCGGCCGATCTGGCCGCCCGCCAGATGACCCAGCCCAGCTACGACGATGCGGTCTGGCAGCGCGAGCGCGAGCGCTGGAATGCCGCCATCAAGGAGGGCAATACCCGCCCGGCCGTCGTGGCCGGCCGTGCCTTCAACAAGGCTGTTTTTGGCAGCCATCCCTACGGTCTGCGTGCCACCGAAGAGACCCTGGCCCAGATCAATCCGGGCGTGATGCAGCAGTACCTGGCGCGCTCGGTAGATGCCTGCCGCGCCAAGGTGACCTTGGTCGGCGCGCTGGACAAGGCCCAGGCCGATGCCCTGGTCAAGCGCCTGCTGGCCCAGATGCCTGCCACGCCCAAGGCGCAGTGCGCGGCACCCGCCGAGGTGCCGCCGGTGCCGCCGCTGGCCAAGGCCGATGAGATCAAGATTGCTTTTGACTCGGCCCAGGCCCAGGTGCTGCTGGGCCAGCCGGGCATCCGCCGTGCTGATCCGGATTTTCTGGCGGTGCTGGTGGGCAACCAGATTTTGGGCGGCGGCGGATTCGCATCGCGGCTGATGGAAGAGGTGCGTGAAAAGCGGGGTCTGGTCTACGGTGTGTATTCCTCGTTCAACCCGGGGCTGGATGCAGGCGCTTTTCAGATCGGTTTGCAAACCCGGCCTGACCAGGCGGCAGAGGCGCTCAAGGTCACCCGCGAGGTGCTGAGCGATTTCATCGCCAAAGGCCCCAGCGACAAGGAACTGCGCGATGCCAAGGACAACCTGATCGGCGGCTTTGCGCTGCGGGTGGACAGCAATGCCAAGCTCTTGGGCAATGTGACCAATATCGCCTGGAACGGCCTGCCGCTCGATTACCTGGACCACTGGACCGACCGGGTCGAGGCGCTGAGCGTGGATGATGTGCGCAAGGCCATGGCACGCATGGTGCAGCCGGACAAGCAAGTGACCGTCGTTTTGGGAGCAAAACCATAATGGGACGCAGTGCCATCAAAAGCGAAAGTGCGCTGCGCGCACTGGTGCAAAAAGCCGCAGCCGCTGCCCAGGCAGCAACCGATGCGGCGCCCGCCCGCAAGGGGGGCAGCAGCAATGCCGCCCGAGTGGCTGCTTCTGCTGCCGGTGAAATCCGCATCATTGGCGGCCAGTGGCGCCGTACCAAGCTGGCGGTTTTGACCCGCCCCGATCTGCGGCCCACCCCGGACCGTGTGCGCGAAACCTTGTTCAACTGGCTGGGGCAGGACCTGGCCGGTTGGCGCTGCCTCGATGCCTTTGCCGGCACCGGCGCGCTGGGGCTAGAGGCCGCATCGCGCCATGCCACCTTGGTGCGCATGGTGGAGTCGGATGTGCAGCTGGCCACACAGATCAAGCAACTGGCCCAGAAGCTGGGCGCCACGCAAGTGGAGGTGAGCCGAGGCGACGCGCTGGCTGCGCTGCAGGCCTACCCCGCGCACTGGGACCTGATCTTTCTCGATCCGCCTTTCTCTGGCCAGTTGTTCCTGCCGGCGCTCAAGGCGGCGCAGGCCGCGGTGACCGCGCAGGGCTTCATCTACCTGGAAGCGCCCGAGGCTTGGGGCGATGAGGCCTTGGCCGAGCTGGGCCTGGTGCGCTACCGCTACCTGAAGGCTGGCGCCGTGCACGCGCATCTGCTCAAGAAGGCCGAGGCCGCGCAGGACTGAACGGGAATGTCTGCCGGGTAGAGGGTGGTGGCAGAAATGGTTTATGCTGCGCTGCAATGTGCCAGGTAACTGGCACGACGATGATGCTTTGCAGGAGACAGACATGACACTGGCCATCTACCCAGGCACCTTTGATCCCATGACCCTGGGCCACGAAGACGTGGTGCGCAGGGCCTACCAGCTGTTTGGCAATGTGATTGTGGCGGTCGCCGAGGGCCACCACAAGAAGACCATGTTCTCGCTCAAGGAGCGCATGGACATGGCGCGCGAAGCGGTCAAGCACTACCCCAGCGTGCGGGTGGAGAGCTACTCGGGCCTGCTGCGTGATTTTGTCGTGGCACAAGGCGGCAACGCGATTGTGCGCGGTTTGCGCGCTGTCACAGACTTTGACTACGAGTTCCAGCTCGCTGGCATGAACCGTTCGCTGATGCCCGATGTGGAGGCTGTGTTCCTGACCCCCAGCACCCGCTACCAGTTCATCAGCAGTACCTTTGTGCGTGAGATTGCGATGCTCAGCGGCGAGGTCGACAAGTTTGTCTCGCCCTATGTGGCCCAGGAGCTGCAGCGCAAGGTGACCGAGCGCAAGGCCCAGGAGGGCTGAAGCCGCGCGGGCGGCCGCTATGTGGTGCTAGTAGGCCAACCTGCCACCAGTGCCTTGCGATGACAACACGGTGCTCGCATGGCTGTCAATGGCATGTGGGCGCCGCACAATGTCATGCACATAGCGCAGCTTTTGCAAAGCGCCCGCCGACACGGCAAAGGGGTAGGCATCTTGCTGACCCAGGCTGCGGTTGAGGCTGTTGAGCAGCAAGGTCACCGGCACCCACTGCGCGACCATGTGTTCAAAGCTAGGTGGTGGCTCGGTGAACGGGTCGCCAATGCTCACGGACTGGGCATCGGCGCTGCCGGTCATGGTCAGCCCGGTGTGGTAGCTCGCTGCGGTCTCCAACACGTCCACCATGTGCAGATAATGGGCCCAGGATTCCGCCCAATCCTCCCAGGGGTGGGCACTGGCGTAGGCGCTGACATGGTGGGCGCTCCACTGCATGTACTGGGGGGGGTTGGCGTAATAGAACTCCAATGCCTGGGGATAGCTCTGGCGCTCATCGCCAAAGAGCTGGCGAAAGCTGTCAAGCTCGCCTCCATCACGCACCAGCTTGTCCCAGAAGAAATGCCCAGATTCATGGCGCAGATGGCCTAGCAAGGTGCGGTAGGGCTCATACAGTGCCACACGGCGGCGAACGCGCTCATCGTCATCCGCTTCTGCAATATTGATGGTGATGATGCCGTTGGCATGGCCTGTGACCACGGGCGGTTGGTCCACCATGTCGGCAAGAAACTGGTAATGGGGTGTCCAGTGGGCGTGCTCAGGGTGCAGGCCCAGGCGCGCGAGCGTGTAGTAAAGCCGCCTTTTGGCGCTTTCCAGCTTTTGCCAGCGCAAGGTGTTACCGGCGACGGACAGATCAGGCAGCACCAGGGTTTGCCTGCAGGCACTGCAGAGGCTGTACGGCTCATGCGCGGGTATCGCAAAGTTGCAGACCTGGTACTGGTCCCGGTTGGCGCACATGCGGTAGAGCTGGGCGCTGGAGGAGGCCCGGGCGGTTATACGCTGCCACTGCAGTGCTGGTGGGGTGCCGGGCGCGGGGGCAAGCTGGCTGCTTTGCTCCACGGCCACCATTGCGCCCAAATCGCCACAATCGGGTAAGTAGGCCAACGCTGCACCACAGTTCACACAGTGCACGCTTTCAAAAAAAACCAGATGACCGCATTGGTCGCAGTGGAACAGGCGCATGGGACTAGCTTACCTCATCGACAGGTGATTGACCATGCTTTGCCACCGGCGCTGGGCCCATGTGCAAGCGGCGAAAAAAATGCCAGCCGGCATACACCGGCTGGCATCTGGGTCTGAGGCCGCAATGGGCCTGGACTTATTGCTTGACGATCAGGCTGTTGCGCACTTCGGTCACGCCCTTGACGCCGCGTGCGATTTGACCAGCGCGGTCCTTCTCGGATTGCGACTTGGCGAAACCGGACAGCTGGACAATGCCGCCATCAATGGTCTTGACGTTGATGGAGCTCGCGGAGGTTTCCTTGTCTTCTGCCAGCTTGGCCTTGACCGCGGTGGTCACGGCGGAGCCATCGATGTATTCACCCACAGTTTCTTGCTTGCGGGCCACGGAGCAGCCAGTGGCCATCACCAGGGTTGCGCCAGCAAATGCAGCGATAGCGATAGTACGGGAGAGTTTCATTTTTTGTTTCCTCGCAAAGTGTTGTTGGGGTGCTTGAAAATCGATCGGCATTTGCACCGCACTTATCCGTTTTATGCCGATAGATACTTGAATTGAAATCAGTCGCGGCGGCGGGTTGCCATGATGACCAGGGTGGCCAAGGCAGCACCTGCAGCCATGGCAATCGCCATCGACTTGCCGGGTTGGTCGGACACGTACTCGGTTGCACGCTCCTGGGCACGGTAGAACTGCTCACGTGCACGGTGCGAGGAGTCTGCCGCTACACCGATGCTGCGCTCAGCCCAGTCTTGTGCACGCGAGGCGAGGTGGTCGATGGAATGGTTTTTTTCATGGCCGTATTCATCGATGGCACGCTCTGCCTTTTGGGCTGCAGACTTCACAGCGCGGCGGGTTTGGCTCACTGCCTTGTCAGCGCCTTCGAGCACGTCGTTAGCGGTCTCTTCCACTTTGTCCACAGCGTCCTTGGCAATTTTTTCGGTATCCATGAAATAGCCTCTTTCTATGATGTTCAATGAAGATGTTGCAGTGTACGTTGACCTGCACCTGCTTGATAAATGTATCCTTAGGTGCGCACCGGTTCAAGCGATGGTCGGCGGCTATTTTTTCAGCAGCCCCATCAGGAACGATGCCACGGCCAGCACAATGAAAATAACGAACAGAATCTTGGCAATGCCCACGGCACTGGCCGCGATACCGCCAAATCCGAAGACGGCCGCAATCAGTGCAATGACCAGGAAGACAACAGCGTAATGCAGCATATTTTTCTCCTCATGTTGTTTGCTGTGCAAGAAGGTGCGAGCAATGACTGCATTCTGGAGGCTGTCGCGGAGCGGTCTTGCCAGTAGGTGCGAAGAACGGGTGTAGGACGGTTCTTGCGATTGCGGCGGGCGCGGCCATCGGCCGCTGCCGCGCCGGCCTGCATGGACGCTCTCAGCTTTGCGGCAAGTTGGCGGAGATGGTGGTGCCCTGCTGAGGGGCAGATGCGATGTGCAGACGCCCGCCACTGGCCTCGATGCGGTGGCGCATGCCCGCCAGGCCGTGCGAGTTGGGATGGGCCTGGCTGGGATCGAAGCCAACGCCGTCATCGCGTACCTGCACAAACACATGCTTGGGATGGTTTTGCAGGCTGATGAGCACATTGCTCGCATGGGCGTACTTGCCGATGTTGGTGAGCGATTCCTGGATCAGGCGGTAGATGCTCAGCTGCATGGCCTCGGGCACATTGATCTGCTCCAGACTCAGCTCCACAGCCACATTGCTGCTGTCGGAGAACTCTTTGCCCAGAATCTCCAGCGAGGCCGTCAAGCCGAGGTTGGACAGCGAGGAGGGGCGTAGGTTCTCAATGATGCTGCGCTTGAGGGCAATGCCGCTGTTGAGCGTTTCAATCAGGTGTTTGATGCGCTCCTGTACATCGGGTGCCGTCATGTCAATCTTGGATTTGAGGCGTGCCACATCGAGCTTGGCGGTGGTCAGCAAGGCGCCCAGCTCGTCGTGCAGTTCGCGGGCCAGGTGGGCGCGTTCGTCCTCACGCACTTGCTGCAAGTGGGTGGCCAGTTCTGCCAGATTGGCGGTGCGCTGGCGCACCTGTTTTTCCAGCTGGTCGCGCTCGTCCTCCAGCATTCTTTGCTCGCGCAGCATGAGGCCGGTGATGCGGTTGGACTGGCGCAGGTAGAGGTAAAAGGCCAGCAGACCCACCACGCTCACTACCGCAATGCCCAAGCGCGCGAGCGTCAGGGATTTGAGAATCTCTGCCTCGTTGTGCATGCGCCTTTCGTTGCTGTGGATCACCAGCTCGTTGCTGAGTTTGCGCATGGTGTCCATCGTGGCCTGGGCTTCGGGGCTCTTGACCAAGAAGCGCCAGGCGGCCTCCAAGCCTTCGCGCCTGAGCGCAATGCTGGTGTCCATCTGGTTCAGGCGTTTGGCCACCTCGCGGCCCAGCATCGATGAGGTTTGCAGATCTTCGGGGAACACGCTGTAGATGGCGCGCAGTTCGTCGATCGCGTTGTTGACGTTGGTGGAGGCCTGCTGGTAAGCGGCGAGGTTGCTGTCTTCGCCGCTCAGCAAGTAGCCGCGGGCATGGGTTTCTGCATCCACCACCTGCTGCATCAGCTTGTCCAAGGTGGTGCGGGTCTGGTAGGTGACCGTGAGGTTCTGCAGGGAGTCATGGGACCGGTAATAACCGGCCTCGTTGATACCGATCAGCACGGCAGCGGCCAAGAAGGCGGCCGGCAAACTGATGGCCCATTTGCGTAAGCGAGACCAACGCATGGAGCTTCCTTTTTTAGATGGTTTTTGGTTTATGCGAGTGATAATAGAGCAAACTTTGGGCAGCGCCTGCGTCTGGCAGGTGCTGCAGTTTGCGCTGCATGAGGGGATATATGATTAAAGTTGGTATCGTCGATGACCATGCGATTGTGCGCTCTGGCCTCAAGCAATTTTTGGCCGAGCATGTCGACTTGCGCGTGGTGGGAGAAGCCTCCAACGGACGCGAAGCCATTGACCTGGTGCGCAAGGAGGAGATCGATGTTCTGATCATGGACTTGTCCATGCCCGGGCAAAGCGGTATCGACGCCTTGGCCATGCTGCGTGCCAAGGCACCGGACATGGGGATTCTTATTTTGAGCGGCTACCCCGAAGCCCACTACGCCATCAACCTGATCCGGCAGGGGGCCAGTGGTTACCTCAACAAAGAGTGTGATCCGGCCGAGATTGTGGAGGCGCTGCGCACCATCTCGCTGGGCAAGCGCTACCTGACGCCGTCGGTCGCTGATTTGCTGGCCCAGCAACTGCACCGCAAGGAAGATGCACCGCCCCATGAGCAGCTGTCCGAGCGCGAATTCCAGGTGTTTTTGAAATTGGCCCGGGGCGAGACGGCGGGCAATATTGCCGATCAGCTGTCGCTGAGCGTGAAGACGGTGAGTACCTACCGCACGCGCCTGATGGAAAAGATGGGCCTGGCATCGAACAGCGACCTGACCTATTACGCGCTCAAAAATGGCTTGATCGACTGACAGGGCCTGTGCCCCAGCACCAAGCGGCCTCAAAAGGCCGCTTTTTTGTGGCCGATGACGGGGTGGGAGAAAGGGCGTCACTGCAGCTGGGACGAACGCTCCATGCAGTAGTCAATCAGTGCATCGATGTCCTCGGATTTGTCGAATACGCGGTTAGCGCCCAACAAGGCGCAGCGCTCGCGCATGCTGGGCGTTGCATAGTTGCTCAGGATGACCAGGTGCTGATGCGGGGCACGTTCCTGGAGCTTTTCCAAAACCCCCAGGCCGCTGCCCTCCAGCAAGAAGATATCGACCACGGCCAGGTCCCAATCCTCGCTGGGATTGCTGAGCCAGGAGGTGGCGTCAGACTCCGTGCTGGCATGCCCAACGGTCTCCACCTGGGCCAGATCTTCCAAAGTGGCTATCAGGTTATCGCGGATGGTCTTGTTGTCTTCAACCAGATAAGTTTTCAAACGGCGATGCATATACGGGTACACGTGTGTGTCTTACCGTAACAATGATAGCAACAAGCCATGTGAAAACCATCAGCCGGAAAGGAGGCCGCTGGTAGGACAAAGCCTCGAAGGTTTAATGTTGATCTATAAAGTCATACAAAAAATGACTAATAAACCGTTCTAGGCGGTGTGCAAACGGCTGCACACCGGGCACAGCGGATTGCGCGCGACCTGCATGGTGTTCCATTCCATGTCTTTGAGCTCCAGCATCATCAAGCGGCCATCCAGGCTATGTCCAATGCCTGCAATGAGCTTGAGCGCTTCGGCCGCTTGCATGGTACCAATAATGCCGACCAAGGGGGCAAAAACCCCCATGCTCGAACAGCTGGCTTCTTCAAAGGTTTCCTCGGGGGAGAACAGGCAGGCGTAGCAGGCGGCGCCATGGCGTCGCCGGTCGAACACGCTGATCTGGCCGTCAAAGCGGATAGCCGCGCCGCTCACCAGGGGTTTGGCCTGCGCCACGCAGGCGGCATTGATGGCCTGACGTGTGCGGTAGTTGTCTGTGCAGTCCAGCACCACGCTGGCATCGGCCACCAAGGTCTGCAGGCGCTCCAGATCAACGCGCTCCTGCACAGTGCTGATCTGCACATGGGGATTGATCGCGAGCAAACTCGCTGCGCAGGAGCTGACCTTGGCTTGGCCCACGCGCTCGGTGGTGTGTGCAATCTGGCGTTGCAGATTGGTCAGGTCCACGCTGTCATCGTCCACCAGGGTAATGCGGCCCACGCCCGCAGATGCCAGGTACATGGCCGCTGGGCTGCCCAGGCCGCCTGCGCCCACCACCACGGCGTGTGCGGCCAGGATGGCCTCCTGGCCTTCGATACCGATCTCGTCCAGAAAAATATGGCGAGAGTAGCGCAGTAGTTGCTCGTCGTTCATGGGGTCTATTGTCGGAAAAAACAAAGGCCGCAGCAGGAAGTCTGCTTGCGGCCTTTTGGCAGAGCGGGAAGGCTTACTTCTTGGGCGCAGGCGTAGGCAGCTTGGTGTCTTCCGGGGTGGAAGCGGGCTTGTCGGCCATGCTGGCTTTGTCCTCGTCCTTTTTCTCGGCAGGACGCTCCGTCTTGGTCTGGCTCACCTGCACGGGCTCACCCTTGAGCTGGTGCAGTGCTTGTTGCAATTGGAAATCTTTTTCCGAACCAAATTCCGGTGGGCGGCGCTCGGACGCGGGCTTCTTGCTTTCCTCGTCCAGGCGTTTGAGGGCTTCTTCACGGGCCTTCTCGCGTGCTTCGTCCTTGACTTCCGGGCCTTGGCCACTGGACAAGTGCTTTTCCAGGTCCGCTTCGCGGGTGCGCAAGGCGGCAAACAGGTCACCTTCGGCCGATTCGTCCACCATGATGTCAGGCACGATGCCCTTGGCCTGGATCGACTTGCCGCTTGGCGTGTAGTAACGCGCGGTGGTCAGCTTGATGCCGGTGTCCGGGCCCAGGGGGCGCACGGTTTGCACCGAGCCCTTGCCAAAGGTCTGGGCGCCCATGATGGTGGCACGTTTGTGGTCTTGCAAGGCGCCCGAGACGATCTCGGAAGCCGATGCCGAGCCTTCGTTGACCAGCACGACCAGCGGAATGTTCTTGATGGCGGCAGGCAGCGAACGGATGGGGTCGCTGCCACGGCGGGCGTAGAACTCGGGCGAGGCGCGGAAGATGGCCTTGCTCTCGGCCAATTGGCCGTCCGTGGTCACCACGGTCACATTCGGCTGCAGGAAGGCCGCCGAGATGGCCACAGCTGCATCCAGCAAGCCGCCGGGATCATTGCGCAGATCCAGCACCAGGCCCTTCAGGTTCGGGTCTTGTTTGTACAGCTCGTCGACCTTGCGGACAAAGTCGTCGACGGTGCGTTCCTGGAACTGCGAGACACGCACCCAACCGTAGCCCGGCTCGACCATCTTGGCCTTGACGGACTGGGTCTTGATCTCGGTGCGGGTGATGGTGACGGGGAAGCTGCGGCTCTCGTCCTTGCGCAAGATGGTCAGCACCACCTTGGTATTGGGCTCGCCGCGCATGCGTTTGACCGCATCGTTGAGCGACAGGCCCTTGACTGCCGTGTCATCGATCTTGGTGATCAGGTCATTGGTCTTGAGACCAGCGATGTCGGCGGGCGATCCCTCGATCGGCGAGACAATGCGGATCAGCCCATCTTCCTGGGTGATCTCGATGCCGACACCGACGAACTTGCCGCTGGTGCCTTCCTGAAACTCGCGGAAGGACTTCTTGTCGAAGTACTGCGAGTGAGGATCCAGGCCCGAGACCATGCCGGAGATGGCGTCGGTGATGAGCTTTTTGTCATCGGCTGGCTCGACATAGTCGGTCTTGATCAGGCCGAACACGGCAGACAGCTGCTGGATTTCTTCCAGCGGCATGGGCGACATGACGCCCCTTGCCACCGTCTGCAAAGACACGGTGGTGAGCGCGCCGGCGACCACGCCCAGTGAAACCCAGCCGGCAATCTTCAATTTTTGGCCCATATGCTCAGAACTTTCTATAGCGTGCCAATATACACCCAAGCGCCTGTGCTGGCGTAGCAGTGCCCAGGATTCTGGCTGTTAAGACAACTATTTACCTTCGGTCGCTGTCCGCCCTTGCTGGTGGCCCAGATCGGACTCCGGGCGCCGGGCCGGAGTTCCCGCTTTGTCTCAGGCCTGCTCGCCTTTGGAAAAGCGGCAGGCCCTCGGTTCGCTCCAAGCGGCTGTGCTACTTATGCCTTGCCTTGGGAGGCTACGGCGGCAGCTGCCTTGGCGGCGGCCTCGGCATCGCCCAGGTAGTAGTGGCGCAGGGGCTTCAAGTTGGCGTCCAGCTCATAGACCAGCGGAATGCCGTTGGGGATGTTCAGGTTCACGATGTCGTTGTCGGAGACGCCATCGAGGAACTTGACCAGCGCGCGGATGGAGTTGCCATGGGCGGCAACCACCACCCGCTCACCGCGTTGGATGGCAGGCGCAATGGCCTCGTTCCAGAAAGGCACCACGCGATCGACCGTGTCCTTGAGGCATTCGGTCAGCGGCACATGGCTGGCAGCGTCGGCATACCGGCGGTCCGTCTTCTCGCTGCGCGGGTCGTCTGACTCCAGCGCAGGTGGCGGGGTGTCATAGCTGCGGCGCCAGA
This sequence comes from Comamonas sp., assembly GCA_036667955.1. Classification (GTDB taxonomy): domain Bacteria; phylum Pseudomonadota; class Gammaproteobacteria; order Burkholderiales; family Burkholderiaceae_C; genus Comamonas. Next base: position 122,919 of record JAVWTB010000007.1, read on the forward strand.
CCAGCACCTGCTCGTCACCAAACTTCTTGGCCGTTTCTGCCTTGTTGAGGCCTTGCAGCGCGCCATAGTGGCGCTCGTTGAGCTGCCAGCACTTTTGCACCGGCAGCCAGGTGCGGTCCATCTCGTCCAGGGTGTGCCACAGGGTGCGGATGGCGCGCTTGAGCACGCTGGTGTAGGCGACATCGAAGTCATAGCCCTCGGCCTTGAGCAACTGGCCGGCTTGCTTGGCTTGCGCCACGCCAGTGTCAGTCAGGTCCACATCGGTCCAGCCGGTGAAACGGTTTTCCAGGTTCCAGGTCGATTCACCATGGCGAATCAGTACAAGCTTGTACATGCAATCCTCGTGCGATAGTCAAAAATCGGTGCGTGCCGCTGGCGGGCCGGGTACAGGGCCGGGGGTCCGCTGCATTCACAATGGCGCCGATTGTAGAGGCAGGCTTAAATCCCAGGGGCTTGCAGAGCTTGCCCAGGCGCGCCTGCTGCCGTGCTAAAGGCTTTTATCGTGCAACGGCACGGAGGCCCTTTTAGAATGTGCGGCTGTTTGAGCATTTTTTGACAAGGGACTTGTGTGAACTTTCTGATCGACAACTGGTATCTGATCTTGTTGGTACTGGGCTCGGGCGCGATGCTGATGATGCCTGCCATGAAGAGCATGGGTGGCGGCACGCTGACGCCGGCCAATGCCGTGGCACTGATCAACCGCGAAAAAGCCGTGGTGGTGGATGTGTCTGATGCGCAGGAATTCGGCGCTGGCCACATCAGCAATGCCAAGAATGTTCCGCTGGACCAGCTCGAAGCGCAGCTGCCCAATGTCGTCAAGAACAAGGGCCTGCCGCTGATCCTCGTGTGTGCGCAGGGCCAACGCTCGCAGCGTGCGGTGGCTGTGGCCAAGAAGCTGGGCTATACCAATGTACAAGCCCTGGCCGGTGGCATGAAGGGCTGGCGTGCCGCCAGCATGCCCCTCAAAAAGGCTTGATTTCTGGGGTTTCGGCCCCAAATTCAGTGTTTAGACATCAATGAATGGTTGCTGGCCTCTTGCAGGTCTCAGCCACAGGACACTCCCATGCAAGCTGTAAAGATGTACACCACCGCCTACTGCCCTTATTGCACGCGCGCCAAGCAAGTGCTGCAAGCCAAAGGGGTGGAGCAGATCGAAGAAATCCGGATCGACAGCGATCCTGAGCAGCGTGCCGTGATGATGGAGAGCACCGGGCGCCGCACCGTGCCGCAAATCTTCATTGGCGACACGCATGTGGGCGGCTGCGATGACCTGATTGCGCTGGACCAGCGCGGTGGGCTGGTGCCGCTGCTCCAATCCTGAGACCCTTCAGCGCGTTCGGCATGTCCCTCTACGCGGGGGACGGTGCATGTCGGCGCTGTCACTTTGCCATTGCATAATGGCAGGCTGCATGCGAGGGGCGCACACCGGGCGGCATCGCAGGCTCCATCCATTCCATTTTCTAGCGAAAGACAGACAACCATGGCGGATCAAGAAAATCCCGTGTTCCAAATTCAACGCGTGTACCTGAAGGACGCGTCGCTGGAACAACCCAACTCGCCAGCGATTTTGTTGGAGCAAACCCAGCCTAGCGTGGACATCCAGCTGGGTGTGGAAGCCACCCCCGTGGCCGATGGCATCTACGAAGTGGCCGTGACCGCCACCGTGCAGACCAAGATCGAAGACAAGACCGTGTTCTTGGTGGAAGCCAAGCAAGCCGGTATCTTCGAGATCCGCGGCATTCCGGAAGACCAGATGGGCGCCGTGATCGGCGTGGCTTGCCCACAGATCGTCTACCCTTATCTGCGCGGCAACGTGGCCGATATCGTGACCCGCGCTGGCTTCCCGCCTGTGCACCTGGCTGAAATCAACTTCCAGGCCATGTACGAGCAGCAACAAGCCCAGGCCAATGGCGCTGGCGCAGGTGCCGCACTGGCGCAGTAATCGCTGCTGCGCTGCCCATAAGCATCTGTTCACGATCTAAGGCCTTGCAGTCTCGGTTGCAAGGCCTTTGTTGTATCTGCTGGGGAAGCAGTTGCAGGCAGCGCCACCGTTTGAGTTGATGTGAGAAGGGGTTGTGGCTATGAAAATCTTGGTGATTGGCGCTGGCGCCTGGGGAACGGCGTTGGCCATGCATGCCGCAGCGCGCCACAGCGTGCAGCTGTGGGCGCGCGATGCCCAGCAGGCCAGCCAGCTGCAAACCTGCCGCGAGAACCAGCGCTATTTGCCAGGCATCCGCTTGCCCGATGCGTTGGAGGTCTGCAGCGGTGATCTGCCACCCCTGGTCGCCCAGGCCGAGCTGATTGTGCTGGGCACGCCGATGGCAGCACTGCGCAGTGGCCTGGCCATGCTGCGCGACTGCCAGGTGCCGGTGGCTTGGCTCAGCAAGGGTTTTGAAGCCGTCCCCGCCGATGCCCCTGCCGGCAGCCATGGGCTGTTGGGCAATGAGGTTTGTGCCCAGGTGGCACCCGCGCTGCATGCCGGCGTGCTGAGCGGCCCAAGCTTTGCGCAGGAAGTGGCCCAGCACCAGCCCACGGCCTTGGTGGCGGCCAGCCGCCATGCGGTTGTGCGCGAGGCGTTGGTGGCAGCTTTCCACGGCGACAATTTACGGGTCTATGCCAATGAAGACATCAGCGGTGTCGAGGTGGGCGGCGCGGTCAAGAACGTGCTGGCGATTGCCACCGGGCTCTGTGATGGTCTGAGCCTGGGCTTGAATGCCCGCGCCGCGCTGGTGACCCGAGGCCTGGCCGAGATGACGCGCCTGGGCGTGGCGCTGGGCGCGCAAACCGATACCTTCATGGGCTTGTCGGGCCTGGGGGATCTGGTGCTGACAGCTACCGGCGACCTGTCACGCAACCGCAAGATCGGCCTGTTGCTGGCCCAGGGCCAGAGCCTGGCGCAGGCGGTGCAGTCGCTCGGCCATGTGGCCGAAGGCGTTTACAGCGCCCGCACCGTGCTGCAGCGCGCCCAGAAGCTGGGGGTAGATATGCCCATCACCGCCGCCGTGGTGGCCTTGCTGGATGGCAGCATGTCGGCCCGCGATGTGGTGCAGGCGCTGATGGAGCGCGAGCCGCGCGCCGAATAAGCCCGCGAGCTGCGATCAGGGCTCAGGACTTGGCCAGCAGGCCAATCAGCGCTGGCAGCATGGTATCGCCGTGCTGGGCTTGGACCTGGTCTTGCAAGGTCGTGGCGGCGGCATCGGCGATCAGGCTGGGCGCCTGCGCATCGTGGGCCATCGTGGCGTAGTAGCTCAAATCCTTGGCCGCGTTAGAGATGGAAAAAGCGATGCCCGAGGGGTCATCGGCCAGGATGAAGGACTGGAGGCGGTCCAGTGCCACGCCCGCGCCGCCGCCAGCGGCCAGCACGCTGTGGAAGGCCTGCATGTCCATGCCCTGTTTGCGGGCGCAGGCAGTGGCCTCGGCCAGCAGACTCATCTGGCCGATCGAGACAAAGTTGTGCAGCAGTTTCATGCGGTGGCCGTCGCCCAGCGCGCCCACATGGGTGACTTGGCTGGTAAAGGTGGCCAGCACCGGTTGCACCTGGGCCAGCACGGCCGCATCACCGCCGACCAGCAGGTTGAGCTGGCCGTCGTGCGCCTGTTTGGAGGTCTTGGTCATCGGTGCATCGATGAACTGGCCACCCGCCGCCTGCACGGCCTGGGCCATGCGCACGGTAGAAGCGGGCACCGCTGTCGAGCAGTCGATCACCACCGTGCCGGGGCGCAGCGCCGAGAGCAAGCCATGCTCGCCCGTCAGCACCGCCTCGACCTGGGGCGAGCCCGTCACGCACAAGATCACCACATCGCAGTGGCTGGCCAGCTCGGCCGGGCTTTGGCAGCTGCGGGTGCCCAGGCTCAGCAGCTCGGTGAGCGGTTGGTTGCCGGGGTGCTCCAGCACATAGAGTTGAAAGCCCTTGGCGGCGACGTTGCGGGCAATGCCGTGGCCCATCAGGCCGACCCCTATCAGGCCGACGACCGGCTGGGCTGTTTGCGATGGCATGGAAATCTCCTGGCGGTGTTCTATGGATGTTCAACCACCCAAGCGTACCGCAAGCATTTTGTGCAGCTGCTGCGACCGGCATGTTTACAGTCAACTTGGTGACCAGCCTCCAAGGGACGGGGCCACAGCGTCTGGGCGATCCATGCTGGGCCAAACCGGCCAGGCGGGTGCTATTCGCCAAGAGATTTTTAGAAGATTTTCGCAATAGCTAATGATTGCGGCGCGGGTGCCTGTGGGCCAGGACAAGAGCTAGCCCCATCGTCAGCAAGGAAAGTGCTATGACTGCCCAGACGCCCAGGCCTGGCACGCGCTCGGGGATCGGACTAGGAATGGCCCTGATCTCCGCATCTGCCAGAGCTTCACATCCCGTGCTGGGGTCGCACACGGCGCCGGGGCCAGGCTCGATGCTGGATCTGCTGAGCAAGCTACCCGATGCCGCCACCTGGCCAGAGAGGCTAAAAACCAGTTGCCCGTTGGGAGGTAGATCAAAGCTAAAAGGTGCATCTTCCAGGGTGGAAGGGCAGACCGCGCCGTTGGCCGGTGTGCAGGACCAGGAGACATTGCTCAGTGCGGAAGGCGGCTCGTTGCTGAGCGTCACCAAGCTGGCGTCGGACGGGCCTGGGTTGCTGGCGGTGATGGTGTAGTTTGCCGTCTCTGCGGGTACAAAGCTGGGCTTGTTGATGGTCTTTTCGATGGTGAGAGATGTTTCGCACAACAGACTGTCAGGCTGGATGTGTGCCAGTAAGCCTGAGCCCCAGCCAGCGTCGGTGACCGAGAAGATCAGCGTGTTCAGGCCGCTGTTCCAGGGGCCATTCAGTTGTGCGGTTTGTGTGGAGGTGGCGAAAAAACCTCCGGGCTCTAGGGGCTGGAACACACCGTTGACGAAAACGCCCAGCATTGCGTCATCGTTGTAGTAGTCCACACTCAGTTTCAGTGCATTAGGCGGAATATCCGCTGCCAGATTGAACTGCATGCGGTAGTAGTTGGTTACCGCTGGTCTAAAGGGGTAGGGGCGAGGGCGGCTGGTGGCATTGGGCAGTGGAGAGACCCAGTTGACCTGGCCGCCCAACTGCGAGCTGGAGACCCATATGGGGGGCACGCTGGCGGTATGGGGAACGCTGGTGGGCGTCCAACTGGCACTGGGGCTAGGGCCTAGGGATCCCGTCGGATCGGCTTGCGTTGAGGATACCCACCACTGGGCATCCTGGCGCCCATCGGGGATCAGCTCGCTGAGTTCGTGGTCATAGCCGGTATTTAGGATACTAATGCCGGACTGGCAACTCATGGTGGGGATAACGGGAACGGGTTGTGCATTGACCCATTGGCAGACAAAAAAGCTTGTGGCTACAGCCATCCATCGTGCGTTCATATTGATGGTCTCGTTAAGTCATAGGAGATTAATAGTTTATTTATATTAAAAACACATAGGCGATAATAATCATAAATAAATATTTATAATTGTGCTTGTTCGTAAATGTGGATTTGAGCAGCCTGGGGCCCCTGCAGGGGCGGGGAGACTGCCGGGGCGACGGCGCGCCACCATTGACCCACCGAATGGGTTTCTGAAAGCACGGTGGGTTTAGTTGCCCTAACCACTGCTGGCGATGCTGCCAGTGGTGTTTTGATTGCGGTATCCGCGCAGGCGGCAAGGGCCCCATGTGCAGCCTAGCCGCGACCGCCACAGAGCGCTGAAGGCGAGGGCGCCTCTGTGGAGCCTTCGCCCAAAGGGATGGATGTGGACCGCCCGATACCGCGTTCAGGTCAAGCTCAGGCGCTTTGCTGATGGACCCTAGTGCTGGCGCAGCTCGGCCAGCACTTCCAGCGCGCGGTCGGTGCGCACATCGTGCTCGGCGGCCAGGCGCTTGGCCACTTGCTGCACCTCATCCCCTACGGCACCGGCTACCAGCGCAATATTGCGGGCGTGCAAGGCCATGTGGCCGCGCTGGATGCCTTCGGTCGCCAGGGCGCGCAGGGCACCCAGGTTCTGCGCCAGGCCGACGGCGGCGGCAATCTCGCCCAGTTCCTGGGCTGATTTCACATCCATGATCTTGAGCGCCAGGCGCGCCAGCGGATGGGTCTTGGTGGCGCCGCCCACCAGGCCCACGGGCATGGGCAGCTCGATGGTGCCGACCAGGGCACCGGTGCTGTCTTTCTCCCAGGTGGTGAGCGAGGTGTAGCGCCCGTTGCGGCTGGCATAGGCATGGGCACCCGCTTCTACCGCGCGCCAGTCGTTGCCGGTGGCGACGATGACCGGGTCGATGCCGTTCATGATGCCCTTGTTGTGGGTGGCTGCGCGGTAGGGGTCGATGGCGGCAAAGGTATAGGCATCGAGCACGCCTTCAATGATCTCTTCGCCGCTGCGCTCGGCGGTCGCCAGGGTCTTGGGCGTCAGGCGCACGCGGGCGCGGGCCAGGCGCAGATCGGCCAGGTTGGACAGAATGCGCAGGCGCACCGAGCCACCGGTGATTTGCTCGACCAGCGGCGACACCGATTCGGCCATGGTGTTGACCGTGTTGGCGCCCATCGCATCGCGCACATCAACGATCAGGTGCATGACCACCATGGGGCCACGGGGCGAGTCGGGGAAGACATGCACTTCGATGTCCTTACAGCCGCCGCCGAGGCCGATCAGCACCTTGTCGCGGCTGTTGGCCAGCGCCAGGATCTGGTCGCGCGCCTGGTACAGCGCCAAGCGCACGCCATAAGGGTCGCTGATGCCGACAATCTGCACCTGGGCACGCATCAGCGGCAAGGTGCTGGAGGTCTGAAAACCGCCATCCTCACGCGCCAGCTTGGCCATGAACGAGGCCGCTGCGATGATCGAGGGCTCTTCAACGGCCAGCGGCACCAGCACATCGCGGCCATTGATCTGGAAGTTGCCGGCTACGCCCATCGGCAGCTCAAAGGTGCCGATCACGTTCTCGATCATGCCGTCGGCCAGGTTCAGCGGCAGCGCGCCGGGCTGGGCGAGCAGCGCATGCTCTTCTGGCGTCAACTGGCAGGCATTGGCGATAAAGTCCCAACGCTGGGCGGGGCTAAGGGCGCGAAATTGCGGCAGGCGGGAATCGGTGGCCATGGATGTCTCCTGAAAATCTTTTGAATTGCGCGATACCAGCCACCAATCTACCTAAACTGTACCCATCTAGACAGGTACAGTTTGCCGGGACAGTGCTGCTGCAACGCAGCATCCGACTCGGCCCATTCACGGAGCGAAGATGCCCACAGCCTCTGGCCGCAAGGCCTCAATTGCAGAAAACCTGGCTGACATGCTGGGCCGGCAGATTGCGGGCGGCGTGCTGCGCCCCGGCGACAAACTGCCGTCGCTGCGGGCCCTTGCGCAACTGCATGGCTATGCGAAGAACACGGTGGTGGCGGCGTTTGAGCTGCTGGTGTCCCGCGGGCTGGTGGAGGCGCGGCGCGGATCGGGCTTTTATGTGCTGCTGCAAAGCCCTGCTGCCGCCATGGCCCGCAGCGATGACAGTGCTCCACTGCAGCGCGCGATGGATGTCGTCTGGCTGATGCGCGAGCAGCTCAAAACCCAGCCCGATGCGCTGGCACTGGGCGATGGTTTTCCGCCGATCGACTGGCTGGCGGATATGCGGCTAGACCGCTACCACCAGAAGGTCGTGCGCACGGGGCTGGGCGCGCTGTTCCGCTACGGCAGCCGCATGGGCTATGCGCCGCTGCGCGACAGCCTCGTGCGCAAGCTGGGCATGTTTGGCCTGGCGGTGACGCCGCAGCAGCTGCTGCTGACCCAAGGGGCCAATGACGCGCTGGACCTGGTCATCCGCCACTGGGTGGCGCCCGGAGCTACGGTGTTGGTCGACGACCCCGGCTACTACCTGTTGTTTGGCAAGCTCAAACTGGCAGGGGCCCGGGTGCTGGGCGTGCCGCGCCAGGCCGATGGGCCGGATGTGGAGGCGCTGGAGCGGCTGTTGCAAACCGAACGCCCCCGTTTGTTCTTTACCCAGTCGCTGGCGCACAATCCCACGGGCTCGGACCTGAGTGCCGCCAAGGCCCACCGCATCTTGCAGCTGGCGGGCGAGCAGCAGATGCTGATTGTCGAAAACGACCCGCTGGCCGATTTCAAGCCGACTTCGTCCACGCGCCTGTCGGTGCTGGACCAGCTGGCGCGCACCATCTACATCGGCAGTTTTTCCAAGTCCTTCTCTGCGGCGCTGCGGGTGGGTTTTATCGCCTGCCATCCTGATCTGGCCAGCGACCTGGCCGATCTGCGCAGCCTCATCCATGTGAGTGGCTCGGAGTACTGCGAGCGCATGGTCGATGTGATGCTGCGCGAGGGCCAGTATGAGCGGCACCTGGTGCGGCTGCGCGGGCGCCTGGGCCAGGCCACAGCGCAGGCGCTGGACTGGATGGACCGCCAGGGCTGCGAGGTGTTTGCGCGCAGCGAGCAGTCGCTCTACCTTTGGGCGGCCTTTCCCGGTTGCGATGACGCCGTGCAACTGGCGGAGCAGCTGCGGGCCCAGCAGGTGACGATGGCGCCGGGCCGGGTGTTCAGCCTGGACAGCAGCGCCACCTCGCGTTGGTCCCGCTGCAATGTGGGGGCCATGCAGTCGCCGCGTCTGGATGCGGCGCTGGCGCAATGGCGCTTGTCAAAGCCCTAGTTACAGGCCCAGCTCCAGCGCCAGCAGCTCTTCGACCGTCTGGCGGCGGCGGATGAGTCTGGCCTTGCCGTCTTCGACCAGCACCTCGGCGGCTAGCGGGCGGCTGTTGTAGTTGCTGGACATCGAGGCGCCGTAGGCACCCGTGTCGTGGATGACCAGCAGGTCGCCCACCTGCGCATCGCCCAGCGGACGCGGCAGCACCACGCCAGCCTCGCCCTGGGTGAAAACATCGCCCGATTCGCACAGCGGGCCGGCAACGACCGCATCGCCCTGCGCAGGCAGCACGCCCACGCCACGGCGCTGCACATGCATGGCGTGGTAGCTGCCATACATCGATGGGCGCATCAGTTCGTTGAAGCCGGTATCGACCAGCACAAAGTGGTTGCTGCCGGCATCCTTGGTGGCGCGCACCGTCCCAAGCAGCACGCCCGATTCGGCCACCAGGTAGCGGCCTGGCTCCAGCTCCAGCGCCAGGTGGTGGCCCACCAGCGCCTCGGCTTGCTTGCGTGCCGCATCCCAGAGCCCAAAGTAGTGCTGGGTGTCGATGGTGGCGTCGCCATCCTTGTAGGGAATCGACAGGCCGCCGCCGGCCGAGATTGCCTGGAGGCGGTGGCCGGCCGCGTGGGTGCGCTGCACCAGCTGCACCATCGCGCCGCAGACCTCTTGCAGGTGGCCGTAGTCCACGCCCGAGCCGATGTGCATATGCAGGCCCACCAGCTGCAGGCCGCGCTCGGCAATCACCGCCAGCGCCATGGTCAGGTCGCTGTGCCAGATGCCGTGCTTGCTGTGCTCGCCGCCGGTGTTGGTCTTGTTGCTGTGGCCATGGCCAAAGCCAGGGTTGATGCGCAGCCAGACCGCATGGCCGGGAGATGCCTGGCCGAGCTGGTGCAGCATGTCGATGGAGCCGGCATTGACGGGGATTTTGTGTTCGACCACGGTGGCCAAGGTGGCCTCGTCCATCACATCGGCGGTGAACACAATGTCGGAGGGCTCGCCAAAACCGCCCTGGTAGCCGGCGGCCAGCGCGCGCAGAATCTCGCCGCGCGAGACCGCATCGACCTTGACGCCTTGCGCGCGCATCAGCTGCAGCACATGGATGTTGGAGCAGGCTTTTTGCGCAAAGCGCACCGTGTCAAAAGCTTGCAGCTCTGCAATGCGCTGGCGGATGGTGTCCGCGTCATACACCCACAGGGGGGTGTTGAAGTCATCGGCCAGCTGCCACAGCAGATCGGGGGAGAAGGGGTTGCTCATAGTCGGTGTGCCGGATGGCGTGGAATCAGGGAAAGATGCAGCCAGTGTGCCCGGGCTAGGGTATTTGGTCTAATGCTTATTTATCGGTATGTCATTCATAATGGATATGTATTTTTCTCCATAGTGATCCATGCCCCGGCCACCACCCCCCACCCCTTCCGATGCCTCTGCCGCCAGCCCGGAGGGCGGCATGGCCGCGCCTCGTCTGCAGCACCGCCACATTGAAGTGTTCCGCGCCGTCATGCTGGCCGGGGGAGTGACAGGCGCAGCCGGCCTGCTGTTCAGCTCCCAGCCCACGGTAAGCCGCGATCTGGCACGCATGGAGCAGCTGCTGGGCTACGCGCTGTTTGAGCGGGTGCAGGGGCGGTTGCGGCCCAATGCGCGGGCCTTGGCGCTGTGGGAAGAGGTGCAGCGCAGCTGGCAGGGGCTGGACCGGGTGATTGACCGGGCGGTGGCGCTCTCGCGCCCCCAGGCCGCGCGCATCAATGTGCTCAGCATGCCGGCGCTCAGCCATGCGCTGCTGCCAGCGGCCCTGGCGCGCATGCAGCAGGCGCAGGGGCCAGTGGCGGTCAGCGTGGCCACCCAGGAATCCCCTTTGCTGCAGCAATGGATGGCCGCCCAGCGCTACGACCTGGGCCTGACCGAGCAGGGCGAGGCACCAGCGGGCACGCGCGCCGTGGCGCTGCCGGCGGTGGATGAGGTCGCCGTGTTGCCCGCCGGCCACCCGCTGGCAGGCAAGAAAAAGCTGCAGCCGGCCGACTTTGCCGGCCAGGCCTTTATCAGCCTGGCCGAGGGCGACCCGTATCGGGCCGAGATCGACCAGGTGTTTGCCGACGCTGGTGTGGGCCGGCAGATGCTGCTGGACACGCACAGCGCCGTGGCGGTATGTGCCATGGTGCAAAACGGCCTGGGCCTGGCGATCGTCAACCCCTTCACCGCCCAGGCCTGCATGGGCCAGGGGCTGGTGCAGCGGCCTCTGGCTTTCTCCATTCCTTTTCGTACCCAGGTGCTGCTGCCGCTGCACCGCGCTGCGGTGCCGGAGGTCGATGCCTTGGTGACAGCGCTGGCGGAGACGGCCGATGGCCTGCAGACCTACAATGCGCAGCACGCCGGATAGGCCGGCACGCTGACCGCCAGGAGAAAAAGCCCCATGCCCTTACCCCGCCTTCGCCCCGTTTCCCGCCCCGTCCTTGCCGTCGCCTCTGGCTTGGCGCTGGCGCTGTTGTCCGGCTGTGCCAGCACGGGGAGCAAGAGCCCACAGGCTGCGCAAGCCCAGCCGCCCATCCAGGTCAAGGTGTTTGTCGCCGCCATGTTCGAGATCGGTGCCAACACGGGCGACCGGGCCGGCGAGTTCCAGCACTGGTATGAGCGCTACTTCCGCGATGCCAAGCCGATCCCGGTGGCGGGTGCTTTGGGCCCCGTGTTCTGCAATGCCGATGGCGTTTGCGGCAGTGTGCTGGGCATGGGCAAGGTCAATGCATCGGCGTCGATCCAGGCCATCGTGCTGAACCCGCAGTTCAATTTTGACCAGAGCTATTACGTGATCAGCGGCGTGGCCGGCACCCCGCCATCGCGCGGCACCATTGGCGATGTGACCTGGGGCAGCTGGTTGGTCGATTACGACTTGGGCCACCGCTGGGCGCCAGAAGAAGGCCAGCCCGGTGCGCCGGTGTTTGTGCCCCGCAAGGGCTATGAGGACTACCGCCGTTTTGCGCTGAACCCGGCCCTGACCAAAGCCGCCTATGCGATGACACGCGCCGTGCCCTTGCAAGACAGCGACGCAGCCCAACGCTACCGCATGCGCTACCCCGATGCGGCCGCCCGCAAGGCGCCCAGCGTGCATGTGGGCACGCATATGACGGGGGATACCTTCTTCCACGGCCCGGGTCTGTCCAAAGAGGCGCAGTACATCGCCAAGCTCTACGGTGCGGACGACTATGTGGCCACCGAGATGGAGGCCGCCGCCATTGCGCTGGTGCTCAAGCGCAGCCATGGCACAGACCGGATTCTGAGCCTGCGCGGCTCCGTCAATTTTGACCAGGGCAACCCGCAGGAAACCACCCAGGCCCACCTGGACCCCAAGCCCGGCGACACTGCGGGCGGCTTTGCCGAGACGGTGGCGAATGTGGTGGCGGTGGGCGGTGTCTTTGTCGACACCGTGGTAAAGGACTGGCCGCAGTGGAAGGACGGCGTGCCAGCCCAGCGCTGATGCACGCCGCAGGACAAGCGCTGCCGTAAAAGCAGCGCTTGCACCGTGCTTACTTCCAGGGCTGGGTCAGGATGGACGCCAGGCTCTTGACCCCATCGAAGTAGTTGCCCAGGCGCATGTTCTCGTTCTTGCTGTGCTGGTTGTTATCCGCATTGACCATGGGCACGATCACAAAAGGCACCTTCAGCGCCTGCACCGCAGCGCCCGTGGGCACTGTGCCGCCCATCATGCGGATCTGCACGGGCGCCTGTCCCCAGGCCTGCTGCATGCCCTGGCGCAGCCAGTCGCCAATGGGGGCGTTCAAATCGGTACGCACGGCGCTGGACGAGGCCGATACGCCGCCCATCTTTAGACTGGCGAGCTTGGGGTACTGGGCGCGCTGCTCGGCGCTGGGCTCGCCATCAATCAGGGTGAAACCCTGGCCTTCGATATGGGTCTTGAGCAGTTGCAGCAGGCGCTCGGGTGGGGTCTCGGGCACCGTGCGCAGGTCCAGCTCGGCAATCGCCTGGGCGGGCACCACGGTGCGGGCCTTGGCGCCTACATCAGCACTTTGCAGGCCGCGCACATTGAGCGACGGGTACTGCATCGCTTCCTGGTAGTTGCTGCCCACCTTCTCGGCTTGGGCAATGCCCAGGCGCTTGCGCAGCGCGGTTTCGTCATCGGGCACGGCCTTCATCACGGCCTGGGTGGGGGCATCAAAGCTGATGCCGTCGTAGTAGCCCTTGACGAGCACCCGGCCATCGGGCGCCTTCATCGATGCCAGCAGCTGCGCCATCGTGAAAGCGGGGTTGGCGGCGTAGTTGCCGTAGTGGCCGCTGTGCAGATCCTGGCTGGCGCCATAGAGGGTCAAGGTGGCCTGGGCCACGCCCCGGTTGCCAAATACCAGGGTGGGGCGGTTGCTGGCATGCATGGGGCCGTCTAGCACCAGCAAGGCATCGGCCTTCAAGGCGTCCAGGTGGGCATCGATGACGCCACCCAAGGATGGCGAGCCTTTTTCTTCTTCCGAGTCGAGCAAGATCTTGATATTGGTGCTGGGTGCCAGGCCTTGCTGTTTGAGGGCGTCGATCGCCGCCATCAGCATGATGATGGGCGCCTTGTCGTCCGATGACGAACGGGCAAACACCCGCCATTCGGGGTTGGGCTGGGCGCCGTAGAGCTGGTCCAGCGCGATCTCTTTCCAGGAACCATCGGCCTGGCGCTCCTTGAGCACCGGCTTCCAGGGGCTTTCTTGCTGCCATTCGGCAGGGGTCACCGCCTGGCCATCCATATGGGCGTAGAACAGCACGGTCTTGGTGGCGCCGGGCACCGGGGGCAGGGTGGCCAGCACCATGGGCTTGCCCTGGTTGGGCAGCAGCTGGGTGTTAAAGCCGCGCTTGTCCAGCGCCGCCTTGAACCACTGCGCGTTCTTCTCGATGTCGGCCGCCACATTCGAGTCATTGGGCAGCGCCAGTACCTCGATCCATTCGCGCAGGCTGGCGCTGCTGGCTTTGTGCACGGCGGCGTCCGATGGGGCTGCGGCCTGGGCCAGGCCGGCGGCGCACAGCGCGGCGCTGAGCAGGGTGAGGGTTGAGAACTTCATGCAAGGGCTCCGTCAGTGGTGGATGGACAGGTGGATGGGCTGCAGTATCTCCGAGTGCGCGCTCGGCCATCTGCAGGTGCCGCAAGCGATTGTCGCCAGGGCGCCAATCGCTCAGTGCGCGGGGCGCAGGCGTTCGTACTGGGCAATCAGCCCGTCAAAGGACTGCTGCAGCGCTTGCAGCGGCGGCGCGTCATCGGGCCAGGCCTCCAGGTGCTGCAGCGCCAGTGCGCCGGCCTCCAAGGTCGAGAGCTGGCCGGCACGCGGTGCCTTGCGGATGCGGTAGCCGGCCGGCCCGGTGTCCGTCAGCGCCAGCCGGGGCAACTGGGCCAGCAGCGGGTTGGCATAGAGCATCTTGCGGCTTTTGCGCCAGGTGCCATCGATCAGCACCAGGCGCCGGACAGAGGCTGGCGCGTCGCTGTCCGTCAGCGCCGTCAAGGCGGCAGGCTGGTCGGGTGTCTGGGGGTAGAGCAGCATGGTTTGCTGCGGTGCCTCGGCGCCGGGCCAGGCGCCGTACAGCCACTGCTGCAGCTGCTGCGGGGCAAAGGCCTCGCCTACTTCCAGCCGGCTGCCTGGCAGGCACAGGTGCAGCAGTCGGGCAGTGCCCTTGGCCTCTTGCAGCTCTAGCGGATGCTGCAAGATCAGCACCTGGGTGGCAGCCTGCAGTGGCTGCGCCAGCGCGCAGATGCAGGCGCTTTGCGGACGTAGGCAAGTGGGGCATTGGGCGCGGCGCGGGGCAGAGGACACGGGGGCAGGCTGGGAGCAGACAGATGGCTATTGTCCTGCAAGGACAAGGCGGCGCCGCTATGCTGGCGCCCCTATGACAGCGCATAAGCCTATTTCTGCCCGCATCGATATGGGCCAGCCCTTGTCCGGTGCGCAGCGCCTGCGCCTGGCCCTGTCCAGCCCGGACCGGGTGCTGGAGGCGCAGGATGCACCATCCTTGCGCGCCTTGCTGGTGGCCGTAGAGCAGGCCGCGCGTGCGGGGGCCTGCTGCGTGGGTGGCCTGCGCTATGAGGCGGCCACGTCGCTGAACCCCTATCTGCCCACGCAGGCAGCGCCCAGCGGCGAGCCCCTGGCCTGGTTTGCGGTCTGGGATGCGCCAGCTGCTGACATGGCGCCGCTGCCGGAGGCAGAGACGCCCGCCGTGCAACTGCAGTGGCGCAGCACACTGACCCGCCCGCATTTCGATGCGCAGATGGCCCGCATCCATGCGGATATCCGCAACGGCGCTTACTACCAGATCAACTACACCCAGCAGCTGCAAGGCCGCAGCGCCTTGCCCGGTGGTAGCGAGGTGGACGGCGCTGCGCTGTTTGCCGCGTTGCAGCAGGCCCAGCCCGGCGGCTATGCGCTGCATATCGACCGGGGCGACGAGCAGCTGCTGTCGGTGTCGCCCGAGCTGTTTTTTGACTGGCACCAGCCGGTGGGTGGCGCGGGCGACATCCTCACCCGCCCGATGAAGGGCACGGCCGCACGCGGCAGCAGTCCTGCGCAGGACGAGGCCCAGGCCCAGGCCTTGCGCGCATCGGCCAAGGAACGGGCCGAAAACGTGATGGTGGTCGACCTGCTGCGCAACGACCTGGCGCGCATCGCCGAGCTGGGCAGTGTGCAGGTGCCCCAGCTGTTTGCGCTGCAGGCCTTGCCCACCGTTTGGCAGATGACCTCGGACGTGCAGGCCCGCCTGCCCCAGGGCACCGGGCTGGTCGATGTGATGCAGGCCTTGTTCCCCTGCGGCTCAGTCACCGGCGCGCCCAAGCGGGCGGCGATGCAGGCGATTGCTGTGTTGGAGACGGAGCCGCGCGGCTGGTACTGCGGCGCGCTGGGGGTGGTGCGATCCGATGGTGCCGGTGGGATACGCGCGACCTTCAACGTCCCCATCCGCACGGTGGCTTTGCGTGGCACGCAGCTGCGATGCGGCATTGGCAGCGGCATCACGGCTGACGCCACCGCCGAAGGCGAATGGCGCGAATGGATGCACAAGCGCGCCTTTCTGGAGCGGGCTAGCATGCCGTTTGACCTGATCGAAACCCTCGCGCTGGACGATGGCCAGCTGCGCCATGCCGCGCTGCACCTGGAGCGCATGGCTGGCGCTGCTGCGCATTTTGGCTACCGTTGGGATGCTGTGGCCGCGCAAGCGGCTTTGGGCGCGTTGGCTGCATCCCACCCGCAAGGCCTGTGGCGCCTGCGCCTGCTGCTCGATGCCCAGGGCGCTTTCCAGGCGGAGGCCTTTGCCTGCCCGCCTTCGCCCGACCAGATCACCCTGCAATGGGCACCCGCACCGCTGGCCGAGGCCCATGGCGAGTTTGTGCGCTTCAAAACCAGCCGCCGAGCGCACTACGAGCGCTGGACACCGCAAGACAGCAGCGTGTTCGACACCCTGCTGTGGAACGAAGCCGGAGAGATCACCGAAACCACCCGAGGCAATATCGCCCTGCAGATTGACGGGCGCTGGATCACGCCTGCCTTGCAGTGCGGCCTGCTGCCCGGTGTGGGGCGTCGCCTGGCACTGGCGTCAGGCAGGGTCGAGGAGGGCGTGGTGAGCCTGCGCGATGTGCCGCGTGTGCAGGCCTGGGCCTTTCTCAATAGCCTGCGCGGCTGGATACCGGCGCAAGTGGCGGGTGAGCTGCCGTTGTGGCCGCAGCCTGCAGTAGGGATCTGAGTCTGTTCAGCAGGCCCGTGCTTGCCGAAGCACGGCATGTCGCCACCGTGATGAATGGGCCAGATGCCCAGGGTTTTTGTGCTGCACGTTAGGATGGAGGTTGTTTAGCAACCCTTCGGATTTTATGCCCGACAACCCGGACCCTGAGCCTCTCCCGTGTGCGACCACGCTGTCGCTTTTCTTTTGTTCTAGCCCCAGTACACCGCTGACGGTGTCTCTGCCCCTTGAAGGGAGCGCCGCATGATCGAGCTGCTCTCCGACCCGCAGATTTGGATTGGTCTCCTCACCCTGGTGGTGCTCGAGATCGTTCTGGGTATCGACAACCTCATCTTTATCGCGATCCTGGCCGACAAGTTGCCGCCCCACCAGCGGGACAAGGCACGAGTCATTGGGCTGTCTTTGGCCCTGGTGATGCGCCTGGGTCTGCTGACCGCCATCTCCTGGCTGGTGACCCTCACACAACCGCTGTTTTCCGTCGGACCGCTCAGCTTTTCGGGGCGCGATCTGATCTTGCTGTTGGGCGGGTTGTTCCTGCTGTTCAAGGCCACGACCGAGCTGCATGAGCGCATGGAAGGTGTGAGCCTCAGCAAGTCCAGCAGCACGGTGTATGCCAGCTTCTCGGCCGTGGTGGCGCAGATCGTGGTGCTGGATGCCGTCTTCTCGCTCGATGCGGTGATCACGGCCGTGGGCATGGTCAACAACCTGGGCGTGATGATGGCCGCCGTCATCATCTCGATCGGTGTGATGCTGTTTGCCTCCAAGCCGCTGACGCGCTTTGTCAATGCGCACCCGACCATCGTCATTCTCTGCCTGAGCTTTCTGCTGATGATCGGCTTCAGCCTGGTGGCTGAGGGCCTGGGCTTCCATGTGCCCAAGGGTTATCTGTACGCCGCCATTGGTTTCTCGATCCTGATCGAGACCTTCAACCAGGTGTCCTCGCGCAACGCAATCCGCCATGAGCAGCGGGTGCCGCTGCGCGAGCGCACGGCGCTCAAGGTGCTGTCCTTGATGGCAGGGCGCAGCGGTAATGCCCAGGCCGAGCATGCGCAAGATGACCCGAGCGCTGCCGAGGCCGCGCTGACCTTTGGGCCTGAAGAGCGCATCATGGTCAGCGGCGTGCTGGCGCTGGCCGACCGCAAGGTGCGCTCCATCATGACCCCCGTCTCCGACGTGGACTGGGTGGACCTGAACGACGATGCCGAGGCCATCCAGCGCTCGCTCAACGACAACCCGCACAGCCACTTGCCGGTGTGCCTGGGGCAGGTGGACCAGCTCCAGGGTGTGGCGCGTGCCAAGGACATGCTGATGGACCTGATGCAGCATGGTGCCATCCAGCCCGCCACCATCCGCAAGCCGCTGATGGTGCCCGAGGGCGCTGGCGTGATCGCGCTGATCAATGACCTGCGCCAGTCCAAGGGCCATATGGTCATTGTGATCAACGAGTTCCATGTGATGAGCGGTGTGGTGACGCCGGTCGATGTGCTCGAAGCGATTGCCGGGGAGTTCCCCGACGAGGACGAGAGCTTCACGATCCAGCCGGTGGAAGGCGAGCCCGACACCTGGATTGCCAGCGGCGCGGCCGATGTGCACATGGTGCAGCAGCTGCTGGGATCGAGTGAGCTGGTCTCGTCTGCCGATGCCTTTACCACCTTGGGTGGTTTGCTCACCGAGTTCAATGGTGCCTTGCCCAAACAAGGCGATGTGGTGGTGATCGATGGCTGGCAGTTTGCGGTTACCGAGGCCACCGATGGCGTGATGCGCAAGATCCGCATCGAAAAAGACAACAAGGGCCAGGGGCCCTTGGAGTACTGATCCACCAGCGGGCGACTGCTGAGCATCGCCCCACCATGAAAAAGGCCTGCCTTCTCGTAAGAGACGGCAGGCCTTTGTACTAGGGCGCGATCCAATCGCGATCCGTGGACGCTATTTACAGCGATCCCTTGTAGTACGAGCCACGGTCCATGTCGACAATGTCCACGCTCAGCTGCACCAGCATGCCCTCGGGGTGGGGCGTGAACTCGCGCAGCACGGTGGCAATGCGTTCGGACAGGTCGCGCTTCATCTCAGGCGTGCGGCCGGCCAGCAGGCGCAGCTCGGCATGCACAAAGCCACGCAGGGCCGTAGGATCGGCGCCAATGACGAACTGCTCGGTGCGCACGGTGCGGCTCTTGAGGTCCTGCTCGTTTTGCACCTGGCCGCTGGCGATGACGGCGGCGTTGAGCGCGTCGAGCAGATGGGCCTCCGGGAAGTTCTCGAGGTTGCTGGTGTATTCGATGACGAGATGCGGCATGGGTGGTCTCCGTTGGAATGAAGGGCGGGGGAAAAGGGGTTGGGGCAGCGGGTCGATCAGACCCGGCGGCTGTTAAACAGGCGTATAGGACAGCCGCACATAAATGGGTGCAAAGGCTTCCGCCTGGGTGATCTCGATCAGCGTTTCCTTGGCCAGCTCCAGCAGCGCGATAAAGGTCACTACCAGCACGGTGCTGCCTTTTTCCGGCTCGAAGATGTCCTCGAACTCCACAAAGCGCCGGCCTTGCAGGCGCTTGAGAATGGCGCTCATGTACTCGCGCACCGAGAGCTCTTCGCGGGTGATCTTGTGGGTCTGCACCAGCTTGGCGCGCTTGAGGATGTCGCGCCAGGCTTCTTGCAGCTCGGACATGTCCACATCCGGAAAACGCGGCTGCAGCGCCTGCTCGATGAAGACCTGGGCCTTGATGAAGTCGCGCCCGTACTGCGGCACAGTGCCCAGGCCCTGGGCGGCCAGCTTCATCTGCTCGTACTCCAGCAGGCGGCGCACCAATTCGGCACGGGGGTCTTCGGCTTCTTCGCCCTCGGCCTGCTTTTTGGGTGGCAGCAGCATGCGCGACTTGATCTCGATCAGCATCGCGGCCATCAGCAGGTATTCGGCGGCCAGCTCCAGGTTGCGGCTGCGGATCTCATCGACATAGCTTAGGTACTGGCGGGTGACGCTCAGCATCGGGATGTCGAGGATGTTGAAGTTCTGCTTGCGGATCAGGTAGAGCAGCAAGTCCAGCGGGCCTTCAAAGGCCTCCAGGAACACCTCCAGCGCATCGGGCGGGATGTACAGGTCGGTGGGCATGGCGAACAGAGGCTCGCCGTACAGACGGGCGAGCGCGACCTGGTCCACCACATCGGGCATGGCACTGCCGGCAGAGGGGCTCAGGCCGTCCTCAGCCTTTGTCAGCTTGCCGGAAGTTGCCATGCACAGGGGCTATTCATGATCGACAGGCGCTGCCAGCCAGGCGGCCAGCGGCGCGCGCGCGGTGATCAATCGTGGTTGGTTTGGTACACGTAAGGCTTTTGCGCCACACGTGCGGTTTGGTACTCCGCTTGCTGCTGGCGGTCCAGGTCCTTGTCCCACAGCAGAGCGCGGCCTTCGAGTTGGCCTTCTTCCAGCTGGGGCTTGTCAGCCTTGAGCTTCAAAAGAAACTGGGTGGTGTCGGATTGGTAATCGGGGCGGCGAAAGAAAGACATAGCGTATATTTACCTCTTCCCTGGATTCTACCGAACCTGACCATGTCCTTCGTCACCAAACTTGCAATCGCCGCCTCTGCGCTGGCCGTTTCCGTGTTTATGGTGGGCTGCGACCAGCAGCGCATCAAGGAACTGGAGGAATTTGTCTCTACCGAGCAGGATGTGCGCGACCGTTTTGGCGAGCCCAACCAGATCTGGGACGAGGCCGATGGCTCGCACACCTTGGAATACACCCGCCAGCCCTCCGGTGCGCAGAACTACATGATCACCATTGGCAAGGACGGCAAGATGACCGCGCTGCGCCAGGTGCTGGCCCCCGCCTACTTTGCCAAGGTGCAGCCGGGTATGGACCAGCAGGAGGTCCGCCGCCTGCTGGGCCAGCCGGCCAAGCGCACCAGCTACCCGCTCAAGAACGAAGCCGAATGGGACTGGGGCTGGGTCGACCCGCCCAGCACCAAGATGCTGTTCACCGTGGTGTTCGATGCCCAGGGCAAAGTGGTGCGCAGCAACAGCACCTTGGTGGTGAATAGCCGCTGATCACTGCCGAGCGGGTCGCGCAAGTGTTGCGGATATGCCTACACGTTAGCGACTGAATCTCTTTAAAATTCGGGTTTACACCTAGCGCCACCCGCGCTGGGCAACCCCGCCGCACCATCCCTGCGCGGGCACGCAACTTGCTGTCAACCCGACATGTCCTCTCCGCTATCCACCCCTACCGGTTCCACCGGCCTGCCAGGCCCTGTGGCGGCTGCGCCTGTGGCGCTGGCCGTTCCTGCGCTGCGCCATGGCCGTTTTGAAGATGCACAGGCGCTGTTCACCGGCTCCCTGTTTGTCTCCATCACCTTGGGGCTGTTTGCGCAGGCTGGTTTGCTGACGGGCAGCACGGCGGGTCTGGCTTTCTTGTTGCACTACGCCACCGGTCTGCCGTTTGGGGCCATTTTCTTTGCGATCAACCTGCCCTTTTACTGGTTTGCCTGGACGCGCATGGGACCGGAGTTCACGATCAAGACCTTTATCTCGGTGGCCATGCTGGCCTTGCTGGTGGATATTGGCCCGCGTTTCATCCACATCGATTACATCAACCCCTTGTATGCCGCCATTGCCGGTGGCTTGCTGATGGGCACGGGCTGCCTGTTTCTCGCCCGCCACCGATCCAGCCTGGGCGGCGCCACCATCGTCTCGCTCTACCTGCAGAACCGCTATGGCATCCGTGCCGGCAAGGTGCAGATGGTGATCGACTGCACAGTCGTGCTGTTGGCCCTGTGGATCGTGCCTTTCGAGCGGGTGGCCTACTCGGTGCTGGCAGCGGTCGTCATGAGCGTGTTCCTGTGGATCAGCCACCGACCTGGCCGCTACGCTGGTAACTGACCGGGCCTGAGCCCGTGTGCGTCAGGGACTGCTCGGGATGGCGGTTTCTGGGGCCGCTGCTGGCCTTGCTGCCGGTGATGGCTGCGCTTGCAATGGCGGTGGCTCGGATGGCTGCTGTGGCGGGAAGGTCTCGCCCGGCCTGCGCTCCCGGTAACGCACCGTGATACCGCTGTTGTCCTGCTCCTCGCCGGTCGCCATGTCATAGGCTTTGCCAACGCCTTTGCCCACCACCTTCACCGTGCCCACGGCGGCATCGGCGGCCAGGCCCACCGCCGTGGCGGTCACGCTGACGGCAGCCGCGCCCACGGCCACCACGCTGCAGCCGCCCAGCAGCCAGGCCGAGGCGCTGTAAAAAGCCCCTGCGGCCAACGGACGCAAGGGCTTCAAGAGGGGGCGGTCAGCAGCCATGCAGATCAATGGATGCGCATGCCAGGCAAGGCGCCGGGGAAGGGTTCGAGCACATAGATGCCGGGATGCGCCTTCTCATCGGCATGGCTGGCGGCCAACACCATGCCTTCGGAGATGCCGAACTTCATCTTGCGGGGCGCCAGGTTGGCGACCAGCACGGTGAGCTTGCCTTGCAGCTGCTCAGGCGTGTACATGCTGCTGATGCCGCTGAACACATTGCGCATCTTGGGCTGGCCGTCCTCGCCCTTTTCACCGACATCCAGGGTCAGCTGCAGCAGCTTGGTCGAGCCTTCGACGGCCTTGCATTCCACAATCTTGGCAATGCGCAGGTCGATGCGGGCAAAGTCGTCGATGCCGATGGTCTCGGCCAGCGGCTCGCCGCCCGGTGCGTTCGGGTCCACCACCGCTTCGGCTTTCTTGTCTGCCTTTTTGGCCTTGGCAGGCACGGCAGCGGCGGCGGTCTTTTCCTGGCTGGCAGGGGTCTCAAACAGCGCTTCGAGTTGCAGCGGATCGACGCGCTGCATCAGATGCTGGTAGACGCCAATCTGGTGGGCTGCGCCCAGGGGCTTGTCCACCTCGGCAAATTGCTCTGGCGGCACGATCAGGAAGTTCGCGACCTCGGCGGCCACACCCGGCAGCATGGGCTTGAGGTAGATGGTCAGGATGCGGAAGGCCTCGATGCAGACCGTGCAGACATCGTGCAGGCGCGCCTGCATGTCGTCCTTCTTGGCCAGCTCCCAGGGCTTGTTGGCATCGACATAGCTGTTGACCTTGTCGCACAGCTGCATGATCTCGCGGGCGGCGCGGGCGGTGTCGCGTGCTTCGTAGGCGGCCACGATGGCGTCCTTTTGCCCGCGCAGCACGGCCAGCAGGTCCTGGCCATCGGCGCTTACTTCGCCCAGGCGGCCTTCAAAGCGCTTGCTGATAAAGCCGGCAGCGCGCGAGGCGATGTTCACGTACTTGCCGATCAGGTCGGAGTTGACGCGCAGCATGAAGTCTTCGGGATTGAAGTCGATATCTTCGTTCTTGCCGTTGAGCTTGGCGCCCAGGTAGTAGCGCAGCCACTCGGGGTTCATCTTGAGAGCCAGGTACTTGAGCGGGTCAAGGCCGGTGCCGCGGCTCTTGCTCATCTTCTCGCCGTTGTTGACGGTGAGGAAACCGTGCACGCAAATCTTGGTCGGCGTCTTGCGGCCGCTGAACTTCAGCATCGCAGGCCAGAACAGCGTGTGGAAGGTGATGATGTCTTTGCCGATGAAGTGGTACTGCTCCAGATCGGGGTCGGCCATGTAGGCGTCGTAGTCTTCGCCACGCTTGGCCAGCAGTTCTTTGAGCGAGGCCAGATAGCCCACAGGCGCGTCCAGCCAGACATAGAAGTACTTGCCCGGTGCGTCGGGAATTTCGATGCCGAAGTAGGGCGCGTCGCGGCTGATGTCCCAGTCGTCCAGGCCTTCGCTGGTCGAGCCATCGGGGTTGGTGCGTACGCCAAACCATTCCTTGATCTTGGCGGCGACTTCGGGCTGCACATGCTTGCCGTCCTGCGTCCACTCGGTCAGGAACTCCACTGCGCGTGGGTCGGACAGCTTGAAGAAGAAGTGCTCGGACGACTTCATCACCGGCGTGGCACCCGACAGGGCCGAGAACGGGTTGATGAGGTCGGTGGGCGCGTAGACCGAGCTGCAGACTTCGCAGTTGTCGCCGTACTGGTCTTTGGCGTGGCAACGGGGGCACTCGCCCTTGATGAAACGGTCGGGCAGGAACATGTTCTTCTCGGGGTCGAAGAACTGCTCGATGGTGCGCGTCTCGATAAAGCCGGCCTTTTTCAGGTCCAGGTAAATCTGTTTGGACAGCGCGTGGTTCTCCGGGCTGTCGGTGTTGCTCCAGTTGTCAAAACCGATGTGGAAGCCATCGAGGTACTGCTTGCGGCCAGCGGCGATGTCGGCCACGAACTGCTGGGGCGTTTTGCCGGCTTTCTCGGCCGCAATCATGATGGGCGCGCCATGGGCGTCATCGGCACCGACAAAGTTGACCGCATTGCCCTGCATTCGCTGCGCACGCACCCAGGTATCGGCCTGGATGTACTCCATGATGTGGCCGATGTGGAAGTTGCCGTTCGCATACGGCAGGGCGGTGGTGACGAAAATCTTTCGTTGAGACATAGGGTTGCGGAACTTTCTAATCACAGAGAGGACGCAGGCCGGTGGCCGTTGCGGATTCTGGTCACGGGGAGGGCCAGCGCAGCCAGCCCCCGCGCCCGCAGGCGCCCCAGAACCGGGCAATTCTAGGCGCTTACGGGGCCTGTTGGCATGACCAGGGGATTGGATCCGGCCTGCGCGCCGCTGCCCCAGCCGAAAAAGGCGCAGACCTCGTCGCTGCGCGCCATGGTGTCGGCCCGGCCCAGCGCCATCAGCGCCCGGGTGTAGCCGGGCTCAAACAACAGGTAGCTGGCCAGCGCTGCGCTGCCCACGTTCTGGCTGTGCATCGAGACGCCCACGGCGCCCAGCAGCGCCCGCACCGGGGTGGGAAGCTCTTGCAAATGGGCCAGCGCCATCGCGTCCAGTGACTGCGAGGGGGTGATGACCAGCAGGTCCAGCGGGCGCAAGGCACTGTGTGCCCGCTCGGCCTGCGGGATGAGGCTGAGCGTGTGGTTGATGCGCTGGGCCCGCTCCACATCGACCGACAGCGCATCGAGAAAAATGGTGGACAGCGCATGGCCAGCCACCTGGGCCAGCGATGGAAACGGCGGATGCTCGCCCTGGGGCAGGTTCAGTACCTCGTGTGAGCGGCCCACGCCTACCACCACAATGCGTTTGGCGCCCAGGTGCACGGCAGGGGCCAGTGGGGCGGTCTGGCGCATGGCGCCATCGCCCAGGTAGTTGTACTGGCCGCGTATCTTCAGCTCGGTGGGCGCAAAGATGAAGGGGATGGAGGAAGAGGCCATCAGGTGCTGGTGAGTGATGCGGTCCTGGATGGCGCGGCGCTGGGTGCGCGACCAGCTGGGCACATGCGGGCCCGCTTCATAGAAGGTGATGTGCTCGCCTGTGCTGTAGCTCGATGCGGTGATGGCCAGCGCCGCGAGCTGGCCGCTGCGCAGCAGGTGCGGGATCTTATCCAGCGGCAGCTCAGCTTGCAGCAACTCCAGCAGCGGCGCATTGTCCAGCAGCGAACGTGGTCTGCTATGGCGCCAGCGGGTCAGCGCCCAGCCCAGGGTCAAGAGGCTCAGCCAGCGCGCACCGCTGCGCATGACGCCAAAGGCATCGGCGCGGTAGACCTGGCTGGTGGAGAAATTGCGCCACACGCGCGACAGGCGCTGCACGGCCAGGTCGAAATGGTCGGCGCCGCAGGCCAGGCCCGCCGCATTGATGGCCCCGGCCGAGGTGCCGACCGCGATGGGGAAGGGCGTGGGCCCCTGGTCGGCCCCGGCGTTCTGGCGCAAGCGGGAGAGCGCCTGCAGCACCCCCACCTGGTAGGCGGCGCGTGCGCCACCGCCCGAGAGCACGATGGCCGTGGATGCGGTATGGGGGTTGTAGTGCAGAGCGGGCGGCATGGCCTGCACCATAGCCGAAAGTGGGGGGCCGCGCCAAGCAGGGCTGTCGCTGATTTCCAGTCCGCGACCCCAGCGGTCTCTGAAATCAGGCCTGTGCGGGGGCTTTTTTCAGCAAGGTGGCCAGCTCCAGGTTCTGCAGCACCACGATCTTCTGATCACGGGCAAAGAGGCGTGCATTCTCGCTCAGCTCGCCTTGCAGCAGTACATAGACGCTGGCTGCGCCCTTCTGGCTGGCGGCCTCGTGCAGCGCGCGCAGCGGCTCAATGCCATGCACCCCGGCCTTGCTGCGCTTGGTCTGCACCAAGGTGGTTTGTCCTTGGCGGGCCAGTTGCAGGTCGGCATGGGCCTGTTGCATAGGGGTCACGGTGTAGCCTTCTGCCTGCCAGGCGCGGGTCAGCCAGGCCTGCAGATCGCGGCTGGGCATGGTACTGGCTTGGGCTAGCAGCGCTTGCGTGGCAGCGGCATTGGGCTGGTTCCACTGGCGCTTGGCGGCCATGGCCCCGATCACCAAAAACGGCAGGCTGCCGGCGGCGCCCACAAAGCGGATGTCCTTGGGCAGCAGTGCCAGGCACAGCACCACGATGATGGCTCCGACCACCACACTGATCCACCACGACGAGCGCAGCAAGATCGCAAACACGGAGTTCTCGGCCATTTTCAGTTTCACGGGTGCAGGTCTTTCAAGAGGTGCAGTGGGCAAAGCCCAGATTGTCGCTGGTTCACAAGGGCAAGCGCGGTTCGCTAGACTTATTGCTGTCTCAGGAATAGAAAACACGATGACAGTGACCGCACAAACGTTATTGGCCGCGCTGGCCAGCGTTCAAGACCCACATACGGGCAAAGATTTTGTCAGCACACGCGCTGTGCGCAACCTCCAGATCAACGGCGGCGACGTCGCCTTTGAGGTGGAGATGGGCTACCCTGCCAAAAGCTTGGTGCCCCAGCTGCGCAGCCAGTTCGTGGCAGCGGCCAAGACGGTGCCCGGTGTGGACAACGTTTCGGTGAGCATCAGCAACAAGGTGATCACGCATGCGGTGCAGCGCGGCGTGCCGCTGCTGCCTGGCGTAAAGAACATCATTGCGGTGGCGTCGGGCAAGGGCGGCGTGGGCAAAAGCACCACCACTGCCAACCTGGCGCTGGCCTTGGCGGCCGAGGGCGCCACGGTGGGTGTGCTGGATGCCGACATCTACGGCCCCAGCCAGACCATGATGATGGGTGTGGACGGCAAGCCCGAGAGCAGCGATGGCAAGACCATGGAGCCCAAGCTGAACCATGGCGTGCAGGTGATGTCGATCGGCCTGCTGGTGGACCAGGACCAGGCGATGATCTGGCGTGGCCCGATGGCCGTGCAGGCGCTCGAGCAAATGCTGCGCCAGACCAACTGGGCAGGCCTGGATTACCTGTTGATTGACATGCCACCGGGCACCGGCGATATCCAGCTGACCCTGAGCCAGCGGGTGCCGCTGACCGGCGCCGTGATTGTCACCACCCCGCAGGACATCGCTCTGTTGGATGCGCGCAAGGGCATCAAGATGTTCGAGAAGGTGGGCGTGCCCATTCTCGGCGTGATCGAGAACATGGCCATGCATGTCTGCACGAACTGTGGCCATGTGGAACACATCTTTGGCGCCGATGGCGGCAAACATATGGCGGCGGACTACCAGCTCGACTACCTGGGCGCGCTGCCGCTGTCGATGCAGATCCGCGAGCAGGCGGACAGCGGCACCCCCACCGTGGTGGCCGCACCCGACAGCGAAGTGGCAGCCATCTACAAGCAGGTTGCACGCAGCATTGCCGTCAAGATTGCGCAGCAGGCCAAGGACTTCTCGTCGAAGTTCCCCACCATCAGCGTCAGCAGCAACACCTGATGAACCTGCTCGCTGCCATGCGATACCTGGCCGCGCTCCATGCGCATGGCCATTTCGCAAGGGCAGCCCAGGCCTGCCACATCACCCAGCCGACCCTGTCCAATGCGTTGCGCGCCTTGGAGACGGAGTTTGGCGTGCCTATCGTGCGCCGGGGCCGGGTGTTTGCCGGCTTTACGCCGGAGGGCGAGCAGGTGCTGCAAACCGGTTTGGAGATGCTGCAAAGCGAGGCTCGCTTGCGCCAGCGCCTCTCGGCCCAGGCGGGGCAATTGCAAGGGCAGCTGCGCATGGCCGCCGTGCCAACGGCCATGCCGATGCTGCTGCGCTTTGCCAGCCTGCTGCGCCAGCAGCACCCCGGCCTGGTGCCGGCCCTGCACGCGATGAGCTCGCCCGATATTGAGCGCGGCCTGGAAGAGCTAAGCCTGGACATGGCGCTGGGCTACAGCGACCGCAT
This sequence comes from Comamonas sp., assembly GCA_036667955.1. Lineage (GTDB taxonomy): Bacteria > Pseudomonadota > Gammaproteobacteria > Burkholderiales > Burkholderiaceae_C > Comamonas. Next base: position 150,372 of record JAVWTB010000007.1, read on the forward strand.
TCGCCGCCCGCGTACCCACGCTGTGCCGCAGTACCAGGAGCATTACTACCTGCTCCAGTCAGCACCACCGCCCGCCTGTGTTGCCGATACCGTGCATGCTGCCGATCCCATGCCTTGGGCACAGGCCGCGCAACAGCCGCTGTGCCTGCTGACCCCGGACATGCACAACCGCCAGATCGTGGACCGCAGCTTTGGCAGCGTGGGCGTGGTGGTGCAGCCAGCCATGGAAACCAATTCGGTGCAGGCCTTGTTGCAGGCGGTGAGCGAGGGCCAGATGGCCAGCATTGTGCCGGGCGCCGTGCTGGCGACCGTGCGCCATACACTAGGTCTGCGTGCCTGGCCGCTGGTGGAGCCGGTCGTCGAGAGCGAGGTGGCCTTTCTTTACCAACAATCCCAGCAAGCCATGCCGGCCATCGAGGCAGCACGCGCACTGATGGCGCAGACCGATTGGCAGGCGCAGTGCCTGCAGCATGCGGGGGCGTTGCAGGCGCGCTAGGTGGGCGACATAGCCATCTTGAATGCCGGCATTGCCGCTTTGAATTTGACGCCTGGCCGCCAGCGCGTTGAAATGCAGGGCTACACCAAGTGCCTGCCATGCAAGAACAGAAAATCGCCTTCTACAAAGGCCCAGCCGGTGGCTGGGGCGCTTTGAACAGTGTCAAGAACACGCTGCTGCACCACGATATTGCCCTCAAGGGGGCCAAGACCCTGCTGTCAGCCAACCAGCCCGATGGCTTTGACTGCCCGGGCTGCGCCTGGCCCGACCGCAACCATGCATCCACCTTTGAGTTCTGCGAAAACGGCGTCAAGGCCGTGGCGGCCGAGGCCACGGCCCGGCGCGCGGGCCCGGCGCTGTTTGCCCGCTACAGCGTGCGCGAGCTGGCCCAGCAAAGCGATTTTTGGCTGGAAGACCAGGGCCGGCTCACCCACCCGATGGTGTACGACCCGGCCAGCGACCACTACCTGCCCATTGCCTGGGACGATGCCTTTGCGCTGATTGCCCAGCACCTGAACGCGCTGCCCAGCCCAGACCAGGCGGTGTTCTACACCTCGGGTCGGGCCAGCAATGAGGCGGCCTTCCTCTACCAGCTGTTTGTGCGTGAGTTCGGCACCAACAATTTCCCCGATTGTTCCAACATGTGCCATGAGCCCAGTGGCTCGGCCATGCGCGAACAGATTGGCGTGGGCAAGGGCACGGTGACCTTGGCCGATTTTGAAGAGGCCGATGCGATCTTTATCTTTGGCCAGAACCCGGGCACCAACCACCCGCGCATGCTGGGCGAGCTGCGCGAGGCGCACAAGCGGGGCGCACGCATTGTCAGCTTCAACCCCTTGCGCGAGCGCGGGCTGGAGCGCTTTGCCGACCCGCAGGACAAGCTGGAGATGGCCACCCTGGGCTCCAGCCCCATCAGCACGCACTACTTTCAGCTGCGTGTGGGCGGGGATCTGGCAGCGCTACGGGGCATGCTCAAGCATGTGCTGGAGCAGGAAGCTAGCCGTGGTGGTGTGCTGGACCATGCCTTTATCGCCGCACACACCACCGGCTTTGAGGCGCTGGCGCAAAGCCTGCAGTCTGAAGACTGGGCACTGCTGGCGCAGGAATCCGGCCTGAGCGAGGCGCAGATGCGGGCGGCTGCCGATGTCTACCTGGGCGCAGACAAGGTGATTGCCTGCTGGGGCATGGGCATTACCCAGCATGCGCATTCGGTGGCCACGATCCAGATGATTTTGAACCTGCTGCTGCTGCGCGGCCATATCGGCCGGCCCGGGGCTGGGCCGTGCCCGGTGCGCGGCCACAGCAATGTGCAGGGCGACCGCAGCATGGGCATTTGGGAAAAGCCGCCTGCGGCCTTGTTGGACCGCTTGCAAGAGGTCTATGGCTTTGCGCCGCCCCGCGCCCACGGCATGGACACGGTCGACGCCATTGCCAGCATGCGCGATGGCCAGGCCCAGGTATTTTTTGCGCTTGGGGGCAATTTTGCCGCCGCCACGCCTGATACCTATGAAACCTGGAAGGGCCTGCAGCGCTGCGCGCTGACCGTGCAGGTCACCACCAAACTCAACCGCAGCCACGTGGTGCATGGCCGCCAGGCCTTGCTGCTGCCCTGCCTGGGTCGCACCGAGATCGATCTGCAAAACGGCCAGCCCCAGGGGGTGACGGTTGAGGATTCGATGAGCATGGTGCACCTGTCGATGGGCATGAATCCGCCTGCGTCCGAACACCTGCTGTCCGAACCGGCGATCGTGGCCCGGCTGGCCCATGCGACCCTGGGCGCGCGCAGCCGGGTGAACTGGCTGGCGCTGGCCGCCGATTACGCGCTGATCCGCGACGAGATTGCCAAGGTGTTTCCCGATTTTGCGGACTTCAACCAGCGTGTGGCCGTGCCCGGTGGTTTTCGGCTGCGCAATACCGCCAGCGAGCGCATCTGGGCCACGGCCAGCGGCAAGGCCAGTTTCCACGCCCATGCGGTGCCGGTCGATACGCCCACACACCGGGCGCGTGCGCGGCTGCGTGACCAACGCGTGTTCACCTTGCTCACCACCCGCTCCCACGACCAGTACAACACCACCATCTATGGCATGGACGACCGCTACCGGGGGGTGTTTGGCCAGCGGCGGGTGGTGTTTATCCACGCGGATGACATCAAGGCCCTGGGCATGGCAGACGGGGACTGGGTAACTATCCGTACTGTCTGGGACGACGGCCAGCAGCGCTGTGTAGAGGGCTTCAAGTTGGTGGCCTATGACATTCCCCGAGGCAACCTGGCCGCCTACTACCCGGAGACCAATCCGCTGGTGCCCCTGTCTGCCGTGGCCGCCAACGCCGGCACGCCGACGTCCAAATCCATTCCCGTGGTGCTGGAGCCGGGCCAGGAGCCGCAGTGAGCCAGAGCGCTGTCCAGCTGACTCCGCTGGCGCTGCGCATGCTGCAGGCCTTGGCGCAGGAGCAGCAGGCGCGCGCAGGCCAGCCTGTGCCGCTGGTGCGCCTGGCCAAACGGCTGGAGGCAGCTGCCAGCAGCGTGCTGCGTGAGCTGGCCATGCTCAACCTGTTGCTGGCGCAGGCCCAGCAGGCCCCCTGGGTGGAGACGCAATCGGTAGACGGGCGCTGGATGCTGGCGTTGACCGCGCCAGGCGCGGCGGCGGCATCGCAGATCGCACAGGCCTGAGCGCCGTAGTAAGGCTTGTGGCTCAGGCCGAGACCGGGTGGCGCGCTTTGCGGGCCTGCTTGGTCTGGTACATGGCCAGGTCGGCCTGCTGCAAGGCGGTATCGGCATCGGTGCCCGGGGTGACCGCCACCAGGCCCACGCTGGCACCGGTGTAGTTCAGGCGCACCCCCGCGCCCAGGCACAGCGCCTCCGCCCGGGTGCTGGCAAACAAACGGGCCTGTGTCTCGATCAGCGCGGGCGCGATGGGCTCGTGCAGAAACGGGCCCAGGCCGGCGAACACGAATTCGTCGCCACCTTGGCGCGCGATCAGGTCGGAGCCGCGCATGGCCTCGCGCATTTGGTCGGCCAGCAGCTGCAAAAAGCGGTCACCGGCCTCATGGCCATAACCATCGTTGATGGCCTTGAAGCCGTCCATGTCGATCATGCCGACCAGCACATAGCGCTCCTGGCGCTGGGCAATGGCCTGCAGCTGGTCCAGCTGCTCGATCAACGCCCGGCGGTTGGGCAGGCCGGTCAAGGCGTCGGTGCGTGCCAGCCGCTGCAGCTCTTCGTTTTGTACCTGGATCTGGGTGAGCAGCTGCTCGCGCTCGACCTGCTGACCCAGGAACTGGGCAAACAGGCGCATGACATCCTGGGTATCGCGCTTCAGCGGTTTACGCGATGCGCTGGCACCGCACAGGGTGCCGTAGAGCGCGCCGTCCGAGAGGTGGACCGGTGTGCTGGCATAGGTCTGTATGCCCAGCGCCTGCGCGGCCTGCGAGTCGCCCCAGATCTGGCCGACATCATCGGTGTAGAGGCAGTTCTCATCGATGGCGCGCTTGCACAAGGTGTCTTCCCAAGGCACGCTCAGGTTCTCGGGAATCTGCAGGCTCTGGGTATTGCGCGCGAACAGCACCTGCTGGACGCGCTGGCCCAGATCGATGCGGGTGAGGTAAGTGGACTCCAGACTGGTGACTTTTTGCAGCATCTCCAGCAGGAGGCGCGTCAGCTCCTCCAGACTGCGAGCTTTGGCAAACGTCTGGCCCAATTGTGAAATCAAGGCTTGCATAGGAGGGCTCGTTGAGAGATTGTGTTTCATATCGTAACTCGCAATAGCGGTCTTGGGGATGATCTCTTTCAATGAAAGTTATAGCGGTAATCCGGTAAGAGCCGGGGATAAGCGCGCATCAGTTATGTTCGCTGCATGGAACACAATTTTTTTGCGCTGGGTTGGCGCCAACTGCTGCGCGACTGGCGGGCAGGCGAGCTGCGCTTGTTGTTGGTGGCGGTGGCACTGGCCGTCGCAGCGCTCACCTCGGTGAGCTTTTTCTCGGACCGCCTGCAGGCGGGGTTGCAGCGCGATGCCAGCCAGCTGCTGGGCGGTGATGTGGTGGTGGTGAGCGACAACCGCACGCCGGCAACATTCAGCGACAAGGCCCAGGCCCTGGGTTTGAAAGGCGTGACCACGGTCACCTTCCCGACCATGGCCCGTGCCGACGATGCCGATGGCGGCGAATCGCGGTTGGTGGGCCTCAAGGCGGTGCAAGCGGGCTACCCGCTGCGCGGCAGCTTGCGCACGGCCCCGGCTGCCGGCCAGCCTGATGCGGCGACCCGGGACATTCCGGCTCCGGGCGAGGTCTGGGTCGATCCGACCTTGCTCGAAGCGCTGGGCCTGCAAACGGGTTCGGTGCTCTGGCTGGGCGACAAGCGCTTCACCATTGGCCGGGTGCTGACCATCGAGCCGGACCGGGGCGCGGGTTTTCTGGGCTTTTCTCCTCGGGTGATGCTGGACTGGAGCGATCTGGCTGCCACCGGTTTGGTGCAGCCTGCCAGCCGTTTGCTCTACCGCTTCGCGGTGGCCGGCGAGCCCACGGGCGCGGCGCAGTTTCTGCAATGGGCCGAGGCTGAAGTGGCCCAGCCGCAAAGCCATGGCGTACGCATTGAGTCGCTGCAAAGCGGCCGGCCCGAGATGGAGCAAACCCTGGAGCGCGCGCAGAAATTCTTGAACCTGGTGGCGCTCTTGGCTGCGCTGCTGTCGGCCGTGGCCGTGGCCTTGGCGGCCCGCACCTTTGCCAGTGCCCACCTCAATGGCGCGGCGCTGTTGCGGGTGCTGGGCCTGGCGCAGCGCGCCATTGCCGGCGCCTATGTGGTCGAGTTTGTGATTGTGGGCCTGGCGGCCAGCCTGCTGGGCGTGGCGCTGGGTTATGCGATGCATTATTTGTTTGTCTGGCTGATGGCCGGCTTGCTCGCGGTCACGCTGCCGGCGGCCAGCGGCTGGCCCCTGGTGATGGGCGTGGGCATGGGCATGACCTTGCTGCTGGCCTTTGGCCTGCCGCCGGTGCTGCAGCTGGCCCAGGTGCCACCGCTGCGGGTGCTGCGCCGTGACCTGGGCGCCCTGCGCCCGGCCTCGGCATCGGTGCTGCTGCTGGGGGTGCTGGGCTTTGCCGCCATGCTGCTGCTGGTCAGTGGCGATGCCAAGCTGGGCGGCATTGCCGTGGGCGGTTTTGCGGTGGCCATTGTGGTGTTTGCGCTGCTCAGCGCAGCCGCCATCAGCTTGCTGCGCCGTGTCGTGAACGAGCGCACGGCGCCGCGCTGGTTGCTGCTGGCCACGCGCCAGGTCGCCGCCCGGCCCTGGTTTGCCGTGGTGCAGGTCAGCAGTCTGGCGGTGGGCCTGATGGCGCTGGTGCTGCTGGTGCTGCTGCGCACCGACCTGATCCAGACCTGGCGGCAAACCACGCCGCCCGACGCGATGAACCGCTTTGTCATCAATATCCAGCCCGACCAGGCCGAGGCCTTCCAGCAGCGGCTGCGCCAAGCGGGCATCGACAAATGGGACTGGTACCCGATGATTCGCGGCCGCCTCATCCAGATCAACGGCAAGGACGTGGGGCCGGGCAATTACACCGAAGACCGCGCCAAGCGCCTGGTGGACCGCGAGTTCAACATCTCGCACAGCGATGTGCTGCAGGAGCACAACCAGATCGTGCAGGGCCAGTGGAAGCCGGGCGAGGCCGGTGGCGTGAGCGTGGAAGAGGGGATTGCCGAGACCCTGGGCCTGAAGATGGGCGACCGCCTGCTGTTTGACATGGGCGGCGTGCCGCACGAGAGCACGATCACCAGCCTGCGCAAGGTGGACTGGGGATCGATGCGTGCGAATTTCTTTGTCATGTACCCGGTTGCCCAGATGGATGGGGTGGCCATCACCTACCTGGCCGCCTACCGCGCGCCCGAGACGGCGGGCTTTGACAATGCGCTGGTGCGCGAGTTTCCCAACATCACCAATGTGGACCTGCGCGCCACCGTGGCCCAGCTCCAGCAGGTGCTCAACCAGGTGATCCGCGCGGTGGAGTTCCTGTTTGGCTTTACCTTGGCCGCTGGCCTGGTGGTGCTGTTTGCAGCGATTACCGCCACGCGGGAAGAGCGCGCCCGCGAGTACGCGATCATGCGGGCGGTGGGTGCCCGCAGCCAGCTGCTGCGCCAGGTGCAGCGTGCCGAGCTGGCTGGCGTAGGCCTGTTGGCCGGGGTGCTGGCCAGCGTGGTGGCCATGGCCATTGGCTGGGCGCTGGCCCAGTTTGTGTTTGACTTTGCCTGGGTGCCGCGCTGGTGGGTGCCGCTGGCCGGTGGCGCCTGCGGCGCTTTGCTGGCGCTGGTGGCAGGCTGGTGGGGGCTGCGTGAGGTGCTGCGCCGCCCGGTGGTGGTGACCTTGCGTGAAGCGGTCTGAGGGCGTTCAATAGCCGTTAATATCGCTGGCCCGGGCCGTGGACACGGTGCAGACAACACGGCCACTGCCTGGTGTTCTGCCCCAGCCTTGCGCACACACTGAGAGCTATGTATGCAAATCGAAGAGAAACCTCCGTTTGACACCCCTTTTGAATGGATGGGCGGCGAAGGGCAGGTGCGTGCCCTGGTCGACCGCTTCTATGACCTGATGGACCTGGAGCCCGCCTACAAGGAATTGCGTGAGGCCCATGGCAGCACTTTGCAGGATGCGCGGGACAAGCTGTTCTGGTTTTTGTGCGGCTGGTTGGGTGGCCCCGACCATTACCAGCAGCGCTTTGGCCATCCGCGCCTGCGCATGCGCCATATGCCGTTCTCCATCGGTATTCTGGAGCGCGACCAGTGGCTGGCGTGCATGGACCAGGCCATGGGCGATATCGGGGTCGATGCCGTGCTGCGTGCCCGCCTCGGGCAGAGCTTTTTCCAGACGGCAGACTGGATGCGCAACCGCTAGGGAAGCTCTGCAAAACCCTCGCCCCGTGAGATGGGCGGATCGCCCGAGACCGCGTTCAGACCAGGGCAGGAGTTTTGCAGCGGATCGCTAAAGGTGCCCGCCACTGGCAGGGCGGTGGTTGTCCAAGACTGCATTTATTGATTTCTTATCGATTTCTTATTGATTTCTGTCAGGGACAGGTTTCTCAAAATGCAACGCGAATCTTGGTTTGCATTCGCTATTGGGGCGCCGCAGCGGTTTGGCCCATAATCAAGCCACTAAAAACGAAGAGGGTGGAAGAGGGTTATGAATACCAACATGATGGTGGTCTCGGCGGTGATTGCGGCCTTGCTCGTATGGGGCGCGCTGGTCTACAACCGCTTGATGGGCTTGCGCAACCGCACCAGCAACGCCTTGGCGCAGATCGATGTGCAGCTCAAGCGGCGCTATGACTTGGTGCCCAACCTGGTGGCGGTGGCCAAGAAATACCTGGAGCACGAATCCCAGACCCTGGAGGCGGTGATCCGTGCGCGTGGCCAGGCGCAGGCGGCGGCCAGTGCGCTGCGCGCAGCCCCAGGTAAACCCGAGGTGGCCGATGCCATGGTGGCCGCCGAGGGTGCGTTGGGCGGCGCCTTGGGGCGTTTGATGGTGCTCACCGAGAGCTACCCCGACTTGAAGGCCGACAGCACCATGCGCTCGCTCAGCGAAGAGCTGGGCAGCACCGAGAACCGCATTGGCTATGCGCGCCAGGCCTATAACGACGAGGTGCTGCATTTCAACAACGCCTCCCGCGCCTTCCCCGCGATTGTGGTCGCCTCGATTCTGGGCTTTCATGCGATGCCCATGCTGCAGTCCACGCAGAGCGCCCAGGAGCGCGAAGCCGTTCGCGTGCAGTTTTAAGCCGATGGTGGCGGCTGCCTACAGCGACGCTGACCGCCACGCCGGCATGCGGTGCTGCCACGCCGCAGCCGCACTTCCATGACATTCTGGGATTTCCAAGCCAGCGCCCGGCGCCGTACCTGGGGCCTGCTGGCCGCCTTTGCGCTGCTGGTGCTGGGCATTGCCGCTGGCGTGCACCTGGTGCTGGCGCTGGTGTTCTGGACGCCGGCATTGGTGGCCGTGGCCTTGACCAGCTTGCGGCTTGAACAGGTTGCCGTGCACTACCCGGCCGGTTTCTTGGCCACCAATATCGGCATCGTCAGCCTGATGGTGCTGGGCGGCGCCTGGATCAAGCGCAGCAACCTGCGCCAGGGTGGGCTGCATCTGGCCAAGCAGCTGGGCGCGCGGGCGGCCCGGCCGTCGGTGTCGCATGCCGAGCAGCAGTACCTGAATATCGTTGACGAGCTGTGCATTGCCGCAGGTGCTCAGCGGCCCCAGGCGATGGTGCTGCCCCGTGATCAATCGCTCAACGCCTTTGCAGCGGCCTGGGAGGCCGAGGATGCGGTGATCGTGGTGTCGATGGGCGCACTGGACTACCTCAGCCGCGATGAACTCAAGGGCGTGGTCGCGCACGAGCTGTCCCATCTGCACGAAGGTGATACCCGGCTGAACATGGAACTGGCCGGCTATGTGTTCGGGCTGGAGATGTTGTTCAACTACGGGCGCGACTGGGTCGAGCGCGGCGTATCGCTGTTTGGCAGGCCGCTGATGGCCGTGGGCTGGTTGGGCTGGCTCGCTGCCCAAGCGCTCAAGGCCGCGGTGTCGCGCCAGCGCGAATACCTGGCCGATGCCCGGGCGCTGCAGTGGACGCGCAACCCCGACGGGCTGGGCCGCGTGCTGCGCAAAGCGCTGTGGCTGCAGGACTACCCATTGCAAGCCGATGCCTTGCAGCCCCAAGGCACAGGCTCAGGGGCCTATTCACCGTTGGTGGCGCATATGCTGCTGCTGGAGGTCCACAGCATCGAAGAAATGCATGATTTCTGGCACCTGGGTGGCGTGCCCTGGATGGCCAGCCACCCCAGCCTGGAAGCGCGGATTGCGCGCATCTATGGCGAGGACGAAGCGCGGGAGCCGCTGCCGCTGCAGGATGCGGACCAGCGCTGGGTGAACCCGTTCAGTGCCCCGCTGCCACTGGCACAGTCCAAAACGAGCTAGGTTTGGTGTTCAGCGCTTGGCCTTGGCGCTGCGGTACTGCGCCGCCCAGGATACGATCTGCGCGGCCACCGGATCGGGCGCTGGCGCGGCGGCGGCCTGCTGGGCGATAGCCTGCATCTCCAGCAGCGCATCGGCCACCTGGACGGCGCTGGTGGTCATCGATGCCGCGCGCAGCAGCACCACCAGGGCACCGGCGCCCCCATCGACCGGGCGGGCCTGGACAAAGGCCAGCACCTCGTTTTTCTGCACCAGCCAGCTGTGCACCCGGCCTTTGAGCACCGGCATGCGGCCCGGCGAGCCCAGCCCCTTGCCATGCACCACGCGCACACAGCGCAGGCCTTGGCGCTGGGCCTGGCGGATAAAGGCGCCCAGCGCCTCACGCGCCTCGTCGGTGCGAAAGCCATGCAGGTCGATCTGGCGCTGGATGGTCCAGCTGCCTGCGCGCAGCTTGTGCACCACATCGCGGCCGATGCCCTTGCGGCGAAAGCTCAGTTGGTCATCGGTATCGAGCAAGGTGCTGGCATCGAACTCGTCGCTCATGGCTTCGAGCAGCACGCGTTTCTCATCGGCCCAGTGCTGTAGCGGCAGTGGATCGGGCAGGGCCGGGTCGGTGGGCACCTGGTCGTTGCTTGGCAGCGGGCGCACGGCGCCCACGGTTTGGCGGAACAGCTGGCGGTCGCGCTCGGCCTGGCGCATGGCCTGCTGCCGGGCCTGCTCCTGCAGCTGGCGCTGGGCCGCTTGCTCGGCCTGCAAGGCCGTCAGCGCTTTGCGCAGTTGCTTGAGCTCCCGCAGGGATGCCACGCTGCGGGTTTTGTCCTGTTTACTCACATCTCACCTTCCTCGGCCATCGACAGCGCTGCACCGGGCCCAACAATAATATGGTCCAGCACCCGCACATCGACCAAGGACAGGGCGGCCTTGAGGCTGTGCGTCAGTTGCTTGTCCGCCTGGCTGGGCTGGACCTGACCGCTGGGGTGATTGTGCGCCAGAATCACGGCCGCGCAGTGGTGGTGGAGCGCGCGCAGCACCACCTCGCGGGGGTAGACGCTGGCCTGGCCCAAGGTGCCCCGAAACAGTTCTTCCAGCGCAATCAGCTGGTGCTGGCTGTCGAGAAACAGCACGGCAAACACCTCATGCTGTTTGTGGGCCAGGTGCAGTTGCACATAGGCTTTGACGGTGGCGGCACTTTCCAGCATGGTGCGCTGCTGCAGCTGCTGGGCCATGGCCCGGCGGGCCAGCTCCAGCACCGCCATCAGCTCGGCCCGCTTTGCCGGGCCCAGGCCCTTGACCTGGGAAAGCTCGGCGCCGCTGGCTTGCAGCAGGCCGTTGATGCCGCCAAAGCTGCCGGTGGCATCGGGCTGGCGCGGGGCCAGCAGCTCGGCTGCCCACTGCAGCACGCTTTTGCCGGCCATGCCGGTGCGCAGCAAGATGGCCAGCAGCTCGGCATCGGTCAGGGTACCGGCTCCTTTGGCGAGCAGTTTTTCGCGCGGCTGGCAGTCGGTGGGGAGATCTTTGAGGGGCATGTGCTGCTTTCAGTCCGGCTGGCCCGGCAAGAGCTGGGCGCCAGACGGGCGGGGCAGGGGCGGCGCATGCCATGCGCAGGCAGGGGCAAGGCAGCAAAGATGGGTGTTCATGGGCACTCCTGAAGGTTCGCTGTCGGCCGATGGCCAGATTAAGGTTTCATGCAGGGGTTTCACCCTACAACCTACAATACAGCCCAGTTTATAGGGATTTGCATGACTACTACGATGGCCCCCGTGACGCCGCTGCCTACCGATGCGCCAGTGGTACAACCTGGATCGTTTCTGACCTTGCACTACCGTCTGGCTGGCCCGGCGGGCGATGTGATCAACACCTTTGAAGGCAAGCCCGCGACCCTGTCCCTGGGCATGGGCGAGCTGTCGCCGTCGGTCGAGAACCTGCTTTTGGGCCTGCCCGAAGGCACGCACGCCACCTTCCATGTGCCCGCTGGCGAGGCCTTTGGCGAGCGCAACCCCGAGATGGTGCAGTGGGTGGCGCGGCGCCTGCTCAACGAGCTGGGCGACCCGATGGAGCAATACACCTTGGGCGATGTGGTGCAGTTCCCCACGCCCGATGGCAGCAACACCTACGCCGGTGTGGCGATGCAGGTGCGCGACGATGGCGCCGTGCAATTTGACTTCAACCACCCGCTGGCCAGCCAGCCGGTGACCTTTGAAGTCAAGCTGATCGGGGTGCTCTGAACATGCTGCGGCCCCAGGAAATCGTATTGGCCGAGCCGCGTGGCTTTTGCGCAGGCGTCGATCGGGCGATCGAGATCGTCGAGCGGGCGATCGAAAAGTTTGGCGCACCGATCTATGTGCGCCATGAGATCGTGCACAACACCTATGTGGTCAACGACCTCAAGGCCAAGGGTGCGATTTTTATTGAAGAGCTGGACGATGTGCCGCCCGGTGCGACCCTGATCTTCTCGGCCCATGGCGTGAGCAAGGCCGTGCAGCGCGAGGCCGAGCGCCGTGGGTTCAGCATTTTTGATGCCACCTGCCCACTGGTGACCAAGGTCCATGTGGAAGTGGCCAAGCTGGCCAAAGAGGGCTATGAGTTCATCATGATCGGCCACAAGGGCCACCCGGAGGTCGAAGGGACCATGGGCCAGCTCTCGGAAGGCATTCACCTGGTCGAACAGGTGGGTGATGTGGCCCATGTCCACCCCAGCCAGACCGAAAAACTGGCCGTGGTGACGCAGACCACCCTGAGCGTGGACGATGCCGCCGAGATCTCGGCCGCCGTCAAGCTGCGCTTTCCGCAGATCCGCGAACCCAAGCAGCAAGATATCTGCTACGCCACCCAGAACCGCCAGGATGCCATCAAGGTGATGAGCCCCCAGGTGGATCTGGTGATCGTCGTGGGCAGCCCCACCAGCTCCAACAGCAACCGCCTGCGTGAGCTGGCCGTCAAGCTGGGCACGCCCGGCTATATGGTGGACAACGCCGATGAGCTGAAACCCGAGTGGTTTGACGGCATTGCCCGCGTCGGCCTCACGGCCGGTGCCTCGGCACCCGAGGTGCTGGTCAAGCAGGTGATTGAGCGCATCAAGATGCTGGGCGCTACCTCGGTGCGCAAGATGGATGGCATCGAGGAGACCGTCAAGTTTCCGCTGCCCAAGGGCCTGAAAATCGATGTCGGCGGCCTGGAGATTTCTGCACGATCTCCGGAGACGGGTCGCTGAACAAGGCCTAGCGGCCTGGCGGCTCGTCCCCTTCGCTGATCGCGGTGGGCAGACCCACCGCCTCCCCCAGATATTTTCGGCATCCCGCAGCGGATGCCCACCCCCAAGAGGTTATTCATGCTTGATATTTTGTTGCTTCGCAAAGACCTGGACTCGGTCATCGCCCGCCTGCAGACCCGCAAGAGCCCCCAGGCATTTCTGAATGTGGAGGCCTTCAAGGCGCTGGAAGCAGAACGCAAGACCATCCAGACCCGCACCGAAGAGCTGCAGAGCAAGCGCAACCAGCTGTCCAAGCAAATTGGCATGCTGATGGGCAAGGGCGAGAAAGACGCCGCCGAAGCCGCCAAGGCCGACGTGGCCGCGATGAAGACCGAGCTGGAGCAATCGGCCACCCGCCTCGATGTGCTGCAGACCGAGTTGCAGGCCATGCTGGTGGCCCTGCCCAACCTGCCGCACGAGAGCGTGCCGGTGGGCGAGGATGAGTCGGCCAATGTGGAAGTGCGCCGCTGGGGCACGGCCCGCAGCTTTGATTTCGAGATCAAGGACCATGTCGATGTCGGCACGCCCCTGGGTCTGGATTTCGAGGCCGGCGTCAAGTTGACCGGCTCGCGTTTTACGGTGATGAAGGGCCCGATCGCCCGTCTGCACCGCGCGCTGGCGCAGTTCATGATCGACCTGCAGACCGAGCAGCATGGCTACACCGAATGCTATGTGCCCTATATCGTCAACAGCGATTCACTCAAGGGCACGGGCCAGCTGCCCAAGTTTGAAGGGGACTTGTTTGCCGCCAACAAGGGTGGCCAGGATGCCGAGCCGGTGCCCGACACCGCCGCGCTCTACCTGATCCCGACCTCGGAGGTGCCGCTGACCAACCTGGTGCGCGACGAGGTGCTGAGCGAAGACCAGCTGCCTATCAAGCTGACGGCGCACAGCCCCTGCTTCCGCTCGGAAGCGGGCTCGGCCGGCCGCGATACGCGCGGTCTGATCCGCCAGCACCAGTTCGACAAGGTCGAGATGGTGCAGGTGGTGCACCCGGACAAGAGCTACGAGGCGCTGGAAGAGATGACGCGCCACGCCGAAGACGTGCTGCAGCGCCTGGGCCTGCCCTACCGCGTGCTGTCGCTGTCGACCGGTGACATGGGCTTTGGCGCTGCCAAGACCTATGATCTGGAAGTCTGGCTGCCGGCGCAAAACACCTTCCGCGAAATCAGCTCGGTGAGCAACTGCGAAGCCTTCCAGGCCCGCCGCATGCAGGCACGCTTCAAGAACGCGCAAGGCAAGAACGAGCTGGTCCACACCTTGAACGGCTCGGGCCTGGCCGTGGGCCGTACCCTGGTGGCCGTGCTGGAGAACTACCAGAACGCCGATGGCTCGGTGACCGTGCCCGATGCACTGCAGCCCTATATGGGTGGCGTGGCCGTGCTGAAGGCCTAAGCTTTTAGGCCGCTCCTTCTCCAAAGCCGGTGCAGCGATGCACCGGCTTTTTTGTTGCTGCCGGCTCATGCCAGCGCCAGGCGTGCCTCTCCCCACACCGGCATATAAAACAGGCGGGGGCGCGGCAGCTGTGCCGTCCAGGCGCTGTAGGTGCGCTCGGCGATCTGGTGCAGCGGGCGGATGTGCTGAGGCAAGTGCGCCAGGATCTGCGCCTGGCTTTGCACGGCGGGGCCGCCCGCGCTGCGCAATTCGGGCGCGCCTTCCTCGCACCAGTCACGCACGCTCTGGGCGGTGACCTCCAGATGGCCTTGGAAAGCCCAGTGCGGGCCATGCACAAAGCCTTTGTTCAGGCAGTGGCGGCCGTACATGCTGCGGGTGGCGCCTTGTGGAATCTCAAAGCTGTCGTAATGCCAGTTGAAGATGGTGGCCTCGGCGGGCAAGTCCATCTGTTCTTGGGCTTGGGGGGTGACCCAGACGCGGCTCCAGCCGATGTTGGCGCAGGGGTTGCGCCATACGCGCGCGCCCATGGCACGGGCCAGCATCTGCGCACCAAAGCAGTGCCCGAGCACGGGCACCTCCGCAGCCAGGGCGTTTTGCAGCAGGCAGCGTTCCTGCTCGATCCAGCGCAACTGCTCATTGGCGCAATGGTTGCTGCCAAGCACAACGATGCCGCGGTAGTCACGCGCGCGCATCGCAGCGATGCCCTTGTCGCAGGGCGTTATCAACGCATACGGGATGCCGTGCTGCTGCAAGTGGTCGAGCAGCACGCCCGGGCCCTGCGAGGTTTCATGCTGGAGGATGGCGACAGGTTTCATGGAGGGAGGCTCGCGGTTCGAGCCCTGGGTGGAGAGGCCTCCAATGTAGAAAGCCTGGCATTGAGCGCACATCTAGACTGCGCGGGCCGCCATCAAGATGGCGTCAAGGGGCGGCAACCTGCGTTGTGGTCTTTTTCGGCACCGCTGCAGCGGGTCGGGGTCCTCTCTATGATCGACGGCAGGTGGCCTTACAGCACTTGCGCCTGCACCCCGGCGGGCCGCAGCGATGGGCCCCAGCCACGTACAGAAAGCTGAGGTAAGCATGTCGGATCAACCCTACCAACCGCCCAAGGTCTGGACCTGGGACAAAGGCAATGGAGGCGCCTTCGCCCATATCAACCGCCCCGAAGCTGGCGCCACGCATGACAAGGAGCTGCCCGTGGGCAAGCACCCCTTGCAGCTGTATTCGCTGGGCACGCCCAATGGCGTCAAGGTGACGATCATGCTCGAAGAGCTGCTGGAGCTGGGCATTGCTGAGGCCGAGTACGACGCCTGGCTGATCAATATCGGCGAGTGCGACCAATTTGGCAGCGGCTTTGTCGAGGTCAACCCCAACTCCAAGATTCCCGCGCTGCTGGACCGCAGTGGCAGCACGCCGGTGCGGGTGTTTGAGTCGGGCTCCATCCTCATGCACTTGGCCGAGAGGTTTGGCCAGTTCCTGCCCAAGGAGGGCGCAGCCCGCACCGAGGTGCTGAACTGGCTGTTCTGGCAGGTGGGCAGTGCCGCCTTTCTGGGCGGCGGTTTTGGCCATTTCTACGCCTATGCGCCAGAGAAGATGGCCTACCCGATCAACCGCTATGCGATGGAGGTCAAGCGCCAGCTTGATGTGCTCAACCGCCAGCTGGCCGAGCAGCGCTTTATCGCTGGCAACGACTACAGCATTGCCGACATGGCGGCATGGCCCTGGTACGGCGCACTGATGAACAACGAGGTCTACAACGCGGCCGAGTTTTTGGATGTGGGCGCCTATGCCCATGTGCGCCGTTGGACTGATGAGATTGCGCAGCGCCCGGCGGTCCAACGCGGCAAGCGCGTGAACCGCATCCGCGGCGAGTCACCGATGCCCGAGCGGCACAGTGCGGCGGATTTTCAGCGCTAATCCCGATCCTGGCGGGCCTTGAACCGATCAAGCGCGCAAGAAATACCAGCCCGCCAGCACCAGCGCCAATACGATGGCGAACACCGCCGTCCAGGTGCCCGAGCTTTGCACCTTGCCCGGCTCATGGCCGGCGGCCGCCCAGTTTGGCGCAGCCGGTGGCACGGTTGGCGGGGTGGCTGGGTGCTGGGCCAGGTTGCCCTCCACCCGCCACTGCTGCGGGTCCCCCGATTCAATCCGGTCCTTGGCCTCTTTGAGGCCCATGCCGGTGGCGTCCTTCAGCAGCTTGATGGCGACGATCTTGTCGCCCCGGGCCAGCGCTGCCTCGATGGCGGCGCTTACCCCCAGGCTGCCGGCTGAAGCGGCCCCGTCATCGCCGCCATCCAGCTGGGATTCCAGCGCATGCTTGGCCTCCGCCAAGCCCATGCCCGTTTCTTCGCGCAGCCGCTTGATGGCGGCAATCTTGTCGTGGTTGCGCCAAAGGGAGGCGATGTGGGCAGGGATGGGGGAGGACATGGCGGTGGGGGCGGGAGGGTGGAGCAACAGCCTTTGTACCCTGTTTGCGCCCCGCCGACCATAGGACGGAGACGGATATCGGAGTTTCCTTGATGAACAGGCGCTCAGCCCGGTGTCCACCCTTTGGGCACACGCGGCTTGTCAATGCCGGCCAGGCTGCAGAGCACATCGGCCATGCCCGAAAAATCCAGGCCACCGTGCTGGCTGGCGCGCGCCAGGCTGTAGGACTCGTGCACGGCAGCGGCCACGGGCATGGGCACCTTGCTGGCATGGGCGGCGGCCACGACCAGCGACATGTCCTTGTGGGCCAGGTCAATGGTGAAGCCTGGTGTCGTGTCGCCCAGCAGCACCTTGTTGGCAAAGTTCATGCGCAGCTGGCCATTGGTGGCCGAGGTGCCCAGCAGTACTTGCAAGGTCTTGGTGATGTCCAGACCAAAGCGCTGCGACAGCGCCAGCGCCTCGGCATTCACTTGGGTGAGGGTGACGGCCAGGTAGTTGTTGACCAGCTTGGTGCGCCCGCCCGTGCCCACCGGGCCGCAGTGGTGGGTGGTGGTGCCCATGGCGTCGAGCAAGGGCTGCACGCGGGCCAGGTCCGTATCGCTGGCGCCCACCATGAAGAGGGATTCGCCCCGGTCGGCATGCTCGGCCAGGCGCCCCACCGGGGCATCCACCATCGACAGGCCTTTGGCAGCGGCCTGCTGGGCCAGCCGGTCGGTCGCCAGCGGGTCGATGGTGCTCATGTCCATCAAGATGCTGCCGGGCCGGGCATGGGCGAAGATGCCGCCCTCGCCCAGCGCCGTCTGCTCCACCTCCAGCGACGAGGGCAGCATGGTGACGATGATGCTGCAGTCGCGGGCCAGCTCGGCCACCCCGGCGCTTTGTGCGCCCATTGCGACCAGGTCCTTGACTGCCGTCTGGTTCAGGTCGTGCACGACCAGTGCAAAACCCTTTTTGACGAGGTTGGCGGCCATGGGCTTGCCCATGCGGCCCAGGCCGATAAAACCGATCTTGTCTGCCATGCATGTCTCCTGGTTGGTATGCCTCCATGATGGCAGGCGTGGGGCCTGGGCCCCTGTCAAACACAGGACATCAGCGGGGCAGCGCAAAGGCGGCCAGCACCTCCAGCACTGCAGCAGCGGCCGGGTTGTGGCTGCCATCGCGGCGGTGGGCCACGGCCATCGGCCGCATCAGCCGGGGCGAGAGATGGCGCACCTGCACGCCGGGCAGCTGCAACTGGTCTTCGACCTCTTCCAGCGGCAGGATGACGGCGCTCTGGCTGGCAGCAGCCAGGCTTTTGAGCGCGCCGGGGTAGCTGAGCGTGAGAAAAGGCCGGGGATGGTGGCCTGCCTGGCCAAACCAGCCGGCAATCAGCCCATGCATTTGCGTGGCCGGTGCAAACGAGGCCCAGCGCTTGTCAGCCAGCCAGTCTGGCGTCACCCGCTTGGGGGCCTTCCAGGCGGCGGGCAGCAGCACCACCATGGGGTCATTGCGCCAGGGCGTCAGCACGATCTCGGCGCTGCTGGGCTGGGGGCTGGCCACAATGGCCACGTCCAGCGAGCCGGCGCGCAGGCGCTGCATCGCATCGGCCGAGCCCACCGCTTCGAGCTTGACTTCCACCCCCGGGCTGCGTTGGCTCAGTTGCTCCAGCATCATCGGCAGCAATCGGGTGCTGACCCCCGCCGACACGCCCACCTTGACCAGGCCTTCGCGGCCGCTGGCGCGGCGCTGCACCAGGTCAATCAGCTCATCGCTGGCGTCGAGCAGTTGGCGGCCATGGGCCACCAGCACCTCGCCCGCAGCGGTGAGCACGGCCTGGCGCCGGCCACGCAGCAGCAGGGCCGTGTCCATGCGCGTTTCCAGCTCCTTGATGTGCAGGCTGATGGCGGGTGGCGACAGGTGCAGCGCCTGTGCGGCGGCGGCAAAGGTGCCCAGATCGGCAATGGCGACCAAGGTTTGTACCTGGTCCAGGTTCAGGTTGCGCATCAGTTTTTCTGAAGTGAATGCATAGGAAATTCAACTTTACAGAAGTCTGGATGGCGCCGAGCATCGGTGTCCATGCAAAACCCTCAACCTATCGACGAATCCACCGGCCACCCGCCGCCGGTGGGCTGGCTGACCCAGCGCTGGCGCTGGCTGCTGGACCTCTGCCAGCGTGCCGAGCGGCGCATCACCGAGAACTTCCGAGTGCCTCCGGGTGGGGGTTAGGCGGCGGCATCGGATGTCCATGGCCTTATCTGCCAGCGGCCATCGTCCCACGCCAGCCGCTGCGTCAGCGCCAGGGTGTCCAGCAGCAGCTCGTCATGCGAGACGATGACCAGGCAACCTGGGTAGTGGCGCAACATCTGCTCCAACGCCTGCAGCGAGGGGAGATCGAGGTGGTTGTCGGGCTCATCGAGCAGCAGCAACTGGGCGGGATCGTCGCGGTACAGCGCGCAGGCCATGGCGGCCTTGAGGCGCTCGCCGCCGCTCAGCTGGCCGCTGGGCTGCAGGATGCGCCGGGCATCCAGCCCCAGCTGCGCCAGGCGCATGCGCAGCACCCCTTCTGGCGTTTGTGGGTTGCGCTGCTGCAGGTGGGTCAGCACGCTGCATTCCGGCTGAAGCAGGCTTTGCTGCTGGTCCAGCATGGCGCAGGGCACATGCACCTGCCGCTGTCCGGCACTGGGGGCCAACTGGCCGGCAAGGATCTGCAGCAGGCTGCTTTTGCCGCTGCCGTTGGGGCCCGTGATGGCCAGGCGCTGGCCGGCGCGCAACTGCAGATCCAACGGCTGCGCATCAGGCAGGCGGGGCGATTGAACGGCTTGCAGCTCGGCGACGATGGCATCGCTGCTGCGGGCTTGTGCCAAGGCCGTTGGGGGCAGATGCCAGTGGATCGCGCTGGCTTGCCAGTCGATGGCCTGGGCGGCTTCGCTGATGCGCTCGTTCAAGGCCTGGCGGGTATCGGCATGCTGGGCCAGCAGCTTGCCGGTGGATGCCTCGGCGCGCTGTTTGGCACGGCCCAGCAGGATCTTGGCCTGGTTGGCGTGCTTGCCCTGTTTTTCGCCCCGGGCCTGTTTGCGTTCCTGGCGCTCTTGCTGGTCGCGCAGCGCCTGCTCGCTGCGCTTGCGCTCCTGCTTGCTGCGGGCCAGCGCATCCAGCGCCAGCTGTGTGCGCTGCTGCTGTGATTGTTGGTAGCAGCCGTAGGAGCCGCTGTACAGGCTCAGGCCATGGCTGCTCAGCTCGGCGATTACCTCCATCTGCGCGAGCAG
This sequence comes from Comamonas sp., assembly GCA_036667955.1. Lineage (GTDB taxonomy): Bacteria > Pseudomonadota > Gammaproteobacteria > Burkholderiales > Burkholderiaceae_C > Comamonas. The sequence continues at coordinate 170,136 of JAVWTB010000007.1, forward strand.
GCGCCGATCATGGCTGATGAGCAGCAGGCCACCGGGCCAGTTTTGCAAGCGCTGCGCCAGCGCGCTTCGCGCTGCGGCATCCAGGTGGTTGCTGGGTTCGTCCAGGATCAGAAAGTCTGCCTGGGCCAGCTGCGCGCCCAAGAGCGCCACGCGCATGGCATGGCCGCCGCTCAGTGCGCTCGCCGGGGTATCGGCGGGCATGGCAGGCAAGCCGCTGTCTTGCAGCAGGGTTTGGAACTGCTGGCGCAGATCCCAGCGCTCGGCCAGCAAGGCAAAGTCCTGCGGGTCACTGCTGCCTTGCTCGATGCGCTGCAAGGCGGCCAGCGCCGGCGCCAGCCCGGCCAGCGCGGCAATGCTTTGCCCCTGGTGCTGCGCCAGCAGGTTTTGCGGCAGGTAGTGGATGCGGCCTGCGCGGCTGATGCGGCCACTGGTCGGTTCAAGTTGGCCTGCCAGCAGCCGTGCCAGCACCGTTTTGCCCACGCCATTGCGGCCGACCAGCGCGGTGTGCTGGCGGTCAAAGCGGGCTTGGAGATCGGAGAAAAGCTGCCGGCCTTGGGGCAGCGAATAGGAGACGCCGTGCAGCGTCAAATGCGTGTCTGTCATACCACTTGTGCGATGTCATCGATGCCGAACATCCCCTGTGCCATGGCTTGCGAAAGCCTGCAGCGATGGCTGTTGCAGCCGCTGCCATGAAGGGGCGGGACGTGTGGGGGCCGTCAACAAAACCGTGTCTACGGTCGATGACGGCGGCATCAATGGCGCATGGGTAGAGGATCTCGCACAGTGGGCAAGCTGATGATTGTAGGCCTTATGCCAACAGGCGCAAAGCCTGGGCTTGGCGGGCTCCACTGCGTGCTTTGCTGTTGGTGGTTAGCGGGCTGCGCCGTGGATCAGCGCTCGTCGGTGCTGGGCGAGAGCTGTTCTTGCAGCAGCTCCACAAAGGCACGCACCTTCACCGGGCGAAAGCGCGCGGCCGGGAACACGGCATGGATGCCGCCCGAGGGCAGCTTCCAATCGGCTAGCACTTGTACCAGGCGACCGCTTTGCAGGTCTTCGGCCACGGTGTAGTCGGGCAGTACCGACAGGCCGGCGCCATGGCGCACCGCCTCGCGCACGGCCATGGTGGCGTTGAGCGACAGCACCGAAGGCATGCTGACGTTCTGGCGCTCCAGCGCGCTGCGCGAAAAGCTCCAGTGCAGGGGATCGCGCAGCGCGGTGTTGGCCACAAAGGGCAGGGTGGCCAGCTGCTGCGGCGCTTGCACGCTGGCGAGCTGCTGGGCCCAGATGGGTGATGCCACCAACAGCTGGCGAAAGCTGCCGATCTGGCGGGCCTGCAGGTGCAGCTCGGTGAGCCAGCCCACGCGGATGGCCAGCTCCACCTGGCCGTCCATCAGGTCCAAGGATTGGTCGCTGAGTGAGGCATCCACCTTGCACTGTGGATAGCGGCGGCAGAACGCGGTGATCGCCGGCACGATGGCCGCGATGCCGTAGTCGAGCGGGGCCGTCAGCCGCAAGGTGCCCGATGGCGCCTGGGCCGACTGCGACAGTTCATCAAAGGCATCTGCGGCCTCCTTGAGGATCAAAGCGCAGCGCTGGTAGAACACACGCCCCGCATCGGTGGGCACCACCTTGCGGGTGCTGCGGGCAAGCAGGCTGGTGCTGAAATCCGCCTCCAGCCGGGCCACCTGCTGGCTGACCACGGCCTTGGTGATGCCCAGGCGCTCGGCGGCGGCCGTGAAGCTGCCGGTCTCGACCACCGCAGTGAAATACGCCAGGCGCTTGAGGTTGGCATAGTTGCCGATGCCGCTATCGTCAACATTGTTTGCTTTTTGCATACTGCTTATCTATTTCATCTCTATTTATTTGTCAATCGCAATTGCATACTATGGCGGCATTGCATTCGATACGGAATAGATATGAAACGCCTGTACTACCTCTTTGATCCCCTGTGCGGCTGGTGCTATGGCGCAGGCAAGGTCCTGGCGACGCTGGCGCAGCGCAGTGGCGAGCAGTTGCACCTGCTGCCCAGCGGGCTTTTTTCGGGCGAGGGCGCACGGCCCATGGATGCGGCTTTTGCCGCCTATGCCTGGAGCAATGACCAGCGGATTGAGCGTCTGACGGGCCAGCCCTTCAGCACGCTCTACCGCAGCCAGGTGCTGGACAACAGCCAGCAGATGTTTGACAGTGGCCCGGCCACGGTGGCGTTGACCGCTGTGTCGCTGACGGCGCCGCAACGCGAGCCCGAAGCGCTCAAGGCCATCCAGCATGCGCGCTATGTGGACGGTGCTGACATCACGGCCATCCCCGTTTTGCTGGCACGGCTGCGCGGCCTGGGCCTGGAGGGTGCCGCTGCACTGCTGGCGGCACCCGATGCAGCGCTGATGGCGGCCAACAGCGCCCGCGTGGCCCAGGCGCAGCAGATGATGCGACAGATGGGTGCGCAGGGTGTCCCCAGCTTTGTGCTGGAGAAGGATGGCCAGCGGCAGGTGCTGTCCGCCAGCGCTGCTTTTTCCAACCCGGATGCCTTTGTTGCGCAATGGCAGGCCGCCTGATTGACGCACGGGAGAGACTGTATGACGAGCAACCTGGACACCATCCGCGCCACCTATGAAGGCAGCGCCGAAGACAATGCCCGGCATCTGATGGCTGCGCTGGCATCCGATGTGCTGTGGATCGAGGCGGCAGGCTCGCCCTATGCCGGCAGCTATGTGGGCGCGGCGCAGATTGTGCAAGGCGTGTTTGCGCGCCTGGGCAGCGATTGGGCCGCCTTCAGCGTGCAGGTGCATAGCTATCTGGCCGATGGCGACCGGGTCGCTGCCTTTGGCCGCTACGCCGGCACCCACCGCGCCAGCGGCAAGGCCATGGAGGCGAGCTTCTCGCACCTCTACCAGCTGCGCGATGGCCTGATCATCCGCATGGAGCAGGTGGTGGACAGCTACCCCATGCAGCAGGCGGCCCAGCCGTAGCCGCCATGCCGACGGTAGAAGAACTGCGCCAGTTGCAGACACTGCTGGCCTTGCTGCAAGCGGGCGACTGGCATGCTGCGCACGATGGCGTTCAGCGCCACCCAGGCCTGCTGGCCGCCTGGCTACACGGCATGGTGCATTGGCAGGAAGGCGATCTGGAAGACGCCGAAAACTGGTACGAACGCGCTGGTAAGCGCTTTCGCCAACGCGGTAGTTGGGACCAGGAGCTGGCCCAACTGCAAGCGGCGATGGCCAATGCCATTGCCATTGCACAAAGCAGTGCAGCCAGCACTGCTGGTGACTGAATCACTGGGTCGCAGCATTGCCTGCGGCCCCTTTCTTAAATCTTTTTTGAAGGAACCATGACCATGAAGCAACGCTATTACGCCCTGTCCGCCTGCGCACTGGCCGCCGCCCTGTTGGTGGGCTGTGAGCGCAGCAGCACCGCATCGGCGCCTGCCGCCCCCGCCGCCAGCGCGCCCGAGGCGCAGCCACCCGCAGAGGCGCAGCAGGCTGCGCTGACCACCGAGGTGTTCAACCCCGGCGAGCAGGCCATCTTTGCCGTGTCGTCCGTGCTGGTGCAGGGCAAGACGGAGGTGGTGCTGATCGATGCGCAGTTCTCTGCCGAGCAAGCTCGCAAGCTGGCAGAAAAAATCAAGGCCACCGGCAAGCGCCTGACGACCATCTACATCAGCCATGGCGACCCGGATTTCTACTTTGGCCTGGATACCCTGCAGGCCGCGTTTCCTGAGGCTAAGATTTTGGCCACACCCCAGACCATTGCGCATATCGAAGCCACCAAGGACGAGAAGCTCAAGGTCTGGGGCCCGAAACTGGGTGAGAACGCGCCCAAGCAGCTGGTCGTGCCCCAGCCATTGCAAGGCGATACCTTGCTGGTCGATGGCCAGCCCCTGCAGCTGATCGGCCTGGACGGCCCGGCGCCGGACCGTACTGTCGTGTGGATCCCATCGATCAAGACAGTGGCCGGCGGGATTCCGGTGATGGCCGGTGAGCATGTGTGGATGGCCGATACCCAGACTGCGCAGTCCCATACCGACTGGCTGGCGATGCTCGAGCGTATCAAGGCGCTGGGTCCTGAGGTGGTGGTCCCGGGCCACTTTGTGGGTGCGATGCCCACAGGTACGGCGGCAGTGGGCTTTACCGCCGATTACATTCGCGCTTTTGACGAAGAGACTGCCAAGGCCAAGGATGGCGCTGCGCTGGAAGCGGCGATGAAGCAGCGCTTTCCCCAGCTGGGCGGCCTGGAAAGCCTGGCCCTGAGCGCCAAGGTGGCCAAGGGCGAGATGCAGTGGCATTGATCCAGCGCTGAGAAGGACCTCTGCACCCCAGCCGGGATCGGCCATCCCGGCTGGGGTGCATTGCTTTGTGCCTACAATGCGTGTTTTGGCTGGAATCTCCAGCCCATTTGGCGTGCGCGCCAGATTCCAGGCCTTTATCCGTTGTTTGTTAATGCAGCACATTCGTAATTTTTCCATCATTGCCCATATTGACCATGGCAAATCGACCTTGGCAGACCGCCTGATCCAGTATTGCGGAGGTCTGGCCGAGCGTGACATGGAGGCGCAGGTGCTGGACTCGATGGACATCGAGAAAGAGCGCGGTATCACCATCAAGGCGCAAACCGCAGCCTTGAACTACAAGGCCAAGGATGGCAAGGTCTACAACCTCAACCTGATCGACACGCCCGGCCACGTGGACTTCTCCTATGAAGTCTCGCGCTCGCTGTCGGCCTGCGAAGGTGCGCTGCTGGTGGTCGACGCCTCGCAAGGGGTGGAAGCCCAGACCGTGGCCAACTGCTACACCGCGCTGGATTTGGGCGTGGAAGTGTTTGCCGTGCTCAACAAGATGGACCTGCCCAATGCAGATCCGGACAATGCCAAGGCCGAGATCGAGGACGTGATCGGCATTGATGCGACCGATGCGATTCCCTGCTCGGCCAAGACCGGCATGGGCATCGAAGAAATTCTGGAAGCCGTGGTGGCCAAGGTGCCACCGCCCAAGGGTGACCCCGACGCACCGCTGCGCGCAATGATCGTGGACAGCTGGTTCGATGCCTATGTGGGCGTCGTGATGCTGGTGCGCGTGGTCGATGGTCAGCTCAAGAAGAATGAGCGCTTCAAGATGATGGCCACCGGTGCCGCCTACGAAGCCAATACGCTGGGTGTTTTCACCCCCGCCAATGAACCGCGCGACAGCCTCAAGGCGGGCGAGGTGGGCTACATCATTGCCGGCATCAAGGAGCTGAAGGCGGCGAAGGTGGGCGACACGATCACGCTCGAAAAGAAGCTGCCCAACAACCTGGGCCCCGCCAGCGCACCGCTGCCGGGCTTCAAGGAAGTCAAATCCCAGGTGTTTGCCGGGCTCTACCCGACCGAAGCCTCCGAATATGACCAGCTGCGCGATGCACTGGAAAAACTGCAGCTCAACGATGCAGCGCTGCAGTACGAGCCCGAAGTCTCGCAAGCGCTGGGCTTTGGCTTTCGCTGCGGATTCCTGGGTTTGCTGCACATGGAGATCGTGCAGGAGCGCCTGGAGCGCGAGTTCGACCAGGACCTGATCACCACCGCACCCAGCGTGGTCTACCAGGTGCTCAAGGCCGATGGCGAGATCATCGATGTTGAGAACCCTTCCAAGATGCCCGATGCCGGCCGTCTGGAAGAGGTGCGGGAACCGATCGTGACCGTGCACCTCTATATGCCGCAAGACTACGTGGGCCCGGTCATGACCCTGGCCAACCAGAAGCGCGGTGTGCAGATGGACATGGCCTACCATGGCCGCCAGGTGATGCTCACCTATGAGATGCCACTGGGCGAGATCGTGCTGGACTTCTTTGACAAGCTCAAATCGGTCTCGCGCGGCTATGCCTCGATGGACTATGAGTTCAAGGAGTACCGCACCTCGGATGTGGTCAAGGTCGATATCTTGCTGAATGGCGAAAAGGTGGACGCGCTGTCCATCATTGTTCACCGCTCGCAGTCGGTGTACCGGGGTCGTGCCGTGGTGGCCAAGATGCGTGAAATCATCAGCCGCCAGATGTTTGATGTGGCCATTCAGGCGGCGATTGGCGCCAACATCATCGCCCGCGAAACCGTCAAGGCGATGCGCAAGAACGTGCTGGCCAAGTGCTATGGCGGCGACGTATCGCGCAAGCGCAAGCTGCTGGAAAAGCAGAAGGCCGGTAAGAAGCGCATGAAGCAGATCGGCTCGGTGGAAGTGCCACAAGAGGCCTTCCTGGCGATCCTGCAAGTGGACGATTAAGAAAAGAAGCCCAGAACAAAGTTATGCAACTCCTGACAACACTGATTCTGGCCGCCTTTGTGGCCTACATGGGCGCCTGGTACAGCGGCGCGATCGAGGGCAATTTTGCCTTGCTGCTGTTTTTGGCCACGGTGATCACCGGGGCCTACTGGCTGGCAGAGCGCTTTTACTTTCTGCCCCGGCGCAAGGCCGCTGCGGTGCAACTGGAGGCCTCGGCCCAAGAGCGGCGCAGGCAGCTCGATGCCCAGGGCATCCAGAAAGTCGATGGCGACGATCTGGAAGAAGGCAAGGCGCGCCTGCTGATGCAACCCTGGTGGCTGGATTGGACCGCGGGTCTGTTCCCGGTCATCATCGTGGTCTTCATCTTGCGCTCCTTTCTGTTCGAGCCGTTCAAGATTCCATCTGGCTCGATGATTCCGACCTTGCAGGTGGGCGACCTGATCCTGGTCAACAAGTTCACCTACGGCGTGCGCCTGCCGGTGATCAACAAAAAGATCAGCGAAGGCACGCCGCCCAAGCGCGGCGATGTGATGGTGTTTCGCTACCCACCGCAGCCGAGCATGGACTACATCAAGCGTGTAGTGGGTGTGCCTGGTGACGAAGTGGCCTACATCAACAAGCGCCTGACCATCAATGGCAAGGCGGTGCCGACGACCAACCAGCCCGATTATTTCGAGCAGGATGCGATGCGCTACTTCAAGCAGATTGAAGAGCAGCTGGGCGACAAGCCCCATCGCTCGATCATCAATCCGGACGTGCCCAACTTTGTGCAAGGCGTGAGTGACTTCAAGTACAAGGACAACTGCCGCTACAGCGTCGAAGGCGTGACCTGCAAGGTGCCCGAAGGCCACTACTTCATGATGGGTGACAACCGCGACAATTCGTTGGATTCCCGTTACTGGGGCTTTGTGCCCGATGCCAATATTGTGGGCCGGGCCTTCTTTGTCTGGATGAATTTCGGTAACATCAAGCGCATCGGACCATTTAACTAAAAAAGTTTTCTAAGAGGGATTGACTATGCAGGCTATGAAACAAGCACCCAGGCACCGCCAACGCGGCATGTCGTTCATCGGTGTGGTGCTCTGGGGTTTCATCATCGTGGCCTTGGCCATTGTGGGCAGCAAGGCAGTCCCGATCGTGATCGAGAACATGAACATCAAGAAGGCAGCGATCAAGGCTGCCCGCCAAGGCACCACGGTGCAGGAAGTGCGCGCCATCTATGAGCGCTCGCAGGCGATTGATGACATGACTTCGGTCAATGCCAAGGATTTGGAAGTGACCAAAGACACGGACGGCAAGATTGTGGTGTCCTACAGCTACGAGCGGGACATCCCCTTGTACGGGCCGGCCTTTCTGGTCTTCCGTTTTAACGATAGTGTGAAGTAGGTGGAACCAGAACTTAGTCGATTGCAGGAACGCCTGCAGTATTCTTTTGCGAACGGTGCGTTGCTGCAGCGAGCGGTAACGCACCGTAGTTTTTGTGCGGATCACAATGAGCGCCTGGAGTTTCTGGGCGACTCGGTGCTGGGCCTGGCGGTATCGACGATGCTGTTCCAGCAGCTCAAAGGCACCCCGGAGGGCGAGCTCTCGCGCATGCGTGCCAACCTGGTCAAGCAAGATACCTTGCACCAGATTGCGCTGCGCCTGCAGCTGGCCAAGGTGCTGCGCCTGGGTGAAGGCGAGTCCAAATCAGGCGGGCGTGAGCGCCCCTCCATCCTGGCCGATGCGGTCGAGGCGATTATTGGAGCGGTTTACTTGGATGCTGGCTATACGCAGGCCGAGGCCATCGTGCATCATCTGTACGAGCGTGTGGAAATCTCGCAGCACATGCCCGCTGCCTCCAAGGACGCCAAGACGGCGCTGCAGGAGTGGTTGCAGGCACGCAAGAAGCCGGTGCCGGACTATGTGGTGACCGGCACAACCGGTGCTGCGCATGCGCAGACCTTCCATGTCGACTGCGTGGTTCCTGCTTTTCAGGCCCGCAGCGAAGGCGCAGGCGCCTCGCGCCGTGCTGCCGAGCAGGCGGCCGCCGCCATCATGTTGCAACAATTGCAGACCCAGCATCGCTAAGCTTTTATGACCTCCAAAAAATCCAATCCTTCAAGCGCTGCTGGCCAAGAACCTGCTGTGCTGCCTTCGGGCCAGTCCGTATCCGACCTCGATGCCATGCTGGCTGCGGCCAAGCCGGGCACGCCTGTCGCCCGTGTCAGCACGCCGGATGCTGCGCCGGCCGAGACGCCTGCGGTGCCTACCGGCCCGCAGCGCTGCGGTCTGATCGCCATCGTCGGCAAGCCCAATGTGGGCAAGTCCACGTTGATGAATGCGCTGGTCGGCCAGAAGATCTCGATCACCTCGCGCAAGGCACAAACCACGCGCCACCGCATCACTGGTATCCGCACGCAGGACAACACCCAGTTCGTGTTTGTCGATACGCCCGGTTTCCAGACCCGCCATTCGCGCGCGCTGAACAAGTCGCTCAACAAGACGGTGATGGGCGCCATTGGTGATGTGGACCTGATCCTGTTTGTCGTCGAAGCGGGCAGCTTCACCTTGGCCGATGCCAAGGTGCTGTCGCTGTTCAAGCCAGGCATTCCCACCCTGCTGATCGCCAACAAGCTCGACACGATCCACCGCCGCCATGAAATCGCGCCCTGGCTGCGTGACATGCAAGAGCGCCACCCGTTTGCCGAGTTTGTGCCGATGTCGGCCAAGAACAAGGGCGATATTGAACGGATGTTCGGTATCTGCGAGAAGTACCTGCCCGAGCAGGCCTGGTTCTACGGGCCTGAAGAGCTGACCGACCGCAGCGAGAAATTCCTCGCCTCCGAGACCGTGCGGGAAAAGCTGTTCCGCTTTACCGGCGATGAGCTGCCCTACACCTCCACCGTGATCATCGACAAGTTTGAAGAGGAGCCCAGCAAGACGCATGGCCGCTTCATGCGCATTGCCGCCACCATCGTCGTCGAGCGCGATGGCCACAAGGCCATGGTCATTGGTGAGAAGGGCGAAAAGCTCAAGCGCATCAGCACCGAGGCGCGCCAGGAGCTGGAAAAGCTGCTGAACGCCAAGGTGTTCCTGGAGGTCTGGGTCAAGGTCAAGTCCGGCTGGGCCGATGACGAGGCCCGTGTCAAGTCCTTCGGCTACGAGTAAGCTGCTCCGGCCTGGCCGCCCGGCCAGGCTGCGCACGCCACTTTCAACGTGGCGCACCGCAGGGGCTTGCGGCCCCGTGCAGCAGTGCCTGGCTTTGTGGGCTACCCTGAGACCTCAGTGATTTTTTAATCACGTACTGCAACGACCCCCGCCATGGCTGTCAAGCGCGTCAACGAAGAGCCTGCCTATATTCTTCACCGGTATGACTGGAGCGAGTCCAGCCTGGTGCTGGAGTGCTTTACCCGACACCGTGGGCGGGTGGCCCTGGTCGCCAAAGGGGTCAAGAAACCCACGTCCAGTTTCCGGCCGGTGCTGCTGGCGCTGCAGCCGCTGCGCCTGTCCTGGGGTATTGCTGGCGAGGGCGCATCCGACATCCACACGCTCAAAAGCGCCGAGTGGGTGGGAGGGCACACCATGCCGGTGGGCGGGGGGCTGCTGTCGGGCCTCTACCTCAACGAATTGCTGATGCGCCTGCTGGCGCGCGAAGACCCGTTTGCCAACCTGTTCGACATCTATGCGGGCGTCGTCCAGGTCTTGGCCACCGACCATGGCGAGGTGCTCGAACCCGTGCTGCGTGCCTTTGAGCTGCTGTTGCTGCGCGAGCTGGGGCTTTTGCCATCGCTGGCGGTACAAACCCTGTCGCTGCAACCGCTCCAGGCCCAGGGCCGCTATGTGTTGGTGCCCGATGCCGGCTTGCGCGAGGCCCATGGCCAAGACAGGGCCGCGCTGGCCGGTGCACAATGGCAGGCTATAGAAGAGGCGCTGTCGGCTGCCAACCCGTATCCGGCCGTGCTCAGGGCTTGCGTGCTGTGTGCAGGTGAGCTAAAAGTTCAGTTGCGTACGCTGCTGCAACACCATTGTGGTCAGCCCGTGCTGCGCACCCGCCAGTTGATGATGGATATCCAATCACTATGACTACCCCTGTGAAAACCGCCCTCTCGATCAACCTCAACAAAGTGGCTCTGGTGCGCAACACGCGCCATCTGGATATTCCCAGTGTCACGCGCGCCGCACGCCTGTGCCTGGAGGCCGGTGCCCAGGGCATCACCGTGCACCCCCGGCCGGACGAGCGCCACATCCGGCCTGGAGATGTGCAGAGACTGGCGGACGTGATCGCCACCTGGCCGGTCAAGCGCGAGTTCAACATCGAAGGCAATCCTTTCCATAACTTGATGGACTATGTGCGCCAGTTCCGCCCGCACCAAGTGACCTTTGTGCCCGATGGTGAAGACCAGTTCACCAGCGACCATGGCTGGAATTTTCCGCAAGATGCCGAGCGCCTCCAGCCGCTGATTGCTGAGTGCAAGGCGCTGGGCGTGCGCGTGAGTTTGTTCATGGACCCGATCCCTGAGCAAATGGCCGCCGCCAAGGCGGTGGGCGCCGACCGGGTGGAGTTGTACACCGAGCCCTATGCCGCTGCCTTTGGTACGCCCGAGCAGGGCGCCCAACTGGCGCGCTACGCTGCAGCGGCCAAGGCGGCGCAGGCGGTGGGTTTGGGCGTCAACGCCGGCCATGACCTGAGCCTGCGCAACCTCACCCCCTTTGTGACCCATGTGCCCCAGGTGCTGGAGGTCTCGATCGGCCATGCCTTTGTGACCGATGCGCTGGAGATGGGCTACGCCGAAGCCGTGCGTGCCTACCGCCGCTCGCTCGATGCCCGCGCCGATGGCGTGCTGCTGTAACCCAAGCAAAAGCGTTGTGACAGCATGATCTACGGCATTGGCACCGACATCTGCGATATCCGCCGCATTCGCGCCACCTTGGAGCGCCAGGGCGAGCGCTTTGCCCACAAGGTGCTGGCCGAGGGCGAGCTGGCCGTCTGGCGCCGCCGCAGCGAGCGCTGGCCCGACCGGGGGGTGCGCTACATGGCCACGCGCTTTTCAGCCAAGGAGGCCTTCAGCAAGGCCGTGGGCCTGGGCATGCGCATGCCGATGACCTGGCGCAATTGCGAGATTATCAATCTGCCCAGCGGCAAGCCCGGCATCCGCCTGCATGGCGAGCTGGCCACCTGGTTTGAGGCGCAAGGCCTGACGGCCCATATCACCGTGACCGATGAGGTTGATTACGCGGCGAGCTTTTGCGTCGTCGAAAAGCTTTAAATCCCGTCTTGCCGGGCCCTGCCAAGTGCGGCCCGTTTCTGATTTCTTTGCACCCTTCCCATGCACGCACCTCTGATCATTGATATCGCCGGCAAGGCCCTGACCGATGCCGACCGCGCCCGCCTGTCGCACCCGCTGGTGGGCGGCATCATCTTGTTTGCCCGCAATTGGGAGAGCCGCTCGGCGCTGGTGCAGCTGTGCGCGCAGATCAAGGCCGTCAAGCCGGATTTGCTGATCTGTGTGGACCATGAGGGCGGGCGCGTGCAGCGCTTTCGCACGGATGGTTTTACCCACATCCCCCCGATGCGCTATTTTGGCCAGATGTGGATGGATGACGGGCAGGGCAGCAAGCATCGCCCGGGCAGCGGCGCGATGCGTGCGATGAATGCGGCCACCGCTGCCGGCTTTGTGCTGGGCGCCGAGCTGCGGGCCTGTGCGGTAGATTTCAGCTTTACCCCGGTGCTGGATCTGGACTATGGCGAAAGCTCGGTCATCGGTGACCGCAGCTTTCACCGCGACCCGCGCGTGGTGGCGATGCTGGCCAAGAGCTTGATGCATGGCCTGCTGCAAGCGGGCATGGGCAACTGCGGCAAGCATTTCCCCGGACATGGTTTTGTCAAAGCCGATTCGCATGTTGCAATCCCCGTCGATTCGCGTAGCCTGAGCGCCATCCTGGCCGAGGATGCCGCGCCTTATCCCTGGCTGAGCAGTGTGCTGACTGCCGTGATGCCCGCCCACGTCATCTACCCCAAGGTGGACAAGCGCCCGGCGGGCTTCAGCGAGAAATGGCTCAAGGACGTGCTGCGCACGCGCCTGCGCTATGACGGTGCCATCTTCAGCGATGACCTGAGCATGGAAGGCGCGCGCCGCATCAATGGCGAGGTGATCAGCTACACCGAGGCGGCGCTGGCCGCCTTGTCCGCCGGCTGCGACATGGTGCTGCTGTGCAACCAGAGCCTGGGCCTGGGCGCCCATGTGGACGAGTTGCTGGACGGCATGGATGAGGCGCTGCGCAGCGGCCGCTGGCAGCCGGATGAGGATTCGGAATCGCGCCGCCTGGCGCTGTTGCCCGAGACGGTGCCCCAGCCCTGGGATGAGCTGATGCGCCAGCCCGCCTACCAGGACGCGCTGGACCTGCTGGCCTGACGGGGGCAGGCTGAGGGGGCGGTTTAAGTCTCGCCTCAGTCCGGTCCTCTAGATTGCTCTTTGACCCCACAGATGGCAAAGAGCATATGCCCCTTCAGCACTCCTTGCGCCGCATGGCGCTGGCCAGCCGCGAGACCTTGGCGCTCACGCGGCCCTATTTTGTCTCCGAAGACAGGCTTCGTGCCTGGAGCCTGTTGGTGGCGATTGTGGCGCTCAACCTGGCTGCCGTGTTCATGCTGGTGCAGATCAATGACTGGAACCGGCTGTTCTACGACGCGCTGCAAAACAAGCAGGCCAATGTGTTCTGGCACCAGCTCTGGCGTTTTCTGTGGCTGGCCCTGGCCTACATCGTCATTGCGGTCTACAAGTTCTACCTGACCCAGCTGCTGCAGTGGCACTGGCGGCGCTGGCTGACTGCGCACCTGCAGGGCCGCTGGCTGGCCAAAAAGGCCTTCTACCGCATGGAGCTGGGGCGCTATGGCGCTGGGCAGCAGGCACCGGACAACCCTGACCAGCGCATTCAGGAAGACATCAACCTTTTCAGCGGCTACAGCGTCACGCTCAGCATGGGGCTCTTGAATGCCCTGGTCACCTTTGTCAGCTTTGTCGGCATTCTCTGGGGCCTGAGCGCCGCGATGGACCTGAGCCTGCCTGCGGTGCTGGGTGGCGGCAGCCTGCATATTCCCGGCTTTATGGTCTGGGTGGCGGTGCTCTACTGCCTGGTGGGCAGCGCCATCTCGCTGTGGCTGGGCAAGCCCCAGGTGCGGCTCAACAACCAGCAACAGCGCCTGGAGGCCAACTACCGGCACCACATGATCCGGGTGCGCGAGCATGCCGAGGCGATTGCGATGGACGAGGGTGAGCGGGTGGAGGGCGAGCAGCTGCGCCTGCGCTTTGGCGATGTGCTGGCCAACTACCTGCTGCTCATCAAGCAGCAAAAGCGCCTGGCCTGGTTTAGCAATTTCTTTGGCCAGGCCGCCGTGGTCTTTCCCTTCATCGTTGCTGCGCCGCGCTTTTTCAGCGGGGCCATCCAGCTGGGGCAGCTGATGCAGATCACTTCGGCCTTCAACCAGGTGCAGGATTCGCTCAGCTGGATCGTCAACAACTACAGCGATATTGCAGCATGGCGCGCCACCAGCCAGCGCCTGGCCAGCTTTGAGGCGGGTTTGCGCGCCCAGGCGCAGCCGCAAGGGGCGGTGTTGGAAGAGGGCGAGCAGCTGCAGACCCAGGGCCTGCAGGTGGCGCTGCCCGATGGCCGGGTGGTCATCGAGCATGCCGACTTGCAGATCGACCCTGGTCAGCAACTGCTGATCAGTGGCAGCTCGGGCAGCGGCAAATCCACCTTGCTGCGCAGCCTGGCTGGCATCTGGCCGTTTGCCAGTGGGCGGGTGCAGCGGCCGATGGACAGCATGTTCATCGCGCAGCGCCCTTATTTCCCCGATGGCAGCTTGCGCCAGGCGCTCGCTTATCCGCAGGCCGCCGCCACGTATACCGATGCGCAGTTGCAAGCGGCGTTGGCGGCAGCCCAACTGCCACAGTTGGCGGCGCGGCTGGACGAGGTCGCTGCCTGGAATGCCGTGCTATCGGGTGGCGAGCAGCAGCGCCTGGCCATTGCGCGGGTGCTGCTCAAACGACCCGCCTGGGTGTTTGCCGATGAGGCGACCAGTGCGCTGGACCAGGCCACGGAGGCGCAGGTCTATGGGCAACTGCAGCAACTGGTGCGCGAGCGTGGTGGGGCTCTGGTGTCGGTGGCCCACCGCGACAGCGTGCAGGCCTTCCACGGCCAGCGCTGGCAGTTGGACCCGGCGCAGCGTGCGGTGCTGCCAAGCACTGTCTCACCGTGATAGGCCCAGAAAAATGCCTGCACAAGGCAGGCATTTGAGGTTGGACTGGAATGCAGCTTAGGCAACAGCGCCGACACCCAGCAGGGCAATCACCAGGAAAACCACCGTGATGGCGATAAAGATGAAGAAAAGGATTTTGGCAATGCCCGCCGCGCCCGAGGCCACGCCGGTAAAACCAAATACACCCGCCAGCAGCGAGATCACCGCAAAAATAATGGCCCACTTCAGCATCGAACACCTCCTGTTGTCATGTGATGCTTGATCTTAAACAGGGGCCCTGGGCGCCGCCGTGGGCCGAAGATGTAAGTAGAGGTAGGCTGGCGCTGACAGCCGCTGGCCGGGTACCGTGTGCGCTCCCGTCAAGGGACGGCGGGCGTATCTGCGGGTGCGGCGGGGCTGGCCGCTGGCGGTTGCTGGGGCGGTGGGTCATCGGTCCAGCGGCGCACCACCTTTTGGAAGATATGGGTGTTGGGGATCTGCAGCACCACACTTTGGCTGCTGTCGGCCACAAAGTCTTCGAGGGTGGTGTAGAGCATGTTGATATCCACCACCCGGCCCTTGGCGCCGGGCTTGTCCAGCCCGTCGAGCACCTCGATGTAGTCGCCCAGGCGGTAGGGGCGCACGGTAAAGATCAGCACCGCGCAGAAGAAGTTGGACAGCACGCTCCAGGCGGCAAAAAAGGCCACCGCGCCTACGGCTGCAAAGCCCGAGAAGGCCGTCCACAGCACGGTGGCGCTGACCCCCAGGCGTTCCAGAATCAGCAGGCAGGTGCCGCCAATGATGAGCCAGCGCACGAGGCCCTTGATGGGCACGGCCAGCTCCAGTGGCCAGTGGTAGTGCTGGGCGATGCGGGTGATGAGCTTGCGGGTGACGTAGTTGAGCGCGATGGCTAGCAGCAAGACCAGAGTGATCTGCATGGCCGGCACGATGACGTCCACCCATTCGGTGGCCCATTCGGGGATCAGGAGTTTGAGTCGGTTCATGGCGGGAGCGGAGAGCGCAGCGGGCGCCAGAGGGGCCCGTGCTTGGGGATCTTTTGATTATCGGCGACCAGGGGGGCGCTGGGTTCAGGCCAATGGGAGCTGGCTTTCATGGGCGCGGCAGGCCTCATCGTGCCAATCGACCAGGGTCTGGATGTCGGCGGCCGCCATGCCGGCCTGCCCCAGTTGGGCAACGAACTGGCAGGCGCTGTACTGCGCCGCCTGCTTGTCATAGGTATGCGTCCAGTCTGCCCGGGCGGCCAGTTGGTTGTCAGCTGCCGGCCAGCGGCGCACTTGGGGGCTGGGGCCGGACATGTCCATGCGCCAGGGCTTGCCCGTGACGCGGGCGCGAAAGCACTGCTGCTGCAGGCACAGCCGCTGGTAGATGGGGTCGACCTGCAGGGCGGAGAACAAGGCCTGCACCGTGCTGTCGCTGGGCAGCATGGTTTGGTGGGTCACGATGATGCGCAGCCCCTTGGGCGTGCTGTACACGCGCAAGCCCCAGTCTGGGTGCTGCTGGCTGAAGGTGGTCACGCGCTCCAGCGCTGCTTGCCGCGGATCGGCGCGCCTGGCCAGCTTTTGCCTGGCAGCCAGCCAGCGTTTGAGCCAGAGGGCGAGCACCAGGGCGGCACCTGCCAGAACCATGGCAGCGACCAGGAGGGCGCCCAAGGCAAACAGGACAAAGCAGACGGCCAGTGCCATGGCCGCCGTGATGAGCAGCAGCGCGAGGCTGGGCGGCGTGGGCGTTGGGGGGAAGTCCATGTCGGCGATGGCCACGTGGGGGGTGTTGAGGCAGTGCGCACCGTAGCTGTTGCGGGTCATCACCGTCTGGCCACGCTGCGCAAGAATCTCTTCTCGGATAGGGGTCTGGTCGTTCAGGCCGTATTCGCCCAGCCGCTCCATGCGCTGAAAGCTGGCATCCAGGTTGCGCCGCTGCGGAGCGTTGAGCACCTGGTCGAGCGCGGCCTGGGCGCGCTCCTGGGCATGGGCTTGCGCGGCCTCGGCGCTCTGGTCGGACCAGCCCCAGCGTTGTACGGTGGCACCATGGCGGCGGCCGGTTTCATGGCGCAGGCGCGTTTGCGCCCAGTAGCGGGGTATTTGCATGCAGGCCAGTATATCGGCGGCAGGCGGGCATGAAAAAGCGGCATAGGCGCTTGGGAGAGCCTATGCCGCTTGGCGCTGCTGGCAGGCCGAGGGCCTGCGGAGCGCGTTATTGCTCGCGGCGCAGTGCGGGGAACAAGATGATGTCGCGGATGCTGGCGCTGTCGGTCAGCAGCATCATGAAGCGGTCGATACCGATGCCGCAGCCGCCGGTGGGGGGCATGCCGTACTCCAGCGCGCGCACAAAGTCGTGGTCGTAGTACATGGCTTCGTCATCGCCGCCATCCTTGGCTGCAACCTGGGCATTGAAGCGGGCAGCCTGGTCTTCGGCGTCGTTCAGCTCCGAGAAGCCATTGCCGAATTCGCGGCCGGTGATGTAGAGCTCAAAGCGCTCGGTCACTTCGGGGCGGTCATCGTTGGCGCGGGCCAGCGGGCTGATCTCGGTCGGGTGCTCCATGATGAAGGTGGGGTTCCAGAGCTTGTCTTCGACCGTTTCTTCGAAGTACAGCACCTGCAAGCTTGCCAGGGTGCGGCCCGCCAGCTTGTCCTTGTCTTCCTTCATGCCCAGCTTCTTCAAGGCATTGGTGAGCCACTCGCGGTTGCCCACGTTCTCGCCGGCATCGGTGTACTTGACGATGGCTTCGGTGATGGTCAGGCGCTCGAAGGGCTGGGTCAGGTCCACGGGCTTGCCGCCGTAGGTCAGCTCCAGGGTGCCCACGGCCTTCATCGCCGCATCGCGGATCAGCGCTTCGGTGTAGTCCATCAGGTCGCGGTAGTTCCAGTAGGCCGCGTAGAACTCCATCATCGTGAACTCGGGGTTGTGGCGCACCGACACCCCTTCGTTGCGGAAGTTGCGGTTGATCTCGAACACGCGCTCGAAGCCGCCCACGATCAGGCGCTTGAGGTAGAGCTCAGGTGCAATGCGCAGGTACATCTCCTGGTCCAGCGCATTGTGGTGGGTGATGAAGGGCTTGGCATTGGCACCACCAGGGATGGGGTGCAGCATGGGGGTTTCCACTTCGAGGAAACCGTGCTCGACCATGAACTCGCGGATGCCGGACACCGCCTTGGAGCGGGCCACAAAGCGCTTGCGTGCGTCTTCATCGGTCATCAGGTCGACATAGCGCTGGCGCACCTTCTGCTCCAGATCGGCCATGCCGTGGAACTTGTCGGGCATGGGGCGCAGGCTCTTGGTGAGCATGCGGATCTTGCTGACCTTGATCGACAGCTCGCCGGTCTTGGTCTTCATCAGCAGGCCTTCGGCGCCGATGATGTCGCCCAGGTCCCATTTCTTGAAGTCGGCATAGACCTCTTCACCGACGGTGTCGCGGGTGACGTAGAGCTGGATGCGGCCGGTGGCATCTTGCACGGTGGCAAAGCTGGCCTTGCCCATGACGCGCTTGAGCATCATGCGTCCGCCCACGCTCACCGTGATGGCGGCGGCTTCCAGGTCGGTGGCATCCTTGTCCGCATGGGCGGCGATCAGGTCGGCTGCGCGGTCGGCGGGCTTGAAGTCATTGGGGAAAGCCACACCTTTGCCTTGGCGCTGTGCTTCGCGCAGGGCTTTGAGTTTTTCGCGGCGCTCGGCAATCAGTTGGTTTTCGTCGTGCGCAACCGGCGCGGTCTCGGGAGTGGTGTGGTTTTCAGACATGAAGAGGCCAGCATTGCGCTGGTAAACGGCCAAAACCTGACATTTTAAGATTTTTAATGGCGGCTGTGCCCGCAAAAGCCGTAGTGTCCGACTGCCGCACCGCTTTTCGTCCCTGGCGGCCTGGGGGATTTGCCGATCCAGGCGCTGCCCGGGGCCATAAAATATCCGCACCAAGCCCTTTGCCATTGGCTTGTCAGCTTCCTTTTACATAGCAGATCACATTGCAAACGGGATGGCCCCCGACTGGAAACACCCATGCTTTTTCAAATCCTGTCCCTGCTGCTCAACATCGCCGGTGGCTTGCTGACTGGCGCCTGCCTGCTGCGCTGGTATATGCAGTACCAGCGGGTGTCCTTCAACAACCCCCTGGGGCAGCTGGTGCTGGCGCTGACCAGCTGGATGGTGCTGCCCTTGCGCAGAATCACCAAGGGCCTGCCGGGCGGTGACTGGGCCAGCATCCTGGGCGCCTGGCTGGTGCAGCTGCTGCAGTTTGTGCTGCTGTGGCTGCTGTCGGGCGGCCTGGCATCGCTGCTGTCGGTGCTGGTGGTGGCCACCATTGGCGTGGCCAATATCGCTATCTCCACGATGGTGGTCATCACCCTGGTGCATGCGGTGCTGTCCTGGCTGGCCTCGGGCAATGCGGTGATGAATGCCGTGTTCTACCAGCTCACCGCCCCGCTGCTGCGCCCCTTGCGCAAGATCATTCCGCTGGTCGGCGGGGTCGATCTCTCGCCCATCGTGCTGCTGGTGGGCTTGCAGATCATCGCCATCATGCTCGCGCACCTGCAGTCGCGCTTGTTGATGGCCGTGTGATGTCGTAGTGGGGGCCAGGGCCTAGACCTAGACGCAGAAAAACCGCCATAGGCGGTTTTCTTGGGGGTAGCGGCCCAGAAGGCCGCAGGCCGATCAGGAGACAGCGTCAGCCGGCAGGCGCTGCAGCATGGCCAAGCTGCTGGCAATGCGGTCGCGCAGCTCACGGCGGTCGACAATCATGTCTACGCCACCCTTTTGCTGCAGGAACTCGGCGCGCTGGAAGCCTTCGGGCAGCTTCACGCGCACGGTGTTCTCAATCACGCGCGGGCCGGCAAAGCCGATCAACGCATTGGGCTCGGCCATGACGATATCGCCCATGAAGGCAAAACCGGCAGACACGCCGCCCATGGTGGGGTCGGTCAGCACGCTGATATAGGGCAGGCCCTTTTTGGCAAAGCGGGTCAGCGCGGCATTGGTCTTGGCCATCTGCATCAGGCTGAGCAGGCCTTCTTGCATGCGTGCGCCACCGGTGGCGGTGAAGCAAACAAAGGGCACTTTTTGCTCCATGGCGGTTTCGACACCGCGCACAAAGCGCTCGCCAACGACCGAGCCCATGGAGCCGCCCATGAATTCGAACTCGAAGCAGGCCACGACCAGGTTGATGCTCTTGACCGAGCCGCCCATCACCACCAGCGCATCGGTCTCACCGGTGTTTTCCAGCGCTTCTTTGAGGCGCTCTGGGTACTTGCGGCTGTCCTTGAACTTGAGCGGATCGACGGGCAGCACTTCCTGGCCAATCTCGTAGCGGCCTTCGGCGTCGAGGAACTGGTTCAGGCGCGCGCGCGCCGACATGCGGTGGTGGTGGCTGCACTTGGGGCAGACATTGAAGTTGTGCTCCAGGTCGGCCTTGTACAGCACGGCTTCGCAGGCTGGGCACTTGATCCACAGACCTTCGGGCATCTGGCGGCGATCGGCCGGGTCGGTATGCTGGATCTTGGCGGGTAACAGTTTCTCTAGCCAGGACATGGTTGTTTTCCTTTGCTCTCGCACTCATGGGGCTGCGCACTGCGCAGCCCAGGAGGCGCATTATGCGTCAAGCGCCTTGCGGATGCCACGCAGAAAATCGGCTACCAGCGCCACGACTTTCTCGTGCGGCTGGTTTTCGATCAGCTGGATGATGCGGGTGCCGATCACGACAGCATCGGCCACTTTGCCGATGGCCTGTGCCGTCTGCGCATCGCGAATGCCAAAGCCCACGCCCACAGGGATATGCACATGCTGGCGGATCAGCGGCAGCATGGCCTCGACCGCTGCGGTGTCGAGCGTGCCGGCACCGGTCACGCCCTTGAGCGAGACATAGTACACATAACCACTGGCCACGCGCGCCACTTGCTGCATGCGCTCGGGGGTCGAGGTGGGCGCCAGCAGGAAGATGAGGTCCATGCCATGCGCACGCAGATCGGCCGCAAAGGCTTCGCATTCTTCGGGCGGGTAGTCTACCACCAGCAGGCCGTCCACACCGGCAGCGGCCGCATCGCGCACAAAGGCGCCGCTGCCGTTGATCTGGTCATAGCGCTCGACCGGGTTGGCATAACCCATCAGCACCACCGGCGTGGCATGGTCCTTGAGGCGGAACTCGGCCACCATGGCCAGCACCTGCTTCATGCCAATGCCCAGCGCCAGCGCTTTCTCGCCGGCCTTTTGGATGACGATGCCGTCAGCCATTGGGTCGGAGAAGGGCACGCCCAGCTCAATGACATCGGCACCAGCATCGACCATGCCGTGCATCAGCGCGGGCGTGATGTCGGCAAACGGGAAACCTGCGGTGACATAGGGGATCAAGGCCTTGCGGCCGGCCAGCGTCAGCTGGTCGAAAGTTGCGGCAATACGGCTCATTTTGTATAGCTTCCCTTGACGGCCACACCGCGGCTGGAAGGTTGGGCGTAGAAATCAACGCCCGAGAGATCGGCCACGGTGCCGATGTCCTTGTCGCCACGGCCGGAGAGGCTGACGAGAATGGACTGGTCGGCGCGCATGGTTTTGGCCAGCTTCATCGCATAGGCCACGGCATGGCTGGATTCCAGCGCGGGGATGATGCCTTCGGTATGGCAGAGGTAGTGGAAGGCGTCGAGCGCTTCTTGGTCGGTGATGCCGACGTACTGGGCGCGGCCGATTTCCTGCAACCAGGCGTGCTCCGGGCCCACGCCGGGGTAGTCCAGGCCCGCGCTGATCGAATGGGTTTCGGTGATCTGGCCGTTGTCGTCTTGCAGGATATAGGTGCGGTTGCCGTGCAGCACACCTGAGGAGCCGCGCTGCAGCGACGCCGAGTGCTTGCCGCTGTCCAGGCCTTCGCCCGCGGCTTCCACGCCGATCAGGCGCGTGTTCTCGTAAGGGATATAGGGGTAGAAAATCCCCATCGCATTGCTGCCGCCGCCTACGCAGGCGATCACCGCATCGGGCTGCTCGGCAGCTATGTTCTGTTCCTTGAACAAGGCCGGCATCTGGCTCAGGCACTCGTTGCCAATGATGCTTTGGAAGTCGCGCACCATCATCGGGTAGGGATGGGGGCCCGCCACGGTGCCGATGATGTAGAAGGTGTTGTCCACGTTGGCCACCCAGTCGCGCATGGCTTCGTTGAGTGCGTCCTTGAGCGTTTTGCTGCCCGAATCGACGGGCACCACGGTGGCGCCCAGCAGCTTCATGCGGTAGACGTTGGGGCTTTGGCGCCGCACGTCTTCGCTGCCCATGTAGACCACGCATTCGAGGCCATAGCGGGCGCAGATGGTGGCGGTGGCCACACCGTGCTGGCCGGCACCGGTCTCAGCAATGATGCGCGGCTTGCCCATGCGCTTGGCCAGCATGGCCTGGCCGATCACGTTGTTGATCTTGTGGGCGCCGGTGTGGTTGAGGTCTTCGCGCTTGAGGTAGATCTGCGCGCCACCCATTTCGCGCGACATGCGCGCTGCATGGTAGACCGGCGAGGGTCGGCCGACATAGTGGGCCAGCTCGTAGTGGAATTCACGCAGGAACTCCGGGTCGTGCTGGTACTTGGCATAGGCCTCGCGCAGCTCCACCAAGGCGTGGGTCAGGGTTTCGCTGGCAAAACTGCCACCGTAGGGGCCGAAATGGCCCGCGAGATCGGGTTGCTGGTATTCAAACATGGAAGGGATTCTTGGCAAGTAGTGTGTCGGCAGCGCGCACGGCCGCGACAAACTGTTGGATTTTTTCGGCGTCCTTGGTGCCCTTGATGGCCTTGCCATCGGCACCGGTCATCTCAACGCCGGAGCTGACATCCACCGCGAGCGAGATGCAGCGCGGTCTGACTTGCACAATGCCATCGGTCACGTTTGCAGGCGTGAGTCCACCAGACAAAACGAGATGAGAGGCTACGTTTGTTGGAAGCAGTGACCAATTGAATGCTTTGCCGCCGCCGCCGAATCCTTCGACATGGGCGTCGAGCAGGATGGCCTTGGCGTGTGAATAACGATGGGCATATTCTACGAGGTCAAACTGCAGTGCAGCGTCGCCTAGGGGTATGCGCGCAGCGCGCAAAAAGCTGCGCTCGCCGCCGCCGGTGGAGGCCAGACACTGCTCGGGCGTCTCGTCACCATGGAACTGCGCTATCGCGCCGGGTACCTGGGCGCAGGCCGCCATCACCTGTAGAGGGGGCTCATTGACAAAGAGCAGCACCGGCGTCACAAAAGCGGGCAGGCGGCGTGCCAGCTCGGCGGCGCGCTTGATGGTCACGGCCCGGGGGCTGGCGGGGTAGAGCACAAAGCCGATGGCATCGGCCCCGGCGGCCACGGCCGCGTCCACGTCTTGCTCGCGGGTCAGTCCGCAGATCTTGATGCGGGTGCGGCCCGCTGTGGCTTGGATGGCAGTCATGGGGATCCTTGTTCAGGCAAACCAGTCAAAAGAGATGGCCTCGGTGGGCAGACCCCAGTGCGCGTCGTACTGGGGGCCCAGAAAGTACAGGCCATCGGGCGAGAAGGTGGGGGCGGCGGTCTCGCGGCTGCGCGCGTCGCGCACCTCCAGCATCCATTCAGGCGGTTTGACGCCCTGGCCGATCACCACCAGGCAGCCCATGATGTTGCGGATCATGTGGTGCAAAAAGGCACTGCCCTGAAAGTCAAAACGCCAGTAGCAGGACGGCACCCCGTCGCGTGATGCGCTGGGGCGCTGGGTGCTGCGGCCAATGTCGATGGCGTACAAGGTCTTGATCGGCGATTTGGCCTGGCAGCCCGCTGCGCGGAAGGACGAAAAATCATGCTCGCCCAGCAGGTACTGCACAGCGCGCTGCATGGCTTCCATGTCCAGGGGCTGGAACACCCAGCCGACGCGGCCGGACTCGACGCTGGGGCGCACCGGCGACTGCAGCAGCGCGTAGCCGTAGCGGCGCGAGGTGGCGCAGGCGCGGCTGTGGAAGGCACCGGGTACGGTGCGCGCCCATTGGACGGCAATATCCTTGGGCAAAAAGGTGTTGGTGCCGCGCACCCAGGAAGGCTCGGCACGCTCGACCGGCGCATCGAAATGCACGACCTGCATGAGACCGTGGACACCGGCATCGGTGCGGCCAGCGCAAATGGTGGAGATGGGAGAGGCGGCAAAACGGCTCAGTGCCGCTTCAAGGTGGTCTTGGACAGTGTTTCCACTGGGCTGGCTTTGCCAGCCTTGGTAGGCCTGTCCGTTATAGGTGATGCCCAGGGCGATTCGCATGGCGCCCATCATAACTGCTGGTGCCAGCGGGCCCGGCCATGAAAAAGCCCCGCAATGCGGGGCTTGGAGCAGAGGCGATTTCTGCGGTCAGCGGCTTTGGTCCAGCAGGCGCTGGGCCTGGGCCTTGACGGTGGCGCTGGACGATTCGGCCATGACTTCTTCAGCCAGCGAGCGGGCGCCTTCCTTGTCGCCGATGGCCAGGAATTCCTGGGCCAGGGTCAGCTTGGTGGCCAGCGGGTCGCTGTCGTCTATCTCCAGGCCGGCCATGTCGTCGGCCAAGGTCACCGGGTGGGTATGGTCTGGCTCGCCGGAGCCAGGCAGGTCCAGTGCCAGCGAGGTCATGTCGAAGTCCATGGTCGGCGCACGCTTGTCACCGATGGGCATCTGCGCCGTGCTCTGGCTGTCGAAATCGCTCAGCTGGAAATCCAAGGAACCAGGCTGGGTCTCCAGGCTCTGGGCAGCTTCGGGCGAAGGGCTGGGTGACAGCTCTGACGGAATGCTCAGTGCTTCTGCCAGCTGGCGGTCGAAATCTTCCATCGACATCGAAGGCTTGGCCGCAGCCGGTGCCAGGGCCTCGAAGGCCAGACCTGCATCGGCAGCCGGGGCGGGTGGCGCTGCAACGGGAGCTGCTGGGGCCGGAGCCTGGTAGCGTGCCGTTGCATCCGGGGTTTCGGTCAACTGGCTGCTCATCGCAAAATCCAGACCGGTGGAGGGGCTGAATGCGCTGGCAGGGTCGGCCGCTGCCATCGTCGTAGGCGGCAGGGTGTTCTCGAACGGAATCGGCTCGGCACGTGCGGCGGCAGCTGCGGCGGCCAGTGCTGCAGGCGTGGCGATCTCGGCCGATGGCACGGTAGCCGTGTTGTTCTGGTAGATCGGGTTGGCCGCATCCAGCTCTTGGCCCAGAGCTGCAATGCGCAGCCAATCGGGGCCAGTGCCGCCGGTCAGCTGGCGTGCATCCTTGGCAATGCTCTCCAGCGCCAGGCGGTCCTTGCGCTTGGCGTAGATCTCGGCCAGCTTGGCATGCAGCGCGCTGCGGGTGGGGCTGGTGCGCAGCGCTTCCTTGAGGATTTCTTCGGCCTGCAGGTCACGGCCATAGGCCAGGTAGACGTCGGCTTCGGCCACGGGGTCCACATCGCCGGCATCGAGCTGGCTGGGGGTGTAGGCCAGCGAGGAGTTGCCGGTGGTCATCGCGCTGACCGAGGTGTCGATGTGCTGGCCGCCGCTGGCGCCAAAGAAGGAGTCTTGCGCCAGGCTGCTCTCCAGCACCGAGTCGGTGGCGGCGTCCACGCCTTCCTTGCGCTTTTTGCTGCGGTACCAGAGGCCACCCAGCAGGGCCAGGATGGCCAGGCCACCCGCGGCTGGCAGCAGCGGGTTCTCCATCAGTTCATCGACAAAGCTGGGCTCTTCGATGGGGGCTGGAGCGGGTGCGGGTTTGGGTTTGGCTGCCGGAGCAGGTGCCGGAGTGGGCGCTGCGGCAGGGGCTGCCACAGGCGCGGCAGCATCGCCGGTGCTCGCTGCGGGTGACGCAGCAGCTGCCACGGCTGGCGCAGGCGTTGCAGCGGTTACTGCCGGTGTGGTGGGCGCTGCCGCTGGAGCGGCGGCGGGCGGAGTCGCAGGTGCAGCGGCCGCTGACGCATTGCCGGTGGCAGGCACAGTCGCCGTAGCAGCGGGTTTGCTGTCTGCGGGGGCCGCAGCGGATGCCGCCGTGGCAGCGGTGCCTGCAGCGGCTTGCTTGAGCTTGTTCAGCTCTTCGATGTTCTTGTTCAGCTCGGAAGTGCGCTCCTGCGTGGCATTGGCCTGCTGGGCGCTGGCGACGCTCGCTTCTGCAGACTTGCTGCCCTTGGCGGCTTCCTTGCTCAGCTTGAGCTGGTCGGGAGCGACGCTCTGGGGCTTCTTGTCGTCGACAGAGGCCTCGACCTTGCCGCTGGCTGCGCGCGTGTCGGTGGCGACCTGGGCCGGTGCTGCCTTGGCGGCGAGTTGGCTGCGGTAGCTGTTGAAGTCGCGGCTTTGCGCGGCTACCATCTGGCGGGCTTGGCGTGGCGAGACGGCGCGGGCTTGCTCAGCGGACGGCATGGTCAGGTTGACGCCAGCCTTCATGCGGTTGACGTTGCCGCCAACAAAAGCGTGCGGGTTGCTTTGCACCAAGGCGACCAGCATCTGGTCGAGCGAGATATCGGCAGGCTTGTTCTGTGCGGCGATGCGGCCCAGCGTGTCACCACGTTGGGTGCGCACGGTGTCGCCGCCAGTGTTGTTGCTGGCAGTGGCTGGCACATTGGCGCGCGGCGCAGGGCGGGGCGCGACAGCAGCACTGCGGGTGGCCGGGGCTGGCGCTGGCGTGGCCGATGCCAGAGGCTCTTCGATCACGCGCACAGGGGGTGCGGGTGGGCGGGCTGCGGGGCTGGCCGCAGCGCTGATTTGCGGGGCGATGGTGACAGCGGCTTCGGCCTTGCGCAGGTTGGGCGGATCAAACAGCATGGTGTAGCTGCGCACGACCTGGCCCGAGTTCCAGTTGGCATCAATCACATAGTCGACAAAGGGATCGTTGACCGGGCGCTGGGTGGTCAACACGATCACCGCCGTGCCGTTGGCGCGGCGCTGCAACTGGGCGCGCACGGAGCTGGCAGTGCCGGAGTAGTCCATGCCCTGGGTGCGGAAAACAGTGGACGATGCCGTCTTGACCTGCAAGGTGTCGGCTTCGGCGTCGTTGATCTGCGGAACTTCGATTTCCGCGCGCAGGGGCTCGCCCAGCGCGGACTTCACATTGATCTTGCCCAGCGCGAGTGCCGCTGCCTCCCCTGTATACAGTCCAAAGGCTGCCATGGCGGCGGCAAGCGCAGTGATTTTCCAGCGATGCATAGTGCTATTTGATTGAATAATAGTAGAAGCGTGCGGGGTTGTTTTTGTACCCATGAGAAAGCCCTCCCCCTAAGACGCGAAATTGGTAATTATCAGTAAAAAGCACCTTAACAGTAATGTCTTGGGGTGACAAGTTAAGCAACGGGCTTCTTTTTTGATCGGGCGCTCGGGGCCGGGATGGCTCGCCGGATTGTTGCTCTGGAGCAACTTTTTAGCGGCTGGACACAGGGCTGAGCCGTGTCCGCCGTCCTGCCAAAACGCCATGAAAAACACCTTCCGGCTGCTGTCTGCAGAGCCGGAAGGTGTGGTATTTCAGTCGCTTGATCAGGCAGCCAGCAGGATGCGCAGCATGCGGCGCAGCGGCTCGGCAGCGCCCCACAGCAGCTGGTCGCCAATCACAAAGGCGGAGACGTATTCAGGGCCCATGTTCAGCTTGCGCACCCGGCCCACGGCCACTTCCAGGCCACCGGTCACGGCAGCGGGGGTCAGCTCCTTGACGGTCACGGCGCGTTCGTTGGGCACCCACTTGACCCAGTCGTTGCCGCCCTTGATCAAGGCCTCGATCTCGGCCAGCGGCAGGTCCTTGTTCAGCTTCAGGGTCAGCGCCAGGCTGTGGCAGCGCATGGCGCCGATGCGCACGCACAGGCCGTCGACGGGGATGGTGGCATCGGTGCCCAGGATTTTGTTGACCTCGGCCTGGCCTTTCCATTCCTCCTTGGACTGGCCATTGTCCAGCTGGGCATCGATCCAGGGGATCAAACCGCCGGCCAGTGGCGCGCCAAAGAACTCGGTGGGCACATCGCTGCGGATGGTCTGGGCAACCTTGCGGTCGATCTCCAGAATGGCCGAAGCGGGCGTGGCCAGCTCATCGGCCACGGCGGCGTGCACCACGCCCATGCCCTTGAGCAGTTCACGCATGTGGTTGGCGCCACCACCGGAGGCGGCCTGGTAGGTCATCGACGAGACCCAGTCGACCAGACCGGCGTTGAACAGGCCCGACAGGCCCATCAGCAAGATGGAGTTGGTGCAGTTGCCGCCGATCCAGTTCTTGCCGCCAGCGGCCAGCTTGCGCTGGATCAGGGCGTCATTGACGGGGTCGAGCACGATGACGGCATCGTCTTGCATGCGCAAGGAGGAGGCGGCATCGATCCAGTGGCCATTCCAGCCAGCAGCGCGGATTTTGGGGAAGACTTCCTTGGTGTAATCGCCACCTTGGCAGGTGATGATGATGTCGCACTTGGACAGCTCGGCAATGTCGTTGGCATCTTTGAGCTGGGTGTGCACGGTCGCCATCGCTGGGGCCTTGCCGCCTGCATTGGAGGTCGAGAAAAACACCGGCTCGATCAGCGCGAAGTCACCTTCGGCCTGCATACGGTCCATCAACACCGAGCCGACCATGCCGCGCCAGCCCACCAAACCTACCAATT
>JAVWTB010000008.1:0-180834 GCA_036667955.1 Comamonas sp.
GCGCACCTTGACGTTGTAGTCCACCACGCGTTTGACGGGTACCAGTACTTTCATAGTCTCAGCTTTCTAACAATAAACTCTGGGCCCGCTGCGGCGTCGTGCGCCAGCTGCGGGCCTCGGTATCAATCGGGCAAGGTCAGCACGCCTTGCGCCTGGAGTGCTTGCAATTGCGAATCACTCAAACGCAGCAGATTTTGCAGCACTTCGCGTGTACCTTCGCCCAGTGTGGGTGGTGCGTGGCGGATCGGCAGGCGTTCGCCATCCATGCGGATGGGCGGCGCCAGCACGGCAGTGTGGCCGGCCACCGGGTGGGGCATGTTCTGCACCAGGCCCGCTTGCTGCACCCGCTCGGAGGTCAGCGCCTCGTGCAGGCCCAGCACCTCCCCGCAAGGCACGCCGCAGGCCGTCAGGCGCTCGATCAGGACTGCGCGCGGAAAACTGCGGATCGTCTCGATCATCAAAGGCAGCAAGAGCTTACGGTCCTTGGCACGCTCCACATTGGTCGCGTACTTGGGGTTATCGGCCAGGTCGGGGCGGTCGATCACATCGCGGCAGAAGCGCTCGAACTGCGAGTTATTGCCCACAGCGATGATCAGCGGGCCATCGGCCGCCTCGAACATGCCATAGGGCACGATGGAGGGGTGGGCATTGCCAAAGCGCTCCGGGTCCTTGCCCATGAACAGCGCATCGAGCCCGTAATAGCCGGTGATGCTGATGCCGTTGTCAAACAGCGCCATATCGATCTTGCGGCCTTGGCCAGTGCGCTCGCGGGCAAACAGCGCAGCCAGCACGGCCTGGGCGGCGCTCATGCCGGTCATCA
This sequence comes from Comamonas sp., assembly GCA_036667955.1. GTDB lineage: Bacteria > Pseudomonadota > Gammaproteobacteria > Burkholderiales > Burkholderiaceae_C > Comamonas. Next base: position 821 of record JAVWTB010000008.1, read on the forward strand.
GGTCCACGACGGCCACGCCAAACTTCAGCGGCGGCTGCGAGGCTTCGCCGTTCATCGCCATCAAGCCGGCCTCGCCCTGCACCAGGATGTCGTAACCCGGGCGGGCCGCCTCCTCGGTGTCGGTGGCATAACCCGTCACGCTGCAGTAGATGATGTCTTGCTTCAAGGCCTTGAGGGCCTCGTAACCCAGGCCCAGCTTGTCGGCGCCGCCATGCTTGAAGTTGTGGATCACCACATCGAACTGCGGCAGCAGCGCCAGGATCAGCGCCAGCCCTTCGGGTTTTTGCAGATCGACGGTGATGGACCGCTTGTTGCGGTTCATGCTGTTGTAGTAGGTGGTCTCGGTCTTGCCAATGCGCAAGCCCCAATCACGGGTGTCGTCACCGCGCTTGGGGTGCTCCACCTTGATCACCTCGGCCCCCAGATCGCCCAGTACCTGGCCGCACAACGGGCCCGCAAAAACCCGGGACAGATCCAGAACCTTGACACCCGCCAGTGGCAAGGCCCCGGCTTTTTCTTCCTGATGCATACATGTCTCCTCGGATCACCAGGCGTGCCGCAAAGCGGGCCAGCCCGGCGTCACTTTTTTCAATCCATCTCAGCGGCGCAGCTGCAGGTAGTTGGCGGGGCGCTTTTCCAAAAATGCCGCAATGCCTTCTGCCGACTCGGGCGTGCCCTGTGCCTGCACCATCAACTCGGCCTCCATGTCCAGCTGCTCTTCGAGCGTGTGGTCGTAGGCGGCGCGGCACAGCGACTTGATGCTGGCCATCGCCTGCAACGGGCCATCGGCCAGCTGCGCGGCCAGCGCGATGGCCTGCGCCAGCGCATCGCCCGGCTCAGCCAGGCGGTTGACCAGGCCCAACTGCTGCATGCGCTCGCCGCTCACCCGGTCGCCGCTCAGGCACAGCTCGGTCAGCAGCTGGCGCGACAGGTGCTCGGCCAAAAAGGCGGTCGCTCCGCCATCAGGCGACAGCCCGACCTTCACATAAGCGACAGAGAACGCGGCATTGCGCGCGGCCACCAACATATCGCAGGCCAGCGCCAGCGACAGGCCCGCGCCTGCGGCAGCACCCTCGACTGCGGCGACCACCGGCTTGGGGCAGTCGCGCAGCGCACGCACCAGGTCATGCAGGCCTTCGAGCAGCTCGCGGCGCTTTTCCGCAGGCTGGTCTCGGCGCGTGGCAATACGGCGCAGATCGCCACCCGAGCAGAAATGCCCGCCCGCACCGGTGAGCACAATCGCGCCCACCGCTGGGTCGGTGGCTGCAGCTTTGAGCGCGGCGGTCAGGCCCAGGTAGAAATCGGGCGACAGCGCATTGCGCGCCGCCTCGTTGTTGTTGGTCAGCACCAGCACGCCGCCTTCGCGGCGCGCCAGCAGCGCGGGGTTTGCGTTGCTGGCGGTCGCCATCAGGCGGCCTTCTGCGCAGCGCGTTCCTGCGCCTGCAGCGCCATGTAGCGCGCCAGGTGGTGGTCCATGTCGCCTAGCTGGTGGTCGATCATGATGATGCGCTTGGCGTAGTGCGCCAGTGGCAGCTCCCAGGTCACGCCGATGCCGCCATGCATCTGGATCGCCTCTTCGGCCATCAAGGTGCCAATCTGGCCCACGCTGTACTTGGCCGCCGACAGCGCTTTTTCGCGCTCAAGATAGTCGGGGTTGTCGATGGCCGCTGCCGCGTTGATGACGGCTGAGCGCGCCTGCTCGGCTTCGAGCAACAGATCGGCCATGCGGTGCTGCAGCGCCTGAAAGCTGCCAATCGGCACGCCAAACTGCTTGCGCGTGCGCAGGTATTCCAGGGTGTGGTTCTTGGCCACATCCATCGCGCCCAGCGATTCGGCCGCCAGCGCCAGCAGGCCAAAGCCGCAGATGCGTTCGAGCAGCGCATGGCCTTCGCCCAGCGTGCCCAGCAGGGCATCGGCACCCACTTTCACGCTGGCCAACACCAGCTCGGCGGCATGGCCGCCATCGATGCGGCCGTAGCCCCGGCTGCTGATGCCAGCGGCATCGCCCGGCACCAGAAACAGCGAGATGCCGGCCTCGTCACCCACGGCACCGCCTGTGCGCGCAGAGACCAGCAGCAGCTGTGCCTGGTCGCCAAACAGCACGACGGCCTTGCTGCCGTTCAGCACCCAGCCATCGCCCTCGGGCTGGGCAGTGGTGGCCACGCGGTTCAGCTCATAGTGGTTGGCCGGCTCGTCATGCGCCAGCGCGGCAATCGTCTCGCCGCCGATGATGCCTTCGAGTTGCGCCTTTTGCGCATCGCTGCCCGCTTCGGTCAGTGCGCGGCCCACCAGCAGTGCGCCCAGCAGCGGCTCTGCGACCAGGTGCGTACCCAGCGCCTCAAACACCACGCTGATATCCACGCCATCGCCGCCAAAACCGCCATCGGCCTCCTTGAACAGCGCGCCAATAGCACCCAACTCCGCCAGCTTGGCGTAGGTGTCGGCGCTAAAGCCTTGGGCGCCGTAGGCCGCCTTGTTGCGGTAGTCGGTGCTGTATTGCTCGCTCAAATAGCGGCCCAGCGCATCGGCCAGCATGCGGCGGTCTTCATCCAGTTGAAAGTTCATCGATGTCTCCTTACAAGCCCAGGATCATCTTGGAGATGATGTTGCGCTGGATTTCGTTCGAGCCGCCAAAGATCGACAGCTTGCGGTAGTTGAAATAGGCGGCTGCCGCTGTGGCTGCCTCCGCAGGGCCCACGGGCGCGTCGGCGTACTCGGCAAACTGTGCCTCTTCGATAAAGGGCAGCGCATACGGCCCCATCGCGCGGCGGATCAGCGACAGCAGCTCCTGGCGGATGACAGTGCCCTTGATCTTGAGCATGGAGCTCTCCGCACCCGGTACACCGCCGTCCGCCACCGAGGCGATCACGCGCAGGTTGGTGGTGGCCATGTTCAGCAGCTCGATCTCGACCTTGGCCATGCGGGTGGCAAACTGCGGGTCTTCGATCAGCGGCTTGCCGTTGCGCTGCACGCGCTGGGCAATCACTTTGAGCTTTTCCAGCCCGGCCATCGAAAAACCCACGCCTGCGATACCGGTGCGCTCATAGGTCAGCAGGTACTTGGCATAGGTCCAGCCCTTGTTCTCCTCGCCCACCAGGTTTTCCAGCGGCACCTTCACGTCCGTCAGAAAGACTTCGTTGACTTCCTTGTCGCCATCCAAAGTGCGGATGGGGCGCACTTCCACACCCGGCTGGTTCATGTCGATCAGCACAAAGCTGATGCCCTGCTGCGACTTCACCTCTTTGTTGGTGCGCACCAGGCAGAACATCATGTTGGCGTGCTGGCCCTGGGTGGTCCAGGTCTTTTGGCCATTGACGATGTAGTGGTCACCGTTGCGCACGGCCGTGGTCTTGAGCGAGGCCAGGTCGGAGCCGGCGCCGGGTTCTGAATAGCCCTGGCACCACCAGTCATCACCATTAAGGATGCGTGGCAACCAGTGGGACTTTTGTGCCTCGTTGCCGTACTTGATCAGCACGGGGCCGAGCATGGACAGACCAAAGGGCACCAGGCGCGGGCCACCGGCCATGGCGCATTCGTCGTCAAAGATGAACTTCTGCACCGCAGACCAGCCGGTGCCCCCAAACTCTTGGGGCCAGTGGTAGGCCAGCCAGCCCTTCTTGTTCAGGATGGCATGCCAGTTGTCCTGGTCAAAGCGCGTCAGGCGCTGGCCGGCCTTGACCTTGGCGGCCAGCGCCGGGGGCAGGCTCTCTTTCAGAAACGCACGTACCTCGGCGCGGAAGGCTTCTTCTTCGGGGCTGAATTGCAAATCCATCGCAGTTCCTTAAAAAATCTCAAAGAGGCCAGCGGCACCCATGCCGCCGCCCACACACATGGTCACCACGCCCCACTTCACTTTCTCGCCCCGGGCCTTGCGGCGCTGGCCTTCGAGCAGGATGTGGCCGGTCAAACGCGCGCCGGTCATGCCAAAAGGATGGCCGATGGAGATCGCACCGCCGTTGACGTTGAGGCGGTCCATGGGGATGCCCAGCTTGCGCTGGCAGTACAGCGCCTGCGAGGCAAAGGCCTCGTTCAGCTCCCAGAGATCAATGTCCTGCACCGTCAGGCCGTGGCGCGCCAGCAGCTTGGGCACGGCAAACACCGGGCCAATACCCATCTCATCGGGCTCGCAACCGGCAATCGCCAGGCCGCGGAAGGCGCCCAGCGGGGCCAGGCCCAGCTTGGCGGCTTCCTTGGCTTCCATCAGCACGCAGGCGGCCGAGCCATCGGACAGCTGCGAGGCATTGCCGGCGGTGACAAAGTTGCCCGCGCCCTTGACGGGCTCCAACTTGGCCAGGCCTTCGAGCGTGGTCGAGGGGCGGTTGCAGTTGTCCATGGTGGCGGTCACATCCTTGTAGCTGACCTCACCGGTTTCCTTGTTCTTCTCGGCCATACGCGTGGCGCAGGGCACGATCTCGTTGTCGAAGGTGCCATTGGCCTGGGCCGCTGCCGTGCGCTGCTGGCTTTGCAGCGAGAAGGCATCCTGGTCTTCGCGGCTGATGCCGTAGCGCTTGGCCACCACATCGGCCGTGTCGATCATGGCCATGAAGAGGTCAGGCTTGTGCTCCAGCAGCCAGGGGTCGGCATCGGCGGGGTTGGTGTTGCTCGAACGGATCAGCGAGATGCTCTCGACGCCGCCAGCCACCATGGCCGGTGCGCCATCGACGATGATGCGGCCGGCCGCAAAGGCAATGGCCTGCAGGCCGGAGGCGCAAAAACGGTTGACCACGGTGCCGCCCACGCTGATGGGCAGGCCGGCGCGCACGGCCGCCTGGCGGCCGATATTGCGGCCGGTGGTGCCTTCGGGGTAGCCGCAGCCCAGCACCACGTCTTCGATCAAGGCCGGGTCAATGCCGGCGCGCTGCACCGCAGCGCTGATGGAAAAGGCGGCCAGCTGCGCACCCGGCGTAACATTGAACTCCCCACGGTGGGATTTGGCCAGCGGCGTACGCGCTGTCGAAACGATGACGGCTTCACGCATGCATGTCTCCTTGGGTCTGAGCGACCGTTGATTGTGATTTTTTGCGCCGCCAGCACTTGTCACACAAGCGCTAACAGCTATTTTTTATGTAGCAACCCGGGGTTTGGCTGTGTGAAAGCCCCGGGCTGCGCTGCCGGCCTGGATGGGCCAGGTTGGCAAGATAGATCTCAGGCGGCCTTGTTCAGGCTCTCGAAGTTCTCGCCCTTTTCCACCAGCTCCACCAAGAGCGGCGAAGGCGTCCAGAACAGCGCGTCTTCCTTGGCAAACTCGCGGATGTCGGCCAGGACCTTGTCCAGGCCCACCATGTCGGCCCACTTCATCGGGCCGCCCCGGAAACGCGGAAAGCCGTAGCCGTAGAGGAAGGTCACGTCCACATCCAGCGGGCGCAGCGCAATGCCTTCGCGCACCACATTGGCGCCTTCGTTGACCATGGCAGCCATGTAGCGGCGCATGATTTCTGCGTTGCTAAAGCTGCGCGGCGTCACGCCAGCGCGCTGGCGCTCGGCATCCACAATCGCCTGCACTTCCGGGTCTTGCGTACCGATGCGTGCGCCTTGCGGGTACAGGTAGTAGCCGCGCTGGGTCTTCTGGCCAAACCAGCCTTTTTCGGCAATGCGGTCGGCAATCTGCACATAGCGGGCCTGGGGGTTGCGCGTGGCAGCCTTGCGCTTGCGCGTGGCCCAGCCAATGTCGCCACCGGCCAGGTCAGCCACCTGGAACGGGCCCATGGGGTAGCCAAACTCGCGCACGGCCTCATCGATCTGGTAGGGCGAGGCACCGTCTTCGAGCAGGTAGTTGGCCGCCTCGCGGTACACCGCCAGAATGCGGTTGCCGATAAAGCCATCGCAGACACCGGCACGCACGGGCACCTTCTTCATGCGGCGGGCCAGCTCGAAAGCGGTGGCCACCACATCGGCGCTCACCTTGGCGGGCACCACAATCTCCAGCAGCTTCATGATGTTGGCGGGGCTAAAGAAGTGCAGACCGATGACATCCTGCGGGCGCGAAATACTCGCGGCGATCGCATCGATATCCAGGTAGGAGGTGTTGGTGGCAATCACCGCGCCGGGCTTGCAGACCTTGTCCAGCTCGGCAAACACGGCCTTCTTGACGCCCATCTCTTCAAACACCGCCTCGATCACCAGGTCCACCTGGGCCAGCGCTGCGTAGTCGGTGCTGCCGCTGTAGCGCGCCATGATGGCGGCCTTTTTCTCGGCGGTCAGGCGGCCCTTGGCGATCAGGCCGTCGTAGACCTTTTCGACATTGGCACGGCCCCGGGCGATGGATTCCTCATCGCGCTCGACCATCACCACCGGCAGGCCGGCATCCAGCGCCGCCACGGTGATGCCCGCGCCCATGGTGCCACCGCCCACCACGCCAATGCTGTTCAAGGCGCGCGGTGCAGCGGCCTTGGCTTCGGGGATCTTGGCGGTTTCACGCTCGGCAAAGAAGGCGTGGATCAGGCCGGCGCGCTGCGGGCTCTCCAGGCACTGCACAAACAGCTTGCGCTCGTTTTGCATACCTTGCTCAAACGGCAGATCGAGCGCGCCTTGCACGCATTCAATGATCTTGCCGGGCGAGAACAGGCCCCGGCTTTTCTTGGCCGACTCGGCCTTGGCGGCATCGAGTTCGGCCTGGGATGCCGCCTTGTCGGCCAGCGCGCTGGCTTCGCGGGTGCGGCGCACGGGGGCGTTCTGGGCCAGCAGTGCGTTGGCATAGGCCAGTCCGGCCGTGCGGGCATCGCTGCCTGCGGGCTCGACCTTGTCAACCAGGCCCATGGCCAGTGCTTCTTCAGCGCTGGCGTGGCGGCCCGAGAGCATCAGATCCAGCGCGGCCTTGACGCCAATGAGGCGGGGGGTGCGCTGCGTGCCGCCGGCGCCGGGCAGCAAGCCCAGTTGCACCTCGGGCAGGCCCAGCTTGGCGCCGGATACCGCCAGCCGATAGTGGCAGGACAGCGCCACTTCCAGGCCACCGCCCAGCGCCGGGCCGTGGATGGCAGCCACCACCAGCTTGTCGCTGTTCTCCAGCTGCACCAGCACATCGGGCAGGCTGGGGGGCATCGCTGGCTTGCCGAACTCACGGATATCGGCACCGGCGATAAAGGCCTTGCCACTGCCTACCAGCAAGATGGCCTTGACCTGCGCATCGCTGCGCGCCTGGGCCACGGCATCGGCCAGGCCCTGGCGCACGGCCTGGCTCAAGGCGTTGACGGGGGGATTCTGGATGGTGACGACCAACACTTGCCCTTCGCGGGCAAGGCTCACCACAGCAGCGTTCTCTGCGCTCATGCATGTCTCCTGGTAGATCAATTAAAAATTGCTTGCGAACCATTGTCAGTGCAACTAGGCTTATTTGACAATCACATAGAGGATTGACAGACTGTCAAAAGAATTTGGACAATCACATCCCATGGACCATATCGCCCTCACCTTGCTGGTGGAAATCATTGATTCCGGCAACCTCAGCCGCGCCGCCGCCAAGCTCAAGATGAGCCGCGCCAATGTCAGCTACCACCTCGGCCAGCTGGAGAAATCGGTGGGTGTGCAGCTGGTGCGCCGCACCACGCGCCGGGTCGAACCCACCGAGGTGGGCATGCGCCTGTATGAGCACGGCCGCAGCATCCGCAACGAGCTGGCCGCCGCCAGTGAAACCATCCGCAGCCTGGGCAAGGGACTGCAAGGCCGGGTCGGGCTGGCGGTGCCCAGCGGCTATGGCCAGCTGGTGATGACGGACTGGCTGATCGCCTTCAAGCGCCTCTACCCCGATATCGTGCTGGATGTGATCTTTGAGAACCGGGTGGACAACCTGGTGCGCGACGAGGTGGACATCGCAGTGCGGGTGCTGCCCACGCCGCCAGACAACCTGGTCGCCCGCCATATGGGCGAGATGAACTATGTGGCCTGCGCCAGCATCGACTACGCCGGCCAGAACATGCTGCCCCAGCAGCCCGAGGACCTGCGCCATGTGCCGCTGATCACCAGCGGCGTGGTGGGCAAGCAGCTGCTGGTGCGCGCCTACCAGGGCGAGCTGCGCAAGGAGATCCGCCTGGAGCCCAGCCTTATCTCCGAGCATTTTCCGTTTCTGCGCCAGGGCATCATGGCCGGCCTGGGCGTGGGCATCGTGCCCGATTACGTGATCCGTGCCGAGGTCGAGCGCGGCGAGGTCGTCACCACCTTGCGCGACTGGCGGCTGAGCATTTTCGGCAACCACATGTACCTGCTGTGGATGCCCAACCGCCACCAGACCAAGGCGGTGCGCACGATGATCAGCTTCTTGCTGGAGCAGTCGCAGCTCGCCGGCAACCTGCCGGCGCTGGACTGAGCGGTTTCTCCCGTTTCTCCCGTAGCCATCCGCGCTCTCAGTCTCTGCCCCCAGTCGCCCGCAGCACGCCTGCGCGCGCGACCACCCCCTTCACTCAGGTTCCCGTCAGGTAAGCGCCTTTAAGGTGGCGGCGCCTGCGTGCGTGCCCATTCCTGGCCCCCATGCGCGCTGGCATGGAACCACACAGGATTGAACCCAATGAAAATGACAAGAGACATCCATGACATCGTCGGCGGCCTGCTGATGTCAGCAGCAGGCCTTTTCTTTGCGCTCTACGGGCGCGAATACAACTTTGGCAGCGCCGATCGCATGGGGCCGGGCTACTTCCCCGTCGTGCTGGGCTGGCTGCTGTTTGGACTGGGCCTGCTGCTGGCGGTACCCGCCTGGTGGCGCCAGGGCAGTCCCATCGTGCTGCAGTGGGGCAACCTGTTTTGGTCCGTGGCCAGCCTGCTGGCCTTTGCCGTGCTGCTCTACCCGCTGGGCGTGGCCCTGGCATCGCTGGCGGCCAGCCTGGTCGCGCTGCTGGCCACCAAGATGGCCTTGCGCACGCGCCTGCTGGTGAGCCTGGCCGTAGCGGCCTTGACCACCGTGATCTTTCCCATTGGTCTGCGCATGACGCTGCCTATCTGGCCCTGAGCCCAGTACTGACAAAGGATCTGTATGGATTTGCTTGGAAACCTCTGGATGGGCCTCAATGTGGTGGCCGATCCCTCTACGCTCTGGTACTGCTTTTTGGGCGTATTTCTGGGCACCGTCGTCGGCGTATTGCCCGGCATTGGTGCGCTGGCCGCCATCTCGCTGCTGCTGCCTTTTACCTACCATATGTCGCCAACGGCGGCCATCATCATGCTGGCCGGCGTCTACTACGGGGCGCAGTACGGCGGCTCCACCGCGTCGATCTTGCTGAACCTGCCCGGGTCACCGTCGTCGGCAGTGACCTGTCTGGACGGCTACCCAATGGCGCGCAAAGGCAAGGCCGGGGTGGCGCTCTTTGTCACCACCATTGCCTCGCTGGTCGGTGCCATGTCGGGCCTGATCCTGCTGGTGCTGTTCTCGCCGGCCATCTCCAAGGTCGGCCTGCAGTTCGGCCCTACTGAGTTCTTCTCGATGATGCTGCTGGGCCTCGTCGCCGCGTCCTCGATGAGCGCCGGCTCGGCCACCAAGGGCCTGTGCATGGTGGTGTTCGGCCTGCTGCTGGGGATGATCGGCACCGATGTGAACTCGGGCGTGGCCCGCTACTCCTTTGACATCCCCGAGCTGATGGACGGCATCAACCTGGTGGCGCTGGCGATGGGCCTGTTTGGGGTGGCCGAGGTGATGCGCTGTATCAACCTGGCCGATGCCAACCAAAAGCCTGACAAGGTCACCCTGCGCTCCATGGTGCCGGAGCGCGAAGAGTTCCGCGCCACCATCAAGCCGATGCTGCGCGGCTCGGCGCTAGGCTCCTTCCTCGGCGCCTTGCCGGGCGTGGGCCCCTCGATTGCGTCCTTTATGTCGTACGCGATCGAAAAGCGCGTGGCCAAGGACCCCTCCCGCTTTGGCCATGGCGCCATCGAAGGCATCACCGCGCCCGAGTCGGCCAACAATGCCGCTGCGCAAACCGCCTTTGTGCCCTCGCTGTCCATCGGTATCCCTGGTGATGCGGTGATGGCCGTGATGCTAGGCGCGCTGATCATCCACGGTATCCAGCCCGGCCCGATGTTGATGACCGAGCAGCCCGAGCTGTTCTGGGGGCTGATCGTCAGCTTCGCGATTGGCAATATCTTCTTGGTGATTCTGAACCTGCCCACCATCGGGCTGTGGGTCGCGCTGCTGCGCATTCCGTTTGCCTGGATGTACCCGGCCATCCTGGTGTTCGTCGCGCTCGGCGTCTACAGCGTCAACAACAACCTGTTCGACATCTACATGGTCGCCATCCTGGGCATCATTGGCTATGTGCTGATGGTCCTGCGTTTTGAGGCCGCGCCACTGCTGCTGGGCTACATCCTGGGGCCGATGCTGGAGGAAAACCTGCGCCGCGCGATGCTGCTGTCGCGGGGCGATGCCTCGGTGTTCTTCAACCGCCCGATCAGCGCCTCCTTGTTGGCGCTGACCGGTGCGATCTTGCTCTGGGCCATCTGGTCGGGTGTGCGCAAATCGCGCAAGGAAGCCCGGGACTTTGCCCATGCCCAAGAGAACGCCGTACCCGCGACGGCGTCTTCTTAAGCTTTTGCACTCCAGTGCACCTGTTCTCGCCACCCGGCCTGAACAGGCTTTTTTCTGGCTGCTGTGTTTTGCTTTTGCTAGGCTTAGTCCATGCGAATTCTTGTGATTGAAGACGATGCCGTGCTGCGCGATGTGGTCGTCAGCAGCCTGCGCGATGCGGGCCACCATGTGGACCAGGCAGCCGACCTGGGTGCGGCGGAGCACTGGTGGCGGGTGCAGCGCTTTGATGCCATCTTGCTCGACCTGAACCTGCCCTGCAGCGCCGTGCGCGGCAGTTCGATGGGCAGCGGCCTGGCCCTGCTGCAGCAGGCCCGGCGGCGCGGTGATAACACGCCGGTGCTGGTGCTCACCGCCCGCAACCAGACCCCCGACCGCATCGCCGGCCTGGACAGCGGCGCCGACGACTACCTGGGCAAGCCTTTCGAGTTGGCCGAGGTCGAGGCGCGGCTGCGCGCGCTGGTGCGCCGCGCCATCGGTGCGCAGGATGTATCGACCGTCGGCCAGCTCAGCCTGGAGCGCAACAACCGCCGCTTTCGCATCGCTGCGCAGCCGCTGGACCTGCCCGCGCGCGAGTTTGAAGTGCTGTGGGAGCTGATGAGCCCGCCCGGCCGCGCGGTGAGCAAGCGCAGCCTGTCGGACAAGCTCTCGGACTTTGACGAGGCCCTGGGCGACAACGCGCTCGAAGCCTTTATCTCGCGGCTGCGCAAAAAGCTGCAGCACAGCGGCGCGGCGATCCGCACCCTGCGCGGCATTGGCTACCTGATCGAAGCCGACAGCGGCGATGTCGCATGACGGCATCAACGCTACCAGCCAGCGCCCTGCCCTCGCTGCGCAAGCGTGTGCTGCGCCATGTGCGCGGGCCGCTGGTGTGGACCTGGCTGCTGGGCACCGTGTTCATGATGGGCCTGGCCAACCACTTCACCCAAAGCGCCTTTGACCGCGCCTTGCTGGACGATGCCTATGCGATTGCTTCGCATCTGCGCGCCGATGACAGCGGCGAGGTGGCCTTGCAGCTGACCGACAGCGAGCTCAAGGCCGCCCTCTTCGACCAGGCCGAGTATGTGTACTACGCCGTTTACCGCGCCGATGGCAGCCAGCTGGCCGGTGAGCCGCTGCCGCTGCTGCCCTGGGACGAGAGTGAGCCGGTGAGCTACCGCGAAACCCTGTACAACGGCCAGCTGGTGCGGGCTGTGGCCCTGCGCAGTGCGGTGGGCGAGCAGCAATTCAGCGTCGTGATGATGCACACCACCCGGGTGCGCGACAGCCTGATCCAGCATTTGTTTCTGTATGCCGCGATCCCGCAGCTGACCTTGCTGGGCCTGCTGCTGTGGTGGCTGCGCCAGCGCATCGGCCAGGACATGGCACCACTGGCAGCACTGCAGACCTCGCTGTCGCAGCGCGACGCGCATGATCTGACCCCCATCCAGCACAGCGCCCCCGCCACCACGCGCGAGATCGAGCAGCTGCGCCACACCACCAATGCGCTGCTGGCCCGCATTGCAGACAACGTCGAAGCCCAGCGCGAATTTGCCGGCAATGTGGCCCATGAGGTGCGCACTCCGCTGGCGGGTATCAAGGCGCTGGCCGACTACGGGCTGGGCCATGCTGACCCTGCCGTTCAGCAGCAGCAACTGCAGCGCATCTCCGACAGCGTCGCGCGCGCCAGCCACCTGGTCGATCAGCTATTGCTGCTAGCGCTGAGCGACGAGGCCAGCGCTGTGCAGCTGGTGACCGTTGCCCCCGCTGACCTGGTGCAGCAGGCGGTGCTGCGCCACTGGGATGCCGCCAGCCGTGCCCAGATCGACCTGGGTGCCGAGGGCCTGGATACGGCCGAGGCCGAGCAGCTGCGCATTGCTGCCGATGCCAACCTGCTCGCTGCCATGCTCGACAACCTGGTCCTCAATGCGCTGCGCTATGGCGGCCAGTCGGTCACCGTGGCCTTGCAGGCGGCAGCAGATGGCAGCCGCATCGAGCTGGCCGTCATCGACGACGGCCCGGGCATGAGCGAGGCGCAATGCCAGGCCGCCATGCAGCGCTGGCAGCAAGGGGCCAGCGGCCAGTCGCTGGGCCAGGGCGCGGGGCTGGGCCTGGCGATTGTCGGCAAGCTGGCGCATCTGCAACAGGCAGGTTTTAGCCTGGCTCCCCGGGCGGGCGGCTCAGGGCTGCGCGCCAGCCTGGTGTTCAACGCAGTACAAAATCCCGCACCTCGGGTGCCTTAGCGCGCGGTGCCTCGCCCAGCATCTCCAGCACCGAGGCCTCGATGCCGTAGACCATCGCATCCAGCGCCAGGTCGTTGGCCTCCAGGCCAAAGGGGTGTTCCAGCTCGGCGCCCAACGCCTCCAGCGCGAAAAAGGTGTAGGCGATAAAGCAGACGATCACCGGCGTCATCGTGCCGATGGAGTCGAGCAGGCCAAAGGGCAGCAGAAAGCAGTAGATGTAGATGCTGCGGTGCAGGATCACCGAATAGGTGAAGGGAATGGGCGTGCTGGCGATGCGCTCGCAGCCGCCTAAGGCACTGCCCAGCCGCGCCAGCGCTTGCTCGAACACGGGCACCACGGCAGGCGCAATGCTGCCCTGCTGGCACTGCGCGCCCACCCAGCGCTGCACCTGCAGCATGGCCACCGCCGCAGGAAAGCGCGCCTGGCTGATCTGCTGCACCTCGCCCGCCGGCAGAAACAGCGCCAAATCGGCACGCGCATCGCTGCCGCGCAGCTGGTGCTTGAGCGCGTACGCAAAGGCGCACAGGCGCAGGCCCAGCGCGCGCGCCTGCCCGCTGTCCTGGGTCAGCGTCAAAGCCTGGGCCGTCAGGTGCCGGCTCTCCACTAGCAAAACGCCCCACAAGGTGCGCGCCTCCCAGAAGCGCGCATACGAGGTGCTGTTTCTAAAGCCCAGAAAAATTGCCAGGGTCAGGCCGATCAGCGAGAACGGCACAAAGTTCAGCGAGACTTTCCAGCTCAGGATGGAGCCGTGCAGCAGGGTCGCCACCACGGCCAGGATGGTAATGGTGATCAACTGCGGCGTGATGGCCGGCAGGATGGAGCCGCGCCATACAAACAGCATGCGCAGCCAATGCAAAGGGGGACGGACGATCATGGCCGGTATTGTCCTGCCGGGCGCTAATCCGACGGGCATGGTGGCTGCATTTTGGCAGCCGGGATGGCTGGCTGGCGGCCGCTGGCCTCAGCGCTCTCCCGCCTCGTCGTCCCAGCGCTTGAGCTGGGCCAGCTTCTCGCCAATCTTCAGCTCCAGGCCCCGGGGCACGGGCTGGTACCAACCGGGCGCGTCCAGGCCTTCGGGCAGGTAAGTCTCACCGGCCGCATAGGCGTTGGGCTCGTCATGGGCGTAGCGGTATTCATGCCCATAGCCCAGCTCCTTCATCAGCTTGGTGGGGGCATTGCGCAGGTGCACCGGCACTTCGCGGCTCTTGTCCTGCTTTACAAAGGCCTTGGCTTGGTTGTAGGCGTTGTAGCCCGCATTGCTTTTGGCGGCCATGGCCAGGTAGATAACGGCCTGGCCCAGGGCCAGCTCGCCCTCGGGGCTGCCCAAGCGCTCATAGGTCAGCGCGGCATCGTTGGCGATCTGCATCGCGCGCGGGTCAGCCAGGCCAATGTCTTCCCAGGCCATGCGCACAATGCGCCGGGACAGGTAGCGCGCATCGGCGCCGCCATCGAGCATGCGGGTGAGCCAGTACAGCGCGGCATCGGGGTGGGAGCCGCGCACGGATTTGTGCAGCGCGGAGATCTGGTCGTAGAAGTTGTCGCCGCCTTTGTCAAAACGCCGGCTGTTCAAGCTCAAGGCGTTCTGCAAAAACTCGGCCGTGATCTCGGTGGTACCTGAAGCTTTGGCTGCCGTGCTGGTCTGTTCCAGCAGGTTCAAAAACCTTCTGGCGTCACCATCCGCATACCCCACGATGGTATCAACGGCCAAGTCTTCAAACCTCAGATCGTCAAGGGCATGTTCTTCCCGGGCCCTCTGGAGCAAAAGCTTCAGCTCTGCTTCTGTCAGCGACTTGAGCACGTACACCTGCGCCCGCGACAGCAGCGCCGAGTTGACCTCAAAGGAAGGGTTCTCGGTGGTAGCGCCGATGAAGGTGAACAGACCTGATTCCACGTGAGGCAACAGGGCATCTTGTTGGGACTTATTGAACCTATGGATTTCGTCCACGAACAAGATGGTGTTTTTGCCCTGCGCAAGGTATTGTCTCGCCTGCTCCATGGCCTCCCGGATGTCTTTCACACCCGACAAGACCGCCGACAAGGCGATGAACTCGCACTTGAACGCCGTGGCCGTGAGCCGCGCCAGGGTGGTCTTGCCCACGCCCGGTGGCCCCCAGAAGATCATCGAATGCGGTTTACCGGACTGAAAGGCCAGCCGCAGGGGCTTGCCTTCTCCCAGCAGATGGGACTGCCCAACCACCTCGTCCAGGGTTTTGGGGCGCAGTGCCTCGGCCAGCGGCGCGGCGGGTTCCTGGCTGAACAAATCAGCCATGCAGGGCTCCTGCCAGGCGGCCCACGGCAGAGGCAGCGCCAACGGGCCGCGCCCCTGGGCGGGGCTGGTGCTTACTACTTTTATGCAACACACCCCACGTTATCCCGGGGGTGAATATGCCTTTGATGATCTGGGTCACGATTTTTCGCAGAAAATAAGGGTTTATACGGATCCACTTCGCATCAGATGCCAGCGGCCCTCTTTCTAGAGAGCCAGCCCGTTTGACATGCCCCTGGCATGGCCGCCATGCACCTAGCGCCTACGCGCCACGCTGGCAGGCACTGCGCCTGGCAGCAGCGCCCTAGATGGGGCCATCCTTTTCTGATGCCCGTTTCCGCGACTCCATTCGCCGTGTGCCGCATCCCACCGTGGGCGCTGCCCGGCAAGAACCAAGAGCCATTATGAAATCACTGAAAACCAGGGACATTATCGCCCTCGGATTCATGACCTTTGCCCTGTTCCTCGGCGCAGGCAACATCATCTTCCCGCCACTGGTCGGCCTGGCCGCCGGCGAGAACCTGCTGGGCGCCACCACCGGCTTTTTGCTGACAGGCGTGGGCCTGCCGCTGCTGGGCGTGGTCGCGCTCGCCCGCGTGGGCGGCGGCTTGGACCAGCTGACCCATCCGATTGGCCGCATCGCTGGCCTGGTGCTGGCCACCACGATCTACCTGACGATCGGCCCCTTCTTTGCCACGCCGCGCACCGCCACCGTCTCGTTCGAGATGGGCATTGCGCCCTTTGTCGGCAACACCTCGTTTGCGCTGCTGGTGTTCAGCATTGTCTATTTCTCGCTGGTGCTGCTGCTGTCGCTGTTCCCCGGCAAGCTGATGGACACGCTGGGCAAGCTCATCACCCCGCTGCTGATTGCCGCGCTGCTGGCGCTGGGCAGCATGGCGGTGCTGGCCCCCGTGGGCGGCTACAGCACCGCCAGTGCCGACTACAGCACGCAGGTGGCCGCCTTTGCCCAGGGCTTTGTGCAGGGCTACCAGACCATGGATGCCCTCGCCTCGCTGGTGTTTGGCATTGTCATCGTCAACGCCATCAAGGATGCCGGCGTGACCGATTCCCGTCTGCACACCCGTTACGCCATCTATGCCGGATTGATTGCGGCTGTGTGCCTGAGCCTGGTCTACATCTCGCTGTGCTACCTGGGCGCTACCAGCGGCGAGCTGGCACAGAACGCCGTCACCGGTGTGCAGATCCTCACGGCCTTTGTACAGCACCGCTTTGGCAGCGCCGGCATCTGGCTGATTGCGGCCGTGATTTTGCTGGCCTGTTTGACCACGGGCGTCGGCCTGGTGAGCGCTTGCAGCAGTTTCTTCAGCCAGCTGACTGGCTTCTCTTACCGGAGCGTGGCGCTGTTTTTGTGCATCTTCAGCGCGGCCGTCGCCAACCAGGGCCTGGCGCAGCTGATCGAAATTGCCGGCCCGGTGCTGGTAGCACTTTACCCGCCCGCCATTGCGCTGGTCTCGCTCAGCCTGCTGCAGCGCTGGCAGCATCCGGCGCGCGTCTACATCCCGGTGATGCTGGTGGCCCTGGTGTTTGGCCTGGCCGATGGTGCCAAGGCGCTGCAGTGGGCCCACCTGCTGCCCAGCTGGCTGGAGCACCTGCCCGGCGCTGCACTGGGCTTGGGCTGGGTGACGCCGGTGGCTGCCACCGTGGTATGCGCCGGCCTGGCCGATTGGTTTTTGGCACGCCGCCAAATACCCGTGCGCCCTTGATGGCTGATTAAGCACTTCCAGCCCAATGGATATTCAGAGCCACCGTTAATATCGGCCTCGGATATTCATTGGCAACCTTTACTCAAAACCGCCTAAGCCAAGCAGCTCAATACCGTCAGAACAGGCACCCAAGAATCGGAGAGACATTGAGCCTGCTTAAACCATGGTTATTCATGGTCTTTTACGACAACACTGTCAAAATCCAAAAATTTGTGGAGTTTCAGCAATGACGAATCCAACAGAAAATCCCCAAGCGGCCTCCGCTGCCAAAGCGCCCAAGAAGGGCTTCACCCGTCGCAAGTTCGTCGCATCGGCGGCGGCCGTCGGTGCGGGCGTGGTGGGTTACCAGTATTTCTTTGGTAGCCAATACCGCGCAGAAAAAGCAGACCGCCAGGTCGATGTGCTGCTGATTGGCGGCGGCATCATGAGCGCCACCTTGGGCGTTTATCTGCAGGAGCTGGAACCCGGCTGGACCTATGAATTGTTCGAGCGCCTGGACCAGGTTGCCGAAGAAAGCTCCAACGGCTGGAATAATGCCGGCACCGGCCACTCGGCGCTGTGCGAGCTCAATTACACGCCGATGGATAAAAATGGCAATGTGCAGATTTCCTCTGCCATTAACATTAATGAAAACTTCCAGGTGTCGCGCCAATTCTGGTCGCACCAGGTGCGCACAGGCGTATTGGGCAATCCCCGCGAGTTCATCAACTCCACGCCGCACATGAACCTGGTGTTCGGCGAAGAAAACCGCTCCTTCATCCAAAAGCGCCTCAAGGCGCTGGAAGCCTCGCCGCTGTTCACCGGCATGGAGTCGTCGATTGATCCGGCCAAGATCAAGGAATGGATCCCGCTGATGATGGAAGGCCGTGACCCGGCCGAAGTGGTGACCGCCACCCGTTCGCCGCTGGGCACCGATGTGAACCTGGGCGAAATCACCCGCCAGTTCTACAAGAACCTGTCGGCCAAGTCCAACTTCAAGCTGAGCACCGGCCAGGAAGTGCGTTCCATCACCCGCAACAGCGATGGCTCCTGGCGCGTGTCGGCCTTCGACATGAAGGACAGCAGCAAGATCCAGACGGTGGATGCGCGCTTTATCTTCATCGGCGCCGGCGGTGCGGCACTGCCGTTGCTGCAGCTGTCGGGCATCCCTGAGTCCAAGGTCTACGGCGGCTTCCCCGTCGGCGGCGAGTTCCTGGTCACCGAGGACCCCAAGATCGCTGAACGCCACTTGGCCAAGGTCTACGGCCTGGCCGATACCGGCTCGCCTCCGATGTCCGTACCCCACCTGGACACCCGCGTGCTGGATGGCAAGCGCGTGCTGCTGTTCGGGCCGTTCGCCACCTGGTCGAGCAAGTTCTTGAAGAACGGTTCGTACTTTGACCTGGCCAAGGCCACGACCTTTGCCAACGTGATCCCGCAGCTGCAGGTCGGCGTCAACGAGTTTGCCTTGGTCAAGTACCTGGCCCAGCAACTGAGCCTGAGCAAAGAGCAGAAGATGGACGCATTGCGCCATTACATGCCCGAGGCCAAGGATGCAGACTGGCGCCTGTGGGAAGCCGGCCAGCGCGTGCAGATCATCAAGAACGACCCGGAAAAGGGCGGCATCCTCAAGCTCGGTACCGAGGTCGTCATGGCGCAAGACCGTTCGCTGACTGCGCTGCTGGGTGCATCGCCAGGCGGCTCCACCTCGCCAGCCATCATGCTGACCCTGCTGGAAAAGGCATTCCCCGAGAAGGTCAAGAGCGCCGAATGGCAAGCCAAGATCCGCAAGATCGTGCCGAGCTATGGCGTCAAGCTCAACGAGAACCCTGCGCTGCTGCAGCAGGAATGGCTGGCCACCGAGCAAGCGCTGAACCTGGCCATTGCCTCGCCCAGCCTGCAAGGCATTGAAGCGGGCGTGCAGCCCAACGAAAACATGAAGGACCTGAAGAAGGTGCCGGACATGGCGCTTTGATAGACGCAAACCGCCATACGGCCACTCAGCCGTTGGCGCTTCTGTAGACAGCTAGCAGCGCATGCGATGCGCAGACCCAAACGCTTTCGATCCGCGTCTCCCAAGACAAGAGTCGTGGCCCGCCCTTCCTGAGCTGGGCAGTTTGGGCTGCTGGCACCTGCCAGAGCCATTCGGCCAAAAGACGCCCGATGCATTGCATCGGGCGTTTTCATTTTCAGCACTGCCTGCGGTTTCACGCCATGGCATATCTGCATGGCCTTGGCCACCACTTATAAGACTTACGCATACCCAAGCACGAAAAACTTCGTTGTCACCTACAGCGCGCAGCCCGAACAATAGTGTGTATCAGCGGTCATTGTTCTCCCTTTTTCTGCGCCTAGGCAGCCTATTTCATATGCGTTCGACGGTCTCTTTCTCTTCCCCCCAACTCTCGACCATGGCCTTCGCCGCTGCCCTGACGCTGTGTGCCGCTAGCGCCCATGCGGATGCCACGCTGGACAAGATCAAGGCCAACAAGTCCGTCACCATTGGCGTGTTGCTCAACGGCGGCCCCACAGGCTCGATTGACCCCTCCAACCAGCGCTTCATTGGCTGGAACCCCGAACTCGCACGCCAACTGGCGCGTGACCTGGGCGCGGACGCCACGTTGATTCAGGTGCAGCCTTCTAATCGTGTGCAGTTCCTGCAGTCGGGCAAGGTCGATTTGCTGATCGCCTCCATCGACTGGAACCCAGAGCGTGCCGAGGTGATGGGCTTTGCGCCCACCCCGTTTTACAAGGTGGGCGGCACCGCCATCGCACGCAAGGGCAGTGGCCTGACCAAGTGGGAAGACTTGCGAGGCAAACCCGTCTGCGCCTCGCAAGGCGGCAGCTATGCCCGCATTTTGGGGGCCGATTATGGTGTGCAGGTCAAGGGCTTCAAAGGCTCGGCAGAGGCCTTGCTGGCATTGCGCGGTGGCAACTGCGCGGCCTCCGTGCACGACACCACGCTGATTTACCCCCTGCTCAAAACCAATGCCGATTGGAAAGATTTTGATGCACCGATCACCCTGGCCTTGGGTGAGGCGCCTTCCGTCGTTTGGACCCGCAAAGGCGAGAACGACACCATTGCTGCAGTCGACCAAGTCATCCAGAACTGGCACCGCACGGGCTGGTTGATCGCCACAGAGAAGCGCCTGGGCATCACGCCACCGCTGCCGGCACTGCTGGAACTGCAGCAACAGGCCTTGCAGGCCGCCAAGTCCAAGTAATCCACCTCAGCCCGAGCCTCCTAGCGGCCGCCCTCTACGGCGCGCCGCCATTGTCCATTTGCCATGATTTATCGCCTTTTCTCCACCGCCGCCATCACCGCCCTGGCGCTGACCGGCAGCCTGGCCCATGCGGATGCCACGCTCGACAAAATCAAGCAGCGTGGCCAGGTCACCATCGGTGTCATTCTGTCGGGCCCGCCGTTTGGCACGATTAACCCAGCGACCCAAAAGCCCGAAGGTTTTAACGTCGATCTCGCCCAGGCCGTGGCGACAGGCCTGGGGGTGAAGCTGGATGCCGTGCAGGTCCAGCCTTCCAATCGCGTGCAGTTTCTGCAGTCCGGCAAGGTGGATGTGCTGATCGCCAACATGTCCTGGACGCAGGAGCGCTCCGAAATTCTGGACTTCGCCCCTACCCCGTTTGAGGAGATCGGCGGCGCGCTGCTGACCCGCAAGGGTGGCAGCTTCAAGCAATGGGACGACGTGCGCGGCAAGACCGTCTGCGTCTCGCAAGGATCGAACTACACCAAGCCGCTGATCGAGGAATACGGTGCCAAGATCAAGGCTTTTCGCGGTCAGCCCGAATCGCTGTTGGCACTGCGCGGCGGCGGCTGCGATGCCGCCGTCCATGTCAGCCCCACCTTGCGGCTCATGGTCGCCACCGGCAGCGACTGGAAAGACTACGAACTGCCACTGGCCCAGGACCTGATTCCCTCGCCCCAGGTGATCTGGGTGCGCAAGGGCGAGAACGATGCCAGTGCCGCCATTGACCGCATCATTCAGCAATGGCACCGCAGCGGCTGGCTGATTGAGACGGTGAAAAAGAACGGGCTGAGCCCATCGCAAAGCCTGTTCGAGCTCCAGGCCAAGTACCGCAAGACTCCGTCCTGACGGAATGGCCATGTTGGAGCACAGCTTTTTCCCGTGGCTGGTGCAGGCCGCCAAGCCGCTGGGCCTGAACTTCGCCTTTTTGCTGGAAGCCTATGAGCGCGATGCCTTCATCCGTGGCCTGGGCGTCACCTTGCAGCTGTGTGTGTTGGTGATCCCTGGCAGCTTGATGGCAGGCGTACTGCTGGCTGCTGGACTGACCTCGGGCAATCGCTGGTTGGCCGGATCCACACGCGCCTTTGTCGAGCTCACGCGCAACACGCCAACCTTGGTGCAGCTGTATTGCGCCTTCCTGGTGCTGAACATGCTGATCACGCAAAGCCTGCAAGCGCATGGCGGCGTGAACCCGCTCACGCCCTTTGTCTGGGTCTTCATCGTGGTCTCGCTGCACAAGGGCGTATTCCACGCTGAGGCGCTGCGCGCCGGCATCGAGGCCGTTCCGCACGCGACCTTGGAGGCAGGACAGTCGCTGGGCTTCAGCCGCCGCCAGCTGCTGTGGCGCGTAGAGCTGCCACTGGCCCTGCGCTTTGCGCTGCCGGCCCTGGTGAACAACATGGTCGATCTGGTGAAGATGACGGCCGTGGCATCGGCCATTGCGGTGGGCGATGTGACCTACGAGTCCGTGATGATCTGGACACAGCGTGACAACGTGCTGGAGCTGCTGCTGCTGATCTTGCTGTATTTCTGGGGCTTGACCTGGCTGGTCAGCCGCGCGGGCCGCTGGCTCGAACACCGCCTGAGGATGCCCGGCTATGGCCAGTGAACTGACATCTCCACAGCCCACACCGGCTCTGCGCTGGCCCGCACTGCTGCTGAACCCCTGGCTGCTGGGGCTGCTGGTGGCCGCCGTGCTGCTGGCTGCCTGGTGGCATGCCGAGGGCAGCTTTCCGCCTGCGCTGGCCCATTTGTGGCAATGGTCGCCCGCCTTGGTGCGCGGCATGTGGACCAATATCTACATCAGCATGCTGGCGATGGCCATCGGCACGGTGGCGGGTCTGGTCGTGGGGGCATTGGCGCTCTCGCAATGGGCCGGGCTGCGCAGCGCCACGCGCTGGTATGTGCAGGCCTTTCGCAATGCGCCCATCCTGGTGCTGATCTATTTCACCACCTATGTCTTCCCGTTTGAGCTGCAGCTGCTGCACTGGCGCCTGCCCTTTCCGGACTGGATCAAGGTGGTGCTGGGCCTGGCCTTGCCGACCTCGGCCGTGGTGGCCGAGATCTTTCGTGGGGCCATCCAGTCCATTCCGACGGCCCAGTGGGAGGCCGCGCAGTCGCTGGCCTTCAAGCGCAGGCAGATCTTTGGCTGGATCATCCTGCCGCAGTGCGTACGCCGCATGCTGCCGCCCTGGATGAACCTCTACGCCAGCATCACGATGAGCACCTCGCTGGCCTCGCTGGTCGGTGTGCATGACATCGTGGACACGGCCCAGATTGCCAGCAACACCGTCGCCCGTACCGACTTCACCATCCTGGTGTATTTCATGCTGCTGGCCCTGTTCTTTGCCTATTGCTACCCCATTGCGCGCACCACACGCCGCCTGGAAAAACGCCATGCCTTCCGCTGAAACCCCATCCCCCCAGACCGTGCCGCTGGTGCAGTTGCGCGATATCCATCTGGCCTTTGGCGCCAACGAAGTGCTCAAGGGCATCAACGTCGACATCCAGCGCGGCCAGGCCGTGACCATCATCGGCCCCTCGGGCTCGGGCAAGTCCACCATCCTGCGCTGCATCACCGGCCTGCTGCGCCCGCAACAAGGCCAGATCCGCGTGGGCGACACCCAGGTGCAGGACTTGCGCACCGAGGCCGAACTGATCGCCCTGCGCCAGCGCGTGGGCTTTGTCTTTCAGCAGTACAACCTGTTCCCTCACCTGACGGTGCTGCAGAACCTGGTGATCGCCCCCACCCGCGTGCTGGGCCGCGAGCGTGGCGAAGCCGAGCGCGAGGCGCGTGTGCTGCTGGACAAGGTGCGCCTGTCGCACAAGGCCAATGCCTACCCTGGCGAGCTGTCCGGCGGCCAGCAGCAGCGCGTGGCCATTGCGCGTGCGCTGGCCATGCGGCCCGAGCTGATGCTGTTCGACGAAGTGACCTCGGCCCTGGACCCCGAAACCGTCGGCGAGGTGCTGACCGTGATCCGCGAATTGGTGCGCGACGGCATGACCTGCGCGCTGGTGACGCACGAGATGCGCTTTGCCAACGAGATCAGCGACCAGGTCTACTTCACCGAGGCAGGCCGCATTGTCGAACACGGCACGCCCGCGCAGATCTTTGGCCAGCCGAGCAACGAACGCACCCGCAGCTTTCTGCACCGGGCGCTGGGCGGAGATCGCAGCGGCAGCCTGCTGCCTGCTGCGCAGCATCCATCAACCACTTTTGCGCCAGCCACCTCACTGGCATTCTGACCATGACCCTCAGCCAGGACTTTGCGCGGCGCATTGCCGATGCCCGCCCGCTGGAAGACGCTGCCGCTGTGCAGGCCGCGCGCGAAGGCGTGTTGGATTTTCTGGCTGCGGCCTTTCCCGGCCCGGCTGATCGGGCCTGGCACAAGCTGCGCGGTGTGCTGCCGCAAGGCGGTGGCGCTGCGCGTGTGATGGGCCAGCCCGGCACGGCCGATGCCGCCAGTGCCGCACTTCTCAACGGCTATGCCGGCCACGCGCTGGACTTTGACGACGTGCACTCCAGCGTGCGCGGCCACCCCGGCACCGTGCTGCTGCCGGCCCTGTTTGCGCTGGCCGACAGCCTGCCCTCCACCACCGCCCTCGATCTGCTGGATGCCTACATCGTCGGCGTCGAGGCCATGGCCCGCCTGGGCCTGGCCCTGGGCAGCAAGCACTACGAAACCGGCTTTCACAACACCGCCACGCTGGGGCCGCTGGGCGCAGCGGCTGCCTGCGCCCGCCTGCTGAAGCTAGACGCCGCCGCCACCGAGAACGCACTGGGTCTGGCCGCCACCCAGGCCGGTGGCCTGCGTCTGCAGTTTGGCAGCGAAGCCAAGCCGCTGCACGCCGGGCTGGCTGCGCGATCCGGTCTGTTTGCGGCGCAGTTGGCCCAGGCCGGGCTGCAGGGTGCACCCGGCGTACTCGAAGCGCCCATCGGCTTTCTGGATGCCTATGGCTTTGGCGCCTCCGACGCACAGCGCGCGCTGGTCGACTGGGGCGCACCCTGGCAGATCGTCACGCCCGGCCTGTACTTCAAGCCCTATGCCTGCTGCACGGCCACGCACTATGCGGCCGACGCCGCGCTGGCGCTGCGCGCCAAGCACCAGCTGCGCGCCGACGACATCGCAGCCGTGCGCGTGGTCTTCCCGCCCGCCGGTGATACGCCACTGACCGTGACCGACCCAGCCACGGGTCTGGAAGGCCGCTTCAGCGTCGAATATGTGCTGGCCGCTGCCTTTGTCGATGGCGCCCTGGGCCTGTCGCTGTTTGACGAACGCCCTGCCCGCGAAGACCTGCGTGCCTTTGGCCGCCGTGTCAGCCGCGCCCATGACCCGCATGCAGCGCGTGCCTCCACCGACCCCAAGACCCGTTTCTCCACGGTGGAAGTGACGCTGCACGACGGCCGCCAGTACGCGCAGCAGGTGCAAGGCCTCAGCCGTGCCAAGGACCTGGCCGCCAAGTTTGCCGACACCACGCAGCAGCAGCCAGAGGCACTACGCGCCGTGCCTGCACTGGTTGGCCGCATGCACAGCCGCGACGACCTGATTCAACTGACCGCTTTGTTCTCTTTGGTGCAAGCATGACCTCTACCTCCACTCCCCGCCAGATGCGCCTGGGCCTGTTCCTGCAAGGCGCCGGCCACCACGTGGCTGGCTGGCGCCACCCCGATGCCGAGTCTGGCAGCGAAAACCTGGGCCTGATCCAGCGCCTGGCCAAGACCGCTGAAGACGCCAAGTTCGACATGGTCTTCCTGGCCGATGGCCTGAGCGCCACACCCGACATGCACCCTTCGGCCGCACTGCGCTTTGAGCCGCTGACCCTGCTGTCGGCCCTGTCCATGACCACCAGCCACATCGGCCTGGCGGCCACGGCCTCGACAACCTACAGCGAGCCCTACCACCTTGCCCGCTCGTTCGCCTCGCTGGATCTGCTCTCGCAGGGCCGGGCCGCCTGGAACGTGGTCACCACCTCGTACGACCGCACGGCCGCCAATTTCACCCGTGGCAACCACCCCAACCATGCCGAGCGCTATGCCATGGCCGGCGAGTTTGTCGATGTGGTCAAAGGCCTGTGGGACAGCTGGGACGACGACGCCATCGTGCGCAACAAGGACAGCGGTATTTACTTCGACCCCGCCAAGCTGCACACGCTGGACTACGAGGGCGCGCATTTCCGCATCAAGGGCCCGCTGAATGCACCGCGCCCGCCGCAGGGCCACCCCATCGTGATCCAGTCTGGCTCCTCCGAGCCCGGCCAGGCGCTGGCGGCCCGCACGGCCGATGTCGTCTTCACCGCCCAGCAGACGCTGGAAGAGGCCAGCGTTTTCTACCGGGGTCTGAAGGGCCAACTGGGCCAGTGGAACCGGGACCCTTCTCAGGTGCACCTGATGCCCGGCGTGTTCCCCGTCATCGGCCGTACGGTGCAAGAGGCCAAGGACCGCTACGAGCAATTGCAGCAATGGGTGGACACCTCGGGGGCACTGTCCATGCTGTCCGAGCGTCTGGGCCACGATATCTCCGGCTACCCGCTGGACGGCCCACTGCCCGACCTGCCCGAATCCGACCAGCTCAAGAGCCGCGCCAAGCTGCTGACCGACCTGGCCCGCCGCGATAAGCTGAGCCTGCGCCAGCTCTACCACCTGGTCGCCGGCTCACGCGGGCACCGCATCGTGGTTGGCACGCCGGTGCAGATTGCCGACGCACTGCAGGAATGGTTTGAGGGCGAGGCTGCCGATGGCTTCAACATCATGCCGCCCTACTTCCCCGGCGGCCTGAATGACGTCGTGGCCCTGGTCCTGCCCGAGCTGCGCCGCCGAGGCCTGTTCCGTACCGAGTACAGCGGCCGTACCTTGCGCGACCACCTGGGCCTGAGCCGCCCGGCCAGCCGCTACGCTGCGCGCTGAGCCGTTGTCTCGACCCTTGAGCTTGACGCGATCCCTGCCCTGCATTGCTCATAACAAAGCCCTGGCCGTCCATGACCGCCAGGGCTTTGTTGCAATGGTCTTACGCCTTACTGGCGAATCACTTCCGCACCGGACGGAATCGCAAACTCAAACGCTGAGCCGGGAAGCGATGGCAAGGCCTTGAAGCCGACAAAGCGCAGCACGGAGCGCTGGCCAAAGCCGTCCTCGATCTCCAAACTCTGCAGCTCGTCGCCCTTGAAGCCGACCTTGACCTGCTTGATCTGGCCGTCCTTGTTCTTAGGAATGGCCTGGGCCCATTGCTGGCCATCGGCCTCGGGCAGGCTGCTCACATCAAACTCGGCTTTGAGCGCTTGCAGGCTCGACGCGGACGCCAGCAAGGCGGCCGGGGTCTGGCCCAGGGCCTTGCTCTGCTGGCGCTGGGTGACCTGGTTCAGGTCGGCGTCATAGACGGTGAGCACCGTGCCATCGGCCACGATGGTCTGGTCAAACGGCTTTTGGTAGATGAACTTGAACTTGCCCGGCCGCTGGAACGCAAAGCTGCCGCTGGAGGTCTTGACCCTGCCTGCCTGGCCTTGCTTGGCAGGTGACGTTACCGTCTGCGTGAACTGGGCTTCACCGGCCTGCGAGCTGGTCATGAACTTTTCCAGGCTTTGCAGGCCATCGGCCTGCGCCCAGCCCGCCAGGCTGACCAGGGCGGCTGCTGCGATCCATTGTTTCATCGTGAATCCTTTCGTGCTTTGCGAACAAAGCCAATGCATGGGCCACTTTCGGGCCAACAAGGGGGTTGGAGTGCGGCAGCGGGCCACAAGTGCCCACTGTGTGCCGCCAAGGCGCTGGCTTTGCGAATGTTTACCCGCCGCTGCGCTATTCTTCACCGCCGGGACGGTGGGCCACCAGCACTTCGCGCTGGCCGCTGCCGGTCAAGGCGCTCACCAGGCCGGCGCGCTCCATCTCTTCGAGCAGGTTGGCCGAGCGGTTGTAGCCGATGCGCAGCTTGCGCTGCACGTAAGAGATGCTGGCCTTGCGGTCCTTGAGGACGATCTCGACCGCCTGGTCGTACATCGGATCTTTCTCGCCACTGCCGCCGCCTTCCTCATCGCCAAAGCCGGAATCGCCCTCGCCCGTGCTGCCTTCGAGCACGCCATCGATATAGTCGGGCTCGCCCTGCTCCTTGAGGTAGCTCACCACGCGGTGTACTTCCTCATCAGACACAAAGGCGCCATGCACCCGCACCGGGAAACCCGTGCCGCTGGCCATGTAGAGCATGTCACCCATGCCCAGCAGGGCCTCGGCGCCCATCTGGTCCAAAATGGTGCGGCTGTCGATCTTGGAACCCACCGAGAACGCGATACGCGAGGGGATGTTGGCCTTGATCAGGCCCGTGATCACATCCACGCTGGGGCGCTGGGTGGCCAAAATCAGGTGGATACCGGCGGCACGCGCCTTTTGCGCCAGGCGGGCAATCAGCTCTTCGATCTTCTTGCCCACGACCATCATCAGGTCGGCCAGCTCGTCGATCACCACCACGATATGCGGCAGGCGCTGCAAAGGCTCGGGGGTCTCGGGGGTCAGGCTGAAGGGGTTGCCAATGCTCTCCTCGCGGGCATTGGCATCGTCGATCTTGGTGTTGTAGCCCGCCAGGTTGCGCACCCCCAGCTTGCTCATCAGCTTGTAGCGGCGCTCCATCTCGGCCACGCACCAGTTCAGGCCATTGGCGGCCTGCTTCATATCGGTCACCACCGGGCACAGCAGGTGCGGAATGCCTTCGTAGACCGACATTTCCAGCATCTTGGGGTCGATCATCATCAGCCGCACATCCTTGGCCTCGGCCTTGTAGAGCACGGACAAAATCATCGCATTGATACCCACCGACTTGCCCGAGCCGGTGGTACCTGCCACCAGCACATGGGGCATCTTGGCCAGGTCAGCCACCACCGGCTTGCCGATGATGTCCTTGCCCAGACCCATGGTCAGCATGCTCTTGGCGTCGTGGTACTCATGCGAGCCCAGGATTTCGGTCAGGCGGATGGTTTGGCGCTTGGCATTGGGCAGCTCCAGCGCCATAAAGGTCTTGCCCGGGATGGTCTCGACCACGCGGATGGACACCAGGGACAGCGAGCGTGCCAGATCCTTGGCCAGGTTGACGATCTGCGAGCCCTTGACCCCGGTGGCCGGCTCGATCTCGTAGCGGGTGATCACCGGGCCGGGCGCGGCCTCGACCACGCGAACCTCCACGCCAAAGTCCTTGAGCTTTTTCTCGATCAGGCGGCTGGTCATCTCCAGGGTTTCGTAGGAGACGCTCTCCTGCGTCTTGGGCGCTGCGTCAAGCAGGTCGACTTGGGGCAGGCGGGTGTCGCGCAGCTCGTTGAACAGCGGCTTTTGGCGCTCCTTGACCACGCGGGCGCTGGGCTGCGCCTGGGGCTTGAGCGGCTGGGCGATATGCAAGCCTGCCTCGCTCGCCGCGCTGCGCGGGGCGACCGGCAGCATGCTGTCCATGCCATCGCCGGTCGGCTCCATGCGCGCAGCCACAGGCACCGGCGCCGCACTGCTGACCTCGGCCTCGCGCGCCTGTGCCGCCTTCTTGCCCACGGCCTTGTCGGCAGCAGCCTCGCGGCGCAGCATCAGCTTTTGCAATGTGCGCTCAATCCCGGCGCCCACCTTCTCGGCAATCTGGCCCCAGGAGAAACCCAGGATCCAGGACAGGCCCAGCAGCAGCAGCATGACGCCAACGATGCCCGAGCCGGTAAAGCCCATCCAGCGCTCGGCCAGCGGGCCCAGCAAAAAGCCCAGCACACCACCGGCAGCGCCAGGCAGGATGGGCTCAAAACGGTAAAGACGTGACCATTCCAGCGCAGCGCTGGCCAGCAGCAACACCACCAGCCCCCCCCAGAACACCACACGCCGCAGCCACAAGGGGCGCGGATCATTAGGCGGCGCCTCACCGGCGCGCAGCCAGCGCGCCAGGGACGAGAACCAGGCCAGCACCGCAGCCACCACCAGCCACCAGACGGAAAAACCCACCATGAAATAGCCGCCGTCAGAGACCATGGCGCCCAGGCGCCCCATCCAATTGCTGACATGGCCGGCGATCTGCGAGCCCGAGGTGGACCAGGCCGGGTCCTTGGGCGAATAGCTCAGCATGGCGGCAACGCAAAACGCCATCAGGATAAAACTGACAATGAGCACCAGCTCGTGCCCAAAACGGCGAACCCCCATGACCAGCGATGTGCCGGCATGGGGCGGAGCCTTTGATTTCTTTGTTGAGTAAGCCATAACCTAGGAGCCAGAGCTTACCCTAAGCGGATTGCAAATTCGATAGCAAGCCAGGCCCCTGGGACAGCGTGATGCACCACGGCGACGCGGTGATTTACGCAAAGGGCAGGCCAGCCACCGGGCAACTGCAGCCCAGCGGGGCAGCTGTCGGCCCCTATCCGCCCTTGAAATATTCAATAAAAACATGGCTTTCATGCATAAAAATCGGCCCTTATCGGCAATGGGTCTTCGCTAGCCGCGGGCAATACGCAACATTTTGTAATCCAACCGCCGTCCTACAAGCCTAGCGCTTGCGCAAGGCTGCTGCAACGATTGTTGTCATTGGCTGGCCACTGTTGCACAGGCAGGGCGCCATGCCTGCGATGGCTTGTAACAATCAAGGACATTGACACAAGCCATCCACAGGGGGGCCGTAGTGTTTGATACTCTTTCATGTTTTGCTGAGCGCGATGCGCCAGCGTGCGCACTGATTCGCAGCTGCCCCGCAGCTGCCCCCTGAATGCGATAGGAGTTCTATGTCTGCCATCCAACAACATGCCAAAGTTTTGATCCTGGGCTCGGGCCCTGCGGGCTATACCGCCGCCATCTATGCGGCACGCGCCAACCTCGATCCCGTGCTCATCACCGGCATGGCCCAGGGCGGCCAACTGACGACCACCACCGAAGTGGACAACTGGCCCGCCGACGTGATGGGCGTGCAAGGCCCGGCGTTGATGCAGCGCTTTTTGGAGCACGCCGAGCGCTTCAAGACCCAGATCATCTTCGACCACATCGACAAGGTTGATTTCAGCAAGCGCCCCTTCACCCTGAGCGGCGGCAGCGGCACCTACACCTGCGACAGCCTGATCATCGCCACCGGCGCGTCGGCCAAGTACCTGGGCCTGCCCACCGAAGAGGCCTTTATGGGCCGAGGCGTGTCGGCCTGTGCCACCTGTGACGGATTTTTCTACCGCGAGCAGCCCGTGTGTGTGATCGGCGGCGGCAATACGGCTGTTGAAGAGGCGCTGTACCTGTCCAATATCGCCAGCAAGGTCACCCTGGTGCACCGCCGCGACAAGTTCAAGGCCGAGCCCATCCTGGTCGACAAGCTGATGGAGAAGGTCAAGGAAGGCAAGATCGAGCTCAAGACCCACTTCACCCTCGATGAAGTGCTGGGCGACCAGTCCGGTGTCAACGGCATCCGCATCAAGAGCACGCAAGATGGCCATACCGAAGACATCGCGCTGCAAGGCTGCTTTATCGCCATTGGCCACCACCCCAATACCGACATCTTCCAAGGCCAGCTGGAGATGGAAAACGGCTACCTGGTGACCCAGATGGGCCGTGGCGGCTTTGCCACACAAACCAGCGTTCCCGGCATCTTTGCGGCGGGCGACGTGCAAGACCATGTCTACCGCCAAGCCATTACCAGCGCGGGCACGGGCTGCATGGCCGCGCTGGACGCCCAGCGCTTCCTGGAACAGGAATAAATCGGCAGGCGCAAGGAATAGCCTCTTTTTTGCTTTCGGGCTATAATCCTTGGCTTTGCTGCTTGCCGCCTTTTGCTATTTCGCAATCCCCGGCGCGTGAACAGGAAACTACGGCAGGTTTGCCAGCGGTCTTGCACCACTGGACAGGCCAGGCTGTGAACATGGGCTACCGCCACCCTTTGATTGGCGAGGTGAGGCTGCAAGCCGCGCTGCTTTTAACGAGGCAGACAGGGCAAGCAGCTGTTAAAACTTTCGGAGTGTCCTGATGGCACGCGTTTGCGAAGTAACGGGCAAGAAGCCCATGGTGGGAAACAACGTTTCCCACGCCAACAACAAAACCAAGCGCCGGTTCCTGCCGAACCTGCAATATCGCCGTTTCTGGGTGGAAGCTGAAAACCGCTGGGTTCGCCTGCGCGTTTCCAGCGCCGCTCTGCGTCTGATCGACAAGAACGGTATTGATTCTGTGCTCGCAGACCTGCGCGCACGTGGCCAAGCTTAAGGAGTATCACCATGGCATCCAAAGGCGGACGCGAAAAAATCAAGCTGGAATCGACAGCCGGCACCGGTCACTTCTACACGACCACCAAGAACAAGAAGACAATGCCTGAAAAGATGTTGATCTCCAAGTTCGATCCCAAGGCTCGCAAGCATGTGGATTACAAGGAAGTGAAGCTGAAGTAATCAGCCTGCACCACCCCTGCAAAGGGGTCTGGTGCACACGCCCACCACAAAGGACACCTCGGTGTCCTTTGTGTTTTTCTGCGTCTGGTTTTTTCAATGCGCCACGCGCATCAAGCCCGGGGCGGCAGTCCCAGCTGCGCATGCATCATGCGCCCCAGGCTGCGGTAGGCCTCTTCCACGGCATCAGTAAACGGCATGCCGCAGCTCAGCCGCAAAAAATGGTCGTAATGGCCAGTGTTGCTGAACATGTCACCAGGGGCGACGCGGATGCCCACGGCCAGGGCCTCGTCGTAGAGGCGGCTGGCGGAGATTTGCTCGGGTAGTTCCAGCCAGATGCTCAGGCCCCCGGCAGGCAGGCTCAGCCGTGTGCCGATCGGGAAATAGCGCGCCACCGCCTGCGCGGCGGCCTGGCGCTGCACCCGCAGCTGCTGGCGCAGGCGCACCAAATGCCGCATATAAGATGGCGACCCCACCGTGCGCGCGCCCAGCAACTGGGGCCAGACCGGCAGATTGCGCGAGCGTGCAAACTTGATCATCTGCACCCGCTCCTGCCAGCGCCCCGCATTCATCCAGCCCAGGCGCAGGCCCGGCGCATAGCTTTTGGACAGCGAGGAGCAGTAGATCACCGAGCCATCGGTGTCCCAGGCCTTGCAAGGCTTGAGCACCTCGTCAGATTCGACAAATTCGCGGTAGATATCGTCCTCGATCAGGGCCACCCGGTACTCGCGGCACAAGGCCACCAGGCGCTTCTTGTGGCTGTCGGGCATGGTGGCGCCCTGGGGCATCTGCAAATGGGGCACCACCACGACGGCCTTGAGGTGGGGGTGGGTGCGCAAGGCCAGCTCCAGCGCCTCGATCGACATGCCCGTGTGCGGGCTCGATGGGATCTCCAGCGCCTGCAGCTTCTTGGCTTCGATCGCCTGCAGGATGCCGTAGAAGGTCGGCGATTCAATGGCCACCATGTCGCCCGGCTGGGTCAGCGCATCGAGCGCCAGGTTCACCGCCTCGGAATTGCCGAAGGTGGCCGCAATGTCCATGGGGGCCAGGCGCACGCCAAAGCCCAGCGCATAACGCGCCATCGAGGCCTGAAAATCGGGATGCGTGAATGGCGCCGAAGGGCCATGGACCAGGATCTGGGGCTGCTCGCGCAGCAGGGCCACGGCCAGCTGGTTCAGCAGCTTGGCATCAAACAGCTCGGGCGCCGGCATGGCACTGCCCAAATCGACCGTCAACGGCCCTTTGAGCCGCGCCTTGTTCAGGTACTCGGCCGCACGCTCGCCAATGCCTTCAAAGCGGTGGTCCTGCATGGGAAATGGGGCCAGCTGCAAAGGCTCGCGTGCGGCAGGCATTTGCAAAGCGGTGTCGCTGACGAAATAGCCGACGCGAGGCCGCGCCTCGATCAAGCCACGCGATTCGAGCACGCGCAGCACCTGCAGCGCCGTGCTATGGCTGACATGGTGCTGGCGCCGGATATCGCGCACCGAGGGCATGCGCGCACCAACGCCCAAGCTCTGCTGGGCAATCGCCTGCTCAAAATGCGCCGCGATGCGCTCGTACAAAAACGCGTCATCGGCAGCGGGGCTGTCCGTCACCTCCGTAACAGCGTCTACCGGGATATCGCACAGGCTTTCTTCTATCAGCGGCACAGCAGGCCTCCTGGGTCCAACAATCAGGGCTATGGTCTCAGGTTCAACCCTGACAGAACAGATACAGAAACCGCCATTTTGAACCAGAACAGCGGCTTTGCGCTTGCACTGTTCTGCCCGGCCACCGCCCAGCCTGTGTCTGTTGCGATGCGCGGGCTTTTTTTACGCTAGAGCCCTGTTCTGAAACGCTCAGGAAAGCGCAAAAATGACCTCCAGCACCGCCACCACCAGATTCGCAGCTGCCCTGCCCAGCGCCCCAGCCACCACGGCCCAGCCAAGCGCCGCAGTACCACCAAGCCTCCAAAGCAGCAGCCTGGCCTTGCGTGCAGGCCAGGGCCAATGGCTGTATCTGGAGGCGGGCAGCAGCCTGTACTGCCGCGCCGGGCAGTTGCAGATCAGCTCGCCCTGGCACAGCGCGCTGCGCCTGGTGGCGGAGGATGCGCCGCACTGCAATGGCGCGCATGCCGGCTGGTACTGGCTGCAAGCAGAAGGCCTGCAGCCCGCCCAATTGCTGGTGCAGGTGCAGGCCTATGCGGGCTGGCGCGCCGGTTGGCGCAGCCTGGCGGACTGGCTGGGCTGGAAGGACTGACTTACTTGCGCTGCCAGACGGCGGCAAAGAAGCCGTCGGTCTGGTGCAGGTGCGGCCACAGGCGCAGGTAGAGGCTGCCGCTTTCGCCGCCGCTGCACAGACTGGTAGCTTGCTCCACCTTCAGGCCCTCCAGCAGCGCGCCGGCATCCAGCGGTTCAAAGTCCGGGTGGGCAGCAGCAAAGGCCTCGGCAATGGCCTCGTTTTCTGCTGGCAAGATGCTGCAGGTGGCATAGACCAGGCGGCCCCCGGACTTCACCATCCGGGCGCTGCTGGCCAGAATGGCGGTTTGCTTGGCGCTCATCTCTTCAATCGCCTGGGGGTTTTGGCGCCACTTCAAATCGGGGTTACGGCGCAAGGTGCCCAGGCCCGAGCAAGGCGCATCGACCAGCACGCGGTCCATCTTGCCCGCCAGGCGCTTGACGCGTTCATCGCGCTCATGGGCAATGGCGGCAGGGTGTACGTTGGACAGGCCCGAACGGGCCAGGCGCGGCTTAAGGGCCTCCAGGCGGTGGGCAGACACATCAAAAGCGTACAGACGCCCGGTGCTGCGCATGGTCGCGCCAATGGCCAGGGTCTTGCCGCCGGCACCGGCGCAAAAGTCGGTCACCATCTCGCCGCGCTTGGCGTCCAGCAACAAGGCCAGCAGCTGCGAGCCCTCGTCCTGCACCTCGACCCGGCCTTTGACAAAGGCGTCGAGGCGCGACAGCACAGGCTTATCAGCCACACGCAGACCCCAGGGCGAGTACGGGGTGATTTCGGCCTTGATGCCGGCGAGCTTCAGCTCTTTTTGCAGCTCGGCACGCTTGGTCAGCAAGGCATTGGCACGCAGATCCAGTGGTGCCATCTCCAGCATGCTGGCGGCGAGTTGTTCAAATTGATCGCCTACCTGGGCCTGCAGTGGCTCGACCAGCCACTCAGGCAGATTGTGGCGGTGCTGGGGCATGAGGCTGTCTGGCGCAATGGCGTCGCAGTCGTCGAGCCACTTCACTTCCTGGTCCGTCAGCGCGCTTTTGACAAAGATGCGCGGGCCGGCAAAGCCCAGAATGGCCAGGCGGCGCTCGCGAGCGCCGCTGCCAGAGCGGGCCAGCGATTCAAACAGGGTTTTCTTGCGCAACACGGTGTAGACCGTCTCGGCCAGGGTTCCCCGCTCGCGCGGGCCCAGGTTGCGGTGATCACGGAAATAACGCGACACCACGGCGTCTGCCGGGTGTTCAAAGGTGAGGGCCTGCGCAACCAACTCGGCGCAGGCATCTAATAGGGCTTTGGGGTGCATAGCCGCTATTGTCCCATTGCGCCAGTATCCGGGCACCAGGCCCGGCTAACTGGAAAGCGGTGCGCCAGCACTGCGCGCAGCCGCCGGCTGCACACTGCGGTCATACAGCAGCGCCCAGGGCATGGCCGCCAGCTGCCGCAGGCCCGTGGGGCCCAGCTCGTCCACATGGGTCAGCCACAGCGGCATCAGCTTGCACAGCAGCAGCTCGCGCTCCAGGTAACCGCGCCACTGCTGCTCCAGCCGCTTGTTGTCCTGGTAGTGCACGCCGGGCCGGTCCAGTACCAGTACCAGCGCATAGGCGCCCGGCAGCGCCCGCAGCGGCCGGGCCATCAGCCAGGCACGGCGCAGCCGGGGGCAATGCTGCAGATGCAGCTGGAGCACGGCCAGCTCCGAGGCCCAGAGCGGGTGTGCCAGCGCCGTGCAGGCACGTGCGCCCAGCAAGCTGCCCTGCTCCAGCTGCTCCTGGCGCAGCGCCTGCAGCTGCGCCCGGGCCAGCGCCTCGCGTGCGCGCCAGTCCTCGCGCCACTGCCGCACCGATGCCTCGTGCACGTCCTCGTCCTCCAGCACATCCAGCACGCCGGAGGCCAGGCGGCACCAGGCGGCACCCATGGCCGACAATTGCACAAAGGCCTGCGCCAGGTACTGCAGCTGCGCCTCGCCGTCCATGCCCATGTGCAAGCTGGCGCAGGCCGCCAACGCACGCGCGTTACCGGGCTCCAGCTCCAGCGCACGCTGGTAAATGGGCAAGGGGGCATCCTGGTGCTGCCAGGCCGTGCTTTGCAGCTGCCAGCCCAGCTCCACCAGTTGGTCGGCATCCAGATACGGCTCACGGGGCATCAAGGCAGCCACACGCGCTGCGGAGACGCTCAGAATCTGGCGGTAGGCCACCCAATCATGGCCGTGGCGCAGGCACCAGCGCTGGTCGAGCAGCTCGATCCAGCGCTCCGAGCGCTTGCCCAGCCAGGCCAGGCAGTTGCTGCTGGACATGGGGGTCAGCCCAGGGGGCACATCCAGCCCTTTGAGGCGCTCGCGCAAGCCCGGTGGCGTGTCCTGGTAACTGGCGGGCGCATAGTATTCCTGCTTCCAGCCTTGGTAGACCCAGTTCACGTCCATGCTGTGGTTCATCACCCCAGCCATCAGGCTGAAGGGCCCCATGGGTGAGGCCAGCTCACGGGCACGCAGCCAGTGCATGGTCCAGAACTGCTCGCGAAACCAGCGCCCGCGCACCGCCACTTCGGACAGCGCCTCGCCCATCAGCGGTTTGCTGACCCAGCGCGCCGCCATGCGGTCGGCCACCGCCTCGTCCTGGCGCGCCATCACAAAGCTCGCGGCCCACCAGCGCGGCAAATACCAGCGCATAAAGCGTTCATTGGCCCAGCCCAGATGCGTCATCTGGCGGGCATCGGCCAGCCGGTCATGCAGGCCCTGCAGCCGCCGGCGGGCACGAAACACCGCCGCCTGCAGCCAGCCCTGGCGGCGGCGCAGATGGCTGTATTCCTGGGCGAGCATGGCCACCAGGCGCGGCCGGTCAATCGCCATGGCCAGCGGCAGGCCCAGCAGCAGATGGTGGCGCGCAGGCAGCAAGCCGCCCAGCCGCATCTGCTGGGCAATGCGCAGGCCATAGTCTTCGGTAACCACCAGCTGCGCGATACGGGGGCCGCCGACCTTCTGCCGCACACGCTCCAGCGCCTCAAACAGGCGGGGGCATTCGGTAGGGGGCACGGCGATGCCGTCGGGCGCAACCCAGTCCGAGCGCGTGAGGCGCAGCACGCTGAGCAACAGCGCCAGCCCGGCAAAAAATCCAAATATCTGCAGCCCGTGAAAGCCCAGGTAGACATAGGACAACACGGACCATGCCAGCAGCACCAGCCCCAGCAGCAGACCGCCCCAGATCCACAGGCCCGCTAGCAAGGCCATGCCAAAGACATGGCGGCCAAATGCGGCTGGCTCTTTTGCAGCAGCCTGCGCATAGGCATCGACCCGCTGCACAAAATCGATGTGCTCCACCCCGCCCTCCCAATAAGTGCTTGCCCAGCAGTCCTTGCGTGCCCGCACGGGCCACAGAGGTGCGTGCAGCACTGCCGCGTCTGCTAGTCTTGGTTATTTTTCAGATTATGGAACAGCACCCGATGCCAGCACCAGAGATTTCCCCCGGCCTGTACCGCCACTACAAGGGCCAGCTCTACCAAGTCTGGCAGCTGGCGCGGCATAGCGAAACCCGCGAATGGCTGGTGGTCTACCAAGCGCTGTATGGCGATTACGGCTGGTGGGTGCGGCCGGCGACCATGTTTGGCGAAGAGGTCGACGTGGCTGGCCAGCGCCAGCCGCGCTTTGCGGCTTATACGCCACAGGCTGCGCTGCCGACCTAGACTGGCCCCATCTAAAGCAGTGACCAGCGGCAGGGATCAGCGTGAGGTCTGCAGCAGTGCGCGCACGGCCTTGGGGTAAATGTGGTGCTCCTGCACCAGCACGCGCGCAGCCAGCAGCTCGGCCGTGTCACCGGGCAGGACCGGCACCAGGCCCTGCTCCAAAATGGGGCCAGCGTCCAGATCAGCCGTCACCTGGTGCACCGAGCAGCCGGCAAACTTGCAACCCGCATCAATGGCCCGCTGGTGGGTATGCAGGCCCGCAAAGGCCGGCAGCAGCGAGGGGTGGATATTGATGAGCCGACCACTGTAGTGCGCGACAAAGCCGGGCGTGAGGATGCGCATGAAACCGGCCAGCACCACCAAGTGGGGCGCATGGGCATCAATGCACTGCATCAGCGCGGCATCAAAGCTCTCGCGGCTGTCATAGGCCTTGTGGTCCACCACCGCCGTGACAATGCCCTGCGCCTGGGCAAACTGCAGGCCACCCGCCTGGGCCTTGTTGCTGACCACCGCCGCCACCCTCGCCCCCAGGGTCTCCTGCCAGCGTTCTTGCTGCGCGGTACGCACGATGGCCGCCATGTTGGAGCCGCTGCCGGAGATCAGGATGACGATGTTTTTCATGGAGGCGGCATTATCGCAGGGTGCGGAACGTCCCGAAACACGCTGCAGCCTCAAATGGCGGATAATCAAAGGCTTTACTGAATTCACAGCCACGTTTACGGGCTCGCCCGCAGTTACTCCATGAGCGCAAAAGCACCTGTCGATCCGATTCGCAAATTCCTCGAAACCGCCCGCCACCAGATTGCTGTGGGCAACCTCACGGGTGCCGCCCAAACCCTGAACGATGCACGGCAACGCGCGCCCCGTGATCCGCGTCTGTTTGTATTGGCCAGTCTGATGGCCGAGAAATCGGGCAACCTCCAAGGCGCATTTGATGCCATGAAGCGCAGTGAAACGCTGGCGCCAGACTGGGCCCCCGGCCTGCTGGAGCAAGCCTTGCTTTATGCACGCCACAACCGCGAGCACGAAGCCGCCTCCGCCGCAGAAAAAGTGATCGCGCTGGAACCTAACAACGCTCAGGTGATTGCCGGCGTGATCGATATCGCCCACCGCATCGGCAACACCGAAATGGCCATCCGACACCTGCAACGCGTGCTGGAGCTGACCCCGGAAGACCGCGTGCTGCGCCGCTATTTGGCAGTTGATTTGGGCACCGTGCGCCAGTACGACGAGGCACTAGCCGTGTTTGGCCCGCTGATCGACGAACAGCCGGACGACCACCTGGCACGCATCGGCCGCGTACAAATGCTGCAAGCCCGTGGCACCATGCAAGAGGCCCTGCCCGATACCACGGCACTGCTGGCGCTGCAGCCCGAAGACAAGATCTACCAGTACTACCACCAGCTGGCCCAGGGCCAGGTGCCCGCGCATGTACCGGTCGAGCTGACCACCCACATGTTCGATGGTATGGCCTCGGTCTATGACATGCACATGGTGCGCCACCTGGCCTATAGCCTGCCCAAGCAGGTGGCAGACCAGCTGCTGCAGATCTACCCGGAACGCCGCTTCAACCTGCTGGACCTGGGCTGCGGCACAGGCCTGCTGGGCGCCGCCCTGGGCCCCATTGATGGCTATATCCTGGGTGTCGACATGTCGGCCAAGATGCTGGAAGAGGCGGCCAAGCACAAGGTGTATTACAAGTTCCACCAGGTGAACCTGCTCGAAGCGCTGGCTGCCACGCCTGCCAACACCTTCGATGCCATTACCGCCCTGGATGTGCTGATCTATGTGGGCGACCTGCAGCAGACCCTGGCCGATGCCTACCGTGTGCTGGCCCCCGGCGGCGTGCTGATCTTCTCCTGCGAGCACGGTGATGTCACCGGCCCAGACCACCAATTGCAGCCTTTTGGCCGCTACACCCACACCTTGAGCAGCACGGTGCGTCTGGCCAAGGCCGCCGGCTTTGACCGGGTGGACACCCGTGATGTGGAGCTGCGCATGGAAGCGGGCCAGGCTGTGGATGGCTTTGTAGTCACTGCCTACAAGCCCAAGGAAGCCTGATAGCCGCCGGCTTAGCACCACCAACAGGAAAAGGCCTTGTCGCAAGACAAGGCCTTTTTGCTGAGAATACCGAAGGCCGCGATCAAGCCGTCAAGCGCGAGCTCTTGGGCACATGGGCCATCAAAAACTCCATCTGGTCGGTCAGAATGCGGCGGTTGCGCAGGATAAAGTCTTCCCACAGGCTGGGGGTGTAAGGCGCATAGAGCAGCGGCATATGCGCCTGCTCGGGCGTGCGGCCTGCCTTGTGGTGGTTGCAAGAGGCACAGGCCGTCACCACGTTCATCCAGGTATCGGGCCCCTTTTGGGATACGGGAATCACATGTTCGCGGGTCAGCAGTTCCTCTTCCAGGCATTCACCGCAGTAGGCGCAAATATGGCGATCTCGGCGGAACAGCTTGCTGTTGGTGAGGGTCATGCGCATCGCAAAGGGGTCGATGCCGGGCTTGCCACGCGTGCCGATGATGCTGGCCACGTCAATGCGCGACTGCAAACCGGTGACGGCGTTGTGGCCACCACGGAAACAGGCCACGCTAGAGCCCGCCTCCCAGCGCACATCGCCTGCTGCGTAGTGCGTCACCGCTTCCTGCAAAGTGATCCAGGATTGCGGAACGCCGCTTGCCGATAACTTCAACACCTTCACAATGGGCCTCCTGCGCATTGGGAATTGAACCGAAATACCGTCGACCAGAACCGCCCCTGGTCTTGAAAAAACACCGCAGTTACCGCGCGCGTTGCACGCAGGGCTGGGCGCCAAGTCATAATGGCCAATATACACTTTTATTGTGAAATTGCACACCAGCGCTGGGCTCGAAAGCGCAAGCCGCTACAAAAAACAAAGCAAAGATGAAAATCTTCAGAGGACTTGACCACCCCGAGGTCACGCGGCATTGCGCGCTTACCATCGGCAATTTTGATGGGGTGCACCGGGGCCACCAGGCCATGCTGGCCTTGCTGCGCAGCGAGGCACAGCGCCGAGGCCTCGCCAGCTGCGCGCTCACCTTCGAGCCCCACCCACGCGACTACTTTGCCCAGGTCCTGAACAAGCCAGACCTTGCGCCTGCCCGCATCTCCACCTTGCGCGACAAGCTCGACCAGCTGGCCCAGTGCGGCATCGACCAGACCATTGTGCTGCCCTTCAACGCGCGCCTGGCGGCGCAGCCGCCGCAGGCCTTTATCGATGATGTGCTGCTCAAAGGGCTGGGCACCGGCTACCTGCTGGTGGGTGATGACTTCCGCTTTGGCCACCAGCGTGCGGGCGACTACGCGATGCTGGTCAATGCTGGCCGCCAACTGGGCTTTGATGTGGCGCGCATGAACAGCTACGAATCCGATGGCCTGCGCGTCTCCAGCACGGCGGTGCGCCAGGCGCTGGGCCAGGGCGATATGCCGGCCGCCGCCAAACTGCTGGGCTACCCCTATGCGATATCCGGCCATGTGGTGCATGGCCGCAAGCTCGGGCGCCAGCTGGCCGAAAGCCGCGAGGGCGCGGGCGACGGCTTTCGCACCCTGAACCTGCGCTTTGACCACTGGAAACCCGCTGCCAGTGGCATTTTTGTCGTGCAGGTACATGGCCTGTCAGCCCAGCCCCTGCCCGGCGTCGCCAATCTGGGCGTGCGCCCCTCGCTAGACCCCAACGATGTCAACGGCGGCCGCGTGCTGCTGGAGACCCATTGCCTGCAATGGCCCGCTGAACTGGGTGGAGACGGGGCATACGGTAAACTCATCCGGGTGGAACTTCTACACAAACTGCACGACGAGCTCAAATACGACAGTCTGGATGCCCTGACCACAGGGATCGCCAAGGACTGCGCGGATGCCCGTGCCTACTTCCATACGGCCAGCCACGCCGAAACCCGTCGCCAAACCACGCGCGACCGAATTTGACGCTGAACTGACTGCGCCCTGATGCGCAGAAGTCAGCGCTCACCTGCACCACGGTGCACGTCAGACAACGCTTCTGCGCAAACCATTTTCCAACTGACCGGCATGATCACCCCGCCCGGATCAGGACCATGTTTTGCTTTGAAGGTATTTATGTCCGACAAATCGTCCCCCGCAGAAAAGGCTTCTGCGTACCGCGCCACCTTGAACATGCCCGATACCCCGTTTCCGATGCGGGGCGATCTGCCCAAGCGCGAACCGGCCTGGGTGCAGGAGTGGGAAGACAAGGGCATCTACAAGCGCTTGCGCGATGCCCGCAGCGGCGCGCCCAAGTTCATCCTGCATGACGGCCCGCCCTACGCCAACGGCAAGATCCACATCGGCCACGCCGTCAACAAGATCCTGAAGGACATGATCGTCAAGAGCCGCCAATTGGAAGGCTATGACGCACTGTACGCGCCGGGCTGGGACTGCCACGGCCTGCCGATCGAGAACGCCATCGAAAAACTGCATGGCCGCAACCTGCCCCGCGACGAGATGCAGGCCAAGAGCCGCGCCTTCGCCACCGAGCAGATCGGCCAGCAGATGGCGGATTTCAAGCGCCTGGGCGTGCTGGGCGATTGGGACCACCCCTACAAGACCATGAACTATGCCAATGAGGCGGGCGAGCTGCGCGCACTCAAGAAGGTCATGGAGCGTGGCTTTGTCTACCGTGGCTTGAAGCCCGTTTACTGGTGCTTTGACTGCGCCTCGTCGCTGGCCGAGTTCGAGATCGAATACGCCGACAAGCAAAGCCAGACCCTGGATGTGATGTTCCCGGCCGCTGACCCTGCCCAACTGGCCGCCGCCTTTGGCTTGGCCAAGCTGGACCAAGAGGCCTTCATCGTCATCTGGACCACCACCGCCTGGACCATCCCTGCCAACCAGGCCTTGAACGTCAACCCCGAGCTGGAATACAGCCTGGTGCAGACCGAGCGTGGCCTGCTGATCCTCGCCAGCGCGCTGGTGGACAAATGCCTGGAGCGCTGGGGCATCGAAGGCCAGGTCATCGCATCGGCCCCCGGCAAGGTGCTGGACCACATGCCCTTTAAGCACCCGCTGGCCCATGTGGACAAGGGCTATGACCGCATCTCGCCCGTCTACCTGGCCGACTACGCCACGGCCGACGACGGTACCGGTATCGTGCACTCGGCGCCCGCCTACGGCCTGGATGACTTCAACTCCTGCGTGAACAACGGCATGGACTACAAGGACATCCTCAACCCGGTGCAGGGCAATGGGGTTTATGACCCAGAGCTGCCGCTGTTTGGCGGCCAGCACATCTGGAAGGCTGTGCCCGTCATCCTGGACGCCCTGAAAGTAGCCGGCCGCCTGATGGACACCAAGACCATCACCCACAGCTACCCGCATTGCTGGCGCCACAAGACGCCAGTGATCTACCGCGCCGCCGCCCAGTGGTTCATCCGCATGGACGAAGGCGAAGGCGTGTTCAGCGACCCGGCCCAAAAGCCTGCGCAAACCCTGCGCCAGATCGCGTTGGACGCCATCGAGCACACCAGCTTCTACCCGGAAAACGGCCAGGACCGCCTGCGCGCGATGATCGCCGGGCGTCCCGACTGGTGCATCTCGCGCCAGCGCAGCTGGGGTGTGCCTATCCCCTTCTTCCTGCATGTGGACACGGGTGCGCTGCACCCACGCACCATGGAGATCCTCGACCAGGCCGTCGGCATCGTCGC
This sequence comes from Comamonas sp., assembly GCA_036667955.1. Taxonomy (GTDB): domain Bacteria; phylum Pseudomonadota; class Gammaproteobacteria; order Burkholderiales; family Burkholderiaceae_C; genus Comamonas. The sequence goes on from JAVWTB010000008.1 coordinate 43,680, forward strand.
AGAAGGCGGCATCGAGGCCTGGAGCCGCGTGACCGGTGAAGAGATCCTGGGCGCTGACGAGGCCAAGCTCTACACCAAGAGCACCGACATCCTGGAAGTCTGGTTCGATTCGGGCTCGACCTTCTGGCATGTGCTGCGCGGCACCCACCCCGAGCACCACCACGACAGCGGCCCCGAGGCCGACCTGTACCTGGAAGGCCATGACCAGCACCGCGGCTGGTTCCACAGCTCCTTGCTGCTGGCCTCGGCCATCTTTGGCCGCGCGCCTTACAAAGGCCTGCTCACCCATGGCTTCACCGTTGATGGCCAGGGCAAGAAAATGTCCAAATCGGTGGGCAACACCGTGGCGCCGCAGGATGTGAGCGGCAAGATGGGCGCCGAGATCATCCGCCTGTGGGTGGCCTCGACCGACTACTCGGGCGACCTGGGTATCGACGACAAGATCCTCGCCCGCGTGGTCGATGCCTACCGCCGCATCCGCAATACCTTGCGCTTCCTGATGGCCAACATCAGCGACTTTGACGCCGCCAAGGATGCGGTCGCCTACGGCGACATGCTCGAGATCGACCGCTGGGCCCTGGCCCGCTCGGCCCAATTCCAGGCCGAGCTGCTGGCGCACTACAAGGTCTATGAGTTCCACCCCGTGGTGGCCAAACTGCAGCTGTTCTGCTCCGAGGACCTGGGCGGCTTCTACCTGGACGTCCTCAAGGACCGCCTCTACACCAGCGCCGAAGGCAGCCTCGCTCGCCGTTCGGCCCAGACCGCGCTGCACCAGATCACCCAGGCGATGCTGCGCTGGATGGCGCCCTTCCTGTCCTTCACCGCTGAAGAGGCCTGGAAGATCGTCGGCAACAGCGAGACCATCTTCCTGGAGACCTTCTGCGACCTGCCCGCTGGCGACGAAGCCCTGCTGGCCAAGTGGGCGCGCATCCGCGAGATCCGCGATGTGGTCAACAAGGACATCGAGACCCTGCGTGCCGATGGCAAGGTGGGGGCATCGCTGCAGGCCGAGGTGGCCATCAGCGCCCAGCCCGAAGACCTGGCACTGCTGCAGACCCTGGCCGACGACCTCAAGTTCGTGCTGATCACCTCGGCCGCCACGGTGGCCGCCGGTGATGCGCTGAGCGTGGCCGTCACCCCATCGGACAAGGCCAAGTGCGAGCGCTGCTGGCACTACCGCGACGATGTGGGCCAGAACCCGGCCCACCCCACCTTGTGCGGCCGCTGCGACAGCAACCTCTATGGCGCGGGTGAAACCCGCCAGATGGCCTGATGAACGCCGCCACCACCTCTGCCCCAGGCAGGGCCAGCAAGCGCAAATTTGTGCTCTGGCTGGTGCTCGCTGCGGTCATCTTTTGGCTGGACCAGTGGAGCAAGGAATGGATCCTGGCCCACTACCAGCTCGGCGAGTACACCACCATCACCGGCTTTTTCAACATTGTCCGGGCGCACAACCCTGGCGCGGCTTTCTCGTTCCTGGCCAGCGCCGGCGGCTGGCAGCGCTGGCTGTTCACCGGCATTGGGGTGGTAGTTACCGCCGTCATCACCTGGCAGCTCTACCGCCACAGCCATAAATCGCTGTTTTGCCTGGCGCTCACTTGCATCATGGGCGGCGCCATCGGCAATGTGGTCGATCGCATGCGCCACGGCTATGTGGTGGACATGCTTGACTTCCACTGGATGGGCAGCCATTTCCCGGCCTTCAACCTGGCTGATTCAGCCATTTGCCTGGGCGCCTTCCTGTTGATTCTGGATGAGCTGCTGCGCATGCGCCGGGGCGAAAAAGGCTGATCAGGCTTTCCAGCGCCTGTATAGGCATGCTTGAAACACCGCCCTCGCCTTGCGACGGCGGTGTTTTTTATCGATGGTTCACAATCCCTCAAAACAGGCAGCGTCAGGCGCAAACCGCCGTCCAGCCTGCATAAAAAGAGACACAATGGCATTCGCCCTACAGCGCGACACGCGTATCAGGGGTATAGTGTCCGGTTCGCCTTATGAAACACTTGCTCAATCTTCTTGCCGCCATTGCGCTGCTGGTTTGGGGCTCTCATATGGTGCGCACAGGGGTGCTGCGCGTCTTTGGCGCCAACCTCCGCAACCTGTTGGCGCGCAGTATGAGCAACCGTTTTACCGCGATGCTCTCGGGCATCGGGGTGACGGCCCTCGTCCAGTCCAGCAGTGCCACCTCCCTGATGACCGCGTCCTTCGTCGGCCAGGGCCTGATACCGCTCACCGCCGCCTTGTCCGTCATGCGCGGGGCCGACGTGGGAACCGCCTTGATGGCGGTGCTGTTCTCTACCGACCTGTCCTGGCTCTCGCCACTGCTGATTTTCTCGGGCGTCGTGCTGTTCATCTCCAAGCAGGATTCCACCCCCGGCCGCGTTGGCCGCGTCTTCATCGGCCTGGGCCTGATGCTGCTGGCGCTGCGCCTGATTGTCGAGGCCACCGAGCCGCTGCTCGCCTCCGAGGCCGTGCGTACCTTGCTGGTCAGCGTCAAGAGTGATTTCTTCATGGAACTGCTGCTGGGCGCGATCCTGGCCGTCATTGCTTATTCCAGCCTCGCCATCGTGCTGCTGATCGCCGCCATGGCGGCGTCGGGCGCGATCACCGGGGATATGTCCTTGGGCCTGGTGCTGGGCGCCAACCTGGGCAGCGGCGTGCTGGCCGTGCTGCAAACCTCCAAGTCCAGCATCGAAGTGCGCCAGGTCACCATCGGCAACCTGATCTTCAAGATCATGGGCGTGGCCATCGTCGCCCCATTCGTGGGCCTGTGGATGACCTATGCCACGCCCTACATCAACGATGCCGGGCGCTCGGCAGTGCTGTTCCACCTGGCCTTCAACATCCTCAACACCCTGGGCTTTATCTGGTTCACCGGCGTGATCGGCGACTGGATGCGCAAGCTGCTGCCCAAGCAAGAGGCCTCGGCCGGCCCCCAGCGCCCACGCCACCTCGATGCCTCGGCCCTGTCCACCCCCTCGCTGGCCATCTCCTGCGCGGCGCGCGAAGCGCTGCACCAGGCCGATGTGGTCGAATCCATGCTGATTGGCCTGCACAATGTCGTGCAAACCGACAACCAGCAGCTGTCGCAAGACCTGCGCAAGCTCGATGACACGGTCGATGAGCTGTACTCGGCCATCAAGTACTACATGACCAAGATCTCGCGCGCCGAGTTGGACGAACGCGAGAGCCAGCGCTGGACCGAAGTGATCAACTTCACCATCAACATGGAGCAGATCGGCGACATCATCGAGCGCGTGCTCATGGATGTGGAAAACAAGAAGATCAAGAAGCGCCGCCAGTTCAGCAAACAGGGCATGGAAGAGATCAACGAGCTGCATGCCCACCTGTTGGACAACCTGCGCCTGGCGATGAGCGTGTTCCTCTCGGGCAATGTGCGCGATGCGCAAAAGCTGCTGGAAGAAAAAGCGCGCTTCCGCGACCTGGAGCTGGCCTATTCCGCCTCGCACCTGGAGCGCCTGTCGCACAACACCGTCCCCAGCATCGAGACCAGCTCGCTGCACATCGACCTGATCAGCGACCTCAAGCGCATCAACTCGCTGCTGTGCTCCGTCGCCTACCCCATCCTGGAAGCTGCTGGCGCGCTGGCCCACAGCCGCCTCAAGGACGACCCGGAGCCTGCCCGACACTGAGGCAGCGGGCCGAAATTCGCATACAATCCTTGACTGCTGCTTGGCGACCACTCCGCCCGGCAGCCGCACTGGAAGCGTGGCAGAGTGGTTGAATGCACCGGTCTTGAAAACCGGCGAGGGTGAAAGCTCTCCGTGAGTTCGAATCTCACCGCTTCCGCCAAAATCACAAAAGGTCCCATTTTTTGGGACCTTTTTGCATTTTGGGCCCGCCCTTAATGGGCTGGGGTTTGCTTGTCCATACGGCCTTGGCGCCCCGCCCAGGCCATCATCCTTTAGGACGATAGCCACCAGCGCCATCCTCCTTCTGCAGCCAGCCCGCCCTCCTCCTGGAGGATGGTGCAGCACCCCCAAGCGGTAGACAGTAGGGACAGATTCACAAGCTCTGTCTACCCCATGGTTTCCGCATCCCCGCCCCCCGCTGTCTCCCGCCAGGCCTGGAGCGTGCTGATCGTCAGCACCTTGGCTTTCACCGTCTGTTTCATGGTCTGGATGATGTTCGGCGTCATCGGCATTCCGCTGCAAAAGCAGCTGGGGCTGAGCGGTACCGAGTTTGGGCTTTTGACAGCCTTACCGGTGCTGTCGGGCTCACTGGTGCGGGTGCCGCTGGGTATCTGGACGGACCGCTACGGCGGCCGCATCGTGATGACCGTGCTGATGGCCTGCACCGTGCCCGCCATCTGGGCCATGGCCTATGCCACGCAGTACTGGCACTTCTTGGTCATTGGCTTGTTTGTCGGGTTGGCAGGCGGTGCGTTCTCAGTGGGCACTCCCTATGTGGCACGCTGGTTTCCCAAAAGCCGGCAGGGCATGGCCATGGGCGTCTATGGTGCGGGCAACTCGGGCTCGGCCGTCAATAAATTTCTGGCGCCTGCGCTGCTGGTGGCAGGCGGCTGGGTGCTGGTGCCCAAGGTGTATGCCGCCATCATGCTGGGCACGGTCATTCTGTTTTGGCTCTTCAGCGCGCATGACCCCAAGCACTTGGTCGTCAACAACGCGCGCTTTGCCGACCAGCTCCAGGCACTCAAGGATCCGCGCGTGCTCAAGTACTGCCAGTACTACAGCATCGTCTTTGGCGGCTATGTGGCACTGGCATTGTGGATGGTGCAGTACTACGTGGGCGAGTACGGGCTCGATATCCGTGTCGCCGCGCTGCTGGCCGCCTGCTTTTCGCTGCCCGGCGGCGTGTTGCGCGCCATTGGTGGTGTGCTGTCGGACAAGTACGGCGCCCACAAGGTGACCTGGTGGGTGCTGTGGGTGAGCTGGATCTGCCTGTTTCTGCTCAGCTACCCGCAGACCGATTTCAGCATTACCACCACAAGCGGCATCAAGACGTTCCATATCGGCCTGAACGTCTACACCTTCACGGCCTTGATGGGCCTGCTGGGCGTGGCCTTCGCGTTCGGCAAGGCCAGCGTTTTCAAGTACATCAGCGACGACTTCCCCGACAACATCGGCGCGATCAGCGGCATCGTGGGCCTGGCCGGCGGCCTGGGCGGTTTTGTACTGCCCATCCTGTTTGGCCTGCTGCTGGACTTCAGCGGTATTCGCTCCAGCGCTTTCATGCTGCTGTACGGCCTGGTCTGGGTCTCGCTGATCTGGATGTACTGGACCGAGGTGCGCCGCACCGATGTGATGGGCCGCGCCGCTGGCCACACGGCCTAGCGGCCTCCCCGATTTCTCCTGGAAAAATCCCCATGAACACCAAACACACCTCAGCGCCACGCCGCGGCAGCACCCTGAAGATCTGGACCCCCGAGGACAAGGCTTTTTGGGAAAGAGAAGGCGAGGCCATCGCCAAGCTCAACCTCTGGATCTCCGTGCCTGCGCTGTTTCTGGCCTTTGCCGTCTGGCAGGTCTGGAGCGTGGTTGCCGTCAGCCTGCCCGGGCTGGGCTTCCAGTATTCGACCAACCAGCTGTTCTGGCTGGCGGCGGCGCCGGCGCTGTCAGGGGCGACCTTGCGCATCTTCTACTCCTTCATGGTGCCGCTGGTGGGCGGCCGGCGCTGGACGGCCATTTCCACGGCCAGCCTGCTGATCCCGGCGATCGGCATCGGCATGGCGGTGCAAGACCCCGCCACGCCCTACCCCACGATGCTGATCCTGGCCCTGCTCTGCGGCCTGGGCGGGGGCAACTTCAGCTCCAGCATGGCCAATATCAGCTACTTCTTCCCCAAGGACCGAAAGGGCTCGGCGCTGGGTGTGAATGCCGGCCTGGGCAACCTGGGCGTGTCAGTGGTGCAGTTTCTGAGCCCCATCGTCGTCACCGTGGGCCTGCTGGGCATCTTTGGCGGCGATCCGCAGACCATCACCCGGGATGGCGTCCAGGTGCAGGTCTGGATGCAGAACGCCGCCTTCATCTGGGTGCCCTGGATTGCGCTGACCTCGGTCGTGGCCTGGTTCGCGATGAACGACGTGGCCGATGCCAAGGCCTCGGTGGCGGCGCAAGCCGCTATCTTTGTGCAGCGGCACAACTGGATCATGTGCCTGCTCTACCTGGGCACCTTTGGCTCCTTCATCGGCTTTGCCGCTGGCTTCCCGCTGCTGATCAAGGGCCTGTTCCCTGCCGTCAATCCCCTGGCCTACGCCTGGCTGGGCCCGCTGGTCGGCGCACTGGTGCGCCCCTTTGGCGGCTGGCTGGCCGACAAGGTCGGTGGCGGCGTGGTCACGTTCTGGAACTTTCTGGTCATGGCACTGGCGGTGCTGGGCGTGCTGTGGTTCCTGCCCAAGGGCACGGGCAGCTACGCGCTGGCCTTTGGCCCGCCAGCAGGCAGCTTTACCGGCTTTTTCCTGATGTTCCTGGTGTTGTTTATCACCACCGGCATCGGCAATGGCTCCACCTTCCGCATGATCCCCGTCATCTTCAACCAGCTCGCCACACAAGGCGCAGGCAAGGATGCGGCATCGCAGGCCGCCGCCCTCAAAGAGGGCAATGTGCTGGGCGCCGCAGCCGTGGGCTTTGCCGGTGCGCTGGGCGCCTATGGGGGTTTTTTCATTCCCAAGAGCTATGGCAGCTCGATTGCATCCACCGGCGGCCCTGAAGCTGCACTGTGGGTCTTTTCCGCCTTCTACCTGTTGTGTGCCGTTGTGACCTGGTGGTGCTATGCCCGCCGCAACGCCACCATGCCTTGCTAAGGCTTACAGGCACCCCGATCCCACGAGAAAGAGAACCGCTATGAGCCATTTCCTCGACCGACTCACCCATTTCCGGCTACCCCAGGAAAGCTTTTCCGGCGGCCACGGCCGCACCACCGGCGAAGACCGCACCTGGGAAGATGCCTACCGCGCCCGCTGGGCACACGACAAGATCGTGCGCAGCACCCATGGCGTCAACTGCACAGGCTCCTGCTCCTGGAAGATCTATGTCAAAGGCGGCATCGTCACCTGGGAAACCCAGCAGACCGACTACCCCCGCACCCGCTGGGACATGCCCAACCACGAGCCGCGTGGCTGCGCGCGCGGCGCCAGCTACAGCTGGTATTTGTACAGCGCCAACCGGGTCAAGTACCCGATGGTGCGCGGCCGCCTGCTGGAGCGCTGGCGCGCTGCCTTGCGTGTGGCCAAGACGCCGGTGGATGCCTGGGCGCTGATTGCGCAGGACGATGCCGCGCGCCGCGACTACCAACAGGTGCGCGGCATGGGCGGCTTTGTGCGTTCGACCTGGGACGAGGTCAACCAACTCATTGCAGCGGCCAACGTCTACACCATCAAGCAGCATGGGCCCGACCGCATCATCGGCTTCTCGCCCATCCCGGCGATGAGCATGGTCAGCTACGCCGCAGGCAGCCGCTACCTGAGCCTGATCGGTGGCGTCTGCATGAGCTTTTACGACTGGTACTGCGACCTGCCACCGGCCAGCCCCCAGGTCTGGGGTGAACAAACCGATGTGCCCGAATCAGCTGACTGGTACAACAGCAGCTACATCATCGCCTGGGGCTCGAACGTGCCGCAGACGCGCACGCCCGATGCCCACTTCTTCACCGAGGTGCGCTACAAGGGCGCCAAGACGGTGGCCGTCACCCCCGACTACAGCGAAGTGGCCAAGCTCTCCGACGTCTGGCTGCACCCCAAGCAGGGCACCGATGCGGCGCTGGCCATGGCCATGGGCCATGTGGCGTTCAAGGAGTTCTACTTTGACAAGCGCAGTGACTACTTTGACGGCTACGCGCGCCGCTACACCGACCTGCCGATGCTGGTGCTGCTGGAGAGCAAGACCTTGCCAGACGGCAGCGTAGTGCAAGTACCCGGCCGCTATCTGCGCGCCAGCGATTTCAACGGCAAGCTCGGCCAGGACAACAACCCCGAGTGGAAGACCATGGCCTTCGACAGCCAAGGCCGCGCCGTGCTGCCCCATGGCTCGATCGGCTTTCGCTGGGGTGATGAGGGCCGCGACGATGCCGGCAAGTGGAACCTGGAGGCCAAGGAGGCGCGCCACGGCGAAGAGGTGAGGCTCAAGCTCTCGGTGCTGGAAGACGGCCGCCAGGCCCATGAGATCGTCGATGTGGGCTTTCCGTACTTTGGCGGCATTGCCACGCCGCACTTTACCGCCAACGAACAACAAGGCGATGTGAGCCGCGCCAAGGTGCCAGCCGTGCGTCTGCGCCTGGGCAGCGACGGCGAATACCGCGAAGCCCTGGTGACCACCGTGTTCGACCTGCAGGCGGCGCAGTACGGCATCAACCGGGGTCTGGGCAGCGGCGCTGCCAGCTACGACGACGATGCCGCCTACACGCCCGCCTGGGCCGAGAGCATTACCGGCGTGCCGCGTGAGCAGATCACCCTGGTGGCGCGCGAGTTTGCCGCCAATGCCGACAAGACCCAAGGCAAGTCCATGGTCATCATCGGCGCGGCGATGAACCACTGGTACCACTGCGACATGAACTACCGCGGCGTCATCAACCTGCTGATGCTTTGCGGCTGCATTGGCCAAAGCGGCGGCGGCTGGTCGCACTATGTGGGGCAAGAGAAACTGCGCCCCCAAACCGGCTGGACGGCGCTGGCCTTTGCGCTTGATTGGTCGCGCCCACCACGCCAGCAAAACTCCACCAGCTTCTTCTACGCCCATACCGACCAGTGGCGCTATGAGAAGCTCGGCCTCGAAGAGATCGTCAGCCCCCTGGCAGACCGCAGCCAGTACGGCGGCAGCATGATTGACTACAACGTGCGGGCCGAGCGCATGGGCTGGCTGCCCAGTGCACCACAGCTCAAGACCAATCCCCTGTCGATTGCAGCGCAGGCCGATGCAGCAGGGCTTGCACCGCGCGACTATGTGGCCCAGGGCCTCAAAAGCGGCAGCCTGACGATGAGCTGCGAAGACCCCGATGCGCCCGAGAACTGGCCACGCAACCTGTTTGTCTGGCGCAGCAACCTGCTGGGCTCCAGCGGCAAGGGCCATGAGTATTTCTGCAAGCACCTGCTGGGCACCGACAACGGCGTGCAGGGCAAGGACCTGGGCCCTGATGATGCCAAGCCCGAAGAGGTGACCTGGCATGCTGATGCCCCCCAGGGCAAGCTCGATCTGCTGGTCACGCTGGACTTCCGCATGAGCACCACCTGTCTGTACTCGGACATCGTGCTGCCCACGGCCAGCTGGTACGAGAAGAACGACCTCAACACCAGTGACATGCACCCCTTTATCCACCCGTTGTCGGCAGCGGTCGATCCGGTCTGGGAATCGCGCTCGGACTGGGAGATCTACAAGGGCTTTGCCCAGTCCTTCAGCGAGGTCTGCGTGGGCCACCTGGGTGTGGAGCGCGATACGGTGCTAACGCCGCTGATGCACGACACCCCCGCCGAACTGGCCCAGCCCTATGGCGTGGCCGAGTGGAAAAAGGGCGAATGCGAGCTGATCCCCGGCAAGACAGCGCCACAGGTCACCGTGGTGGAACGCGACTACCCCAACACCTACAAGCGCTTTACCGCACTAGGCCCTTTGATGGACAAGCTGGGCAATGGCGGCAAGGGCATTGGCTGGCAGACCGGCACCGAGGTCGAGCAGCTGGGCCAGCTGAACGGCCTGACCACCGAGCCGGGCGTGACCCAGGGGCGTCCGCGCATCGTCAGCGACATCGATGCCTGCGAGACCATTTTGCAGCTGGCCCCCGAGACCAATGGCCATGTGGCGGTGAAGGCCTGGGAGGCGCTGGAGAAGATCACCGGCCGCGAACACAAGCACCTGGCGATCTACCGTGAGGACGAGAAGATCCGCTACCGCGACATCCAGGCGCAGCCGCGCAAGATCATCAGCTCGCCCACCTGGAGTGGTATCGAGAGCGAGACTGTGAGCTACAACGCCGGCTACACCAATGTGCATGAGCTGATCCCATGGCGCACCCTCACCGGCCGCCAGCAGTTCTACCAGGACCACCCCTGGATGGTGGCCTTCGGCGAGGGCTTCAGCAGCTACCGCCCGCCGGTGGACATGAAGGCCACAGCCGGCATGCTGGGCATCCAGCCCAATGGCCATCCGGAGATCCAGCTTAACTTCATCACGCCGCACCAGAAATGGGGCATCCACAGCACCTATACCGACAACCTGTTGATGCTCACGCTCAACCGGGGGGGGCCGGTGGCCTGGATCAGCGAGGAGGACGCCCAACGCGCCGGCATCGAGGACAACGACTGGATGGAGATGTTCAACCTCAACGGCGCCGTCGCCGTGCGGGCGGTCGTCAGCCAGCGGGTCAAGCCCGGCATGGTGATGATGTACCACGCGCAGGAGAAGATCATCAACACGCCCGGCAGCGAGATCACCGGCGTGCGTGGCGGTATCCACAACTCGGTCACACGCATTGTGCTCAAACCCACGCACATGATCGGCGGCTACGCGCAGTACAGCTACGGCTTCAACTACTACGGAACCATCGGCACCAACCGCGACGAGTTCGTCGTGGTGCGCAAGATGAACAAGGTGGACTGGCTGGACACGCCACGCGATGACCACCTGGCTGCCGCCTACCAGGCGCAGGGCGAAAACCCCTGATCACCACGCACCAGGAGTCCACGCTATGGCCTTGATCCACACCCCTGCTGGCGCCGTCTTCTCGGCCCGCCCCCTGGCGGCCGCGCTGGGCAAGGCGAGCTCGTACACCCTGGTGCGCGATCCCGATCTGCAGATCTTCCGCCTGGTGCTGCAGGCCGGCCAGTCGCTGCACACCCACCAGGTGCCCGAGCGCATGGTGATCCAGTGCATCGAAGGGCGCTTCCTCTTCGAGACCATGGGCCGGCAACTCGCCATGGCGCCTGGAGACTTCTGCCATATCGCTGCGGGCGAGCCCCACGCCGTGCATGCCCAAGAGGCCGCCTCGGCCCTGGTCATGCTTTTCGCACCCCACCCCACACCAACCCCCACGGAGAACCCACGATGAAGGTTCGCGCACAAATCGGCATGGTCCTGAACTTGGACAAATGCATCGGCTGCCACACCTGCAGCGTTACCTGCAAGAACGTCTGGACCAACCGCCCCGGCGTCGAGTACGCCTGGTTCAACAACGTCGAGACCAAACCCGGCATCGGCTACCCCAAGGAATGGGAAAACCAGGACCGCTGGAATGGCGGCTGGGTCCGCAAAACTGACGGCTCCATCGCGCCACGCCAGGGCGGAAAATGGCAGCTGTTGATGAAGATCTTTGCCAACCCCAACCTGCCAGAGATTGATGACTACTACGAGCCCTTTACCTTTGACTACGAGCACCTGCAAACCGCCAAAGAGATGAAGGCGGCCCCGACGGCCCGGCCCCGCAGCCTGATCACCGGCCAGCGCATGGAAAAGATCGTCTGGGGCCCGAACTGGGAAGAAATCCTGGGCGGCGAGTTCAGCAAGCGCAGCAAGGATGCCAACTTCGAAGCGGTGCAAAAGGACATCTACGGCCAGTTCGAGAACACCTTCATGATGTACCTGCCGCGCCTGTGCGAGCACTGCCTCAACCCCACCTGCGTGGCCAGCTGCCCCAGCGGCAGCATCTACAAGCGTGAGGAAGACGGCATTGTGCTGATCGACCAGGACAAGTGCCGGGGCTGGCGCATGTGCGTCTCGGGCTGCCCCTACAAGAAGATTTACTACAACTGGAAAAGCGGCAAGGCGGAGAAATGCATCTTCTGCTACCCGCGCATCGAAGCGGGCCAGCCCACCGTCTGCTCCGAGACCTGCGTGGGCCGCATCCGCTACCTGGGCGTGCTGCTGTATGACGCCGACCGCATCGAAGCAGCAGCCAGCGTTACCCAGGACAAAGACCTGTACCAGGCCCAGCTCGATATCTTCCTTGACCCCAACGACCCGGCGGTGATTGCCCAGGCGCGTGCCGACGGCATCCCCGAGGCCTGGCTGATTGCTGCCCGGAGCAGCCCCGTCTACAAGATGGCCGTTGACTGGAAAGTGGCCCTGCCGCTGCACCCCGAGTACCGCACCTTGCCCATGGTCTGGTATGTGCCGCCGCTGTCGCCCATCACCGCCGCCGCCCAGGCCGGCCACATGAGCAGCAATGGCGAACTGCCCGACGTGAACCAGCTGCGCATCCCCGTCAAGTACCTGGCCAACCTGCTCACTGCGGGCGACACCGTACCCGTGGTGCGGGCGCTGGAGCGCATGCTGGCCATGCGCGCCTACCAGCGCGGCAAGCATGTGGATGGCCTACCCAACGAGGCTGCGCTGCAGCAGGCCGAGCTGTCGGTGGCCCAGGCCGAGGAGATGTACCGGATCATGGCCATTGCCAATTACGAAGACCGCTTTGTGATCCCTACCACCCACCGCGAGTACGCAGAAAACGCCTTCAATGTGCGCGGTGGCTGCGGCTTCTCGTTTGGCAATGGCTGCAGCGAAGGCGTGACCGAGACCAGCCTGTTTGGCAGCGAGAAAAAACGCACCATCCCGCTCAAGGCGGTGCTCTGAGGAGAAACACGATGACAGACAGCATTTGCTTTACCCTGCGCGCACTGGCCCACCTGCTGCGCTACCCCGACGCTGCCATGCGCAGCCACCTGCCCGAGATCCATACCGCACTGAATGCCGAAGATGCCATCGGCCATGTGCGCCGCCGTGAGCTCGATGCGCTAATGGACCGCCTGCTGGCCGAAGGCCTGGATGCCGAGGCCCTCTATGTGGATCTTTTCGACCGGGGGCGCGGCACCGCGCTGCACCTGTTTGAGCATGTGCATGGCGACTCGCGCGACCGAGGTCCGGCCATGGTCGACCTGGTGCAGACCTATGAGCAAGCCGGCTTGCTGCTCGACCCGGCCGAGCTGCCCGACCACCTGACGGTACTGCTGGAGTACGCATCCACCCAGCCCACCGCCCAGGCAAGGGCCTTTATTGGCGAGTTCTCCCACATCCTGCAATCGATTACCGCCGCACTGTTGCGGCGCGACAGCGACTACGGCGCGGTACTGTCCGCCGTGTTGGACCTCACCGGCCATGCCCTGCCCAGCGATGCCCCCATCGCCAGCGACGAGCCGCTGGATGCCAGCTGGGAAGAGCCCCTTGCCTTTGGCGGCTGCAGCAGCCAGGGCCAGTCGGCACCAGGCAGCAGCACAGGCGGCGCCATGCCCAGCGCGCAACCCATCCACATCCTGCGCCGCCCGCCATCGGCCCGGGCAAACTAGGAGAGAGCCATGCCTCTTGCTTTGCACAACTTTTTGTTCACCGTTTATCCGTACATCTGCCTGGCCGTGTTTTTGATGGGCAGCCTCGCCCGCTTTGACCGCGACCAGTACACCTGGAAAAGCGATTCCTCGCAGATGCTGCGCGCCGGCCAGCTGCGCTGGGGCAGCAATCTGTTCCATATCGGCATTCTGTTTTTGCTGTTCGGCCACACCGTGGGCCTGCTCACGCCGCACTTCATGTACGAGTGGCTGATCACCGCGCCGCAAAAACAGATGCTGGCCATCATCTCCGGCGGCATCGCCGGCCTGGTGTGCTTCATCGGCTTGAGCTTGCTGCTGCACCGCCGCATTGCCGATCCGCGCATCCGCCTTACCAGCCACCGCACCGATCTGGCCATTCTCATCATCCTGTGGGTGCAACTGGTGCTGGGCCTGGCGACCTTGCCGCTGTCGTTCTCGCACCGGGCAGATGCCAGCGCCATGCTGGTGCTGGCCGACTGGGCACAGCGCATCGTCACCTTCCGCCCCGATGCCAGCGGCCTCTTGGCGCTGGGCTGGCAGTTCAAGCTGCACATGGTGCTGGGCATGACCATCTTTCTGCTCTTCCCCTTCAGCCGCCTGGTGCATGTCTGGAGCGGCTTCGCCTCGGTGGCCTACCTGGTCAGGCCCTACCAGCTGGTGCGCTCGCGCCGCCTGAATGTTCCCGCTGCCCAAAAGCCTGAGCGCCGCGAAGGAGGCCGGGTATGAACGCCTTTGCCCCCACCCCCGCCCAAGGCTGCGGCAGCGGCGATTGCAGCTGCCAAAGCGCCGCCACGCCGGAGCTGCCACCCATGCAAGCCCCGCTGCACACCGGTCCCCGGCCCACGCTGGCCGCGCATGTCAACGGCATCGCCTTGTGCAGCGTGCAAGAGCTGCTAGACAGCGCCGAGCTGCGCCAACGCGCCTGCACCGAGCTGCTGCGCCAGGCCGCAATGGCCCAGGGCCTGCTGGCCACGGACGACCCTGCGCCCAGCGCTGGCGCCATCAGCGAGGCCGCATCCGCCGCAATAGAGCAGCTGCTCGATACCGCCCTGCAGTTGCCCGAGCCCGGCGACGAGGCCGGCCTGCGCCACTACCAAGCCCATGCCGCGCGCTATGCCCGGGGCGAGCGGGTACGGGCACGCCATGTGCTGTTCGCCGTCACCCCCGGCGTCGACATCCAGGCACTGCGCCAGCGCGCCGAGGCCTGCTTGCTCGATCTACGCAGCGCCACCCCGCAAGAGCTGGCAGCCGGCGACCGCTTTGCCGCCGCAGCCGCCGCCAGCAGCAACTGCCCCAGTGGCGCATCGGGCGGCCAGCTGGGTTGGTTGTCGGTGCCCGATTGCGCGCCGGAGTTTGCACGGGAGCTGTTTGGCCATGCCGAGGTAGGGGTGCTCGCCCGCTTGGTGCACAGCCGTTTTGGTTTGCATGTGGTCGAGGTGCTGGAGCGCGAGGCAGGCACCGTGCCGCCTTATGAACAGGTACGAGCTGCGGTGATGCAGCAGCTGCGGCAGCAGAGTTTTGCGACGGCTTTGTCGCAGTATTTGCGGTTGTTGGCTGGGCAGGCTCTTGTCGTGGGAGTCGATTTGGAGGGGGCGGAGACGCCTTTGGTGCAGTAGCTTTTTGCGCTCAGACGCTCCTCCGCCTCGTTGCTGTCTGTCTGAGTTCCGTGGCCGTTCTAAGGACAGAGGCCGGATGTCGTCCGGCGGCCGACTCACTTTTCTTACTCGCACCGGAGTGCCGGACCAAAGAAAAGTAAGCAAAAGAAGTGCGCCCCTACTGTCTGCGACCCCTTCGCTGCGCTGCGGGGCAACCTGTGCTGCGGCCGAGCGCAGCGATGGCACATGGGACATCCCCCTTCTATCCGTGCCGAGAAGCACAGGCCCAGGGGTGGGCGTGTGCCGAAGGACACACGCCTTCGTCATCATGCTGGCCGCATCTGTTTGAACGCAGCGCGCCAGCGCGGAGTGAGTTATGCGGCTCACCCCTGGGCCGCGCATCGCAGGCTGCCCCAGCGCCGCAGGCGCTGGGGTCACGGATAGCAGGGGCGTGCTTCTTTGCCTACTTTCTTGCACGAGCAAGAAAGTAGGTCGCCCGCCGGGCGAACACCGGCCTCAGGCCTGAAGGCCAAAGCAGGCGCTTGCACTGCTAAGAGCAATGGCACGCAGGGTGTTGACCATCGATCTATCCATGCCGAACAGGAAAATGCCGGCTGACTCAGCTGTCGTTTTTTCTTTCTTGCTTTTTTGAGAGGCAGAGGCCGGGAGTCGCCCGGCTGCGACTCACTTTTCTTGCTCACACAAGAAAAGTAAGCAAAAGAAGTGTGCCCCTGCTGTATGCGTCCCCTTCGCTGCGCTGCGGGGCAACCTGTGCTGCGGCGTTTGCGGGCTGCGCCGTGGAACTCACTGCGCGCTGAAGCGCTCCGTTCAAACAGCCACGGCGAGTCAGTTCACAACGCATGCGCGCTTGGGCGCGCATGCCAGCCCGCAAACGCCGCACCACAGGCGCATACAGAAGGGGGAATGTCCGGCCCCATGCCGAGCGCAGCGATGGCATACAGGTTTGCTGACCACCCTTCTATCCGTGCCGAGAAGCACAGGCCCAGGGGTGGGCGTGTGCCGCAGGACACACGCCTTCGTCATCATGCTGGCCGCATCTGTTTGAACGCAGCGCGCCAGCGCGGAGTGAGTTATGCGGCTCACCCCTGGGCCGCGCATCGCAGGCTGCCCCAGCGCCGCAGGCGCTGGGGTCACGGATAGCAGGGGCGTGCTTCTTTGCCTACTTTCTTGCACGAGCAAGAAAGTAGGTCGCCCGCCGGGCGAACACCGGCCTCTGTCCTCAAACGAAGCGCCGCAGCATGGCACCAAATCTTGACCTAGATCATGAACGCCGCGCGCCGCAGACCCACAACCCCCAGAGCCAGCGAAAATCAAAGCTGTGCCCCTACCACTGAACACCCTGCCTACCGCCAGTTTCGACGAACCCTTCGACCTGCTGCATGCCTGCCACGCCCGCGTGGAGCGCAGCCTGGTGCTGCTATTGCGGCTGGGCGACTACCTCAGCGAGCAAGGTGGCCAAGACCCTGACGGCCTGGCGCGCGACGCCGCCACCGATGTGCTGCGCTACTTTGATGTGGCAGCGCCCTTGCACCACGCCGATGAGGAACAGCACGTGTTCCCAGCGCTGCGCCAAGCGGGACAGCCCGAGCTTGCAGCGCTGGCCGATGCATTGCAGGGCGAGCACCGGCAAATGGACGCACAGTGGCGGCCCATCCGGGCAGACCTGCAAACCCTCCAGAGCGGGCAGATGCCTGATGCCCAGATGCTGCAGGCAGCACGCCAGCGCTGGTCGACATTTGCAGCGCTGTACAGAAAGCATCTGGCGACTGAAGAAAGCCTCGCCTACCCGCCCTGCATCCAGCGCCTGAACCCGGCAGACCAGCAAGCCATGGGCCGCGAGATGGCAGGCAGGCGTGGTGCCCGGTATCCAGAGGATCGGCGATGAGCACCGACAACACCCTGCCCCCACGCCGGTCCCTGGCGCTCAAGATCGGCGCCATTGGTTGCGCCTTGCTGGTGATGGCCTTGGCAGCCATTGGCCTAACCTTGCGCCTGACCTGGTCGCTCGATGGCGGGGCCGCCGCCATCAACGAGGCGGGCCGCATGCGCATGCAGACCTGGCAGATGGCGCAGGCACTTCCTGCTGCCGATGCCCAGCACCTGGACGCGCTGCTGCAGCAGTTCGATGCCAGCCTGGCCCTGCTGCAAGGCGGGGACCCTTCCCGCCCGCTGGCGGTGCCGCGTGATGCGGCCTCGCGAGCTGCGCTGGAGGCCGTCCAGCGCCACTGGCAGCAGCTGCGCAGCTCTTGGCAGCAGTTACCAGCGGCGGGCAGGTCCACGCAGCCGGCAGCCATTGCACAGCAGGCCGACGCGTTTGTGGGCAACATCAACATCCTGGTCAGCACCATCGAGCGACAACTGGCCCGCTGGACCACCTTGCTCAACACCGCCCAGTTCGCCATGATGGCGCTGGCCATTGTGGCGGCCCTGGCATTGCTGTATGCCGCACAGCTGCTGGTGTTTGGGCCCTTGTCGCGGTTGCAGCAGGGTCTGGCCCGGCTGGAGGAAGGGGATCTCTCCACACGCGTGCCAGCCCAGGGCAGCGATGAGTTCGCGGTCGTGGCCCGGGGCTTCAACCGCATGGCCACCAGCTTGCAGGATCTGTATGCCAGCCTGGAGCGCCGTGTGCAGCACAAGACCGAGCACTTGCAGGCCGAGCGCGCACGCCTGGCAGCGCTGTACGAGGGTGCGGCCTTGGTGGCCAGCGCAGACTCGCTGGAGAGTCTGGCCCGGGGTTTTGCCAGCCAGACACGCCGCATTGCCCAGGCCGATGCGGTGGCCGTGCGCTGGTCCGACGAGAACAACCGCCGCTATGTCTTGCTGGCTGCCGAAGGGCTGCCCGAGGAGATGGTGCAGGCGGAGCACTGCGTGCCCACGGGTGACTGTTTTTGCGGCCAGCCCCAGGCGCAGGCCCAGACCCGCCAGGTGACCTTGCAGGATTGGCGCAAAGGCGCTGCACGCAGCGGGCGCGTGGATGCGGGCCAGTGCCAGCGCGCGGGCTTTGCCAGTGTGCTGAGCGTGCCGGTGCGGCTGCATGAGCGCATGCTCGGCGAGATCGACCTGTTCTTTCAGGCCCCAACTGCAATGGCGGCCGACGACCGGGCCTTGCTCGATGCCTTGGCCAGCCACCTGGCCGGCGGCATGGAGGCGCTGCGCGCCGATGCCTTGCAGCGCGAGGCGGCAGTCGCCGATGAGCGCGGCTTGCTGGCGCGCGAGCTGCACGACTCGATTGCGCAGAGCCTGGCCTTTCTCAAAATTCAGGCGGCCCTGCTGCGCGACGAGATTGCCCGCGCCCCGCAGCCCAGTGCGCGGGTGGGCGGCACCTTGGCCGAACTCGACGAAGGGATACGCGAGAGCCTGTCGGATGTGCGCGAGCTGCTGCTGCACTTTCGCACCCGCACCAATCTTGAGGACTTTGTGCCGGCGCTGCGCACCACCTTGACCAAGTTCGAGCACCAGACCGGGTTGCCTGCCCATTTGCGCCTGGCGGGCGAAGGCATGGCCTTGCCGCCCGATGTGCAGGTGCAGGTGCTGCATGTGGTGCAGGAGGCCTTGTCCAATGTGCGCAAGCACGCGCAGGCCTGCACGGTGTGGGTGGATGTGCAGCAGTCCCCGCAGTGGACGGTGGAGGTGCGCGACGATGGCCGGGGTATCGACGAGGCGGACCTGCTGCCCGACGAGACCCATGTGGGCCTGCGCATCATGCGCGAGCGCGCCGCCAGCATCGGCGCGGCGCTGGACATCAGCACCGTGCCCGGCGCCGGCACCTGCGTGACCCTGAGCCTGCCGCGCATGCCCGTGGGGATGGTGGCGCCCCCTGCCGTTGCCGCAGTCCTGGCCTCCGCACACACCGAAAGG
Organism: Comamonas sp.; assembly: GCA_036667955.1. GTDB lineage: Bacteria > Pseudomonadota > Gammaproteobacteria > Burkholderiales > Burkholderiaceae_C > Comamonas. The sequence continues at coordinate 62,421 of JAVWTB010000008.1, forward strand.
CTTCTGCCATGACGACCAAGACCTCGACTGCGCCCATCCGTCTGCTGGTGGTGGATGACCACCCGCTGTTTCGGCGCGGCGTGATCGCGCTGCTGTCCACCCAACCGCATCTGCTGGTGGTAGGCGAGGCCTCAGACGCCGGTGAGGCCCTGCGCCGGGCGGTGCAGCTGCAGCCTGATGTGATCTTGCTCGACCACCATTTGCCTGGCGTCTGCGGCGTGGATGCCTTGCCCGGCCTGCGCGAGGCAGCGCCTGCGGCGCGGGTGCTGATGCTCACCGTCAGCGAAGATGCCGACACCATGGCCCGCGCACTGCAGCGCGGCGCCCATGGCTACCTGCTCAAGACGGGCGACAGCGAGGTCATCGTGGCCGCCATCGAGCGGGCACTGCGCGGCCAATCCACCGTGAGCATGGAGATGACGGACAAGCTGGTAAGCGCCTTGCAAACACAGCAGCCGCCAGCGCCCATGCCTCCAGCAGCAGCACCCGCCGCCGACCCGCTCGAACAGCTCTCGCCGCGCGAGCGCGAGATCCTGCGCGAGATCGCTGCCGGCGCCTGCAACAAGGACATCGCACGCCATCTGGCCATTGCCGAGACCACGGTCAAAACCCATGTGCAGCACATCCTGCGCAAGCTGGGCCTGAGCTCACGCGTACAGGCCGCCGTGCTGCTGACCGGCATAGCTGCCCAGCAAAGCACCCAGGCAGACGCCTAGCCGGGCTTGCGGCGGGTGCCCGTTTCGGCGCCCTTTAAGCCCGCTCAAAATCACCAGTTATGCGTATAGCTCGCCGTCAAGGTGGCGCCCGCCGCCGGCAGGCGGCTGTCGTTCTTGCTGCTGCGCATCAGCTGGCTGTACAGCGGCAGGTAGTAGCGGTTGAAGAGGTTCTGCACCCCCACGGTGATCTGGTTCTTGTTGTCGAACTGGTAGCGGCCCACCACGTCCACGCTGTAGTAGCTTTTCACATCGGCACGGGCAAACTGCGTTTTGCCGTCCGCCAGGCGGTAGTCGCGCGCGCCAAACCAGTTGAACTGGGTGCGCAGGCTCCAGCGGTCGCTGGGACTGTATTGCACATAGCCGGTGATCTTGAGCGGCGGTATGCGGTAGCCGGTCATCGGCTGGTCGCTGCTGGCACCGGGTGGCGTTTCGCGGCCCTGCATCCAGGTGACGGTGCCACCGGTCGACCAGTGGTCGGCGTAGTGGTCCGCCGTCAGCTCCAGGCCTCGGATGCGCTCGCGCGTGCGGGTCAGGTGCAGGCCATTGTTGAAGGATTGCACGGCCCCCAGGTCCGAGCGCGATTGGAACAGCGCCAAGGTCGCCAAGGTGTTGCCGAAACTGCCGCGCCAGCCGATTTCATAGTTGTCGGTCTTGACCGGCTCCAGCTCAGACGAGTTGATGTCGAACTTGGCGCCGGCGTTGCGCAGTTGCAGGCCCACATCGGGCAGGTCAAAGCCCTGGCTGAACGAGGTGTAGAACTCATGGTTTTTCCACGGCTTGAAGGCCAGCCCCAGGTTGTAGAGCACTGCGTCATACGAGACCTTGCCACCCGCCACCGTGGCCGGGTTGGGCAGGCGTGATTGAGACAGCGGCTGAAAATCTGCAAAGCTGGCCTGCGATTTCTCATAGCGCAAACCGCCTTCGGCCGACCATTGCTCACTGAACTTGTGTTGTAACTGGCCAAAGACCCCCGCGCTTTTGACGGTGACCCAGGGCATGTAAATGCGCTGCCCGGTGGGCCGGAACACCAGACCACCGCTCGCGTCATAGCTGGCGGCATCAAAGGTATCCAGCGGCATATTGCTGCGCTCCTGGATGTAGTCTGCGCCCCAGACCAGCTTGGTGTTCTTGTCTTCGCCGATGGGTGTGGTGATGGTCAGGCGGCCGCCAAACACCTTGTTGTTCTGCATCACCTGGTCGACAAAGTTGCCCCGGTTGGTGTTGCTGCGCGCATCAAAGGGCGCAAAGCGCACAAAGTTGTCACGGCCATAGACCATGGCGCTCAGCAGACTGCCGCCCAGGTCCTTGTGCTCGTAGCTGGCGCTCAGCAGGCTGTTTTCCACCTGGTTCTGCTCGGCCAGCTTGAGACCCCGGATGGCCCGGGCTGCCACCGATCCCAAAGGCGCCTGGTTCACGCTGGGGTCGTTCGCATAGTCGGTCTTCTGGTGGGCGCGCAAGTGGCTGGCCGCCAGTTGGATGCGCTGGTTGCCATCAATGCGAAAGCCGATCTTGCCGCCCAGGCTGTAGGTGTTTGAATCGAACAGGTCGCCCTGGCTGGCATCGGAGGCAATGCGGTCGCCATGGCCGTCAAAGGCGCCGCCCATGCGGCGGGCCGAGATATCGACCTCGTAATCGACCACCTCGCCGGCCCCCGACAGGTAGTGCTGCACCTGGCCGCCCAAACCATCACTGCTCAGGTTCGATAGCGAACTATCGAACCCCACCGTGGTACGCGCCACCGGCTGGCCACCCACCGGGCGTGTGGTGACCGAGATCACGCCGCCGGTCGCGCCACTGCCATAAATGGCATTGCTGCCGCGCAGCACCTCCACCCGCTCGATGCGGCTCATCTCAACATTGACCAGGTTGCGCGCCGTGTCACGGTTGGTGTTGAGCGGAATGCCATCGACCAGCACCAGCACATTTCTGCCCCGCAAAGTCATGCCGAAATCGCTGAGGTTGCGGCTGGAGTCGGACATGCCCGGTACGCTCTTGGCCAGCAAGCTATTGAGGTTGGACGAGGTAGCGCGCAGGTCGTCCAGCTCTGCACCTTCCAGCACAGTGACCTGGCGGGTGGGCTGCATCAGCGAGCTGTCCGAGCGCTGGTCCGTCACTACCACGGTAGGCAGCTGGTGGCTGGTTTCAGCAGGGGCGGCAGGCGCTGCAGCCGCGTCGTCCACCACTGCAGGTGTAGCAACGGCAAGGGGCGGCTGCGCAGCGGCTTTCTGGCGCACTTGCAAGGCGCCACCTGGCAAGGTCTGCACCTGCAGGGCCAAGCCCTCCAGCGCTTGGCGCACCGCCTGCTCTGCCGTCCAGGTGCCCTGAATCGGCGCACTGCGCAGCCCCTGGATCACCGCAGGGTCAGCCACAATGCTGCGCCCTGTTTGCTGGCCGATGCGGCTGAGGGTATCGGCAAGGCTACCGCCCGGAATATCGAGCTGCACAAGCGCGGTCTGTGGAGCGTCCGCTGCCCGGCTGGCAGCGGGTGACAGCGCGCACACCACCAGGGCGGCGAGTGCCAGCGCATGGAGACAGACGCGTCGGGGGTAGGCTCGCCCGGCAAGGGGGCGCTCGGTCAGGAAGGGGCTGAAAGTAGTCACGGCAGAGGTTCCTTTTCGCTTGGGTACTACTTAACCAGTGCGCCCAAACCGCAAAACCCCTCATCTATTTGCATGCGGCAGGGCATGAGGCAGGGCATTGCCGATCAGCGAACACCCCGCTCGCCGATCGTGACCAGTGGCCCCAGGCGCTGAATCCGCAGCGGCAGCATCTGGCTGAGCGTGTTCAGCAGTTCGTCCACATCCAACTTGAAGATGCCGAACACCCGCAGATCGGCCACCGACGGCGAGACGCGGATATATCCCGAGAAATATGCCTGCAGCGCCTGGGCCACCTCTGCGAGCGACCAGTCGTCGACAGCCAGCATGCCCTGCTGCCATGCGGCGCGCTGCACCGGGTTGCCAGGCAGCGGCTCGATCTGCCGGGCACTGAAACGCGCGCCCTCCCCCGTGCGCAGCCAGGCCTGTGCGGCCTCGTTGGGTCGCAGCGTCAGGCCTTGGTCCAGGGCCACCACCTCGGTCCGGTCCGCATACACGCGGCCCATCATGCGGCCCGCACTGAGCAGCAGCACCCCATCGCGGGTACGCACCTGCAAGGGGGCTGTGCCTGCATGTGGGCGGCTGGCCACCATGGCCCCCGCGCGCAGCTGCAGCACAGGCACGCCAGCGGCATAGTGCACATCCACGGCAGACCGGGCATCCAGCAACACCGTCGACCCATCGGCCAGCGTGAACGCACGCCGCTCACCAGTGCCGGTATGCCAATCGGCCATCACTTGGGTGAGCGGCGTGAGCCGGTCTGCCACCCAGGCGCTGGCCAGGCCCATGCCCCCCAGCGCCAGCGCTCCCCGCAATACCCGGCGGCGCCGGGTTCTGAACAGCGCCTGCATGGCTGCCTGCGCATGCAGGCCTTCGGTATGGGCTTGCAGGCTGCGCACGGCCTCCAGAGGGGCTGCCAAGGCGGAGGTCACGCGCTGCCATGCAGCCTGGTGCTGGGCGTCTTGGTGCAGCCAGTCCTCAAACGCCTGGCGGTCTGCATCGCTCATGGTTTCTGACTCGTGGCGCACCAGCCAGTCCACGGCTGCACCCAAGGCCTGGGCAGGGGGTAATGTACTGCTCATGGTGTGCAGTTCAGGCACTGCAGCAAGGCACGCCGCATATGGCGCTCTACCGTGGCCAGCGAGATGCCCATGTGCTCCGCAATCTGTGGGTAGCGCATGCCTTCCAGCCGTGACAGCAGAAACACGGTCTTGACCGGCAGCGGCAGCGCGGCCAGCGCTCGGTCGATCTGACAGATGGCCTCCACCAGCATCGCATGCGCCTCGGGGGAGAGCGCCACCGCCTCGGGCATATGGCGCAATGTGTCTTGGTAGGCCGCCTCCAGGTCCTGGCGCTGCCAGAGCTTGATCAAGATGCGTTTGGCAATCGTCGACAGAAAAGCGCGTGGATGCCGTATATCGGCAACCCCGCCTCCTTCGGTCAGCTGCAGGAAGGTCTCCGAGGCCACATCCTCGGCTTCGCTGTGGCTGGATGCGCGCAGCACCAAGCGCCCCCGCAGCCATGCGTGGTGCTGGCGAAAGATGTCTTCCACCTCGGTGTGGAATGAACGCTGTGGCATGGGCAACCCGATGAGGAACGCGAACAACGGCAAGATCATAATTGATAATGATTCTTTTTTAGAAAAGAGCTTGCTCGCCTTGCTGAATGGGCTGCCGCTGCCCTCAGGCCCCCACCCGTCTCTCGCTGCCCATCTTCTTGCGGTATGGATTTGCTTGATCGATGTCAAGCCCTGGCGGCAGCGAATCGCGCCGCCCGCTTGTGCCACTTTGATAAAAATTGTCAAACATCCCTGGGCATGAAGATGTTTGACATTGGGTCACCCCTGGTTCTTATTCATTCTATTACTATACATATTCGAATTGAATATAGTTATCGGAATTAGGAATGCAATGAGAGACATCAGAATATCGATGACCCATTATGTGGGCCTGGGATGTGCGGCGGTGGCACTTCTGCAACCCATGCTGGTCCAGGCGCAAACTGCGCCTGTTATTTCATGCAGCACAGACCCCGCCATCTTCAACACTGGTATTGACGGCAGCAATGGCTACAGTATCAACAGCCCCAAGCAGCCCATTGGCAGCCTGGATGCGCACTGGTCTATTGCGCCCGCCCCTGGCGATATCACCACCCCGGCCGCTGCAGCGGCGCTGCCCTATGCCCAAGGCCCGGTGGACCGCCCTGGCGCAGGCAATGGTGCCTGGGTACAGTCGCCCTTTGGCAATGCCCAGTGGATTGGCGTGCAATATGGCCGAAGCTATTATGTCTACCAATACCAATTCAGCCTGGATCCGTCTGTCGACCCCGACAGTTTCAATTTGAGCCTGAATCTGTATGTGGATAACCAGGTCAGGCGCATTTTGGTGAATGACGCGGTATTCGATTACACCAACAATGGCACCAGTTTGGGTGTTGGCGGTTTTGGTGCTGGCGGTAATGTACCGGTGGTACTCAATAATGGTTTTAAAACCGGTGCCAACACGATCTATGTCGTCGTCGGCAACCAAGGCGATCCCTCGGGCCTGCTGGTGCAGTCCAGCGGCACAGCCTCATGCTCGCCCCCCCTGTCGGTGGCCAAGCAAGCGGTCACCAGCAGTGGCAGCGCCTACACCGGACTGGCCACCGCCAATGGCCTGGTGTACTACGACATCACCGTCACCAATGCCAGCACCCGCGATGCCAGTGGCACCCGCCTGCGCGATACCCTGCCCGCCGGCCTGCAAGCGGGCGCCAGCAGCTGGAGCTGCAGCCGTCCCGCCGGCAGCGCAGCCGTCTGTCCCGTGCCAGCCACCGGCGGCTTTCCGCTCGATACTGTGTTGCCGACAATGCCCGCTGGCAGCGCACTGGTGTTCCGCGTCAATTCGCGCTTCAGCAACCCGCTGCCCGCCGGTGCCACGGTCATCACCAACACGGCCACCATCGAGCCGCCTGCCACCAGCACCCTCAGCTGCGATGCCCGCGATGGCTTTCCCACGCCTTGCAGTGCCTCGGCATCGGTGGCCACCAGCCCCTTGCTCAGCGTGACCAAGACGGTGGACGCGACCGGCCCGCTCTACGCTGGGCAAACGGCTACCTACACCGTCACCGTCAAGAACGAAGGCGCGGCCGAACTGACCGGCGTAGCCCTCTCTGACGCCTTGCCCGCCGGCTTTGCCTCGGCCACCTGGAGCTGCCAATCGCCCGTCGGCAGCCTCGCAGTCTGCCCGCAAGCCAGTGGCAGCCTCGCCCCAGGCGGGGTGCTGAGCCAAACCATCGCCAGCATGCGCGCCAGCGCCAGCCTGGTCTACACCGTGGTCGCCACGGTGGACAGCATTGCGACCCGCATGGACCAGGTCAGCAACACCGCCAGCGTGGAGGCCAGCAACCCTGAATGGATGTGCTACAACCCCGCCAGCGCCCAGACCCAGGCCAAGCCCTGCAATGCCTCGGCGGCGGTGGATCTGTGGCCCCAGCCGCTCTTGCAGTTGAGCAAGACGGCGCAGGGCAGCGGCACGGTCTTCGCCGGCCAGCCAATGCACTACACCATCACCGCGCAGAACGCTGGCCAGGTGCCCGTCACCCAGGCCCGCATCAGCGACCCGCTGCCCGCCGGCCTGGAAAATGCCAGCTGGACCTGCAGCAATAGCGGCGCTGCACCCTGCGTCCCCGCCAGCGGCACGGGTGCGGTGGATGTGACCGTCGCCTCGCTGGCTGCGGGTGACAGCGTGGTGGTCCAGCTCGGCGCCACTGTCAGCGCACTGCCACCCACCAGCCTGGTCAATACCGCGTCCTTGGCCGTGAGCGAGGCCAACGCCCTGTGCACCGCTAGCAGCGCCCAGCCCTGCACGGCCTCGGCAACGGTCACCACCGCCATCCCGCCTGTCCCTCCCATCTCTCCCGTCCCGGTGCCTGGCAACGCCACACCGGTACCGACTCTCCAGCAATGGAGCGTGGTTCTTCTGGGCTTGCTGACCGCTGGCATCGGCGCATGGCGCATGCGCTCGCGCGGCCAGCGCATCGGCTAAGGACTGGGTCGCGTACCCGGGGCGCAGGTGCAGCGCTCCCGGGTATCGCTCGCAGCGCCGCAAGCACCTCGCTGCGCCGCGTTTTTGCAGCAGCTGGCCGGCCCTGCAGCCCGACCTGAGGCACATTGACACAAACTGCCACAAACCGACAAACCGGCTCCAAACCGCCATGCCAGCATGCACACATGAATGATGACCGAGCACCCCGCATGGCAGCGCCGGCCCCGCCTGCTGCCCCCTGGTTCAAACGCAGCCGCCTTGTGCGCATCCGGCCCACGCCTGCCCGGCTGCGGGTGCTGGAGGCCATCGTCCAGCTGGGCCGCTCACGGGTCAAGTGCGCCGATATCTCCTCCCACCTCGCGCAAAGCGGCGCCCCCTTGCCAGCGGCCACCATCTACTGCGTGGCCAAGGAAATGGCCCAGGCCGGGCTGCTGATGCGCGACCGCGAAGATGGCGGTTTGACGGTGTACAGCCTGGCCGCTGGCGTCTGAACGCTGGACCTGGAAACCCTGGCAGCGTCCAGCAACGCCAGCCACGGCGCACGCCTCAAGCCGCAGCAATGCGCCAACCCGGCGCCAGCTTCTGGATCGACGACACCAGCAGCTCAATCAGCGCCAGGGTGGCCGCTGATGGCTGGCGATTGGGCGCGCGCACCACGTAAAGCGCATCGCCCACACCCTTGACGCCAAAGCCGCCCAGCACCTGCACCAGGCTGCCCTGGGCGATGGCGTCACACACGGCGTAGTTGGGCAGCAGCACCACACCCAAGTCCGCCATCGCGGCATTGAACAGAAACTGGTAGTCGCCCGACTGGATCGATGGCGTGCTCTGCACCTGTTCATGGACCCCGTCACTGTGCCGCCAAAAGTCCAGCCGGTGGTGGATGTTGAGCGGCGCCATCAGCCGCGCATGCTTGATGTCCTGCGGGGTTTGCAGCTGCAGCCCCAAGGTCTGCAGGTAGGCCGGGGTGGCAAACAGGCCCCATTCGATGTCGCAAACACGGGTGGCCACATGGTCTTCCAGCGGCGCCGAGGTGATGTGGATGGCCAGGTCTACCTTGGAGGCCACCAGGTCATGGATCTGGTCATTGATGACCAGGCGCAAAAGCAGATCGGGGTGCGCCTGGCAAAAGGCCAGGATCAGCGGCTTGAGGTGGAAATGCCCCAGCCCTGTGGGAATGCGTACCCTGATCTCGCCACTGATCGTCTGGTGGATCTGGTCGATCTGCAGCTGCGCGCTTTGCAGCGCATTGAGGGCTTGCAGGCAGTGGCCATGCAGAATGCGGCCGGCCTGGGTGAGCTCCATATGCCGGGTGGTGCGCCGCAGCAGCTGCGCGCCAAACTGCCGCTCCAGCAGCGCCAGCCGGCGCGACACATTCGAGCGCGTCACGCCCGAGCGCTGGGCCGCATCGCTCAGGTTGCGGGACTCGGCAATCGCCACAAACAAACGCACCAGGTTCAGGTCCATGGCCGGCATCCCCTTTTGATTGTTGATTTTGAATCACCACTGATGGCTGCGCTTTGGCAGTTCCCAAAGCGGCCTCAGCTTTTTACCATGGGTCTCACAACAAACGCCCGGCATCGTGTCGCATTGTCCGGGCCAGCATGGAGACAAATACGTGACGCCAGAGTCAACACTGGGGTTTACCCCGCTCGCCGGTTTCAAGGTCCTGGATTTGAGCCAGGGGGTTGCCGGACCCTACTGCGCCCAGCTGCTCGCCCACCAGGGCGCCGAAGTGATCAAGATCGAACCCGCCCAGGGCGACTGGGGCCGCCATGTGGGGGTGGCCCGCAATGGCCACAGCACCTTGTCCAGCACCTACAACGCCGGTAAGCAGAGCCTGGCGGTGGATGCCAAGCACCCCGAGGGCAAGGCGCTGATCCTGCAGCTGGCGCGCAGCGCCGATGTGGTGGTGCAGAACTTTCGCCCGCAGGTGGTAGAGCGCCTGGGGCTGGACTTTGCCGCGCTCCAGGCGCTGGGGCTGGAACCCGTCTATGTGTCCATCAGCGGCTATGGCCCAGACGGCCCCTTTGCCGACAACCCCGCCACCGATTCGGTGATGCAGGCCGATACCGGGCTGATGAACAGCAACCGCGATGCACAGGGCGCGCCGCAGCGCATCGGCTTTTTGCTGGCCGACATTGCCACCGGCGTTTATGCCGCACAGGCCTGCACCGCCGCGCTGCTGCAACGCCTGAAGACGGGCAAAGGCCAGCATGTGGAGCTGAGCCTGTTCAATGTCTGCTGCGCGCTGCAATCGACTGCGCTATCGGAAGAGGTGTTGGGCGGCCAGACCGTCAAGGCAGCGGTCAGCGCGCCCAATGGCATTTTTGATGCGGCCGATGGCCGTATGACGATTCTGGCGCTGAACAACGAGCAGTTTCTGCGCATTGGCAATGCCCTGGACCTGGCCGGCTGGGACAGCGACCCACGCTTTGCCAGCAACGCGCTGCGCCTGCAGCACAAGGCGGTGCTGCATGCCGACCTGGCCCGCGCAGTCGCAGGCCGCCCGCTGGCCGAGCTGCGCGCGCTGTTTAACCAGCACAGCGTGCTGCATGCCGTGGTGCATGACGCGGCCGATGTGGTGCAACACCCGCAGGCCCGGCACCTGGCCACCTTCAAAACTTTGCAGCAGCCCGATTTTGGCGAGGTGCTGATGGCGGCCACCCCTTGGCCGGCCAAGCCCGATGGGCCGCTGCCCGCACCGCGCATTGGTGCCGACAGCCTACAGATTTTGCGCAGCCTGGGCCTGCAGCCTGATGAGATCGACGCACTGGCGGCCCGCCAGGTCGTAGGCCTGTGAACGGAGCCGTGCCCATGAAAGCCATTGTCTGCCGCAGCTTCGGCCTGCCCCGCGATGTGATTGCCGTACAAACCACCGAGCCCCCGACCGCCCTGGCCGATGACGAAGTGCTGATCGCCGTGACCCATGCCACCGTCAGCCACGCCACGGGCCTGCTGATTGAGGGCAAATACCAGAAGACCCCGCCGCTGCCCTTTGTGCCTGGCACCGAAGGCGTGGGCCAGGTGCTGCAATGCGGCAGCGCCGTGGACCATCTGCAGGTCGGTGACCAGGTCGTGTTTATCTGCGACTGGGGCGCCTATGCCCAGCAGGCCAAGGTCAAGGCCAGCACGGTGTATGCGGTGCCTGCGGGCCTGGATCCGCTGCGGGCACTGGCACTGCCCATCTCTTACGGCACGGCCTACACCGCCTTGCACTGGCGCGCGGCGCTGCAGGCGGGCGACAGCCTGCTGGTGCTAGGCGCTGGCTCGGGCGTGGGCGCTGCCGCCGTGGAGCTGGCCGCCCAGGTGCCCGGCGTGCAGGTGATTGCCTGCGCCAGCAGCGAAGACAAGCGCCAGGCGGCCTTGCGCCATGGTGCGCAGCATGCGGTCGATCCGCAGCAGCTGATCGAACAGGTCAAGGCGGTGACGGGGGGCAAAGGCGCAACCCTGGTGTTTGACCCGGTGGGCGGCGACTTGCTGCTGCAGGCGCTGCGCTGCACCGCGCAGAACGGGCGCATCGCCATCATCGGCTTTGCCAGCGGCACGATCCCCAAGGTGCCGATGAACATAGCGCTGGTCAAGAACCTGACCATCCACGGCTTCTTCTATGGCCAGTACATCGGCTGGACGCCCGCCAACGAGCGCCAGCGCCATGCCGCCGCCATGCAGGCCATGATGGCCGCGCTGTTTGAGATGGCCCACCGCGACGCCATCCATCCCGACATCTCGCGGGTCTATGCCATGGACCAGCTGTGCGAGGCACTCGACGCCCTGCACAGCCGCGAGGTGCTGGGAAAGATCGCTATCCAAATACAAGGAGACAAGACATGACAGAACACCACTCAGCGCAGCGCCGCCAGGCTCTGCAATCGCTGCTGCATACAGGCCTGGGCCTGGCCCTTCTGGGCAGCGGCTTGCCCGCCGCCCACGCGGCATCAACGGCCGATTACCCGGCCTCGACCATCAAGCTGGTAATCCCCTACCCGCCCGGGGGCCCCACGGACCTGGTCGGCCGCCTGGTGGCCATCTCGATGAGCGAGAGCCTCAAGCAAACCATCTTTGTCGACAACAAGCCTGGCGCCAGCGGCATGGTGGGTGCCGCCCAGGTGGCCAAGGCCCAGCCCGATGGCTACACCCTGCTGGCCAATGCCTCGCTGCAGGTGATCAACCCCGCGGTCTACGACAAGGTGCCGTATGACTCCTTCAACGACTTCGCACCGATCACACAGATCGTCGATGTGCCGCTGGTGCTGGTGGTCAACAGCGAGCTGCCGGTCTCGAACGTGCAAGAGCTGGTGGCCTATCTGAAAAAGAGCAAGAACAGCATCAACTTTGGGTCGGCCGGCAATGCCTCGTCGCAGCACCTGTCGGGCGAGCTGTTCAAACTCAAGACCGGCATCGCGATGCAGCATGTGCCCTACAAGGGCAGCTCGCCGGCGCTCACCGACCTGATGGGCGGCCAGCTCCAGCTGATGTTTGACTCGATGCCCTCGGCCATGCCCTTTATCACCTCGGGCAAGCTCAAGGCGCTGGCTGTGACCACCGCCAAGCGCTCCAGCTCGCTGCCGCAGATTCCGACCATGCAGGAATCGGGCATTGCCGACTACGCGACCAGCACCTGGTATGGCCTCTGGGCCCCCAAGAACACGCCGCCAGAGATCGTCGGCAAACTGGCCCAGGCCGCACAGCAGGCCTTGCGCAAGCCGGAGGTGGCTGCGCAGTACCAGCGCATGGGCGCCGAGCCAGTCGGGTCAAGCCCGCAGGAGTTTTTGGCCTATATGCGCAGCGAGGAAAAGAAGTGGGCCGAGATTGTGAAACGCTCGGGCGCGCGGGCGGATTAAGCCACAGCGCGTGTCGCCGCCACCGGCTTGCGCACCCACAGCACCGCCGCTGCCGCCACCAGGCAAGCGGCGCCTGCGACAAACAACGCGGGCGAGTACGACGACAGCACCGAGCGCGCCAGGCCTGCGCCATAGGCGGCCACTGCGGCACCGAGCTGGTGGGCGGCAAACACCCAGCCAAACACCAGGGCCGCGCGCTCAGGCCCAAACTCGCTGGCCACCAGCTTGACGGTGGGCGGCACGGTGGCAATCCAGTCCAGGCCATAGAACACCGCAAACAGCGACAGGCCTGCCACGGTAAATTCAGAATACGGCAGCCAGAACAGCGACAGCCCGCGCAGCCCGTAGTACCAGAACAGCAGCTTTCGGCTGTCATAGCGGTCTGACAGATAGCCCGACAGGGTCGTGCCCACCAGGTCAAAAATGCCCATCATCGCCAGCACCGAGGCCGCTGGCAGCGGGCCCAGGCCATAGTCGCCGCAGAGCGAGATGAAATGGGTCTGGATCAGCCCATTGGTGCTGAGCCCGCAGATAAAAAAGGTACCCGCCAGAATCCAGAACGCCGGCACTTTGGAAGCTGCAGCCAAGGTGCTGAACGGCAGGCTCCAGCTGGCGCGTGGCGCCGGTGCGGGGGGCGCAGCAGCGGGGTCAGCGCCATAGGCGCTCAGCTGCATCTGGGCGGGGCTGTCGCGCATGAACAGCAGCACCAACACCAGCACCAGCAGCGATGCCCCTACCACCGGCAGCAGCGCCCAGCGCCAACCGTACTGCGCAATCAGCCAGGCAGCGGCGGGCAAAAACAGCAGCTGGCCGGTGGCACTGCTGCCGGCCAGCAAGCCCATGACCAGGCCCTTGCGCTGCACAAACCAGCGGTTGGCCACCGTCGCGCCCAGCACCATGGCCGTCAGGCCCGTGCCCATGCCCAGCACAATGCCCCAGAGCACAAAGGCCTGGCCCAGGTTGCGCATGATGAGGCCCAGCAGCAAGGCGCTGGCAATCACCGCTGCGGCCAGCGCCACCACGCGCGACACGCCATAGCGCAGCAAAATGACGGCTGCAAAGGGCCCCAGCAGGCCATACAGCGCAAAGCGCGTGGCAAACACCGAGGACAGGTCGCGAACACTCCAGCCAAACTCGACGGCCAGCGGCTGCATCAGCACCCCCGGCAGGCCCAGCGCCGCCGAGGTGACCAGCATGGCCAAAAAAGTGATGGCGGCAATCACCCAGGCGTAATGGATGCCATGGCGCTGGAGCAGCACGGCGAGTCGGGAAGCGAGCATGTTATTTGGAGGTTATCGACGGAGGAGTTACAATGATAGCGATCACAATCAAAAACTGTCAAGCACAGCTTCAAGCAGGGTATTTGCGATGAAAGTCACCAAGGAACAAGCGCAACAGAACCGCCAGGCACTGCTTGATGCCGCCACTGCCCTGTTCAAGGAACGCGGCATCGACGGCACCGGCGTGGCCGATATCTGCCAGCAGGCGGGCCTGACGCAAGGCGCGCTATACAAACATTTCAGCGACAAGCAAGACCTCGCCGCACAAAGCCTGGCCCATGGGTTTGAGCAAGGCTTTGGCCGGCTCAAGCAGGCCAGTGAAAAGAGCGACCAAGCGCTGCGCACCTACCTAGACAGCTACCTGAACCCCCAAGTGCGCGATGACATGACCCGGGGCTGCCCGCTGGTCTCCACCGCCTGCGATGCCGGGCGCCAGAGCGAGGCGGTGAGCCGCAGCTTTAGCGATGGCTTTGCCGAGCTGCGCGCCGGTATTGAAGCAGCCCTGCCCGAAAGCGCCGACCCACAGCAGCGCCAGGCGCTGGCCAGCACCCTGGTGGCCGCACTGGTGGGCGCGATGGCCATCTCACGCGGGGTCGTCAAGGCCGATCCGGCGCTGGCTGATGAGGTGCTGCAACAGGTCCGCGCGGTGGTGGAAGGGCTAAGCGCCAAGCCCTGATCCCCGCCCACATGCAAAAGGCCGCCAAACTCGGTTAGCGGCCTTTTTTGCATGGAGGCTTGAAGCCTCAGAACCTCAGCGGCATCGTCCCATCAGGACTGCAAATACACCACATGGCTATGGGTGTACTCGTAGAGGCCGTGCTTGCCATCGGCACCGCCCACGCCCGACTTGCGCACGCCGGCATGGAAGCCCTGCATGGCTTCGAAGTTCTCGCGGTTGATGTAGGTCTCGCCAAAATCAATCTCGCGCATCGCCTGCATGGCCTTGGACAGGTCGCGGGTATAGAGGGAAGAGGTCAGTCCGTACTCGCAGTCGTTGGCCAGCGCAATCGCCTCATCCAGGTCCTCGACCACCTGGATCGGCAGCACAGGGCCAAAGATTTCCTTGCGCATGATCTCCATGTCCGCACGGCAGCCGGCCAGCACGGTGGGCTGGTAGTGAAAGCCAGCGCCCAGATCTGCCACCTGGCCCCCGGTGACCAGCTGCGCGCCATCGGCCAGCGCACGGCGCACCTTGGCCTCCACACTGTCCAGGCCCTTTTGGTTGATCAGCGGGCCCATCTCCACATCGGTCTGCGCGATCGGGTCGCCATAGCGGGTGGCGGCCATGGCCTGGGCGATGCGCGCGGTGAACTCGTCGGCCACCTGGCGTTGCACATAAACCCGCTCGGCACAGTTGCAAACCTGGCCGGTGTTGATGATGCGCGAATCGCGGATGGCCTTGACGGCCAGGTCCAGATCGGCATCGGCCAGCACAATGGCGGGCGCCTTGCCACCCAGCTCCAGGTTGAGCTTGGTGATATGGGGCGCAGCGGCGGCGGCAATGCGCTCGCCCGTGCCCACACTGCCGGTAAAGCTGATCATGTCTACCCCGGCATGGGCCGACAGCGCGCCGCCGGTGCCCCCCTGGCCATAGACCACGTTGAACACACCGGCCGGCAGCTTGCACTGGGCCAGCAGCTCGGTAAAGGCATGGCAGTTGATGGGGGTCTCTTCGCTGGGCTTGATGACGATGGTGTTGCCAGTGAGCAGCGCTGGCGCCATCTTGCGTGCGATCAGAAAGAACGGGAAGTTCCAGGGCAGGATGCCGGCCACCACGCCCATCGGCTTGCGCAGCAGAAAAATCTGCTCATTGGCCCGGTCGCTGCTGATGACTTCGCCTTCGATGCGGCGCGCCCATTCGGCCATGTAGTCCAGGTAGTCGGCCGTGAAGTTCACCTCCACCTCGGCCAGGCCCAGCACCTTGCCCTGCTCTTCGGTGATGGTGCGCGCAATGCGCGCGACGTTCTCACGCAGACGGGTGGCAATGCGGCGCAGGTACTGCGCACGCTCAATCGCCGGGCGGCGCGCCCATGCTTTCTGGGCGCTGCGTGCGGCCGCAATGGCGCGGTCCACATCCGCTTGGGCGGACAGCGGCGACTGCGCCAGCAGCGCGCCCGTAGCGGGGTTGCGCACCTCGTGCAGCTCGGCGCTGTCGCTGAAGACGCCAGCAATGTAATTGCGCAAAACAGGGATGGATGGCATGGGGTCGTCCTCAGTAGGTGGTGGAGACAATGGCCGGCTGCGTGGGTGCACGGTAGCGCGCCAGGTTGGCCACGGCGGCCTGGCGCATCAGGCTGATATCGATGGCAACTGCGACAAAGCGGCAGCCCCAGTCGGTGTAGCGGCGGGCATCTTCTTCGCGCGGCGCCAAAATGCCGCAGGCCTTGCCATGGGCCAGCGTGGTCTCGATGGTGCGGCGTATGCAGTCCTGCACCTCGGGCTGGCTGGCGTCCCCCGCATGGCCCATGCCGGTGGACAGGTCTGCCGGGCCGATAAAGACGGCATCCACGCCGTCCACTGCTGCAATCTCGGCCGCGTTTTCCACGCCCAGGCGCGACTCGATCTGCACGATGAGGCAGAGCTGCTCATGCGCGGTGCGGATGTAGTCAGGCACGGCATCCCAGCGCGTGGCGCGGGTCAGGCCGCCGCCCACACCCCGTATGCCATGCGGCGGGTAGCGCATGGCCTGGACTAGCGCGCGGGCCTGCTCTGCCGTCTCGACCATCGGCACCATCAGGGTCTGCACACCGGCATCGAGCAGCTGCTTGATCAGCACCGCATCGCCATGCACCGCCCGCACCACCGGGTGCGTGGCATAGGGCGCCACCGCCTGCAGCTGGCCCAGCAAGGTGGGCACCGTATTGGGCGCATGCTCGCCGTCCACCAGCATCCAGTCGTAGCCGGTGGTGGCGATGATCTCGGCCGCATAGGGCGTGGCAAAGCCGGCCCAGATACCGTAGAGCGGCTCGCTGCGGCGCAGCGCAGCCTTGAAGGGGTTGAATGGCAAATCCATAAGCTGTCTCCTGGGCGGGCAATCAGTGGGTGTAGGGGCGGTGCAGTTCGCAGGCGGGGTTCAGCTCCACGCCAAAGCCGGGCTTGTCCAGCGCCGACAGGCGCATGCGGCCTTGCACCGGTACGGGCTCGCCCAGCAGTTGCGGGTGGAACATGGGCACGACTTCGTCGGCCTTGGGCGCCATCATCAAAAACTCGGCAAAGGGGCTGTTGTGGCGCGTGGCCACAAAGTGGTAGCTGTAAACGCTGGAGCCATGCGGAATCACCAGCGCCTGGTGGGCATCGGCCAGCGCGGAGATCTTGAGCAGCTCGGTGATGCCGCCGCACCAGCCCACATCGGGCTGGATGATGTCGCAGCAGCCCATCTCCAGCAGCTGGCGAAAGCCCCAGCGTGTGGCCTCATGCTCGCCGGTGGTCACCAGCATGCCGGTGGGCACGTTCTTCTTCAGCGCGGCATAGCCCCAGTAGTCATCGGGCGGCAATGCCTCTTCGATCCACTTCAGGCCATGCGCCTGGGCACCCTGGGCCAAGCGCGTGGCGTAGTTCAGGTCCAGGCTCATCCAGCAGTCCAGCATCAGCCAGAAATCGGGGCCCACCCTCTCGCGCATCGTGGCCAGCTCTTCCAGGTTGCGGCGCAGGCCTTCCTCGCCTTCGGCCGGGCCATGGTGCAGGGGCATCTTGCCGCCAATAAAGCCCATCTTCTGCGCCAGATCGGGGCGCGCGCCGGTGGCGTAGAACTGCAGCTCATCACGCACCGCGCCGCCCAGCAGCTGGTGCACCGGCTCGCCGCGCACCTTGCCCAGCAAGTCCCAGAGCGCCAGGTCCACGCCGGAGATGGTGTTGATCACGATGCCCTTGCGGCCGTAGTACAGGGTGGACAAATACATCTGGTCCCAGATGCGTTCGATATCGGTGACCTTGGCGCCTTCGAGAAAGCGCGCCAGGTGCTTCTCGACGATATAGGCCGCCGGCTCGCCGCCGGTGGTGACCGCAAAGCCGACGTTGCCTGCGCTGTCTTCAATCTCCACCACCAGGGTGCCCAGCACATTGATGCCAAAGCTGCGGCGGCTCTGGCGGTACTCGGGGTACTTGGACATTGGCGTGGCAATGTGGTCGTCGATCCAGTGGCCATCGGCCTGGTCGTGGTAGTCGGCACCGCCCCCTTTGAGGGTATAGGCGCGCACCTGTTTGATGGTGGGGATCTGGCTCATGGTGGTATTTGCTCCTTATGCAATAGGGGTCAGGCAGCGGCCTGGGGCTGCAGCGCGGTGGGCGCTGTGCGGGCGCGGATGCCCAGCACCAGCAGTGCTGCCAGTACCGTCGTGCCTGCCAGCAGGTACAGGCCTGCAGCGGGTGAGTGGAAATGGCCCTCGGCCCAGTTCTTGACGATGGGGGCGACAAAGCCGCCGACCGCACCCAGCGAATTGATCAGCGCAATGCCGCCTGCCGCTGCAGCGCCTGCCAGGGCGTTGACGGGAAAGGTCCAGAACACCGGCTGCACGGCGATAAAACCGGCCGCTGCAAAGCACAGTGCGGCCACACCCAGCAGCGGGCTGGAAAAACTCACCGAGGCGGCCATGCCGATCGCAGCCACCAGCAAGGTCACGCTGGCCACCGTGCGGGGCTTTTGGCTGCGCTGGGCAAAGCCGGGCACCCACCAGGCCGCCAGCAGTGCGCAGACCCAGGGGATGGCCGATACCAGGCCTACTTTCAAGCCTACCTTGATACCCAAGAGGCCCGCCACCTGGCTGGGCAGGTAGAACACCACGCCGTACACGCTGGCCTGGATCAGCAGATACACGAGGGCCAGGTAAAGCACGCGCGGCTGGCACAAGGCAGCGAGCAGGCTGTGCTGGTGGCCGCCCTTGGCACGCTCTTCGCTGTCGATGATCTCTTGCACCTGGCGGCGCTCGTCGGCGGTCAGCCACTGGGCATCGGCGGGGCGGTTGGTCAGGTAGAAATAGGCCCAGATACCGACGGCCACGGCCATCAGCCCTTCGACCGCAAACAGCCACTGCCAGCCATGCCAGCCACCCATGCCATCGAGCTCCAGCAGCAGGCCCGACAAGGGGCTGCCAAAGATAAAGGCCAGCGGCGCGCCGAAGTAGAAAAAGCCCATGGCCTGCGCGCGGTGTGCGGCCGGGAACCAGTAGGTGAGGTACAGGATGACGCCGGGGAAGAAGCCCGCCTCGGCCACGCCCAGCAGGAAACGCAGCACATAGAAGGTGGTCTCGTTATGGGCAAACATCATCGCGGCCGATACCAGGCCCCAGGTGACCATGATGCGGCACATCCAGATGCGCGCGCCGATGCGGTGCATGATCAGATTGCTGGGCACTTCCAGCAGCGCATAACCGACAAAGAACACACCAGCGCCAAACGCAAAGGCGGCATCGCTGATGCCGGTATCGGCCTGGAAGGCCACCTTGGCAAAGCCCACATTGGCCCGGTCCAGAAAGGCCATGATGTACATCAGCAGCAAGAAGGGCAGCAGGCGCCAGGAGATCTTGGCGAGCAAGGGAGCGGGGAGTTTATTCACGACAAATCCTTAAAGAAATGCGCGGCCAGCACGCCTGCCAAAAGACAAGCGCAGCGGGAGCGAAAAAGGAGAAGGCGGCGCTGGCAAGCCAGCGCCGATGGGGCGCGGCTTGCGCTAGCGCCGTCGTGAAGAGGGAGGTCTGAAAAAAGTGTGCGCAAAGGCGTTCATGTTTGTCTCCTGAAAGGTCATTCGTTCTTGTATGGAGCTGAATGTACGCGCATGATTGATGCCTAACAAATCAAATTTCAGTCATATCCGATACCTTTTATTTATGTCTAAAAAACCCGCTATACCGGCCGCGCCACCGCTGCAGCGCAGCCTGCTCAACCGTCTGCGCTACAAGCATCTGCACATGCTGGTGGCGCTGGGATCGAGCCTGAACCTGCACCGCGCATCGATCAGTCTGTCGATGTCGCAGCCCGCTGCCACGCGCATGCTGCGCGAGATCGAAGACATGTTTGGCTGCCAGCTGTTTGAGCGCCTGCCGCGCGGCATGCGCCCTACCGCGCTGGGCCTGCAACTGGTGCGCTTTGCCGAGGCCTCGCTCAACAGCCTGGACCGCTGCGCCGAGGACCTGGCGGTGCGCCGCCAAGGCGGCTATGGCTACCTGGCGATCGGCACCATCATGGGTGCGGCGCCGGACCTGGTGATGACGGCCGTGGCCCATATGAAAGCCCAGAACCCGCAGCTGCGCCTGCGCATCATGGGCGATACCAGCGACCAGGTACTGCGCCTGCTGGACCAGCGCCGCATTGACCTGGCCATTGCGCGCCGTCGCATTGCCGGCGACAGCGAGGCCTATGATTTTGAAGCGCTGGGCAATGAGCGCCTGCTGGTGGTGGTGCGCAGCGGCCATCTGCTGGCGCGGCGCCGCAAGCTGAGCTGGGAAGAATTGGTGCGCGACTGGCCCTGGATTTTGCAGCCGGCTAGCACGCCGGCGCGCATTGCACTGGACCAGCTGCTGCAGAGCCTGGAGCTGCCCGTGCCCGCCGATATCACCGAGTGCAGCTCCGTCTATTCGATGCAGCAACTGGTGCAGCTGACCGATGCGGTGATGCTGCTGTCCGACTCGGCTTTGAAGGACTATCTGCGCATGGGCCTGGTGAAGACCTTGCCGGTGCAGATCGATGTGCCGATGGCCCCGTTTGGCATGCTGACCCGCAAAGACCAGGAGGCCTCGCAAGAGCAGCAGAGCTTTATGGATCTGCTGCGGGCGCAGGCCAGGCGCATGGCGGTTTGAGTACTGACTGGGCTCAGGCCAGATCGAGCGTTTTCAGCAGGGCCGCCAGTGCCTCGCGGTCTGCCCCCTGCAAGGTGTGCAGTGGCAGCGGCAGGCAGGGCGAGCGGGCCAGGCCCATCAGCTCGGCAGCAGTGGCGACCGAGCGCAGGCTGCCGCCCTTTTGCTGGAACCAGGCCCATAGCGGCGCGAGGCGGTTGGACAGTTCCAGCGCCTGCTCCGCATTGCCCGACAGCGCAGCGCGGGTGATGGCCAAGGTGGTCTGGGGCCAGAGTCCACCGATGACCGAATACCAGGCATCACAACCCGCCACCAGGCCCTTGGCGCCCAAGGCATCGCCACTGACGCCGATGCTGACATGCGCGGGCACGACAGCGCGCAGGCGCTGCACGCGCGCCTTGGCCTCGGCGGCATCGGCCGGCACGCCAGGAATCTTGATCGATGCAATATGCGGCAGCTGCGCAATGCGGCCATGCAGCGCCTCGCTGAACTCAAAGCGCGTGGTGCCGGGGTTGTCGTACACCACGATGGGCACTGACACGGCACGCGAGACGGCTTGGTAGAGGCCATAGACCTCGTCCTCGGACAGCTTCTGGTAAGAGACCGGGGCCAGCAGCAGGCCGCTGGCTCCGGCCTTTTGGGCGTCTTCTGCCAAGGCCAGCACATCGCGGGTGCGCAGCGCGCCAATGCCCACCACCACCGGCACGCCCTGGGCCTGCTCCACCGCCAAAGCCGCCACCTGGGCCCGCTCGGCGCGGGAGAGGTAGGCATAGCTGCCGGTGGAGCCCAGCGCGCCAATGGAATCCACACCAGCGGCCACCAGGCGCTGCACCAAACGCGCAAATGCCGGCATATCGATGCCGGCCTCATCCATCGGGGTCAGCGGAAACGCACTCAATCCTTTGAACATTTTCTTCCCTTAGCAAAACACAGGCCAGGCCCCGGCTGGGGCGCGGCGAGATTCGGATTGTGCGGCCAGCGCTTCTGGTTAAAAATAGCCAGTTTTCAACAAAATCACTGGTCCAGTTGCCCGCCATGCCAACGCCCTCGTCCACCCGCCCCGGCAGCCGCAGCCTGTACCGCGACATCCGCGCACGCATTGGCGATGGCAGCTATGCAGCGGGCACCGCCCTGCCCTCGACCCGGTCGCTGGCTGCAGAGCGCGGGTTGTCGCGCGGCACCGTCAGCCTGGTCTATGAGCAGTTGGCTGCGGATGGCTTTATCGACACCCGCCCTGGGGCCGCTACGCGCGTGGCAGCGGGTGCGGCAGACCGCATCAAAGCCCAAGGCTGCGATGCTGCTGCAGCCGAACCACACCGCCATACGCCAGACAACAGCCGCCTGTCTGCCTTTGCCCAGCGTGTGCAGGCCATGCCGCAGCGCCTGCCCGCGCCTGATGCAACGGGTGTGATCGACTTTGTCTACGGGCCGCTGGCGGGCAGCGATTTCCCGACCCTGCACTGGATCAAGGC
Organism: Comamonas sp.; assembly: GCA_036667955.1. Classification (GTDB taxonomy): domain Bacteria; phylum Pseudomonadota; class Gammaproteobacteria; order Burkholderiales; family Burkholderiaceae_C; genus Comamonas. The sequence continues at coordinate 84,143 of JAVWTB010000008.1, forward strand.
CTTGCGGCAGGCAGAAGGCCAGCGTGGCCAGCGGCTGGAGTACGCGTCGCCGCTGGGCGCGCCCGAGTTGCGCCAAGCCCTGCAAAACCACCTGCACCAGACCCGGGGAATCACCTGCAGCACCGAACAGATCTTGGTGGTCAACGGCTCACAACATGCGCTGGATCTCTGCGCCCGGTTGCTGCTCAACCCGGGGGACCCGGTGGTGGTCGAGAACCCTGGCTACCGCATGGCGCACCAGGTGTTCAAGGCCTATGGTGCGCAACTGGTCTGCGCCGATGTGGATGACGATGGCCTGCAGACCGAGCAACTGCCGGGCCTGGCGGCACATGGCCCGCCCAAGCTAGCCTATGTAACCCCCAGCCACCAGTTTCCGCTGGGCGGCTATCTGCCGATTGCGCGCCGGCATGCCTTGCTTGATTGGGCGCGTGCCCAGGGCTGCTGGGTGATTGAGGACGATTACGACAGCGACTACCGCTATACCGTGCGGCCCGAGCCCAGCCTGCTGTCGCTGGACAGCGCTGGCTGCGTCATCCATGTGGGCACCTTCTCCAAGACCTTGTCGCCCCAGCTGCGCCTGGGCTATATGGTGCTGCCTCCGGCGCTGGCAGGCCTGTTTGCCCAGGCCAAGCAGCTGGCCGACCGCCACAGTGCCACCGGCCCGCAGCGGGCGCTGGCCCAGCTGATCGCAGACGGCAGCTACGCCCGCCATGTGCGCCGCATGCGACGCAAGCAGCATGCCCGCCAGCATGCCTTGCTGCAGGCGCTGGACCGGCACCTGGGCGCGCAGGTGCATATCCAGGGTGCCGCCAGCGGCCTGCATCTGGCGGTGTGGTTTCCGGCCTTGCCGGCCAGCCAGGAGGCCGCGTTGGTGGAGGCCGCTGCGCTGCGCGGCGTGCGCGTCTACCCCATCAGCCCGCTGTACCTGGACAGCGGCAGCCGGCAGCTGCAGCGCGCTGCGGCAGGGGTGGTGATGGGCTATGCGCTGCTGGAGCAGCCCGAGATTGAGCGAGGCGTGCAGTGCCTGGCAGATGCGCTGGCCAGCTTGCAATAGTCAGAGCGCGTTAGGCATCCCACTGCAGGCAGCGCATGCTGATGGTGCCGGACTGAAAGCCCTCAAACACCTGGCGCGCCGGGCCGCTGCCATGTGCGGCGCCCAAGGCATAGAGCAAGGGCCAGTAGTGGTCGGGAGTGGGCACGGCCATTTTGGCCGAGGCATGCAGTTGCTGGTACTGCAGCAACGCATCGTCATTGCCCGCCAGCAAGGCCTGCTTGGCCACCTCGTCAAACTGCTGCGCCCAATCACGGGCAGCCATCAGTCCATCGGGGGCGCCGCGCACCGTGGCCCGCAGGTTGTGCACGATGTTGCCGCTGCCGATGATCAGCACGCCTTGCTCCCGCAAGGCCGCCAGCTCCTTGCCCACGGCATAGTGGTAGGGCGCGGGCTGGTTGTAGTCGATGGAGAGCTGGAACACGGGCACATCGGCCTTGGGGTAGAGGTGGTGCAAGACGGTCCAGGTGCCGTGGTCCAGCCCCCACTGGTCGGTCAGCTCCGCCTGGCCGCTGCGCACCAGCGCGGCAGCGCGCGCAGCCAGTGCCGGATGGCCAACGGCCGGGTACTGCATCGCATGCAGGTTGGCGGGAAAGCCGGAGAAATCATGGATGGTGGCGGGCTTGTCATTCACCGTCACGCCCGTGCTGCCGCGTGTGAGCCAATGGGCGGAAACCACCAAGATCGCGGCGGGCTTTGGCAGGCTGCTGCCCCAGCGTTGCAGGTGCTGGGTGAAGGGGTTGGCGCTGATGGCATTCATGGGGCTGCCATGGCCGATGAACAGCACCGGCATTTTGCGCGGCGGCTGCGGGCTGCGGGCCAGGGCTTCGCCCAAGGGCAGCAGGGCAGCCATCACCGCAGACAGACTGCCGGACATAAACAGGGAACGACGTGACAACATAGAGGCGAACACCAAAAACAACGGGGCCGCCGTCAGAGGCGGCCCCAGGCCACAAGTTCCGTCACAACCCCCCAGAAAAATGCAGCGCTTGCCCAGAGGCATGCACTGCATGGGCTTGGAGCGTCAGACCGCCAACGGATCAGATGCTGGCGTTGTCGATCACAAAGCGGTAGGCCACGTCGCCACGCAGCATGCGCTCATAGGCCTCGTTGATGTGCTCAGCCTGGATCAGCTCAATGTCCGCCACAATGCCGTGCTCGGCGCAGAAGTCGAGCATCTCCTGGGTCTCGGGAATGCCGCCAATCAGCGATCCGGCCAGGCTGCGCCGCTTCATGATCAGTCCAAACACACCGGGCGATGGGTGCGGGGTGGAAGGCGCACCGACCAGGGTCATCGTGCCATCGCGCTTGAGCAGGTTGAAAAAGGGGTCCAGGTCATGCGGTGCGGCCACGGTGTTCAAGATAAAGTCCAGGCTCTGGGCATGGGCGGCCATCTCATCGGCATTGCGCGATACCACCACCTCGGCAGCGCCCAGCGCCTTGGCGGCATCGCGCTTGGATTCGGAGGTGGTAAAGGCCACCACATGCGCGCCCATGGCATGCGCCAGTTTGATGCCCATATGGCCCAGGCCGCCAATGCCCACCACCCCGACCTTGTGGCCCGGCCCCACCCGCCAGTGGCGCAGGGGCGAATAGGTGGTGATGCCCGCACACAGCAGCGGCGCCACCGCAGCCAGTTGCGAAGCTGGGTGGCTGACGCGCAGCACATAACGCTGGTGCACCACAATGCTTTGCGCATAGCCGCCCAAGGTGTGGCCCGGCGCATCGGCGGTGGGTCCGTTGTAGGTGCCCACCATGTGGTTGCAGTAGTTCTCCAGCCCCATGCCGCAGTCCGCACAGTGCTGGCAGCTGTCCACAATGCAGCCCACCCCTACCAGGTCACCCGGCTTGAAATCGCTGACCTCCGCACCCACGGCGCTCACCTCGCCAACGATCTCATGCCCCGGCACACAGGGGTAGAGCGTGCCGGCCCACTCGGAGCGCACCTGGTGGATGTCCGAGTGGCAGACGCCGCAATAGGCGATGCGGATCTGCACGTCTGTAGCGCCCGGCGTGCGGCGCTCGATGTCAATGGCTTCAAGAGGTTGGTCACCCGCGTGGGCGCCATAGGCTTTGACGGTCATGATGAAGGTCCTATTCCGTTCGTGGTGTACACCGCAGCTATAGAGACTTGGCGGCGCCAGCTGGCAGATGCATGGGGTGTTGCCGCCATGCAGAGACATCGGCATCGGCAGCGACGCAGGCATGAAGGCGCGTTCATCTTACGCCGCTTGTTTGGCAAATTGGCTCAAGGGTGTGCAGCGATCGCCGAAAGGTTTGCGCTGCCCCAAAACACGCCCATTGCCCTTGTATGACCATGGTTTTTTGCGAATAATTCTCATTTGCGAATATGATAGCCCCAAGGTTCAGCGATTGCCGCCGTTCCTTGTTTCATCGTGGGGCGACCTACTGGGTTTTCACTCCAGTGGTCGTTTTTGCTAGCCAGCGGTTCTCCATGTAGCCAGGCATTTTTTTCCACGCTGAATCTCTTGCAGTCTCTTGGCACTCTTCGCCAACACCCGTCCGCTCCGACTCGCTCGGTCAGTACCCTGGACACAGGCATGCGTCCCTTGCGGCGTTGCAGCCCCCTCTTCGATGCATCCATTGCGCTGTGTTTTCCGCAGCGGCATGGGTATCAGACCCGCTATCCCATAGACCCTGGCGCGGATACCCGCATGGGGCCTGGCGAAACTGGCAAAAACGCGCCTGTCGTACAGCCACCGTTGAAATGCCAGGTCCTGAGCACCCTTGTGCAAAACGCCCTGCCATGGTCTGAACGCGGTCTCGGGCGATCCGCGTCCATCCGATGGGGCAAGGCTGCTGCAAAGGGCATCTAAGACTTGGACCTGCGCCTGCGCTTGGCGCTTGGTGGTTTTCTCGAATCCGGTCACCAAGCGCATTTGCTTTCTCTGTGAATCATCATATGTGGCGGGCTAGGCTGATAGCTTTCAGCATTCTCCTCGTATCCATGCCCTGAATCAACGCAATATGATCACGGCATGAAAACCCCGTCTGCGTGCGACCGACTGCGATATATTAATATCAGGTTTTTATTAATATATCAACCCACTCCATACCCCAGTAACAATAAACCATTAGCTGAGGCCAAAAGTAATATACCAACCGCCCTCCGAACGCCTGTGCTATTGTGGAAATCACTAGGTGATGTTTTCTTCGACTGTGGTACTCGCAGATACCAGAGGGCCTCCAAACTGCATCACAACCCCTCAAATTCAGCAAATAATTATCTTAAATGATCAAAATTTTAAAATAATTAGATATGGATTTCTTAATGATTTCAAAAACCAACCATTTATAGCCAAGCCCATATTCAACTTAACCTCACAACATTGTAAGCAATACAAATTCTGGAGAGATTCGAGCCAGCGTTTTACTAAATACCACAGCCGCTGCAATAGACTAATTTGAACCGATTCAATGTAATCGTGTACTCGTAGCACCATGAATCACGCGCTTGACCTGTACGTTGTGAGCGATGGAGACATCGACTCCGCTCTCGCACTAGCAAGGCGTGGCCCTGACATCGCCGTGGCACGCATGGATCTGAATGCGTCCGACATAAAAGACTTTGTCGCATTCACCGACAAAGTAGAGCGCACGGCCTTAGGGGCGGAATCAAGGCCCACCCAAACGGAATTAGATGATATTGGAAAGCGTATGTTCGATCACATTTTCCGAGGTGACGTACTTAAGTTATACCGGCGTGCACCTAAAGGTCTGCTAAGCATCCAAATCGTCACGGACGAACCCCGTATTCAACGTGTTGCTTGGGAATTCATCAGTCCAGACGACAAAATGCCAGTTCCGCATCAGGAGCGCTGCGTGGTAAGGGTACTCCCTATTTGCGTATCGTCTGACCCCTTACCTGTACCCCGTCTTGGTCATGTCCGGGTATTGCTCATTGGGGCCGAACCCATCAACGAGCCGGGCGTAGGCTGGAGCACGGTTGAAAAAGACCTTAGGCGCAACTTTCAATCACTTGAAGGTGCAGCAGAACTACAGGTAGTGGCAGGGGCAAACAGGCAGTCATTGCTGAATGTGTTGAACACGGCCCTCTTTGACGTTGTTCATTTTTTAGGCCACGGCACGGTGGTCAACGGCGAGGGCCGGCTCGCCCTCGTCGATATTGACACCCAGGTAAAAGATTTCATCACGGGCAGTGACTTGGCCATAGCGCTAAGCGGACAGGAAACAAAGTTGGCCATTCTCAGTGCTTGCGAAACGGGCGCCGGAGAGATGGACAAAGGATTTGGCTCCGTTGCACGCGCATTGCTGTTGTCAGGAATCCCCGCAGTCGTGGCCAATCAAACATCCATCCCCACCAACTCCATCGTCCCTTTTGTGAGTGCGCTGTACCGCCGCCTATTGAACGACGGCAATATAGACTCTGCGGTCATGGCTGGGCGTGCTGCATTGCACGTTGAGTTGCGAAGAGTCATCCACCCCGATTTAGCCGTTATTGAATGGGGCATACCCGCGCTGTATAGATGGCCGGGTGCTGCGCAACTTTTTAATAAGACATATAACTATGATTGAACGGAAAACCGCAACAAGCAATAACTTGAATGACACGAGCAGCGGTGCATTTACGATCATCAATCGCAGCAGGGAAATAAATACCAATCGCGCTGAATACGAACTCAAGCTGCATAAGATTCTTCAACATTGCTCGCCAGATATAGCAAAAATTTTTGAACAACTACCCAAACCACTGCGGGAAGCAGCACTCTCCAGCTCCGTATCCAGCAGCCCATTGAACGCATCCCATACTGCGGACAAAGAAGATATCCATCAGACAAAGATACTGAATAATTTTACGGCAGCGGTCAGAATTGCCTATACGCGCGCCAAGGCAACCACCGTTGGAATACTAGATCTCGGATCGCGCATATCTGAGCTAAAAAAACTGCTTAACTGCATGAACATGGCGCAGGACCGCATGGTTTTTTTAGAAGTACAGACGCCTGTTCCCGCTGGAATGGTAAAAACCGGTGATGCTTTAGCACAGGAGTTTCAGAAAGCTTTGGGAAAATCAAATTTCTGCGACAGCAGTCAAAGAAAACTCGGCTGCAATATATTAGTCAATGAGTTTATGACCTTTGGCAAAGCGGTTCACGAGCAAAATGGGCTGGATATTTTAATCGGTATCACTCCCGCGATGCTGGCCTATCACCATAACAATGAGGCTTTCTACAACAACTTCTCCTATGGTGGGGGTGGCCCCATCTCCATGGTCTCGACCTACGATCTGCGCAGCTATGCCAAAAAAGCAAATCGCCCCTTTGAAGCGGCCGTTGGCAAGCTGCTCGTTGGACGAATAATATCTAACTGCAACAACCTCAGCTTTCCCAAAGAACCGGGGGCTTGGGCACTGGATAACAACAGCGACCAGGAAGATTTCATTGAGAGTATTCGAAAAATGCGAATTGATAAACGATGCATTGACGCCATCCGAAAGAAGGATGAAGGCAAGGCAGTGACAGCTCGCAAGCTGATGCGCGCACTCCAGCGAATGAAAGTGGGTGACCCATGGTAGAAGTTGTCATCTTCATCCCGGGCATTATGGGATCAGAGCTTTTTCTCGGAGAGAAAGAAGACGCAAACAGATTAAGAATTTGGCCAGGTGCTATTTCAGAGCTTTTCCTCCCTTATCAAAATATGGAGAAATTGCTTGATCCGAATTTAACGGTTGGCGATATCATTCGGAGAATTTCTGTCTCCACCCAGTATGACAGCCTGGTAGATGCACTCATCACCTGTGGATTCACGGAAAATGCTGAAGCACCCACATTGCGTGTATGCCCCTACGATTGGCGCAAAGACAATGCTCTCGCAGCCGATGTGCTGGCAGGCCATATCACATTTATGCGCAAGGCTCATGGCCCAGAGGTAGTGATAAATATCGTCGCCCATTCGATGGGCGGTTTGATCAGTCGGTATTTTCTGGAGTCAGGAAAATTTTCAGAAAAAACACACCCTGGCTTTGCCAACATTCGACGCCTCATCACCATCGGCACCCCCCACCGGGGCGCACCGATAGCGCTGCATGCTGCACTCGGCCAAATGAAGCGCCTTTTTTTAAGCGCAAAGCAAGTTAAAAGGCTCGCCAATGATCCGCAATTTCCTGCTTTATACCAGCTTCTTCCTCCACCCGCTGAACCCTTCCTTTGGGATTCGAATTTGGCTTCACGCTTATCCCCCGTCAATCTCTATATGTCCCATATCTCCAAGAAGCTGGGCCTTTCATCTGCAAACCTAGACAAGGCCACAGCCTTTCATGCCGCGTTAAATATTGCCAATCAGCCCGCAGGTGTTGACTACTTCTGTTTCGTCGGCACTCGCCAAAAAACCGTGAGCAATATACGCTATGATTTTAATAATTACGAATATACTCCACCACCCATCGTCGAGACGGAGGATGGTGGCGATGGTACGGTTCCGAGCTGGAGCGCATCTGTCAGCGGGATGCAGCAGCTATTGGTAGGAGGCGATCATGGCAGCCTTTATAAACCCAAGGAGGTACTGAGAGATCTTGCCTTTTTATTGGGCAAAGGTGGGGTACTAGCGGGTTCGGCAGACGATGCTATCCGTATCAGTGTGCATGATGAAGTGGTTCTGCCTCTGCAGCAGGTGTCGCTCATTCTTTTTATATCTGATCGCACCAGCCTCGATGCAGATATTGTGGTACATAAGCTGATCGATCAAGATGGGGAAATTCTAGAAAATCCCGCAAAGATCTATGGCTTCGCCGTTAAATACAGCGGCCCGGCGGCCAGCAGCATTTCTCTTAAATTCATAGCCCCAAGATATCCAGGTGCCTACGAAATAGACATACTGATCAATCACAAGAGTGCTTCTGAATGCAAATTCATACTATTTGTTCAGAGCCCCTTACTCTGATGCGAATGGATAAATATTCTTTATTCTCAACCATAAATTCGTACGCTGATATCGAAAGCTGGCCAAGCACATATCGACTGCGCAGAGCCGCAAACACGAACCTGCCAATTGAAGCTGGGAGGAGCGCTGCAACACACCCAACCGGCCCCGCCACATGCGATGGTCCACACATAAAACGAATGAGCCTGGCTACCGGCTTTAAGAAGCAGTCCAACCGCAAGCGCAAGCCTGCGTTCCTGGCCGAGATGGATATACAGCGGCCCACACGGCTTGTCATTTCATGCAGGTAAGGGCTACAACACTCAACGCTGTAGAAGCAACCTGAAGCAACAAGGCGTTCTCCGCCGCATGCAAGGCCTGGTGTTGAAAGCAGCGAGAAACTGGACAAGCACCGCTGGGTCGAGACGCCAGACCATCGATGGTTGGCAGGCTTTAAAAAGCTGCGCCATTGCGTCGAGAAGCGACTCGGCAACCATCTCGCCTTGCTCCAATGGCGGCAGCAACACAGGAGCGCGACAGGTTCAACGCGCGGGCAGGGCTTCCAGCATGGAAGCCAACCAAGGGCAATAAAAAAGCCACACAGCATCAAAAATGATAGCTGTGCAGCTAATGAATCTGGTAGGGCGTGAGGGACTTGAACCCGCGACCAAAGGATTATGAGTCCTCTGCTCTAACCAACTGAGCTAACGCCCCGGCACCACCACCCGCAAGGGGTGAAGCTTTGCATTCTAGCGTCTATTTCGGATGGCTCAGCGCGTTGGAGACGAGCTTGGAGGTGATTCCAACAATCTGGATCATCTTTTCATAAGGCATGCGTTTGGGCCCGATCACGCCCAAGGTGCCGACGATTTTGCCGTTGACCTGGTAGGGGGTGCTGACGACCGATAGCTCCTCAACCGACAGCAGCTGGCTCTCGCCGCCGATGTAGATTTGCACGCCTTCGGCGCGGTTGGAGTTCTCCAATAGGTGCAGGATCTGGGTCTTTTGCTCGAACAGGTCAAAGGCCCGGCGCAAGTTGGTCATGTCGTTGCTGAAATCGCTGACAGCCAGCAAATTGCGCTCGCCGGCAATCACCAGCTCATGCGGGGCTTCTTCGCCGTCCTCCTCCACATTCACAGCAGCCAGCATCAGCGCGGCAATCTCATCGCGCAGGCTGTCCACCTCTTTGCGCAGCAGCTGGCGCACCTGCTCCATCGCCAAACCGGCGTAGTGGGCGTTGAGGTAGTTGGCCGTCTCGATCAGCTGGCTTTGGGAGTAGTCCGATTCGGTGAAGATCACCCGGTTTTGCACATCGCCTTCGGGCGAGACCAGGATCAGCAGAATGCGCTTTTCCGACAGGCGCAAAAACTCGATATGGCGGAAGGCCGAGCTTTTGCGCGGTGCCTGCACCACGCCCACAAACTGCGACAGCTCGGACAGCACGCCCGCAGCGCTGGTGATCACCTTCTGCGGCTGCTCGGGCGCAATCTCCGCCGAGACCACCTGGTCCGGGTCCACCGTCAGCATGGTGTCGACAAACAGGCGGTAGCCCTTGGCGGTGGGGATACGGCCGGCGGAGGTGTAGGGGCTGGCAATCAGGCCCAGGCCTTCGAGGTCGGCCATCACATTGCGGATGGTCGCCGGCGAAAAATCCAGCCCAGGCGCTTGCGTGAGTGCGCGGGAGCCCACCGGATGGCCGTCCGCTATATAGCGTTCCACCAAGGTTTTGAGCAGCAGCCGGGCACGGTCATCAAGCATGGGCGCATTTTATCCGCGTCCACGGGGGCCGCCACGGCGTCCTGCGCAGACCAAGGGTAATGCGCAGTAGCAACGCCAACGTGCAAGGCCTCAGCGCCAGCGGTCCCGCGAACGCCGTGCCAGCGCCTTGCGCAGGAACCCAATCCCTAGATAGGTCTGCGGCTGTCTTCACTTTTGCGCCCATGCAACAATAACGCGGTAGCTGCCAGGGCGCGTCTGCATCCAGGCGACAGGGCAGCTGCAGGCCCAGCCCCAGCCAGCGCTGCAGCATGCCTTCGCGGGCCCGGCTGCATCTGCCACCTGGGGCTGCTCAAGAAATTCAAAAAGATTGCATCACTTTGGTGATGTAATTTGCGTATGCAGTCTCGCTTTCAACATATTGCCCTGATCGGTAAACACCATGCGCCGCCCACTGCCGAGGTGCGCCAGCAGTCGTATGCGGCTTTCAGCCAGATCGCCTGCTATATCGAGGCCCAAGGCGGCACGGCCTTTCTGGAAAAAGAGACCGCCGCCTTTACCGGCATGGAACACTACCCCACCCTCAGCATGCAAGAAGTGGGTGAGCGCTGCGACCTGGTCATTGTGCTGGGGGGCGACGGCACCATGCTGGGTGTCGGCCGTGAGCTGGCCCGCTACAACACGCCGCTGGTGGGCATCAACCAGGGGCGCCTGGGTTTTGTGACCGATGTTCCCCTGCAAACCTTCATGGGCCCGCTGTCGGCCATTCTGGCGGGCGAGTACGAGGAAGAAGTCCGCTCGATGATCCACGCCCGCGTGATGCGCGCGGGCAAATGCGTGTTCGAAGCCCTGGCCTTCAACGATGTGGTGGTGAACCGGGGCGGTACCTCGGGCATGGTCGAGCTGCGGGTGGAGGTGGATGGCCGACTGGTGGCCAACCAGCGCGCGGACGGTTTGATCATCGCCACGCCGACGGGCTCGACCGCCTATGCGCTGTCGGTTGGCGGCCCTATCGTGCACCCCACGGTGCCTTGCTGGGTGATGGCGCCGATTGCGCCGCACATGCTGTCCAACCGGCCCAGCGTGATTCCGGACACGCAAGAGATTTCGATCGAGGTGGTGGGCGGCCGCGATGTGGCCGCCAATTTCGACATGCAATCGCTCGCCTCCATCCAGCGCGGCGACAAGATTCTGGTGCGCAGCGCACCGCACAAGGCCCGCTTTTTGCACCCCCGTGGCTGGAACTACTACGCCACCCTGCGCAAAAAGCTCGGCTGGAACGAAGGGGGCATCACCCCATGAGCCTCAAACGCATTGGGTTGCGCGATTTCGTGATTGTCGAGCAGCTGGAGGTGGATTTTCAGGCCGGCTTTACCGCACTGACCGGCGAGACCGGCGCGGGCAAATCGATCCTGATTGATGCACTGCAGCTGGTGCTGGGCCACCGGGCCGACACCGGCTTTGTGCGCCAGGGCGCCAGCCGTGCCGAGTTGATGGCCGAGTTCGACACCCCGCCCGCGCTGGAAGCTTTTCTTGCCGACAATGACATGCCCGGCGAAGAATCCCTGCTGCTGCGCCGCGTGATCGATGCCCAAGGCAAGAGCAAGTTCTGGATCAATGGCGTGCCCGCCACCGCCACCCAGCTGCGCAGCATTGCCGGGGCTCTGGTCGATATCCACGGCCAGCATGCCTGGCAGGGGCTGACCCAGCCCGAATCGGTGCGCCAGTTGCTGGACGCCTATGCCGGCGCCGACAGCACCCCCACCCAGCGCGCCTATGCGCTGTGGCGCAGCGCTGACAAGGCCTTGCAGCAGGCCCGCAGCATGGAAGAAACCCACCAGCGCGAGCGCGAACGCCTGCTCTGGCAGATCTCCGAAATCGACAAGCTGGCCCCGGGCCCCCAGGAGTGGGAAGAGCTCAACACCCAGCACGGACGCCTGTCCAACGCCCAGGCCTTGATGGATGCGGCCAACAGCGCCATCGCCAGCTTGGAGGGTGATGATGGCGGCGCGCTCACCCAGGTCAACCGCAGCCTGCACGCGCTGCAGGACCAGGCCCATGTGGAGCCCAGCTTCTCCGCCATGGCCGAGTCGCTGGAATCCTGCCTCGCCCAGCTGGACGATGTGCTGCGCTCGCTCAACGGCTACCTGCGCCATGCCGAGCTGGACCCGGAAAAACTAGAACAACTCGACCAGCGCCTGGGCATCTGGATATCGCTGGCGCGGCGCTACAAGCGTGCCCCAGAAGACCTGCCCGCGCTGCTGCAAGGCTGGCATGCCGAGCTGCTGGCGCTCGAAGCCTCATCCGACATGGTGCAGCTGGCCCAGAATGCCCAGCAAGCACAACAGGCCTACCAAAAAGTAGCCAGCGTGCTTAGCAAGGCCCGCCAGCAAGCGGCCAAGCGCCTGTCGACCACCATCACCACGGCGATGCAGGACCTGGGCATGGCCGGCGGCCGTTTTGTGGCCCAGGTCAGCCCCGCGCGCGAGCCGCGCAGCGATGGCATTGATGATGTGGAACTGCTGGTCGCCGGCCACCCCGGCACGGATCCCAAGCCGATTGCCAAGGTGGCTTCGGGCGGTGAACTCTCGCGCATCTCGCTGGCCATAGCGATATCGACCAGCCAGCTCGGCCATGCGCCGACCCTGATTTTTGACGAGATTGATTCGGGCATTGGCGGCGCCGTGGCCGATGCCGTGGGCCGGGTCATGCGCAGCCTGGGCCGTGACCGCCAGGTGCTGGCCGTCACCCACCTGGCCCAGGTCGCCGCGCGCGGCGACCACCACCTGCTGGTGGCCAAGCAGCGCAGCAAGACGGGCACTACCAGCCATATCCGCACGGTGGCCGATGGCACACGCATCGATGAAATTGCCCGCATGCTGGGCGGCGAGAACTTGTCTGCCACCAGCCGGGCCCATGCCCAAGAGATGATTGCCGGAGGAATGAATGACCGATAAGACATCTCCCTCACAACCACTGGAAGTGGTGGTCATCACCGGCATGGCCGGCTCGGGCAAGTCCGTGGCGCTGCATGCGCTCGAAGACGTGGGCTACTACTGTGTGGACAACTTTCCGCCCGAGCTGCTGCAGGCCCTGGTGTCGCTGGAGCACTGGCAGCACGGAAGCCGCGTGGCCATCGCCATGGATGCGCGCAGTGCCAAGGGCCTGTACCTGGTGCCCGAGCAGCTTGACCGGCTGCGCGAAGCCGGTGCCCAGGTGCGGCTGATCTACATGGATGCACAGCGCGACACGCTGATGCGCCGCTTTTCGGAAACCCGCAGGCGCCACCCACTGACCAATGAGAAACTGCAGGAGGGCCCGCGCGCGCTGGTGCAGATGATTGACGAGGAGCGTGCGCTGCTGGCCGACCTGCGCGAGCAGGCCCATGTGATTGACACCAGCAATATGCGCGGCTCGCAGCTGCAGGCCCACATCAAGGACTGGATCCAGGCGCCGCAATCGAGCCTGACCTTGCTGTTCCAGTCCTTTGGCTTCAAGCATGGCATCCCCATCGACAGCGATTACATGTTCGATGTGCGCATGCTGCCCAACCCCTACTACGAGCCCGAGCTGCGGCCCCACACTGGGTTGGAGGCACCGGTCGCCAACTTCCTGGCGCAGCAGCCCAAGGTGCTGCAGATGCAGGCCGACATCATCCACTTTCTGGACAACTGGCTGCCCGAGCTGGTGAAGAACCACCGCAGCTACGCCACCGTGTCGGTGGGCTGCACCGGCGGCCAGCACCGTTCGGTCTATCTGGTCAATGCGCTGGCCCAGCACTTTCAAGGCCGCTGGACCACCTTGCAGCGCCACCGCGAGCTGAGCGCCAAAAAGAGCTGATTATGCGTCGCGCAAGGCCACGCTGAGCTGGTCCACCACCGTGGCCCAATCGGCATCGGCGGCGATGCTTTCACGCAAAAAACGCGCCTGCGCTGGCGACCAAAATGCAGCATCGGCCATGAGCACGGTATCGGGCAGCGGTCGGTGTGATTCGATGAATTCGCGGATCGACGCATCGTCATCGGGCAAGCCCAGTTGTTGGAACAGCGACGAAAAGGGGTGGACAGTGGGCTCCATACTGCACTTTCAAAGCAAAAAGATGGCTGCAGTCTAAGCGCGGTGCTGCTGCGCAAGTTGCAGGACAAGCACTGCAATCCACGCCGGTCGATGCAGCCCGGCAAGCAGCCCGCTCCGCTCAGAACCCGCGTTGCAGCAAACTGCGAACCGGTGCAGGCAGGCCCATGTCCGGCCACTGCGCGGGCAGGCACCACTGGCCCGCTTGCGCCGGCACAAAATCGGCAGGCACCGGCACCCGCACCGGGTGCAGATGCAGATCCTTGTGGGTCAGCACATGCAAAAAAGCCGTGCCATGCTCAGGCGCCGAGCTGGCACCGTTCTGGGCAGACTGCGCCAGCAGCGCGTCCTCACTGCCCAGCACCGGCATGCAGAACAGGCCCGCCCAGATGCCCGGCGCCGGGCGCTTTTCCAGCCAGATGGCGCCATCGGGCCGCTGCCAGCACAGCAGCCACCAGCTGGCTGCGCTACGCTTCAGCTTCTTGGTTTTGACGGGATAGCGCTCAGGCTGGCCCTGGCGATGGGCCACGCAATCGCTGTGCACCGGGCAGAGCAGGCAGCTGGGCTTTTTGGACGTGCAAATGGTGGCGCCCATGTCCATCATGCCCTGGGTGTAGCGCGGCATGTTTTGCGCCAGGTCGGTGGTGGGCAGCAGGCTTTCCGCCAGCAGCCAGAGTTTTTTCTCGGCAGCGCTGCTGGCCAGGTCGTCCTCAAAGCCCAGCACGCGGGTGAGCACCCGTTTGACATTGGCATCCAAAATGGCGGCACGCTGCGCAAAACAGAACGAGGCAATCGCGCCCGCGGTGGAGCGGCCGATCCCCGGCAAGGACGAGAGTTCTTCCACGGTGTGCGGAAACGCCCCAGCAAACCGGTCCATCACCTCCTTGGCGCAGCGGTGCAGGTTGCGGGCGCGGCTGTAGTAGCCCAGACCGCTCCACAAGGCCATGACGTCTTCATCGCTGGCCGCTGCCAAATCGGCCACCGTGGGACAGCGCTGCAAAAACCGGTCGTAGTAGCCCAGCACGGTGCTGACCTGGGTCTGCTGCAGCATGATTTCGGACAGCCAGACGCGGTAGGCATCTTGGGTGTTCTGCCAAGGCAGATGGTGTCGTCCGTGGGCTGTTTGCCAGGCCACAATCTGTTGGGAAAATCGACTCACAATGGCTGTTCTCGGGGGGTAGTTATCGGTTGGCGCGGCTGCTATTGGGCGGCCGGCCATGCTGCATTTATTTCTGGCAGCGTTTGCAGTAGTAGGTGCTGCGCTGGCCTTGCTTCACCACCTGCACCGGCTGGCCGCACTGCTGGCAAGGTGCGCCGGCGCGGCCATACACGCTGGCCTGCGCCTGGAAGGCACCGGCATAGCCATCGACCTGCACAAAATCGCGCAAGGTGCTGCCGCCCAGCGCAATCGAACGGGTCAGCACTTCCACAATCGCGGCATGCAGGCGGCGCGCCTGGGGCCGCGTGGTTTCGTTGGCGGGTTTGGTGGGCGCAATACCGGCCAAAAAAAGCACCTCGCTGGCGTAGATATTGCCCACGCCCACGACCACCTGGCCGCCCAGCAGCAACTGCTTGATGGGCATGCGCGTTTTTTGCAAACCGGCCCAGAGGTGCTCAAAGCTAAAGCCGCTCTCCAAGGGCTCCACGCCCAGGTTGGCAAACAGCTTGGCTGCCATGCCGGAGTAGGCATCGGGCGACCACACCACCGCACCAAAGCGGCGCGGGTCATGCAGGCGCAGCAGATGGCTGTCGGTGAGCAGGTCGAAATGGTCGTGTGGGCCGGCGGGCGCATCCAGCTGGCTGACCTGCAGGCTGCCGGACATGCCCAGGTGGACCAGCACCACACCCTGGTCCAGCACCAGCACAATGTATTTGCCCCTGCGCTGCACATCGGTGATGGTGCGGCCGGCCAGGGCCGCGGTCTCGATGCCCAGCGGCCAACGCAAAGGCTTTCCCAGACGCACCGACGCAATACGCGCACCTTGCAGCGGCGCAATCAGTCCTCGCCGCGTGACTTCCACTTCTGGTAACTCTGGCACTTTCTTCCTTCTGCAAGGCCCTTGGGCATCGTTTATTATCGGCCGATGACGCAAAAACTTCGTTTACTGGCTTATTTTCTGGCCACTGGCATGCTGGCACCTGCGTTCGCAGCCCCAGCCCATACACCGCAGCAGGGCGCTGCCCAGCGGCCGCTGGCCTTGGCGGCGGCTGAGCGGGCCGATGATGCCAGAGTCGAGCTGGATGCGGAGCTTTTTTACGAGCTGCTGTTGGGCGAGATGTACGCCTACCGGGGCGATGCCGCGACCAGCGTGGAATTGCTGCTCGATGCTGCCCGCCGCTCGGGCGACGAGAAGGTCTACCAGCGCACGGCGCAACTGGCGCTGCTCTCGCGCTCGGCCACGCGCGCTACCCTGGTGGCCGAGGCCTGGAAAAGCGCTTTCCCCCAATCGCGCGCAGCCAGCCGCTATTTGCTGCAGGTAATGCTCTCGACCAACCAGGGCGAGGCAACCGGCCCCCTGCTCAAGCAGGAAATCGCGCTGGCCAAGCCCGATGAGAGACTGGAATGGATCCGCGCCATCCCCAGCATCTACCGCCGCCTGAGTGACCAGACGCTGGCTGCCCGCATCGTGCGCGAAGCACTTACCCCTGAGCTGGAAAACCCCGCTACCGGCCCCGATGCCTGGGCCGCGATTGGTCGCATGGAGTTGACGGCAGGCCGACAGACGGAGGCCCTGGAAGCCGCACGCAAATCGCTGCAGCTCAATGCCGACAACGAAAGCGGTGCCAAACTGGCCGCCGATCTGGTCAACGCTGGCGTGCCCGGTGCCGAGTCGCTCGTGGTCGACTTCCTGGATAAATCCAAGAGCGGCGAAGCGCACCTGGCCTATGCGCGCAGCCTGATGAACGCCGAGCGTTTTGCCGAGGCCAAAACCCAGCTGGAGAACGCCACGCGCCTGAGCCCGGATTCTGCCGATGCCTGGATGTTGAAGGCGGCACTCGAGGCCCAGCTCAAGCAGTACCCGGAGGCCGATGTCTCCCTGCTCAAGCTCGATACCCTGATCGACAAATTCCCCTCGGCCGTGCTGCAGCGCGAAGTGCGCATCCAAAGCCTGATGCTGCGCGAGCAGATGGCCGAAGCCCAGCAAAAATGGACCGAGGCTGATCACTGGGCCGACGAGATCGCCAAGGCCGGCAATACCGCGCTGGCCACCTTGCGCAAAGCCTCCGTCCAGATGCAGCAAGGCAACTACGATGCCGCTGCCACCTTGCTGGCCCAACTGCCCGAAGGCAATGCCGGCGAAACCCGCGCCAAGCTGGCCGCGCAGGTGCAACTGCAAAAGACCGCCAAGAACTATGCCCAGGCCCTGGAGCTGCAAACCCGCCTGGTGGCGCTGCAGCCCCAGGACCCCGATGCGCTGTATGAGCAGGCCATGCTGGCCGAGCGCATGAACAACATGGACCTGGCAGAGACACAACTGCGCAAGCTGATTGCGATGCAGCCGGATTTCCACCATGCCTATAACGCGCTGGGCTATTCGCTGGCCGATCGCGGCCTCAAGCTCGACGAAGCCAAGACCTTGATCGAGAAAGCGCTGAGCATGGCGCCGGGTGACCCCTTCATCACCGACAGCCTGGGTTGGGTGGAGTTCAAGCTGGGCAACCTCGAACGCGCCGCACAATTGCTGGAGCAGGCCTACACCAAGCAGCCCGATGCCGAGATTGGCGCCCACCTGGCCGAGGTTTGGTGGAAGCAGGGCAAGACTGAATCTGCCCAGGAGCTGCTGCGCACCGTGCGCAAGGATGCACCTAACAACGACATGGTCAAGAAAACCATGGAGCGCCTGGGGGCCAAGCCATGAGCTTGCAGCGCAGGCAGATCTGCCTGGCCATCGCCGGCGCCAGTCTTATGGTGCTGGCAGGCTGCAGCACCGCAGCGCGCCAGTTAGAGGCAGCGCCGGGCAAGTCCTACTGGTCGGGCCGCATGTCGGTACAGGTGTTGGACAGCCCGCCGCAGACCACCAGCGGCAGTTTCGAGCTCTCGGGCAGCCCTGCCGCTGGCGAGCTGGTGTTGCTCAATCCCTTGGGCAATATCGTGGCGCGCGTGCAGTGGTCACCCGGCCAGGCCAGCGCCCAGCAAGGCACGCAGACCCGCCAAGCCAGCTCGCTCGACGAGCTGACCCAAACCCTGCTGGGCACCAGCTTGCCCATAGCCGCCCTGTTTGACTGGCTACAAGGAAAGCCCACGGTAGCCGCCGGTTGGCAGGCCGATCTGCAAGCGCGCGACGAGGGCAAAATTTTTGCCCGCCGCAGCGATCCGCTGCCTGAGGCGAGCCTGCGCATCGTGCTTGACGCGCAATGATTTTTTTGTGAGACCCATGACCCATGCGTACGCTGTACGACGTTCCTGCGCCTGCCAAGCTCAACCTTTTCTTGCACATCACCGGAAGACGCGCTGACGGCTACCATTTGCTGCAGTCCGTCTTCATGCTGATCGACTGGGCAGACAGCCTGCACTTTGAGCTGCGCAGCGGCAGCCAGATCAGCCGCGAAGACCTGAACACCCCCCTGCCCGCCGATGACCTGATCACCCGCGCGGCCAGGGCTTTGCAGCAAGCCACGGGCTGCAACAAGGGCGTGCACATTGGCGTGCACAAAAACCTGCCCGCGCAAGCCGGCATGGGCGGCGGCTCATCCGACGCCGCCAGTACCTTGCTGGCCTTGAACCAGTTGTGGGACCTGCGATTGACACGCAGCGACCTGCAGCGCATTGGGCTGCAGCTGGGCGCCGATGTTCCGTTTTTTATTTTCGGAAAGTCGGCTTGGGTCGAAGGAATCGGTGACATAATACGTCCACTCGAAAACGAGCAGCAACTAGCAGACACCGCGCTGGTAGTTGTGAAGCCGCAAGAGGGTATGGATACGAAACTTATTTTTTCAAGTCCGAACCTAAAACGCGATTCAGAAGCTGCTACAATATCGAGCTTCGCTGCAGAGAAATTTGACTTCGGTCGAAACGACTTGCAGCCGGTCGCAGAAAGCCTGTGTCCTTCGATAAAAAAAGTTTCTGACTTTTTGAAATCACAAGGATTACATGCTAGAATGACGGGCTCAGGTAGCGCAGTTTTCGCAGTGAAGAAAATGCAAGCTAATAGCTGCCAGAGTAGTTTTTCACGAGACTGGACAGTGAGAGATTGCACAAGTCTGATGGAGCATCCCTTAAGAGGATGGACCAAAGACTGAAAGTTTTAAAGGATTGGTGATGCTTAGCACCAATTCTTGTAGGGGAGTCGCCAAGCTGGTTAAGGCACCGGATTTTGATTCCGGCATGCGAAGGTTCGAATCCTTCTTCCCCTGCCAATTTTCTTACCGCGTACAAGCAACGCACACAGCTAACCCATTCCCACTGGGACGCTATGCAAGCCCATCATCCAGACTTCATGGTTTTCACAGGCAACGCCAACCGCGAACTTGCCTCTGAAATTGCGCAAAACCTCCACACCCACTTGGGCGACGCAGATGTAGGCCGTTTTTCCGACGGCGAAGTCACGGTCGAGATCAAGCAGAACGTGCGCACACGCGACGTGTTTGTGGTCCAGCCTACTTGCGCACCCACCAATGACCATCTGATGGAGTTGCTGGTGATGGTGGACGCCTTGAAGCGTGCATCGGCTGAGCATATCTGCGCTGTCATCCCCTATTTCGGCTATGCCCGCCAGGACCGTCGCGTCCGCTCGACCCGTGTGCCTATCACGGCCAAGGTCGTGGCCAACATGCTGCAAGCCGCTGGCGTGAGCCGCGTGCTGACCATGGACTTGCACGCTGACCAGATCCAAGGTTTCTTCGACATTCCGGTGGACAACATCTATGCATCGCCGGTGTTGCTGGGTGATCTGCGCCAGAAGAACTACGAAGACCTGATCGTCGTGTCTCCTGACGTCGGCGGTGTGGTGCGTGCCCGCGCGCTGGCCAAACAGCTCCATTGCGATCTGGCCATCATCGACAAGCGCCGCCCCAAGGCCAATGTCTCCGAAGTCATGCATGTGATCGGCGACATCGATGGCCGCAACTGCGTGATCATGGACGACATGATCGATACCGCAGGCACCCTGGTCAAGGCTGCTGAGGTGCTCAAGGAACGTGGTGCCAAGAAGGTCTACGCCTACTGCACCCACCCCATTTTCTCGGGCCCCGCCATCGAGCGCATCGGCAATGGCGCAGCACTGGACGAAGTCGTGGTGACCAACACCATTCCGCTGTCGCCCAATGCCCGTAACTGCAGCAAGATTCGCCAACTGTCGGTGGCGCCGCTGATTGCAGAGACGATCCACCGCATCGCTACTGGCGAATCGGTGATGAGCCTGTTCCAGGAAGCTGACTGACAAAAGGGCCTGCAAGGCCCTTTTTCTGCTTTCTGCTAAAATAGATAGTTTTCGCTGGCCGCTGCATCTTGTAGCGGCCTTTTTAACCGGGTGAACTGGTCGCGGTTTCATCCCACATTGGAGTAATGATATGAACGTTGTCGCTTTTGCGCGCGCTAAGCAAGGTACGGGTGCGAGCCGCCGCCTGCGTAATTCTGGCCGTACGCCTGGCATCATCTACGGTGCTGCTGCTGAGCCTCAGTTGATCGAAGTGGACCACAACACCCTGTGGTACGCCCTGAAGAAGGAAGCCTTCCACGCATCCGTGCTGGAGCTGGATCTGGACGGTGCCAAGAGCCAAGTGCTGCTGCGCGACGTGCAATACCACCCTTACAAGCAACTGGTGCTGCACATCGACTTCCAACGCGTCGATGCCAACACCGCACTGACCATGAAGGTGCCAGTGCACTTCAGCGGTGCTGAAGAGTCGCCTGCCGTCAAGATTGAAAAGCTGCTGGTGACCCCAGTGGTGACCGAAATCGAAGTGAGCTGCATGCCCAAGGACCTGCCCGAATTCATCGCGGTGGACCTGAGCAAGCTGGAAAAGGGCGCTACGATCCGTCTGAAGGACATCGCACTGCCTAAGGGCGTGAAGCTGGCTTCGCAAGCCAACCCTGCCCTGGTGTCCGTGGCCGCTCCTGCTGCTGCAGAACCTGCTGAAGGCGAAGCTCCTGCTGCTTAATCGCACAGCAAGCTGCTGACGCCCCTGGCGTCTGCAAGCCACAGGCTGCATTGCTGGTCAATGCAGCCTTTTTTCATTCTTCCAACCCCTGTTGACTCCGCCCATGATCAAGCTGTTTGTTGGCCTCGGCAACCCTGGCCCAGAGTACGAAGGCACGCGCCACAACGCCGGCTTTTGGTGGATTGATGCGCTGGCCAGGGATTTGCGCCTGCAGCTGGTGCCCGACCGCAACTACTACGGCTTGGTGGCCCGCACCTCGGTGCAAGGCGAATCGGTGTGGCTGCTCGAACCGCAGACCTTCATGAACCTGTCGGGCAAGTCGGTGGGTGCGCTGGCACGCTTTTTCAAGATCAAGCCCGAAGAGGTGCTGGTGGTGCACGATGAACTCGATCTGCCTCCCGGCCAGGTCAAGCTCAAGCGCGGCGGTGGCCATGGTGGCCATAACGGGCTGCGCGATATCCATGCCCAGCTCGGCTCGGCCGACTACTGGCGTCTGCGCATCGGCATTGGCCATCCCGGCGACAAGCAGGAAGTACCTAACTGGGTGTTGCGCAAACCGGCCCCGGACCAGCGCAGCCTGATCGAAGACAGCATCATCCATGCGCTGCAGGCCGCCCCCGAGCTGCTGGCTGGCGACATGGAAAAGGCCACGCTCAAGATCCACACCACCAAACCGCAGCGCCCCAAGCCGCCGCGCCCTCAGCCCGTCTGAGCCCCCGGGGCTGCGCGCCCACGTCTATTGGCAGACACCCTCCGCCAGCGCAGCCGCGCGGCGGTCACAGCCCCTTGTCGGCCTGCAAGCGCACATAGCGCTGCATCAAGGTGGGCTTGTCCTCCTGAAAATCCGGGTGCACCGGAATGCAGGCCACCGGACATATCTGCACGCACTGGGGCTCGTCAAAGTGCCCCACACATTCCGTGCAGCGGTGCGGATCAATCACGTAATAGTCCTCCCCCATCGAGATGGCATCGTTGGGGCACTCGGGCTCGCAGACATCGCAGTTGATGCACTCATCGGTAATCATCAAGGCCATGGCTGCGTCTCCAAGATTCCAGCACGGGGGGTGAAGTGTGACATGAGCGACATTATCCCGCGAGCTCCTTAGCCATACTCGTAGCACTGCGAGTAAGCATGTATGGTGTGTCGGAATTCTTCACGTTATGCTTGCCGCTCCGAAAACTACAACAACATCGGCAGGTCTGCGCGCCTTTCCTAACCACGACGGCTATCCATGGGTTTATTCATTCTCAAGCGCACGCTCACCTTGCTGCTCACCTTGCTGGGCACCTCGATTGTTGTCTTCCTGGTGTTGGAGATCTTGCCCGGCAATGCCGCCCAGATGCTGATGGGCCCCGATGCGGCGCCCGAGGCGGTTGCAGAGCTGGCCGAGCAGCTCGGGCTGAACCAGCCCGCCTGGGAGCGCTATGTGCACTGGATATCGGGCCTGGTGCAACTGGACCTGGGCAACAGCTACAGCTACGGCACGCCCGTCATCGAGCTGATTGCCGAGCGCATGGCCCTCACCCTGCCGCTGGCCTTGATGGCCATGGCCATCACCACCGTAGTGGCGCTGGCCGCTGGCATCTATGCCGCCAGCCGCCACAACAAGATCGGCGATGTGAGCGTCATGGGCCTGGCCCAGTTGGGCATTGCCATTCCCAATTTCTGGTTCGCCATATTGCTGATTCTGCTGTTTTCCGTGCACCTCAAATGGTTCTCGGCCGGCGGCTTTCCGGGCTGGACCGAGGCTGCAGGCGGCTCGCCCTGGGCGGCCCTCAAGTCGCTGATGCTGCCAGCGCTGTCCTTGGCGGTGGTGCAGGCGGCCATCCTGGCGCGCATCACCCGCTCGTCGGTGCTGGAGGTGTTGCGCGAGGACTTTGTGCGCACGGCCCGGGCCAAGGGCCTGTCGCAGCGCGCAGCGCTTTATGGCCATGTGCTGCGCAATGCCCTGGTCCCCGTGGTCACCGTGATGGGCCTACAGTTTGCCGAGCTGATGGCCGGCACGATTGTGGTCGAGAACGTCTTTTACCTGCCCGGTATGGGGCGGCTGATTTTTCAGGCCATTGCCAACCGGGACCTGATGGTAGTGCGCAACTGCGTGATGCTGTTGGCCGCCATGGTGGTGATCGTCAATTTCGTGGTGGACCTGCTCTATGCCTGGATCGACCCCCGCACCAAAGCCAGCGATATCTGAGCCCGCCATGCCAACGCCTACCTCCGCCGCCCCTGCCCTGCCCAGCACCGCTGCGAGCCCGCTGCCCGCCAGCACATCCAGCCGCCATGCCCTGTGGCGGCGCGCCTTGCGCAACCCCAGCTTCATGATTGGCCTGGTGCTCACCGCCATGCTGTTGTGCGCTGCCGGCCTGTCCTATGTCTGGACGCCGCATTCGGCCTTCGAGATGAACATGGAGGCCAAGCTGCAGGGCCCATCGCTCGCCCACTGGCTGGGCACCGATGCCTATGGCCGCGACGTGGCTTCGCAGCTGCTGCTGGGCGCACGCGCCTCGATTTTGGTGGGTGTCATTGCCGTGGGCATCGGCGTGGTGGTGGGCACCGCGCTGGGCCTGCTCGCGGCCGCCAAACGCGGCTGGGTCGAAGAGGCCATCATGCGCCTGGCCGACTTCTCGCTGGCCTTCCCTGCCATCCTGTCGGCCATCATGCTGACTGCCGTGTTCGGCCCGGGCATCACCAATGCCATCGTGGCCATCGGCATCTACAACATCCCCATGTTTGCGCGCATCGCACGCGGCTCGGCCAACACCATCTGGGCCCGTGAGTATGTCACCGCCGCCCGGGCCTGCGGCAAGGGCACCTGGGCCATCACCTGGCAGCATGTGCTGCCCAATATCTCGGCCACCTTGATCGTGCAAAGCACCATCCGCTTTGCGATTGCGATCCTGGCCGAGGCCGCCCTGTCCTACCTGGGCCTGGGCACGCAGCCACCGCAGCCGTCCTGGGGCCGCATGCTGAGTGAGGCGCAGACCCTGATGTTCCAGGCACCGCTCTTGGCCGTCTTCCCGGGCGTGGCCATTGCGCTGTCCGTGCTGGGGCTCAACCTGCTGGGCGACGGTCTGCGTGACCTGCTCGATCCACGCCTCGCCCGCAAGCGCTAAGGAGCAGCCATGGCATTGATCGATGTACAGCACCTGGGCATTACGCTGCAGACCCACCGCGGCCCTGCACGCGCCGTGCGCGATGTCAGCTTTCAAATCGAGCGCGGCCAGGCCCTGGGCCTGATTGGCGAGTCGGGCTGCGGCAAATCCATCACGGCCATGGCCCTGATGGGCCTGCTGCCGGAGTCGGCCCAGGTCAGCGGCAGCGCCCAGCTCGACGGCCAAAGCCTGGTGCAACAGCCCGACCGTTGGTGGCGGGGCGTGCGCGGCAACCGCATTGCGATGATCTTCCAGGAGCCGATGACGGCCCTGAACCCGGTGCACACCATTGGCCGCCAGATCAGTGAACCGCTGCGCCTGCACAAGGGCTGGAGCGCGCGCCAGGCCCGCGAAGAGGCGATTGCGCTGCTCGACCGCGTGGGCATTGCCCAGCCTGCGCAGCGCTTTGATGCCTACCCGCACCAGTTCTCGGGCGGGCAGCGCCAGCGCATCACCATCGCCATGGCGTTGGCCTGCGGCCCCGACCTGCTGATTGCCGACGAGCCCACCACGGCGCTGGATGTCACCATCCAGCAGCAGATCCTGGACCTGATCAATGGGCTGGTGGAAGAGCGCCAGATGGCCTTGCTGCTGATCTCGCACGACCTGGGCGTAATCTCGCAGAACGTGGACAAGATGGTCGTGATGTACGGCGGCACCGTGGTTGAATCGGGCAGCACCGAGGCCGTGTTTGAACACATGGCCCACCCCTACACCCGGGGCCTGCTGGCCGCCCGCCCCAGCATGCAGCCCCGCGTTCAGGGCCAGCCCCAGCGCCTGCACACCATTGCCGGCTCGGTACCCGAGCTGGCCGACTTGCCAGCTGGCTGCACCTTTGCCGGGCGCTGCAGCTTTACCCAGCCCAGCTGCTTTACGCAGCCGCCGCCCAGCATCACCTTGCCATCGGGCGCGTTGGACCAGACCCACCAGGTGCACTGCCTGCGCCCCGAGGCCTATGCCGTGGCCACCCAGACCCCTGACGAGACCCTCGCATGAATGCAGCTACCCACGACACCCCCCTGCTGCAAGTTCGCGACCTGGTGCGCACCTACACCCTGCCACGCGAGAAGCTGTTTTCTGCCCCACCCACCGTGCAAGCCCTCAAGGGTGTGAGCTTTGAGCTGCATGCCGGCCAAAGCCTGGGCATCGTCGGCGAGTCGGGCTCAGGCAAATCCACCCTGGCGCGCCTGGTAATGGCACTGGACGAGCCCACTGCCGGCCAAGTGCTGCTGGAGGGCCAGGACCTGCACCGCATGCCGGCCGCTGCACTGCAGCGCGCGCGCAAGGATTTCCAGATGGTGTTCCAGGACCCTTATGGTTCGCTGGACCCGCGCCAGACCGTGGAGCGCATCGTCAGCGAGCCGCTGCAGGCGCAAAAGAGCAGCACCCGTGCCGAGCAGCGCGAACGCGCCAGCCAAGTGCTGCAGCAAGTGGGCCTGCGCGCGCAGGATGTGGACAAGTACCCGCATGAGTTCTCCGGCGGCCAGCGCCAGCGCATCGCCATCGCCCGCGCGCTGATCACCAAGCCCCGGCTGATCATCGCCGACGAGCCCGTCAGCGCACTGGATGTGTCGGTGCAAGCCCAGGTGCTCAACCTGATGCAGGACCTGCAGCAAGAACATGGCATCACCTACCTGCTGATCAGCCATGACCTGGCCGTCATCAACCACCTCTGCGACGCCGTGGTGGTGCTCTACCAGGGCGAGATCGTCGAGCGCGGCGCGCCAGCCCAGCTGTTTCAGCAGGCCCAGCACCCCTATACACAAAAACTGGTGCGCGCCGTGCCAGCGGTGCGGCCGCGCCGACACCGCATGCCAGCAGGGATTGGGGCAAGTCCTGTATAACCGTGTTTGAGTTCCTCGGCACGCTCGCAAGGGTCGCCCCCACAAAGGCAGCCCCCCGCGAGGGCGACGCCGCTTCACAGCTTTCCTCGATAAATTGAATAAAACCCGATCCAAGGAGTACCGGATGCTGAACCGTAGACACCTGCTTGCCGCAGGCACCCTGGCACCGCTGCCGCTGTGGCTGCCTGGCATCGCCCAGGCACAGGCCAAGAAAGACACCGTCGTGCTGGGCATGACCTTGGAGCCGCCAGGGCTGGACCCCACGGCAGGCGCCGCTTCGTCGATTGCCGAGATCACCCACTACAACCTGTACGAGACGCTGACCAAGATCAATGCCGACGGCAGCGTCTCGCCCTTGCTGGCCGAGAGCTGGGAGGTCTCGCCCGATCTGAAGACCTACACCTTCAAGCTGCGCAAAGGGGTGAGCTTTCACAATGGCGAGCCCTTCAACGCCCACAGCGTGAAGTTCTCCTTTGACCGTGCCTCCAGCGAAAAAAGCACCAACAAGGACAAGCGCACCTTCGCCAACCTCACGGCCCAGGTGGTCGATGAGCACACGGTCGTGATCCTGAACAAGGAGATCGATCCCGACCTGCTGTTTGTACTGGGCCAGGCCACCTCAGTCATCGTCGAGCCCAAGAGCGCCGACAGCAACGCCACCAAGCCCATCGGTACCGGCCCCTACAAGCTGGGCAACTGGAGCAAGGGCGCTTCCATCACGCTGGATGCCTGGCCCCAGTACCGCAACCCCGGCAGCATCCGTATCCGCCGTGCCACCTTCCGCTTCATCTCGGATGCAGCCGCTCAGGTCGCCGCCTTGCTCGCCGGTGATGTGGACATCTTCCCGCGCGTCTCGGCCCGGGGTATCGACCAGTTCAAGACCAACCCGCGCTACCAGGTGGTCATCTCCGGCTCGCGCGCCAAGACCATTGTCGCCATCAACGAGCGCCGCAAGCCGCTGGATGATGTGCGGGTGCGCCGCGCGCTGTCCGCCGCCATTGACCGCAAGGCCGTCATTGCCGGGGCCGCCGAAGGCCTGGGCGTGCCCATTGGCAGTCACTACGTGCCCGGCGCCTTCGGCTATGTGGACACCACCGGCATCAACCCTTATGACGTGGAAAAGTCCAAGAAGCTGCTGGCAGAAGCAGGGGTCAAAACCCCGCTGAGCCTGAGCATGACCCTGCCGCCCACGCCGTATGCGCGCCAAGGCGGCGAGATCATTGCCGCGCAGCTGGCCAAGATCGGGGTCGAGGTCAAGCTGCAGAACGTGGAATGGGCGCAGTGGCTCTCGGGCACCTACACCAACAAGAACTACGACCTGTCGATCATCTCGCACGTCGAACCCTTCGACCTGGAGAACTACACCCGGCCCGATTACTACTGGGGCTACAAGTCCGAGAAGTTCAACAAGCTGTTCGAGCAGATCAAGCTCGAAGCCCGCCCGGCCGACCGCTCGCGCCTGCTGGGCGAGGCACAACGCCTGCTGGCCGAAGATGCCGCCAACGTTTACCTGTACCAGCCGCAGTGGGTAACCATCGCCGCCAAAAACGTGCGCGGGCTGTGGAAGGACATGCCGATCTTCATCAACGACTTGTCATCCATGTACTGGGCATAAGCCCGGTCTTGCGCTAGGCTTGAAGCCAGCACACCGCCCATCCACGGCCCTGCCGGGATGGGCTTTTTTCATTGCCCCCCAACCCAGCCCCCTTGCCCGATATGACCGCGTTGCACGATTGGCCCGCCACCGCCTTGCTGGCCGCCTACCAAAAACAAGAGCTCTCCCCTGTCGATGTCATGCAATCCGTCATCGCCCATGTCGAGCAGTGGGAGCCCAGCCTTTGCGCCACCTACCTGTACCGGCCTGAACAGGCACTGGCCCAGGCCCGCGCCAGCGAGGCGCGTTGGCACAAGGGGGCACCTGCTGGCCTGCTCGATGGCCTGCCGGTGACCATCAAGGAAAACATTGCCACCCAGGGCGACCCGCTACCCGCCGGAACCGCCGCCGTTACCCTGGTGCCCGCGGCAGCCGATGCACCACCCGCTGCCCGCCTGCGCGAGGCGCATGCCATCTGCTTCAGCAAAACCACCATGCCTGACTACGGCATGCTGTCATCCGGGCTGTCGAGCTTTCACCCACTGGCACGCAACCCCTGGGACCTGAGCAAGGGCCCGGGCGGCTCCAGTGCAGGCGGTGGTGCCGCAGCTGCGGCCGGCTACGGCCCGTTGCATATCGGCACCGACATCGGTGGCTCCTTGCGCCTGCCGGCCAGCTGGTGCGGTATCTACAGCCTCAAGCCCAGCCTGGGCCGCATCCCCATCGACCCGCCCTACCAAGGCCGCGCCGCGGGCCCGATGACCCGCAGCGTGGACGACTCGGCGCTGATGATGCAGGTGCTGTCGGCCCCCGATGTGCGCGACAGCATGAGCCTGCCCGCGCAAGACATTGCCTGGCACACCGTAGCTATTACCGGCTCGGACTTTATAAAGGGCAAGCGCATTGGCCTGTTGCTGGACGCCGGCTGTGGCCTGCCGCTGCAGCCTGAGGTGCGCACCGCCATCGAGCGGGCCGCTGCACTGCTGGAATCCGCTGGCGCCCAGATCACGCCCATGCAGCCCTTCATGACCCCCACCATGCTCGACGGCATGGACCGCTTCTGGCGCATGCGCTCCTGGAGCGATCTGCAGGCGCTCAGCAGCGCGCAGCGCGACAAAGTGCTGCCCTATATCCGCAGCTGGGCCGAGAGCGCCGAGGGTATGAGCGGCAGCGCAGTGTTCCAAGCCAGCCAGAAGTTCCACCTGGTGCGCCTGGCCACCGTCAAAGCCTGCAGTGCCTTTGACTTTGTGATCTCGCCCGTGGCGCCGCATGTTGCGTTTGATGCCGAATGGGCCTCCCCCACCAACGACCCCTTGCGCCCGCTGGAGCACATTGGCTTTACCGTGCCCTACAACATGTCGGAGCAGCCAGCCGCCTCCATCAACTGCGGCTACACCGCCGCCGGTCTGCCCATTGGCCTGCAGATTGCCGGTGCGCGTTTTGATGACCTGGGTGTGCTGCAGCTGTCGCGGGCTTTCGAGCAGATCCGAGGCCCGCAGAAGCCCTGGCCGCTGCCGCCCAAGGCCTGAGCCAAGGAGACCAGCGCATGGGCACGCAGCACGATCTGTATGGCAACCCGGTCAGCAGCGATGCAGCCGCCCTGCCCTACCTGAACGACTTTGCAGAAGGCTTTGCCGCCTGCGACATGCGCGTGCTGCGCATCCTGGACATCGCCGAGCAGGACGACAGCCCGCTGGTGCACACCTGGTGCGCGGCACTCCATCTGTTTGCCGAAGATGCACAGGCCGCCCGCCAGGCCCAGCCCTTTTTGCAGCGCGCCCGCGCAAGCCAGGCGCAGGCCCATGGCCGCGAGAAGCAGTGGCTGGCCGCCATCGAGGCCTGGGCCGAGGGCGACACGCCCTTGGCCGCGCAAAGGCTCGAAGCGCTGCTGCAGCACTACCCGCGCGACCTGGCCGCGCTCAAACTCGCGCACTACCACGCCTTCAACCTGGGCGACTCACCGGCCATGCTGCGCATGGCGCTGTCGGCCCAGCCGCACTGCGCCGATATCCCTTACTTCCACGGCATGCTGGCCTTTGCCTACGAGCAATGCCATCTGCTGGGCCCCGCCGAAAACGCGGCGCGCCATGCGCTGCAGCTGCGCTTCAAAGAACCCTGGGCCCACCATGCGCTGGCCCATGTCTTGCTGACCGAAGGCCGTGTGGATGAAGGCCTGGCTTTCATGCAGGGCGCGAGCAGCAGCTGGACGGGGCTGAACTCCTTCATGCAGACCCACAACTGGTGGCACCTGGCCCTGTTTTTGATGGAGGATGAGCGCCACGACGAGGCCCTGCAGCTGCACGACAGCCAGGTCTGGGGGGTGGTGCCGGCCTATTCGCAAGACCAGATCGGCTCCATCTCACTGCTGGCACGGTTGGAGCTAGAAGGGCTCGATGTGGGTCAGCGCTGGCAGCAGCTCACGCCCTATCTGCTGCAACGCCAGCACGACCATGTGCTGCCCTTTCTCGATCTGCAATACCTGTATGGCCTGGCGCGCGCCGGGCAGTGGCAGGCGGCGCAGCAGTTGCTGGCCAGCATGCAGTGCCACGCTGATGCGCAAGTGCATCCCCGGCTGCGCGCCGTCTGGCAGGCGGTCTGCCTGCCTGCAGCGCGGGGCGTGTTAGCCCATGCCCAAGGCCAGTACGGGCAGGCCGCCCAGCAGCTGGGGCCCTTGATTGCGCGCCTGGTGGAAACTGGTGGCAGCCATGCCCAGCGCGACCTGTTCAGCCAGCTCTACTGGAGCGCCTTGCGCCACAGCGGCCAGTGGACGGCCTTGCAAAACCTGGTGCAGCCCTGGCACAACCAGCAGCCGCAGTCCAAACGGCTGGCACGGCATATGCGCCGCATTTACCAGGGGCTGGGCTTGCCACCGGCGCTGGCCAACTGATCGTCTAAGCGACCCAATCCGATTGCAGCAAGGCGCGCACCTGCTGCACCAGGGCCGGCTCTGCCCCTTGCACCGGCAACAGGCCAAAGCGCACGCGGCTCAGGTGTGGCAAGCCCGCACCCGACAGGACGGGGGCCATCGCCTCGGTCAGCACCGCCGCATTGATGCATGCCACGCCCAACCCGGCCGCAATGGCCGACTGCAGGCCGGCGACGCCGGAGGCCTGGTGGGCCACCACATAGTCCACGCCTTGTTGGCGCAAACGCGTCTCGGCATAGTGGCGCAGGGCGCAGCTGTCGGGCAGCACCAACAGCGGCAGCGGCTGGCCAGGCTCGGCTGCCCATTGGCGGGCGCGGGCCCAGACCAGCGGCTCCTCCGGCCCCAGCGGCTGCAGGCGCTGCTTGAAGGGCGGCAGCGCCATCACCAGGCCCAGGTCGCACTGCCCTTGGGCATAGGCAGACTCCACCTCGGCACTGCGCAGCACGCTCACCTCCAGCCGCACGGCAGGATGCCGCGCTGCCAAGGCCTTGAGCATGCGCGCCAGCGCATCGGGTTTGAAATAGTCGGTGATGGCCAGCTTGAGAACGCCTTGCAGCGCCAAGCCGCGCAGGTCACGCAAGGCATGCTCGGCCATGCCCACCAGCGCCCGCGCATGGCCCAGCAATTGGCTGCCAGCCTCCGTCGGTAGCACGCCCGTTTTGCTGCGCAACAGCAGTGGCTGGCCAACGCACTCCTCCAGCTTTTTGATTTGCTCACTCACCGCCGATTGCGACAGAAACAGCTGCGGCGCCGCCGCCGTCAGGCTGCCTGCTTCGACAACGGTGATCAGCGTTCTGAGCTGCGCCAGCTCCAGGTGGGCCATGGGTTATCCAACGGTTTAATAGATGGCTATGATCATATCTTCCCGTTTTTCAAATGCATAGAGGGCTTGCACAATCGACCCATCGTTCAACGCAGGAGCCCCTTATGCCCCACATCGCCATTCAGCTCTCTGGCCCACGCAACACCGAGCGCCAGCAACAGATCAGCTTGGCCATTGCCCAGCTTACCCAAGACATTCTGGGCAAGCGCCCCGAGGTGATTGCCATCGCCTTCACGCAGGTTGCTGCGCAGGACTGGTGGATTGCAGGCCAGACACTGGAGGAGCTGGGACAGTCGGCCTTTCAGCTGGACATCAGCATCACCGACGAGACCAATACCAAGGCCGAAAAGGCGCGCTATCTGCAAGCGGTGTATGACACGATGGCAGCCCTGCTCCCGCAGCTGCATCCCGTGTCGTATGTGCATGTAATCGATGCCCGCGCCGCCGCCTATGGCTATGGCGGCAAGACGCAGGAATACCGCTACCACCATGGTTGAATCACGCCGGCCAGCGCATGCGCTGGGGGCTTTGCAGCGCCTCAGCGCTGCGCGGTCGCCAGCTTGACTGCCAGGCCCACAAACACCACGGCGGTGATCTTGTTGAGCCAGAACTGCGCACGTGGCGAACGCAGCAGCAGATTGCCAAAAGCGCCCGAGAACAGCGCAATGGCGCCAAACACCAGGAAGGCCGCCAGAATGAACACGGCGCCAAAGACAAAGATCTGTGGCCCCACCGGGCCGATGGCAGGGTCGGCAAACTGCGGTAAAAAGGCCAGAAAGAAGATCAGCACTTTGGGGTTGGTGAGGTTCATCACCACGCCCCGGCGCACCATTACCAGCAGATCCTTGCCCGCGATCGCTGTGCGCAGGCCCCCGTTGGCAGTTGCGCCGCCATCGAATGCATCTGCAGACACCGGCGCCCGCCATGCGCCCCAGGCCAGATACGCCAGATAGGCTGCACCACACCATTTGAGCACCGTGAACGCGATGCTGGACGCCGCAAACACCGCCGCCAGCCCCAGCGCCACGGCGGTGGTGTGCACCACCACGCCCAGGCACAGGCCGACGACCACGGCAATGCCCACCCGCCAGCCACGCTGTATCGATTGCATCAGCACAAACAGGTTGTCCGGCCCGGGCGACAGCGCCAGCAGTACGGCAACACCAAAAAAGGCCAACAGGGATTGAAAGGTGGGCATAAGAGTGTCTCGGGAGGGGCCGCCGACCAGCGGCGAAGAACCGGCACATTATGGCCTGCTGCCCGGTGGGCCGGGGCTGCCAGCACTTACGGGCGTGACAGCGGTGCAGTCACGATCCAGCCTTCCAGCGGATCCATGCCGAGTGGCAATCCATAGCGTGCATGGCCCGCCACATGCTGGGCCAATGCCCAAGCGGCCTGCAGCATGCAGATGGCGGCATCCAGGTGGTCGCCACTGGCATCCGCCGCCATGGTCTGCCGTTGCGCCTCGTCGGCCAGCAAGCGCAGCCCCAGCCGGTGCTGGCCTTGCTGCAAAGCCTCCAACAGCTCGGCCCTGGCCTGCGCGCGCTCAGACGTCTGGCGCTGGCGGTCATCGCTTTTGTAGCTGCGCCGGCCGATCAGCTCGCGCGCCAGCATGCCGGGGTAGGCTTCCAGTGCCACCCTGGCGCTGTCTCGCCGCAGCAGGCCGGGGAAATCCGCCCCCACCGCCAGCAGCCGGGGCAGGCCGGCATGCAGCATCCAGGCGACGGGCGGGTTCACCCACTTCATCGAAGGGCTGGAGCCTGCAGGCAGGTCGGTGGCGCGGTGGGCAAATTTGCCACCAGCGGGCCTGGCATCGCAAAAGGCTTTGAAGAGGCTGCGGATCTCGCTGCGCTCCAGGCTGGCGTAATGCTGCATGCAGGCCTGCCAATCGCTGGGCCAACCCAGGTGGGTCACCAGCTCGCGCGGCAGTGCAAAAGGCAGATCAAAGCCGCCGACCCAGGCGGGCTGTTGCTGCAAAAAATCCTGCCACTGCGCCAGCGTGGCCAAGCAGTCAAAGCCCTGCAGCGCCACGGTGCCTGCCTCGGCATCCAGATGGCCCCAGGCCACGACCACGGGTTTGCGCCGGCTCGGGCTGCTGCTGAAATCGCAGCCCAGCACCATGGGCAGCACAGCGCCTGGCATGGCCTAGCCCAGGCCCAGGGCGACCACGCCCACACCGATGAGCAGCGCGCCAGCAATGCGCAGCAGGCGATCGCCCTCGCCCAGCAGCTTGCCGCCAATCAGAGCGGCAAACAGCATCGATACCTCACGCGCAGGCGCCACATGCGAGATGGGCGCGGTCTGCACCGCATACAACACCAACACATAGGCCATGGGGCTGAAGATGGCGACCACCAGCGCAAAGCGCCATTGCAGGCGCCACAGGCGCTGGGTTTCGGCCCAGTTCATGACGCCCAGGGGTGCCAGCATCACGACGCGCACCAGGTTGCCCATGTAGTCCAGCAAGATGGGTGACAGCATCACCACCTTGACGGCATAGCTGTCAACTACGGTATAGGCCGCAATAAAGAGGCCCGTGAGCAGGCCGTAGTACAGGCCCTTGAGCGTGCGCTCCCGGGCCTCTCCGGCGCCGGGCCGGGTGGCAGCGCGCAGCATGGCAGGGCCACCGGCAATCAAGAACACCCCTGCCACCACGGCGGCAATCCCAAGCGCGCCCAGGCTGGACAGGTGCTCGCCCAAAAACAGCACGGCGACCATCGATGAGATCAACGGCCCGCTGCCCCGCGCCAGTGGGTAGACCACCGTGAGATCAGCCACTCGGTAGCCACGCAGCAAGGTGATGAAGTAAAAGATATGTAGCAGCGCGCTGGCCGAGACAAAGGCCCATTCGGTTGCGCCCCACAGGGGCACCACATCCTTGCCCACCCACCAGCCCACCGGCAGCCACACCACGGCATTGAGCACCGAGGTAAACAGCGAAAAGCGGGCATCGCCTCCTGCTTTCTTGGCCACAATGTTCCAGAAAGCATGGATGATGCCGGCCACAATGATGAGCGTGAATGCGTGGAGCGTCATGGCGAAACGGCAAAAAAATAACCCGGGGAGGGCCCGGGCGTTGTGTGCTTAGCGTGCCAGTCAGTTGCCAGCGCGCTGCGGAATCAGCGACAGAAACTCGCGCCGCAAATTGGGGTCGCTCAGAAACTCTCCACGCATGACGGAGTTGAGCATCTTGGAGTCCATCTCGCGAACGCCGCGCCAGGACATGCAAAAGTGCGAGGCCTCCAGCACCACCGCCAAGCCATCGGGCTGGGTCTTCTTCATGATCAGGTCGGCCAGCTGCACAATCGCCTCTTCCTGGATCTGGGGACGGCCCAGCACCCAGTCGACCAGTCGCGCATATTTGGACAGGCCAATCACATTGGTGTTCTTGTTGGGCAGCACGCCAATCCAGACCTTGCCGATGACTGGGCAGAGGTGGTGGCTGCAGGCGCTGCGCACGGTGATCGGGCCGACGATCATCAGCTCGTTCAAATGCTCAGCATTGGGGAAGGCGGTGACCTCGGGCTGGGGCACATAGCGGCCCTTGAACACCTCGGTCAGGTACATCTTGGCCACCCGGCGCGCGGTGTTGCGGGTGTTGTGGTCGTCCTTGGTGTTGATCACCATGCTGTCGAGCACACCCTGCATCTTGCCCTCGACCTCGTCGAGCAATTGCTCCAGCTCGCCTGGCTCGATGAACTCGGCGATATTGTCATTGGCATGAAAACGCCGCTGGGCTGCCACTATCCGCTCACGGATCTTGACGGACACCGGCGTGCCTTCGTCGCTGGCAGGTGCTTTATTCGGATCGGATAGTTCTGTAAACATATAAAGGAATGGTAGCAGCGATTGCAGACCTGTAAGCACTAGTTCTGTCTTGCCCCTTGGTCAGCGCAGGAAAAGCTTGAAAGCTATTAATTCAATAGCATTTATCACTCAAAAGCGCCCCAGCGATCCAAGATTCAGTCACGCAGGCGAAACTCGGCAATCAGCGGCAGGTGGTCCGACATGCGCCACCAGATGCGTCCCCGGGGCACAAACAGGCCACAAGGCGTCAAACCCCGGGCATAGACATGGTCCAGCTGCACAACAGGCAGGCGCGAAGGGTAGGTCATCAGCGGCTGCTCGTCATATTCAAACAGGCCAAATCCAGCCAGCATGCGCTTGACCTGGAAGCCCCAGTCGTTGAAGTCCCCGGCAACGATCACCGGCTCGTCATCGGGCACATGGACTTTGATGAACTCATGGATCTGCGCCGTCTGGCGCAAGCGGCTGCCCTGCACCAGGCCCAGGTGCACCACGATGGTGTGGATGCGCTGACCAGCGATCTCCATCGCCACATGCAGCAGGCCGCGCTGCTCAAAGCGGTGGTCGGAGATGTCGCGGTGGTTGGATTCCAGAATCGGCCAGCGAGTCAGCAAGGCATTGCCATGCTCTCCCCAGCGGGTGGTGGCATTGGTGCGGTAGGCTGCGGTATAGCCCAGCGGGGTCAGAAAATCCGCCTGGTTCTGCTCGGGCCAGTTGTTGAAGAAGCTCTCTTCCTTGCGGTTGTCCTTGCGCACTTCCTGCAGGCAGATGATGTCGGCATCCAGCTGCTCGACCGCCAGCCCCAGGTTGTGGATCTCCAGCCTGCGCACGGGGCCCAGGCCCTGCACGCCCTTGTGGATGTTGTAGGTGGCTACCCGAAGAATGGGCAAATCGTCGTGAATATCGGTCATGAAGCTATGAACCTCGGCAGCCAGAGAATGGCTTCGCTGTTCGATATGGAATAGCAGCGTTCTGCTGCCTCTCGCCAATCATGCCACGCGTAAGCCGTGTGCTCTCTGGGGCTCAGCACGATCTTGGCGTAGGACGGCACCTGCAGGCTCAGCACATGCTCGGTGTTCATGCACACATCGGGCGCGTAGCGGTGGCGCCACTGCGGGTAGATCGGGTAGATGTTCTCCAACTGCCAGTCGCGCAGCAGGCAATCTGGCTGCCCGGCATCGATGCCGGTCTCTTCAAACACCTCACGGATGGCGGTTTCCTGCCAGGTCTCGGTCTCGCTGTCCTGGCTGCCCGTGACGGGTTGCCAGTAGTCCTGGCCCTCCATCTGGCTGACGCGGCGCAGCAGCAGCACCTGCAGATCAGCCGTGTGGATGATGACCAGCACAGACCGGGGCAGTTTGTAGGGCAGGCTTGGGCTTGGCTTGTCTTGCATAGCTATGGGGCTGTCCCAGGTTTGCGGGTGGCCACGGCGGGCGGCAAGGCCTTGGCCTGCAGCTGGCGCACCTGCTGCACCATCAGGTTGTGGGCGTTCAAAAAAGCGGCGGCAATCACCTTGCCCTCATTGGTATTGCTCCAGCCCATGCCGGCGCCGCCGCCCAGGCGGCCCAGCAGCACACCGCCTACACCCAAGTCGGTGGCCCGAGCGGATCCAGTGGATGCCGCGACCTGTTCCGTGGTTTCGTTGTCGGTCAGGAACAAGGCGGTCTGCGCCTCTTTGAACTTGACCTGCTCGGCCACGCCGGCCAGGCCTGCGATATCGCGCAGCACCGGCACCATGGCGATGATGCCCGCCAGGCCCCGGCCGGCATCCTGTTCGCTGAACGTCAGGTTGGGCACCATGGTGTACTGGGCCTCATAGCCCTTGCGCTTTTGCACGGTGCCATGGGGGCGCAGCACGCCGGCGTCCTGCAACTCCCCTTCGCGGATGGTGCCCTGCAGGCCGCCGGCCCGGTCCACCACGCGAAAGCAGCCGCTCTGCTGCATCAGCAAGCGCACCAGCGGCACGGGGCTGGGCGGCAGGTTCAGGCTGCTCGGCAGCACATAGCCGCGCGGGTTCTCCAGCAAGGCCACCGTGGCAATCGGCTCGTCGCAGCGCTCCAGACTGGCATGCGCGCCCTGGCCACCCGCCGGGCCTGCCGAGCCGGAGACTTCCGAGCCACCCTGGCCCAGCTCGGTCTTCTTTTCGCCGCAGCCCGTCAGCGCCAGCGCGATGGCAGCCAAGGCCATGCCGCACGCCCAGCGCTTGGTTCGGTTGGAAGTCGCAGTCATCCCGTGCATGGGCACCCTTTGCAATCTGTCAGTCACGCCGGAGCATAGCGCCCCAGAATGACAAAAAAGGCCAAAGCCTGGAGGGCTTTGGCCTTGTGGCGGCGCCGTGCATCAGGCATGCCCATGCACCGCGCGGTCGGCTTACTGCGCTGCTGCTGTGTTGCGCAGCTTGATGTGCAGTTCGCGCAGCTGCTTCTCGTCCACCGGCGATGGGGCCTGGGTCAGCAGGTCCTGTGCGCGCTGGGTCTTGGGGAAGGCGATCACATCGCGGATCGACTCGGAGCCGGTCATCAAGGTGATCAACCGGTCCAGACCAAAGGCCAGGCCACCGTGGGGAGGCGCGCCGTACTGCAGCGCGTCCAGCAGGTAGCCGAACTTGGCACGGGCATCTTCGGGGCTGATCTTGAGCGCGGTGAACACCTTGGACTGCACATCAGCGCGGTGGATACGCACCGAGCCGCCACCCAGCTCCCAGCCATTCAGCACCATGTCATAGGCCTTGGCAATGCACTTGGCCGGATCCGTGTCCATCAGGTCTTCATGGCCATCCTTGGGCGAGGTGAAGGGATGGTGCACAGCAGCCCAGCGGTCGTTTTCCTCGTCGTGTTCGAACATCGGGAAGTCCACCACCCACAGCGGTGCCCAGCGGTCTTCGAACAGGCCAGTGCTCTTGCCAAAGGCACTGTGGCCAATCTTGATGCGCAAGGCGCCGATGGCGTCGTTGACGATCTTTTCCTTGTCCGCGCCAAAGAAGATCAGGTCGCCGTCTTGCGCTTCGGTGCGCTTGAGGATCTCGGCAATCGCGGCATCATGGATGTTCTTGACGATCGGCGACTGCAGGCCATCACGGCCCTTGGCCAGCTCGTTGACCTTGATGTAGGCCAGGCCCTTGGCGCCATAGATCTTGACGAAATCGGTGTAGGCATCGATGTCGCCACGCGACAGCCCGCCCTGCTCGCGCGCACCGCCGGGTACGCGCAGGCCCACTACGCGGCCGCCCTTCATGTTGGCAGCGCCCGAGAACACCTTGAAGTCCACATCCTTCATCACTTCGGTCAGCTCAGTGAACTCCAGCTTCACGCGCAGATCCGGCTTGTCCGAACCAAAACGGAAGGCCGCATCCTGGTAGGTCATGATCGGGAACTCGCCCAGGTCCACATTCAGCTGGGTCTGGAACACTTCCTTGATCATGCGCTGGAAGATGGCACGGATCTCTTCCTCGTTCAGGAACGAGGTCTCGCAGTCGATCTGCGTGAATTCGGGCTGGCGGTCAGCGCGCAGGTCTTCGTCGCGGAAGCACTTGGTGATCTGGTAGTAGCGGTCGTAACCGGCCACCATCAGCATCTGCTTGTACAGCTGGGGCGACTGGGGCAGCGCGAAGAATTCGCCATCATGCACGCGGCTAGGCACCAAATAGTCACGCGCGCCTTCGGGCGTGCTCTTGCCCAGCATCGGCGTTTCGATATCGACAAAACCTTCTTTGTCCAGAAAGTTGCGCACCTGGATCGCCGTCTTGTAGCGCAGCATCATGTTGCGTTGCATGACCGGGCGGCGCAGGTCCAGCACGCGGTTGGTCAGGCGCACGGTCTCCGACAGGTTCTCGTCGTCGATCTGGAAAGGAGGCGTCACCGAGGCGTTGAGCACAATCAGCTCATGGCACAGCACTTCGATCTTGCCGCTCTTGATCGATTCGTTGGTGGTGCCATCGGGACGGGCACGCACAAGTCCCTTGACCTGCACGCAGAACTCATTGCGCACGCCTTCGGCCACCTTAAACATCTCGGCGCGGTCAGGATCGCAAACCACTTGCACATAGCCTTCGCGGTCGCGCAGGTCGATGAAAATCACACCACCGTGGTCACGGCGGCGGTTGACCCAGCCGCACAGGCTCACGGTTTCGCCCATCTGGGCTTCGGTCACTTGACCGCAGTATTGGGAACGCATTGCCATAGCCAATCTTCCTGCACCTGCAAAGGCGCCTTAGTTCTCAGTTATTTAGACCCCGATGGGGCGTCTGGCGCAGCCACGACCCCCATCGAGACGATGTATTTAAGCGCAGCATCCACGCTCATATTCAATTCAATGCAATCGCTTTTGCGCACCATCACCAGGTAGCCGCCCGTTGGGTTGGGCGTGGTGGGCACATAGACGCTGACAAAGGCTGCATCGGGGTTTGCCGGGTCGCTGTGCAGGTGCTGGTCCAGCTCACCGCCGGGCGCACCGGTCACAAAGCCGATGGTCCACATGCCTGGCTGGGGCCACTGCACCATGACAGCGGTGCGAAAGGCATTGCCGCTCTCGGAAAACAAGGTGTCGGAGACCTGTTTGACGCTCGAATAGATCGAACGCACCACCGGTATGCGGCTGACCAGGGCATCGCCCCAGGAGACGAGCTTGCGGCCCACAAAGTTGCTGGCAGTGCCGCCAACGATCAGCAAGATCGCCAGGGTCAGCACCACGCCAAAACCCGGAATATGGTAGCCCAGGACCTGGTCAGGCTGCCAGCTCTGCGGCAGGATCTGCAAGGTCTGGTCGAGCGTGCCGATGATCCAGTTGAGCACCCAGACCGTGATGACCCCCGGCACAACGACCAGCAGACCGGTCAACAACCATTTGCGCAGGGATGCCATCGCCGCTCTCAGACCCGGGCCGCTCAGGCCGCCGTGC
This sequence comes from Comamonas sp., assembly GCA_036667955.1. Lineage (GTDB taxonomy): Bacteria > Pseudomonadota > Gammaproteobacteria > Burkholderiales > Burkholderiaceae_C > Comamonas. Next base: position 124,028 of record JAVWTB010000008.1, read on the forward strand.
CGCTGCTGGCAGCCGGTGCGGGTGCAGGGGCGGCGGCCTCAGTGGCGGGCGCACTGCTGCCCGACGTGCTGCTTGCGGCGGGTGCGGAACTGGCTGCCGATTTGCCACTGAAATCGGTGGCATACCAGCCGGTGCCCTTGAGCTGAAAACCCGGGGCCGTCAGCTGCTTGGAAAAGCCTGCTTGCTTGCACTCCGGGCAGTCCGTCAAAGGCGCATCCGATATTTTTTGCAAGACATCTTTGGCATAGCCGCAGGCACTGCATTTGTAGGCGTAAATAGGCATCGCGCTTGGTGAAAACGAAGGGAAACTCTTGATTATAGGCGGGTTGGAAAACCGATCCGGGCCACGGGCTAAGGCACAGCGCCCCTTAGGGCGCTGGCGCTGGCCTCAGCGGCCGGCCACGACAGCGCCGCCGGACTCCGGCACCGCATCGGGGCCAAAAGCCAGCACATCCGTCTTCTGGTTGCGAATGGCCTGCGGCACCAGCGAGCCGACCACCATGCCGCTGAAAGCGGCCAGCACACCCGCCAGCTGCGCCGGGAAGGCGGCACCCCAGGCCATGTTTAAACCGGCCAACCAGACACCAATGCCCAGGAACACCGCCAGCAGCGCCCCTTGGGTGGTCGCGCGCTTCCAGTACAGGCCCATCACCAGCGGCACAAAGGCGCCCACCAGCGGCACCTGGTAGGCACCCGAGACCAGTTCATAGATAGGCGTGCCCTGCATGCGGATCGAATAGGCCAGCACACAGGCGCTGAACACCAGCACGCTGATACGCATGGTCTTGAGGTTTTCGCGGTCGCTCACCTTGGGGCGGAACTGGCGCCAGATGTTCTCGGTGAAGGTGACGCTCGGCGCCAGCAAGGTGGCCGATGCGCAGGACTTGATGGCAGACAGCAGCGCGCCGAAGAACAGCACCTGCATCACAAAGGGCATCTTCTCCATCACCAAGGTGGGCAGCACTTTTTGCGGATCGTCCTTGAGCAGGCCAGCCGTGGCCTCGGGCATGATGATCAGGGCGCTGGCCACCAGGAACATCGGCACAAAGGCAAACAGGATATAGGCCGACCCCCCAATCACCGTGCCGCGTACGGCCGATTTCTCGGTGTTGGCCGACATCACGCGCTGAAACACGTCCTGCTGTGGGATCGAACCCAGCATCATGGTGATGGCGGCCGCAAAGAAGAAGACCATGTCATGCCAGCTCGGCTCGGGCCAGAACTGGAACAGATCGCGGCTGGTGGCCAGGTCGATCACCTTGCCGGCGCCGCCGGCCATGTCCGCCGCAAAAAACGCCAGCACCAAAAGGCCCACCACCAGGATGATCATCTGCACGAAATCGGTGACGGCCACCGACCACATGCCGCCAAACAAGGTGTAGGCCAGGATGGACACCACTCCGATCACCATGCCCATGGGAATGCTGACCACACCGCCCGAGAGCAGGTTAAAGACCAGGCCCAGCGCGGTGACCTGGGCGGAGACCCAGCCCAGGTAGCTGAGCATGATGATCAGCGAGCAGATGATTTCGACCGCGCTGCCATAGCGCTTGCGGTAGTAGTCGCTGATGGTCAGCAGGTTCATGCGGTAGAGCTTGGCCGCAAAGAACAGGCCCACCAGGATCAGACACATGCCGGCGCCAAACGGGTCTTCCACCACATTGCGCAGGCCGCCTTCGATGAACTTGGCCGGCACGCCCAGCACGATCTCTGAACCAAACCAAGTGGCGAACGTGGTGGTAATGATCATGAACAAAGGCAGATTGCGGCCGGCCACAGCAAAATCGGCCGTGTTCTTCACCCGCTTGGCGGCCCAAAGACCTACGCCAATGGTTACAAATAGGTAGGCAATCACCATGTAGAGCAGCACGTTGTCACTCCTGCAAAGCGTGGGCTTAAGGGTTAAGAATTAAAAAATGCGGACGCGAATGAGGAGCTGCAATACCACCAGCCCCAGCACAAAGCCAATGCCACCGCAAATGATGATCTGCAGCAGCTTGTTCGTCAATTTCTGCTGCACCAGCAGCTCTTTGAGCATCTGGTCGTTGTCAGCACCGTTGCCATTGCGCGCCAGGTACTGGTGCACCAGGCGCGGCATATCGGGCAGCAGCTTGGCGTAACGCGGTGCCTGGGATTTGAGCTCGCGCCACAGGCGCTGGGGGCCCATCTGGTCGAGCATCCACTTCTCCAGGAACGGCTTGGCCGTGCTCCAGAGGTCCAGGTCCGGGTCCAGCTGGCGGCCCAGGCCTTCGATGTTGAGCAAGGTTTTTTGCAGCAGCACCAGCTGGGGCTGGATCTCGACCTGAAAGCGCCGCGAGGTCTGGAACAGACGCATCAGCACCATGCCCAGCGATATTTCCTTGAGCGGGCGGTCAAAGTACGGCTCGCAGACTGCGCGAATCGCGGCTTCGAGCTCATCGACACGGGTGTCGGCAGGCACCCAGCCGCTTTCGATATGCAGCTCAGCCACACGCTTGTAATCGCGGCGAAAAAAGGCGGTGAAGTTCTGCGCCAGGTACTCTTTGTCGAACTCGGTCAGGGTGCCGACAATGCCGAAATCCAGCGAGATGTAGCGGCCAAAGCTTTCGGGCTCCAGGCTCACCTGGATATTGCCCGGGTGCATGTCCGCATGGAAAAAACCATCGCGGAACACCTGGGTGAAGAAGATGGTCACGCCATCGCGGGCCAGCTTGGGGATATCGACACCGGCGGCACGCAGGGTCTCAACCTGGTTGATGGGCACGCCATTCATGCGCTCCATCACCATCACCTCCTGGTGGCAGAAATCCCAGAATACTTCCGGGATCAGCACCAGGTCCAGCCCTTCCATATTGCGGCGCAGCTGGGCCGCGTTCGATGCCTCGCGCATCAGGTCCAGCTCGTCGTGCAGGTAGGTGTCGAACTCCGCCACCACCTGGCGCGGCTTGAGGCGCTTGCCATCGGCCGAGAAGCGCTCGACCAGCTCGGCCATGGTGCGCATCAGCGCCAGGTCGCTGTCGATCACCGGCAGCATGCCCGGGCGCAGCACCTTGACCGCCACATCGCGCAACGTGCCTTCACGGGTACGGATGGTGGCAAAGTGCACCTGGGCTATCGAGGCGCTGGCAATCGGCTTCTCATCAAAGCTGACGAAGATCTCGGCCAGAGGTTTGCGAAACGCCCGCTCAATGGTCTGCACCGCGATGCGCGAATCAAACGAAGGAACGCGGTCCTGCAGCAGGGACAGCTCTTCGGCAATATCGGGCGGCAGCAAATCGCGCCGGGTCGACAGGACCTGGCCAAATTTGACAAAGATGGGGCCCAGCTGCTCAAGCGCCTCGCGCAGGCGCTGGCCGCGCGGCTCCGTCCATTTGCGCCCCAGGCGCAACACCCGCGTGATGCCTTTGAGCCAGGGATGGTTGAAGCTCGACAGCACCATGTCGTGCAAGCCATAGCGCCAGACCACCCACAAGATGGTGAAGCCTCGGAGGAAACGCGTCATGTCGGGTTGCGCTCGCTGGCCGTGTCGCTGGCTGCGCCGTAGCCGGGCGGCGTGGGCGGGGCTGGCGGCTGGGCCTGCTGGCCAAAGCCGCTGGCGCCAAAGCGGTCAGCGGTGCGCACGCCCATGCTGACAAACTGGCGCAGCGCGGCTGCCACGCGCTGGCCCATTTGGGCCAGCCAATGCGCGGGGGTATCGCCCACCACGCGGGCCAGGTCTTCTTCCACATCCCATCGCACATGGTCCACCAGCCATTGGATCTCGGCGGCAAACTGCACATCGCCATCGATACGGATGGCGGGCTTCTCGCCCTGAATGACGCCCCGGGCCAGCGCCAGCGGCGAGTCATCCACCACCTGCACGCGCAGATCGGGGGTTTCTTGCGTGCCCGCCAGGTCCAGCAGGCCGGCGGGCGTGATCTTGAGGGCCAGCACGATGCTGCGCCACTGCACTTGCACCACGCGCCCGCTTTGGCGCACCAGGCGCTCCATCGCGACTTCTTCCTGCATCAGCACATGGTTCAAGAACAGCACCACACGGTGCTGCACCTCCGACACCAGCCATTGCGGTGGTTGGGCCGACTCCAGAATGCGTGCAAAAATGCCGCCCGGAAAAGAAAAAGGGGACTGTGTTGCCATAGTCCCCAATTATTCCCCAAGTCCGCCGCCTGTCGTCAGCATTAACAGGCAAAGCGGTGGAGTTTTACGGTTTGCTTACTGCAAGGCTTGCTTACTGCAGTGCTTGCAGACCTGATACCAACCAGCCGCTGGTGCCGTCCTTGGGCTTGGACATGTTCCAGACTTCGCGGAAGGGGCTGGGGCCGGCATGGGCTTCTTCGCGGATCATGCCGGAGAACTCGACACTGGCCATGTAGGCATGGCCCAGATCCTCGATACCCAGCAGCTGGGCTTCGAGCATGACCACATCGGTCTGGTTGGGCTGCACGCCTTCGCGGTGCTGCTCACGGTCCTGCAGCTGGCCCTTGACTTCGCTGAGCATGTCATCGGTCATCATCGAGCGCAGGGTGTTGATGTCCGAGCGGTCCCAGGCGGACTGCAGGGTCACGAAGTTGCGCTTGGCCGCTTCCAGGAAGCCGTTGGCATCAAAGCCTTCTGGCACACCCCAGTTCTGCGCGCCCGCCAGGCCAGCACCAATCATGCTGCCACCTGCAGCAGCTGCCACCGGTGCTGCACCTTGTTCCCAGGGGCGGGCCGAGGCGTCGTTGCCGACTTTCTCAGGGTTGTACTGGGGCGCAACAGGGGCCGATACCGGCGCTTGCGGCGCTGCATTGCCAGCGCCTTGGAAGGCGAAGGGCGACTGCGCCGGTTGCTGCGTTGCAGCGCTTTTGCGGCGCATCACAAAGCCGACGATGGCCAGCACGGCCATGATGGCCAGGCCAATCAACAGCATGTTGGCGAACGCCTCGCCAAAGCCCAGCGAATGGGCCAGCCAGGCGAGGCCCAGGCCGGCAGCCAGGCCGCCCAGCATCGCGCCCCAAGGCTTCTTGGGTGCGGCAGGGGCCGCATTCGGGGTTGCGGGGCGCTGGGCTTGCGCAGGCGCCGTGGCATTGTTGCCAGGGGCTTGCGCAGGTGTTGCCTGGCGCTGGGTCACATTGCCGGACTGCTGGCCCATGGACTTGCCACCACCCATGCGTTTGGCATCGGCATCGACATGCGCAAATGCCAGCATTGCCACCAAGACCACTGACCACAGTTTTGTCATATTTGCTCCGTTTTGTTAGGGCCGGTACGCTTTTGCGCCGGCTATTACGTTCATGCCCACTTCTCAGCAACACCGGTCCGTTGTGTTGTATTGCGCTGGGCGCTGGGCAGGCGCCTGGCTTTGCAACCGGTTTTACATCTCACTTTTTCAGCATTTGATCCCGACATGCAAGGCGGTAATGCCTGCTGTCATGTTGTGGTAGTCCACATGGCCAAAGCCTGCTTTTTGCATCATGGCCTTGAGCTCGGCCTGGCCAGGATGCATGCGAATCGATTCGGCCAGGTAGCGGTAGCTGTCGGCATCGCCCGCCACCATCTGGCCTATACGTGGTAGAACCTGGAAGGAATACAAGTCGTAGGCCTTCTCCAGCGGCTTGGCCACCTTGGAAAACTCCAGCACCAGCAGCTTGCCGCGCGGCTTGAGCACGCGGCACATTTCCTTGAGCGCCTGGTCCTTGTTAGTCATGTTGCGCAGGCCGAAGGCCACGCTCACGAGGTCAAAATGCTGGTCCGGAAAAGGCAGGGCCTCGGCATCACAGACAGTGGTGGGCAGGTTCAGGCCCTTGTCGATCAGGCGGTCACGGCCTACGCGCAGCATGGCTTCGTTGATATCGGTGTGCACCACCTGGCCGCTGGGGCCGACTTTTTTCGCAAAGGCCAGCGACAGATCACCGGTACCGCCCGCGATATCCAGCACCCGCTGGCCTTCCTTGAGGTTGGCGACCATGACGGTGTAATGCTTCCAGACCCGGTGCAGACCACCGGACATCAGGTCGTTCATCACGTCATATTTGCTCGCGACCGAGTCGAACACCCCGCGCACCTTGCGCGCCTTGTCCTGCTCGTCAACTGTCTCAAATCCAAAATGGGTGGTGCTCATAGTGTGAATGCTAGCAAGCTCTGCAGCGTCCTACTCCCATACCCCGGATTATTCGGGGGTATGCAGTTCAGGCGCTTGGACGCGCAAAGCCACATTTTACGGTCAGATAAAGCTACAAAATTCATAGCTTTAAATACAAACTATTTCCGGTCTCGGGCGCCCTGCTCAGTGCTGGTGACCGCAAGCGCTGCCACCCTTGGGCGCCATCGGCTGGTCGCGCTCCACACCGGCCGCCTGCAGGCGGTCCAGGTAGTCTTGCCACAGCTCGGCCTGGCGGCTGCCCAGCTCGTACAGGTACTGCCAGCTGAAGAGGCCGCTCTCGTGGCCATCCGAGAAGATGGGCTTGATGGCGTAGTTGCCGACCGGCTCCACCGCCACGATGCCCACTTCGCGCTTGCCAGTCTGCAGCACTTCCTGGCCCGGGCCATGGCCTTGCACCTCAGCCGAGGGCGAGTACACGCGCAGCAGCTCAAAAGGCAGGCGGAAGGTCGCGCCATCGGCGTATTGCACTTCCAGCACGCGGCTTGCGCCGTGCACGGTCAGCGCCGTGGGGGTGGGGGTCTCGCGGGTCAATCCAGCCATGTCAATCCTTTGCAAGCCAGGCCTGGCGCTGCACGCGATGCGCGCAGCCGGTGTGCTATCAAAAACAATAGCAATTATGCCGCAAGCAGGCGTTCCAGCGCTGCCTGCATGCGGGCCTCGGCAGCGGGCAGCTGCGCTGCCAGCACTGCTTCATGCTGCGCATCGCGTGGCCGCTGGGCCGACGCCCAGACGGGCGCGGGGAAATGGCTGTCCTCGGCGTAGCGGGCAATCACATGCCAGTGCAGATGGGGCACCATATTGCCCAGGGTCGCCAGGTTGATCTTGCCGGGCGCAGGCTGTATGCCGCGCAATGCCAGCTCCACCGCCATCACCGCATCCATGCACCACTGGCGCTCGGCCTCCGACAAATCAGACAGCTCGGCCACATGGGCAGCCCAGACCACGCGGTAAAAGGCCGGGAAACCGGCTTCCTCCGCATGGATGACGCGCAGCAGTGCGCCGCCCCGGGCGCCCTGCCAAACCAGGCGCCCGCCATCCGTCTGGCACAGCGGGCAATCGGTGATGGCTGCCGTCATACCAGCACCCGCTCGATGCCGCCGTGGTTGGCGCGCTCCACATACTCGGGCATCCAGTTCTCGCCCAGGATCTCGCGCGCCATCTCGACGACGATGTAGTCGGCTTCGAGCAGGCCGTTTTGCAGATCGTCCTGGTAGCGGTTGAGGCCTTGCAGGCAGCTGGGGCAGCTGGTGAGAATCTTGACGTTTTCCTTGACCTCTACCTGGCCGGCATCACGCAGCTGGGCTTCGCCCTTGCGGATTTCCTCGGTCTTGCGGAAGCGGATCTGCGTCGAGATATCAGGCCGGGTGACGCCCAAGGTGCCCGATTCGCCGCAGCAGCGCTCGCTCTTCAACACGTTGTCGCCCACCAGCGCCTTCACGGTCTTCATCGGGTCCTGCTGCTTCATCGGCGTGTGGCAGGGGTCGTGGTAGAGGTAGGCGCCCTTGCCCTGCAAGGTGATGCCCTTCTCCAGCAGGTACTCATGGATGTCGATGATGCGGCAGCCGGGGAAGATCTTGTCGAACTGGTAGCCCTGCAGCTGGTCGTAGCAGGTGCCGCAGCTCACCACCACGGTCTTGATGTCCAGGTAGTTCAAGGTGGTGGCCACGCGGTGGAAGAGCACCCGGTTGTCGGTGATCATCTTCTCGGCCTTGTCGAACTGGCCCGAGCCGCGCTGGGGATAACCGCAGCACAGATAACCCGGCGGCAGCACGGTCTGCACACCGGCATGCCAAAGCATGGCCTGCGTGGCCAGGCCCACCTGGCTGAACAGGCGCTCCGAGCCGCAGCCGGGGAAGTAGAACACCGCCTCGGTCTCGGAGGTGGTGGTCTTGGGATCCCGGATGATGGGCACGTAGTCCTTGTTCTCGATGTCGAGCAGCGCCCGCGCCGTCTGTTTGGGCAAGCCGCCAGGCAACTTCTTGTTGACGAAGTGGATCACCTGCTCCTTGAGCGGTGCGGTGCCTACGCTGGCGGGCGGATGCGCGGTCTGGCGCTTGCCAAAGCTCTTGAGCACGTCAACCGCCAGGCGCTGGGCCTTGAAGCCCACGCCCACCATGGTCTTGCGCAGCAGCTTGATGGTATCGGGGTTGGTGGCATTGAGCATGGCCATGGCCACCTTGTTGCCCGGACGGAAGCTCTTCTTGCCCATCTGGCGCAGCAGGTTGCGCATGTGCATGGTCACATCGCCAAAATCGATCTTGACCGGGCATGGCGTGGCGCATTTGTGGCAGACCGTGCAGTGGTCGGCCACATCTTCAAACTCCTGCCAGTGGCGGATGGACACGCCCCGGCGGGTTTGCTCTTCATACAGAAAGGCCTCGACCAGCAGCGAGGTCGCCAAAATCTTGTTGCGCGGGCTGTAGAGCAGGTTGGCGCGCGGCACATGGGTGGCGCAGACTGGCTTGCACTTGCCGCAACGCAGGCAGTCCTTGACCGAATCGGCAATCGCGCCGATATGGCTTTGCTGCATGATCAGCGACTCATGGCCCATCAGCCCGAACGAGGGCGTATAGGCATTGGTCAGGTCGGCATACATCAGCGACTTGCGCGATTTGTCGCCCTCGTAGGTCTGCTCCAGCAGCAGGCGGCGTTCTTCGGGGCGCAGCAGCTTGCCCTTGTTGAAGTGGCCATGCGGATCGATGCGGGCCTTGTACTCGGCAAAGGGCCGCAGCTCGTCGTCACTCAGGAACTCCAGCTTGGTGATGCCAATGCCGTGCTCGCCCGAGATCACGCCATCGAGGCTGCGCGCCAGCGCCATGATGCGGGCCACGGCCGCATGGGCGGTGGTCAGCATCTCGTAGTCATCGCTGTTGACTGGCAAGTTGGTGTGCACATTGCCGTCGCCCGCATGCATGTGCAGCGCCACAAACACGCGGCCCTTGAGCACGCGCTGGTGGATGGCCACCACCTCGTCCATGATCGGCTGGTAGGCGGAGCCGGCAAAGATCGTGGCCAGCGGTGCGCGCAGGTCGTTCTTCCAGCTGGCGCGCAGGCTGTGGTCTTGCAGGTCGCGGAACTGCGCGTCCACGCCGTCCAGCCAGCCTTGCCAGCGCTTGCGCACCTCGGTCAGCAGCACCAGCGCTTGCGCCACCCGGTCTTCCAGCAGCTCGGCAGACGGGATGTCGTTGGCATCGTCCTGCTTGCCCAGTGGCAGCTGGCCCTTGGCAAAAAAGGCATGCAGCGCATCGCAGAGCTTGATCTTGTTGTGCAGCGACAGCTCGATATTGATGCGCTCGATGCCGTCGGTGTATTCGGCCATGCGCGGCAGCGGGATGACCACGTCTTCATTGATCTTGAAGGCATTGGTGTGGCGGCTGATGGCGGCGGTGCGCTTGCGATCCAGCCAGAATTTCTTGCGCGCCTCGGGGCTGATGGCGATAAAGCCTTCGCCGCTGCGCGAGTTGGCAATACGCACCACTTCGCTGGTCACGCGCGCCACTTCATCGGGGTTGTCGCCGACGATGTCGCCAAACAGCACCATCTTGGGCAGGCCGCCATGCTTTTTGCTCTTGGTGGCATAGCCCACCGCCTTCAGGTAGCGGTCATCCAGGTGCTCCAGCCCGGCCAGCAACACGCCGCAGCGCTTTTGCTCGGCAAACATGTAGTCCTTGATCTCGACGATCGAGGGCACGGCATCCTTGGCATTGCCAAAAAACTCCAGGCAGACGGTACGCACATGCGAGGGCATGCGGTGCACCACCCAGCGGGCGCTGGTAATCAGGCCATCGCAGCCCTCTTTCTGGATGCCCGGCAGGCCCGAGAGGAACTTGTCCGTCACATCCTTGCCCAGGCCTTCCTTGCGGAACTTGTAGCCGGGGATGTCCAGTCGCTCGGTGCGCACCAGGGTCTTGCCGTCGGCCTGCAGGTACTTCAGCTCAAAGCTGGCCATCTCGGCGTCGTGGATCTTGCCCAGGTTGTGGTCCAGACGGGTGACTTCCAGCCACTGCGCATCGGGCGTCACCATGCGCCAGCTGGCCAGGTTGTCCAGCGCCGTGCCCCAGAGCACCGCCTTTTTACCGCCCGCATTCATGGCGATATTGCCGCCAATGCAGGAGGCCTCGATCGAGGTGGGATCCACCGCGAACACAAAACCGCCGCGCTCGGCCGCATCGGCCACGCGCTGGGTCACCACCCCGGCCTGCGACCAGACGGTGGGCACCAAATGGTCGATGCCGGGCAAAGAAACCATCTCCACCTCGGACATCTTCTCCAGCTTCTCAGTGTTGATGACAGCACTGCGCCAGCTCAGCGGAATGGCGCCACCGGTGTAGCCGGTGCCGCCGCCGCGCGGCACGATGGTCAGGCCCAGGCCGATACAGGCCTTGACCAGCACGGCCATTTCCTCCTCGGTATCGGGCGTCAGCACCACAAACGGGTACTCCACGCGCCAGTCGGTCGCGTCGGTCACATGGCTCACGCGCGAGAGGCCGTCAAACTTGACGTTGTCCTTGGCGGTCAGTGGCTTGAAGGTGCGCAGCACCTTGCGGCGCAGCTCGGTGGCTTCCTGCAAAGTGGTGTCGAACTCAGAAACCGCCACCTGCGCAGCCGCAATCAGCTGCCCCACCAGCGCATCGCGCGCCGGGTCTTCAGCCGGTGCGCGGCGCTTTTGCACCTCACCCAAGCGGTGCTGCAGCGCCTCCACCAGCTGCTTGCGCCGGCCGGGGTTGTGCAAGAGGTCGTCTTGCAAATAAGGATTGCGCTGCACCACCCAGATATCGCCCAGAACCTCATACAGCATGCGGGCCGAGCGGCCCGTCTTGCGCTCCTGGCGCAGCTGGTCCAGCAAATCCCAGGCCTGCGCGCCCAGCAAGCGGATGACGATTTCGCGGTCGGAGAACGAGGTGTAGTTGTAGGGAATCTCGCGGAGACGGGCGGGCCCGTCAACCCGGGCTTGCAAGCTGGTCAGCGCAATCGGTGCGTTCATGTGTGGGACCTGTGTGGGAGCGGGCGCTCCCTTTTATGGGTGAGGGTCCTCTGCAAAACGGCCTGCCCTGGTGTGGAGGCGGTCTCGGGCGATCCGCATCCATCCCGGGGGCAAGGGCTCTGCAGAGCATCCTTCGCTGTGGGGCCACCGATTTTATGACACAGGGCTTGCACGCATGGCTGCACCGATGCAAACATGGTACGCCGCAGTCTGGCATTGCCGCTGCCACCCGAGGCAGCGGCGGTGATCGCCAGCGCTACCGCGTTGCTGCGCGAGGATTTTTTCTAATTTTTTCTTATTTGATCGAATTTGAGCATTTCAGGCACCCTGCCTGCCTTTACCACAACTGTTTGACAGCTTGGTGTGACAACCCCAGGAACCGCCAGGCCCTAAGCCCCTAAGGTTACATTTTTCTCTCGAATCCCAATGGCGGCTGCACTACAATCGTAACGCCTTGTATTTGTTGATGCGGTGCAGGCAGGCACTGGCAATCCCCAGTTGCTTAAAGCCCGCGGATATGCCACAACGTCACAGAACATTCACAAACGCCACATACGATTCGTTTTTGAGCGTTTTATAAACCCCTAGGAGCATTCATGCACTTCAAGCGTTTGGTCATCGCTGCCGGTATTGCAGCCACTACCAGCCTGTCCGCCCATGCCGTCACCGAGATCCAATGGTGGCACTCCATGACCGCCGTGAACAACGAATGGGTCAATGACCTGGCCAAGGAGTTCAACGACAGCCAGAAGGAATACAAGGTTGTGCCCACCTTCAAGGGTGTGTACGACGAATCCATGACCGCAGCGATCGCGGCTTTCCGCTCGGGCAACGCGCCGCACATTCTGCAAGTGTTCGAAGTGGGCACTGCCACCATGATGGCCTCCAAGGGCGCCACGGTGTCCGTCGGCAAGGTGATGTCCGATGCGGGTGTGTCCTTTGACCCCAAGGCCTACATCCCAGCAGTGGCCGGCTACTACACGGCCCCCAACGGCCAGATGCTGAGCTTCCCGTTCAACAGCTCGACGACCATCTTCTATTACAACAAGGACGCCTTCAAGAAGGCTGGTCTGGACGCTGAAAAAGCCCCAACCACCTGGCCTGAAGTGTTCGCCGCTGCCAAGAAGCTCAAGGAAAGCGGCCACAGCTGCCCCATGACCCTGGCCTGGCAAGGCTGGACCCAGCTGGAGTCCTTCTCCACCTGGCACAACGTGGAGTTTGCGACCGAACAAAACGGTTTGAGCGCCAACGGCTACAAGGCCCGCCTGAAGATCAACTCGCCCCTGCACGTCAAGCACATCGACAACCTGGCCGCTGCCGCCAAGGCCGGTGAGTTTGTTTACAAGGGCCGCGCCTCCACCGCCCAGGCTTCGTTCACCGCCGGTGAATGCGCGATGATCCAGACCTCGTCCGGCTTCTATGGCGATGTGGCCAAGAACGCCAAGTTTGCCTACGGCCTGGCACCTCTGCCTTACTACCCCGATGTCAAGGGCGCGCCACAGAACACCGTGATCGGTGGCGCATCGCTGTGGGTGATGTCTGGCAAGAAGGCTGAAGAGTACAAGGGCGTTGCCAAGTTCTTCGAATTCCTGTCGCAAACCAAGGTGCAGGCCGCATCGCACCAGCGCACCGGCTACCTGCCTGTGACCATGGCAGCGTACGACCTGACCGAGAAGTCTGGCTTCTACCAAAAGAACCCGGGCACCGACACCGCCGTGACGCAGATGATCCGCAAGGTCACTGACAACTCCCGCGGTATCCGTCTGGGCAACTATGTGCAGATCCGTACCATCGAGGACGAAGAACTCGAACAGGTCTGGGCTGGCAAGAAAAACGGCAAGGAAGCCCTGGATTCCATCGTGACGCGCGGCAACGACCTGCTGGCCCGCTTCGAAAAGTCGTACAAGAAGTAACCCCCTTCTCGTGCCATGCGTCCACCCTGCTCCGGCAGGGCGGACGCAGAACATGAGCCACCCTCCGGATGCTGCCTTCAGCTCCGGCGGTTTTTTTGTTTTTAAGCTCCATCATGGAAAAACGCGTACTTTTCCGATCTAAATGGCTACCCTGGGCCTTGATTGCGCCCCAGCTGCTGGTCATCGCCATCTTCTTTTTCTGGCCTGCTGGCCAGGCTGTGCTGCAGTCCTTCCAGATGGAAGACGCCTTCGGCATGAGCACCGAATGGGTGGGGCTGGAGAACTTCCGCAACCTGTTCAGTGACCCCACTTATCTGAATTCCTTCAAGCGCACTGCAATGTTCTCGGTGCTGGTCGCTGGAGCCGGTATTGCCATCTCGCTGGTGTTGGCGATTTTTGCCGACCGCATTGTGCGCTTTGCGATGATCTACAAGACCTTGCTGATCGTGCCCTATGCCGTGGCACCGGTGATTGCTGGCGTGCTGTGGGTGTTTCTGTTCTCGCCCTCCATCGGCGTGGTCACCTACTACCTGGGCAAGCTGGGCTACAACTGGAACCACATGATGAATGACAACCAGGCCATGGCGCTGATTGTCATGGCCTCGGTGTGGAAGCAGATTTCCTATAACTTCCTGTTCTTCCTGGCGGGCCTGCAGTCCATCCCCAAGGCACTGATCGAGGCGGCGTCCATCGATGGTGCCAGCCCTTGGCGCCGGTTCTGGAACATCCAGCTGCCCCTGCTGTCGCCCACCACCTTTTTCCTGCTGGTGATCAACATCGTTTACGCGTTTTTCGATACCTTCGGCATCATCGATGCGGCAACGCAAGGTGGCCCGGGCCAATCGACATCGATCCTGGTCTACAAGGTTTACCAAGACGGCTTCAAGGCACTGGATCTTGGCGGCTCTGCTGCGCAGTCCGTGATCTTGATGCTGATCGTCATTGTGCTGACCGTGGTTCAGTTCCGCTATGTTGAAAAGAAAGTGCAGTACTGATCATGGTTGACCGCAACCCCTGGCTCAATTTTCTGTCGCATGCCGTGCTGGTGCTCGGCGTGGCGATTGTCGCCTTCCCGCTGTACCTGGCCTTCATCGCATCGACCCACACGGCGGATGCCATCGTGCAATCGCCCATGCCACTGCTGCCGGGCGCCCATCTCTGGGAAAACTACCAGGCCGCCCTGTTTGGCTCCGGCAAGCTGGGCTCCAACACCAATGTCATGCACATGATGTGGGTCAGCTTCTGGGTGGCGATGATCATCACCGTGGGCAAGATCGCCATCTCGCTGCTGTCCGCCTTTGCGATCGTCTACTTCCGCTTCCCCTTCAAGATGTTCTGCTTCTGGGCCATCTTTTTGACCCTGATGCTGCCAGTCGAAGTGCGGATTCTGCCCACCTACAAAGTGGTGGCAGAACTGGGCTTGCTCAACAGCTACGCGGGTCTGACCCTGCCGCTGATCGCCTCGGCCACCGCCACCTTCTTGTTCCGCCAGTTCTTTCTGACGGTGCCCGATGAGTTGGTGGAAGCGGCGCGCATCGACGGTGCTGGCGCCATGCGCTTTTTCAAAGACATCCTCGTGCCGCTGTCGCGCACCTCGATCGCGGCGCTGTTTGTGATCCAGTTCATCTACGGCTGGAACCAGTACCTCTGGCCCCTGCTGATGACCACCTCGGAAGACATGTACCCCGTGGTGATCGGTATCAAGCGCATGCTCGCAGGCGGCGAAGCGGCTGTGGACTGGAATATCGTGATGGCGACCGCCATCCTCGCCATGCTGCCACCGACTTTGGTGGTCATGCTGATGCAAAAGTGGTTTGTCAAAGGTCTGGTGGATACCGAAAAGTAAGCCCACACCACCTTGTCCCTCCACCATCTTTGACCGATACAACGAAACCCTGTTATGGCTTCCATCTCTCTCAAGAACATTGTCAAACGCTACGGCACCGGCAAGTCTGCCGTTCCTGTTATCCACGGCGTCAATGCCGAAATCAAGGACGGTGAATTCATCGTGCTGGTCGGCCCCTCGGGCTGCGGCAAATCGACCCTGCTGCGCATGATTGCCGGCCTGGAAGAAATCACCGGCGGCGACCTGATGATTGGCGACAAGATCGTCAACAACCTGGAGCCCGCCAAGCGCAACATCGCCATGGTGTTCCAGAACTACGCGCTCTACCCGCACATGAGCAACTACGAGAACATGGCCTATGGCCTGAAGCTCGCCAAGGTGCCCGAAGACGAAATCAAGCGCCGCGTGGACAAGGCCGCCAAGATTCTGGAACTGTCCCACCTGCTGGACCGCAAGCCCCGTCAGCTGTCTGGCGGCCAGCGCCAGCGCGTGGCCATGGGCCGCGCCATCGTGCGCCAGCCCCAGGTCTTTTTGTTTGACGAGCCGCTGTCCAACCTGGACGCCAAGCTGCGCGGCCAGACCCGGATCGAAATCCAAAAACTGCACGCCGAGCTGGGCATCACCAGCCTGTTCGTGACCCACGACCAGGTCGAGGCCATGACCCTGGCCCAGCGCATGATCGTGATGAACGGCGGCAATGTCGAGCAGTTCGGCACGCCCGAAGAGGTTTACCACACGCCCGCCTCGACCTTTGTCGCCGGCTTCATCGGCTCGCCGCCGATGAACCTGCTGAAAAACTCTGCCAATGGCAAGGCCGGTCAAATTCTGGGCATCCGCCCCGAGCACATCGACTTGGTGGCCTCCGGCGGCTGGGAGTTCCAGGTGGAAACCGTGGAGCTGCTGGGTGCCGAGCGCCTGCTGTACGGCAAAGTGGGCGGCGAGCAAGTCACCGTGCGTGTGGAAGAAGGCACACCCTTCCCCAAACCCGGTGAAGTGGCACGCATCAGCGCCCGCGAAGACCGCCTGCACTGGTTTGATGCGGAATCCGGCAAGCGCATCTGAGCGACGCAAGGCCAGGCGCTTTTGCGCACGGCCTTGACCCCTCTTGTCCATGCCATAAGCTATTGAATCCAAGCGCCCAAGTGCTCCACTTGCGGCGCTTTTCTTTTTTCTCATCGAGATTGATATGACGCTTTCTAGCAACTGGCCCTATCCACGCTGGGTGGCCCACCGCGGCGCGGGCAAACTGGCGCCCGAAAACACCATGAGCGCCTTCCGCCTGGGCGCAGCGCATGGCTACCGCATGTTTGAGTGCGATGCCAAGCTCAGCCGCGATGGCGTGCTGTTTCTGATGCACGATGCGGACCTCAAGCGCACCACCAATGCCCAGGGCACCGGTAGCGACCTGAGCATGGGTGAGCTCGCCCAGCTCGACGCTGGCAGCTGGCATTCCCGCAGCCATGCGGGCGAGAACCTGCCCACCCTGGAGGCGCTGGCCCGCTGGTGCCTGGCTAACCACCTCTTTCTGAATGTCGAGATCAAGCCCACACCCGGCCAGGAGCTGGAAACCGGCCGTGCCGCCGGTGCACTGATGAACCGCATCTGGCCGCAAACCGAAGTGCCGCCACTCTTCACCTCGTTCAAGCCCGATTCCTTGCGCGGCGCCCTTGAGGTAGCACCGCACATTCCGCGCGGCCTGCTGGTGGACAAGCTGGCCGATGGCAGCGGTGACGCCGAGCTGCAGTTGGCGTTGGCGCTGGGCTGCCAGGCCCTGGTGCTCAACCATGCGCTGTGGAACGCCCCATTGGTGGCCAAGGTGCATGCCGCAGGCCTGTACTGCAGCAGCTACACGGTCAACGACGAATGGGCCGCGCAACGCCTGATCGACCTGGGCACCGACGGCATCATCACCGACCGGGTGGACCTGTTCAGTCCGGCGCAGGATGGCCCGCTGCTCTGAAGAACAGCGCCATCAAAGGCTACGTTCTTGATAGCCATACAAAAGCCCGGTCATGCCGGGCTTTTTGCTTTGCGTGAGGTCTGTTAATCCATCTTGGTGCCCGAGGCCTTCACGGCTTCAGCCCAGCGCGGCATCTCGCCAGCCAGAAACTGGCTGAACTCGTCGGCGCCCAAAAACGCCGGATCGGCCCCCTGCTCCACCATGCGCCCGCGCACCTCAGGCAGCTGCATCACCTGCCCAAAAGCCGTGCTGAGCTTGGCGACCACCTCCTTGGGCGTGCCGGCTGGGGCGAGAAAGCCATAGAAGCCCACCACCTCAAAGCCCTTGAGCCCGCTTTCGATGGCAGTGGGCACCTCGGGCAGCGCGGGGTTGCGCTCCTTGCTGGTGACGGCCAGCGCCCGCACCTTGCCCTGCTTGTGGTACGCGGCAGCCTGCGGAATGCTCTCGGCCATGAACTGCACCTGGCCGCCCACCAGATCGGTAAAGGCCGGTGCGCTGCCCTTGTAGGGGATGTGTACCAGGTCCAGCCCGGTGGCGCTCTTGAACATCTCCGGCACCAGGTGGCTGATACCGCCATTGCCCGCCGAGCCGAAGTTGACCTTGCCCGGGTTGCCCTTGGCGTAGTTGATGAACTCCTGCAGATTCTTGGCCGGCACCTTGTTGTTGACCAGCAGGGCCAGCGGCTGCATGGCCGTGCGTGCCACCGGCGTGAAATCTTTCAAAGTGCTATAGGGCAGTTTGGGGTAGAGCGCAGGGTTGATCACCATCACACCGGTGTTGGCCAGCATCAAGGTATAGCCATCGGCGGGCGCCTTCATGACATCTTGCGCACCCACCGCGCCACCGGCGCCAGGCTTGTAGTCGACGATGATGGGCTGGCCCAGCACGCCCTGGAGCTTGTCGGTCAGCAGGCGGGCATGCTGGTCCAGCGGGCCGCCTGCGGGAAAGCCGATGACCACCCGCACCGGCTTGGACGGAAAAGGCTGCTGCGCCTGGGCGGCGGCGCTGAACGCCAGCCCTGTGATGGCTGCCAGACAGGCATGTGCGATGTATTGCATGGTGTGTCTCCTTGGGTGTGTTATCGGTAGAGAGGCAGGCAGCGCGAGCGCGGCCCCTCAACCCATCATGACCGGCACACCCAGCTTCTACAACTGGCGCCTGTCTCTCATTTTTTCGGATTGACGCCGCGCCCCTCAGGCAGTAGTTGCAGCCGCCTCAGCAGCTGGCACGGCCTTGCGCGGCCACCACAGCCCCAGCCAGCCCAGGCATTGCACGGCCGTCAGCACCACCAGCATGTCCAGCGCCAGCTGCGCGGCCCACAAATGCTTGCTCATGTCGCGCACGCCTTCGCCCAGCAGCACGATGACGACCTGCGACACCACGAAGAGCGCCAGCAGCAAGCCGCCCATCGCCAGCGGGCGCAAACAGCCGGCCTGGCGGCTGCGGCTGGCCGCCAACAGCACCAGCGCAGCCAGCAGGAACAGGGGCGCTAGGGGCGTGACGATGCGGTCGCGCGCCTCGCTCATGCGCAGCAGCAGATCAGTGACCGGCTTGGCGCCGCCCTCGTGGCGCTGCAGGTAAAAGTTACCCGGAAAGACATGGAAGTACTGCACCGTGAAATGGCTGGGCAGCGCAAAGCGGGCCAGGTGCCACAGGGTCTGCGGGTAGTGCAGATAAGGCCGCAGCACATCCCCCTTGCCCAGCTTGGGCGTCACCGGGTAGCAATCGCGGTCCCTGTGCTGCACCTGGGTGCCGCCGGGCCCTGACAGGGCATTGCCCCAGGCATCCACACCGATGCAGTCGCGCCGCTCGGCTGGCAGTTGCAGGCCATCGAGCTGGGCGGGCGTGAGCACCATGTACGAACCCAGATACACACCGTGGTAGGCATTGAGGGCCGCATTCTTGCCAATCAGCAAAGGCACTAGGCACAGCACCTGCACGGCCAGCAGCAGCTTGAGCAGCCCCTTGTCCGGCATCACGCGCTGCCAGCGGCTGGCCGCCCACACGCACAACAGCGCCAACAGCGGCAGATAAAAGTACTGCACCTTGGCCAGGCCACACACCAGGGCCCCCACACCTAAGCACAGCAGCCGCACCGCGCGGCGCGAGGCCAGCATACCCAGCAGCAGCAACGGCAGCGCAATCAAACAGGCGTATTCAGCATAGAAGGACTGGGCCATGCCGACGTTGTGCGCCATAAAGAATGCCCCCAGCCAGGCCAGTGCGAACACCGCGCACCAGACAGCGCCGCGCTGCAAGGCCGCGGCGCATTGCCAGCCCAGCACGGCGGCATAGCCCAGCAGCAAAACTTTCGCCGCCAGGGCGGTTCGCGACAGATCAAACACATTCCCCGGCAGATAGCGCTGCACCCAGCCCGCGAAGGTGAAGATATGCGAGGCCAGCTCCGGATTGCCGGGCATGCGAAACGGCCGCTCGGGCAGCGCCCAGTGGATGCCATCGCCTAGAGGCGTCAGATAGAGATGGCCGACTACGCGCTGAAAATCGTTGGTATCGACAAACAACAAGGCCTGCGAGCCCCAGACCAGGACCACCCCGGCAACGGCCACCACCAAAAAGCAGATACAGAAAAGCCACCGGGAGCGGTGGCCTGACAAAGCGGGTGTTGTGGTCATCCCACAATTATGTCTGACTTGTAAAGAAACGTATAGCTAGCAGTGCAGAAATAAACAGTTGCCCGGCATCAACGCCGCCAACCGCCCAGCACCGCCCACTGGCTGGTGGCCAGCGCAATCACCAAAAGTGCATAGCCCATAAGACTTCCGTCTCGGCCCTGCCACAGCAGGGCGACAAAAAGAGCGGCGCAGCCCAGCAGAAAATGCAGCGCCAGCTGGCCATACCAGGGCAAGAGCGGTGCCGCCTTGCGTGCAAACACCCAGCGGGCAAGCACCAGCAGCACGGCCAAAAAGGCGGCAGGGGCACAGAAGTTCAGCAAATGCCAGAGGCTCGCGGTAGCAGGCATAGGGTGCGAAGGTTGATATAAGTCAAGCTGGTACTGATACGACAAGCAATGGATTTACAGAGATTTTATAATCTGCGGCATGGCAGTTTGGGCCCTGGGCATCAACCACACAACCGCACCGGTCGACATTCGTGGCCGGTTTGCATTTGCACTCGACAAGATTGCGCCAACTTTGCACAGTTTGCGCAGCACGATCTCGGGTGTGCATAGCCACGCCGGTGTGGAAACCGCCATCCTGTCCACCTGCAACCGCACTGAAATCTACTGCGCCGCCCAAGAGCCTGCGCTTGACCACACCTTGCGCTGGCTGGCCCAAAGCGGCGATCTGCCCGCCGAGGCGCTGAAAAACTACACCTACACCCTGCAAAACGACCTGGCCGCCCGCCACGCTTTTCGCGTCGCCAGCGGTCTGGACTCGATGGTGCTGGGCGAGGCCCAGATTCTGGGCCAGATGAAGAATGCCGTGCGCGCGGCCGAAGAAGCCGGCTCGCTGGGCACTACCCTCAACCAGCTGTTCCAACGCAGCTTTGCCGTCGCCAAGGAAGTGCGCAGCGCCACCGAGATTGGCGCGCACAGCATCAGCATGGCAGCCGCTGCCGTGCGCCTGGCCGGGCAGCTGTTTGAAGACCTGACCAAGATCCGCGTGCTGTTTGTTGGCGCTGGCGAGATGATCGAGCTCTGCGCCACCCATTTCGCGGCCAAGCAGCCGGCCCACATCACCGTGGCCAACCGCACCCTGGAGCGCGGTGAAAAGCTGGCCGCCCACTTTGGCGCCAGCACCATGCGCCTGGCCGATCTGCCCGACCACCTGCACGAGTACGACGCCATCATCAGCTGCACTGCGTCGAGCCTGCCGATCATCGGCCTGGGCGCGGTGGAAAGCGCGCTGAAAAAGCGCAAGCGCCGCCCCATCTTCATGGTCGACCTGGCCGTTCCGCGCGATATCGAGGGCGAAGTCAAGAACCTGGGCGATGTCTACCTCTACACCGTGGATGACCTGGCCCATGTGGTCAAGGCGGGACAAGAGCAGCGCCAGGCTGCCGTCGTGCAGGCCGAAACCATCATCGATGCTGGCGTACAGCGCTTCATGCACTGGATGGACCAGCGCGCACCCGAAGGCGGTGCCGTGCCGCTGATCCAGCAGATCAACGCACAGGCCGATGTCTGGCGAGCGCTGGAGATCGAGCGGGCCAAAAAGCGCCTGGCCAAGGGCGAAGACATGGACGCGGTGCTCGATGCACTCACGCGCGGCCTGTCGCAAAAAATACTGCACGGCACCATGGCCGAGCTGCATGCGGGCGACGCCCAGGCGCGTGCACAAACGGCGGACATGGTCTCACGCCTGTTCCTGCGCAACCAGCGCGGCGGTGGCAGCGGCCACCAATCGGGCTTGTAGCGACGCTGCGCGGCTGCGCCGCCCCTTGCCCGCTGTCAGTCCCTACCCTCTTCTCCTCTCTTAGCAGCCCCGTTGAAGCTTCTGCGCTTATGGCAGAGCCTGCGGCTGCCTTGCACACCAGATCGCCATGAAAGACTTTCTTCGCCAACAGCTGGAACGCTATGCTGAGCGCCTCAATGAGCTGAACTTTCTGCTCTCGCGCGAGGACATCATGGCCAATATGCCGCAGTTCCTCAAGCTCTCGCGTGAACACACCGATGTGGCAGCCATTGCCGAGCGCTATGCGCGCTACCAGCAGATTGAATCTGATATTGAAGGCGCCAAGGAGATGCTGGCCGACCCGGACATGGCTGACATGGCCAGGGAAGAGATCAGCAGTGGCGAGGCCGAGCTGCAACAGCTGGCCGCGCAGCTGCAGCGCATGCTGCTGCCCAAGGACCCGGACGACGCCCGCCCCGCCTTTGTCGAAGTGCGGGCCGGCACCGGCGGCGACGAATCGGCGCTGTTTGCCGGCGACATCACCCGCATGTATACGCGCTACGCCGAGCGCATGGGCTGGCGGGTCGAGATCATGAGCGCCAACGAGGCCGAGCTGGGTGGCTACAAGGAAGTGGTGCTGCGCATTGATGGCGGCGACAACGTCTACGGCACCTTGCGCTTTGAATCGGGCGGCCACCGCGTGCAGCGCGTGCCCGCCACCGAGACCCAGGGCCGCATCCACACCAGTGCCTGCACCGTGGCGGTGATGCCCGAGCCCGACGAGCAGCAGGCCATCACCCTGAACCCGGCCGACCTGCGCATCGACACCTTCCGCGCCAGTGGCGCGGGTGGCCAGCACATCAACAAGACCGATTCTGCCGTGCGCATTGTCCACTTGCCGACCGGCATCGTCGCCGAATGCCAGGACGGCCGCAGCCAGCACAGCAACAAGGCCAAGGCTCTGCAGGTGCTGCAGGCCCGCATCCAGGAAAAAGAGCGCAGCGAGCGAGCCGCCAAGGAAGCGGCGATGCGCAAGGGCCTCATCGGTTCGGGCGACCGCAGCGACCGCATCCGCACCTACAATTTCCCGCAGGGCCGGGTCACCGACCACCGCATCAACCTGACCTTGTACAAGCTCAGCTTCATCATGGATGGCGACCTGAGCGAGCTGATGGAAGCGCTGCAGTCCGAACGCGAGGCCGAGCTGCTGGCCGAGCTGGAAGTCAACCAGTAAGGCAAGCCATGGCCACCTCCTGCTCCGGTTTTGCCTTGCGCGCTGCCTGGTGTATGGCCCTGGTGGTGGGCGCCAGCAGCGCCTCGGCGCAGCTGGCGCGCAAGCCATCGATGTACGAGGATGGACGCAACGCCAGCGCTGCGCCGCAGGAGTTGATCGCCCGGCCAGCGGGCAGCACGCCGCCCGCGCAGGCCATGGGCAACCGCAGCAGCCAGCCCTTTGCCGCTGATCTGATGAGCCAAGCGGCCTTTGACCAGCTGGCCCGTGTCTACAACGCCGGCACGCCGCTGGCCCAGCCCCATGTGATCTTTGTGGTCGACCGCCAGGCCAAGCCTGCAGCCCGGCTGTACTTCATCAACACCCCCCGCTTTCAGCTGCATGACCGTTTTCTGCGCGAGCAAGGCCTGCTGAGCGGTGGCAAGGAGGCACTGAACCGCAACTACCGCGATGCGAATAGGCGCTTCATTCTGGGCACCCTCAGCTGGCAGCCGCAGATCAATGGCTTTGTGTTTGAGTTCTGGGAAGGCGACCAGCTGACCGCCCCCTTGTTGCACGAGACAGCGGCACAGCTGCACAGCCACTTTTTTGCGCCGCTGCAGTTCAAGGCCAATGCCAGCGCGCAAGAGCAGGTAGCCGCCGCTGCGGGCATTGCAACGGTTACGCAAAGCGCGCTGATCGGCCAGCAAAGCTTTTTGCCACTGAACCCCGGCCAGGCCGTGGGCCGCCTGCGCCTGGTAGATGACGTGGACCAAGTCCATGACCTGCAACCCAGCGACATCGTCGTGCTGCGCCAGGTGCCCATCACCCTGCCGCCCGTGGCAGGGGTGCTGACCGAGCAGCCCTCGACCATGGTCTCGCATGTCAACCTGCTGGCCCGGGGCTGGGGCGTGCCCAATGCCTATGTGCGCAATGCAAGCCAAGTACTGGCAGCGCACAACGGCCAATGGGTGCAGCTGACGGTCAGCGCCAAGGACTACCAGCTGCGCGCAGCCACCAATGCCGAACGCGACCAAGCCATAACGCGATCAAAAATCAAACGCAGCATCGCCGGCGCCAGTATCCAGAAAGACACCCGCAGCACCGCACTGCAGCCCCTGGCCGCCCTGCGCGCTGCCAACCGCCGCCAGTGCGGGGCCAAGGCGGCCAATCTCGGCGAAGTGCGCCATGCGGGCATTGCCGGGGTCAGTGTGCCCGATGGTTTTTGCCTGCCCTTTGGCGCCTACGCCAATGCCATGCAGCGTTTTGGCTTGGCAGAAAAAGTAGCGCGCATGCAGCAGCAGCCCGGCTTTGACAGCGACGCCGCCGTGCGCCGCAATGCACTGGCTGCGCTGCGCGCCGAGATCGAACAGATGCCGCTGGATGCCGCCTTTGCCAGCAGTCTGCAAGCGCGCTGGGCCAGCCAGTTGCAGCAGGCGGGCGTGTTTGTGCGCAGCTCCTCCAGCTCGGAGGATTTGCCCGGCTTTAGCGGTGCGGGTCTGTACACCACGGTGCCCAATGTGAAGGGCCAGGCCGCGCTGCAGGATGCCGTGCGCAAGGTCTGGGCCTCGGTCTTTAACTTTGAGGCCTGGGAAGCGCGCCGCGCCGCCGGCATTGCGCAGGATGAGGTGGCTATGGCCGTGCTGGTGCAAAAAGCGGTGGATTCCGAGGCCTCGGGCGTGATGGTCACGCGCGACCCCCTGGGTGGCACACAGAACAGCGTGTTCATCGCCGCCAAGCGCGGTATCGGCATCCGCGTGGTAGAAGGCCGGCGGGTGGCAGAGCAGGTGCTGTACGCGCGCCGCAGCCAGGCCGTGCAGGTGCTCAGCCGCTCGGCCGAGGACACGGAGCTGCGCCTGGCGCCTGGCGGTGGCGTGCAGGAAGTCGCCGTGGCACAGCGCCAGGTACTGAGCGATCCGCTGGTCAAACGCCTGGCCGATGCAGCTGCTGCGATCGACAAGCAGTTTGGCGGCCGTACCCAAGATATTGAATGGGCGGTTGCTGGTGACCAGATCCTGGTCCTGCAGTCACGGCCCTTTGTGCAGGCCGCCAACCACTAGCCCGCAGCAACCGCGAATCGCGCATCGACATGAATGCTCCCACCTCCAACTCCCCCATCACGGTCACCCAGGCGCTGGCGCAAGCCGCTGCGCTGGGCATCGCCCGCATTGATGCGCAGATGCTGTTGCTGCACCTTTGCGGCCAGCCCACCCATGCGCGCGCCTGGCTCATCACCCATGATGGCGACTGCCTGACCACCGCGCAAAGCAGCCAGTGGCAGCAATGGCTGCAACGCCGCGCTGATGGCGAGCCGGTGGCCTACCTGACGGGCCACAAAGGCTTTTACGGGCTGGATCTGGCAGTCGATGCCCGCGTGCTGGACCCGCGCCCTGACACCGAAACCCTGGTGGACTGGGCGCTGGAATTGCTGCCCGATGCCGCGCCGGGCCAGCCTGCCTTGCGCCTGGCCGACCTGGGCACCGGCAGCGGCGCGATAGCGCTGGCCTTGCAGCATGCGCGGCCCGCTGCCGAGGTCTGGGCGGTCGACGCCAGCACCGATGCGCTGGCTGTTGCCCAGGCCAATGCGGCGCGGCTGCAGCTGCCTGTGCGCTTTGCCCACAGCCACTGGCTGTCGGCGCTGCAAGGCAAGTTCGACGCCATCATCAGCAACCCCCCCTACATCCGTGACGATGACCCGCACATGCCCGCACTGCGCCATGAGCCGCGCCAGGCCTTGACCAGCGGCGCCGATGGCCTGCAGGACATTCGCCATATCGTCGATACCGCCCCGCGTTATCTGGGCGACGGCGGCTGGCTGCTGATCGAGCATGGCTGGGACCAAGCGGAAGACGTGCGTGCGCTGCTCGCCCAGCGCGGTTTTGCCCAGGTGCAAAGCCGCAAGGACCTCGCTGGCATCGAGCGCGCCAGCGGCGGACAATGGGCTTCCGTGAAATAATGTCTGCCATGCCCGCGCTTGAACTGCGGCAAAACGCCCGTATCTGAGAACCTGTTCCCAGCGCTGCGCTGATTACATTGCAACCCACACGCCCCGACGGAGCCCATCCATGAGCGATACCCAACAACGCATCGACCAGCTGGTCAAAGGCCATGACATTGTGCTGTTCATGAAGGGAACGGCCAGCTTTCCGCAATGCGGATTCTCCGGCCGTGCCATTCAAATTCTCAAAGCCAGCGGCGTAGAGACCCGTGGTCTGACCACCGTCAATGTGCTGGAAGACCCAGAGATCCGCCAAGGCATCAAGGACTACAGCAAGTGGCCCACGATCCCCCAGCTGTACGTCAAGGGCGAATTTGTCGGCGGCTCGGACATCATGATGGAAATGTACGAATCCGGTGAGCTGCAGCAACTGGTGGCCACCCTCTGACCCCTGCGCCAGGCTCGCGCACCGCGCACACCCAGCCGCCTCTCGGGCGGCTTTTTCGCGTCTGTGCCAAGCCTGGCAAGCGCTGCGCGGTCGCCATTGCCAATGGCCTTGCCGGCGGCCCAGCCTGGGCAGCTGGGGTAAGCTCAGCGCAGCATCACGCGAGCCTTGACCCCAACGGCGCCCTTGCGCGCGCCAGGAGCCAGCCCGGCACTTACACCGGCCCTCAAGCGTCTGCTACCAAAAGCACTTGCCAGTCCCCAGACGGGCATGCGACCATTGAATACGAATTCATACCGTTGGTGCCTCGCGCGCCACCACCGCTTTTGCCGAAAAATGTGAGCAGCCGGTCTGCACTGCTCCAACACGGGTTTCTATGAATCTCACGCAGAGTCTTCTTGTCATTGCCTTGCTGATCAGCTTCAGCGCCTTTTTCTCCATGGCGGAGATATCGCTGGCCGCCTCGCGCCGCCTGCGATTGCGGCAAATGGTCGATGACGGTGACCCGCGTGCAGAGCGTGTGATGAAGATCCAGGAGCAGCCCGGTGAGTATTTCACCGTGGTGCAGGTGGGCCAGAATGCGGTGGCCATTCTCGGCGGTATTGTGGGCGAAGGCGCGCTCAGTCCCGTGGTTGCAGGCCTGGCCAGCGGCTGGCTAGAGCCGGCCACCGCCCAGACCATCGGCTTTCTGTTCTCGTTCACGGTAGTGACTTCGCTGTTCATCTTGCTGGCCGATCTGTTGCCCAAGCGCTTGTCGATGGCCGAGCCCGAAGCGTTGGCGCTGCGCGTATCGCGGCCCATGCAGTGGTGCATGACCATTTTCAAACCCGTGGTCTGGTTCTACAGTAAGGCAGCCGATGCGCTGTTTCGCGTGCTGGGCCTGTCGACCATTCGCGATGAGAAGATCACTTACGCAGACATTCTTGCGATGACCGAGGCGGGTGCCAAGGCGGGCGTGCTGGCTGCGCAGGAGCAGCAGGTGATCGCCAATCTGTTTGAGCTCGACACGCGCACCGTCGGTTCAGCCATGACCCAGCGCGACCGCATCGCCTTTTTCTACCAGGATGACAGCGATGACATCATCCGCGCGCGCATCGCCGAGGAGCCGTTTTCCACCTACCCGGTCTGCGCAGGCGATATCGACCATGTCGTCGGCTATGTCGACGCCAAGGATCTGTTCCAGCGCGCGCTCAACAACCTGCCGATGAAGCTGAGCGACGACTCCCTGGTCAAAAAAGCCTTGGTCATTCCCGACAGGTTGACCCTGGCAGAAGTGCTCCAACAATTTCGCCAAGCCCATGAGGACTTTGCCATCATTGTCAATGAGTACAGCCTGGTGGTCGGCGTGGTCACGCTCAACGATGTGATGAGCACTGTGATGGGCGATCTGGTCGGCCCCGTCGATGAGGAGCTGATTGTGCGCCGCGACGAGTCATCGTGGCTGATTGACGGTATCACCCCGATCGAGGACGTGGAGCGCGCCTTGCTGCTGGACGACCTGCCGCATTCCGATGAGTACGAAACGCTGGGCGGCTTCCTGATGGTGATGCTGCGCCGCATCCCGCGCCGCACCGACAAGGTGTTCTGGGGCAAGTACCAGTTCGAGGTGATGGATGTGGACAGCTACCGCATCGACCAGGTGCTGGTCACCATCGTGGACCCCAACAAAGTACCCGACTCGCCGGTGCTTCCCGCCATCAGGAGCCGGGTGGCATAGCCCACCATGCGCCAAAGCAAAAGCCACCGCTTAGGTGGCCTCTAGTGGCTGCGCTTGGCGCCTGGTCCCCTCAAGAATGCAGGCCTCAGGCCTCAACCTTGTTCTCAAATATCCATTGGCGCTGGGCGCCGTACACCAGGTTGGGGTAGGTGTCCTTGCCCCGGCTGCCGTTGTAACGGCCCAGTGCCATGAACAAATCGCCTTTTTCACGGTCCAGGTAGTGGCGCAGAATCACGCAGCCAAAGCGCAGATTGGTTTGCATGTGGAACAGCTTGGCAGCATCGCCATCGCCAATCACCCGGGTCCAAAAAGGCATCACCTGCATATAGCCGCGTGCGCCGACGTTGGACATCGCGAACTTGCGAAAACCGCTTTCCACCTGGATAAGGCCAAGCACCAGCGATTCATCCAGGCGCGCACG
This sequence comes from Comamonas sp., assembly GCA_036667955.1. Lineage (GTDB taxonomy): Bacteria > Pseudomonadota > Gammaproteobacteria > Burkholderiales > Burkholderiaceae_C > Comamonas. The sequence continues at coordinate 151,938 of JAVWTB010000008.1, forward strand.
CCGGGCCTCATACCAGACGGTCTGCAGAAAATCGCGGCGCACTTCCCAGTCAGGCTTGCGCCGGCGCAGGCGGTCACTCATGGCTCCCAGCCAGCGCAGATAGACAATCTTGGCCTCGGTCGAGACAAAGACGGGCTCCGGCGGCGCGGCGCTGCCAATCGCCGCCGTGAGCGCCGAGCGCACCGAATCAATCAAGGGCTCTTCCAACTGGCCACCTGCCAGTGCTGCCTGCGGCGCAGCCAGCCAAGCACCTGGCCCTGCCAGCAACGATGCCATGGCCGCGCGGCGTGATACGCCCGCAGGTAAAGCAATGCGTGAGCCTGACATTCTCGATCGATCCCTCTTGTGAATATGGTGCTGCGCCTGGCGGCATGGGCTGCGCGTGCAGCCCATGGCCCGCATCAGGCCAGGCGGCTGGTGATGAAGCTGAACACCTCGTCCACAGGCACCTTGGTGGCTGCGGTGTCGCGGCGCTGCTGGTACTCGACCATGCCTTCTTGCAGGCCCCGGTCACCCAGCACCACGCGGTGCGGCACGCCAATCAGCTCCCAATCGGCCAACATAGCACCGGGCCGCTCACCACGGTCGTCCAGTATCACATCGACGCCTGCGGCCAACAAGTCGGCGTGTAGCTTTTCAGCCGCAGTCTTGACCGCCTCGCTGCGGTCCATGCCGATGGGGCAGATCACCACGGTGAAGGGTGCAATCGCATCCGGCCAGATGATGCCGCGCTCGTCATGGTTCTGCTCCACGGCAGCCGCTGGCAGGCGGGTGATTCCGATGCCGTAGCAGCCCATCTCGAACTCGCTGGGTTTGCCGTTCTCGGCCAGGAAGGTGGCCTTCATCGCCTTGGAGTACTTGGTTCCCAGGTAGAACACATGGCCGATCTCGATACCGCGCTCGATCGCCAACTCGCCTTTGCCGTCTGGCGACTGATCGCCGGCAACCACATTGCGCAGGTCAGCCACCAAGCTGGGCTCAGGCAGATCGCGGCCCCAGTTCACACCGGTCAAGTGGTAATCGGCCTCGTTGGCGCCGCAGACCCAGTCGGCCATCACGGCCACATCGCGGTCCACCACGAGCTTGACGGGCTTTTGCAAACCGATCGGGCCCAGGTAGCCAGGCTGGCAGCCAAAGTGTTCTTCAATCTCGGACAGCGTTGCAAAACGGAAGTTGGCCAGGCCTTCGACCTTGCCCACCTTGATCTCGTTCATGTCATGGTCGCCGCGCAGCAGCAGCAGCCAGACCTGGGAGCCGAGGATATCGCCCTTGTCATTGGTCTCGTCGGTGGCCAGCACCAGCGATTTGACGGTGTTGGCCAAAGGCAGGTTCAGCAGCTGGGCTACATCGGCGCAGGTGCTCTTGCCCGGCGTGGCCGTCTTGGCCATGGCCAGCGCAGCAGCAGCGCGCGCTTGCGTGGGCGCCAGGCTTTCGGCCTTTTCGATGTTGGCGGCGTAATCGCTGTGGGGGCAGTAGACAATCGCGTCCTCACCGGTCGCGGCAATCACCTGGAACTCTTCGCTCAGGTCGCCACCGATGGCACCGCTGTCCGCACGCACGGCGCGGTACTGTAGACCAAAGCGGTCAAAAATGCGCTTATAGGCGGCGCGCATGGTCTGGTAGCTGATCTGCGCAGCATCACGGTCTTTATCGAAGGAGTAGGCGTCCTTCATGATGAACTCGCGCCCGCGCATCAGGCCAAAGCGGGGACGGCGCTCGTCGCGGAACTTGGTCTGGATCTGGTAGAGGTTCTTGGGCAGCTGCTTGTAGCTCTTGAACTCCTGGCGCGCGATGTCGGTCACCACCTCTTCGCTGGTGGGCTGGATAACAAAGTCGCGTGCATGGCGGTCCTTGATGCGCAGCAGCTCGGCGCCCATCTTGTCAAAGCGACCGGTCTCCTGCCACAGCTCGGCGGGCTGCACTACCGGCATGGTCACCTCGATGCCACCGGCGCGGTTCATCTCCTCACGCACGATGGCCTCGACCTTGCGGATCACGCGCAGCCCCATGGGCATGTAGTTGTAGATACCGGCACCGAGCTTTTTGATCATGCCCGCGCGGGTCATCAGCTGGTGGCTAGCGATCTCAGCGTCCGCAGGCGCTTCCTTCAGGGTCGAGATAAGAAATTGCGAAGCTTTCATAGTCTATGGCAATGGCCCTAGTAGTTGCCCCCTTGAAGATGGCTTCAAGGCGCAGGCATAATGGACACAGTTTAAAAAATTGGGGTTAGATTATGCTGGACCGAGATGGCTTTAGGCCAAACGTCGGCATCATCCTGCTCAACCAGCGCAATCAGGTGTTTTGGGGCAAGCGCATCCGCACCCATAGCTGGCAGTTTCCGCAGGGTGGTATCGACCGTGGAGAAACCCCCGAGCAGGCGATGTTTCGAGAGCTGCATGAGGAAGTGGGCTTGCGACCGGAGCATGTACGTATTGTGGCTAGAACGCGGGATTGGCTACGGTACGAGGTGCCCGAACGCTTCATCCGCCGCGATGCCAGGGGCTATTATCGCGGACAAAAGCAAATTTGGTTTTTGCTCCAGTTAACGGGGCATGACTGGGATTTGAATCTGCGCGCCACCAACCATCCGGAGTTTGATGCCTGGCGCTGGAATGACTACTGGGTGCCGCTGGATGTGGTGGTGGAATTCAAGCGGGGCGTCTACGAGATGGCGTTGACCGAGCTGTCCCGCTATGTACCGCGCAACGATCCGCGCAACCGCTACTTGCGCAGCAATGCGCGCTTGCGCGATGGGGAGCCGCACGAAGGAGAGATGATGGCCACCGAAACCCTGCAGGTGTCGGTGACCACGGTCGTCAGCTACCACTCCCCTCTGCGCATGATGCAAGACATGGAACTGCCGCCCGGCGCCAGCTTTGACCCCGACCCAGGCAATGCCGGGCGCGACCCGGGAATAAGCAACAGCTAGCTGCCCGCAAAAAAGCGTCCTACCAAGGACGCTTTTTACATGGGCGCTGCGTTTGCAAGCAGCAGCAGCGTTGCGGGATCAGTGCCCCGTCAACACCATATTGTCACGGTGCAGCATCTCAGGCTCGCCGGTGTAGCCCAGCAGTTGCTCGAATTCTGACGATGGCTTGCGGCAGAGGCGTCGTGCTTCGGCACTGCTGTAATTGGCCAGCCCACGTGCCAGCTCGGTGCCTTCGGGATCACGCACCCCAATCACCTCGCCGCGTGAGAACTCACCATGTACGCTGACCATGCCAATGGGCAACAGGCTCTTGCCATCGCTGCGCAGCTTCTGGGCGGCGCCCGCATCCACCGTGACATAGCCATGCATCTGCAGGTGGTCCATCATCCACTGCTTGCGCGCCTGGTTCTTGTGCGTGGCAGCCACCAGCAAAGTGCCAATGGCCTCGCCAGCGGCTAGGCGCAGCAGCACATTTTGCTCGCGCCCCCAGGCAATCACGGTCGATGCCCCTGAACCTGCAGCCCGCTTGGCCGCCAGGATCTTGGTGAGCATGCCGCCCTTGCCAATGCCCGAGCCCGCGCCACCAGCCATGGCTTCGAGCTTCAGATCGCCCGCTTGTGCTTCGTGTACAAACGCGGCATCGGGTTCCTTGCGCGGGTCGGCGGTGTAGAGGCCCTTCTGGTCGGTCAAAATCACCAGCGCATCGGCCTCCACCAGGTTGGCGACCAGCGCGCCCAGGGTGTCGTTGTCGCCGAATTTGATTTCGTCGTTGACGACCGTGTCGTTCTCGTTGATGACCGGCACTACGCCCAACTGCAGCAAGGTCAGCAAGGTAACACGCGCATTGAGGTAGCGTTCACGGTCTGCCAAGTCCGCATGGGTCAGCAGCACCTGGGCACTGCCCAGGTTTTGCTCACGCAGCTTGGTCTCGTACATCTGCACCAGGCCCATTTGCCCAACCGCAGCAGCGGCCTGCAATTCATGGATCTCTTTGGGCCGCTGGGACCAGCCCAGGCGCTTCATGCCCTCCGCCACCGCACCGCTGGAGACCATGATGACTTCGCGCTTGGCACCGCCTTCACCATGCACCAGGGCCGCGAGCTGGCGGCTCCATTCGGTGATGGCGCCCTCATCGAGGCCCTTGCCTTCGTTGGTGACCAGGCTGGAGCCGACCTTGACCACGATGCGACGTGCGTCGCGCAGTACATTCGATGCCATTTTTGCTTTTCTCTGGCGTTTGCGCCCGTCCGGCGGGCGCAAGCTGCTGTCAATAAATGGGTAACCTGGGGGAGCAGGGACCGCCGATCAATCCGGCGTCGAAAAGCGCGGATCGTCCGACAGATCGGGCTGCGCCAGCTCGCCTTCCGCTGCAAAGCGCGGATCGATTTCTTGCGGCTCGTGCTCGGCCTTCTGCATTTTGTGCACGAACTGGAAGATTTCCTTGATCAAGGGCTCGCAGCCCTCGCGCGTCAGGGCCGAGATCTCGTAGACCGGGCCTTTCCACTTGTAGCGCTTGACGAAGTCCTTGACCTTGGCCACCCGCTCATCGCCCGGCACCATATCGAGCTTGTTGAGCACCAGCCAACGCGGCTTGTTGTAGAGGTCTTCGTCGTACTTCTTGAGCTCTGTGACAATCGCCTTGGCCTGTGCCACCGGGTCCACGCCCTCGTCAAACGGCGCCAGGTCCACCACATGCAGCAGCAAGCGGGTGCGCTGCAAATGGCGCAGGAACTGGTGGCCCAGACCGGCGCCATCAGACGCGCCTTCAATCAGACCAGGGATATCAGCGACGACAAAGCTTTTTTCCGGACCCACGCGCACAACGCCCAGGTTGGGGTGCAGGGTGGTGAACGGGTAGTCTGCAATCTTGGGGCGGGCGTTGGAGACCGCAGCAATAAAGGTCGACTTGCCGGCATTGGGCATGCCCAGCAGGCCCACATCGGCCAGCACCTTGAGCTCCAGTTTCAAATTGCGGCGCTCGCCTTTCCAGCCTGGGGTTTTCTGGCGGGGTGCTCGGTTGATCGCGCTCTTGAAGCGCAGGTTGCCAAAGCCACCATCACCGCCCTTGGCAATGGTGATCACCTCGCCCGGGTTGAGCAACTCAAACAGCACCTCGCCGGTCTCGGCGTCAGTGATGATGGTGCCCACTGGCATGTGCAAGGTGATGTCCTTGCCCGCGCAGCCAAACATGTCCGAGCCCTTGCCGTGCTCGCCGCGCTCGGCATCGTGGCGGCGCGAGTAGCGGTAGTCGATCAGGGTGTTGAGGTTGACGTCTGCCAAGGCGTACACATGGCCGCCGCGGCCGCCATCACCACCGTCCGGGCCACCAAACTCCTTGTACTTTTCATGGCGGAACGACACACAGCCATTGCCACCATCGCCAGCTGCAATGTCAATAAACGCTTCATCTACGAATTTCATGGTCGTTATCCACCCGCTCTCGTACAGGAGTGGCGGGAATTAATCTGCTGCAGGCAGAAGCTGCAGCCTTGCCAAAACCGCTATTGTCGCACCGGGGCGCCAAGCGGGTCGGCCCAAAAACACCAAAGCCCCGACTGCGCGGGGCTTTGGACAAGGCCAATGAAGGCCTTTGAGACACTTGTCTTGTCTTAAGCAGCCTTGGTGATGCTCACCGTGTGCTTGGACAAAGCGCCCTTGGTTTCGAACGACACGTGGCCGTCCACCAGAGCAAACAAGGTGTGGTCCTTGCCCAGACCGACATTGCTGCCGGGGTGGAACTTGGTGCCGCGTTGACGCACGATGATCGAGCCAGCGCTGATCAATTGACCACCGAAAGCCTTCACACCCAGCATTTTTGGCTTGGAATCACGTCCATTGCGCGTAGAGCCGCCGCCTTTTTTCTGTGCCATGCTATATAGCTCCTGTTAAGCTGCAATCGCACCGATTTGCAGCTCGGTGAACTGCTGGCGATGGCCTTGGCGCTTTTGATAGTGCTTACGACGACGCATTTTGAAAATGCGCACTTTGTCGTGCTTGCCGTGGGCTACTACCGTAACCGTCACAGTTGCTCCGGACACCAAGGGCGTACCAACCTTCAACTCTGCGCCGTCGCCGACTGCCAGAACTTGGTCGATCACGATTTCTTGGCCTACGTCCGCAGCGATCTGTTCTACCTTGATTTTTTCGCCGGAAGCAACACGATACTGTTTGCCACCGGTTTTTATGACCGCGTACATAAGAACCTCTAAAAAGGGGATAGTCTCACAAAGAAATTTCGCAAGAGCCAAAGATTGTAGCACAGGGCCTTGAAGCACGCAAATTCCACGAGCTTTTGCACCACAACGGCGCCGCAGAAGGCGCATCCCCCAGGCGGACAAGCGGGCATGTGCGCAAGGGGCGCTGCTCTCGTTTCTATAATGCGGTATCCATAAAATGCCGAGATAGCCGCCTTGTCCGAGTCCAACACTCCCAACCCGTCCAACCCCTTGAGCCTCGTCGCTGGCGATATGCGACAGGTTGACGCCGTGATTGCCAGGCGCCTGAGCTCCTCCGTACCGCTGATTGGCGAGGTCTCGCATTACATCATCTCGGCCGGCGGCAAGCGTTTGCGCCCAGCGCTGCTGCTGCTGGTGGCGGGTGCGCTGGAGTACCGGGGTGAGCAGCATTTCAACCTGGCGGCGGTGGTCGAGTTCATCCATACCGCTACTTTGCTGCACGACGATGTGGTCGACGAATCCACCATGCGGCGCGGAAAACCCACTGCCAACGAGAGCTTTGGCAATGCAGCCAGTGTGCTCGTCGGGGATTTTCTGCACTCCCGCGCCTTCCAGATGATGGTCGATGCCGACAGCATGCGCGTCATGCAGATCCTGTCGGAGGCGACGAACATCATCGCCGAGGGCGAGGTGCAGCAGCTGATCAACACGCATAACGTGGACCTGGATGAAGCCGGCTACCTCGCCGTCATCCGCTCCAAGACCGCCAAGCTGTTTGAGGCCAGTGCCCGCCTCGCGGCCGTGCTGACCGAGGCTCCCGCCGAGCTGGAGGAAGCCTGCGCCAACTATGGCCGCTCGCTGGGCACCGCCTTCCAGGTGATTGACGACGCACTGGACTATGACGGTGACACCACGGTGATGGGCAAGAATATTGGCGATGATTTGCGCGAAGGCAAAGTCACCCTGCCTTTGATCATTGCCATGCAGCGCGCCAACGCGCAAGATCGGCAGATGATTGTCGACGCCATCGAACAAGGCTCCACACCGCACATGGCCGATATCGTGCAGGTCGTCAAGGACACCGGCTCGCTGGAGGCGACCCGGGCAGCCGCTGCGCTGCAGGCCCAGGAGGCCATCGATTGCCTCGCGCTGCTGCCCCGCAATCCCTACACCCAGGCGCTGAACACCTTGGCATCGCAATTGCTGGATCGCCGAGAGTAGCGCCCTCAGCGGCCATGCACAGACGGGACTGTCTGTGCCGACTGTCGCGCATCCACTGCAGTTGCACTGCTGCAGGACGCATTTTTTTGTTAAATCTCCGAACAACTGCTACAGTTTGCCGGATTACGCAGCGAGGCTATCGACGATAGGCGTCCCCTTTACATGCCTGACATCAACACCCCCCAAAAAGCCGTCGCCCTTCCCGGTATCGCCAGAGCCTTGGTTGCCAGTGGAAAGCTTCCCGTTGCCAAGGCTGAGGCCCTGTACGCCACCAGCCTCAAAAGCAAGAACAGCTTTATTGGCGAGCTGGTAGCGAGCGGTGCCGTCTCCAGCAGTGATGTTGCCAGCATCATCTCCACCGTCTATGGCGCCCCCATGGTCGATCTCGATGCCATCGACCTGAGCAAATTGGCCACGGGACTGCTCGATACCAAGCTGGCACTGACCAACAAGATCATTCCGCTGGCCAAGCGTGGCAACCGCCTGGTCGTGGTCACGGCCGACCCGACGGACCACTCGGTGGCCGAGCAGATCAAGTTCTCTACCCAGCTGAGCGTGGACTGGGTGATCGCCGAACATGCCAAGCTGATCAAGGCACTGGAGTCGGTGGCCAAAAAGGGCGGCGACAACATCCAGGACATGATCACCGGCGATGTCAATCTCAATGAGTTCGAGATTGACGATGAATCGGTGAACACGGATAGCAATAGCGACGAGACCGAAGTCGAAGACGCGCCTATCGTCAAGTTCCTGCAGAAGATGCTGATTGACGCGTTCAATGCGCGCGCATCGGACTTGCACTTTGAGCCTTACGAGCACCAGTACCGCATCCGTTTTCGCATCGACGGCGAGTTGCGCGAAATTGCCTCGCCCCCACCCGCCATCAAGGACAAGCTGGCCTCGCGCATCAAGGTGATCTCGCGCCTGGACATCTCCGAAAAGCGCGTGCCCCAAGATGGACGCATGAAGCTCAAGATCGGCGCCGATCGCGTGATCGACTTCCGGGTCAGCACCTTGCCCACCTTGTTTGGCGAAAAGATCGTGATCCGTATTCTCGACCCCAGCAGCGCCAAGCTGGGTATCGATGCGCTGGGCTACGAGCCCGAAGAGAAGGCGCGCCTGCTCAGCGCCATCAAGCGGCCTTACGGCATGATTCTGGTCACCGGGCCTACGGGCTCGGGCAAGACGGTGTCGCTCTATACCTGCCTGAATATTCTCAATACGCCGGCGGTCAACATCGCGACGGCGGAAGACCCGTCCGAAATCAACCTGCCGGGCGTCAACCAGGTCAACGTGAATGAAAAGGCCGGCCTGACCTTTGCCACCGCGCTCAAATCCTTTCTGCGCCAGGACCCCGACATCATCATGGTCGGTGAAATCCGCGATCTGGAAACGGCCGACATCGCCATCAAGGCCGCGCAGACCGGTCACTTGGTGCTGTCGACCTTGCACACCAACGACGCTCCCACCACATTGACGCGTATGCGCAATATGGGCATTGCGCCATTCAATATCGCCTCCAGCGTGATCCTGATCACCGCGCAGCGCTTGGCGCGCAAGCTCTGCCCCATCTGCAAGCGGCCCACAGAGATTCCGCATGAGGCCCTGCTGGAGGCCGGATTCAAGGAAGAAGAGCTGGACGGCACCTGGATGCCTTACGAGGCGGTGGGCTGCGATGCCTGCAACAACGGCTACAAGGGGCGTTTGGGCATTTACCAGGTGATGCCCATCTCCGAAGAAACACAGCGCATCATCTTGCGCGATGGCAGCGCACTGGAAATCGCGGAACAGGCCAGCATAGAAAATGTTCGCTCCTTGCGCACATCCGGCCTGCACAAGGTCAAAAAGGGACTGACCTCACTGGAAGAGGTCTTAGCCGTCACCAACGAATAAAGCAACGAGGGCAGGGATAAATGGCAACCACAGTCAATAAGAAAACATCGAACGAAGCCGTTTATGAGTGGGAAGGCAAGGACCGCAACGGCAAGATCGTGCGCGGCGAATCCCGCGCGGGCGGCGAAAACCAGGTCATCGCATCCTTGCGCCGGCAGGGCATTTTGCCGTCCAAGATCAAAAAGCGCCGCATGCGCTCGGGCAAGCGCATCAAGCCCAAAGACATTGCCCTGTTCACGCGCCAGCTGGCGACGATGATGAAGGCGGGCGTGCCCTTGCTGCAGGCCTTTGACATTGTGGGCCGGGGCAGCACCAACCCCAGCGTGACCAAGCTCCTGAACGATGTGCGCAGCGATGTGGAATCGGGCTCATCGCTGAGCACCGCTTTCCGCCGCCATCCCATCTACTTCAACGCGCTGTATTGCAACTTGGTGGAGGCCGGTGAAGCGGCCGGTATCTTGGAAGGCCTGCTCGACCGCCTCGCGACCTACATGGAAAAGACCGAGGCCCTCAAAAGCAAGATCCGCTCTGCCTTGATGTACCCGATCTCAGTCGTTATCGTGGCTTTTGTCGTCGTGGCCGTGATCATGATCTTTGTTATTCCGGCCTTCAAGGAAGTGTTCTCCTCATTTGGGGCTGACCTGCCCGGCCCTACCTTGATTGTGATGGCTATCAGCGAGTTCTTTGTGAGCTACTGGTACCTCATCTTTTTTGGTATTGGTGGCAGCATTTATTTCTTTCTACAGGCCTGGAAACGCAGCGAGAAAATGCAACGAGTTATGGACCGCTGGCTGCTACGGATGCCTATTTTTGGTTCACTGATTGACAAATCCTGCGTCGCACGCTGGACGCGTACCTTGTCGACGATGTTTGCTGCCGGTGTGCCGCTGGTCGAAGCACTGGACTCGGTGGGTGGCGCCTCAGGCAATGCGGTGTTTGCCATGGCCACCGAGAGAATTCAGCAGCAGGTATCGACTGGCACCAGTCTTACAGTTGCGATGTCCGACGCCAATGTCTTCCCTTCGATGGTGTTGCAGATGTGCGCGATCGGCGAAGAATCGGGCTCGATCGACCACATGCTGAGCAAGGCAGCCGACTTTTATGAAGCCGAAGTGGACGAGGCGGTTGCCGGCCTGTCCAGCCTGATGGAACCCATCATCATCGTGTTTCTGGGCACCATCATCGGCGGCATCGTGGTATCGATGTACCTGCCTATTTTCAAGCTCGGTCAGGTGGTTTAAGCGTGTCAGAAGCTCAATTGAACACCGGGCTGTTTGCGCTGCTCGGTCTGCTGGTCGGCAGCTTTTTGAATGTGGTCGTACACCGCCTGCCGCTGATGCTGGAGCGTCAATGGCGGCGCGATGCCCAGGACATGTTGGCAGCGACTGATAGTACGCAAGCTCCTGAATCTGACACGCCGCCTGAGGCCAAAGCGGACCGCTTCAACCTCTGGACCCCCGCCTCGCGCTGCCCGCATTGCAGCCACCAGATCCGTTGGTATGAGAATGTGCCGGTGATCAGCTGGCTGTTTCTGCGGGGCCGCTGCAGCCAGTGCAGTGCACGCATCTCCGCGCGCTACCCTGTTGTTGAAATCGCCAACAGCCTGCTCTGGGCCTACTGCATCCACCGCTGGGGCCTGGGCGCCACGGGTCTGGCCTGGTGCTTTTTTGCCTCGGTACTGCTGACAGCTGCCCTGATCGACTGGGACACCACCTTGCTGCCCGATGACCTCACCCTGCCCTTGCTCTGGGCAGGCCTGCTGTGCAGCGCGATGGGCTGGATCGATGTATCCCTCAAAGACTCGCTGTTTGGCGCAGCGATCGGTTATCTGTCGCTGTGGCTGATTTACTGGGCCTTCAAATTGCTGACGGGCAAGGAAGGCATGGGCTATGGCGACTTCAAGCTGCTGGCCGCGCTGGGCGCCTGGTTTGGCTGGCAAGCACTGATTCCGATTGCGCTGTTCTCCTCGGTGGTGGGTGCGGTCATCGGCATTGCGATGAAGATCTTCTCGAACCTGCGCGAAGGCGGCTACATCCCCTTTGGCCCCTTTTTGGCGGGCGCCGGTTTTTTGGTGATGTGGTTCGGCACCGGCATTGTCGACCGCTTGTTGCAGCCCTGATATGCGGCCGCGCATTGGCGTCACCGGCGGAATCGGCTGCGGCAAAAGCACGGTGGCGCAAAGCTTTGCCCAGTGGGGCTGCCATGTGATCGATGCCGACCAGATTGCCCGCAGCCTGACCCTGGCGGGCGGCGCAGGCATCAGCCCGATTGCAGCGCAGATGGGTGCGCACTTCATCAATGCCGATGGCGCACTGGACCGCGCACAGATGCGAGAGGCTGCTTTTCAGGACCCCGCCTTCAAGGCCCAGCTCGAAGGCATTCTGCATCCGCTGATCCGCCAGCACATCGACCAGCAGTACCAGCACGCCAGCAGCAATACCGATGCACCGCTGGTGATCTTTGACATCCCGCTGCTGGCCGAATCCAGCCAGTGGAGCCCACGCCTGGACCAGGTGATTGTGGTGGACTGCCTGGAGCGCACCCAGATCGCGCGCGTGCAGCAGCGCAACCAGTTGTCCGAGTCAGCTATCGAGGCCATCATGGCGCAGCAGGCCAGCCGCTTGCAGCGCCTGCGCAAAGCCGACTGGGTGCTTTGGAATGAAACGCTGTCGTTACAAGCGCTAGGCGATGAAGTATTCGACCTATACAATCGATTGATAGCCAACTACTGCCCTCCGCAGCCCGATTGATCCGTGATTATTTACGAGTACCCCTTCAACGAACGTGTGCGAGCCTACCTCCGCCTGGAGTATTTGCTGCGCCGGCTTGACGTACTCCTGCAGCGCGACACGGACATTGACCACCACTTTGCGATCACCACCTTGTTCGAGGTGATGGACGTGGCCTCCCGCAGCGATCTGAAAACCGACCTGCTCAAGGACCTGGAGCGCCAGCGCCAGCAATTCAATGCCTACCGCGACAATCCCATGATTGCCGTGGACATGCTGGACAAGGTCATTGGCCAGATCGACACGGCCCATGCCCAGTTGCGTGCCCAAAATGGCAAGCCCAGCCAGCTGTTGATCGAGAACGAGTGGCTGATGGCCATCCGCAACCGCACCGGCATCCCTGGCGGCACCTGCACCTTTGACCTGCCCAGCTACCATGCCTGGTTGCACGCAGACAGCAGCAGCCGCAGGGCCGACCTGCAAGGCTGGACGGCCTCGTTTGCCCCTCTGGCCAGCGCCCTCATCTTGCTGCTGCGGCTGTTTCGTGATGCCGGCGCGCCGCAACGCATTGCGACTGTGCGCGGCCAGTTCCAGCAGAACCTGCCCCAAGGCCGCATCTACCAGCTGCTGCGCCTCAAGATGGACCCGAGCGCCAACCTGGTACCCGAGATCAGCGGCAACCGGCTGATGATCTCGATACGCATGCTGCAAAAGACTGAGAGCGGCCAACTGGGCCTGACCACGCAGGACGGTCAGTACGAAATGGTGCTCTGTGCTTGAGCGCCTGCATGCCTGACGCATGGGGCTGCAAGCCAAGCCGCCCTACAATAGCCCGATGAGTTCTTCCGCCGATACAGCACTCCCCAGCATCCAGTGCCCCCAGTGCGCTGGGCCATCCAGCTTTGCACGCAGCAACCGGTTTCGCCCCTTTTGCAGCGAGCGCTGCAAGCTGATTGACCTGGGCGCCTGGGGCAATGAAGATTTCCGGGTGCCTGCGGAATCCCCACCGCTGGACCAGCCCTACGGCGATCCCCGCCTCGAAGACTGAAAATCACAGCACCTGGTATCAGCACAGCACCCACGGGTGCTGCCCCGCTTATTTCAGTGCATCTTCCCCAGCATGGGCATAGGCTGCCGCATCAAAAGGCAGACCGCGTTCCTCGCTCAGCCATTGCAGCACGGGGAAGGACCCCTCCAGCACCGGGCGCACCGTCAGCGGCAGTTGCTGCCAAGACATCTGCTGGCCTTCGCGCATTTCAAAGTCGCCCGACCACTGCGTCACCTTGCACCAGTGCAGGCGCACCAGCGCATGCGTGTAGTCATGCTCGGTCACCTTCCAGGCGATGCAGTTGTCGATGCGGATGCCGAGCTCTTCGATCAGCTCACGGCGCAGCGCCTCTTCGACGGTCTCGCCCGCCTCCAGCTTGCCGCCGGGAAACTCCCACCAGCCCGCGCGCGGTTTGCCGATGGGGCGGCTTGTAATCAGCAGTGCATTGTCGCTCTCGCGGATCAACACGCCCACAGCGACATCGGTGTAGCTGCGGGCTTCGGTGGTTTCAGTCTGGCTCATAGGTCTTCGGGGGCTGCCAAGCAGTCGCCTTTCTTCATCAATCCTGGGCTTCTTCGCCCAGATCCGCCACATCGGCAATCTGCTTGCGGCCCTGCATCTCGCGCTGGCTGCGGCCAGCCCAGTCACGGGCAAACTGGTGGGCCACCCGGCCACTGCGCGAGCCGCGCTCCAGCGCCCACACCAGGGCCTCGGGCCGGGCAGCTTCAATATCTGCGGCGGCGACGCCCAGTGCAGAAAGCCACTGGCCCACCACGCGCAGGTACTCGTCCTGGCTGAATGGGTAAAAGCTCACCCACAGGCCAAAGCGCTCGGACAGCGAAATCTTCTCTTCCACCACTTCGCCCGGGTGGATCTCGCCGTTCTCGCCTTTTTGCTGGGCCAGGTTGTCGGTCATGTATTCGGGCAACAGGTGGCGGCGGTTGCTGGTGGCATAGACCAGCACATTGGGCGTGGCCGCAGACACCGATCCATCCAAGATCGACTTCATCGCCTTGTAACCCGGCTCGCCCTCTTCAAAACTCAGGTCATCGCAGTAGATGATGAATTTCTCAGGCCGGCCAGCGACCACATCGACGATGTCGGGCAGGTCGGTGAGATCGGCCTTGTCCACCTCGATCAGGCGCAGACCCTGGGGCGCATAGGCGTGCAGGCAGGCACGGATCAAGGATGACTTGCCGGTACCGCGGGCCCCCGTCAGCAGCACATTGTTGGCCGTGCTGCCTTCCACAAACTGCTCGGTATTGCGGGCAATCTTGTCCTTCTGGCCGTCGATGTTCTGCAGATCGGACAAGGACATGGCCCCCACATGGCGCACCGGCTCCAGCACACCGCAGCCATTGGCGCGCTTGCGGTAGCGCCAGGCAATGGCCTCGCTCCAGTCGGCCGGCGCCTGCAGCGCCTGGGGCAAGACGGATTCGATGCGCTGCATCAGCTGCTCGGCGCGCTGCACCAAGCGCTCAAGCGCTGAGAAAGGGGAAGTGGAGGACTCGGTCATGGTATCCAGACGCACAAGGTTGACGGCGCCAGCGGGGCCGGCGCACGCCCTTGATCAGGGGCTGGCCGACGCGCTGGCTACGCGGTATCAGGAGCGGTAGTCCGCGTTGATGCTCACATAGTCGTGGCTCAGGTCGCAGGTCCACAGTTGGGTGGATGCGCTGCCCCGGCCCAGCTGCACGCGCACCACAATCTCTTGCTGCTTCATCACGCGCTGGCCATCGGCCTCTTGGTAGGCTGGGTTGCGGCCGCCCTTGGTGGCGACATGCACATCGTCCAGGTAGAGCTCGATCTGGGTCTGGTCCAGGTCATCGATACCGGCATAGCCGACGGCGGCCAAAATGCGACCCAGGTTGGGATCGCTGGCAAAGAAGGCCGTTTTGACCAGCGGCGAATGCGCAATCGCATAAGCCACCAGGCGGCATTCTTCTTCATTGCGGCCTTGCTCCACCTCGATCTGAATGAACTTGGTGGCGCCCTCGCCATCGCGCACAATCGCCTGCGCCAGCTTTTGCGCCACGTCACGCATGGCGGCCATCAAGGCCTGGCCATCGGCGGTGTTCCAGTCGTTGACAGGCGCATTGCCCGCTTGGTTCGTAGCAACCACGACAAAAGAATCATTGGTCGACGTGTCGCCATCAATGGTGATGCGGTTGAAGGATTGGTCGGCCAGGGTCTTGGCCAAGGCCGGCATCAGCGCGGGGCTGATGGCGGCATCGGTGGCCAAGAAGCTCAGCATGGTGGCCATATTGGGGCGGATCATGCCCGCGCCCTTGCTGATGCCGGTGACCTGCACCGTCTTGCCGCCCACAGTGGCCGAGGCGGAAAACGCCTTGGGCAGGGTGTCGGTGGTCATGATGCCTTCGGCCGCCTTGGCCCAGTGGCCTGGCTGCGCATCGGCAATGGCCGCAGGCAGGCCGGCGGTGATGCGGTCCACCGGCAGCGGCTCCATGATCACGCCGGTCGAGAACGGTAGCACTTGCTGGGCATCGATCTTGAGCAGGCCAGCGAGCGCATCGCAGGTGGCATGCGCGCGGGCCAGGCCGTCGGCACCCGTGCCGGCATTGGCATTGCCGGTGTTGATAACGATGGCACGGATGGCATTTCCATGACTGGCCAAGTGCTCGCGGCAGATCTGCACGGGCGCGGCGCAAAAGCGGTTCTTGGTGAACACGCCGGCCACATGGCTGCCCTCGTCCAGCAAGAACACCGTCACATCCTTGCGGTTGGCCTTGCGCACGCCGGCCTCCGTCACACCAATGCGAATACCGGCGACAGGTGCCAGGTCCTGCGCTACGGGGGCTTTCAAATTGACGGGCATATCAGTCTTTTCCTTGAAACCATGAAAAAAACGGGCGATGAACCAGTCAAAGCCCGTTGTGGTGAAGCGATCCGGTAATTTAAGCGAGTTTACCGTGGCAAAGCTTGTATTTCTTGCCGCTGCCGCATGGGCATGGGTCGTTGCGGGCCACGCGCGCGCCTTCTGGCAAGGCCAGGGGCTCGCTGGCCTCGGCATCACCCGACTCATCGGGGCCGCTGTAGGTCACATGGGCCGTGCGGTCATTGCTTTGCTCCAGCTGCTCGGTGGCTTCATCGAGCTGCTCGGGCGAGCGGATCTGCACGGACATCATCACCCGGGTGACCTGGGTCTTGACCTGGTCGATCAGCTGGCTGAACAGCTCGAAGGCTTCGCGCTTGTATTCCTGCTTGGGCTGCTTTTGCGCATAGCCGCGCAGGTGGATGCCTTGGCGCAGATAGTCCAGCGCGGCCAAATGGTCGCGCCAGCTCGAATCCAGGGTCTGCAGCAGCACCGCACGCATGAACTGCATGAAGTTCTCCTTGCCCGCCTGCTCCAGCTTGTCGTTGAAAAGACGTGCGCCTTCGGCAACCACCTTCTCTTCGATTTCCTCGTCGGTGATCGACTCGGAGCTTTCGAGCAGCTGCACCAGGGGCAACTCGATCTGCCATTCGTCGCGCAGCACCTTCTCAAGACCTGCCAGGTCCCACTGCTCTTCCATCGATTGCACGGGCACGTACTGGCGCACGATATCGGCCAGTGCGCTATCGCGCATGCCATCAATCATCGGCGACAGGTCAGCCGCATCCAGGATCTCATTGCGCTGCTGGTAGATGACCTTGCGCTGGTCGTTGGCCACATCGTCGTATTCGAGCAATTGCTTGCGCATGTCGAAGTTGCGTGCTTCCACCTTGCGCTGGGCGCTCTCGATGGAGCGGGTCACGATGCCCGCCTCGATGGCTTCGCCATCGGGCATCTTCAGCCGCTCCATGATGGCCTTGACACGGTCGCCCGCAAAAATGCGCATCAGCTGGTCGTCCAGCGACAGGTAGAAGCGCGAGGAACCGCGGTCACCCTGGCGGCCGGCACGGCCACGCAGCTGGTTGTCAATACGGCGCGATTCATGGCGCTCGGTAGCGATGATACGCAGACCGCCTAGCTCGGTGACCTTGTCGTGCTCGACCTTCCAGTCGGCGCGCAAGGCATCGACCTTGTTGCGGCGCTCGGTCTCGGACAGCGACTCATCGTTCTCGATGGCCGCAATCTGCTTTTCGATATTGCCACCCAGCACAATGTCGGTACCCCGACCGGCCATATTGGTCGCAATGGTGATCACGCCTGGACGTCCGGCCTGGGCAATGATGTCTGCCTCGCGCTCATGCTGCTTGGCATTGAGCACCTGGTGGGGCAGGTTTTCCTTGTTGAGCATCTCGTCGATGATTTCGGAGTTCTCGATCGAGGTGGTGCCCACCAGCACCGGCTGGCCGCGCTCGTAGCACTCGCGGATGTCATTGATCGCGGCGGTGTATTTCTCGGGCGTGGTCTTGTAGACGCGGTCGAGCTGGTCGTCGCGCTTGCTAGGGCGGTTGGGGGGGATCACCACGGTCTCCAGACCGTAGATTTCCTGGAACTCATAGGCCTCGGTATCAGCCGTTCCCGTCATGCCGCCCAGCTTGTTGTACAGGCGGAAGTAGTTCTGGAAGGTGATCGATGCCAGGGTCTGGTTCTCAGCCTGGATTTCCACGCCTTCCTTGGCTTCCACGGCCTGGTGCAGGCCTTCGCTCCAGCGGCGGCCCGACATCAGGCGGCCAGTGAACTCATCGACAATCACCACCTCACCGCCCTGCACCACATAGTGCTGGTCGCGGTGGTAGAGGTGCTGGGCGCGCAGCGCCGCATACAGCTGGTGCACCAGGGTGATGTTGGCGGGATCGTAGAGCGATGCGCCTTCGGCCAGCATGCCCTTTTCGGCCAGAATGCGCTCGGCCGCTTCGTAGCCTTGCTCGGTCAGGTGGATTTGGTGGCCCTTTTCATCGACCGTGAAATCACCGGGCTTGGTCACGCCCTCGCCGGTGCGGGGGTCGGCTTCACCTTCTTGGCGGGTGAGCGTGGGCACCACTTCGCGCATGGCCAAGTAGGCAGCGGTATGGTCTTCGGCTTGGCCGGAGATGATCAAGGGCGTGCGTGCCTCATCGATCAGGATCGAATCCACCTCGTCAACAATCGCGAAATTGAGATTGCGCTGCACGCGCTCGCTGGCATCCTGCACCATGTTGTCGCGCAGGTAGTCAAAGCCGTACTCGTTGTTGGTACCGTAGGTGATGTCGGAGTGGTAGGCGGCCTGCTTTTCATGCTTGGGCAACTGCGACAGGTTGATACCGACGCTCAGTCCCAGGAAATTGTAGAGGCGGCCCATCCAGGTCGCGTCGCGGGTGGCCAGGTAGTCATTGACGGTCACCACGTGCACGCCGCCGCCGCTCAAGGCGTTCAGGTACACCGGTAAGGTACCTGTCAGCGTCTTGCCTTCACCGGTGCGCATTTCGGCAATCTTGCCGTAATGCAGGGCCATGCCGCCCAGCATCTGCACATCGAAGTGGCGCATCTTCATCACCCGCTTGGAGCCTTCACGCACCACGGCAAATGCCTCGGGAAGGATGTCGTCCAGCGACTCTCCACCGGCGACCCGGTTTTTAAATTCCTGAGTCTTCTCGCGCAATTGCTCGTCGCTGAGCTTTTCGTACTCAGGCTCCATCGCGTTGATGCGCGTGACGACCTTGCGGTATTGCTTGAGCAGGCGATCATTGCGACTGCCAAAAATTTTGGTGAAGAAATTGGTTGCCATGCGAACAGAACCACACAGCAGGCGATAGCACTTGCGTCCACCCCTGCCATGCGACCGGAATTCCTAGTGTTTAGTGTTGTGTCAGATGGAGGCAATGACCCCGGCTTCAATACCGAAAACCATACCTGCCGAATAAAACATTCTACAACCCTGAATAGAATGCGTTGTGGCAGGTGCATTGCAATGTATGGCTATCGCGCCTGGCCCGCCTCTGGACGTCCCACTCCCCCACCATGATCAAGCCCCAACGTCGGCATTTCGCCGTCACCGTAGAACAAGCCGCAAACGAGGCGCCCAGCTTGGCCAGCCTGGTGGCTTTGACGCGGGAGTCCACTGCCCGTTACCAGCTGGTGGAATTCCTCATTCCCCCGATGCTGCGCGCATCGATCAAGCCGGGCCCCATCGACGGCGACCAGTGGTGCCTGCTGGTGGCCAACAACGCCTGCGCCGCCAAAATGAAGCAGCTGCTGCCCGCGATGGCCGCCCATCTGCGCGTCAAAGGCTACCCGACAGCCGATATTCGCCTCAAAGTACTGCGCTGACACGCCGCCGCCCGCGCCCCAGCCAAGCCCGGACGCGAAAAAGCCGTTCACAGCGCTTGCTGAGAACGGCTTTGAAATGCTTCTGGTGCGGTTATCGGAATCCAATTCAGCGCTCAAGCATTTGTTTTATATGTTATTTATCCTGCACCATTGACTTCAGAACCGACAAATATACCGACAACTACTAAAGTACCCTTGCTAGCTAAAATTTCAATCAGCAAAAACACCGTAGCAACAAACTGAAACAGAATGCCATGATTATTTGTAGCCATTTTGCTGCACGAACTAGGAGATGACATGGCAGGTGTAGGAACTACCGCAAAAACTGGTGAAAAATGCCCTGAGAGCGGCGTTTGGAAGTCGGAAGATACTCCTTCAACAACAGCACCCATTGCAAAGGGCAATGTTATGCCTCCACACAATGGCAAAGCAGTTACTTGGAAACTGATCACTCTGGCCTAAATTTAGGAATCAAAGTAATCCTATGTATTGATTGTTACTGCACCCACCCCCACTGGTGCAATACATTCACGCAATAGGCAGCCCCCCAAAGAGTGAAAATCTCGTGGGGGGTTATTTTTTTAAACAAATAGCCATTTCGCTTACGCAACTAAATCGAAGAGACACACATGCGCGATTCAGACCAGATCACAGCAGACTTTTCAACTCTCACCCAGCATGCGACTATGACTGTTGATGGCTACTTGCGTACGGCAATAGCTTCGATTGATGAAGCATTGGGGAAGGGCTACGCGGCAGCCCACCCTGATCTCGTTGCAGCATACATTGCCGCTGCCGCATCCGACTGCAACGCTGCTGTTACGGCCAAGGTCAACAGTGCAGCTTTACGCGAGATAGGTCACAGCGTCATGGCGCTGTCCACTGCCATGGACCGAATCAGCGACAGCATTGATGGAATTAGCGCTGCTATGGAGGAATGAGTTAGTTAAACAAATAACTGCACCGCCTTTAACAAATCAAATGAATTCAAAGCGGCCCTAGAGTCAGCATCCATGCGGGTTGGCGGGCCGTTTTCATGTCCAGCCATTTGATTAACAAATTCATACGGGGGAAATTTTCTGCGCGTGCGGAACAGGTCGGTTTCCGGGGCAAAGGCTTTGCCGACTTTCTAGGCCCGGGGGCATGCCTCAGTGGATTGACTAACTCACTCATGCACGACTGATCATGAGCAGGACCTGCCAGCTAGCGTAGCAAACCACACCGACCAACAGGAATAACACCTGCAAGCGGTAGTTATGCTGCGCCTTTTTGTTGCTTCTTTTCATCCCTGATTGAAACGCGCCCACTTCGACTTGCAAAGCCGTAAAGTCAAGCCCCTCATATGGGCCGGCCTGGTTGTGAATCCTGACAACCTCAAGGTTCTGGATAGTGTGTGTCAACACTGCATCTACACGGCGGCATCCGGTCCAAAAACTAAGCCCCCAACAGAACAGCGCCAGAGCTAATGCCAAGTGTTCGCGCAATGGTTCAAGGTCTTTCACCTGAGTCATTGCGAAACCGATGCAGGCACCCGCAGCTGTCAGCAAAAAGTATGTGTGCTTTTCCATCAGGCCGCGATGCATGCGGGTCAGTTCAACTGCGGTCTCTGCGCTCATTGCAATTTGTTGGAAGTTGCCTGGATTTCAAAAGTGTAGCCGTCCTACTGAGGTAGGCCACGCCTGATGTAAATGAAAACCCCGCTGGGCGAACCATGCGGGGCTTGTAGTTTGAGGCTGTTAAGGCTTAGGCTCGCACGCCCTTGACCACTGCGAACGTCTGTGGATATGGGATCACCACATCAGCACGAACGTGGCAGGCAAAGCCAATCTCACCAGTCGATGCAAAGGCTTCACGCAAGAGCTGGATGCTCACGTTCTCACGCATCAGGAAGTACATTCCACGGAAGTCTCCCACGTACAGCTCGGAGCAATCCTTGCCAGTGCCCACAGTCAGATCCACTGGCACTTGCGAGGTGTGCAGGATAGGCAGACTCTGCAGCAGCTCGGGCTTGCGAATCGGCTGGCCGGTGGTGTCTACCAGGCCGGCCAGGCTGATGACGCTGCGAGGCGCTCCGATCACTGCATTTGGCATTGGGCCATCGGCGTTCATCACAGCGCCCATGCCTTGCAGGATGGGTGCGTAGCTGGCAAGGCTTGCACCATTGGCACCACCGAAGTCCACTACTTGCACACCGGCCGTGTTCAGAAGACCACGGGGCTCAGGTGCAGTACCGCTACCACGCAGGCCAACACGGTCCAGCTCCTTTGCGAATGCCTGGCCGATGGCGATACGCAGTGCGGCTTCCATGTTGGGTGCATCAGCAAGAAGCTCACGCGATACCTTGAACATGAAGGCCAGCGACTGAGGCACTGCAGTGACGCCGCGGAACGTGGGCTCGGACTGCGCCAGCGCACCAGACTCAACGCGCCAGGCAGCTTGAGGGATTGCGTTCACGACAGCAGAGGTGACGGATTTCACACCCTGCTCCAGTGGCACCACACCTGCTCCTGCTTGCATAAGGCTGCTAGCCGGGGTCATTGCAGACAGGATCTCAGGCATCACCGTATGGGGGACCGCATAGCCTCCTGCGGTGTCCTGGCCACGGCCCAGCGCCTGCACAGCTGCTTCGCTGGTTTTCATGCCAGCTACAGCACGAACAAAATCGGATAGACCGACTTTCTCATTGCCGGACGCCTGCTTGGTGTAGTGGGCCTTGAAGTCGCCTGAGGAGCGAAGCGCCTTGAAGCTCTGGATCACACCGGGTTCGTCTTTGGCAAGTTCGCCGCCTTGCATTTCCTTAGCGGCGATCTTGGTGTGCGCGTCTTCGATTTCCTTTTGCTGCTCATCCAAGCGCCCCTCATAGCGGGCTTTGAAGCTCTCGAATGCAGTTCCGAGGTCGCTGATAGTCTGTTCAATGGTCATAAAGTTTCAATAAAAGAAGTGTGGAGAGCAGCCCAATGGGCTACTGCGTTTGCGCTTGCTGTGCGCTCCGTGACGCTGGACAACTTCCTTTACCGAATCCCTCAGGCGCTGGACAAATCCTTGTCGGCGGCTTCGTTGGCCGATTCCATCAGACCAACAAGCGACCCAAAAAGCCGAATCCCTCAAGCTTTCTGGAAATTTATAATGCTGCTTGCAGCATTATAAAACTTACTTTCCGCTATGCAAGTGCTGCTGCTTCAGTGTCTTGGCCAGGTGGCCCAAAGTAATCGCGGCATATCTGCAAACACACGCTGCGCGACACTCCCGCATCACTGAGCGCAGCACTCAGCCGGCGCTTGTCTAGCGCCCTCAATTGCCTAGGGTCCACGATCTTTTTTTGCAGATCCAGCAACGCGAGTTTCTTGCCGACTACACCTATGCCTTGATCCGAGCGCCCCTGCTTTTCGTCGCCGACCATCACGGCCGCTCGTTTAAGCAAGCGACTTTGCACATAGCCCCGCCGCGTTTTCATCCGCACCAGGTGATCCAGTTCTGCAGCGGTTGCTTGGGTCATTTGCTCCCAGGCCGGCGTATCCCGCTCCACGCCTTCAAGCTGATGCTCGTCTAACCATTGGCGGTTGGCCTTTTCCAAGATAGCTCTCGCCTCCCAGACGCAGCTCGATGCGTCATAGAAGTCCAACGCTATTTGTCCCAACCGGCGAAGCGCTTCGCCATTGCCGATTTCAGGTTTTTTCAGGTTTTGCTGTGTCATGGTGGCTCTCACTTATTGGGATAGTCGTTCTTGAACATGCGCAGCAGCTCCTGGCGGTGTTCTGGCCTACTGTTCAGAATGTCTTGGCGCATCTGCTCCCTGGCCTGGGGTGAATCGCCCCAGTAGTCGCAGGCACGCATGGCAGCGGCCCTCAGCTCGGCGGTGAGCCGGGCAGCGTCTTGGATGCAGGCAATCAGTTCATATTTGTTAGCCCGGATTGCTGCCCGCTGGGCATCGTTGAGCAATCCAGCCTCAACCTCGATGCCATGGGCGTCTGGCGTGACAGTGGGCGTGATGCCGCATTCCAGAAGCTCAAAAAGGATGGTTTCTGCGGTCATCAGAATTTCTCCTTGTCGGTCTTTTCACCCGGGTCAATGGGGCAAGATGCCCCCAAGATGCCCAACTTGCCCTGTTTTAAAAGTTGGGCATCTTGGGCATCTTGCTGGGCATCTTGGTCTTCGCCCACTGCTGATAGCCATTCAGGTTTGGGATTGAAACCATCAGGCAGCGACCAATACCAAACGCCAGTCACACCGTTTTTGCTGGGCTTGATCGCCATCTTTTCCCGAGCGGTGCGGATCTGCTTTTTGCTGTAGCCCATGCCGATCAAGGTGGCCTCTACTGCCTTGCTTGGAGTGATACCGGTGCGCAGCTCAGCCCAAATGAACATCGCAAGGTCACTCTTTTCAGCGCTCACCTCGTCCATCTCTTCGGTGGGATCAGTCAGCAGCTCGCGTGCAGTGCCCTCCACTGCCTTGCCCCACGCAATCCGCGAAGCCTGAATGCCTGGCAGCGGCTCGGTTTGCTCCAAGTGGTACTCAAAGCCTCCATCGTCTGGGCCAAGGTTGGACTTGCTACGGGCCAGGATGCGGGCATCCTCCCCTGTCTCCATGCTTTTGACCTTGGCCGCAACCAGCACCACACGCGCCACAGCGGTAAATGCCACGCTGCCAACAACCCGTTGAGCTGGGTCTGTACCCTGCCCGCCTTTGGCGAAATGGGTGATGCCCAGCACAGCGCAATCACATGCATCGGCCAGGTTGACCAGCGGCTGCAGAGCGCGGCGCACCTCGGTGTTCTTGTGGCTGTCGCCTGTGACGGCCGAGACCACAGGATCGATCACCAAAAGACGTATGCCGCCTATCTGCTCAATCGCCTGCAGCAGGCCTTGAAGATCACGCGAAGGGTCGAAGGGCTGCACGTTGCCTTTCTCGTCGCGTGCGCCCTCAATGAAGTAGCAGCGGCTGCGGTCAGCGCCAGCAGCTAGCAGACGGGGCAGCAGGGTGTCGGCAGGGTCGTCCTCACCGCTCCAGATCAACACGTTGCCAGCGGCGCAGCGTTTGCCATCCGGCCAGCGACCGCCAATGGTCACAGTTGCGCACATGGTCAGCGATAGAGTCGTTTTGCCTTGGCCAGGTGCCCCAGCCAGGATGTGCAGTTTGCCCAGCGCCAGCCAGTACTCCCACAGCCAGCGCACCGGCTCAGGTTGGAGGTCAGTTCCACAGGTCAGCAGCACTTGAATGCCGCGTGGTGGGTTTACCTCTCCAGTCTGCGTATAGCCATCCTCCAGCGGCGGGAAGGTCGGCACACTGCTCTTGTTGGGCTGGGTTTCAGTAGCGCGCTGCCGGACCTTCCGTTGCCGCGATGGGGCCTGGTCTGGATTCATCTCGTCAAATGGGCTCAGTGGATCAACCATTTTTTGGCCTCCATCCCATGTCCCAAAGCCGCTGGCGGATTTCTTCCTGTAGATAGGCGTCTACCCATTCCTTATGCTCTGGCCAGCTCGGCCCATGCGCCTTAGAGATGATCTCGATCTGCCGGTCGTACCAAAGCCGTGCCCGCTGCTTGATTTCGCCAGGGGTCATGGGGGTGCTGATGGTCTTGGCGAGGTAGCTCATGCTGCACCTCCCCGCGCAGCACGCTTGCCTGCCTTCGCCTGGCGCATACGCTCTACAAAGGCAGCTTTCTCCTGGGCTTCATGCTTTGCAAGCCCTGCTGCATATTCCTGGGCTTGCTCGACCTTGCCCGCTATGTACTTGCCATGCGCCCCATGGGTAGCAAGAAACTTGAGGGCATCGTTCACCACCGTCATGAACGCCGCTGCGGCACCATGGCGGCTGATCTTTGCGCCCTTGTTGTTGGAGGCCCGAACTACTGCCCTGACGATGCTCCGTGCATCGATGTGAGGCCCATACCCACGCTTCAACGCCTCCAGCAATTCCCCTGCGCAGCGGTAGCCCGTAATGAAGCCGTCGCAGTAGCTTTCCTCGGGAACATCAAACTCATTGAAATCGAGGGTGTACCCGCCGCGTCCCACGGTACGGGTGGTGAAAGACAGTGCCCTCTGTTGAGTCTTGACGCCATTGGCGCCCGTCACTACTGGCGACTCTGCATGCTTTCGCAAGCTGGTGCGCTCAGCGCTAGGCAGGTCATCAAAAAGGGGGTGGTATGCATCCGCCTCGGTCGGCAGATCTATGCAACGCTCCCAGCCTTCCAGGAACACGAACCGGGCGCATTTTCCATGGTTGCCCGTCCCCAGCTCCAGCAGCTTTATCGGCTTGGGCTGCTTTGCCGTTGCATGGTGGTCAGGTGTCCATGGGGTGTTAACAGAACCATTCGGGCAAGGCTCCGCCACCACTGCCACGCGGGCAGCGTTTTTATGGGTAGTCATGGATTAGCCCTCCTGTTGCTGTTCGAGGGCGCAAAGCGCTGCGATGGCCTGCTGGGCATCAGCCAGCAAGCTCTGGGCAAAGCCATACATCGGTTCGTTAGCGAGCAACGTAGATTTGCAGCGGCTCAAGCTATTGAGCGCCAGCGTTTGCAGTTGGATAGGGTCAGGGGTGCCCGTGGTGGGCGTGGGCGCAGATGCGCAGTGAGGGCTAGCCATGGAGGCCTCCAAGCAGGTTCGGTTTCTTGAAACCACCGCTCTGAGTCCAATCAGGGCGGCAGCTCGACAGGTTGGACTACCGGGAACCCGCTTGCGCGAACCGGCCAGGCTTGCGCCTGCCTGTCGAGCCGCCATAAAAGGGGCAAGAACGACAAAGCCGCACTCCATTGCGGAAACTGCGGCTTTCGTCGCAGCGGATTCAGCGGGAGTCCAATCCCGATCACGCTTTACTGGCGTGACAGTTTCAGTATACCGACTATGCGAGATTACGCAAGACATCCTGCGCCTCACTTTCCAGCCTGGGCATCGCGCCAGGCAATCAGCTTGTCAGCGGGAATAACCGTGCAGCGCGCAGACAGTCTGATCGGCTGGGGGAAGTCTGGGCGGCTCTTGATCCAGCGCCAGAGGGTCGCAGTACCAATGCCCAGCAGCTCGGCGGCTTGCTTTGGGCGGTAAGACTGAATTGATGCCATGTTTCACTCCATTTGAACCCGCGTTGCATCAAGTGCTGCGGTATGGAATGAACTTTCGCTTTTAACAAGTCGGCAGAGAAGCCAGTTTGCAGGCATAACCCGCCACCTGCCTGCAGCCTATGCTAGCTTGCGGGCAAGGCTCGAACCATGCAGGCATAGCCTGGGGTATGCCTGCAGAACCCGGGTGGACTACACCCCCTTCAACCAATCTCTTATTGTCGAGAACTCAAATGGAAAGTCTTTGGTAAATGCGAAGGCGGCACTGTCTTTGCTGGAGTATTTTTCTCTCTCATCTTTGTACCTGGCCACAACTTTTTCGCGGATAGCCTGATTAGGCGCATGCCTTGCTTCTGCGGCAGCCTTCGCTAACAATCTTCTCGCAGACAATGCCGCTTTGCTATTCGGATCCGACTCCATTTCTTCAAGTGAACATTTCACGCCTTCATCCCACATATGCAGCCCGCTGGCTAATGCACTAGCTTCTCCAGCCTCGTACAAGTATTCAAGGAATTTTTCACGCTCAAGGCCTTGATCACTTGCCAGCCATAGCCAATGCAACTCCAACGCTGATAAGACTCGGTAATCAGACGGCCTGTCTCCTAGACCATACCGCTCAGCCATCGTTTGATAAAGTTTATGTCGATTGAATTCGCCTTGCTTATTGAACACCGCATAAGACCATCCCTCATGCAAAGCATATCCTTCAGCAGTGCATCGTGCCCGCGTGGAATCGTTGTCCAACACAACACCTTGTTCAATGGAATGCATAAACCAGTAGGCGCCATCCCAACCTGCTACCCACTTCATCCATTGCGCATATGCGAATAAAGCCGGCAATCTGCCCTCAAATTCACCATGAAGAACGTCAAAAGTTCTCGTGTATTGAGTGTTGGACCTTGGATGCAATCCAGATATCTCTCGCGGTAGAACAAGTTCGCTTCCCAGCGCCATTTGTTCCACTTTGTCCAACGCGTCAATCCAAGCTAGTTCACTCACTTTATCTGCTCGTGCAAGCCATTCTTCTCGGGTCAATTTCCCGAGATTTTCTTCATCAAAATCAGCACTCATCGCAAAACCTTTCAAATGACCTTTGGCCCATTTCTATTAGCCTTCAGACCAATATATCTAAATCCCGTTCAGCTCGTTCAGCTCGTTCAAGAAGAATTTATGCCGATTTAAACTGAATCAGATCGGCCCCGGCCTTGAGCTTGTCCAGGTAGTCGGCCCATGCCTGCAACATCTCTCTGCGCTCGTCTAAATATTCGGCTCGATCATATGCGCCCCCGTGAGTTACCTGGCCCTTGTGAGCGAGCTGGTACTCGATCACGTCCTTGGGGTAGCGCAATTGCTCACGGATGATGGTTCGGCCAGTTGCACGGAAGCCGTGCCAAGTCTGAATATTCTTGTAGCCCATTGCGTTGAGAGCAGCACTCACAGCGGCCTCTGACATTGGCGCTTTGGGATCACGCAGGCCAGGAAACACGAATTCCCGGCCACCAGTGAGCGGCTGCAGGTCTCGTAGCACCTCTACGACCTGGCGGGGCAGCGGCACCAGGTGCTCAGCACCGTTGAGCTTCTGAGCAATGGTTCGCTTCATGTCGGCGCTAGGAATGGCCCACATGCCGCCATCAAGATCAAGATCAAGATCAGCCCATCGCATTGTGCGAATGTTGCCAGGCCGCTGAAATAGCACAGGGACGATGGCCAGCGCCGCCCGCACCACAGGCCCTCCCTTGTAGCCGTCGCACGCCCGCAGCAGCTTGCCTAGTTCAGCAGGATTGGTGATGGCTGGGTAATTCTGCTTGGTGTGCGTCTTGAGCGCCTTTTTAATGTCCTGGGTGATGTCTCGCTGGGCGTAACCCTCTGCGACCGCGTGCTGCCAGACTCCCCGGCTGGTTAACAGCACCCGGTGGGCCACATCCAGCGCACCGCGTTCCTCTACACGACGGATCACTCTCAGCAGCTCAGGCGGTTCAATCTGGCAGATAGGCCGGCCGCCAATGAACGGGTAAACGTCTTTGTGCAGATTGCGATGCTCCCGCTCATAGTGAGTATCGCTCCAGCCGCCCCGTTTAGTTGTCAGCCACAGGTCGCCCACAGCCTGCACGGTATTTGCCGTCACCGCCACTACCTGGGCCTCCTTGGCCTTTTTAGCTTCGCTTGGGTCTATCCCATCAGCCAGCAGCTCACGGGCCTCCTGGCGGCGCTGGCGGGCCTTGGCAAGCGAAACATCGGGATAGATGCCCAGCGCCAGCGTCTTGCGCTTGTCGGCAAAGCGATAGTCCATCCGCCAATACTTGCCCGCCGCCTTGACCAGCAAATACATTCCGCCACCATCGGCGTACTTGTCCCCGTTGACCTTGCCCGAGTGCTTCACCTGGCGTACGAAGGTATCCGGTAGAGGCATAGCGATCTCCCATCTGTAACACTGCCTGTCGGTATCTGGATCGGCGGTGCTTCCACATACCGACACAATCACCGACATTTTGGCGGTATGTAGTGGGGTTACGCAATAGCTCCTGAGACAACAAAAAACCCGCAATGCTAGGAAACATGCGGGTTTTGAGAGGATTTGAGACTATCTGAGATAGTCGGATGGTGCCGGTTATCGGAATCGAACTGATGACCTACCGCTTACAAGGCGGTTGCTC